>NZ_JBVKAP010000006.1:0-529900 GCF_055639315.1 Streptomyces sp. NPDC039465 | reverse complement strand
AGCTTCCTGCGTCCCTGCGGCTGCCGGTCCTCGCGGATATCGAAGTCCATGCCACCCCTTGAGCTGGGGTGTTGCAACGACTCCTAGAACCCGAGCATGGTCCCGGGGCCCTTCGCGTCGTACGGCTCGTGCCGTGCGTACAGGCCTACTCGGCCAGGACGGCCTCGGCGTCGAGGGTGGTGCCGACCGCCTGGATCACCGCGGCGATCTTGAAGGCCTCCTGGATCGTCTCGCGGTCCACACCGGCCTTGCGGAGCACCTGCTCGTGCGAGTCGAGGCACTGGCCGCAGCCGTTGATCGCGGAGACGGCGAGCGACCACAGCTCGAAGTCGACCTTCTCCACGCCGGGGTTGCCGATGACGTTCATCCGCAGGCCCGCGCGGAGCGTGCCGTACTCCGGGTCCGACAGCAGGTGCCGGGTGCGGTAGAAGACGTTGTTCATCGCCATGACCGCGGCGGCGGACTTGGCGGCGGTGTACGCCTCGGCGGAGAGGTTGGCCTTGGCCTCGGGCTCCAGCTCGCGCAGGACCTTCGGGGAGCGCGCGGCGATGGCGCAGGACAGGACCGTGCCCCAGAGCTGCTGCTGCGAGAGCTTGTCGTTGTTGCCGATGACCGAGCCGAGGTTCAGCTTCAGGTCCTTGGCGTAGTCCGGTATCGCGGACTTGAGCTCATCGAGCGCCATGGTCACTCACCGGCCAGGAGGGCGCCGGCGTCCAGGGTGCTCTCGCCCTTGTTCCAGTTGCAGGGGCACAGCTCGTCGGTCTGCAGCGCGTCCAGGACCCGCAGGACCTCCTTGGGGTTACGGCCCACGGAGCCGGCGGTCACCATCGTGAACTGGATCTCGTTGTTCGGGTCCACGATGAAGACGGCGCGCTGGGCGAAGCCGTCCTCGCCCTCGACGCCGCACTCGCGCATCAGGTCGTGCTTGGAGTCGGCGAGCATCGGGAAGGGCAGGTCACGCAGGTCGGCGTGGTCCTTGCGCCAGGCGTGGTGCACGAACTCGGAGTCGCCGGAGACGCCGAGGATCTGGGCGTCGCGGTCGGCGAACTCGTCGTTCAGCTTGCCGAAGGCGGCGATCTCGGTGGGGCAGACGAAGGTGAAGTCCTTCGGCCAGAAGAACACCACGCGCCACTTGCCCTCGTAGGACTTGTGGTTGATCTGCTCGAACTCCTTGCCGCTCTCCAGCGACACACAGGCGGTCAGGTCGTACGCGGGGAACTTGTCACCGACAGTGAGCACGCGCTCTCCTTGCAAAGGCGGAAATCCCTTTTGAGGGTTTCCGTGGGGGTTGGACGTGGGCCCAGCATGGCACGGCGTGCATTGATCAGTGAAATAGCTAGACTGCGTCGTGTTGATCGAAGGTGGTTATCAGTCGTGTCGTCACAGCGTGTGAAACAACCCAGCCTGTCCCAGCTCAGAGCCTTTGTGGCAGTGGCGGACCATCTCCACTTCCGGGATGCCGCGGCCGCCATCGGGATGAGCCAGCCCGCCCTCTCGGGCGCGGTTTCGGCACTCGAAGAGACACTCGGTGTCCAGCTCCTTGAGCGTACGACGCGTAAGGTGCTGCTCTCGACCGCCGGGGAGCGGCTCGCGGTACGGGCCAAGGCCGTCCTCGACGCGGTGGGCGAGCTGATGGAGGAGGCCGAGGCGGCCCAGGCGCCGTTCACGGGGGTCCTGCGGCTCGGGGTGATCCCGACCGTCGCCCCGTACCTCCTGCCGACCGTGCTGCGGCTCGTCCATGACCGCTACCCCGAGCTCGACCTCCAGGTCCACGAGGAGCAGACCTCCTCGCTGCTCGAAGGCCTTGGCGCCGGACGGCTGGACCTTCTGCTGCTCGCCGTCCCCCTCGGCGTGCCCGGCGTCGTCGAGCTCCCGTTGTTCGACGAGGACTTCGTCCTGGTGACCTCCGAGGGACACGGTCTCGCCGGCCGCGTCGACATCCCCCGCGAGGCGCTGCGCGAGCTGAAGCTGCTCCTGCTCGACGAGGGGCACTGCCTGCGCGACCAGGCTCTCGACATCTGCCGTGAGGCAGGCCGCGGCGACGGCGCCCCAGTCACCACGACGGCCGCTGGTCTGTCGACACTGGTCCAGCTGGTCGCGGGCGGCCTCGGGGTGACCCTGCTGCCGCGGACCGCGGTCAAGGTCGAGACCGCGCGCAACGACCAGCTGCTGACCGGTTTCTTCGCCGATCCGGCGCCCTCGCGCAGGATCGCCCTGGCGATGCGGACGGGCGCGGCGCGGGAGGCCGAGTTCGAGGAGTTCGCGGGCGCCCTGCGGGAGGCGCTGGCCGAACTGCCCGTACGCGTCCTCACTCCGTACGCAGACCGTCCGGACGCATCATCCGCCACATCGGCGGCAGACTGAGCAGGGTCACCACCGCGATCAGGGCCGCGCCGACGCCGACGACCGGCAGGAAGACCCACCAGTCCGTCACCTGCTTGCCGATCAGCCTCAGCAGGACGACGCCGAGCCCGAGTCCGCCGCCGGTCGCGAGCGCGAGGCCCAGCGTGATCGGGATGGCGGTCTGCCACAGCACCGACCAGCTGAGCGTCGTGCGGGGCGTGCCGAAGGCCACCTGGGCGGCCAGCAGCCGCTTGCGGTCGCGCAGTTGCTCCACCGAGCCGACCAGCAGGGAGACCGCGATCAGGGCCATCGTGGCCGACGCCGCGACGAAGATCCCGGTCCGTACGCTGGTGTACTGCGCGTCCCGTTCGAAGTTCTGCAGGGTGAGGACACGCATCGTCGGGTCGATCAGCGCCGCCGCGTTGCGGACGTGCTCGGCGGCGTCCGGGACGCCGGGGTCGACCTGGATCATGGCCTGCGCGGAGGGCGCGTCGAGCCGGGTCACATCGATCGCGGACGGGGTGGCGAGGATCCCGAACTGCATCTGCCCCATGGGGTCCAGACGTCCGTCGACCGTGCGGGCCGAGGCGGGGATCCGCCACAGCAGCGGGTCCTTGCCGGGGTGGTCGTAGTCCGGGCGCAGATTGACCTGGACGCCGGGCCGGGCGGTCTCGCGGACGTAGTCGTCGTCGGGGGCGTCCTCGCCGTGGCCAAGCGCGATGAAGACGTCGCCGTCCCGGCAGGAGGGCAGGTGTGCCAGTTCCCGCAGCGAGCGGCAGTCGCCGACGGTCAGCTGGGTGGAGGAGAGGTATCCCCGGTCCGCGGTCGGGGCTCCGGCGCGTTCCGCGCCCGAGCTGATGATCCCGATGACTCCCTGGACGCCCTTGGCCGCCGAGAACTTCTCGATCATCTTCCGGGCCTCGGAGCCGTCGCGGGCCGTCATCCGCGTCTCCAGCTGGGCGCGGGCGGTGTCCATGTTGGTGGGCCGCATGAAGTCGCTCTGGATGGAGTGGAAGAGCATCTGCAGGGCGATCGCTCCGGCCGCCGCGACCACGATGCCGCTGACCGCGCGGGCCGCCGTCCCGCTGCTCAACTGGAGCCTGCGGGTGGCCAGCTGCCAGGCGGTGGGGCCGCCCCGCAGCCGCTTGACCGCGGCCTCGACCAGCCAGGGCAGCAGGGTGGTCAGACCCGTCAGCGCCAGCACCGCGCCCGCCGCGACCTGGTACGTGGCGATCGACTCGTCGGAGACCGCGATCTGCCCGGTCAGCGGCAGCAGCAGCGCCAGGCCCACGGCGACCAGCGTGAGGCGCCACCACAGGCGGCGCGGGCGCGGGGTCGCCTCGCGGACCACGCCGAGCGGTTCGATGGAGATGCCGCGCAGCGCGACGACCGTGACCACCACCGCGCACACCGGCACGACCAGGGCGATCAGGGCGGTCAGCGCCAGGGACGGCACCACGTCGGAGGGGAAGAAGTTGAGGTTCCAGACCGTGGCCCAGCCCATGACCTGGCGCAGCAGGACGAAGAACCCGGCGCCCGCGACGAGTCCGAGCAGCGCCCCGGCCAGTGCCTCGCCGGCGGCGATCCGCCGGGTGGTGGCGGTGTCCGCGCCGACCAGCCGCAGCGCGCCGAGCCGCTTGTCACGCCGGTCGCCGCCGAAGCGGACCGCGGTGGCGATGAAGACCAGTACGGGCAGCAGCAGGACCACACAGGTGACGACGGTGATCAGAAGCAGGAAGCCGCCGAAGGGCCGTTCCCGGGAGGCGGGGTAGCCGAAGCTGTCGCCGCGGTCAGCGCCGGAGGCGGTGTCGAGGGTGGCGCTGCCGGCGTAGTAGAGGAGTTCGCGCGGGCCGATGAGGCCCGAGTCGTCGATGGTCCCCGTGACCCGATAGGGGAAACGTTCCTTCAGGAGTGCGCCGCCGGGGGAGGCGAGCAGCTCGGCGAGGGCTGGGGAGACCACCATCTCGCCGGGCGCGGGCAGCTTCGCCAGACCCGGCGGCGCCGGGGCGTGCGCGCCCTCGGCCCGTACCACCACGCCCTGGACCGGGTCCCCGTGGAAGACGGTGCCCGGCTCGACGTAGAGAAAGGAGCGGTCGGAGCGGGGTGCCTCGTCGCCGCCGGTGTAGATCGCGCGCGCGTCGGAGCGGTCGGCCCGGTTCTGGAGCAGGTCGGGCACGGAGGCGGCGACCAGGAGCAGCGCCACGCCGAGTCCGACGCCGACGGCGGTCAGGGTGGTACGGACCCAGCCGCGGCGGCCGCCGGCCACCGCGAACCGCGCTCCGAGCGTCAGGTCACGGGCCCAGGTGCGGAGGTTCATGCCACCCCTGCCAGGTCCCGGATCCGGCCGTCCCGTACGACGACCTCGCGGTCGGAGTAGGCGGCGACCCGGGCCTCGTGGGTGACCAGGACGACCGCGGCGGAGGTCTCCCGGGCCGCGTCGGTGAGCAGGGTCATGACCCGCTCGCCGTTGAGGGAGTCCAGCGCTCCGGTCGGCTCGTCCGCGAAGATCACGCGCGGGGCGGTGACCAGCGCGCGGGCGACCGCGACCCGCTGGCCCTGGCCGCCGGAGACCTCGCCCGGCCGGTGCCCGGCGACGTCCTCGACCTCCAGGCGCTCCAGCCACCGGAGGGCCTTGGCCTCGGCGGCCTTGCGGCGTTCGCCGTTCAGCCGCAGCGGCAGAGCCACGTTCTCCAGGCAGCTGAGCTCGGGCACCAGCTGGCCGAACTGGAAGACGAAGCCGAAGTCCTGACGGCGCAGGGCACTGCGCGCGCTGTCGGACAGGGTGGTCAGCTCGCGCCCGTCGTAGTGGACGGTGCCGGCATCGGGCCGGACGATGCCGGCGAGGCAGTGCAGCAGGGTGGACTTCCCGGAGCCGGAGGGCCCCATCACGGCGACGACCTCGCCCGCCCGGATCGCGAACCGTATGCCGGCGAGGGCCGGGGTCCGTCCGTACGTCTTGTCGAGCCCCTCGGCCGACAGCAGCGCGCCGCTCATGCGCCGATCTCCTCGGCGAGCCGGCCGAGCCGGGCGGCGGTCAGTTCCAGCCAGCGCAGATCGGCTTCGAGATGGAACAGCGCGTGGTCGCAGATGAGCTGGTCGGCGAGGTCGCCGTCCTTCTTGCGCCGGGTCAGCTCCCGCATCAGCCGCAGGTGTTCGGTGCGCTGGGTGTCCAGGATGCCGGCGGCGCTGCGGTGGGTCAGCAGCGCGAGGACGACCTTGGTGTAGAGGGTCGACTGGAGGTACGGCTCGGGCTTCTCGGGCTGGGCGAGCCAGCAGGCGACATCGGTGACCCCGGCCTCGGTGATGGCGTACCGCTTGCGCTCGGGTCCGCCGCCCGGCTCGATCCCCTCGACCTCGACCAGCCCGTGCTTCAGCAGCCGCGACATCGTCGAGTAGACCTGGCCGTAGTGCAGCGGCCGGTCGTGCCCGAATCTCTCGTCGAAGGCGCGCTTGAGGTCGTAGCCGTGGCGGGGGCCGGTTTCGAGGAGCCCGAGGAGGGTGTGACCGATCGACATGCCCGCCACTGTACATGGGGTGTATACCCGCGATGTATACGTGCGGTTCCGGCCAGGTGCCTACTCCGTGGGCGGGGGGGACTCCTTCGTGGGGCGTCCCCGCCGGGGGATCGGACGGGCGTCGTCCGGGAGGCGGCCGGCCTCGGCGAGGGCCCGGCGGAGCAGGAACTCGATCTGTGCGTTCGCGCTGCGCAATTCGTCCGAGGCCCAGCGCGCCAGCGCATCGTGGACCTTCGGGTCGAGCCGGAGCAGGACCTGTTTCCGCCGGGGGGCCTCGTTCGTCACTGGTACAGAGTGCCCGTGTTGACGACCGGCTGGGCGGCGCGGTCCCCGCAGAGCACCACCAGCAGGTTGGAGGCCATGGTGGCCTTCCGCTCCGGGTCGAGCTCCACGATGTCCCGCTCGGCGAGCCGGTCGAGCGCCATCTCGACCATGCCGACCGCCCCGTCGACGATCTGCCGGCGGGCGGCGACGACCGCGCCGGCCTGCTGACGCTGGAGCATCGCGGAGGCGATCTCAGGGGCGTACGCGAGGTGGCTGAAGCGGGCCTCGACGATCTGGACGCCGGCCGCCTCGACGCGGGCGGTCAGTTCGAGGGCGAGCTTCTCGGTGATCTCCTCGGCGTTGCCGCGCAGCGACAGGCCGTCCTCGTCATGGGCGTCGTAGGGGTACTCCAGCGCGATGTGGCGCACGGCCGCCTCCGCCTGGGTGGCGACGAACTGGAGGAAGTCGTCGACCTCGAAGAGGGCCTGGGCGGTGTCCCGGACCTTCCAGACCACGATGGCGGCGAGCTCGATCGGGTTGCCGTAGGCGTCGTTGACCTTGAGGACGGTGGTCTCGTGGTTGCGTACGCGGGTCGAGACCTTGTTGCTGGAGGTCAGCGGATTGACCCAGCGCAGCCCGTCGGTGCGGACCGTGCCGACGTACCGGCCGAAGAGCTGGATCACCCGCGCCTCGCCGGGCGCGACCATCTTCACCCCTGTCATGCAGAACACCGAGGTGAAGCAGGTGAGGCCGCCGAGAAGGACGAGGGTCGCCCCGAGGCCGTCGTTGCCCCCCGCGCCGACCACGACGCCGGTGATCGCGAGGGCGACGCCGCCGAGGGCGCCGATGACGGTCAGCAGGAGGCCGAGGCCGCCGGGGATGGAGTGCGCCTCGGTCTCGCGGATCGCAGGCGACGAGGAAATGTCCGTTATGTCGGCCCCGTTGGCCGGCATGGGCAGGGATGAGGTCATGGATGGAGCCCCCGTTCTGACGAGTGATGTCATAGTGATAGCACATTTCCCAATGTCGACAGAGGGCTCAAGCTCCTTGATTTCGTGGAGATTTGCCGCTCCGGGCAACCTTCGAGGGCTCCTGGCCGTCGGTTCCCCTGGGGGTGCGTGCTGATTGTCACCTCCCCATAAGTCGGATCTGTCCAGATCCGTCCTTAGAGGACGGTGTTAGCTTCTTAGGCTGATCCGAAGGCATACGCCTGCATACGACCAGACGACGGCAGACGACGAGCGGGAGCAACGAAGCAATGGGCCGAGCGGAAGCGCGACGGACCCGGCAGCGTGGAACGCGCCGGGCGAAGAGCCGCGGGGGCATACGCCGCTTGTTCACCTGGAAGAAGCTGCTGGGCACCTTCTTCGTGTTCTGCCTGCTCGGGATGGGCGCGCTGTACGTCGTCTATCTGCTGGTCCCGGTCCCCGGCGCCAACATCGAGGCGACCATGCAGAGCAACGTCTACAAGTACAGCAACGGCAAGATCCTCGCCCGTACCGGCAAGATCAACCGTGAGATCGTCGGCCTGGACAAGATCCCGAAGCCGGTTCAGGACACCTTCGTCGCCGCCGAGAACAAGACCTTCTACAAGGACTCCGGCATCGACATCAAGGGCACGGCCCGCGGTGTCTTCAACACGATCACGGGCAAGGGCAAGCAGGGTGGCTCGACCATCACCCAGCAGTACGTGAAGAACTACTACCTGGACCAGGACCAGACGGTCACCCGCAAGCTCAAGGAGCTGGTGATCTCCCTCAAGGTCGACCAGGAGAAGCACAAGCCGGAGATCCTCGCCGGCTACCTCAACACCAGCTACTACGGCCGCGGCGCGTACGGCATCCAGGCCGCCGCCCAGGCCTACTACGGTGTCGACGCCGCCAAGCTCACCGTCGAACAGGGCGCCTACCTCGCCGCGCTGCTCCAGGCCCCCAGCCAGTACGACTGGACCACCGCCAGCCCCACCAGCCGCGGTCTGGTGACCGACCGCTGGAACTACGTCCTCAACAACATGGTCGAGGAGGGCTGGCTCGACAAGGACAAGCGCGCCGGCATGAAGTTCCCCGTCCCGCAGAAGCCGAAGGCGGCGCCGGGCATGGAGGGCCAGACCGGCTATCTGGTCGAGGCCGCCAACCAGGAGCTGATGCGGGCCGGTGTCTCCGAGAAGGACATCAAGGCCGGCGGCTGGACCATCACCACCAACATCGACGAGAGGCGGCAGAAGGACCTCGTCAAGGCCGTCGACCAGGAGCTGGAGGACAAGCTCGACCGCAAGGGCGACAAGTCCCACACGGTCGTCCAGGCCGGGGCGAGCTCCGTCGACCCGAGGACCGGCAGCGTCGTCGCCCTCTACGGCGGCGTCGGCGCCACCGAGCACTGGCTCTCCAACGCCACCCGCCGCGACTACCAGCCCGCCTCCACCTTCAAGCCCATCGTCCTCGCCACCGCCCTGGAGAACGACTCCGAGACGCAGGACGGCGAGAAGATCGGCCTGGGCACGATCTACGACGGCACCAGCAAGCGCCCGGTCGAAGGCAGTGACACCCCCTTCGCCCCGGAGAACGAGGACGACGAGGACTACGGTCCGATCAGCGTCCAGGAGGCCACCAACAGCTCGGTCAACTCGGTCTACGCCCAGATGATCGTGGACGTCGGCCCCCCCAAGGTGAAGAAGACCGCCCTCGACCTCGGGATGCGCGACGGCGAGGGCTGGCCGGAGAAGCCCGCCATGTCGCTGGGCACCATGGGCGCCTCCACCCTGGACATGGCCGGCGCCTACGCCACCCTCGACAACCACGGCAAGAAGGTCACGCCGCGGGTCGTCAAGTCCGCCGAACACCGCGCCCGCACGGTCGAACTGCCGGACCCGATCGGCGGCCAGGTGATCAGCCGCGAGGCGGCCGACACCACCACCTTCGCCATGACCGGCGTGGTCCAGAAGGGCTCCGGCAAGCAGGCCAGGGGCGACTACGAGGCCGCCGGCAAGACCGGCACCTCGGAGAACAACCGCTCCGCCTGGTTCGTCGGCTACACCCCCGAACTCGTCACCGCGGTGGCCCTCTTCGGCGAGAAGCCCGACGGCACCGGCCAGGTCACCCTGACCGACACCGTCGACAAGGGCAAGCGCGCCAACGGAGGTGGCTTCCCCGCCCGGATCTGGGGCGCCTACACCACCGGCGCCCTCGACGGCGGCTCGGACGCCGAGTTCGACCTCGAGATCGACGAGTCCGCCACCGCCCGGCCGGACCCGTCGCCGACCACGTCGCCGTCGAAGACCGAGTCGGCCGATCCGACCCCGTCGAATCCGACCCCCTCGCGCAGCCGCGAGCGGGAGAGCGAGTCGCCCGACCCGACGCCGTCGAAGTCCCGGCCCGAGAAGCCCTCGAAGTCGCCGACCCCGACGAAGTCGCAGACGACCCCGCCCATCGAGCCGCCCGTCGACCCCGACCCGGAGGACGGCGACAACCCGCTGCGCCCGTAGCGGCCCGTACGGCACGAAGGCCGGACCCCGTCAGGGGGTCCGGCCTTCACCCGTTTCGGCGAGAGGGAAGCGCTCAGCCGCCCCTTTGGGCTGGATCCAACCCTGGACGCACTACGGGACGTGCCGCCTGGGTACGGCGTGCCCGCACGCCCCCTACCGCGCCGCCAGCTCGAACCACACCACCTTGCCCGTCGACAGCCGGGTCGCCCCCCACCGCCGGGCCAGCCGGTTCACCAGGAAAAGCCCCCGCCCGCCCTCGTCCGTGTCCCGCGCCCGGCGCTGTCTCGGCAGCTGCGGGGAGTCGTCGCCGACCTCGCAGCGCAGCACGTCGGTCCGCAGCAGCCGCAGCGTCACCGGCCGCTCCGCGTACCGCACGGCGTTGGTGACGACCTCGCTGATCAGCAGCTCGACGGAGTCGGTCAGATCCTCCAGGTCCCAGCGGGCCAGCGCCCGCCGAGCCAGCCGTCGGGCCCGCCCGGGCGCCGCGTCCTCCGGCTCCAGGAACCAGTACGCCACATCGCTCGGCGCGATCCCGTCGAACCGGGCCGCGAGCAGCGCGATGTCGTCGTCCCGGTCCCCGGGGCCGAGCATGTCCAGCACGTCGTCGCAGAGCGCCTCCAGCGGAGGCGGGTGGTCGGGGCCGGTCAGCTGGGCGGTGGCCGCCAGCCTTTCGCGCAGCTGCTCGATCCCGGTCCACACGTCGCGCAGCCGCGACTCGACCAGACCGTCGGTGTACAGCAGCAGCGTCGCACCGGCCGGCGCGTCCAGCTCCACCGCCTCGAAGTCCACCCCGCCCACGCCGATCGGCGCGCCCGGCGGGACGCGCAGCACCTCGGCGCGGCCGCCGAGGTGGAGCAGTATCGGCGGCGGATGCCCGGCGTTGGCGATGGTGATCCGGTGCGAGACCGGGTCGTACACCGCGTACATGCAGGTCGCCATCCGGTTCTCACCGAGCCGCTGCGCCTGCTCGTCCAGGTGGTGCAGCACCTCCTGCGGCGGCAGGTCGAGACCGGCGAGGGTCTGCGCGGTGGTCCGCAGCTGGCCCATGATCGCGGCCGAGGTCATCGAGTGGCCCATCACGTCGCCCACGACCAGCGCGACCCGGCTGCCCGGCAGCGGGATCGCGTCGTACCAGTCACCGCCCACCCGGGCCGTCTCGGCGGCCGGCAGATAGCGGGAGGCGAGCCGCACCCCGGTCGGCTGCGGCAGCGAGTCCGGCAGCATCGTGCGCTGGAGCTCGTCGGCGATGTACGCCTCGCGGCCGTACAGCACGGCCTTGTCGATGCCGAGCGCGGTGTGGGTCGCCAGCTGGGCGGCGACCAGCAGATCGTTGGGTTCGAAGGCGGGCCGGTCGGGGCGGCGCAGGAACACCGCCGCGCCGATCACCCGCCTGCGGCCGCGCAGCGGGGCCAGGATGGCGCGATGGCCGGTGGGCACCACCCGGTCCGCGCCGAGCAGTTCGGGCAGCGCCGCGCGGGCCGCCGCCGAGTCGCCGAAGACCGGACGCACCCCGCGCAGCACCTCGGCGAGCGCCCCGCCCGCGCGGACCTCGCACAGCTCGGCCGCCGGGGTCAGATCGGTGTCGTCGAACACCGGCAGCGGCACGCCGAGCCCGCCCGCCAGCAGGTCGGGGTCGACATCGGTTAAGCGGAGCCGGTCGGTGCGGCGCAGCCGCAGCACGAACGGATCCACCGGCCGCTCGTCGCCCACCGGCAGCGGGTCGCGCAGATAGACCAGGATCGCGTCGGAGAACGTCGGCACGGTGGCCCGGCACAGCCCGAGCACGATCTCGTCCAGGTCTATCCCGCGCGCGATCCGCCGCGTGGCGGCCCCGACGAAACGCAGCCGGTCACCCTCGCGGCGCGCCACGCCGGCCGGGTCCTGCGGCGCCGGTCCGGCCGGCGCGGGCACCGCCGCCGCCGTGGGCGTGGCAGCGGGGGACGCGGCGGCGGGCGCGGGGCGCGCCTCCTGCCGCGGCCGGGTGCGTTCCTGCGGCCGTGCAGCGAGCGGCTGCCGGCCTTCGTGGGAGGTGGGATGCTCCGTCACGCGTGGAATTCCGTCCGTCCGGGCCGGTTGTGCGATGCAATCGCTTGGTCAGCCGATGCCGCGCCTTCGCGGAGGCTAAACCCCGGGGGTGAGAGTTCCGGGCACACATCCGGCACGGCTCTCCCCCTCGTGGATGATTGGCGGTCAGGTCCTGCTCTGTGCACAGCGGTTGATACGTCACGGCGTTGCGGAGGACGATCCTACGTTTGCACCCCGGGGGCGCATCAAGGGTCTCACGGTGCCGTGTGCGCCGGGGTGCGATCCCAGTCGGCGGGCAGCTCGGGCACCGTCCAGCGGGGGTCGGGGCGCCAGTTCTCCCAGCCGTCGGAGAAGGGCGCGCCCCATGCTCTGATCTGCGCGACCGCGTCCTGACCGGCCTGCCTGACCCGCGCCGCGCGGGCCGCGTCCATCAGTCCGACCCGCTGCGCCTGGGCGAATTCGTCCTCGTCGCGCCAGAGCCAGCTGCGGTCGGGATAGACGGAGATGTCGAGAAAATGGTCCTCGGAGTCGATGCCTCCGGACCACCGGATCCGTGGCTCCTCCAAGTTGACGTACCAGCTGCGAAACTCCCAGCCGCGGTCCCAGAACAGCCACACCGACCACGGGTCGGCGGGCCGCGCCAGCTTCAGCACGCCCGTGCCGAACCAGCGGGCCCGGACGGTGGTGCGGGGCGCGGTGTAGCGGGTGGCGAGCGGCTCGTCGTGGACCTGGGTGCCGTCGGCGAGCACCGGTTTGACGCATTCGGTGCCCGGAGCCATCCAGACCGCGAGCAGGTCGTCGGTGTCCTGGACGACGGTGACCGGCCGGCAGATGTGGACCTGGGCCCGCTGGTCCGGGGCGTTGCCGCGATAGCGCCAGAGGATCTGCTCCCCGGGCGCCCAGCGCTGCGTACCTGCCGTTGCTGTCATGAGCAGATCTTAGGAGCACGATCCCCCGGTCGCTGCGATTCAGATCACGGATGCGACCGGGGGACGGGGGGCTGACCGGCCGTTTTCGGTCAGAGTGTGGCCGGGATGGTTTCAGGGGCGGGTCATCCGCAGGACGTCCAGGGCCTCGTCGAGCTGCTCGACCGTGAGCAGCCCCTGTTCGACGTAGCCGGAGTCGAGGACCACCTCGCGGATGGTTTTCCGCTCGGCGAGCGACTTCTTGGCGACCTTCGCGGCCTCCTCGTAGCCGATGTACTTGTTCAGCGGGGTGACCACGGACGGTGACGATTCGGCGTATTCGCGGGCCCGTTCGGCGTTGGCGGTGATGCCGTCGACGGTACGGTCTGCCAGCAGGCGGGAGGCGTTGGCGAGCAGCCGGATCGACTCCAGGAGGTTCTTGGCGATCACCGGCAGCATCACGTTGAGCTCGAAGTTCCCGGCGGCGCCCGCGGTGGCGACGGTGATGTCGTTCCCGGTGACCTGGGCGGCCACCATGAGGACGGCTTCGGGGATCACGGGGTTGACCTTGCCGGGCATGATCGAGGAGCCGGGCTGGAGGTCGGGGAGGTTGATCTCGGCCAGTCCGGTGCGCGGGCCGGAGGCCATCCAGCGCAGGTCGTTGGAGATCTTCGTGAGGCCGACGGCGATGGTGCGCAGCTGTCCTGAGGTCTCGACGAGTCCGTCGCGGGCGCCCTGGGCCTCGAAGTGGTCGCGGGCCTCGGTCAGGGGCAGGCCGGTGGCCCGGGTGACCTCGGCGATCACCGCGGCGGAGAATCCGGCCGGTGTGTTGATGCCGGTGCCCACGGCCGTACCGCCGAGGGGGAGTTCGGCGAGCCGGGGGAGCGAGGCGGTCAGCCGCTCGACGCCGTAGCGGATCTGCGCCGCGTAGCCGCCGAACTCCTGACCGAGCGTCACCGGTGTGGCGTCCATCAGATGCGTACGGCCGGCCTTCACCACTCCTGAGAATTCGGCCGATTTCCGCTCCAGGGAGGCCGCGAGATGCTCCAGCGCCGGGATGAGGTCATGGGTCACCGCGGCGGTCGCGGCGATGTGGATGGAGGACGGGAAGACGTCGTTGGACGACTGGGAGGCGTTCACATGGTCGTTGGGGTGGACCTCCCGGCCCAGGCGCTCGGTGGCCAGGGTGGCCAGCACCTCGTTGGTGTTCATGTTGGAGGAGGTGCCGGAGCCGGTCTGGAAGACGTCCACGGGGAAGTGGTCGTCCCAGCGGCCGTCGGCGACCTCGGCCGCTGCGTCCTCGACGGCGGCCGCGATGTCCTTGTCCAGGACGCCCAGTTCGGCGTTGACCTTGGCGGCGGCGGCCTTGATCTGGGCCAGGGCTCTGATGTGGGCGCGCTCCAGGCGCTGCCCCGACACCGGGAAGTTCTCCACCGCCCGCTGGGTCTGGGCCCGCCATTTGGCGTGCGCGGGAACCCGCACCTCACCCATGGAGTCCCGCTCGATCCGGTACTCGTTCGTATCGCTCATCTTCCTCAACCTCCTGTAAAAGGTGAGCACTTGTCTTGTTCCGGCTATTCCCAAGCCGCGTACCGGCCAGTAAAAACCGTGGGTAACCCCACATCCAGGAGGCGCAATGACGCGCACCAGGCACAGATACGCACTCCGGCGCACGGTCGCCGCCACGTCCGTGCTCGCCGCGGCACTTGGCGGGATCTCGACGACCGTTCCCGCCCGGGCGGCCGAAACCGCCTCCGCCGCCCGGGCCGGCTCCGTCCCGCTGCCGCCCGAGCTGGAGGCGATCCGGGCCGCGGAGGCCACCAAGCTCTACGGCGACCCCGCCGAACGCCCGCTCGCCGAGCGCAAGACCGGGCTGATCTCGCTCGGCGACAGCGAGATCTCCGGTGAGGGCGTCGGCACGTACGAGCCCCCGACCAACGGTCCCACCAACTGGTGCCACCGTTCGCCCGACGCGGCCATCCACCGCACCGGAATCCCCGCGGACGTCACCTACAACGTCTCCTGCTCCGGCGCCTACACCGGCAACATCAGGATCGGCGGCGGCAAGCAGTACGCCGACGAGCTCGTCCAGAGCGACAGCCTCGCCATCAAGGCCCGCAACACCCGGATCAAACTGGTGCTCCTGGTCGCGGGGGCCAACGACGACCTGCAGTTCGGCCCGGTCATGACGGACTGCGTCACCCGCTACCTGACCCTCCAGGGGCCCTGCGAGCCGAAGTACGCCCCCGGCTGGCAGGCCCGCGTCGACGGTCTCGTCCCCAAGGTCGAGCAGACCGTCCGCGACCTGCGGACCGTGATGCGCGACGCCGGATACGCCGACGGCGACTACAAGATGGTCGTCATGGGCTACCCGAGCCCGATCGGCCCCGACTTCCGCGACAACCCCGGCTTCCCCGGCAAGGTCGCCTGCGGCGGCCTCGGCTACGACTCCGACACCGTCTGGGGCCGTAACACCGCCGTCCCCGCCTTCCAGGCCGGCATGCGGCAGGCGGCCCGGAACACCGGCGCCGTCTACCTCGACAACTCCCGGCTCTTCCACGGCCACGAGGTCTGCATGGAGGACCCCTGGGCGCGCGGCCTCTACATCGACCTCTCCAAGCCCGGGACGCCGGACGAGAACTCCGTGCGCCAGTCCTTCCACCCCAACGCGCGCGGGCACGCCGCCTTCGCGTCCTGCCTCACCCAGCTCTACACCTCCGGGCTGCGGGAGGCGAGCTGCGCCGACGTCGACTCGACGGGCAGGCCCACCCTCTTCCCGTACGCCTGGGACGACGTCTACCGGCCCCTGAAGAACGCGGCCACCGGCTCCTGCCTGGACGTGAACGCGGCCACCTCGGCCAACGGCACCGGCGTGCTCGGCTGGGACTGCCACGGCGGTCGCAACCAGGACTGGTGGTACGACCCGGCCCGCCGGACCCTGCACACCGAACTCACCCAGGACCGCTGCCTGGACGTGCCCGCGGCGAAGTACCAGCCGGGGGCGGCGCTCGTCGTGTGGAACTGCTCGGGCGCGGCCAACCAGCGTTTCGTCCGCGAGGCGGGCACCCTGCGCCCCGCGGCCGCGACGCATCTGTGCGCGACGCTCGGCGCGGCGAAGGAGCCGCTGCGGCTCCAGACCTGCGACGGCTCGGCGAACCAGCGGTTCGCCGCGTAGCCGCTTGTCCGCCCGTGTGCGACAAAGGGCCCCGGCCACCGAGGAGGTGGCCGGGGCCCTTCCGTGGACCCGTTCAGGGGCGGGGCTCAGGAGAGCTTGCCGTAGTCCGGCAGCTTGAACGTCCGCTCGGCGTGGCCGCCGACGAGGTCGGAGGTGTTGTTGCCGATGTTGGCGATGATCGTGTAGCCCTTGGCCTCGATCTGCGCGCGCTTCTCCGTCTTGTACGCGCTGACCTCGCCGAACAGGTCCGGCAGGGAGCGTACGTACAGGCCGTCGACGGGGTAGCCGGCCTGCTTCAGGTTCCAGTCGGTCAGGGAGTAGATGATCCCGGGCCGTGCGGTGACGAAGAAGATGGCGACGCCGCGCTCATGGGCGTCCCGGACCAGTTCGCGGATCTCGGGGATGGCCGGGGTCGGCAGCTCCCAGAACGGGTGGAAGTCCGTCTCCAGCGAGGAGTTGTCGATGTCGAGGACGATCGCCTGCTTCTCGCGGCCGGCGTCCTCGGAGCGCGCCTCGATGTACGGGCGGGCCTCGGCGACGACCGTCGCCACGTCACGGCGCCAGGTGCCGTAGTCGATGTCGTGGATGGCCGCGGCCGACGTCGAGTGGCTGTCCGGGTCGGCCGCGGAGGCGGCGGGGGCCGGGCCGACGACGAGGACGGCGGTCAGGGCGAGGGTGGCGGTGGCTCCGGCGGCGGTACGTCTGCGGAGGGGGATGAGGGACATGGCGGGCATGGGGGGCTCCCGAGTGGTCGACCGGCTCAGTGGTTGACATGCTCGCGTTCAATACTGGCCGGTAGGCAACGGGAGGACTACCAGTTGGTAGCGACTTTCTGAGCGGAGATCGACGACGCCCCCCGGTCCGGGAGACCGAGGGGCGAGGCAGTCGGGGCGGTGAGGGTCAGCCGAGACCCGGACCGCGGACCGGGATGTGCGTGAACGTCGGCTCCGGGGCCGGGTTCTGGAAGAAGTCGTTGCCCTTGTCGTCCACCACGATGAACGCCGGGAAGTCCTCGACCTCGATCTTCCAGACCGCCTCCATGCCGAGCTCCTCGTACTCGACGACCTCGACCTTCTTGATGCAGTCCTGCGCCAGGCGGGCCGCGGGACCGCCGATCGAGCCCAGGTAGAAGCCGCCGTGCGCGCCGCACGCGTCCGTGACCTGCTTCGAGCGGTTGCCCTTGGCCAGCATGACCTTCGAGCCGCCCGCGGCCTGGAACTGCTCCACGTACGAGTCCATCCGGCCGGCCGTCGTCGGGCCGAAGGAACCGGACGCGTAACCCTCCGGCGTCTTCGCCGGGCCGGCGTAGTAGACCGGGTGGTCCTTCAGGTACTGCGGCATCTCCTCGCCCGCGTCCAGCCGCTCCTTGATCTTGGCGTGCGCGATGTCGCGCGCCACGACCAGCGGGCCGGTGAGCGAGAGCCGGGTCTTGACCGGGTACTTCGTCAGCTCGGCGAGGATCTCGTCCATCGGCTGGTTCAGGTCGATCTTGACGACGTCGCCCGCCTCCAGGTGGGAGTCCTCGGTCTCCGGCAGGAAGCGCGCCGGGTCCGTCTCCAGCTGCTCCAGGAAGACACCCTCGGCAGTGATCTTGGCGACGGCCTGCCGGTCGGCGGAGCAGGACACCGCGATCGCGACCGGCAGCGAGGCGCCGTGCCGCGGCAAGCGCACCACGCGGACGTCGTGGCAGAAGTACTTGCCGCCGAACTGCGCGCCGATGCCGATCTTCTGCGTCAGCTCGAAGACCTTCTTCTCCAGCTCCTCGTCCCGGAAGCCGTGGCCGAGCTCGGAGCCCTCGGACGGCAGCTCGTCCAGGTAGTGCGCGGAGGCGTACTTCGCGGTCTTCAGGGCGAACTCGGCCGACGTGCCGCCGACGACGATCGCGAGGTGGTACGGCGGGCACGCCGCCGTACCGAGCGAGCGGATCTTCTCCTCCAGGAACTTCATCATGGAGGCCTCGTTGAGGACCGCCTTGGTCTCCTGGTAGAGGAACGACTTGTTGGCCGAGCCGCCGCCCTTGGCCATGAAGAGGAACTTGTAGGCGCCGCCGTCGGTCGCGTACAGCTCGATCTGGGCCGGCAGGTTGGAGCCGGTGTTCTTCTCCTCCCACATGGTGAGGGGAGCCATCTGCGAGTAGCGCAGGTTCAGCTTGGTGTACGCGTCGTAGATGCCGCGCGACAGGGCCTTCTCGTCCTCACCTTCGGTGAGGACGTTCTGTCCGCGCTTGCCCATCACGATCGCCGTGCCGGTGTCCTGGCACATGGGCAGCACGCCCGCGGCGGCGATGTTCGCGTTCTTCAGCAGGTCGAGCGCGACGAACTTGTCGTTGCTCGACGCCTCCGGGTCGTCGATGATCTTCCGCAGCTGGGCGAGGTGAGCCGGGCGCAGATAGTGCTGGATGTCGTGGATGGCCTCGGCGGCGAGCGCGCGCAGCGCCTCCGGCTCGACCTTGAGGAACGTACGGCCGTCGGCCTCGAAGGTGGAGACACCTTCGGAGGTCACCAGGCGGTAGGGCGTGGTGTCCTCTCCCAGGGGGAGCAGATCGGAGTACGCAAACTCTGGCATGGCAGCCATTCCTCACTCGGCAGACAGCTGCGCCGCCTCCGTTGGCGGCGCGCCCACAAGCGTAAGACGGCCGGTACGTCCCGATCCTGTGAGGTAAGGCTCACTTGCCGCCGAACGGGGCCCTCGGGCGGGGCCGGCGGGTCCCGCGGGGATGGGCGGGGCGCCACGGTCGCGCCCCCTAGTCGCGATCTATCGCGTTTCGCTAGGGTGGTGTCGTGGACCTCGAAAAGAAGCCCGAGCAGACGCCGCGTCAGCCGGTCGCCCCCGCCGCCCCGGCCGACACCCTGCGCGCCTCGGACGCCGACCGGGACCGGATCGCGGACATCCTCAGGGACGCCCTGGCCGAGGGCCGGATCGACCCCGAGGAGCACTCGGAGCGGATCGACGCCGTCTACCGCGCCAAGACCGTCGGCGAGCTGGAGCCGCTCGTACGGGACCTGCCGGCCGCCCGGCCGTCCCACCACCCCGCGCCGGATTACGCCTACGGCCCCGAGGAGACCGGCGGCCCGGCCGACAGCCTCGTCGCGGTCTTCTCCAGCTCGACCCGCAAGGGCCGCTGGCGCGTCGGGCGCAGGACCAACGCCTTCGCGCTCTTCGGCAGCATCGAGATCGACCTCACCGAGGCGATCTTCGGCCAGCGGCTCACCACCATCAACGCCACCTCGATCTTCGGCAACGTGGAGGTGCGGGTCCCGGAGAACGTCTCGCTGCGCGGCAGCGGCACCGGCGTCTTCGGCAACTTCGAGGTCGTGACCCTGGAGGGCGCCGACCCGCAGGCCCCGGTGGTGGTCGTCAACGGCTACTCGGTCTTCGGCAACGTCGAGGCGAAGCCGAAGCGGGGCAAGGTGATCGCGGACCTGCGTGACCGGCTGCGCAAGCACCTGGGCCACTGAGCGTCGGCCACCCCCTCACGGTCCGGCGGTGTGACCGGAATTCGCCGCCCCGGGTTCCGGATTTCGGAACTGCGTACCACTCAGTGCTTATCGGCACGCACAGCGGGTAGGGCTTGCTGCATCGTCTCTTCTCGCTTGCGAAGCCGTCGTCAGGAGTGGACCGTGCTGCAACTGCCGCATCAGCCCCTACAGGTCGCCGCCGTTCCGCCCCAGCGACTGCCCGCACGGGAGGATCAGGACGGCCCCTGGCACGCGGAGGCTGTCTGCCGCCGGGACGAGGCGGGCCTGTTCTTCGCCCCCTCCAAGGAGCCGACCGCCGCCCGGCTCTCCCGTGAGGAGGCCGCCAAGCGCGTCTGCGCCCGCTGCCCCGTGATGGTCGAATGCCGGGAGCACGCGCTGCTCCAGCCCGAGCCGTACGGCGTGTGGGGCGGGCTCACGGCCGCCGAGCGCCGCGTCGTGCTCGCCCGGCGCCGCCGTCGCGAGATCGAGCTCAGGAAGGCCGCCGCGGCCGAGCGGATCGCCGCCGCGGGCTGACGGCGCGCCGGTACGGCACCTGTCCGCCAGGCCCGGGTCCGTACGGGAAGGGGCGCCCCCACCGCACATGGGGGCGCCCCTCTTCGTCCTGCTGTGGGTCTACTTCGCGCGGTCGAAGTCGATCTTGCTGTAGGCGCGCAGCTTCGCGAGCCGGTGCTCCGAGTCGATCTGGCGGATCGTGCCCGACTTCGAGCGCATGACCAGCGACGACGTGGTCGCGGTCTCCGAGCGGTAGCGGACACCGCGCAGCAGCTCGCCGTCGGTGATGCCGGTCGCGACGAAGAACACGTTCTCACCGCTGACCAGGTCGTTGGTCGAGAGCACCCGGTCGAGGTCGTGGCCCGCGTCGATCGCCTTCTGGCGCTCCGCGTCGTCCTTCGGCCACAGCTTGCCCTGGATGACACCGCCCAGGCACTTGATGGCGCAGGCCGAGATGATGCCCTCGGGCGTACCGCCGATGCCCAGGAGCATGTCGACGCCGGTGCCCTCGCGGACGGCCATGATCGAACCGGCCACGTCGCCGTCCGAGATGAACTTGATCCGGGCGCCGGTTTCGCGGATCTCCTTGACGATGCCCTCGTGGCGGGGGCGGTCCAGGATCACGACCGTGACGTCCTCGGCGGACATGTTCTTGGCCTTGGCGACCCGGCGGATGTTCACCGAGACCGGGGCGTTGATGTCGACGAAGTCGGCCGCCTCGGGGCCCGTGACCAGCTTGTCCATGTAGAACACGGCGGACGGGTCGAACATCGTGCCGCGGTCGGCGGCGGCGAGCACCGCGATGGCGTTCGGCATGCCCTTGGCGTTGAGCGTCGTGCCGTCGATCGGGTCGACGGCGATGTCGACCTCGGGGCCGGTGCCGTCGCCGATGCGCTCCCCGTTGTAGAGCATGGGGGCTTCGTCCTTCTCGCCCTCGCCGATGACGACGACGCCGTTCATCGAGACGGTGGAGACGAGGGTCCGCATGGCGTTCACGGCCGCGCCGTCGGCACCGATCTTGTCGCCGCGGCCGACCCAGCGGCCGGCCGCCATGGCGGCGGCCTCGGTGACCCGGACCAGTTCCAGGGCCAGGTTGCGGTCAGGAGCCTCGGGGGAAACCTCGAGCTCGGACGGCAGATGATGCTCGGTCATCGGAGCGCACCTTTCTGTACGGCGACGGCCGGGAAAAAGAGGGTGCTGCGACTCTATCGGTAGGTCGACATATTGAGCAGAGGGGCCCACGTATGAGCAGAACACCGTGATGCGAACATGGTGGGCGTGGCAGGTACGCGAGGCAAGCAGACAGTACGCGGGATGATCAAGTCGATGGCGGTCATCCTCGCCGCCGCGGGCGTGATGTATCTCTTCATCCCGCACGACGAATCGGCGAACCCGGTCAAGGCCAAGGACTACCGGATCGAGCTCCTGACGGCCCAGCGCGCGGCCCCGTACCCGGTGCTGGCACCGGAGGGCCTCGGCGAGGGCTGGACGGCCACGACGGTCTCGTACAAGCGCGAGAAGAACGACGCGTGGCAGCTGGGCTTCCTGGACCCGGACACGCAGTACGTGGCGATCCACCAGTCCACCGAGGACCCGAAGAGGTACATCCCCCGGGTCACCCAGCAGGCCGCGGACACGGGCAAGACCCAGACCGTGGCCGGCGGGACCTGGCAGCGCTGGGAGGGCCCGAAGTACGACGCCCTGGTGCGTACGGACGGCAAGGTCACGACGCTGGTGACGGGAACGGCGTCCTTCGACCGCCTGGCCCAGATGGTGGCGGCGCTCCAGTCGAAGAAGGCGTGAGGCACGACGAAGCCCCGGGCGAGGAGGTGGCCCGGGGCTTCGTCGTGTCCGGCGTCGTCAGACGGTGGTGACGACGTCCTCGTAGGCGAGGCGCGGGGAGCGGGGGAACCAGGCGTCGTCGCCGGGCTTGCCGATGTTGACGACCATGATCGGGGTGTGGTCGTCGTCGAGGAATTCCTTCTGGACGCCCGCGAAGTCGACGCCGGTCATCGGGCCGGCGGCGAGGCCCGCGGCGCGGACGCCGACGATGAAGTACGCGGCCTGGAGGGCGGCGTTGAGCAGCGCGGAGTTCTCCCGGACCGGACGCTCGGCGAAGAAGAGGTCCTTGGCCTGCGGGAAGTGCGGCAGCAGCGCCGGGAGCTCCTCGTGGAACTCGTTGTCGGCGGAGAGGATCGCGACCAGCGGGGCGGCGGCCGTCTTGGGCTGGTTGCCCTCGGCCATGTGCGTCACCAGGCGCTCGCGGGCCTCGGCCGAGCGGACGAGCGTGATCCGCAGCGGGGTCTGGTTGAAGGCGGTGGGGCCGTACTTGACCAGGTCGTAGATGGCCTGGACCTGCCCCTCGGTGACCGGCTCGTCGGTGAACGTGTTCGCGGTGCGGGCCTCGCGGAAGAGGAGGTCCTGGGCGGCGGGGTCAAGAACGAGGGACATGCTGCGTACCTTCCGAACGTGCAATGCAAGGGGGGACTTGCGATGCCACCAACGTACGCAGCAATAGGTTAACTTTCAACTAAGTGGAGGGTCCGGTGAGCGGACTCACAGCGGACTCGCACTGGACTGCGGGCGGCGACCGGTCACCGCCAGGCGGACAGCGCGCTGCCGGACAGGCCCGAAAGGCCCGACAAGGCCCGACAGGTCAGCCGCGGGCGCGCTGCGCGGCCTCCTCGGCCTCCTCCTCCGCGAGCGCCGCGTCGAGCCGCGCCCTGGCCCCCTCCAGCCAGCGGCGGCAGACCTTGGCCAGTTCCTCGCCCCGCTCCCAGAGCGCCAGCGACTCCTCCAGGGTCGTCCCGCCCGCCTCCAGCCGGCGCACGACCTCGATCAACTCGTCGCGGGCCTGCTCGTAGCCGAGCGCCGCCACCTCTTCCGTCTTCGCTGCCATGCGATCCACCCTATGCGTGAGGTCCGACAACGCGGCGTACGGTCAACTCGCCCTCGGCGACCCGGGCCCGCAGCTCCTCGTCCGCCGCGACCTCGTCCGGGGAGCGGACGACATGCCCGTCCGCCCGCTGCAGCACCGCGTACCCGCGCTCCAGTGTGGCGGCGGGGGAGAGGGACAGGACCCGGGCGCGGGTGTGGGAGATCTCGGAGTCGGCCCGGTCGAGGAGGTGCCCGAGGACCCGGCGGCTACGGGCGAGCAGGGCGTGCAGCTCGTCCTCCCGCTCCTCCAGCATCCGGTGCGGATGCTCCATGACGGGCCGGGTGAGGGCGTGCGCCAGGCCGCGCTCCTCCCGCTCCAGCATCGCCCGTACGCACCGCAGCCCCCGGTCGCGCAGGGCCTGCACGCGGTCCAGCTCCTCGCCGACGTCCGGGACCACCTTCTTGGCGGCGTCGGTCGGGGTGGCGGCGCGCAGATCGGCGACGAGGTCGAGCAGGGGTGTATCCGGTTCGTGCCCGATGGCGGAGACGACGGGTGTACGGCAGGCGGCCACCGCGCGTACGAGCTGCTCGTCCGAGAACGGCAGCAGGTCCTCGACGCTGCCGCCGCCGCGCGCCACGATGATCACGTCCACGTCCGTGTGCGCGTCGAGCTCCTCGACCGCCTGGACGACCTGGGGCACGGCGTGGACGCCCTGGACGGCGACGTTGCGCACCTCGAAGCGGACGTGGGGCCAGCGGTGCCGGGCGACCTCGAGCACGTCCCGCTCGGCGGCGGACGCCCGCCCGCAGACGAGCCCGATGAGCTGGGGGAGGAAAGGCAGGGACTTCTTCCGGTCGGCGGCGAAGAGCCCCTCGGCGCCGAGGCTCCGCTTGAGCTGCTCCAGCCGCGCGAGCAGCTCCCCGATGCCGACGGGCCGGATCTCGGCGGCCCGCAGCGAGAGCTGCCCCCGGGGCGCGTACCACTCGGGCTTGGCGTGGACGACGACCCGGGCGCCCTCGGAGACGATGTCGGCGACGGCGTCGAAGACCTGGCGGTAGCAGGTCACCGCGACGGAGATGTCGTACGACGGATCGCGCAGCGTCATGAAGACGACCCCGGCGCCGGGGCGCCGCGACAACTGCGTGATCTGCCCCTCGACCCAGACCGCCCCGAGCCGGTCGATCCACCCACCGATGAGCCGTGACACCTCACCGACGGGAAGGGGCGCGTCGGCAGACGTGGAAAGAGCCATGCGCCGAGCCTAACGGCGCCCACGGACAACGCCCCTGGGGTTGGCGGGAGGGCGGCCGGGCGTACCCGGTTTCCGGCCGTACCCGGTTTCCGGCCGGGCACGCGCGCGTAATGCCCCCTCTCACTCCTCCCGCTGCCCGCCCAGCGGCTTCGCTCCCTGCATCGCCAGGACGATCAGCCCCACCCCGAGCCACACCACGCCCACCACCTGCGCCGACACCGACGCCTCGACGATCACCGCGATCAGGATCACCGCGCCGACGAGCGGGAGCGTCACATGGCGGAGCCAGTGCGGCGGCCCCTCCATGCGGCGGAGCGCGAACCAGCCCACCACGCTCGCGTGGAGCATGACGAACGCCGTCAGTGCCCCGATGTCCACCACCGACACCAGGTGGTCCATCCCGTCGTCCTGCCGCGCCGCCCACACCGCCGCGACCAGCGTCACCCCCGCCGCGCACAGCAGCGCCACCCGCGGCACCCCCGAGTCCGTACGGGCCAGCGCGTGCGGAAGGCGACGGTCGCGGGCCATCGCGAACAGCAGCCGCCCCGCCGCCGCCTGCCCGGCCAGCGCCGCGAACGCCGCCCCGATCGCCTTGCTGACGGCCACCAGATCGTGCAGCCACCCTCCGACCGACACGTCGACGGCGTCGTAGAAGGCGGAGCCCTGCTTCGCCGGCTCCGCGGCCAGATCCGCCGACGACACCGGTTGCAGCAGCGCCACCAGATACGTCTGCGCCATGAAGAGCACCCCCGCGAGCCCCAGGCAGAGCAGCACCGCCCGCGCGACCTTCCGCGACCCGCCGGTGACCTCCTCCGCGAAGGAGGCGATGGCGTCGAAACCGAGGTACGACAGCACGGCGATGGACACCGCCCCGAGCACCGCACCCAGCGAGAACGCCATGTCCCCGCCCAGCGGCGACCACCAGTCCCGCCGCGTCCCGTCCCGTACGAGCACCAGCACCGCCGCGACCACGAAGACCAGCAGCACCACGATCTCCATCGCCAGGACGGCGAAGCCGACCCGCGCGGCGGCTCGTACGCCCCACAGGTTGAGCAGCGTCGTGATCACGACCGCGATCCCGGTCCACACCCACCGGTCGATCTCCGGAACGAGCGCCTCCATCGCGATCCCGGAGAAGAGGTAGGCGACCGCCGGGATCAGCATGTAGTCGAGCATCGCCATCCACCCGGCGATGAACCCCGGCCCTTCGCCGAGCCCCTTGCGCGCGTACGTGAAGACCGACCCGGCCAGCGGCGCCACCCGGACCATCTGGGCATAACTGAATGCGGTGAACGCCATCGCCACCGTCGCAACGAGATAGACCAGCGCGACCGCCCCGTGCGACTTCGCGTCGAGCGTCCCGAAGACACCGACCGGCGCCATGGGGGCGATGAAAAGCAGCCCGTAGACGACGAGATCACGGAAGCCGAGAGTCCGCCGCAGGCTTTCGTGCGGCGAGGTGTCCTGTGCGCCGGTGCCGGTCATGCGGCTCAGTCTCGACCACCGAGCCGATCTTTCCCGTGTGCGGCGCGGCCTTACGATGGGACGCATGACTGCTACGTCCCGCCCGAAGCGTGTCCTGCTCGCCGCTCCCCGTGGCTACTGCGCGGGCGTCGACCGTGCTGTGATCGCCGTGGAGAAGGCCCTGGAGCAGTACGGGGCGCCGATCTACGTCCGCCACGAGATCGTCCACAACAAGTACGTCGTACAGACCCTTGAGAAGAAGGGCGCGATCTTCGTCGACCAGGCGACCGAGGTGCCCCCGGGCAACATCGTGATGTTCTCGGCGCACGGCGTGGCCCCCTCGGTCCACAAGGAGGCCGCCGACGGCAAGCTGGCCACCATCGACGCCACCTGCCCGCTGGTCACCAAGGTCCACAAGGAGGCCGTCCGGTTCGCGAAGGAGGACTTCGACATCCTCCTGATCGGCCACGAGGGCCACGAGGAGGTCATCGGCACCTCCGGCGAGGCCCCCGACCACATCACCCTGGTCGACGGCCCCGAGGACGTCGCGAACGTGACGGTGCGGGACGAGTCGAGGGTCGTCTGGCTCTCGCAGACCACGCTCTCCGTCGACGAGACGATGGAGACCGTGGACGCGCTGAAGGAGAAGTTCCCGCAGCTCATCTCCCCGCCGTCGGACGACATCTGCTACGCCACCCAGAACCGCCAGACCGCGATCAAGGAGCTGGCCCAGCAGGCCGACCTCGTGATCGTGGTGGGGTCGAAGAACTCCTCGAACTCGATCCGCATGGTCGAGGTCGCCAAGCAGGCCGGCGTCCCCGACGCGCACCTGGTCGACTTCGCCAGCGAGATCGACGAGGCCTGGCTGGAGGGCGTCACGACCGTCGGACTGTCCTCGGGCGCCTCGGTGCCGGACGTCCTGGTCGAGGAGGTCCTCGAGTGGCTCTCCGAGCGCGGCTACGCCGATGTGGAGATCGTCAAGACGGCCGACGAGTCGCTGACCTTCTCCCTGCCGAAGGAGCTCCGCCGCGACCTGCGCGCGGAGGCGGCCGAGCTCGTCAAGGAGTAGACCGAGCTCGTCGAAGGAGTAACTGTCAGCGCCTGCCCGTAACGTTGTGTCCATGAACGTCTTCGGAGTGGACATCGGCGGATCGGGGATCAAAGGCGCCCCGGTGGATCTGGAGCGCGGTGATCTGGCCGAGCCGCGCCACAAGGTACTGACCCCGCAGCCCGCGACACCCGACGGTGTCGCGGGCTGCGTCGCGCAGGTCGTGGAGCACTTCGGCTGGTCGGGCCCGGTCGGGGTGACGTTCCCCGGTGTGGTCACCGGCTCCACGGTCCGTACGGCGGCCAATGTGGCCAAGGACTGGATCGACGTGGACGCGGGCGCGCTGCTCGGCGAGCGCCTGGGCGGCCTGCCGGTGACGGTCCTCAACGACGCGGACGCGGCGGGCGTCGCGGAGATGACCTTCGGCGCGGGCCGGGGGCGCAAGGGCACGGTCATGCTGCTGACCTTCGGTACGGGCATCGGCAGCGCGGTCTTCACCGAGGGGCG
Organism: Streptomyces sp. NPDC039465; assembly: GCF_055639315.1. Classification (NCBI taxonomy): domain Bacteria; kingdom Bacillati; phylum Actinomycetota; class Actinomycetes; order Kitasatosporales; family Streptomycetaceae; genus Streptomyces; species Streptomyces sp. NPDC039465. The sequence goes on along the minus strand of NZ_JBVKAP010000006.1, from coordinate 503,072 downwards.
GCTCGTGCCCAACACGGAGCTGGGCCACCTGGAGCTGAAGGGCCACGAGGCGGAGAAGCGGGCCTCCACGAAGATCAAGGAGGACGAGGGCCTGAGCTGGGAGCAGTGGGCCCGGCGGGTCGAGAAGTACCTGGCCCATCTGGAGATGCTGTTCTCGCCGGAGCTGTTCATCGTGGGCGGCGGGGTGAGCCGCAAGGCGGAGAAGTTCCTGCCGCTGATCGAGGGGATCAGGGCGGAGATCGTCCCGGCACAGCTGCAGAACAACGCGGGGATCGTGGGAGCGGCGATGGCGGCGAGCGCGGGAGGTGGGGCCCGCTAGGGGGCGATCCGGCGGGCGGCCGGGCCGGTACGGGCGGGGGCCGGGGCGGTGGTCCGCTGACGGCGTCCCATCAGCCGTACCTTCCGTACGGAGGTGATGAGCCCGGCCACGAGGGTGCCGCCGTAGAGCCACCCGGCGTGCACGGCGAGCGCGGTCACGACGGCCATCGTCTGCGCGCCGAAGCCGCCCATACCGCCTGAGATGGGGACGACCCCGACGGCGAAGGCGATGGGCACGCTGATCGGCGCGGTGACCAGGTCGGCCGAGCGCACCCAGAGCGCGGTCAGGGCGCTGACCGGCAGGAACAGCAGCCCGTACACAACCGCGGAGTCGTCCAGGAGAAGCCAGTCCAGACAGCCGAGCAGCAGCATCGAGGCGCAGGCGAAGAGCCCGGCGCCGAGGCCGGTGAGCCGGGGGCTCGGGAACCGGCGCAGCAGGTGGACGACCGGCGGGACGGCCCGGCGGGGCGGCCCGGGCTTGCCGGGGCGCGGGGAAGGGGGCGCGACCGGATAGACGGAGCCGCCTTCCGCGAGCGCGCCGGCCGGCGGAAGAGGGGGCTGCGGCCGCGGCCGGCGCCCGGGGTGATGTGTCCTGTGCTGCTCCACTTGGACAACGTAGGTCCGCCAGGCCCCGGAAACCGGCACAGGACACGCGCTTTGGCCGAGCTTGCCGGTGAGTTCGACCGGTACGGCACGCGGGGGCAGCCGGTGCACCCTCGACACGCCCGTAAACTGGTGGATCGGCCCCCCATTCCCACTGCAGGAAGTCGCCAACGTGTCGCTCACGATCGGAATCGTCGGTCTGCCGAATGTCGGCAAGTCGACCCTGTTCAACGCCCTGACCAAGAACGACGTGCTGGCGGCCAACTACCCGTTCGCCACCATCGAGCCGAACGTCGGCGTCGTCGGTGTCCCGGACGCCCGTCTGACCAAGCTGGCCGAGATCTTCAGCTCGCAGCGGGTCCTCCCGGCGACGGTCGACTTCGTCGACATCGCGGGCATCGTGCGCGGCGCCTCGGAGGGTGAGGGCCTGGGCAACAAGTTCCTGGCGAACATCCGCGAGTCGGACGCGATCTGCCAGGTCATCCGTGCCTTCAAGGACGAGAACGTCGTGCACGTGGACGGCAAGGTCTCGCCCAAGGACGACATCGAGACGATCAACACCGAGCTGATCCTCGCGGACCTCCAGACGATCGAGAAGGTCCTGCCGCGCCTCCAGAAGGAGATGCGGATCAAGAAGGACACGGCGCCGAAGGTCGCGGCGGTCGAGGCGGCGAAGGAGATCCTGGAGCGGGGCGACACCCTCTTCTCCCAGGGCATCGTCCAGGGCTCCGAGAAGGCCGAGCTCCTGCACGACCTGCACCTGCTGACGACGAAGCCGTTCCTCTACGTCTTCAACGTCGACGAGGACGAGCTGACGGACGAGTCTTTCAAGGACGAGCAGCGCGCCCTGGTGGCCCCGGCCGAGGCGATCTTCCTCAACGCCAAGCTGGAGCAGGACCTCGCGGAGCTGGACGAGGAGGACGCCATGGAGCTCCTCCAGTCCGTCGGCGCGGAAGAGCCGGGCCTCGCGACCCTGGCCCGCGTCGGCTTCGACACCCTCGGCCTCCAGACGTACCTGACGGCGGGCCCGAAGGAGTCCCGCGCCTGGACGATCAAGAAGGGCGCGACGGCCCCCGAGGCGGCCGGCGTGATCCACACGGACTTCCAGAAGGGCTTCATCAAGGCCGAGGTCATCTCCTTCGCGGACCTGGTCGCCACGGGCTCGGTAGCCGAGGCCCGCGCGAAGGGCAAGGCCCGCATGGAGGGCAAGGAGTACGTGATGCAGGACGGCGACGTGGTGGAGTTCCGCTTCAACGTGTAGCGGGTGACATATCACCACGTCGCTGATCTTGCAAACATGCAGGTCAGAAGGGGTCCGACTCTCTGGAGTCGGACCCCTTGGTTTTCCCCGTGCTGGGATGGTGCTGGGATGATTGACCCCTCGTCACCTGTCATCAACCCTGCTCATCCCTACCGTGCTGGGATTGTGCTGGGATGTGGATGGGCTGCCGGTGCTGGGTTCCGCTCTGGTCAGCCCCGTGACCACGATTCGATCGCTGCGGGAACGCCAGCTGCCGCACCGGGTACCCACCCAGGCCGACCTGCAAGAGCAGGTCGAGGGGCCATGGCTGAACCATGGGACGGTGGGTGCCGTCTCTGGCAAAGTGATCGGCACGGCTAGACGAATCTCGTGAGGAACCTGTGAGCACGCTCGGTAGCTTCATCTGGTCAATCGCTGACCAGCTTCGGGGCCCCTACCGCCCCAACCAGTACGGGACAGTGATCCTCCCGTTCACGATCCTGAGACGGCTCGACTGCGTACTCGAGCCGGACCGCGCGGTGGTACGGGATCTGGCAGCGAGGTACGAAAACCCGAACCGGCTCAAGGTCGAGGTCAAGAAGGCCACGGGGCGGACGTTCTACAACACCTCCAACTACGCGTTCGCGAACCTGCTGGCCGATGCCGACGGGCTGGCGGACAACCTCGCCGAGTACATCGACCGGTTTTCCCCCGACGTGGACGTGTTCGAGTACTTCGACTTCAAGAAGGAGATCCTGGCCCTGGAGAAGGCCGGGCTCCTGCGCGAGATCGTCAAGTCCTTCGGCGCCGTCGACCTGCATCCCACTGTGGTGTCGAACGCAGACATGGGAGATGCGTTCGAGTACATCATCCGCAAGTTCAATGAGGCCGCGAACGAGACCTCCGGAGATCACTACACACCGCGCGACGCGATCCGGCTGCTGGTCGACCTGCTCTTCGCGGAGAAGGACGTCGACCTCAGCGAGGGCGGTATCATCCGGTCGCTGTACGACCCAACCGCCGGCACAGGCGGCATGCTCTCCCTGGCAGAGGAACACCTGCTCGCCGAGAACCCCGAAGCGAAGCTGAGCCTGTACGGCCAGGAGTACAACCCGCAGTCGTACGCCATCTGCAAGTCCGACCTGCTCGCCAAGGGCCACGACGCGACCAACATTGCGTTTGGCAACACGCTCACCGATGACGCCTTCAAGGGCCGCCAGTTCGACTATTGCATGTCCAACCCGCCCTACGGGGTGGACTGGAAGCAGTACGCCAAGGCAGTCAAGGCGGAGCGTGACTCCGCCGGCCCCTACGGCCGATTCGCGCCGGGACTCCCCGCGACCTCGGACGGTCAGATGCTCTTCCTGCTCCACTTGGCCCACAAGATGCGCGCACCCGAGGACGGCGGCGGCCGCGTTGGCATCATCATGAACGGCTCGCCGCTCTTCAACGGCGCCGCCGAATCCGGCCCTTCCAACATCCGCAGGTGGCTGCTGGAGAACGACCTGGTCGAGACGATCGTCGCCCTGCCGACCAACATGTTCTTCAACACCGGCATCGCCACCTACATCTGGATCCTCGACAACACCAAGCACCCCGACCGCCAGGGCAAGGTCCAGCTCATCGACGGCATGTCGTTCTGGACCAAGATGCGCAAGAATCTCGGGTCCAAGGGGCGCGAGATCAGCGACGATGACCGCGCCGAGGTCGTGCGGCTGTACGCTGACTTGGAGGACGCCGACCCTGACTTCTCCAAGATGCTGCGCAACGACGAGTTCGGCTACTGGACCATCACAGTCGAACGTCCCCTGCTCGATGAAGACGGGAACCCTGTCGTCGACCGTAAGGGCAACCCGAAGCCCGACTCGAAAAAGCGTGACACGGAAAACGTACCCTTCACCTACGGCGGCTCAACCGCCGGTGCGGCAGGGGAGCGCGAAGTCATCCAGACGTACTTCGACGCGGAGGTGAAGCCGCACGTACCTGACGCCTGGATCGACTGGGCCAAGACCAAGACGGGCTACGAGATCCCCTTCACCCGCCACTTCTACAAGTACGTTCCGCCCCGTCCACTCGCGGAGATCGACGCTGATCTGGAGAAGCAGGTCGCCATGATTCTCGACCTGCTGCGAGAGGTCGAGAAGTGAGTACAGCGGTCGTGCCCGAGACGTGGACGACGATCCGTCTCGGATGGCTATTTCAGCCCATTTCCGATCGAGGTCACGAGGACGCGATGGTCCTCAGCGTCTACCGTGACCATGGCGTGGTACCGAAGGACAGCCGCACGGACAACTTCAACCGCACGCCCGAGAATCTGAGCAATTACCAACTCGTGCGGCCCGGTGACCTGGTGGTGAACCGAATGAAGGCTTGGCAAGGCTCACTCGGTATCTCCGAATACGAGGGCATTGTCAGCCCCGACTATGAGGTGCTTCGGCCGATTGCCTCAGCGCATGACCGCCGCTTCGTCCACAGCCTGCTCCGCTCCCGTGGCCTGATCGACCAGTATGCCCTCCGCTCCACGGGCATCCGGCCCTCCCAGTGGCGCCTGTACTGGGACAAAATGAAGACGATTGAGGTATCTCTGCCCTTGGTGGGAGAGCAGCGAGCCATCGCCGACTACCTCGACCGCGAGACGGCCCGCATCGACATGCTCATCGAAGAGCAGCAGCGGCTGATCGAGATGCTCCGCGAGCGCCGAGCGGCAGTCATCTCGCATGCCGTGCTGGACGCGACGTCCGTGCGGACCCAACTACGCAGAGTTGCCGACGTTATCGATTGCGCCCATGTGACTGCCGAGTTCGTCGACGACAATCACCGATATCCGGTGGCGAGCATCCGCGAGTGTCAGGGTGCCACGGTAGATCTCTCGGGATGTAACTACACGACGGCAGAGTTCTTCGATCACCTCCGGGCTTCAGGGAGGGCGCCCCGCCCGGGCGATCTGCTGTTCATTCGAAACGTTTCCGTCGGGCTGGTTTCAGTTGTGACTCCGGACCTGCCCGAGTTCGCGGTTGGGCAGGAGACTGTACTTCTACGCCGAAGCACGGACATCGATTCATCGTTCTTGCGCTACACGCTGATCGGGGCCGAGGTCCGACATGCGATTGAGAGCGCCATGATCGGTAGCACGTTCCGACGAATCAACGTGTCTGCCATTCGTGCCCTGCCAGTGCCGATTCCTTCGCTTGATGAACAGCGGCGCATTGTGGTTCAACTGGACGAGCAGACCGCGAATATCGACATGCTCATTGCCGAGACCGAGCGATTCATCGTGCTCTCCAGGGAGCGCCGGTCGGCGCTGATCGCGGCGGCGGTGACGGGGCAGATCGACGTACGACAGGGGGCGTGATGGCTGACCACAACGAGGTGGTCTTCGAGGCGGAGATCTGCGAGTACCTGCGGGATCACGGTTGGCTGTACTCGAAGAATGACCGTGATGGTGGTGAGTACGACCGGGAGCGGGCGCTGTTCCCGGCAGATCTGTTCGCGTGGCTGGAGGCGACGCAGAAGCCGGCATACGAGAAGGCGCTGAAGGCGGCGGGCTCGCAGGAAAAGTTCCTTGATGTCCTGACCGCCGCACTGGACCGGCCGCTGGAACATGGCGGCGGGACGCTGAACATCCTGCGCAACGGAGTGCAGTACATCGGCGGTGGCCGGTTGAAGATGGCGCAGTTCCGCCCCGAGACGTCGCTCAACGCGACCACCACGGCGCACTACGAGGCGATGCTGGTGCGGGTGGTGCGGCAGGTGCACTTCTCGACCGCTGACCAGCGCAGCGTCGATCTGGTGTTCTTCGTCAACGGTCTCCCGGTGGCAACGGTGGAGCTGAAGACCGACTTCACCCAGTCGCTGGACGAGGCGGTCAACCAGTACAAGCAGAATCGCAACCCGTTGACGAACGGACGGCCGGAGCCATTGCTGTCGTTCGGCCACCGGGCTCTGGTGCACTTCGCGGTCTCGAACGGCCTGGCGGCGATGACTACGAGGCTGGAGGGAGAGAAGACCCACTTCTTGCCGTTCAACATCGGCTTTGACAGCGGTGCCGGCAACCCGCCCGGCGCGGACGGACGGTCGGCGACGGCGTACCTATGGGAGCGGGTGTGGGAGAAGCATGCCTGGCTGAACATCATCGGGCGGCTGATGATCGTTCAGACCAAGGAGGAATGGGACGTCACCACCGGCACATCGGTGCGGCGTACGAGCATGCTCTTCCCGCGGTTCCACCAGTGGGAGGCCGTCACGAGCATCGTTAAGGCGGTGAAGGAGGAGGGTGTCGGGCAGCGGTACCTGATTGAGCACTCGGCCGGGTCAGGGAAGACGAACACCATCGCCTGGACAGCCCATCGGCTGGCGCGGCTACATGTCGATGACCAGAAGGTCTTCGACTCGGTCATCGTGGTCGTGGACCGCACGGTGCTCGACTCACAGTTGCAGGATGCGATCCGGCAGATCGACGGCTCCGGCAAGATCGTCGCGACTATCAGCCCCGAGGACGTCCGCAAGGCCGGCGCGAAGTCGAAGTCGGGTCTGCTGGCGCAGGCGTTGAAGAACGGTGAGCTGATCATCGTCGTGACGATGCAGACCTTCCCTCATGCGCTGGAGGAGATACGGACCGACGCCGGCTTGAAGGGCAAGCGGTTCGCCGTCATCGCCGATGAGGCGCACTCCTCCCAGTCGGGTCAGATCTCCTCGAAGCTGAAGCAGGTGCTGACCGCTGAGGAGGTGAAGGAGATCGAGGATGGTGGCGAGATCGATGTGGAGTCGTTGCTCGCCTCGGAGATGACCGAGCGGGCCGAGTCGGAGAACATCTCCTACTTCGCCTTCACTGCGACGCCGAAGAACAAGACGCTGGAGCTGTTCGGCCGTAAGGGCGCCGACGGGAAGCCGTACGAGTTCCACCTGTATTCGATGAAGCAGGCGATCGAGGAGGGCTACATCCTCGACGTGCTCAAGGGTTACCAGCACTACGACACCGCGTTGAAGATCGCCGGCAGGGCCGAGAGTGGTGACGGAGGGGAGGTCGAGGAGGGTGCCGCGCGCAAGGGTCTGATGCGGTGGGTGCAGCTCCACCCGACGAACATCAGCCAGAAGGTGCAGATCATCGTCGAGCACTTCCACGCCAACGTCGCCTACCTCCTCGAAGGCAAGGCGAAGGCGATGGTCGTGACCGACTCGCGCAAGTCCGCGGTGAAGTACAAGCTGGCCATCGACGCCTACATCGCCAAGCGTCGCGCCGAGGACGCCTCGTACAACTACCGCACCCTGGTCGCCTTCTCCTCCGGGGTGGCGATGGCAGAGGACGAGACCTGGCACAGCGACTGGGGCCCGAGGCCGTCGAAGGACGACGAGTTCACCGAGGCCAACATGAACCCCGGCTCCGGGGCGGATCTGGCGGCTGCGTTCAAGGGCGATACGTACAAGATCATGCTGGTCGCCAACAAGTTCCAGACCGGCTTTGATCAGCCCCTGCTTTCGGCGATGTACGTCGACAAGAAGCTGTCAGGGGTCGCCGCGGTGCAGACGCTCTCGCGGCTGAACCGCACGCACCGCACCGCCGGTGGGGAGCAGAAGCGCAAGACGTTCGTCATCGACTTCGCCAACAAGCCCGAGGACATCAAGGCGGCCTTCGAGCCGTATTTCAAGAACGCGACCCTGGAGACCGAGACCGATCCGTACGTCGTCGTCCACCTGGCCAACAAGCTTGCTCAGGCCGGAATCTACGCCGAGGACGAAGTGCGTAAGGTCGCCGAGCTGTGGGTGACCCGGAAGGGTAACAACGCGCTCTCGGCGGCGATCAGCCCGGCGCAGCACGACTTCCGGCGCCGCTACACGCGAGCGATCGAGGATGAGGACAAGGTCACGCTCCAGGCACTCGACCTGTTCCGTAAGGACGTCTCCACCTACGTACGTCTCTATGACTTCATGTCCCAGATCGTCGACTACGGCGACCCCTATATGGAGATGCTCTCGATCTTCCTGCGCCTGCTGGAGAAGGTGATCGCCGAGTCCGCTTGGGCGGCCGACGTGGACCTCTCCGACGTGGCGCTGGTCGGGGTCAAGCACAACAAGGCGATCGCGGTCGACATCTCACTCGTGGGCGACGGGCGACTGAAGGGCATCAGTGCCGTCGGCACGGGTACGAAGAAGGATCCTAAGTACGTCGCCCTCCAGGTCGTCATAGACAAAATGAACGATCTCTTCGGTGCCGAATCGTTCACCGCATCGCAGATCAGGGAGTTCGTGCAGGGTCTCGTCGAGCGGTTGCTTGCCGACACGAACCTGGTCAAGCAGACCAAGGCGAACTCCAAGAAGCAGTTCCTGGAGTCACCAGACTTCCAAGCGGCCGTCACGGAGGCAGTCGCAGACAACCAGGACGCCCACAACACGATGGCCGACTACTTCTTCACCGATGGGCCGGCCATCAACTCGATCATTCTCGCTCTCGCGGACGCCTTCTACGAAGCAGCAGTCGATCAGCAGGTGGGTTCAAGCTGAGTAGACGCCGAGGTCAGACGTCCTTGATCTGTACTTGGTCGCCGCACAGCTTCGACCAGTCGTCGCGATCCGAGGTCAGTACGAGGACAGGTGTCGGGGAGCGAAGCGCCATCGCGGCGACGAGGGCATCAATGGCGTACTTGTGGCCGTGCAGGCCACCGGCGTCGCTCAGCAGCTGCACAGCGGTGAGGCTGTCTGCCTGGGTGACGTCTTGGACCTGCAGGCGGGAGAGCAGCCAGCGCAGCCGGGCGGTGTCCGTCTTCCCGTAGACGGCCTCCACCACCGTCAGGGCCGACACGAGGACGGGCACGCCTACGCGTCGAGCAGCCTCGATCCGGGTGATCATCCGGCGATCGTTGCGCAGCAGCAGCGATAGCGCCTGGGAGTCGAGCACCAGGGACCTGGCCGCGGGCTCCTTCATGCGGCGCTGTCGTTCGACGCGTAGGGCGCCGATGCTTCTCCGAACAGTTCGCTTTGTACGGCCTGGACTTCGGCTTCGCTCAGCGGCTCGTGCTCGGCTTCGTAGGCGGCCACGATCTCGGCGAGGCCGTCCATGGCGAGCTGATGCCGGACCGCCGCCGTCACGTACGCGGACACTCCGCGCTTGCCGGTACGCGTGCGCAGAGCGCCGAGGAGTTCCGAGGGCATCGAGACGGAGATGTTCTCCGTGCCGCCGGGGCGAGGTGACTTCATAGTCGCAATTCTAGTACAGAAACTATTACAGTGCCGAGGTTCTGTGCGGCTGCAGCCTTGGCGCATAGTCTTGGCGTTCTGGATCTTCTTGTACTTTGTCGAGAATCCCGTGCTGGGATGGTGCTGGGATGCGCCCGCATAACCGCAGGTCAGAGCGGTTGTGGTGGAGTTCCGCTTCAACGTCTGATCGAACACGCGGAGGCGCCCTGACCTGCGAGAATGCGGGTCAGGGCGCCTTGCTGTCCGCAGCAGTCCGCAGAACTCCGGCCTCGTTTCCCCGCCGCCGCGCGGAGTGCCCGATCTGCGGCCCGGCGCCGAGCGGTCACGTCCCCTAGACGGTGGTTCGGTGTTCGACGTGGACGACCCATACCACCAGTTCCCCGTTGTCGATCGTGTAGATGGCGCGGTAATCGCCCACCCGGAGGCGGCGGCGATCGGGCTGGGACACGAGAGCCGTGGTGCTGAAGCCGAAGGGGTCGCTCTCCAGCTCGGTCAGTTTGGCGAGGATGCGGAGCGCCATGTCGCGGGGGATCTTGCGTAGCTCCGCTTGAGCCTCGGGTCGGAAGACGGTGCGGTATTCACTCACTGCGCGCAAGTGTTTCCTTCATGACGTCCTCGATCGGGACGCCGGCCGAGCGGTTCGCCATACGCTCGTCGATGATCCGGTTGATCTCGCGCTCCTCCCACTCCTGGTACTTGCGCAGCACCTCGATCGACACCACGGCGGCCACTTGCTTGCCGCGCCGCGTGATGACGGTGGGCACGTCGTCCCGATCGGCCCGCTCGACGACCTCGGCCAGGTGGGCACGTACATCGCGGATGGACTCTATGGGCATCTGACTCATGCGCCCAAGCGTACCGAGTGTCGCATGTGTACACAATGGGGGTCCGGCTCTGGAGTCAGTAGTCAGGTCACATACCAGGCCAGGTTGCGCACCACATCGATCCGCGATGCGCGGGGACTTCCGAGCATGGGGCCAAGTCCCGCCAGGCCCTGATGGGTGCCGGTCCGGCGGCGTTGTTCCTCCGGGGGTGTAGCCGGGCTGGTCATGGAGGTGTGGATGGCCTGAACCCTGCGGCACTCGCCGCGGTCGGGCCACAGTTCAATGGGGCGGATGATGGCACGAATCAGCCGCCCGTGACGTGCGGAGGATCTGGATCGAGACAGGCAGCCCGCGGGCGCGCATCGCAGCGCGCTGGTGCAGACCGTTGGGGGCTCAACTCGCTCGTCCCGTAGTCGTTCGGTCCGCCGGGCAGGGGCGGGCGACCCGCCTGCGTATGCCGAGGCGGTGCGCTGGCATACTCCGCACGGATCTTGAGGGAGGGGCGGGCCTGTGAAGCTTGCGGAGGCGCTGGCGCTGCGTGCGGATGCGGCGCGGCGGGTCGAGCAGTTGCGTGCCCGGGTGGTCGGCAGCGCGCGGTATCAGGAGGGTGAGGCGCCGGCGGAGGACGCGGCCAGCCTGTTGGAGGATGCCGGTGCGGCGCTGGACGAGCTTGAGTCGTTGATCCGGCGTATCAATCGGACCAACGCGCAGGCGCTGATCGCCGGGGGCGGCACCCTCACCGACGCGCTGGCGCGGAGGGACGTGCTGCGGTTGCGGCACGCCGTGATCACCTCGGCGGCCGACGCCGCCGCCGGCCGTGATCAGCGCGGCTCGGGCCGGCAGCTGCGGTCCGAGCTGAAGATGCTCTCGGCGCTCCCGGTCGCGGAGCTGCGCGCGCAGGCGGATGTCCTGGCCCGGGAGCTCCGCGAGATCGACGTACTGATCCAGCGGTCGAACTGGGAGGTCGATCTGCTGGACTGAGCGGTGCTCGGTGTGGAGCAGGTAGTCGTCACGGAGGCGTGCACAAGCCGTGGGTCGGCGGTCAATCCGGCCCCTCCTGGTGCGTGGAGAGCAGCGCGGGGGTTCGATTCCCCGAATCACAGAGCAGCTCAGCACAGCGCACAGGTGACGGTGCACAGCGCACAGTTCATCACCATGTGCAGATCCGGGACGGTGAGGGCGGGATCGGGGATTTCCACACTGCACGCTCGGACGCGCCGTCGACAGGGCGGGCTCGTTCAGCTCTTGCGGGGCGGCGTGAGCTTGTCCAGGTCCAGGCTGATCTCGAAGGGGACCGGACGCTGGAGCGAGCCTCGGAAGATGCCGGCGGGGGCGTAGGCACGGGTCGGCTCGTCGAGCTCGTAGACATGGACGACGGGTGCGCCGTCCTCGTCTTCGACACGCCAGTAGTGGGGGATGCCGGCCTCCGCGTATGGTGCCACCACCTCTGGGGCGACATCATGAAGACGAGTGATCCGTCGATCAGCTCGGTGTGGCGGGGTGCCTCGGGGAGGCGGTCTGGATGCGCCCGCCGCGCCCGGAAGGCTGGCTCAGCGGTCATGGCTTCACCGTAGCGGTCGGCGGGTGAGGCCGACGGACCAACGCTGGAGCTCGACCGCCGCCGCGGCGATCGCTGCCAGATCGCGGGCGGGTGCGGTTAGCGCCCGCTGCCTCGCGTGTGCGGGGAGCGGCAGCCTGCCCACCGGCTACCTCTTCGTATGCCGTAGCTGCGGGCGGCACATGGCGTACGCGGACTTCACATAGGTCGCCGCCGGGACGAGCGGCGCCCGTCGGCGGGCGGGTCGCCGGGGGCTGCTCAGGCTTCCTCGGGGACGAGGCCCAGTTGGCCGAGGAAGTCCAGTTGGTCGAAGTAGAGGCGGTAGCTGACGATCTTGCCGTCGGAGTCGACCGTGGCCGCGTCGCAGCCGCGGATACGGATGTCCTTGTGGGTCGGCGGGAGGGTCTCCCCGGTGGGGAGCTGGAGCGGGGCGGTGTTTCGGCCGCTGAAGAAGCCCTCGTCGATGGCCGTGTCGCCGGTTTCGTAGCTGTACACCGGCTCGTACGTCGCGTCCGGGAACGCCTCGACCATCTGCTGGTAGTACTCGACGACCTTCTCGCGTCCCTCGATCTCCCCGGCGTCCGGAGTGACCGCGACCACGTTCTCGGCGAAGACCTCCCGGAAGGCCTCCGGCTTGCCGCCCGTCGTCACCGCCTCGGTGAGCCGGTCCATGGCTTCGCGTGCCTGGCCCATGATCCACCTCCCGGGTGGAGCGGTGTGGGTGTGCTCACCCTCATTTTCCCACGTCGGCACCTACGCGCCCAGCGTGAGCAGCGCCGCGATCGCCGGGCCGAAGGCGCCGCCCAGCTGGTAGCAGAGGTTGAACAGACCGATCGCCGTGGGGCGTTCGGTGTCGTCGCTGCCGCGCATCGCGTGGACGCCGAGGGTCGCCTGGCCCGCCGTCGTGGCGAAGACCGCCAGGGTGGCGACCGGCAGCAGGAGCGCCGCCCAGGGCGTGAGCAGGGCGGTCAGCGGGGCGAGCACGGCGGTGACCAGCAGGATCGTCAGGACCTTGCCGTAGCCCAGCCGCGCCGAGACCGCCGCGAACGCCATCGACAGCACCGAGCCGGCCAGCAGGGCCACGAGCTGGCCCGTACCGATCGCGGACGTCGACCAGTCGGTGCGGTCGCGCAGCAGCTGCGGGACGGTGAAGAGCAGGGTGAAGTACGAGGTCGCTATGGCGCACACGAGCAGCGTGGAGACGACGAACCTGCGGTCGCCCAGCAGCTTCGCCGGTACGAACCCGGTCGGCCGGCGGCGTACGTGCAGGGTGAGCAGCGCGGCCGTGACCAGCGTGGCCAGGACCGCGGGCAGGGGGTAGCGGGGGATCAGCACCACGGAGGTCGCCGTCAGGATCAGCAGCGCGGCGCCGCGGCCGTCGAAAGCAGGGCCGGAGGCCGGGGCCGTACGGGCGGCCGGGGCGAGCCGGAGGACCGCCGGTACGGCCAGGACCGGCAGCGCGGAGACCGCCATCGACGCCCGCCAGGACACGGAGTCCGCGATCAGCGATCCGAGCAGCGGGCCGACCGCGCCGAGAACGCCGAACCCTGCCGTGATCACTCCCATCCGGCGCACCGAACCAGCCAGGCTCATCGCCGCCGTGATCAGGCCCGCCCCGCCCGCGGCCTGGGCCACCCGGCCCGCCATGGCGAGGGGGAGGGACGGCGCGACGGCCACGATCAGGGTGCCGAGGAGGACGAGCCCGGCGTTGAGGTGGAGCGTGGTGCGCAGGCCCCGGTGGCGCAGCAGCGCCGCCATGAGCGGGGTGCCGGTCGCCATCGCCCAGGCGAAGGCCGTGACGAGCCAGGTCGCCGACGCCGTGGTGATCCCGAGCGACGACGCCATGTCGGGGAGGATCAGGACCGGGCTGTTGGCGCTCGCCGCGATCGGCGTGGCCAGCAGGGCGAGCCAGAGGACGGGGACCTGGCGGGACGAGTGGGGCGCGGGGGTCGCGGGCGCCGTACGTGACGTGGCCGGGGTGGGGGCCGCCGGGGCCGTGCGGGGTGTGTGGGCCGTGCGGGCCGTGTGGGTCATGAGGGGCTCCGGGGTGGGGAGGGAGAGGCGGAGAGGGGGCGTCGTCAGACGGTGGTGACGACGTCCTCGTAGGCGCGGCGAGCGGGGGCTGTGCTGTCCCGGGGGCGACCCCCGGACCCCCGGCAGTGGGGGCGTCCGTCGTGTCGGCGTCGTCAGACGGTGGTGACGACGTCCTCGTAGGCGAGGCGCGGGGAGCGGGGGAACCAGGCGTCGTCGCCGGGCTTGCCGATGTTGACGACCATGATCGGGGTGTGGTCGTCGTCGAGGAATTCCTTCTGGACGCCCGCGAAGTCGACGCCGGTCATCGGGCCGGCGGCGAGGCCCGCGGCGCGGACGCCGAGGATGAAGTACGCGGCCTGGAGGGCGGCGTTGAGCAGCGCGGAGTTCTCCCGGACCGGACGCTCGGTGAAGAAGAGGTCCTTGGCCTGCGGGAAGTGCGGCAGCAGCGCCGGGAGCTCCTCGTGGAACTCGTTGTCGGCGGAGAGGATCGCGACCAGCGGGGCGGCGGCCGTCTTGGGCTGGTTGCCCTCGGCCATGTGCGTCACCAGGCGCTCGCGGGCCTCGGCCGAGCGGACGAGCGTGATCCGCAGCGGGGTCTGGTTGAAGGCGGTGGGGCCGTACTTGACCAGGTCGTAGATGGCCTGGACCTGCTCCTCGGTGACCGGCTCGTCGGTGAACGTGTTGGCGGTGCGGGCCTCGCGGAAGAGCAGGTCCTGGGCGGCGGAGTCGAGAGCGAGAGACATGGGATGCTCCTGTGGCATGGGACGGCTGGCGTGTGACGGCTGACGGTTGACGTGCGACGGCTGGCGCCTGACGGCGCGTCGGTGCACCAAGCCCCTCAGGCTTGATAATCTCAACGTTGAGATAAAAGCAGCCGTCTCCTCTCAACGTCAAGTGTCTTAACGTTGAGAAGGCGTGGATTGAGAAAGCTTGCGTTGAAAGGAGTGGCGATGCCGGACGCAATCGACGCGATCGTCGGTCAGTGGAGCAAGGAGCGTCCCGATCTCGCGGACGCCCTCTGGCCCGTGGAGTTGCTGGGCCGCGCCCAGCGCCTGGCCCGCATCGCCGAGAAGTCGGCCAAGGAGATGGCGGCCAAGCACGGCGTGGAGCACGGCGAGTTCGATGTGCTCTCCACGCTCCAGCGCTCCGGCCCGCCGTACACCCTCACGGCCGGCGCCCTCCTCAAGGCCGCCATGGTCACCTCAGGCGCGATCACCAACCGCATCGACCGCATGGAGGCGAAGGGCCTGGTCGAGCGGGTCCGGGACGGCGAGGACCGTCGTACGGTGCAGATCCGCCTCACCCCGCAGGGGCATGAGGTGATGAGTCTGATCATCGGCGACCACCTGGCGAACTACGCCCGGCTGCTCACCGACGTGGACCGTGAGACGTGCGCCCGCACCGCCGACGGGCTCCGCGCCGTCCTGGAGGCGCTCGGCGACACCAAACTCTGCTGAGGGACGCGACGGCCCTGTCAGTGCCCTGCCCCGACGGCCCGTCAGCGCCCAGCCTCCGACGGCCCGTCAGTCCGCAGCAGCCGCAGCCCCCGTCGGCCTGCCCGTCAACCCCCAGTAGCCACCGGCCTACCCGCCAGCCCCGTCTTCGCCCCCGCCCCGCACAGCGGCACCACCGCCGTGCCGGGCCCCCGCCTCTCCCGTACCGCCGCCCAGCACGCCACCCCCGTCGACTCCACGAACAGGCCCCGCCGCGCCAGATCCAGCTGCGCGGCCCTGATCGCCTCCTCCGTCACCGTCAGGAACGTGCCCCCGGTGTCCCGTACGGCCCGCAGGATCTGGCGGGCCCGTGGCGGGTTCGGGATCGCGATGCCTTCGGCGAGGGTCGGGGCCATGCCTCCCGGGCGGTCCGTCAGGTCGTCCGCGCCCGCCCGGAACGCCCGCGCCAGCGGCGATGCCGCCTCTGCCTGGACGGCGACCAGCCGGGGCTTGGCGTCGATCAGCCCGTGCCCGTACAGCTCGCTCACAGCGAGCCAGGCGCCGAGCAGCAGCGTCCCGTTGCCGACCGGGACGACGATGTCGTCCGGAAGCCGCCCGCCCAGGTCCTCCCAGAGCTCGTACACGTACGTCTTCGTGCCATGCAGGAAGTACGGGTTGTGGACGTGCGACGCGTAGAAGGTGCCCGGCTCGTCGGCGGCCGCGCGGGCGGCGAGCGCGGTGGCCTCGCGGTCCCCGGGAACGACAACCAACTCCGCGCCGTGCGCCTGGATCTGCTCCAGCTTCTTCGGGGACGTGCCCTGGGGGACGTATACGACGCAGGTCACCCCGGCCCGTGCGCAGTACGCCGCGACGGCCGTACCGGCGTTGCCGCTGCTGTCGGCGACCACCCGGCGCGGGGCGAGCCGACGGGCCAGTTCTGCGAGTTGGACGGCTCCCCTGTCCTTGAAGGAGAGCGTCGGCATGAGGAAGTCGAGTTTGGCCGAAACCGTGTCGGTCAGCGGCACGAGGGGGGTCCGGCCCTCGCCGAGCGTGGCGTACGGGTCCGAAAGCGGCAGCGCCTCCGCGTAACGCCACAGTGAATTGACCCGACCCGCAAGGGAGTCGAGCGGTACCGGCGCGGCATGGAAGTCCAGGTCCCAGGGGCCTTGGCAGCGCGGGCAGTGCCACACCATGGCCTCAACCGGAGCCTCGGCTTCGCATTGCGGACACACGAACATCGCCATGGGCGCCAGCATGGCAGTTGTGTGGCACACGTGTTACGTGCCTTCCCGGGCCCTTGTGTGATTCCTATGGATCCGTCAATCTTTCGCTGGCAGTCGGACAAGGGAAACGCCGTGTACACCTCGTCGGTGATTGTCATGTCCCTGCTCACCCCCACAGCAGCGCACCACCAATGAGGAGGACCCCTCACATGTCAGTGATGCGTGACTCGCGGCGCAGACTCGCCGCCGCCAGCGCCATAGCCGTCGCCGCTCTGGCGCTCGGCACCGCCTCCGCGTTCCCGGCCGCCGCGGCGGACGCCTCCCCGGAAGGCGTGATCCAGAACGCGGGTGCCCCCGGCACGATCGCGGGCAGCTACATCGTCACCCTCGACGACTCCGCCGACGCGGAGTCGAAGGCGGGCCGGGCGATCGCGGCCAAGCACGGCGCCACGATCAAGAAGACGTTCACGTCGGCGATCAACGGCTACTCCGTCCAGGTTTCCGAGGCGCAGGCGAAGAAGCTCGCCGCCGACCCGGCCGTCGAGTCCGTCGTGCAGAACCGCGTCTTCAAGATCAGCGGCACGCAGCCGTCCCCGCCGTCCTGGGGTCTGGACCGGGTCGACCAGCGGGCCCTCCCGCTCAACCAGAGCTACACCTACCCCGACACCGCCGGTGACGGCGTGACGGCGTACATCATCGACACCGGCGTCCGCATCACCCACAGCGACTTCGGCGGCCGCGCCTCCTACGGCTACGACGCCATCGACAACGACAACACCGCGCAGGACGGCCACGGCCACGGCACCCACGTCGCCGGCACCGTCGCCGGGTCCTCCTACGGTGTCGCCAAGAAGGCCAAGATCGTCGGCGTCCGCGTCCTCGACAACTCCGGCTCGGGCACCACCGAGCAGGTCGTCGCCGGTATCGACTGGGTCACCCGGAACGCCGTGAAGCCGGCCGTCGCCAACATGAGCCTCGGCGGCGGTGTGGACTCCGTCCTCGACCAGGCCGTGCGCAACTCGATCGCCTCCGGTGTCACGTACGCCATCGCCGCCGGCAACGACGGCGCCAACGCGTCCAACACCTCCCCGGCCCGCGTCACCGAGGCCATCACGGTCGGCTCCACGACCAGCAGCGACGCCCGCTCCAGCTTCTCCAACTACGGCAGCGTCCTCGACATCTTCGCGCCGGGCTCCTCCATCACCTCGGCCTGGAACAACAGCGACACCGCCACCAGCACCATCTCCGGTACGTCCATGGCGACCCCGCACGTCGCGGGCGCGGCCGCGGTGTACCTCTCGGACAACCGCACGGCGACGCCGGCCCAGGTGGCCACCGCCCTGACGACCGCCGCCACGCCCAACGTCGTCGGCAACCCCGGCACCGGCTCCCCGAACCGTCTCCTGTACGTCGGTGGCGGCGGCACCACCCCGCCCCCCGGCAAGAAGTTCGAGAACACCGCCGACTACGCGATCAACGACCACGCGACCGTCGACTCCCCGATCGCCGTCAGCGGTGTCGCCGGTAACGCCCCGGCCACGCTGAGCGTCTCCGTGGACATCAAGCACACGTACATCGGCGACCTGAGGGTCGACCTCGTCGCCCCCGACGGCACGCTCTACAACCTGCACAACCGCTCGGGCGGCAGCGCGGACAACATCGTCAAGACGGTCTCCGTGAACGCCTCCTCCGAGGTCGCCAACGGCACCTGGAAGCTGCGCGTGAACGACAACGCGAGCATCGACACCGGCAAGATCGACGCCTGGTCGCTGACGTTCTGACAGCGTCCGCGCGCGTGAAGTCCGCGCATGTGAACTGAACTCCTGAGGGGCGGCCGCCACCAGCGGCCGCCCCTTCCCATGCCCCTGCCGTCGCGGCGCACGATCTTCTCGCTGATCAGCACCGTTCTGCTGAGCGCGAGCCTGGAGCGTGCTGCTGGTCGTCGCCGGGCGGGAACGAGGAGCCAGCCTTCGCCGAGGACCAGAAGTGGGCCCGGACCGTCTCGACCGCCCTCGCGTCGGCCGCCAACGAACTGAAGGCCCGTCAGCGGCCAGCTTTGGTCTGGACCATTGAGGTCAAGGGGCTGGTCGTGCCACCGCCGCGATCCGCGGCGCTACCCCCGGTAAGTCCCTGCTGAACGCCAACTCATCACTTCGGGTGAAACTTTGGCCCACGCTTGCTTCGCTCAACCGTGGGTTGCCACGCTGTAGCTGTCTGTCAACCTGAGGGGAGTGTCCTGTGACATTCGGTGAGCAGCCCGCCTATCTGCGTGTCGCCAGCGATCTCCGGCAGAAGATCGTCAATGGCTCGCTGCCGCCGCACACCCGGCTCCCCTCGCAGGCCCGTATCCGCGAGGAGTACGGGGTCTCGGACACCGTCGCCCTGGAGGCGCGCAAGGTGCTCATGGCGGAGGGGCTGGTCGAGGGTCGCTCGGGTTCGGGGACGTATGTACGGGAGCGGCCGGTGCCGCGTCGCATCTCCCGCTCCGGGTACCGCCCGCCGGGCGGTGCCAACCCCTTCCGGCAGGAGCAGGCGGAGGAGGGGGCGCGCGGCACGTGGGAGTCGGGCAGCGAGCAGGAGAACGCGAGCGCGGCCGTGGCCGCCCGGCTCGGCGTCCCGCCCGGGGAGCGCGTGATGCGTACCCGTTACGTCTTCCGGGACGCGGGGGAGCCGATGATGCTCTCCACCTCCTGGGAGCCGCTGTCGGTCACCGGGCGAACGCCCGTGATGCTGCCCGAGGAGGGGCCACTGGGGGGCTGTGGCGTCGTCGAGCGGATGGCGGCCATCGACGTCGTCGTCGACAACGTCATCGAGGAGGTCGGCGCCCGCCCGGGGCTCGCCGAGGAACTGCTGGCGCTCGGCGGCGTGCCCGGGCATGTGGTGATGGTCGTGGAGCGTACGTACTTCGCGTCCGGACGGGCGGTGGAGACCGCGGACGTGGTCGTGCCGGCCGACCGCTTCCGGATCACGTACCACCTGCCGGTGCGGTAGCCGAGGGGCGGCGGTCCTGCGGCCCGCCCGAAGCTGGTCGGCCGGCCGAGGGCCCAGGCCCTGGGCGCGGCGCCACCCCGCGGTGCCCGGCTTACGAGCTTTCCCGGGCGCCGCATTCCGCCCCGGCCCGATCTGTTCGCTCTGCTGCTCCCTGGACGCCCCATGCGGTGACGGGTCAGGGGGGCGCCCTTTCTGCTGCCCATTGCCCGTGGTTCCGGGCCCGAGGGCGGTCGGCGGCGGCCTGACGCTCCGGCGCGCGCCCCCGTCCTGCGCCGCTTCTTGGCCATCTCCGTACCTCTTTGTGAAAACACGTATCCGCTGTGTAAAGGTCAGGCGTAAGCTCAGGCATATGCGCAGTGCGGTTTCCTGGGGATCGTGGGCGATGGCAAGCGGGCCGGCGAAGGGTGGGGCGTGATGAACGACAGTGGCGCTGTACTTCCCTGGCTGGTCATACGGCAGGACGACAACGGCAACCGCTATCGCGTCGGCAGATACGCGACCAAGGACGAGGCGCAGAAGATCGCCGACAGCCTCGACGCGCGCGGGCACCGACAGCTCTACTGGGTCGAGCGCATCGGCCAGCCCGCGCACTGACCCCGCGGCCCGCGCGCCGGGCCGCGGGTTACGCTCCGGCACATGACCGTTCGTGTGGTGGTGGCCGGAGCCGTGTACGACCAGGGGCGGCTGCTGGCAGCGCGCCGCAGCGCCCCTCCCGAGCTCGCCGGCCGCTGGGAGCTGCCCGGCGGCAAGCTGGAGCCCGGCGAGAGCCCGGAGCAGGCGCTCGTACGCGAACTGCGCGAGGAGCTCGGCGTGGAGACCGAGCCCGGTGAGCGGATCCCGGGCGAGTGGCCCCTGCGGCCTGGCCTGGTGCTTCAGGTCTGGACGGCCCGGGTGGTCTCCGGAGAGGCCCGGCCCCTTCAGGATCATGACGAGCTGCGCTGGCTGACCCGGCACGAGCTCGACACCGTCGACTGGCTGGACCAGGACCGACCGGCCGTGGCCGAGGCCGGCCGCCGCCTGCCGGACGGAGTGCGCGGCTGAAGCTGTACGCCGTTCGTGCCACAGTGCGCCCATGGGCGGGATAGCAGGCCAGGAATATCGGGTATGTGCTGATTAACCCCCCGAAATAGGACGCGGGTCTCCTGCTGGTCTGGGATGTGATCGGCGTGGTCTACACCGACGGCGAGTACGCCGAGTGGACCTTCCCGGCTGAACCCGACGCAGTCCGCACCGCCCGCCACGTCGTCCGGGACACCTTGCGCAGCTGGCAGCTGGACCCGGCGATCGGCGATGTGACGGTGCTGCTGGTCAGCGAACTGGTGACCAACTCCCTGCGCTACGCCTCCGGGCCGATCGGCGTCCGCCTGGTCCGCGTCGCGGCGGACAGGACCACCCCCGCCGTCCACCCCGCCCTCCTGGTCGAAGTCTCCGATCCGCTTCCGGATCCGCCCTCCGAACGCGCCGCCGGACCGGACGACGAAGGAGGACGGGGGCTCCAGCTCGTGGCCTGCACCGCCCGGCGCTGGGGAACCCGCAAAGGCAGGACGGGCAAGACGGTGTGGTTCGAGCTGGCTCTGCCTGGTTAGAAGTGAGAAGGGACAACGATCACGGGGGAACTCCTTGGGGGCTCACTGAGACTCGGCTCAAAATGAACGAGACCAGCCTGTGATCGTGAACGTCGTGCCGTCGGGGGCCGTAGTACTGAATACTGCGGGCATGGCCGGTCCGGTGCGGTGAGCTGGAGGGGACGGTCGCGTGAGCGAGATACCTGAGACGGCGAGCGGCGTCATGTGGCAGAGCAGCCCGCCTGGCTCGATTTATGACTACATCAAAGTCGCCTCCTTCTCGATCGGGCCTGACGGCCTGGTCGACCAGTGGAGCAGGCGTGCCGCCGAGCTGTTCGGCATTCCCGCCGCCGAGGTCCGCGGCAAGGACCCGGTCGAGGCATTCCTCCCGGGCGACCTGCGGCCGCGCGGCCACCGCAAGGTCGCGGAGATCCTGGACGGCAAGGAATGGACCGGCCTCGTCCCGTTCCGGATACCGGGGGAGAACCGGGCACACGGCCTCGCCGAGGTGTACGTCATGCCCAGCGAGACGGAGGCCGGTGCCCGCGCCGCGCTCTGCATCGTCGTCGACGTCCGCACCCTGCGCCGGATCGAAACGGATCTGGCCGCCTCGCAGGCGATGTTCGGCCAATCCCCTTTCGGCTTTCTGCTGTTCGACACCGACCTCACGGTCAAGCGGGCCAACCAGCGCTTCGCCACCGTCTTCGGCGGCACCGCCGAGGACCACCGCGGCCGTACCGTCCACGACTACCTCTCCCGGCCCGAGGCCGAGCGGATGACCGTGGCCCTGCGTAAGGTCCTGGAGACCGGAGAGTCCGTCACCGACCTCCAGCTCGTCGGAGCGCCCCCCGGCTCCACCGACCGCCGCCACTGGTCCATCAACCTCTACCGGGTCCACAGCGGCACCGGCCGGCCCATCGGCGTCGCCGGACTCGGCACCGACGTCACCCGCCGCGACAACGCCGCCCGCGAGGCCGCCAGCGCCCGCCGCAATCTCGCCCTCCTCAACGAGGCCAGCGCCCGCATCGGCAACTCCCTCGACCTGGAGACGACCGCCCGCGAACTCCTCGACGTCGCCGTGCCCGGCTTCTGCGACCTCGCCTCCGTCGACCTCTACCAAGGCCTGCTCACCGGCGACGAGGCCCCGCCCGGCCGAGGCGGCTCCTCCGGGCTCGGCGGCAGCGCCGAGCTGCGCCGGGTCGGCTTCGCCAGCGCCGTCGCCGACGCCCCGCTGATGCACGCCGGGGCCGCCCCCGGCTGCTGCGAGGACGGGCCCGTCGCCCTCGGAGCCGTACACCGCTATCCGTTCAACTCGCCCTGCGCGAGCGCACTGCGCACCGGGCGCGTACAGGCCCTGCCCGGCGCCGAGGGCAGCATGATCCAGTCCACCCTCGCCGTGCCGCTGGTCGCCCACGACACCGTCGTCGGACTCGCCCTCTTCTCCCGGACCAAGGGCAGCGAACCCTTCGGGGAACGCGACCGGGCCCTCGCCGTCGAGCTGGCCGCCCGCGCCGCCGTTTGCATCGACAACGCCCGCCTCTACCGCCGCGAGCACGAGCGGGCCCTCATCCTCCAGCGCAGCCTGCTGCCGCCCGGCGACCCCGAGGCCGCCGGACTCGACATCGCCTGCCGCTATCTGCCCGGCAACACCGCCACCGAGGTCGGCGGCGACTGGTTCGACGTCATCGAGCTGCCCGGGCACCGCACCGCCCTCGTCGTCGGCGACGTCATGGGCCGCGGGCTGCGCGCCGCCGTCGCCATGGGCGAACTGCGCACCGCCGTCCGCACCCTCGCCCAGCTCGACCTGGAACCCGCCGAGGTCCTCTCCCACCTCGACGAGATCGCCCGCGGTCTCGGCAGCCCCGGAGCCCAGCACAACGCCCGCGTCCCGGCCAAGGCGCGCGGCCCCGAGCTCTCCGAGGTCTATCTCGCGACCTGCGTCTACGCCGTCTACGACCCGGTGACCCGCCGCTGCACCTTCGCCAACGCCGGCCACCTCCCGCCCGTCCTCGTCGAACCCGGCGAAGAAGCCCTGATGCTGGACGTGCCGCCGGGCATGCCGCTCGGCGTCGGCGGCGAACCCTTCGAGGAGGTCGAGGTCGAGCTCCCCGAGGGCGCCCTGCTCGCCCTCTACACCGACGGGCTCGTCGAATCCCGCGACCACCCCCTCGACGAGGGCCTGAGCGCTTTCCGCCGCGCCCTCACCGATCCGGCCCGCCCCCTCGAAGACGTCTGCGACCGGGTCCTCACCACCCTCGAAACCGGGCACGGCGAGGACGACATCGCCCTCCTGATGGCCCGGATCCAGGGCCTGCCGACCGAGGCCGTCGGCGACTGGCGGCTGTCCCGCGAGCCCCGCTCCGTGGGCCGGGCCCGCGAACTGGCCAGGACCCAGCTCACCGCTTGGGGGCTCGACTCGCTGATCGACACCGTCGAGCTGCTGGTCAGCGAGCTCGTCACCAACGCCCTGCGGTATGGCGAGGGCGAGATCCGCCTCAGACTGCTGCGCGACCGCACCCTGGTCTGCGAGGTCTGGGACGCCGGCCTCGTCCAGCCTCGCCGCCGCCGGGCCCGCGACACCGACGAGGGCGGCCGCGGACTTCAGCTCGTCGGTCTGCTCAGCGCCGGCTGGGGCTCGCGCCGCACCCCCCGCGGCAAGACGGTCTGGTTCGAACTGGGCCTGCCGGACGGGGACGGACCGGCCGGCGAACCGACCGTGGAGCAGCTGCTGAGCATGTTCTGAGCGACCAGGCCCCGGCCGGCGGCCGATCCCGCGCGCGTGGTCCGCTACGCCGCCTTCAGCGCCGCCAGCCGGGCCTCGACCTCCGCCCTGTCGCCCAGACTGTCCAGCTCCTCGAACTGGGCGTCCAGCGACGAGGCGGCCAGCTCCTGCTTGCCCATCGCCTTCGCCTCCTCGCGCCGCACCTTGTCCTCGAAGCGGCTCAGGTCGCTCGTCGGATCGAGCACGTCGACGCTCTTCACCGCGTCCATCATCCGGTTCTGCGCCTCGGCGGACTTCGCCCGCGCCACCAGCTCGTCCCGCTTGGCCTGGAGCTCGGTCAGCTTGGCCTTCATCCGGTCCAGACCGCTCTTGAGCTTGTCCACGACCTCCGTCTGCGCGGCGATGGTCGGCTCGGCCGTCCGCGCCTCCTTCTCCGACTGGAGCTGGCGGCCCAGCGCCACCTTCGCCAGGTTGTCGAACCGGTCGGCGTCCGCCGTCTGCCCCGACGCCCGCAGCTCGTCCCCCTTCCGGCTCGCCGCCAGCGCCTTCTCCCCCCACTCCCGCGCCGCGTCCACGTCCTCCTGGTGGTCCTGCTCCAGCAGCCGCAGATTGCCGATCGTCGACGCGACCGCCTGCTCGGCCTCCGTGATGTTGCTGCTGTAGTCGCGGATCAGCTGGTCCAGCATCTTCTGCGGGTCCTCCGCCTGATCCAGCAGCGCGTTGATGTTCGCCTTCGCCAGCTGGGCCACGCGGCCGAGGACGGTCTGCTTGGTCATCGCACCTCTCCTTGGAACCGAAAACCTCGACAACCCCGAGAAACCTGAGAACCCCGACTACGCCAAGACCGCGGGCGAACAGGTCAGAAGCGACCCCCGCCGCCCAGCCGCCCCCTCGTCCCTCCGCCGCCGAAGCTCCCCGGCCCGCCGAACCCGCCACCGAGCCCGCCGCCGAAGCCCCCACCGAAACCACCGCCATGGCCGCCTCCCCTGCCGCCGCCGAACAGTCCGCCGAGGATGATGCCGCCGAGCACCGCACCGCCCAGCCCGCCGCCACCTCCCACTCCTGATACACCGCCCACCGCGTCCGGGTTCCCGTACGTGCGCACATCCTGCTCGGCCAGCTGCTGCGCCTGGCGGGCCAGCGCGTCCGCCTGCTGCGCCTGGGTGAGGGCGGCCTGCGGATTCTCCGAGCCTGCCAACTCCCGGGCCTCCGTCAGCCTCCGCTGGGCCTCCGCCAGGCGGGTACGGGCCACGCTGCCCACCGCGCCCCGGTGCGTCGTGATGTAGTCCGACGCCGCGCCGATCGCCGAGCGGGCGGTCAGCATCGCCTGGTCGAGCAGCACGCGAGCCCGTCGCGCACCCGACTCGCGCTCCCGCGCGCCGGCCAGCGCCTCGTCCAGCGCCGTGTCCGCCTCCTCCACCCGGCGCAGCGCCTCCAGCGGGTCGTACGGCCCCGCCTCGGCCAGCCGGTGCACATCGGCGAGCACCGACCGGGCCCGGCCGATGCGGCCCCGCAGATCCGCCGTCGACACCCCCGGCGGCACCCCCTCCAGCAGCCCCTGCGCGTCGGCGAGATCGGCCTCCGTCTCGGACAGCGCGCCCGGCAGCTTGCCGACCGCCTCCGCGAGCTCCTGGCCCCGCCGGTCGACCGCCTCCGCGAGCCGCCCCGCCTGGTCGAGAGCGCCCTCCGCGGCCCGTACGTGCACCGCCGCGGCGCCGTTCTCATCGGCGTCCACGGCCGCCCGGCCCTTTTCGAGATTGGTGCGCGCGAACAGCAGACGGTCCTTGGCCTGCTCCACGTCGCCCGCCACCGGCGAGGCCGCCGACTCGGCGTACCGCTCACGCATCGCCGTCAGCACCGCCTCCGCCGTCGCCACCTTGCCCGTCAGCTCGTGGAAGGCCGTCTCGGCCGCGGCCAGCGCCTGTGGGGCGTTGCGCTCCAGGTCCCGCAGCCGGTCGAAGTCCGCCGCCTCGGCGTCCAGCCGCTCGTTCACCGTCGCGCACCGCGTGATGATCTCCTCCAGCATCCCGTGCCGGGTCGCGTCGTCCTCGGGGATCGCGTCGTCCAGCTGCTGGCGCAGCCGGAACGCCGCCGTCAGCTCGCCCTTGGCGAACCGCACCGCCTCCTGGAACGGCGCCACCGCCTGATCGCCGAACTGCGCCGTCGCGAACCCCAGCTCCTCCTGGCTGGTGCGCACCGCGTCGTCCGTCTCGACCAGCGCCTGCCGCGCCTGGACGTCCAGTTCCGCCAGGGACGGAGGCTCCGGCTGCCGCGGCGGCCCCCAGCCCTGTCCGCCCTGCGGGGTGGTGCGGGTGGTGCTGCGCCTGCGCCGCCTGGCGTACGCGTACGCGGCGGCCGCCCCGGCCCCGCCCACCACGACGACCGGCAGGATCAGGTCCGAGGCCCAGGCGCCGTCGTCCGCGCCACCGGGATCGGCGGCCCCCGGGGTGATGGCGGGCGTCGGGACGGGCCGGCCGGCCAGGACGGCGGAGAAGCCGTCGGCGGCGCCGATCGCCGCGCCCGCCCAGTCGTTCTGCCGCAGCGCGGGCTCGATCGCGGTACGCGCCACGTCGTCGAGCTGCGCCTGGGTCAGTCGGGAGGCGGGGTCCGCCGAGTAGGCGTACTGCCGGTCGTGGGTGGCGACGGCCAGCAGCACGTCGTCGGTGCCGAGGCCGCTCAGCGTCGCGGTCTGGTCCGCCCAGCTCTGCGGAGCGCGTCCGGAGAAGTCCCGTACGTACGCGACGAAGAGCTGCACACGCCGCTCGTCGTAGAGCTGGTCGAGCGCCCGGTGCACCGCCTGCGCGCGGTCGCCGAGCGCCCCGACCCGGTCCGTGACCTGCCCCTGGGAGGACAGCGGGCCGGGGTCGTCGGCACCGGCGCCCGGCACGGCGGGCACGACCAGCCACCACGCCGCCACCAGCACACAGAGCAGGGCCCGGGTGGCTCTTCGCGTCACATTTCGGAGGTTATGCCGGGGGCTGGGCCTCCGCGACCGGGCGCCGGGGCACGCTCACCCCTCGCTCCTCCGCCGGATCTTGCTCCCCAGCCACACCAGCGGGTCGTACTTACGGTCGACCGCCCGCTCCTTCAGCGGGATGAGCGCGTTGTCCGTGATCCTGATCCCCTCCGGGCAGACCTCCGTACAGCACTTGGTGATGTTGCAGTACCCGAGTCCATGCTCCTCCTGCGCGGTCCGCTTGCGGTCGAGCCCCGCCTCCTCGGCCGCGTCCAGGGGATGCATGTCCAGCTCCGCGACCCGCATCAGGAAGCGCGGCCCGGCGAAGGCGGCCTTGTTCTCCTCGTGGTCGCGCACCACATGGCACGTGTCCTGGCACAGGAAGCACTCGATGCACTTACGGAACTCCTGGGACCGCTCCACATCGATCTGCTGCATCCGGTACTCACCGGCCGCCAGGCCCTTCGGCGGCACGAAGGAGGGCACCTCGCGCGCCTTGGCGTAGTTGAAGGACACGTCCGTCACCAGGTCGCGGACGACCGGGAACGCCCGCAGCGGCGTCACCGTGATCGTCTCCTCGCGCGAGAAGACCGACATCCGGGTCATGCACAACAGCCGCGGCCGCCCGTTGATCTCCGCGCTGCACGAGCCGCACTTGCCGGCCTTGCAGTTCCAGCGCACCGCCAGATCCGGCGCCTGGGTCGCCTGCAGCCGGTGAATGATGTCGAGGACGACCTCGCCATCGTTGACCTCGACCGCGAAGTCCTTCAGACCGCCGCCGTCGCCGTCGCCCCGCCACACCTTGAACCGTGCCTCATACGTGCTCACTCGTAGAGCTCCTCTTCGGCGAGGTACTGGACCAGCTCCTCCTTCTCGAAGAGGGCGAGCAGGTCGGGACGGATGGGCTCGGTGCGCTGACGGACAAGGGCGATCCGGGCGGCGGCCGGGTCCGCAGGGGCCGGTTCGACCGGGCGGCACACCAGATTCACCGGGCGCCACGCCCGGTCCATGGAGGGGTAGTCCTCGCGGGTGTGCCCGCCGCGGCTCTCCGTGCGCTCCAGGGCCGACAGCGCGACGCACTCGCTGACCAGCAGCATGTTCCTCAGGTCCAGGGCCAGGTGCCAGCCGGGGTTGAACTGCCGGTGCCCCTCCACCCCCGCGCGCCTGGCCCGTACGCGCAGCTCGGCCAGCTTCTGAAGGGCCTGGGCCATCTCCGCCTCGCGCCGGATGATGCCCACCAGGTCGTTCATCGTCTGCTGGAGCTCCTGGTGCAGCGCGTACGGGTTCTCTGCGCCGTCCTCCGCGCGGAACGGGGCCAGCGCCTCGGCCGCCGCCGCGTCGATCACCTCTGCGGGCACCTCGTCCCGCAGGTCCATCACGGCGGCGTGCTCGGCGGCGTGCGCCCCGGCGCGGCGCCCGAACACCAGCAGGTCGGACAGGGAGTTGCCGCCGAGCCGGTTGGATCCGTGCATGCCGCCCGCGACCTCACCGGCCGCGAAGAGCCCGGGCACCCCGACGGCGGCCGCGGTCTCCGACTCGACGGCGATCCCGCCCATCACGTAGTGGCAGGTCGGCCCGACCTCCATGGCCTCCGCCGTGATGTCCACATCCGCCAGTTCTTTGAACTGGTGGTACATGGACGGCAGCCGGCGCCGGATGGTCTCGGCCGGCATCCGGGTGGACACGTCGAGGAACACCCCGCCGTGCGGGGAGCCCCGACCCGCCTTCACCTCCGCGTTGATCGCGCGGGCGACCTCGTCGCGGGGCAGCAGCTCGGGCGGGCGGCGGTTGTGGTCGGGGTCGTCGTACCAGCGGTCGCCCTCCTCCTCGGTCTGCGCGTACTTCTCCTTGAAGACCTCGGGGATGTAGTCGAACATGAACCGCTTGCCCCCGGAGTTGCGCAGCACCCCGCCGTCGCCGCGCACCGACTCGGTGACCAGGATTCCCTTCACCGACGGCGGCCAGACCATCCCGGTCGGGTGGAACTGCACGAACTCCATGTTCACCAGCGACGCGCCCGCGAGCAGCGCCAGCGCGTGCCCGTCCCCGGTGTACTCCCACGAGTTGGAGGTCACCTTGAAGGACTTGCCGATGCCGCCGGTCGCCAGGACCACGGCGGGGGCCTCCAGGACGAAGAAGCGCCCCGACTCACGCGCGTAGCAGAAGGCCCCCGCGACCCGGTCGTGGGCCTTGAGGACCTGGGTGACCGTGCACTCCTGGAAGACTTTGAGCCGGGACTCGTAGTCACCGGTCCGCTCGAAGTCCTCCTGCTGCAGGGAGACGATCTTCTGCTGGAGCGTACGGATCAGCTCAAGGCCGGTCCGGTCGCCGACATGGGCGAGCCGGGGGTACTCGTGCCCGCCGAAGTTGCGCTGGGAGATCCGGCCGTCGGCGGTACGGTCGAACAGCGCGCCCCAGGTCTCCAGCTCCCAGACCCGGTCGGGTGCCTCGCGCGCGTGCAGCTCGGCCATCCGCCACTGGTTGAGGAACTTCCCGCCGCGCATGGTGTCGCGGAAGTGCACCTGCCAGTTGTCGTTCTCGTTCGCATTGGCCATGGAGGCGGCGATACCGCCCTCGGCCATCACCGTATGGGCCTTGCCGAAGAGTGACTTGCAGATCACGGCGGTACGGGCGCCGCGCTCCCGCGCCTCGATGGCGGCCCGCAGCCCGGCCCCGCCCGCGCCGACCACGACGACGTCCCACTGCTGCCGGTCCACATGAGCCATGTCAGAAGATCCTCGGGTCGTCGAAGGTGCCGGTCGCGAGCAGGTACACGTAGAAGTCGGCGAACGCCACGCTGAACAACGAGGTCCAGGCGAGCAGCATGTGATGGTCGTTCAGCCGGCCCACCAGGCCCCAGAGGCGGTAGCGCACCGGATGCCGGGAGAAGTGCCGCAGCCGGCCGCCGATGATGTGCCGGCAGGAGTGGCAGGAGAAGGTGTACGCCCAGATCAGCACGATGTTGACCAGGAAGACGACGGTGCCGAGCCCCGCGTGCCCCCAGGCGTAGGAGGCGTCGCGGAAGGCCAGGACGGTGTCGTAGGTGAGGATCGCGGCGACGGGGACGGCGGCGTAGAAGAAGTACCGGTGGATGTTCTGGAGGATCAGCGGAAAGCGGGTCTCGCCGGTGTACTTCCGGTGCGGCTCGGCGACCGCGCAGGCCGGCGGGGAGGCCCAGAAGCCGCGGTAGTAGGCCTTGCGGTAGTAGTAGCAGGTCAGCCGGAAGCCGAGCGGGAAGATGAGGATCAGCAGGGCGGGGGACAGGCCCCACCAGCTGCCGAAGATCTCCCAGTTGGGGCCGTCCTTCATGGGCACGCAGTTCTCCGCCAGGCAGGGCGAGTAGAACGGCGAGACGTACGGCGCGGCGTAGTAGTCGCTGTTCGAGAACGCCCGCCAGGTCGAGTACACGACGAAGGCGAGCAGTCCGGCCGCGGTGAGCGCGGGGGCGAGCCACCAGCGGTCGGTACGCAGATGACGGGCGGCGATGGCGGCGCGCGAGGCTTCGTGCACACCGCCCCCGCGGCCCGTGGCGAGATCGGCTGGGTCGGTGCCTGTGGCCAACGAGGTCTCCTAGGGCGGGTGCCGGTCGGGGGCTCGCGTCTGCCCGGGGCGCGTACCGGTCACCGGGGGCGGATGCGACGGCGGGGCGTACGCCGGTGTCAGGGCGCGTGTCGGTCGCGTGCGCCGAGGCCCTCGTCGTCCGTGTCCGTCCACAGGGCGCTGTTGTACGGGGCGTCGGGGATGGTCACCAGGCCTTCGGGCCGGCCCCTCGGAGGCAGGGGCTGGGTGCCCTGCTCCGCGGCGATGCTGCGTTCCAGCTGTCCGACCGTGCGGACCAGATCTTCGAGGCTGCGCTTGACGGCCGCCAAATCGTCCTGCAGGGACATGAGTTGCCCTCACTTCCGCGATCGCGGGTGGCAAACACGCGCCTGAGAGTGTTGCGCGTCACATCGCCGTTGTGAAGTCGTGTGCGCGGATTCCACTCGTCTGGGGGCGCGCCTCCGCCTGTTTCCGGACGAAGCCGGTGACGGACGTCCGGCGGCCGTTGGGCCGCACGGGTGGGGTTTGCGGACCGTGTCGCCGTGTCGTCGTCACCGGGCCCATTTTTTCCTCTTCAGTGTATGGGCAATAGGTGTGATCATCTCTAAATTCACAAAACAGGACGAAGAGGTACAGCCATGTCCCAGGTCGGCGCCGCCCCTCGCGGGAGGACATGCTCCCGGAGCCCCCGCTCCCGCACACTCCGCTCCGTTGCCCTCCTCACCAGCGGGGTCCTCGCCGTCACCGTCCTCGCCGGCTGCAGCTCGGACGAGGACGACGGCGGCGGCGCCGCGGCCGCCCCCCAGGACCTCGCCCCGGCCGCCCGCGACCAGGTCGCCGACGGGGGCACGCTGAAGTGGGCCGTCGACACCGTGCCCGCCACGCTCAACACCTTCCAGGCCGACGCCGACGCCGCCACCTCCCGGATCGCCGGGGCCGTCCTGCCCGCGCTCTACACGCTGGACGCGCGCGGCCGCCCGCAGCTCAACCCCGACTACCTGGAGTCCGCGCAGATCGTCGAGCGCGAGCCGAAGCAGGTCGTCCTCTACAAGCTCCACCAGCAGGCCGTGTGGAGCGACGGACGGGAGATCGGCGCGCCGGACTTCGTCGCCCAGTGGCGGGCGCTGAGCGGCAAGGACACCGCGTACTGGACCGCGCGCAACGCCGGGTACGAGCGGATCGAGAAGATCGAGCGCGGCGCGAACAACCTGGAGGTCCGGGTCACCTTCGCCAAGCCGTACGCGGACTGGCAGTCCCTCTTCTCGCCGCTGTACCCCAAGGAGGTCATGGGGTCGCCGGCGACCTTCAACGACGGCGCGCGTACCCAGCTGAAATCGACCGCAGGACCGTTTCAGCTGAAGGGTCTCGACACCAAGGCGGGCACCGTCACCCTCGTCCGCAACCCGCGCTGGTGGGGGCAGCCCGCCAAGCTCGACACCCTCGTCCTGAAGTCCGTCCCGCGCGCCGACCGGGCCTCCGCGCTCGCCGCCGGCACGGTCGACCTGGCCGAGATCGACCGGGCGGCGGCCGAGCGGATCACGCTGGCGTCCAAGGAGACCCGCGGCGGCAAGGGCAAGACGCCCGCGCACGGCCCGGGCGCCGGCACGACCCCGTCGAGCGCGCTGAAGTCCTGGGCGCTGGCGTACGGCTCCGACGAGGAGGCCGCGGGGCTCGTACGGGCCGCCCGGCAGCGCAACCAGCAGGCCATCGCCCGCTATGCCACCGAACAGCGCTCGCTGCGCGACTACGTCGTGCGCAAGTCGCTGGAGCCCGCCTACACCCAGCTCTCCCTGAACGGCGAGTCCGGGCCGCTCGCCGACGAGCGGGTGCGCCGGGCGGTGGCCCGCGCGCTGGACCGCCAGGAGCTCGCCGAGACCGTACTGACCCCGCTGGGCCTGCCCGCGCAGCCGCCCGGCAGCCATCTGGCGCTCGCCGGGCAGGCCGCCTACGCCGACAACAGCAACGCGCTCGGCGGCCAGGACACCAAGGAGGCGCAGGCCCTCCTCGCCGACGCGGGCTGGACGAGGGGCGGCGCCGGGACGAAGGCGGGCAGCGAGGCCAGTCCGCAGCAGAAGGCCGATCCTGCCAACAAGACAGACAAGGCCGACCAGACCGACAAGAACAGCGCCAGAGACAAAGCGGCTGAGAAATCGAAGGAGGCGGACACCGCCTCCGACGAAGGGCTCTACATCGTCGGCGACGACAAGCCCGGCGGCTCCGAGCCGCGCATCGGCGGCGGCCAGGAGCCCGGGACCCACATCCTCGCGCCGGGCTTCGGCGCCGCGCTCCAGAGCATCGGCCTGCTGCGCCAGGCCCAGATCCTCGGAGCGGCCGCGGACGGCACGGTCGACACCCGGGCCGACGGCCGCCCCGAGGCCCAGGGAGCGGCCGACCGCGGGGTCGCCGGGGCGTACGCGCCGCGCGGCACCGCAGCCCCCGCCCCCGCCCCCGAGGCGGCCGGCCCGCTCGGGAAGAACGGGCAGCCCCTGACGCTCAAGTTCGTGCTGCCCTCGGGCGCCGGATCCGAGTCCCTGCGGGCGGTCGGCGACAAGATCGTGCGGATGCTCGACCGGGTCGGGATCCGTACGGAGATCGTCAAGGTCCCCGACGAGAACTTCTTCAAGGACTATGTCGCCGCGGGCGAGTACGACCTGGCCCTCTACTCCTGGCCCGCCTCGGCCTTCCCGGCGACCGACGCCCGGCCGATCTACGCCAAGCCGGAGCCGGCCTCCGACGGATCGCTGCTGGTGGAGCAGAACTACTCCCGGGTCGGCACCGACCGCATCGATCAGCTGTTCGACCAGGCGGTGGGGGAGCTGAACGAGAAGACGGCCCGTGCCCTGGTCCGTCAGGCCGACGCCCGTATCTGGGCAGCGGCCGGATCCATCCCGCTCTACCAGCGCCCCCAGCTGGTGGCCGCCCACCGCGGGATCCGGAACGCGGGAGCCTTCGGCTTCGCGGCTCCCCGCTACCAGGACATCGGCTGGAAGAAGGCGCCGTCCGCCGGTGGCCCGAAGAACATCAAGAAGTAACCGGAACGACAATCTCGCAGGTCAGAACCTCAAGACCAGCTCAATTCACTTGCCTGCCGGCCTCGCCGGCGGGCAGGATCGCTCTGCCCTCGACCCGGGCTGTTTTCCCCGCACCCCCAGTGCACCCCGCACCACTTTCCGGCCATATCCCGGCCCTCTTGGGCAGCCCCTGGATCGCACTCCTGATCGGGCCGGGAAGCCTCGCGCGTGAAGGCCCCGTACCATAGGAGGCAGCCGTGGCGCGTCCGCCCGGCGGGCGTACGAGGACCGAGACTCTCTGCGACGCCTGATCCCACGATCCGAGAGAAGCGCAAGCCACTCATGCCCACGCGCCACGACATCCGTAACGTCGCCATCGTCGCCCACGTCGACCACGGCAAGACGACCATCGTCGACGCCATGCTCAAGCAGGCGGGTGCCTTCGCCGCCCACCAGCAGCTCGACGACCGCATGATGGACTCGAACGACCTGGAGCGTGAGAAGGGCATCACGATCCTCGCCAAGAACACGGCGGTGAAGTACCACCCCAAGGACGGTGGGGCCCCGATCACGATCAACATCATCGACACCCCCGGCCACGCCGACTTCGGTGGTGAGGTCGAGCGCGGTCTGTCGATGGTCGACGCCGTCGTTCTGCTGGTGGACGCCTCCGAGGGTCCGCTGCCCCAGACCCGCTTCGTGCTCCGCAAGGCCCTCCAGGCCCGGATGCCGGTCATCCTCTGCATCAACAAGACCGACCGCCCGGACTCCCGGATCGACGAGGTCGTCAACGAGACCTACGACCTCTTCCTGGACCTGGACGCCGACGAGGACCAGATCGAGTTCCCGATCGTCTACGCCTGCGGCCGTGACGGCATCGCCTCGCTGACCAAGCCGGAGGACGGCACCGTCCCCGCCGACAGCGAGAACCTGGAGCCGTTCTTCTCCACGATCCTCGAGCACGTCCCGGCCCCGACGTACGAGGAGGACGCGCCGCTCCAGGCCCACGTCACCAACCTCGACGCTGACAACTTCCTCGGTCGTATCGCGCTGCTCCGTGTCGAGCAGGGCGAGCTCCGCAAGGGCCAGACGGTCGCGTGGATCAAGCGGGACGGCTCGATCTCCAACGTCCGCATCACCGAGCTGATGATGACCGAGGCGCTCACCCGCAAGCCGGCCGAGGTGGCGGGCCCCGGTGACATCTGCGCCGTCGCCGGTATCCCGGAGATCATGATCGGCGAGACCCTGGCCGACCCGGAGAACCCGATCGCGCTGCCGCTGATCACGGTGGACGAGCCGGCCATCTCGATGGTCATCGGTACGAACACCTCCCCGCTGGTCGGCCGTGGCGGCACCGGCAAGGGCGCCGAGGCCAAGGCCGCGGTCAAGGACCGCAAGGTGACCGCCCGCCAGGTCAAGGACCGCCTCGACCGCGAGCTGATCGGTAACGTCTCGCTGCGCGTGCTGGACACCGAGCGCCCGGACGCCTGGGAGGTGCAGGGCCGCGGTGAGCTGGCGCTGGCCATCCTGGTCGAGCAGATGCGCCGCGAGGGCTTCGAGCTGACCATCGGCAAGCCGCAGGTCGTCACCAAGGACGTCGACGGCAAGGTCCACGAGCCCGTCGAGCGCATGACGATCGACGTGCCCGAGGAGCACATGGGCGCCGTCACCCAGCTCATGGGTGTCCGCAAGGGCCGGATGGACAACATGTCCAACCACGGCTCCGGCTGGGTCCGCATGGAGTTCGTCGTTCCGTCCCGTGGCCTGATCGGCTTCCGTACGGAGTTCCTGACCCAGACCCGCGGCACCGGTATCGCCCACTCCATCCACGAGGGCCACGAGCCGTGGTTCGGCACCCTGCAGACCCGTAACAACGGTTCGCTGGTCGCCGACCGCGCCGGCTCGGTCACCGCGTTCGCGATGACCAACCTCCAGGAGCGCGGTGTGCTGTTCACCGACCCCGGCACCGAGGTGTACGAGGGCATGATCGTCGGCGAGAACTCCCGCGCCGACGACATGGACGTGAACATCACCAAGGAGAAGAAGCTCACCAACATGCGGTCCTCGTCGGCCGACTCCTTCGAGGCGATCGTCCCGCCGCGCAAGCTCTCCCTGGAGCAGTCCCTGGAGTTCTGCCGCGACGACGAGTGCGTCGAGGTGACCCCGGAGGCGGTCCGTATCCGCAAGGTCGTCCTCGACCAGAAGGAGCGCGGCCGCGCCGCCTCGCGCGCCAAGCACGGCTGACCCTCCCCCTGACCCGGCCTTTGGCCGGGCAGCAGCGCCACCACTGACACCGCGTCAGTAAGGCCCGGGCCCCCGCAGACACTGTGGGGGCCCGGGCCTTTCGTCAAATCGATATTCCCGGCCAACCCTCGCCCATGTGTCCGGTTATCGGGCGTCGCTCTCCGGAACGTGTGTTAACGGTCCGTTTCGGGGGTGTCTGTCTGTGCTCTGTTTGTCCGGATTTCGATCCTGCGTCCCTTGTCGATGTTGTCAAAACGAGACCCTTTAAGTGTGGTTTACCGCCCGGACGTACTTAATAGTTGGCTCCATTGAGCTCGGGTCAATGGGTCACGCGCTGTGGGGAGCGCCGACTCACGAGCACACTCAGGACACTTGAGCCATCGCCGTCAGGGGTGTCGGCGAACCTCGAAGTGTCCTTCTTGTAGTGACAAGTGGACTCATGAGGAGGAACCCATGCGCGGTGCCAAGAGCGCCAAGTGGGTAGCGGGCGCGATAGTCGTCGCCCTGGCAGCGACCGCCTGTGGCGGGGGCAACGGCAGTGGCAGCGACGCCAAGGGTGAAGTTGACCCGAACGGCATCTACTCGATCGAGGTGGGCGAGCCGGAGAAGCTCCTGCACCCGGCCGACACGATGGAGTCCAACGGCTCCATCGTCATGAGCGGTCTGTTCGCTCAGCTCGTGGACTACACGGCGGACGGCAAGCTCACCATGGTGAACGCCGAGTCGGTCGAGTCCAAGGACTCGAAGGTCTGGACCGTCAAGCTCAAGAAGGGCTGGACGTTCCACGACGGCACCCCGGTGACCGCCAAGTCCTACGTGGACGCGTGGAACTTCGCCGCCAACGTCGACAACAAGCAGGGCAACGCGTCCTGGTTCGGCGACATCCTCGGCGCGGAGAAGCTCCTGCCGGAGAAGGAGGGCGCCAAGCCCACCGCCGACAAGCTCGACGGCCTGAAGATCGTCGACGACTCGACCTTCACCATCACGCTGAAGAGCCCGGTCCCGTACTTCGCGTACAAGCTCGGCTACGAGGTCTTCTCGCCGCTGCCGGAGTCCTTCTACAAGGACCCCACCGCCGCGGGTAAGAAGCCGGTCGGCAACGGCCCGTACAAGTTCGAGTCCTGGGACCACAAGAAGCAGATCAAGATCGTCCGCTTCGACGACTACAAGGGCCCGAACAAGGCGAAGAACGGTGGTGTGATCTTCAAGAACTACACCACCCTCGAGGCCGCCTACGAGGACCTGAAGTCCGGCAACGTCGACGTGCTGCGCCAGATCGCGCCGAAGGACCTCCCGGTCTACCGCGCGGACCTCGGCGACCGCGCCGTGGACCAGGCGTACTCCTCGATCCAGACGCTGGCCATCGCGATGTACGCGGACCAGTGGAAGAAGCCCAAGAAGGTCGACCCGCGGGTCATCCAGGGCCTCTCGATGGCGATCGACCGCGCCACCATCACCAAGACGGTTCTCCAGGGCACCCGTGAGCCCGCGACCGGCTGGGTCGCCAAGGGCGTCCTCGGCCACCAGGAGAACGCGGCCGGCGACGTCACCAAGTTCGACCCCGCCAAGGCCAAGGAGCTCATCAAGGCCGGCGGTGGCGTCCCGAACAACGCCATCTCCATCCAGTTCAACGCCGACGGCGGCCACAAGGAGTGGGTCGACGCGGTCTGCAACAGCATCACCCAGGCCACCGGCGTCAAGTGCGTCGGCGACGGCAAGGCCGACTTCCAGGCCGACCTCCAGGCCCGTAAGTCCAAGCAGGTCAAGTCGATCTACCGGTCCGGCTGGGTGCTGGACTACCCGGTCAACTCCAACTTCCTCCGTGACCTGTTCCAGACGGGTGCTTCCGGCAACCAGGGTGACTTCAGCGACCCGGCCGTCGACGCCAAGATCAAGGCGGCGGACAGCGCGAAGACCCTCGACGAGTCGGTCAAGGCCTACCAGGCGCTGGAGAAGGAGCTGGTCAACTTCATGCCCTCCATCCCGCTCTGGTACTACAAGGTCAACGCGGGCTACTCCGAGAAGGTCACCGGCGTGACCTACGCGCAGGACGGCGACCCGAACATCGAAGACGTTCAGGTCCTGAAGAAGTAATCATCCAAGCGTAGTCCGCACGCCACCACGGGGGTTGACGATCCGTCAGCCCCCGTGGCAGGCACCTTACGCAGCGGTCGGGGGGCCCTTCCACGACATTCGCGCGCCCACCGGGTCGCGGGTGCCGCGGGAGGGCCTGTCCGGCTGCGGCTGTCACATCTCACGGAGGCATGATGGGGCGCTATGTCGTACGACGACTGCTCCAGATGATCCCGGTCTTCATCGGGACGACCCTGCTGATCTTTCTGATGGTCTACAGCCTGCCCGGCGACCCCGTGGCGGGGTTGTTCGGCGACAAGGCCGCCAACCCGGCGACCGTGGCGAAGATCAGACATGACCTGGGTCTGGATCTGCCGATCCTTCAGCAGTACTGGAACTACATGACAGGCATCGTCCTGCACTTCGACTTCGGCAACCAGATCGCCAGCGGGCGTCCGGTGACCGACGTCCTGGGCGACGCCTTCCCGGTGACTCTTCAGCTCGCCGCCCTGGCGTTCGTGTTCGAGCTGATCTTCGGCATCGGCCTCGGTGTGATCGCCGGTCTGCGCGCGGGCCGCCTGGCCGACAACGCCGTCCTGATCTTCACCCTGCTGATCATCTCGGTGCCGGTCTTCGTGCTCGGCTTCATCATCAAGATGGTCTTCGCCTTCGAGCTCGGCTGGATCGCCCCGAACGTCAGCAACGACCAGCTGCTGTCGGAGATGATCGCCCCGGCCGTGGTGCTCGGTGGTCTCTCGCTCGCGTACGTCGCGCGCCTCACCCGCACCTCCATGGCCGAGAACCTGCGCGCCGACTACATGCGCACCGCCGTCGCCAAGGGCCTGCCCCGGCGCCGGGTCATCGGTGTCCACCTGATGCGCAACTCGATGATCCCCGTCGTCACCTTCCTCGGCACCGACATCGGCGCCCTCATGGGCGGCGCGGTCGTCACCGAAGGCATCTTCAACGTCAAGGGTGTCGGCGGCATCATCTACGAGTCGATCATCCGTCGTGAGGGGACCACGCTCGTCGGTCTCGTCACCATCCTGGTGCTCGTCTACCTCGTCACCAGCCTGCTCATCGACCTGCTGTACGCGGTCCTGGACCCGAGGATCCGTTATGCCTGACGTGACCAAGACCGTCGCCGCAGTCGAGGACGCCGTCGCACCTCCGTCCGCCGCGCAGCCGGCTCCGGCGAAGAACAAGGACGAGGCCCGCAGCCTCTGGGGCGACGCCTGGCAGGACCTGCGCCGGAACCCGTACTTCGTGGTCTCCTCGGTGCTGATCCTGATCCTGCTGGTCATCACCGCCTTCCCGGGCCTGTTCACCAGCGCCTCGCCCACCGTCGGCGACCTGGTGCACCACTTCAACGGCAAGCCCGAGCTCGGCAAGGTCGGCTCGGAGGGCTGGCTCGGCTACGACGGCCAGGGCCGCAGCGTCTACGCCCGACTGATCTATGGCACCCGTGCCTCGGTCATTGTCGGCATCTGCGTCACCCTGATCGTCACCGTGATCGGCTCGATCATGGGCATGATCGCCGGCTACTTCGGCGGCATCATCGACGCCGTGCTGTCCCGGATCACCGACATCTTCTTCGGTATCCCCTTCCTGCTCGGCGCCATGGTCGTCCTGCAGTCCTTCACCGAGCGCACGGTCTGGGTGGTCGTCTTCGCCCTCGCCTTCCTCGGCTGGACCCAGATCACCCGCGTCATGCGCGGTGCGGTCATCACCATCAAGCAGGCCGACTACGTCCACGCCGCCAAGGCGCTCGGCGCCGGCACCGGCCGCATCCTGATGCGCCACATCCTGCCGAACGCCATGGCGCCGGTGATCGTCGTGGCGACCATCGCGCTGGGCGGCTACATCTCGGCCGAGGCGACCCTGTCGTACCTCGGTCTGGGCCTCTCGGCCCCCACCATCTCGTGGGGCGTCGACATCTCGGCCGGCGTCAACCAGATCCGAGTGGCGCAGCACATCCTGCTGTACCCCTCGATCATGCTGAGCCTCACCGTTCTGGCGTTCATCATGCTCGGCGAAGCCGTCCGCAACGCCCTCGACCCCAAGCTGCGCTGAGGAGGGCGTAACTCGTGACTACTATCGACAAAACCGCGACCGTCCCCTCGCCGCGCGACGGCGACACGCACGATGGTCCGCTGCTCGAAGTCCGTGACCTGCACGTGGAGTTCCACACCCGCGACGGTGTGGCCAAGGCGGTCAACGGCGTCAACTACTCCGTGAACGCGGGCGAGACGCTCGCCGTGCTCGGTGAGTCCGGCTCCGGAAAGTCCGTCACCGCCCAGGCCATCATGGGCATCCTCGACATGCCGCCCGGCAAGATCCCGCAGGGCGAGATCTTCTTCCGCGGCGAGGACATGCTCAAGATGTCCTACGAGGAGCGGCGCAAGATCCGCGGCCGGAAGATCGCGATGATCTTCCAGGACGCGCTGTCCTCCCTCAACCCGGTGCTCACCGTCGGCTACCAGCTCGGCGAGATGTTCCGGGTCCACCACGGCCTGTCCAAGAAGGACGCCAAGGCCAAGGCCATCGAGCTGATGGACAAGGTCAAGATCCCGGCCGCCGCGGCCCGGGTCTCCGACTATCCGCACCAGTTCTCCGGCGGTATGCGCCAGCGCATCATGATCGCGATGGCGCTGGCCCTGGAGCCGGACCTGATCATCGCGGACGAGCCGACCACCGCGCTCGACGTGACCGTCCAGGCCCAGGTCATGGACCTGCTCGCGGAGCTTCAGCGCGAGTACAACATGGGTCTGATCCTGATCACCCACGACCTCGGTGTCGTCGCCGACGTCGCGGACAAGATCGCGGTCATGTACGCCGGCCGGATCGTCGAGCAGGCGCCGGTGCACGAGCTGTACAAGCGCCCGGCCCACCCGTACACCCGGGGTCTGCTCGACTCGATCCCGCGCCTGGACCAGAAGGGCCAGGAGCTGTACGCGATCAAGGGCCTGCCGCCCAACCTGCTGCGCGTGCCGACCGGTTGCGCCTTCAACCCGCGCTGCCCCAAGGCGGACGACATCTGCCGTACGGAGATTCCGGCGCTCGCTCCGGTGGCGGAGCAGGACGGCACGGAGCTGCCCGGCCGCGGCAGCGCGTGCCACTTCTGGAAGGAGACGATCCATGGCTGACCTCGGAAAGAAGGACGAGGCCGTGGACGCGACCCCGAACGTCACCGAAGTGGAGACGGTCGAGGCTGTCACCGAGGCGGAGGCCGTGGCCGCCATCGAGGCGCCGGTCGGGCGGGGCGAGCCGATCCTGCAGGTGCGCAACCTGGTCAAGCACTTCCCGCTGACCCAGGGCATCCTCTTCAAGAAGCAGATCGGCGCGGTCAAGGCCGTGGACGGGGTCTCCTTCGACCTCTACCAGGGCGAGACCCTCGGCATCGTCGGCGAGTCCGGCTGTGGCAAGTCCACGGTCGCCAAGCTGCTGATGAACCTGGAGCGGGCCACCGCCGGCGAGGTCTTCTACAAGGGTCAGGACATCACCAAGCTGTCCGGCCGCGCGCTGAAGGCCGTCCGCCGCAACATCCAGATGGTGTTCCAGGACCCGTACACCTCGCTGAACCCGCGGATGACGGTCGGCGACATCATCGGCGAGCCCTTCGACATCCACCCCGAGGTGGCCCCGAAGGGTGACCGGCGCCGCAAGGTGCAGGAGCTGCTGGACGTCGTCGGCCTCAACCCGGAGTACATCAACCGGTACCCGCACCAGTTCTCCGGCGGCCAGCGCCAGCGCATCGGCATCGCCCGCGGTCTGGCGCTCAACCCCGAGATCATCATCTGCGACGAGCCGGTCTCGGCCCTGGACGTCTCCGTCCAGGCGCAGGTCGTCAACCTGATGGAGAAGCTCCAGGACGAGTTCAACCTCTCCTACCTCTTCATCGCCCACGACCTGTCGATCGTCCGGCACATCTCGGACCGGGTCGGCGTGATGTACCTCGGCAAGATGGCCGAGATCGGTACGGACGTGCAGA
Source organism: Streptomyces sp. NPDC039465 (assembly GCF_055639315.1). Lineage (NCBI taxonomy): Bacteria > Bacillati > Actinomycetota > Actinomycetes > Kitasatosporales > Streptomycetaceae > Streptomyces > Streptomyces sp. NPDC039465. Next base: position 461,555 of record NZ_JBVKAP010000006.1, on the reverse strand, counting down.
TCTACGACCACCCGACGCACCCCTACACCCAGGCGCTGCTGTCGGCGGTCCCGGTCCCCGACCCGGACGCGCGTGCCAACCGCGAGCGGATCATCCTCACCGGAGACGTCCCCTCGCCGGCCAACCCGCCGTCCGGCTGCCGCTTCCGCACCCGCTGCTGGAAGGCCCAGGAGAAGTGCTCCACCGAGATGCCGCTGCTGGCGATCCCGGAGCGCTTCCAGGGCCAGGACAGCCCGGCGGCGCACGAGTCGGCGTGCCACTTCGCCGAGGAGAAGGACGTGGTCCACGCGTCCTGACGCGCGGTACGCAGGCGGTACGAGAAGGGGGAGGCGCCCGGACCATTTCGGTCCGGGCGCCTCCCCCCCCTTTTTTTTGCGCCGAACGGCCGATCACAACATGCGTTCCGTCCGGTTTCGAGGTGATATGGGCCAATGCAAGATCCAGAAACCTCGGGAGGCACTCCATGCGCGGAGCCACGCACGCCAAGTGGGCCGCATGTGCCGCTGCCGTCGCCCTCGCGGCGACAGCCTGCGGCGGCGGAACCGACACCGGCGGCGGTGGTGCCGACGGGATCGTCTCCTCCTCCTGGGGAGACCCGCAGAACCCGCTCGAACCGGCGAACACCAACGAGGTCCAGGGCGGCAAGGTCCTCGACATGATCTTCCGCGGGCTCAAGCGGTACGACCCCAAGACCGGCGAGGCCAAGGACATGCTCGCCGAGAAGATCGAGACGACCGACGCGACCAACTTCACCATCACCATCAAGGACGGCTGGACCTTCTCCAACGGCGAGAAGATCACCGCGAAGTCCTTCGTCGACGCCTGGAACTACGGGGCCAACCTCAGGAACAACCAGCGCAACGCCTTCTTCTTCGGCCAGATCGAGGGCTACGACCAGGTCCACCCCGCCGCCGGCCAGCCCAAGGCCGACACCATGTCCGGCCTCAAGGTCGTCGACGACCGGACCTTCACGGTCAAGCTCACCCAGAAGTTCTCCACCTGGCCCGAGACCCTCGGCTACGCGGCCTTCTCCCCGCTGCCCCGGGCGTTCTTCGACAACCACGACGCCTGGATCGCCAAGCCCGTCGGCAACGGCCCGTACACCGTCGACTCGTACACCAAGGGCTCCCAGATGGCTCTCAAGCGCTGGGACGCCTATCCGGGTGAGGACAAGGCCCAGAACGGCGGGGTCACCCTCAAGGTCTACACCGACAACAACACCGCCTACACCGACCTGACCGCCGGCAACCTCGACCTCGTCGACGACGTGCCCGCCTCCCAGCTGCGCAACGTCCAGGCCGACCTCGGCGACCGGTACATCAACACCCCCGCCGGCATCATCCAGACCCTCGCCATCCCGTACTACGACAAGGCCTGGAACACGCCGAACGGCGCCAAGCTCCGCACCGGCATCTCCATGGCGATCAACCGCCAGCAGATCACCGACACAATCTTCCAGAAGACCCGCACCCCGGCCAAGGACTGGACCTCGCCCGTCCTCGGGGCCGACGGCGGCTACAAGGACACGCTCTGCGGCGACGCCTGCTCCTACAACCCCACCGAGGCCAAGCGGCTGGTCGCCGAGGGCGGCGGTATCCCCGGCGGCACGATGAGGATCTCGTACAACGCCGACACCGGCTCCCACAAGGAGTGGGTGGACGCCGTCTGCAACTCCATCAACCGGGCGCTCGGCAACGACCGGGCCTGCGTCGGCAACCCGATCGGCACCTTCGCGGACTACCGCAACCAGATCACCCAGCTGAAGATGTCAGGCCCCTTCCGGGCCGGCTGGCAGATGGACTACCCGCTCATCCAGAACTTCCTCCAGCCGCTGTACTACACCAACGCCTCGTCCAACGACGGCAAATGGACCAACGCCGAATTCGACAAGCTTGTCGACCAGGCCAACGCCGAGACCGACACGAAGAAGGCCGTCGAACTCTTCCAGCGGGCCGAGGAGGTCCTGCGGGACGACATGGGCGCCATCCCGCTCTGGTACCAGAACGGCAGCGCCGGCTACTCGGACCGGGTCTCCAACGTCACGCTGAACCCCTTCAGCGTCCCCGTCTACCACGAGATCAAGGTCAACTGACGCGGGACGGCGTACGGCCCGGCGTTCCTCAGACGCCGGGCCGTCCCGTTTCCCCCACGACCCCCGGAGCCCTTCATGGGACGTTATGTGATCCGGCGGCTGCTGCAGATGATTCCGGTCTTCTTCGGCGCCACGCTGCTGATCTTCCTGATGGTGAACGTGATGGGCGACCCCATCGCGGGCCTCTGCGGCGACCGCGAGTGCGACCCGGCCACCGCCGCGCAGCTACGCCGGGAGTTCGGCCTCGACAAGCCCGTATGGCAGCAATACCTGACCTACATGGGCAACGTCTTCACCGGCGACTTCGGCACCGCCTTCAACGGCCAGGAAGTCACCGAGCTGATGGCGACCGCCTTCCCCGTCACCATCCGCCTCACCATCGTCGCGATCATCTTCGAGATCGTCATCGGCATCACCCTCGGCGTCCTCACCGGTCTGCGCCGCGGCCGCCCCATCGACACCGGCGTGCTGCTGCTGACCCTCGTCGTCATCTCCGTGCCGACGTTCGTCACCGGCCTCCTGCTCCAGCTGCTGCTCGGCGTGGAATGGGGCTGGATCAAACCGGCCGTCTCACCCGAGGCCACCTTCGGCGAACTCATCGTTCCCGGCCTCGTCCTCGCCTCCGTCTCCCTCGCGTACGTCACCCGTCTCACCCGCACCTCCATCGCCGAGAACCGGCGCGCCGACTACGTCCGCACCGCCATCGCCAAGGGTCTGCCGCGCCGCCGCGTGATCAGCCGCCACCTGCTGCGCAACTCGCTCATCCCCGTGGTCACCTTCATCGGCACCGACATCGGCGCCCTGATGGGCGGGGCCATCGTCACCGAGCGGATCTTCAACATCCACGGCGTCGGCTACCAGCTCTACCAGGGCATCGTGCGCCAGAACACCCAGACCGTCGTCGGCTTCGTGACCGTGCTCGTGCTGGTGTTCCTCGTCGCCAACCTGATCGTCGACCTGCTGTACGCCGTCCTTGACCCGAGGATCCGCTATGCCTGAGCCGCAGTACGACGACGACCGTCAGGCCATGGCCCCCACCGGAGCCGGAGGAGCGATGGACCTCGCGATGAGCGAGGGCGAGACCCTCGAACGGACCCCCGGCGGTCCCGACGGCACCGGGCCCTCCGGCAAGCCACGGAGCCTCTGGTCGGACGCCTGGCGCGACCTGCGCCGCAACCCCGTCTTCCTCATCTCCGGCGTCGTCATCCTCTTCCTGGTCTTCGTCTCCCTGTGGCCCTCGGCGCTCACCTCCGGCAACCCCCTCGACTGCGACCTCGCCAAGGCCCAGCAGGGCTCCCAGCCCGGCCATCCCTTCGGCTTCGACGGCCAGGGCTGCGACGTCTACACCCGTACGGTCTACGGCGCCCGGACCTCCGTCACCGTCGGCGTCCTCGCCACCCTCGGCGTCGCCGTCCTCGGCAGCGTGCTGGGTGGACTCGCCGGATTCTTCGGCGGCGGCTGGGACGCCGTCCTGTCCCGGATCACCGACATGTTCTTCGCCATCCCGGTCGTCCTCGGCGGTCTTGTCCTGCTCTCCGTCGTCACCAGCAGCACCGTCTGGCCCGTCATCGGCTTCATGGTGCTCCTCGGCTGGCCGCAGATCTCCCGGATCGCCCGCGGCTCGGTCATCACCGCCAAACAGAACGACTACGTGCAGGCCGCGCGGGCCCTCGGCGCCTCGAACTCACGGATGCTGCTGCGCCACATCACCCCCAACGCCATCGCGCCGGTGATCGTCGTGGCGACCATCGCGCTCGGTACGTACATCGCCCTGGAGGCGACCCTGTCGTACCTCGGCGTCGGGCTGAAGCCGCCAACCGTCTCCTGGGGCATCGACATCTCAGCCGCCTCCCAGTACATCCGCAACGCCCCGCACATGCTGCTCTGGCCGGCCGGCGCGCTGGCGATCACCGTGCTCGCGTTCATCATGCTCGGCGACGCGGTACGCGACGCCCTTGACCCCAAGCTCAGGTAGGCGCCCATGCTGCTCGACGTACGCGACCTGGAGGTCGAGTTCCACACCCGCGACGGCATCGCCAAGGCGGTCAACGGCGTCAACTACAGCGTCGAGGCGGGCGAGACCCTCGCCGTGCTCGGCGAGTCCGGCTCCGGGAAGTCCGTCACCGCCCAGGCCGTCATGGGCATCCTCGACATCCCGCCCGGCAGGATCACGGGCGGTCAGATCCTCTTCCAGGGGCAGGACCTGCTCACGCTCAAGGAGGAGGAGCGGCGCAAGATCCGCGGCGCGAAGATGGCGATGATCTTCCAGGACGCGCTGTCCTCCCTCAACCCCGTGCTGAGCGTGGGCGCGCAGCTGGGCGAGATGTTCGAGGTCCACCGGGGCCTGTCGCGCAAGGACGCCCGGACCAAGGCCGTCGAACTCATGGACCGGGTCCGCATCCCCGCCGCGAAGGACCGTGTCGGGGACTATCCGCACCAGTTCTCCGGGGGCATGCGCCAGCGCATCATGATCGCCATGGCGCTCGCCCTGGAGCCGGACCTGATCATCGCGGACGAGCCGACCACCGCGCTCGACGTGACCGTCCAGGCCCAGGTCATGGACCTGCTCGCGGAGCTCCAGCGCGAGCTGAACATGGGCCTGATCCTGATCACCCACGACCTCGGCGTCGTCGCCGACGTCGCCGACAAGATCGCGGTCATGTACGCCGGCCGGATCGTCGAGAACGCCCCCGTCCACGATATCTACAAGGCACCGGCCCACCCCTACACCCGCGGCCTGCTCGACTCGATCCCGCGCCTGGACCAGAAGGGCCAGGAGCTGTACGCGATCAAGGGCCTGCCGCCCAACCTCATGAACATCCCGCCCGGCTGCGCCTTCAACCCGCGCTGCCCGCTCGCCCGGGACATGTGCCGGACCGACGTACCGCCGCTGTACGACGTGTCCGAGAGCCGGACCAGCGCATGCCACTTCTGGCAGGAGGCCCTGCATGGCTGAGGCGATCCTGGAGGTCCGCGACCTCGTCAAGCACTACCCCCTCACCCGGGGCATCCTCTTCAAGAAGCAGATCGGCTCCGTCAAGGCCGTCGACGGCGTCGACCTCGACCTGCTGGCCGGAGAGACCCTCGGCATCGTGGGCGAGTCCGGCTGCGGCAAGTCCACCCTGGCGAAGATGCTGGTCCACCTGGAGCGGCCGACGGCGGGCTCGATCCGCTACAAGGGCGAGGACGTCACCAAGCTCTCCGGCCGTGCCCTGAAGGCCGTGCGCCGCAACATCCAGATGGTGTTCCAGGACCCGTACACCTCCCTCAACCCCCGCATGACCGTCGGCGACATCATCGGCGAGCCGTACGAGATCCATCCCGAGGTCGCGCCCAAGGGCTCCCGCCGCCGGAAGGTCCAGGAGCTGCTGGACGTCGTCGGCCTCAACCCGGAGTACATCAACCGCTATCCACACCAGTTCTCCGGCGGCCAGCGCCAGCGCATCGGCATCGCACGGGGCCTCGCGCTCCAGCCGGAGATCATCGTCGCCGACGAGCCGGTGTCCGCCCTGGACGTCTCCGTCCAGGCCCAGGTCATCAACCTGATGGAGAAGCTCCAGGACGAGTTCAACCTGTCCTATGTCTTCATCGCCCACGACCTGTCGATCGTGCGGCACATCTCGGACCGGGTCGGCGTGATGTACCTGGGCCGGATCGTGGAGCTGGGCAAGGACGCCGAGATCTACGACCACCCCACGCACCCGTACACCCAGGCGCTGCTGTCGGCGGTCCCGGTCCCCGACCCGGAGGCGCGCGCCCACCGCGAACGCATCATCCTCACCGGCGACGTCCCCTCCCCGGCGCACATCCCCTCCGGCTGCCGCTTCCGCACCCGCTGCTGGAAGGCCCAGGAACGCTGCGCCCTGGAGGTCCCCCTGCTGGCGGTCCCGGCGCTCTTCCGCCTGACGGAGGGCCCGGCCAAGCACGACTCGGCCTGCCACTTCGCCGAGGAGAAACACGTGGTCCCCCACGAGGAGCCCCCGCCGCAGCCGTCCGCCTGGCCTCCCGAGCCGGGGCCCAAAGAGGTTTAACACGGTCGCAACTCCGCCGACCACATACCGATATCCGAACCCGCCAGCCTGAGCACCGTACGGCCGTGCGGGTGCCGTAGGCCGGCCGGGGGCGCTCGCGCCCCGGGCCGGCCGCAGCATCAGACCAGGCCCAACGAGCGCTTCAGGAAGTCGACCTGAAGCAGCAGCAGATTCTCCGCGATCTGCTCCTGCGGCGTCATGTGCGTCACCCCGCTCAGCGGAAGCACCTCATGGGGGCGCCCCGCCGCGAGCAGGGCCGAGGACAACCGCAGAGCATGGGCCACCACCACATTGTCGTCGGCCAGACCATGGATGATCATCATCGGCCTGGCCGGGTTCTCCGGTGCCGACAGACCGTCGTCCGTGAGCAGCGAGTTGGCCGCGTACACCTCCGGACTCTCCCGCGGGGTCCCGAGATACCGCTCGGTGTAGTGCGTGTCGTACAGCCGGAAATCGGTCACCGGCGCCCCCACCACCGCCGCATGGAACACATCCGGCCGCCGCAGGACCGCCAGCGCGGCGAGGTACCCGCCGAAGGACCAGCCCCGGATCGCCACCCGCCCGAGGTCCAGCGGGAACCGCTCGGCCAGCGACTCCAACGCCTCGACCTGGTCGTCAAGAGCCAGATCCAGCCGGTCCCTGACCGCCTTCTCCCAGGCCGGGGAACGGCCGGGCGTGCCCCGGCCGTCCGCGACCACGACCGCGAAGCCCTGGTCCGCGAACCACTGCGAGGTCAGATGCGGATTGTGTGCCGCGAGCACACGCTGGCCGTGCGGCCCGCCGTACGGGTCCATCAGCACCGGCAGCGGCCCGTCCCCCGGCTCGTGGCCCGTCGGCAGCAGGACGGCGCACGGAATGCGGTGCGCGCCGCTCTCCAGGAGTCGTACGCCCGCGGAGAGGACCGGCTTCTCGGCGTGCGAGGCGACGACCGCGATCTGCTTGCCGTCCCGCAGCACCTGCGTCACCGCCCCGGGCGCGTCCGGCCGGGCCGAGGACAGGACCGTCACGGCCCCGCCGCGGACGGCCGAGTGCACCCCCACCCCCTCCGAGATCCGCTCCACACCCCGGTCTCCGACCCGGTACACATGGATCTCGCCGGTCTCCGGCGCCGCCGCCTCCTCGCCGGCGGACGCGGACACCAACACGTCGTCCGCGCCGATGTCCAGCACCGCGCGCAGCTGGAGCGCCCCGCCGGTCAGCGCCCGGTCGCCCATCGCCAGCACCCGCGCACCCCCCTCGTCGGCGATCCGCACCAGCCGCCCGTCGGGGGCCCAGGCCGGCACGCCGGGCATCAGTTCCAGCCACACCGGGTCCTCGTCGACATGGACCGTCCGCGTGGCGCCGGTCTCCGGGTCCGCCACCAGACACCGCTGGACCCGCTGGTCACGGCTCTGCACAAGGAGCAGCGGCGCGCCCTGCTCCGACCAGTGCACCCGGGCCAGATACGGATACCGCTCGCGGTCCCACCCGACCTCCGTCCGCTCCCCGTCCAGGTCCACCACATACAGCCGTACGTCCGCGTTGGGCGTCCCCGCCGCCGGGTATCGCACCGCCGCGGGCTCACGGTCGGGATGTGCCGGATCGGCGATCCACCAGCGCCGCACGGGCTGTTCGTCGACCCGCGCCACCAGCAGCCGGTCCGAGTCGGGCGCCCACCAGAAGCCCCGCGAGCGCCCCATCTCCTCGGCCGCCACGAACTCGGCGAGTCCGTACGTCGTCTCGCCGTCCTCCGGCTCCGCCAGCGCCCGGTCGCCGTCCCCCTCCGCCCCGGTCACCCGCAGCGCCCCCTTGGCCACATAGGCGATGTGCCGCCCGTCCGGGGAGGGGCGGGGGTCGATCACCGGGCCGGGAACCGGCAGTTCACGGGCGGTCCCGGCGCGCAGCTCGGCCGTGAACAGCCGCCCGGACAGCGTGAAGGCCGCCAACTCCACGGCCTCGTCCACCGCGTAGCCCACGATCCCCGCCGAGCCCTCCCGGCTGCGCTCCCGGCGCGCCCGCTCCTGCGCCGACAGCTCCTCGGCCGCCCCGCCGAGCAGCGCCTCGGGATCGGCGGCGACCCGCTCGCGGACCTCCCCCTCGAGATCGAGCACCCAGAGGTGATGGGACCGCTGCGTACCGGACAGTGACCGCAGGAAGACCACCCGGCAACCGTCGGGCGAGACGGTGAAGGCACGCGGCGCACCCAGGGTGAAGCGCTGCGTCCGGGCGTACTGACGAGGGAAGGAGAGCGGGAAGTGGGTCTGCTGCCTCGAGGTCATACGACCGAACCTAGCGTCGCCGCCCGGTCGGACCTAGCGTCCGCGTGCGCCCCCCTGTGCTGCCGTGCACCGATCGATGCATTGGCACGGATAGTTATGATCCGTAGCGCTAGGTGGGTATGAACCTACTGGCACATGCATGCTGCCCGATCCGGCCGAATATGTGGAGGTGAACCGCCGTGGCACTCTCGATTTCGGCGGTGGTGCTGCTGGCGATCGTCGTCTTCCTGCTGGTCAGGAAATCCGGACTCAAAGCCGGACATGCGGCGGTCTGCATGCTCCTGGGCTTCTACATCGCGAGTTCCTCCATCGCCCCCACGGTCACCCAGTTCACGACGAGCGTGGCGAGCATGATCGGCGGGCTGAAGTTCTGACCGGCGGCAGCGGCATCGGGCGCCGCTGAGGACCGTACGTCCAGGGGATACGGATCCCTGACGCCCGGCCTCGTAGGCTGTCCCGCATGACGGACCTTCCCGCCCGTCGTCTGCTCCTGGTGCACGCGCACCCCGACGACGAGTCGATCAACAACGGCGCCACGATGGCCAAGTACGCGGCCGAGGGCGCCCAGGTCACGCTGGTGACCTGCACACTCGGCGAAGAGGGCGAGGTCATCCCGCCCGATCTCGCCCATCTCGCACCCGACCAGGAGGACCGGCTCGGGCCGCACCGCGTCGGCGAACTGGCCGACGCGATGCGGGAGCTGGGCGTCGACGACCACCGCTTCCTCGGCGGGCCCGGGCGGTTCCGCGACTCGGGCATGATGGGCGCCCCGCAGAACCACCGGGAGGGCGCCTTCTGGCACACCCCGGTGGACGACGCAGCGCCGTATCTCGTCGAGGTGATCCGCGCCGTACGCCCCCAGGTGCTCGTGACCTACGACCCGAACGGCGGCTACGGCCACCCCGACCACATCCAGGCCCACCGGGTCGCCATGCGCGCCGCCGAGCTCGCCGCCGAGCGGGCGTTCCGGCGGGACCTCGGGCCGGAGCACGACATCGCCAAGATCTACTGGAACCGGGTGCCCCGGTCGGCCGCTGAGGAGGGCTTCGCCCGGCTGAAGGCCGCCGGCGCCGACTTCCCCGGGATCGGGGAGGTTTCCGACGTACCGGGCGTGGTCGACGACCAGGAGATCACCGCCGAGATCGACGGGACGCCCTACGCCGACCGGAAGGCCGCCGCGATGCGCGCCCATGTGACCCAAATCGCCGTGGACGGGCCGTTCTTCGCGCTCTCCAACGACCTCGGGCAGCCGATCTTCACCATGGAGTACTACCAGTTGGTGAAGGGCTCCTCCGGCGCGCCCGAGGGTGAGCGGGAGCACGACCTCTTCGCCGGGGTGACCGCGTGAGCGCCGGGGCGGACCCGACGCGGAGCGCGGGCGCCAAGGCGGGCCGGGCCGCCGCGTACCTCGGTCTCGCCGCGCTGGGCGCGCTGGTGGGCGCGGCGGGCACGCTGGTCCAAGCCGCCTGGTTCCCCGGGGGTTTGCTGCTCGCCCTGCTCGCCGCCGCCGCGACGTTCTACGGCGGCCTGCGGGCCACCGGCGCCCAGGCCGGGGCGCTGGCCCCGGCCGCGGGCTGGCTCGTCGCCATCATCCTGCTGAGCATCGGCCGCCCCGAAGGGGACGGCCTCCTCGCCGGCGGACTGGGCGATCTGCTCTACCTGCTGGGCGGGATGGCGCTCGCTGTGATCTGTGCCACCATGTCGCGGTCGCCACAACCCGGCGGTCTCCCGGGCCGACTTGGCAGGTGACGTGCCCGGACTTCGGCCGGAATGCCCGTCCCCTTTCCCGTAGTCGCCGGGTGCGTGTCGGCGGCGGCCAGTATGGTGGTGCGCGCCGCCGAGCCGCCCGGGTCATACCAGTACCAGCAAGAGCGGGCGGCGGAGCCAACCGGGAGAACCTGCTTTGAGTCGTGAAACTGACAGTTCGTCCTCCGGCGCCAAGGGGCGCGGTGGAGCCGCGTACCCCTCGGGTACCCCGCCTTACGGATCCCGCCAGTATCCGTCGCTCCATCCCGCGCAGGACGCTCCGGGCGACGCCGCCGACGGCGCCGGGCGTACGTCCCCGCCGGTGCCGGACGAGAAGAAGACCGAGACCACGCTGACCACGCGCATCCGGATCAACATCCCGGGTTCGCGGCCGATCCCGCCGGTCGTGATGCGGACGCCGATGAGCGACGCGTCGGGGACGGCGGGCGCGGCGGAGGGCGCGGGGGAGTCCGCGAGCGACACCGCGGGCATCTCGCCGTGGCCCGACGGGTCCCAGAAGGCCGTCCCCACCGTCGTGCAGGCCGAGGAGCCTGCTCCGGCGGAGGAGAAGACCAGCGACTGGTTCGCGCCGCGCAAGCCCGCGGCCCCGGCCGCGTCGTCGGCGCCGCCCGCCGCCCCCTCAGGCCCCGGCGCGCCGTCGGCTCCGGCCGCGGGCGGTCCCCGTGCCGGCGGTCCCGGGCAGGGCCCGCGTCCGGGCGGTCCGCAGGGCCAGAGCGGCGGCCTGCCGTACCTCTCCGACGGAGCCCCGGGCGCCGCGCGTCCCGGCGGCCCGACGCCCCCGCCGGGTCTGCGCCCGCCGGGCGGTCCCACGGGTCCCACCGGCGGCCCGGTCACCGGCAGCAGCCCGCTGACCGGCGGCCCCATGGTGCCCGGCCCGATGACCCCCAACCCGCTGGCGCCGAACTCCATGGCGCCCAGCCCCATGGCTCCGGGCCCCATGTCGTCCGGCCCCATGGGCGGCGGCCCGCACATGGCCGACGACACCGCCGTCCTCACGCCGCAACAGACGCCGCCCTCGGGCCACGTCTCGGGCGACACGCTCACCAGCGGCATCCCGGTGGTCCCCTCGGAGCACCGGACGCCGGCCGGCTCGCCGTTCCCCTCCACGGGTCCCGGCGACAGCTTCTCCACGCCGGACTTTCCGGGCCCCGCGGGCCCGGCGGGCGGCCCCCAGGGAGCCCGTACGAACTCGGCGGCCGCCCCTGCCCCTGCCCCGGCCGCGAAGAAGCCGACGCCGCAGGCGCCGGTGAAGAAGCGTTCCAAGATCGTCCTGGCCGGCTTCGGCGTGCTCGGCCTGCTCGGTGTCGCCTACGGCGCGGGGCTCCTGCTCAACCACTCCGACGTGCCCAAGGGCACGACGGTCCTCGGCGTGGACATCGGCGGCGGCACCCGCGAGGAGGCCGTCAACAAGCTCGACGCCGCCCTCGGCAAGCGGGCCACCGCCCCGCTGGAGATCTCCGTCGCGGGCAAGAAGCAGCAGCTCACCCCGGACAAGGCCGGTCTCACCCTGGACAGCCAGGCGACCGTCCGCGGGGCCGCCGGCAGCGACTACAACCCCATGTCGGTCATCGGCTCCCTCTTCGGCGGCGAGCGGATCGCCCAGCCGGTAATCCCGGTCGACCAGGAGAAGCTGCGCGTCGCGCTCACCGACATGGCCGGCGCCTCCGGCTCGGTCACCGAGGGCACGATCAAGTTCGTCCCCGGCAAGGCCGTCGCGGTCCCCGGCCAGGCGGGCCGCGGCCTGGACGTCCAGCGCTCGATGATCTCGGTGAAGGACGCCTACCGCGCCCAGGTCGAGACGGGCCGGACGAACACGGTCGAACTGCCCGTGGTGACCCGCGAGCCCACCATCACCAAGGCCGAACTGGACCGGGCGATGAAGGAGTTCGCGGAGCCCGCCATGTCCGGCCTGATCACGATCAAGGCGGGCGGCAAAGAGATCAAGTTCGGCCCGGCGAAGTCGCTGCCGAAGATCCTCTCCATGAAGCCGATCAACGGCAAGCTGGTCGAGGTGTACGACAAGAAGGCCATCGAGGAGCTCCTCGACGGCGTCTTCGACGGCATCATGATTACCAAGGGCGACGGCAAGAAGCACCAGCTCTCCGTCGACGACGTGGCCCAGGCCATGCAGGAGGCCCTCCTCGGCAAGACGCCCGCGGAGCGCACCAAGGTGATCGAGCTCGACCCGAAGGGCTGACCGCGCGGCCCCTCCAGGGCCCCTTCAGGCCGCACACCGAAGCCCCCGTTCCCTCCGGAGCGGGGGCTTCGGCGCGGCGCCGTCAGTTGAGTATGGCGCGGGCGGCGTGGGCGCGGCGGCGGACCGCGTCGGCCGTCGCCGGCTCCACCGCCTCGACCACGTCCGCGTACGCCTCCATCTCCGCCGCGCCCGCCAGGAACTCGCCGCGCTGCACCAGCAGCTGGGCGCGCTCCAGGCGCAGACGGGCCGGATGGGACGGCAGGAGCAGCGAAAGGTCCACGGCCCACAGGGCGACGTCCGTGCGCTCCGGCCGCGCGGCCGCCCAGGCCCGGATGTTGTTGAGCACCCGCACCACGATGTCCAGCGGGTCCGCCGGGAGCAGCATCGAGGGCTCCAGGGAGCCGCCTGTGGCCCCCGCGACGAGCAGTTCGGCGTCCGGACCGGTCAGCAGCCGGCCGCCCGCGAACGGGTCCGCCAGGACCTGCTCGGGCGCCTGCGGATCGCCGAAGCCGACCACGAAATGCCCCGGCAGCGCGACGCCGTACACATGCGCCCCGGCCCGGCGGGCCACCTCGATCCAGACGACGGAGAGCAGGATCGGCAGCCCGCGCCGCCGCCGCAGCACCTGCGGCAGCAGCGAGGACTCCAGGCGCCGGTAGTCGGCCGGGGTGCCGTGGAAGCCGAGGCGCGTGCCGAGCAGCTCGCCGACGGCCGAGGCCCAGGCTCGGGGGCCGGTCAGACCGTACGGCAGCAGTCCCGCCAGCCGGTCCAGCTCGATGTCGGCCTCGTCAAGACCAGCCTGGCCGAGCGCCGGCTCCCCCTCCGCGCCGATCAGCAGACACAGCCGCGCCAGGTCGGGACGCTCGGAGCGGGCCTCCTGCGCGAACTCGCGCCGCCACTCGGTGGATGCGGACACGGTGTCACGCCCGGAAGTGGTGGTAGCTGTGATGGGTCGTGAAGCCCATCCCGTCGTACAGCGCCCGCGCCCCGCCGTTGTCCTCCTCCACCTGGAGCCAGGCCGCCGAGGCGCCCTCGTCGAGCGCCCGCCGGGCGAGCGCCGCCATCACGGCCGTGGCCAGCCCCTGCCGCCGGGCGCCCGGGTCCACCTCCACCGCCATGAACCCCGCCCACCGGCCGTCCACCACACACCGCCCGATCGCCAACGGCACGCCACTCTCCCCGGGCACGGAGGCGAACCACACGCTGGGGCCGCTGTTCAACACCTTGAGCACATGGGGGCCGGCCACACCGAACCGCTGGTAGCGCTGGAGCCACGCCTCGTCCACGTGTCGCTCCAGCCGGACACGCGCCACATCCACAGCCAGATCCCCGATCGGCGCCAGCGCGGCGATCCGCAGTTGCGCGGAGACCTCCCGCCGCCAGCCCCGCTCCTCCAGCGCGGCGCACAGCCCCTCCTGGGTGCCCTCGGCGCCGGTGGCCGCCTGGATGTACGCGGGCAGCTCCCGCTCCCCGTACCAGGCGCGTACCCGCTCCAGGGCCTCGTCCAGCGGCAGCCCGGGATCACCCAGCGCCAGCACCGAGTTGGCCCGCCGCGTGAAGCCCACCCGTCGCCCGACCACCGCCCCTCCAGGACGCGCTTCGCGCGGCCCCTCCTCGTAAGCAGCCCGCAGCGTCCAGTCGCCGAGCCGCTCGCTCTCCACCGGCTGCCAGGCCCGCGCAGAGACCCGCGCCAGCTCCTCGAAGGAGGCCGCCGGACCCCGGCGCCGGGCCGGTGCGGCCGGTACGACCTTCCCCGCGACCAGGGAGGATTCCGGGATACGGACGGTTTCGCCGGTGCGTCGTGTGATCACCAGCACACCATGGTCCCAGGATGTGAGAACACCGACCGTGTCGGTGAACTTCGCATCTGTGTCCGCAGAGTCCACCAGACACCGTACGGAGACGCGTTTGCCCACGTCAGCGCCGGTAAGCCGGACCTCGAGCCGTCCTCCTGCGGTGAAATCCACAGCTCTCTCCGCCCCTCCTGTTCGGATCGTCCCCCGGAACGGAGATACTAGGTGCGGGCATCGACGACGCCGCGCTCCCGCGCAGACCAGCCCTACCGAGGAGGAACGACAGCGTGACCTACGTCATCGCGCAGCCTTGTGTCGACGTCAAGGACAAGGCATGCATCGAGGAGTGCCCCGTCGACTGCATCTACGAGGGCTCCCGGTCCTTGTACATCCACCCGGACGAATGCGTCGACTGTGGTGCCTGTGAGCCGGTGTGCCCGGTCGAGGCCATCTTCTACGAGGACGACACCCCGGAGGAGTGGAAGGACTACTACAAGGCGAACGTCGAGTTCTTCGACGACCTCGGCTCGCCTGGTGGTGCCTCCAAGCTCGGCCTCATCGAGCGCGACCACCCCTTCATCGCCGCCCTGCCGCCGCAGAACGGCTGATTGATCACCCTCGGTCCCGTACGGCAGCCGCTGTACGGGACCGACGCGTTTCGACGTACGTACCAGAAAGTGAGCGACCTCGTGAGCGCAGTCTCTTCGCGCCTGCCCGTCTTCCCCTGGGACAAGCTCGAGCCGTACAAGGCGACCGCGTCGGCCCACCCGGACGGCATCGTGGACCTGTCCGTGGGCACGCCCGTCGACCCGGTCCCCGCGCTGATCCAGGAGGCGCTGGTCACCGCGGCCGACTCGCCGGGGTATCCCACGGTGTGGGGGACCACGGAGCTGCGCGACGCGCTCACCGGCTGGTGCGGACGGCGCCTCGGCGCGGTCGGCTTCACCCACCGCAACGTCCTGCCGGTCGTCGGCTCCAAGGAGCTGGTGGCCTGGCTGCCGACCCAGCTGGGCCTGGGCGCCGGGGACAAGGTCGCCTATCCGCGGCTCGCCTACCCGACGTACGAGGTCGGCGCCCGGCTCTGCGGCGCCGAGCCGGTCGTCTACGACGATCCCACCGCGCTCGACCCGACCGGTCTGAAGCTGCTCTGGCTCAACTCGCCCTCCAACCCGACCGGCCGGGTCCTGTCGAAGGACGAGCTGACCCGGATCGTGGCCTGGGCGCGCGAGCACGGCGTGCTGGTCTTCTCCGACGAGTGCTACCTGGAGCTGGGTTGGGAGGCCGAGCCCGTCTCCGTCCTGCACCCGGACGTCTGCGGCGGCTCGTACGACGGCATCGTGGCCGTCCACTCGCTCTCCAAGCGCTCCAACCTGGCCGGCTACCGCGCCGCGTTCATCGCGGGCGACGAGGCCGTCCTCGGGGAGCTGCTGCAGATCCGCAAGCACGGCGGCATGATGACGCCCGCGCCCGTGCAGGCGGCCACGGTCGCGGCGCTCGGCGACGACCGCCACGTCCAGGAGCAGCGGGAGCGGTACGCGGCGCGCCGCGCGGCGCTGCGGGCGGCGCTGGAGTCCCACGGCTTCCGTATCGAGCACAGCGAGGCCAGCCTCTACCTGTGGGCGACGCGCGACGAGCCGTGCTGGGACACGGTGGCGCATCTGGCCGAGCTCGGCATCCTGGTGGCACCCGGAGACTTCTACGGGGCGGCCGGCGAGCGGTTCGTACGGGTCGCCTTCACCGCCACCGACGAGCGGGTCGAAGCGGCGGTCAAGCGCCTGGGCCGGTAGGTCGGCCGACGAGCGGCACACGGAAGGGCCCGGGGAGTGCGCACTCCCCGGGCCCTTCCGTCGTGTCCGCGGCCGATGCGGCCGGTCAGCCGAGCTTCGGCAGCGTCTTCACCGGCAGCTGGTCGGTCGGCAGGCCGCCGTCCGCGGGCTTGACGCTGTCGGCCGCACCGGTGGTCTGGCCGACCAGCTCGCCGGTGGTGCTGGTGGTGTCGCCCGCGGCCTTCTGGGCGGCCGGGGTGGCGGTCTTGGCGGCACCGCCGAGGGTCTTGCCGGCGGTCGGGACGGCCTTGCCGACGGCCTTGCCGCCGGTGTGACCGGCGGCCTTGGTGGCGGTCTTGGTCGCGGTCTTGGTGGCGCTCTTCGAGGCGCCGTCGACGGTGTTGCCGAGACCGGCGCCGTCGACGGAGGACACGCCGCCGAGGGTGTTGCTGGCCGGGAGGTCCAGGGCGCTCGCGGAGCCGGCCGCACCGACCACGGGGGCTGCACCTGCCGCGATGAGCAGCGCGGCGCGGGCGATCCGGCGGGTCAGGGGGAGGGACATGATGCTCCTTCGACGGAGAGGACATGGGGTGTCCGGCAATCGGACTGTCCAGCGAATCGGACGCACTGACAACCGCGTCGGGGCGGGGGGAGGTTGCGGCGGCCGAAGGTAAAGAATGTGCAATGCATCGCATTATCGGTCGAGCGGGAAACGGGCGAACAGGGGCAATGCGAAAGACCCTGCTGAACCGTCACTTCCCAGCTGCCGCACGGCAATTGCGCAGACATGACAGTGCCCCGGAAGGGGCCCATGGAGAGCCGCTGAAAAAGTCGTCCAGGCGCGCGGACACATGCCTCGGCCGAGTGAATTTCCGTACGCGTGCGCGGCTATCGTGCGAGGCGCATTCGAACCTGGGAGAAATCCCCGGCCCGTTCTTCCGATGCCTTCAGCCATCCCTCGGAGGCGTCCTTGGCGCGCCACACCCGGCCCGCGTACGCCACCTCCTCGATCCGCAGGACGTCCGCCCGCGCGACCGCCCACTGCGCCAGCTCCCAGCCGCGCCGGGCCTCCCCGTCGGAGCCGTCCGCCGCCGCGGCCCGTACGGGCACGGAGAGCTCGGCCGACGCCGCGGCGGGCGCCCCCGCCGTGCCCCCGCCGCCCGGCAGCACGCCCTTGCCGAAGTCCCGCACGAGCTCGGCGCGGAGCTTGACGGGGTCACCCGGCCGCCCGTCGCCCCCGCTCGTCGTACAGGTCAAGGACGCCGCCGACCGGCCGGTCAGCGCGGCGGCCAGCAGCGTCGCGTCCGGCTCGTGCTTGGCGTACGCCTGCGGGAAGCCGCTCTTCTGCACCTTCTGGGCCGCCACCGTCAGAGGCATCCGCGAATAGCCGGGGACCTCGGCCAGTCCGTCGTAGAACTTCCCCGCCGAGTACACCGGGTCGAGGATCTGCCGCGGTGTGCCCCAGCCCTGCGAGGGGCGCTGCTGGAACAGGCCCAGCGAATCGCGGTCGCCGTACCGGATGTTGCGCAGCGCCGACTCCTGGAGCGCCGTGGCCAGGGCGATCGTCACCGCCCGCTCGGGCATCCCCTTGGTCGTGCCGACCGCGGAGATCGTCGCCGCGTTCGATGCCTGCTCCGGGGTGAATTCATACGTGTTGTCCCCGCTGCCCACCTGGCACCGCGGGGCGCCCGGGCCCCCGGTCAGATACTGCACGGCCACGTACCCCACCAGCGCGAGGAGCACGGCGAACGCCGCCGCGATACGGGCGCGGCGGCCGCGGCGGCCTTGGGGAGCGGGACCGGGAAGGATGGCGGACTCGGACACGGAGCCCACCGTACTTGAGGGCCGCGTTAGGGTCGGCACCATGCCTGACAACGCCCCCGCCGCCGCCCTCGACCTGACCCAGGACGGCCCGGCGCTCACCGCCGCCCTCGTCGACTTCCCGTCCGTCAGCGGCACCGAGAAGCCCCTCGCCGACGCGATCGAGCAGGCTCTGCGCGCACTGCCGCACCTCACCGTCGACCGGTACGGCAACAACGTCGTGGCACGTACGCGGCTGGGGCGGCCCGAGCGGGTCGTGCTGGCCGGCCACATCGACACCGTGCCCATCGCCGACAACGTCCCCTCCCGCCTCGACGAGAACGGCATCCTGTGGGGCTGCGGCACGTCGGACATGAAGTCCGGTGTCGCCGTCCAGCTGCGGATCGCCGCGACCGTCCCCGAGCCCAACCGCGACCTCACGTTCGTCTTCTACGACAACGAAGAGGTCGCCGCCCACCTGAACGGCCTCGGGCATGTGGCCGACGCACACCCCGAGTGGCTGGAGGGTGATTTCGCTGTGCTCCTCGAACCCTCCGAGGGCGAGGTCGAAGGCGGCTGCCAGGGCACCCTGCGCGTCCTGCTCCACCTCGAGGGGGAGCGGGCACACTCCGCGCGCAGCTGGATGGGCTCCAACGCCATTCACGCGGCCGCCCCGGTCCTCGCCAAGCTCGCCGCGTACGAGCCGAGGCGGCCGGTGATCGACGGCCTGGAGTACCGCGAGGGCCTCAACGCCGTCCGTATCGAAGGCGGTGTGGCCACCAACGTCATTCCGGACGCCTGCACGGTGGTCGTCAACTACCGGTACGCACCCGACCTCTCCATGGCCGAGGCCGAGGCGCACGTACGGGAGGTCTTCGCCGACTGCGGCGTGCGCGAGTTCGTGGTGGACGACCACAGCGGCGGCGCCCTGCCCGGCCTTTCGCATCCGGCCGCGGCGGCCTTCATGGCGGCGGTCGGCGGCACGGCCCGCCCCAAGTTCGGCTGGACGGACGTCTCCCGCTTCAGCGCGGTCGGTGTGCCCGCGGTCAACTACGGGCCCGGTAACCCTCTGTACGCGCACAAGCGCGATGAGCATGTGGTCGTCGACAAGATCCGCCACTGTGAGGAGCGGCTCCGCGACTGGCTCACTGCCCGACTGCCGTAATTTCGCTTTTTGTCACCTCTGTGGACCTACCCTGACCGAACCGGGAAGATCAGCGGATCGTCCGGTGGATCAACGGATCGGCGGAGGGAGCAGGCCATGGTCGACCCCGAGGGAGCAGCAAGGCCGGAGGAGCAGCGGCAGGGCCCCGTGCTCAGGCGCAGGGAACAGATCCAGCCGAGCACCACGGACCAGCGGCTGCTGGACACCGAGGGCGACTCCGAGTGGGTGCACACGGACCCCTGGCGGGTCATGCGCATCCAGTCGGAGTTCGTCGAAGGCTTCGGCGCGCTCGCCGAACTGCCCAGCGCCATCAGCGTCTTCGGCTCCGCCCGGACCCGTCCGGGCAGCCCGGAGTACGAGGCCGGGGTCCAGCTCGGCAAGGCGCTCGTGGACGCGGGCTTCGCGGTGATCACAGGCGGCGGCCCGGGAGCGATGGAAGCCGCCAACAGGGGAGCGCGGGAGGCCAGGGGCATCTCCGTCGGCCTGGGCATCGAGCTCCCCTTCGAGCAGGGGCTCAACCCGCACGTCGACATCGGGGTGAACTTCCGCTACTTCTTCGTCCGCAAGACGATGTTCGTGAAGTACGCGCAGGGCTTCGTGGTCCTGCCGGGCGGCCTCGGCACCCTCGACGAACTCTTCGAGGCGCTGACCCTGGTCCAGACCCGCAAGGTCACCCGCTTCCCGATCGTCCTCTTCGGCACCGCGTACTGGAGCGGCCTGGTGGACTGGCTGCGCGACACCGTCGTGGCCCAGGGCAAGGCCTCGGAGCACGACCTGATGCTCTTCCACGTCACGGACGACGTGGAGGAGGCGGTGGCGCTGGTGTCCAAGGAGACGGGCCGGTAGGCCGCGCCGCGGCCGGTCGGTTGTGCCCATCCGTTGCGCGGGGCGCAGCCGGCCTCGGCCGCACCGGCCCGGCTAGGCCAGCCCTCGCCGGGCGACGGCGGGCTCGCGGTGCCCCGCGATGGACGCCACCATGTCCAGGACCTGGCGGGTCTCCGCCACCTCGTGCACGCGGTACACCCGCGCCCCCAGCCACGCCGACACCGCCGTCGTCGCCAGCGTCCCGATCACGCGCTCCTTCACCGGGCGGTCCAGGGTCTCCCCGACGAAGTCCTTGTTCGACAGCGACACCAGCACGGGCCAGCCCGTCCGCGTCATCTCGTCGAGCCGGCGGGTCGCCTCCAGGCTGTGGCGGGTGTTCTTGCCGAAGTCATGGCCGGGATCGATCATGATGCCGTCCCGGCGCACCCCGAGCTCCACCGCCCGCTCGGCCAGGCCGACGGTCACCCGCAGGATGTCCGCCATCACGTCGTCGTACGTGGCCCGGTGCGGCCGCGTCCGAGGCTCCGCGCCGCCCGCGTGCGTGCACACAAGACCCGCCCCGTAGCGGGCTGCGACCTCCGCGAGCCGCGGGTCGACCCCGCCCCAGGCGTCGTTCAGGACATCCGCGCCGGCCTCGCAGACCGCCTCGCCGACCTCCGCCCGCCAGGTGTCCACGCTGATCACCACATCCGGGTGGCGCCGGCGCACCTCGGCGACGAAGCCGACCGTCCGGCGCGCCTCCTCCTCGGCAGTGACCTCCTCGCCGGGGCCCGCCTTGACCCCGCCGATGTCGATGATGGCGGCGCCCTCGGCCACCGCCTGCTCCACGCGCGCGAGGGCGGGCTCGTCGCGGAAGGTCGCACCCTGGTCGTAGAACGAATCCGGGGTCCGGTTCACGATCGCCATGATCACCGGCTCGTGCGGCCCGAATTCACGCCGTCCCAAGCGCAGCATCCCGTATGTCCTCCTCGCGTTCCGTCGCCTGCGACCTTAACTGTCGGTGGCGCATGGCACGATCGGCACCAGGTACGTTTTCCGCTCCCGGGGAGAGGCACGCGCGTGTTCTGGTTCTTGGCTGTAGCGATGGTCGTGGTGGTCGCCGCGGTCACGCTCGCGGTGGTCGGCGGCGGCGACAGCGAGGTGCTGCCCGAGGTGGCGCCCGAGCAGCTCGTGGACCCGCTCCCGGCCCACCGGCCCGTCGGCCGCGCCGACATCGAGGCCGTACGGCTGCCGGTGGCGGCCCGCGGATACCGCATGGCGGACGTCGACGACGTCCTCGGCCGGCTGGCCGCCGAGCTCGCCGAGCGTGACGCCCGCATCGCCGAGCTGGAGGCGGCGCTCGCCGGAGCGCAGGCGACGGCTGTGGGCGGCCCCGACCTCTTCGAGAAGCCCGGCGCCGACCGGCCCGGCGAGGAGACGGACCGATGAGCGGCGAGGCGCTGGCCGGGCCGGACGGGCGGCTGCGCTGCCCCTGGGGCCTGTCCACGGCGGACTACGCCGTCTACCACGACGAGGAGTGGGGGCGCCCGGTCCACGGCGACGACGCGCTCTTCGAGCGGCTGTGCCTGGAGGCGTTCCAGTCCGGGCTCTCCTGGATCACGATCCTGCGCCGCCGTGAGGGGTTCCGCCGTGCCTTCGCCGACTTCAAGGTCCCGGCCGTGGCGGAGTTCACCGACGCCGACCGGGAGCGGCTCCTCGCCGACGAGGGCATCATCCGCAACCGCGCCAAGATCGACGCGACCCTCGCCAACGCGCGCGTGCTCGCCGAGTGGCGC
Organism: Streptomyces sp. NPDC039465; assembly: GCF_055639315.1. Classification (NCBI taxonomy): domain Bacteria; kingdom Bacillati; phylum Actinomycetota; class Actinomycetes; order Kitasatosporales; family Streptomycetaceae; genus Streptomyces; species Streptomyces sp. NPDC039465. Next base: position 440,086 of record NZ_JBVKAP010000006.1, on the reverse strand, counting down.
CCTGGCGAGCTGGACGAGCTGATCTGGTCGTACGCCCCCGACGCGGCGGCCCGCCCCGCCCCGCGGACGATCGCCGACGTCCCGGCGGTCACCGACGAGTCCACGGCCCTGTCCAAGGCTCTCAAGAAGCGCGGCCTGCGGTTCATAGGCCCCACGACGGCCTACGCCCTCATGCAGGCCTGCGGCCTGGTCGACGACCATCTGGCCACCTGCGTGGCCCGGGGCGCAGGACGCGTCTGACGCCTCCCGGCCCGGTGCCTCCCGGCCGCCCTAGCGGCCGACGTACTTCGGCTTCTCCTTCGCGAGGAAGGCCTGCACCGCGATCGTGTGGTCCTCCGAGGCGCCCGCCTTGGACTGGAGCTCGTCCTCCTTCTCCAGCGCCTCGGCCAGCGAGTGGTCCGCGCCGTAGGCGAGGGACTCCTTCAGGGCCGCGTAGGCGAGGGTCGGGCCCTCGGCCAGGGCGCGGGCGACCGCCGCCGCCTCGGCCGCCAGCTCCGCCGCGGGGACGACCTTGTTCGCGATGCCGAGGTCGTAGGCCTCCTGGGCCGAGATCGAGCGCGGGAAGAGCAGCAGGTCGGCGGCGCGGCTCGGGCCGATCAGCCGGGGGAGGGTCCAGGACATGCCCGAGTCGGCGGTCAGGGCCACGCCCGCGAAGGAGGTGTTGAAGGCGGCCGTGTCGGCCACGATCCGGTAGTCCGCCGCCAGCGCGAAGCCGAAGCCCGCCCCCGCCGCGACGCCGTTCACCCCGGCCACCACCGGCTTCTGCATCTCGGTGAGCGCCCGGACGATCGGGTTGTAGTGCTCCCTGACCGTGCTCATCGTGTCCTGGGAGCCGGTCTCCTTGTCGTTCTGCAGCAGACCGACGTGCTCCTTGAGGTCCTGGCCCACACAGAAGGCGCGCCCGGTCGCTGTCAGCAGCACGGCCCGTACGGCGGGGTCCGCCGCAGCCGTCTGCGCCGCCTCCCGCAGCGCGACCTTCGTCTCGACATTCATCGCGTTCATGGCCTCGGGCCGGTTGATCGTGATCGTGGCGAGTCCGTCGGTCACGTCGTACAGCACGGTGTCGGCCATGGCGGGTCCCCTTTGCGGCGTGGGCGTTGATGACCCGCCCAGCATGGCGGAGATCATCGGCGACGGACATGTGACCTGCGTCAAAGAATCGCCGGACCGGTCCGGACCTGCGGCGGCGAAGTATCGCAGGCCGATCGCCGAAATGAGGGGTTTTGAGTGAGCGCGTTGCGTAAGCGATGCAGTCCGATGTTGGTCATCGGGTCCTGCCATGCGGGATAATGGCCTGGAAGCAATGTGTTCGATGCCGGTGACACCTGGGTCGTCGGCTGCGTGAGCTGGTTTCAGGAAGGGGAACGAGCATGGCGGCCATGAAGCCGCGGACGGGCGACGGCCCGCTCGAGGTGACCAAGGAGGGGCGGGGCATCGTCATGCGCGTTCCGCTCGAAGGCGGCGGTCGGCTTGTCGTCGAGCTGACCCCGGACGAGGCCGAGGCACTCGGCGACGCCCTGAAGCAGGTAGTCGGCTGACGCGAGAACGCCCAGATTTTCCTCTGCCCCGGCACGGTAGCCCCGAGCCGGGGCAGAGTCGTACCAGGACGACGCCGGGATGGTGGGTGTCAGCCGCGCCGTACCGCGCACAGCAGGCCGTCGCCGACCGGCAGCAGCGACTCCATCAGCTCCTGGCTCTCGCGTACGGCCCGCAGCAGCTCCCGCACCCGCAGCACCTCCGCCGGCTGGGCCGCCGAATCGACCGTGCGGCCGTCGGTGAAGACGCCCTCGAAGCAGACCAGACCGCCCGGTCGCAGCAGGCGCAACGATTCAGCGAGATAGTCCAGGCACTCCAGCCGGTCGCCGTCGCAGAAGACGAGGTCGTACCCGCCGTCCGCGAGCCGGGGCAGTACGTCCAGGGCGCGGCCGGGGATGAACCGGGCCCGGTTCCCGGCGAAACCCGCCGCCCGGAAGGCCTGCTTCGCGAACTGCTGGCGGTCCGGCTCGGGGTCGACGGTGGTCAGCACGCCGTCGGGCCGCATCCCGTGCAGCAGATAGATCCCGGACACACCCGTGCCCGTCCCGATCTCGGCCACCGCCTTCGCGTCCGCCGTGGCGGCGAGGAGTCGCAGCGCGGCGCCGGTGCCGGGCGACACCGAGGGCAGCCCTGCCTCCCGGGCCCGCTCACGGGCCCAGCGCAGCGCTTCGTCCTCGGCGACAAAGGCGTCGGCGAACGCCCAGCTCGTCTGCCGGTTGGCGGTAATGACCCTCTCCTGTCCCCGTAGTTGGCGCAACGGTGACTGTATCCGCTGGACGCGGGAACCCGCAGATGGGACCGGGCGTTGGTAAGGGCAGAGGAAAACGCGGGGACGACGGGGCGGAAGACCGGACCAGGACCGGCGAGCCGACCCAAATTCGCGTAAAGATTCTTATCCGGAGCTAACGGGCGAGGTGGCTATGGTAGGGGCTCCACTGGACACCACCAGAGCCGACAGGGGAGGTGCGGCTGCGCCTGTGGATCGGAGAGGCGTGCTGAAGCGCCTGCTCAGGTCGGCGGGTGAGCCGAAATCCGTGACTGACACCGCTGACCGATTCCGCTCCACCGACGCCGCACCCACCACCGCGACCTTCGCATCGGATGCGGAATCGCAGGCGTGGACTCCGCCCACCTGGGAGGAGATCGTCAGCACGCACAGTGGCCGGGTCTACCGTCTCGCGTACCGCCTGACCGGCAATCAGCACGACGCCGAGGACCTCACCCAGGAAGTCTTCGTGCGCGTCTTCCGCTCCTTGTCCACGTACACCCCCGGTACGTTCGAGGGCTGGCTCCACCGCATCACCACCAACCTCTTCCTCGACATGGTCCGCCGCAAGCAGCGGATCCGTTTCGACGCCCTCGGCGACGACGCGGCCGAGCGGCTGCCAAGCCGCGAGCCCTCGCCGCAGCAGGTCTTCAACGACACCCACTTCGACGCGGACGTCCAGCAGGCGCTGGACACGCTCGCCCCGGAGTTCCGCGCGGCCGTCGTCCTCTGCGACATCGAGGGGCTCTCCTACGAGGAGATCGCGGCCACGCTCGGCGTGAAGCTCGGCACCGTCCGCAGCCGGATCCACCGCGGACGCTCGCATCTGCGCAAGGCGCTGCAGCACCGTTCGCCGGAGGCCAGGGCGGAGCGTGCGTTCGCGTCCGTCGGAGGGGAGGTCGGGCCCGCGTGAGTGGCACCAGTCCGACCCCCGCCGAGCAGCACCTCGGGGACCGGCTCGCCGCACTGATCGACGGCGAGCTGGGGCATGACGCCCGCGAGCGGGTGCTCGCCCATCTGGCGACCTGCGCCAAGTGCAAGGCCGAGGCCGACGCACAGCGGCGCCTGAAGAGCGTCTTTGCACAGACCGCGCCGCCTCCGCCCTCGGAGGGCCTGCTGGCGCGCCTTCATATGCTGCCCGGCGGATCGGGCACGGGAGGTGAGGACGACCGGGGGGGACCCTTCGGCTCGGGACGGTTCACCGACGGAGTCTTCGGGGTGAGGACGGACGGCTTCGGCTATGTGCCGCCCCCGCCCCCGCCGACTCCTGCCGCGGCGGTGCTGCCGAGCGGCGCCGTACCGGGCAGGGGTTTCCGGATCCACGAGGTCGGGCGGCCCGGTCAGGACCGCTCCCTGTGGCGCGGCCGGCGATTCGCCTTCGCGGCGGCCAGTGCGGTGTCCTTCGCGGCGATCGCGCTGGGCGGCGCGCTGCCCATGGAGGCGGCCGTGGACGCGAAAGCGCGCGGTGAGAACGGCGGCAACAGGGTCAGCCCGCTGCGGGCGGCCCCCGGCAGCACGACGGGGACGGCGAGTGCCACCGGCACCCAGATCGAACGCCGACGGGGTTCGGGCAACGGCCCGGCGAGATCGGCGGACCGTCCGGGTTCGGGCAACGGCGCGGCGAGGTCGGCGGACCGTCCGGCCGCGGTGACACCGGCCGCCCCGGTGCGGCCCGGCCTGCCGACGCCGTTGGCCGGCCACCTGGGCCGGCCGGTGCAGCAGTTCGCGGCGACGGCCGTGTCCCCGCTGATACGGCCCACGGGCCCCGCGCTCCAACTCGCCTTCCTGCCAGGGGTCTCGCCGATGGTCACGCCGGTGCCGACGCATCTCGTCGCGCCGACCCAGGCCGACGGCCCGCTCACCACCCGACGCTGACGGCCCCCCTGCGCGGGGGCCGCCGGACCTGGTTGAATCCCCGTGCAGGGTGCCCCGCCGGGGCGCGGACGGGCCAGTTGCGGGGAGAGCATGAACGACGGGAAGCCGACCGGGCCGAAGCCGCCGAAGGCGAAGTGGTGGAGCCGTCCGCCCCGGCCGGCGACACCGCCGCCGGCCGCGGATGCCGCGGATGCGATGGACACCACCCCAGACTCCTTCGACCTGGCCCCCCCGGCGCCGCCCGCCGCCGACGACCACCGGGCGTCGCTCGGCACCGCGGCCACGCCACCGTCGGACGGCCTGACGCCCGACGCCGGCCACCCGCACCGGGCGGACGCCGCCCCCGAAGCCGAGCCCGCAGGGCTCGCGCCCGCGCCGCCACCGCATGGGCCGACGCCCGGGGCCGGTCACCCGAACCCGACCGCTGCCGCCGGAGCCGAGTCCGCGCCCACGGCCGTGACGGCCCCGACCGCCGAGGGATCCGCGCCCGCCGGCGCCCCGGCCGTGGACGCGGCGCAGGCCCCCGCGCCGCCGTCGGACGGCCTGACGCCCGAGGCCGGCCACCCGCACCGGGCGGACGCCGCCACCGAAGCCGAGCCCGCAGGGCTCGCGCCCGCGCCGCCACTGCACGAGCCGACGCCCGGGGCCGGTCACCCGAACCTAACCGCCGCCGACGGAGTCGAGTCCGCGCCCACGGCCGTGACGGCCCCGACCGCCGAGGGATCCGCGCCCGCCGGCGCCCCGGCCGCCGCCGAGCCCGCAGGGCCCGCGCCCGCCGACACCGCCCCCGCCGAGGCCCCCCGCGCCGTGCCGCTGCATCAGCCCGATCCGTATAGCACTCCGCCCTACGGCGGGCCCGGGCCCTGGGCGCCCGCGCCGCCCGTGCAGCGGCCAGCCCGAGCCCCCGCCCCCGCTCCCGCCCCGGCCCCGGCCGCGTACGCGAACCCGCAGCCCGCCCCCCATCCACCGCAGGCGTGGGTGCAGTACGACCCCTGGAGCGCTCCCGGGCAGCGGCCGCTCACCCAGCCGCCGGGGCGGAAGGCGCGGCGGGGGCTCGGGCTGGCCGCTGCGCTGGCGTTCGCGCTGGTCACCGGCGTACTCGGCGGCGGCATCGGCGCGTACATCGAGCGCAACGGCGGCATCACCACCGTCGAACTACCGCAGGCCGGGCCCGAGGACGTCGGCCGCGCCCCCGACTCCGTCGCCGGGATCGCCGCGAGTGCCCTGCCCAGCGTGGTCACCATCCACGTCAGCGGCGGCGGCGCGGCCGGCACCGGCACCGGATTCGTCCTCGACCAGCAGGGCCACATCCTCACCAACAACCACGTCGTCGACCCGGCCGGCTCCTCCGGGGACATCTCCGTCACCTTCAGCGGCGGCGAGACCGCCCGGGCCAAGCTCGTCGGCAAGGACAGCGGCTACGACCTCGCCGTCGTCCAGGTCACCGGCGTCTCCAACCTCAAGCCGCTGCCGCTGGGCAACTCCGACAACGTCCGGGTCGGCGACCCCGTCGTCGCCATCGGCGCCCCCTTCGACCTCCAGAACACCGTCACCTCCGGCATCATCAGCGCCAAGGAGCGGCCCATCACCGCGGGCGGGGAGAAGGGCGACGGGAGCGACGTCTCCTACGTCGACGCCCTCCAGACCGACGCGCCGATAAACCCCGGCAATTCGGGCGGCCCGCTCGTCGACTCCAAGGCCCGGGTCATCGGCATCAACAGCGCCATCCGCGCGGCCGGCAGCGGCTCGGGACCCGACGGCGGCGGCGCCCAGTCCGGCTCCATCGGCCTCGGCTTCGCCATCCCCATCAACCAGGGCAAGCGGGTCGCCGAGGAGCTCATCAACACCGGCAAGGCCACCCACCCGGTGATCGGTGTCAGCCTCGACATGAAGTACACCGGCGACGGCGCCCGGGTCGGCGAGAAGGGCAAGGACGACACGCCGTCCGTCACCGTCGGCGGGCCCGCCGCCAAGGCCGGCATCCGGCCCGGCGACATCATCACCAAGGTCGACGGACAGCGCGTCCACAACGGCGAGGAGCTGATCGTGAAGATCCGCGCCCACCGTCCGGGGGACCGGCTGGAGCTGACGTTGCTGCGCGGTGGCAAAGAACTGACCAAGACGTTGACGCTCGGTTCCTCCCAAGGCGCCTGAGTGTCGGCAGTCCGTCACCGGAAGGTACCGCGCCGGTAGATTCGCCGGGTACCGTGGAGCGGGCCCCGGACCCCGCGAAGGAGCAACAAGGTGTTCAGCGACATAGGCGGACTCGAGCTGGTCATGCTCGTGATCCTCGCCGTGCTCATCTTCGGCCCGGACAAGCTGCCGAAGGTCATCCAGGACGCCAGCCGCTTCATCCGGAAGATCCGGGAGTTCTCCGAGAGCGCGAAGCACGACATCCGCAGCGAGCTCGGCCCGGAGTTCAAGGACTTCGAGTTCGAGGACCTGAATCCGAAGGCCTTCCTCCGCAAGCAGCTCGCGGAGAACGACGACCTCAAGGAACTGAACGAGCTGCGCAGCAGCTTCGATCTCAAGAAGGAGATCACCGAGGTCACCGACGCCGTCAACGGCCGTGAGCCCGAGGTCCCGGCCGCCGTCAACGGCTCCGGCGCCTCAGGCACACCGGACCTGCTCAAGAAGCGCGACACGCCCGAGCAGGCCGAACGACCTCCGTTCGACGCCGACGCCACCTGACCCACCCGATCCCCGTCCTTCCCGACGAGCCGGGGCAGGATGGCTATCCTCCATCTGTTGTCCGCCGACGCGGACACGAACGATCGAGGAGGCGGCCCGAGATGGAGACCACGAGTCGGGTGGAGGGAGTGCCCACGGCCCGGCGTACGGCCGAGGGCTATCTGCGCGCACCTTTCAGCTGGTACGGACTGGACGAGGCCTTCACCGGCCCGCGCTGGCTGATGCAGGTGGGCACGGCGGCCGACGGCACCGTGCAGCACGGATCGATGGGCCACGGGGACGAGCCGTCCATAAAGTCCGATGCCTCCGCCACCGAGAAGGAGCGCTTCGCGGTCGTCGTCACCGTCGCCGCGAGCCCCGTACGGCGCAGCGGCGACGGTACGGGCGTGCTGGACGCCACCACCGTCTCCTCCGCCGCCTGGCTGGCCGGCTCCGGGCTTCTCGCCTACACCTGGCCCGCGCAGCTGGACCACTCCCGGCGCGACGACTGGCTCGACCAGCAGACCGAGGCCGCCTTCGAGCTCGCCGACGACCTCGAAGGGCCCGAGTGGTCGACGCTCTCCCTGCCGGTCGACGGGGTCCCGATGCCGTTCCACTACCGCGAGTCCGAGTTCGGCTGGGTGCTGGCCGGTTCCACGACGGGCGGGGTACACCTGGGCGCGTACGGGCGCGGCCTGAGCGCCTACGGGCTCGGTTTCGCGGCCGTCGTGGACCTCGGGATCTACACCTAGAGGCCGCGTACGTACGGCGAAGGGCGCCGCTCCCCGGGGAGCGGCGCCCTTCGCCGTACGGTCAGAACTTGTTGCGCGGCGTGATGCCCAGGCTCATGCCCGACAGGCCACGCTGACGCCCGCCCAGCTTGCCGGCGATCGCCCGCAGGGCCGCGCCCGCCGGGGACTCCGGGTCGGTCAGGACGACCGGCTTGCCCTCGTCGCCGCCCTCGCGCAGCCGCACGTCGATCGGGATCGAGCCGAGCACGGGAACCGTGGCACCGGTCGTCTTCGTCAGGCCGTCGGCGACCTTCTGCCCGCCGCCCGTACCGAACACGTCGACCATCTCGTCGCAGTGCGGACACGGCAGGCCCGACATGTTCTCGACGACGCCCACGATCTTCTGGTGGGTCTGCACGGCGATCGACCCTGCCCGCTCGGCGACCTCGGCGGCGGCCTGCTGAGGGGTCGTCACGACCAGGATCTCCGCGTTCGGGACCAGCTGCGCGACGGAGATCGCGATGTCGCCGGTGCCCGGGGGCAGGTCGAGCAGGAGGACGTCCAGGTCGCCCCAGTACACATCGGCGAGGAACTGCTGGAGCGCGCGGTGCAGCATCGGGCCGCGCCACACCACCGGCGCGTTGCCCGGGGTGAACATGCCGATCGAGATGACCTTCACGCCGTTCGCGGACGGCGGCATGATCATGTTCTCGACCTGGGTGGGACGGCCGTCCGCACCCAGCATGCGCGGCACGCTGTGGCCGTAGATGTCGGCGTCGACGACACCGACCTTCAGCCCGTCCGCCGCCATCGCCGCGGCGAGGTTCACCGTCACCGAGGACTTGCCGACGCCGCCCTTGCCGGAGGCCACGGCGTAGACCCGGGTCAGCGAGCCGGGCTTGGCGAACGGCACCTCGCGCTCGGCGGTGGTGCCGCGCAGCGCGGCCGCCAGCTCCTTGCGCTGCTCGTCGCTCATCACGTCCAGCGAGACGTCGACTCGCGTGACGCCCTCGACGCGGGAGACGGCGTCGGTGACGCGCTGGGTGATCGTGTCGCGCATCGGGCAGCCGGAGACGGTGAGGTAGACCGTGACGGCGACAGCGCCGTCGGACCCGATCTCCACCGACTTGACCATGCCGAGCTCGGTGATCGGTTTGTTGATCTCTGGGTCGTTCACCGTCGCCAGTGCTTCGCGCACCGCGTCTTCCGTAGCCATACGGACGATGGTACGGCGCGGACCGTGGCCCCCGGAAAGCCTCTCAGCGGTCGGCTTCGTCACTCCGCACGGGAGGCTCGGCCGGGAATAGAACGCGCCGCTGGTCGATCTCCTTGAGCAGATCGTCGAACTCCGAGCGGATCCAGTCCCGGGTGGCGACCTCGCCGAGCCCCATCCGCAGCGAGGCGATCTCCCGGGTCAGGTACTCGGTGTCCGCGATCGAGCGTTCGTTCTGCTTGCGGTCCTGCTCCAGGTTGACCCGGTCCCGGTCGTCCTGGCGGTTCTGCGCGAGGAGGATCAGCGGCGCCGCGTACGACGCCTGCAGGGACAGGGCGAGCGTCAGGAAGATGAACGGATACTCGTCGAAGCGGAGCGACGGCGGCGCGAAGACGTTCCACAGCACCCAGACGATGATCGTCAGGGTCATCCAGACGAGGAACCGCCCCGTCCCCAGGAAGCGCGCGATCCGCTCCGAGATCCGGCCGAAGGCCTCCGGGTCGTACTCCGGCAGCAGCCGCTGGCGGCGCATTCGCGGCTGGTCCAGCCGGATCCGCGGCAGCGTCCGCTCCCGCTCCCGCTCGCGTTCCCGTTCTCGTTCCTGGGCGCGCTCACCGGGTGCCATGGATGCGCTCCTCCTCGGTGTGGAACTCGGTCTCCCGCCAGTCCTCGGGCAGCAGGTGGTCCAGGACGTCGTCGACGGTGACCGCACCGAGCAGCGAACCGCCCTCGTCCACCACGGGCGCCGCGACCATGTTGTAGGCGGCGAGGTAGCTGGTGACGGCCGGCAGCGCGGTGTCCGGCGCGAGCGGTGGCAGATCGCTGTCCACCAGCGCGCCGACCAGCGTGAACGGCGGATCGCGCAGCAGCCGCTGGAAGTGGACCGTGCCCAGGTACTTGCCGGTGGGCGTCTCGTCCGGGGGACGGCACACGTACACCTGCGCGGCCAGGGCGGGGGAGAGGTCCCGCTGCCGTACGCGCGCCAGCGCGTCCGCGACGGTCGCGTCCGGGCGCAGCACGATCGGTTCGGTGGTCATCAGACCGCCCGCGGTCCGCTCCTCGTACGCCATGAGCCGGCGCACATCGGCCGCGTCGTCCGGCCGCATCAGCGTGAGCAGCCGCTCCTTGTCCTCCTCCGGCAGCTCCGAGAGCAGGTCGGCGGCGTCGTCCGGGTCCATCGCCTCCAGCACGTCGGCGGCCCGCTCCTCCTTGAGCTTGCCGAGGATCTCGATCTGGTCGTCCTCCGGCAGCTCCTCCAGGACGTCGGCGAGCCGGTCGTCGTCGAGGGCGGCCGCGACCTCGCCGCGCCGTTTCGGCGAGAGGTGGTGCAGCACATTGGCGAGGTCGGCGGGGCGCAGCCGCTCGAAGGTGGCGACCAGGCTCTCGGCGCCCTGACCCTCCTCCTCCAGCGAGAAACCGGTCACCGCCGACCAGTCGACGGTGAGCGCCTCCCCCTTGCGGCGCAGTGCCCCGCCCTTGCCGCGCCGGACGAAGACCTTGTCGATCTCCCAGTCGCGGCGGGCGGGCAGCTGCTGGATGGCCACGTCGAGGACGGTGACCTCCTCACCCTCCGCGCCGTCGGTGACCAGCCGCACCCGCCGGTCCAGCAGCTCACCGAGGACCAGCCGCTCGGTCGGGCGCTGCTCGAAGCGGCGCATGTTGACCACGCCGGTGGTGATGACCTGGCCGGACTCCACGCCGGTGATCCGGGTCATGGGCAGGAAGATGCGGCGGCGGCTGAGCACCTCCACGACCATGCCCAGCAGCCGCGGCGGGCGTCCGCCGACCCGGAGCATCGCGACCAGATCGCTGACCCTGCCCACCTGGTCGCCGTTGGGGTCGAAGACCGGGACGCCGGCGAGGTGGGAGACGAAGATCCGGGGGGCGCCTGCAGCCATGTCCAGCGCCTCCCTCTATGCCGTCCATTGCCGACTTATGCCTGGTTCAGGCTAGCTCGTACCCATCCGGTGCGCCCTGGAAGCGGGTCCGTCCGGCTGCTTGCCGGACGCCCGGGGCGGCACCGGTACGCTGCCGTCTGCGATCCCCCACAGGCAGATGAGAGGCAGTGCGCAGGTGACCGCTCTCCCCCCGGCTTCGCGAACCCGCAGGGCCGCGCTCCCCGTCGCGCTCTGCGCCGGGCTGGCGGCCGTGCTCAGCGGCTGTGGCGACGATCCCGACGAGGGCACGAACGGGGTCGGGAAGCTCCCGGCCGCCGCCATCGAGTCCAAGGCCCGGTCGACGGCGGGCGCGGCCAAGGCGGTACGGCTCTCCGGGACGCTGGTCAGCAAGGGCGGCACGTTCAAGCTGAACATGCGGCTGAAGCAGTCCGGCGCGGCCGGCTCCGTCGTCACCAAGAACAGCACCTTCGAGCTGCTGCGGATCGGTGACGCCCTCTATCTGAAGGCGGACAAGGGTTTCTGGTCGCACGGCGAGGGCGGCGAGGCGCCGAGCAAGTCCGACACCGAGGCCGCGGACAAGCTCGACGACAAGTACGTGAAGGTGCCCCAGGACGACCCGTCGTACAAGCAGCTGCGGGGCTTCACCGACATGGGCCCGCTGCTGAAGGGGCTGATCTCGCTGCACGGCGAGGTCGTCAAGGGCGACCGGGACAAGATCGGCGGCAAACGCACGATCCGGGTCCTGGGCGGTCAGCAGGGCGAGGGCGGCGCGATGGACGTCTCCCTGGACGGCGAGCCGTACCCGCTCCAGTTCGCCCGGGGCGGCGGCGCGGGTGTCGTCGTCCTCTCGGAGTGGGACAAGGACTTCCCGCTGGCGCCGCCCTCGCAGGACCAGACGGTCGACTACGGCAAGCAGCTGCCCCGAACCTGACCGGCACCGCCCGCCGGGCCCGCCAGGGCGTGTTTCGAAAGTCCCGTCTGGCTGCCCTCCGGGCGGACGACGCTACTTTCGAATCACGCCCTAGCGCCGTCCGCGCCGCTTGAGCAGCAGACGGGGCAGGGCCGCCGGGATCGGCCGGCGGGTCGTGGCCGGGGTGGCCAGGGGCGTTTCGGCCAGCGAGCCGTGCGGATGGTCGGTGAGCGCGTCCCTGGGCTCCAGCCGCAGCACCCGGCACTCCCGCGCCCAGCGCTCCGGCATCGCCTCGCCGTCCGGGGCGTTCAGCCGCTTGCCCTTGAGCTCGTCGACCGCGGCCTGCCAGGCCTCCGAGCGGGGTGCCAACTCACTGACGGCCGCGGTCCAGGTGACCAGCCGGCCGCCCTTGTCCTTGCTGCGGACGGTCACCTCGGCGACGGAACCGTCCGCGAGCCCCGGCAGCGGCTGCTCGCCGGGGCCGTCGCCCACGACGTGGGCCGCGCCGTCGTGCCACACGTGCCACAGCGCGCGGGCGGGGCCCGTGCCCCGCACCCAGATGAGGCCGGACTTCTTGGTGGCCTCCTCGACGAGGGCGGGCCCGAGCGGCGCGTTTGTCATGGGGCGAAGCTTAGCTACAGCCATCCGTTGCGCTTGAGCATGCGGTGGATGGTGAAACAGACGGCGACGATGCCGGTGAGCACCATGGGGTAGCCGTACTTCCAGTGCAGCTCCGGCATGTGGTCGAAGTTCATGCCGTAGACCCCGCAGACCGCCGTGGGCACGGCCACGATCGCCGCCCAGGAGGTGATCTTGCGCATGTCCTCGTTCTGGGCGACGGTCGCCTGCGCCAGGTTGGCCTGGAGGATCGAGTTCAGCAGCTCGTCGAATCCGACGACCTGCTCCTGCACGCGCGCGAGGTGGTCGGCGACGTCCCGGAAGTACTTCTGGATGTCGGGGTCGACCAGCCGCATCGGCCGCTCGCTCAGCAGCTGCATCGGCCGCAGCAGCGGTGTGACCGCCCGTTTGAACTCCAGCACCTCGCGCTTGAGCTGGTAGATCCGCCCGGTGTCGGCGCCGCGCGTACTGCCCTTGGCGGGCGGCGAGAAGACGTCGATCTCGATCTGGTCGATGTCCACCTCGACGGCGTCCGCGACCGCGATGTAGCCGTCGACGACATGGTCGGCGATGGCGTGCAGGACGGCGGAGGGGCCCTTGGCGAGCAGCTCCGGCTCGTCCTGGAGGCGGTGGCGCAGATTGCGCAGGGAGCCCTGGCCGCCGTGCCGGACGGTGATGACGAAGTCCCGGCCGGTGAAGCACATCACCTCACCGGTCTCGACGACCTCGCTGGTCGCGGTGAGCTCGGCGTGCTCGACGTAGTGGATCGTCTTGAAGACCGTGAAGAGCGTGTCGTCGTACCGCTCCAGCTTGGGCCGCTGGTGGGCGTGGACGGCGTCCTCCACGGCCAGCGGGTGCAGCCCGAACTCGGCCGCGATACCGGCGAATTCGGCCTCGGTCGGCTCGTGCAGCCCGATCCAGACGAACCCGCCGCCCTCGCGCACCTGCCGCATCGCCTCGCGCGGCGTCAGACAGCTGCGGGCCGGCGAGTCCTTCAGCCGACGGCCGTCGCGGTAGACCGCGCAGTCGACGACGGCGCTGGAGGCGGAGGGGTCCCGGGTGGGGTCGTACGAGCTGTAGGGCGCGCTGCTCTTGTGCTGGACGGGACGCAGCGAGGGGCGTACGGCTGCGCGCAGATCACGGATCATCGACATGGCGTGCTCCTTCACGGAGAGGCCGCCGCGAGGCGTGGCGCAGCCCGGAATGGGGACGTGGAGAACGACGTCCGCAAAGCGGGCGGCACCGTGGGATCGCGGTGACGGCTTTCGCTACAGACAGGCAAAGATGAAGTGCTCTTCGCTCTTCCGTCAGGCTTCCGTCGTGCGCATGCGTGAAGTGCCGCTCACCCGGTGCGGTCGGACAAGGCCCGTGGAGGGTGTCAGACCGAAGAAGGGAGGCGTCGTGCGGAAGAGCGGTTGGTACTGCCCGATCGACTTCGATCCACCGCAGCCCCACCTCCTCCGGCCGGTCCCCCGTGGGGGATGACGTGTCGTCGGGACTCGAAGGCGATGCTCGGCATGCCGTCCCGACCAGCGGCCAAGACTATCAGCCGACAGAGGGTCAATCCCTTACTTTGCCCGTTCCATACGCGCTCTATGCTCCCTGCATGGGAGAAGTTCTTGCTCTGGTCGAGGCCCGGCTACGGACGGCGCTCGGCGAACCGGACGCGCGCGCCTCGGTCACGTTCCTCGGTACGGACCGGATCGAGGTCCTGCGCTTCACCGAGGGTGACCTGGTGCGGTACGCCACTCTCGGTATGTCCGGCCAGCCGATGGCGGATCCCACGGCGGTCCTCGCCGACCCGGTCAAGGGCCCGCGCGCCGAGCTGGTGCTGTCCGTACGGGCCGGGCTCGCCGACACCGACAAGGTGCTGCGGCCGCTCGCCGTCCTCGCCGCCTCCCCGCAGGTCGAGGGTGTCGTCGTGGCCCCTGGCGCCTCCCTGGACGTCGGTGAACCCCTGTGGCCCGGCGCCCCGTTCAGCTCCGTCCTGGTCGCCGAGCCGGGCGGTCTGGTGGAGGACCTGGAGCTGGACGACCCCATGGATCCGGTCCGTTTCCTGCCGCTGCTGCCGATGACGGCGAACGAGGCGGCGTGGAAGCGCGTGCACGGCGCACAGGCGCTGGAGGAGCGCTGGCTGGCGTACGGGACCGACCTTCGCGATCCCCGGCGCACCTCCGTGACCCTCGACTGACCGCGACCGACTTCCGGCCGACTCACCCGTTCGGACGGGTGATCGTCCTTGACGCGAGGGCGGCCTGGTAGGACCGTTGAACGCTATGAGGGGCGAACCCAGTTGCCCGAAGTGTGGTGGCCGGGTCAGGGCGCCCGGTCTCTTTGCCGACTCCTGGCAGTGCGATGTGCATGGCGCGGTCCACCCGTTGCAGCCCGTGGTCCCGCCCAGCGTGGAGGCCCTCAGCGTGGTCGTGCACCGCGCACAGGTCCCCGTATGGATGCCCTGGCCGCTGCCCGTGGGCTGGCTGTTCACCGGCGTGGCGTACGCGGGTGACGACCGCAGTGGCGGACGCGCCACGGCCGTCGCCTGCTCGGGCCCCGGGCCGCTCGGGGGCGTCGGCGAGCTGCTGCTGATCGCCGAGGAGCTCGGCGTGGGGCTCGGCGCGCGCTTCGCCGGGATAGACGGGCCCGATCCCGGGCCCGCGATGAGCGTGGACAGACCGCCCCAGGCGAAGGTGCTTGCCGCGGGCCGTCCCACGCCGCTCTGGCATGTCAGCGGCACTCCGGAGGACCGTGCGGTCTTCGCGGGCGAGGCACGTGGCCTGTGGCTGTGGGCGGTCGTGTGGCCCGAGCAGACGGGGCTGCTGATGTACGACGAACTGGTCCTGACCGACCTCAGGGACGCGGGGGCGGAGGTGGAACTCCTGCCCTGCGGCGCGCTGACGCCAAGGCTGCTGTCGCGCTGACGCCGAGGCCGCTGTCCTGGAGGGGCGGGTGCGACCCACGGGCTTCGAGGCGCCGGTGGGCCGCGAGGCGGCGGTGTGCTCCGAGGCGTTCGATTCGCCCGTTATCCTTGAACGTCCCCTGTCCGTCCCCGAGCCCCGGAGTCACGCGTCGTGCGCATCGATCTGCACACCCACTCCACGGCCTCCGACGGTACGGACACCCCGGCCGAGCTGGTCCGCGGCGCTGCCGCCGCCGGTCTGGACGTCGTCGCGCTGACCGACCACGACACCACCCGCGGCCACGCCGAGGCGGTCGCCGCCCTCCCCGAGGGACTCACGCTCGTCACCGGCGCCGAGCTCTCCTGCCGGCTCGACGGTGTCGGGCTGCACATGCTGGCGTACCTCTTCGACCCGGACGAGCCCGAGCTGATGCGCGAGCGTGAGCTGGTGCGGGACGACCGGGTGCCCCGGGCGCACGCCGTCATCGGAAAGCTCCAGGAGCTCGGCGTGCCCGTCGACTGGGAGCGGGTCGCCCGGATCGCCGGCGACGGATCTGTCGGCCGCCCGCACATCGCCGAGGCCCTCGTCGAGCTCGGTGTCGTGGCGAGCGTCTCCGACGCCTTCACGCCCCAGTGGCTCGCGGACGGCGGCCGCGCGTACGTGGAGAAGCACGAACTCGACCCGTTCACCGCGATCCGCCTGGTCAAGGCGGCCGGCGGGGTCACCGTCTTCGCACACCCGGGCGCCGTCAAGCGCGGCCGGACCGTGCCCGAGAGCGCGATAGCCGAGCTCGCGGCCGCCGGTCTCGACGGCATCGAGATCGACCACATGGACCACGACGAGCCCACCCGTGCCCGGCTGCGCGGGCTCGCCCAGGAGCTCGGCCTCCTCACCACCGGCTCCAGCGACTACCACGGCAGCCGTAAGACCTGTCGGCTCGGCGACTACACCACCGACCCGGAAATCTACGGCGAGATCACGCGCCGTGCGACCGGCGCCTTCCCGGTGCCCGGCACCGGCGGACGTATCTGACACCGTCCGGCCCCGCCGGCGCATCTTCTTCCTCCGGTCCGACGCCGCGCCCGTCGCGGCCCGGCCGGCTCCGGGGCACGGGCCCCTTTCGTCCCGCGCCCGCCTCCTCCGTACCACCCTCTCGTGCAAGGCCCTTCACTGTGTTCGACGTTGCCGTCTTCGGCTCCCTGTTCCTCACCCTTTTTGTCATCATGGATCCCCCCGGGATCACTCCGATCTTCCTCGCCCTGACCTCCGGCCGCGCCTCCAAGGTGCAGCGCCGGATGGCCTGGCAGGCCGTCGCGGTGGCCTTCGGGGTCATCACCGTCTTCGGCATCCTGGGCCAGCAGATCCTGGACTATCTGCATGTCTCGGTCCCCGCGCTGATGATCGCGGGTGGTCTGCTCCTGCTGCTCATCGCGCTCGACCTGCTCACCGGCAAGACCGACGAGCCGAAGCAGACCAAGGACGTCAACGTCGCCCTCGTACCGCTGGGCATGCCGCTGCTCGCTGGGCCCGGTGCGATCGTCTCGGTGATCCTCGCCGTGCAGCACGCCAACGGCGTGGGGGAGCAGATCTCCGTCTGGGCGGCGATCGTCGCCATGCACGTCGTGCTCTGGCTGACCATGCGCTACTCGCTGGTGATCATCCGGGTCATCAAGGACGGCGGTGTGGTGCTGGTCACCCGGCTCGCGGGCATGATGCTCTCCGCGATCGCCGTACAGCAGATCATCAACGGTGTGACGCAGGTGATCCAGGGCGCATAGCCCGGTCCCGGACACCACTGCGCCCCCGTACGGATTCCGGCTCTGCCGGAGTCCATGCGGGGGCGCAGTGCGTCGGTGCGGTTATGAGGCCGGGCTGTCGGCCGGGCGGATCATGATGCGCTGGCCGATCGCGGCGGCCTGCTGAACGATCCGGTTGACGGAGGCGGCGTCCACGACCGTGCTGTCGACGGCCGCGCCGTCGATGTCGTCGAGTCGCAGGATTTCGAAGCGCACAGGCTTCTCCCTTCGTCTGAGTTGATCCTCCTGGAGGAGAACTGGGGGTACGTACGGTGTAACGGGATGCATCCAGCAAACATTCCCTACGCTAAGGAAATTTTTTGGATGACTAACGACCGGAGGTGGGGAGCTGGCGGGCGGATCGTGATCAACGGACAATGAGCCCCGTATGAACGACGCAAAGAACCCCCAGCCCCATCGGTCCGCAGACCTCCCCGACATCGGCACCCTCGCCGCCCGCCTGGAGCGCACCAATGAGCTCCTCCAGCGGATGCTCGCCGAGGTGGCGAAGACCCCCTCGACCCATGCCATCTTCGTCGACGCCGGTTACGTCTATGCTGCGGCCGGGTTGCTTGTGACGGGCACCGAGGACCGCCGCTCCTTCGACCTCGACGCCGAGGGGCTCATCGAGGCCTTCATCGACAAGGCCCGCACGATCTTCGCCGACAGCCGGCTGCTGCGCGTGTACTGGTACGACGGCGCCCGCCGCCGTATCCACACCGCCGAGCAGCAGTCCATAGCCGAACTGCCCGACGTCAAGGTCCGGCTCGGCAACCTCAACGCCAACAACCAGCAGAAGGGCGTCGACTCCCTGATCCGCTCGGACCTGGAGTCCCTCGCCCGCCACCGCGCCATCAGCGACGCCGCCCTGGTCGGCGGCGACGAGGACCTCGTCTCCGCGGTCGAGGCCGCCCAGGGCTACGGAGCCCGCGTCCACCTGTGGGGCATCGAGGCCGGAGAAGGGCGCAACCAGGCCGAGCCGCTGCTCTGGGAGGTCGACAGCCAGCGCACCTTCGACCTGGACTTCTGCCGCCCCTATGTGACGCGCCGTCCGGTCACGACGTACGAGAACGAGGGCGAACCCCCGCCGTCGCGCGAGGAGGTGCGGTTCGTCGGCGCGCAGATCGCCGCGACCTGGCTGGCCGAGCGGGGCCGCGAGTCGCTGGCCGATCTGCTCCCCGGCCATCCGTATCTGCCCGGCTCCGTCGACCAGGACCTGCTGATAGAGGCGGAGAAGGTGCTCAGCCGCTCGCTGCGCGGACACGCGGCGCTGCGCAGGGCCCTGCGTGACGGCTTCTGGCAGCACCTCCAGGCCCAGTACTAGCGCCCGCCCGGCGCCGCCTCAGGCCGTCCCGGCGCCCGCCTCGTCGGCGCCCGCGTCCGCGCGCGGCCCGGCCTCCACGCGGGCGCACTGCTCCCAGAACGCGACCAGCCGGGCGGCCAGTTCCTCCGGGTGCGACACATTGGGGGAGTGGCCCGCCCCCGGCACCACCGTCTGCTGCGCCCCGAGCCGCAGCGCCGTCGCCGCCAGGAACGGCGTCGGCCAGATCATCTCCTCGGCGCCGTACGCGATGTGCAACGGCAGGCCGAGCGCGGCGAGTTGGTCGGTGCCGTCCGGCTCGCGGCGCAGCAGCCGCCCGGTCGCCGACAGCTGGGCGATCCGCGTCGCCATCCAGCGCCGCCGCAGGAACAGCACGATCTCCGGCGGGTCGGTGACCCCCGGCTCCTCGCCCCGGCTGTCCAGCCAGCGCGTCGCCTCCCACACCCGCTCCTTCGGCAGCAGCGCGAGCGCCCCGCGCAGCAGCCGGACCCGGATCCGCTGCGGCCGGGCGACCCGGCCGGGACCGGACGACAGCAGGGTCAGCGAGCGGAAGGCCGCCGGAGCCAGAAGCGCGGCCGCCCTCGCCACCAGTCCGCCGAAGGAGTGGCCGAGCAGATGCACCGGCCCGTCCCCGAGGGCGGCGGCCTGCGCCACCGCGTCGAGCGCCAGCGCCCGCCTGCTGTACGCGGCCCGGCCGCGCGGCCCAGGACTCTCGTGCTGCCCCCGGCCGTCGACCGCCACCACGCGGTAGCCGGCCTCGCTCACCGGCCCGAGCAGCGCGAGGAAGTCCTCCTTGCTGCCGGTGTAACCGGGGAGCATCAGCACGGTCCCGCGCGCCTCACCGGCCGCGGCGGCGTCGAGCACGGCGAAGCTCCCGCGTGCGGTCTCCAGCCGCCGCGCGCGCGTGCGGGGCGGCAGGGCCAGGGACCGGGGCTTGCTCATACAGGGACTGTAATGGGGATCTTTCGCGGACACACAGCGGCCCGGTCCCTGGTGGGGGACCGGGCCGCTGGACTGTGCCTGTGGGCGATCAGCTCTCGGCCGGAGCCGCGACCGCCTTCTTCGTCGTACGGCGACGCGGCTTCGGCACCTCGTCCGCCACGGTCTCGACCGGGGCGGCGACGGCCTTCTTGGTCGTACGGCGGCGGGGCTTGGGAGCCTCCTCCGTCGCGGCCTCCACGGGCGCCTGCGCGGCCTTCTTGACCGTACGGCGACGCGGCTTGGAAGCCTCCTCCGCCACCGCCTCGACGGGCGCCTGCGCGGCCTTCTTGACCGTGCGACGGCGCGGCTTCGCCTCGGTCGCCTCAGTCGCCTCGACCGTCTCCACGACGGCCTCGGCGGCCGGGGCGGCCTTCTTCGCCGTACGGCGGCGCGGCTTGGGCTCCGCCACGGCCTCCGCGGCCTCGATCGACTCCACGACGGCCTCGGCGGCCTCCGCTGCGGGAGCCTCCGCGGCCTTCTTCGTGGTGCGGCGACGGCGCGCCTTGGGCGCCTCCTCGACCGGGGCCTCCTCGACCGGCGCGACCGGCGTCACAGGAGCCGGGGCGGCCTCGGTGACCGCGGGGGCCGGGACGGCCTCGACCGTCGCGACGGCCGCAGCGGCCTCGGCGGACGCGCCGACGCGGGTGCGGCGACGACGGCGCGGGGTGCGCGGCGCGGTGGGCTGCTCGTCCGCCGGAGCGGCCGGAGCCGCCGGCGTCTCAGCCGTGGGCGTGGCGGCCGCCTCGTCGAGCGGGGTGCCACCACGGGTGCGGCGACGCTGGCGCGGCGTACGCGTACGGGCCGGACGCTCCTCCACGGGAGCGGCCTGGGCCTTGCGGCCACGGCCACCCCGGCCACCGGTCTCGCCGAGGTCCTCCAGCTCCTCCGCGCCCAGGCCCGCGCGAGTGCGCTCGGCCCGGGGCAGAACACCCTTCGTCCCCTCGGGGATGTCCAGGTCGGCGAAGAGGTGCGGCGAGGTGGAGTACGTCTCCACCGGCTCGTGGAAGTCCAGCTCCAGCGCCTTGTTGATCAGCTGCCAGCGCGGGATGTCGTCCCAGTCGACCAGCGTGACGGCCGTGCCCTTGTTGCCCGCGCGGCCCGTACGGCCGACCCGGTGCAGGAACGTCTTCTCGTCCTCGGGCGACTGGTAGTTGATGACGTGCGTGACGCCCTCGACGTCGATACCGCGCGCCGCGACGTCGGTGCAGACGAGGACGTCCACCTTGCCGTTGCGGAACGCCCGCAGGGCCTGCTCGCGCGCGCCCTGGCCGAGGTCGCCGTGGACCGCGCCGGAGGCGAAGCCGCGCCGCTCCAGCTGCTCGGCGATGTCGGCCGCCGTGCGCTTGGTCCGGCAGAAGATCATCGCGAGCCCGCGGCCGTTGGCCTGCAGGATGCGGGAGACCAACTCCGGCTTGTCCATCGAGTGCGCGCGGAAGACGTGCTGCTTGATGTTGGCGACGGTCGCGCCCTCGTCGTCCGGCGCGGTGGCGCGGATGTGCGTGGGCTGCGACATGTAGCGGCGGGCCAGGCCGATGACCGCGCCCGGCATGGTCGCCGAGAACAGCATGGTCTGGCGCTTCGCCGGAAGCATGTTGATGATCTTCTCGACGTCGGGCAGGAAGCCCAGGTCGAGCATCTCGTCGGCCTCGTCGAGCACGAGCGCCTTGACGTGGGAGAGGTCGAGCTTGCGCTGGCCGGCCAGGTCGAGCAGTCGGCCCGGGGTGCCGACGATCACGTCGACGCCCTTCTTGAGGGCCTCGACCTGGGGCTCGTACGCCCGGCCGCCGTAGATGGCGAGCACGCGGACGTTACGGACCTTGCCGGCGGTCAGCAGGTCGTTGGTGACCTGGGTGCACAGCTCACGGGTCGGGACGACCACCAGCGCCTGCGGCGCGTCGGTGAGCTGCTCGGGCTTGGCCCGGCCCGCCTCGACGTCCGCGGGGACGGTGACGCGCTCGAGGAGCGGAAGCCCGAAGCCGAGCGTCTTGCCGGTGCCGGTCTTGGCCTGCCCGATGACGTCGGTGCCGGAGAGTGCGACCGGAAGGGTCATCTCCTGGATGGGGAAGGGGGACACGATGCCGACGGCCTCAAGGGCCTCGGCGGTCTCGGGGAGGATCCCGAGATCTCGGAAAGTCGTAGTCAGGGTGCTGCCTCTTCTGTGAGACGCGGCGCGAGGCGAACGACGGGGGTCGTACCGTGCCGGATCACGTCCGGCCGTGGATCGAAAGGATCACCGCCGGGTGGCGCGGGACCACTGGCCGTCGCTCGAGCGTCGTGCCGCTGAGGGTTCCCTCGTGTGCGGCTGGGCGCACGGAGGGCTGTCGGGTCGGAGCCGACCGGGCGACCGACCGGGCATCCTCATTCATGAGATGGCCTACCGAGCACGTTCACACATGTCAGGCATGTCTGAATACTCAGCAGGCGCTTTACCACTGTACCCCGGATTCGCGCATGTGTGTTGGGGGAATTCGTAATGAGGGCGCGGTCACAGTGACTGACCAGGGCCTTCCCCGGCCTGCGGAGCGGGCTATTGTGCGCTTCATGGAGACGCCTGACAACGCCACTGCCCCCGAAGAAGCCGAAGAGCTCACCGGGATCGCCGCCCAGGACTGGGCCACCGCCTCGGCCGAGCCGCAGTACCGCGCCGCGGTCGTCGACCTGCTCGGTGCCCTGGCCTACGGCGAGCTCGCGGCCTTCGAGCGGCTCGCCGAGGACGCCAAGCTCGCGCCGACCCTGGCCGACAAGGCGGAACTGGCGAAGATGGCCTCCGCGGAGTTCCACCACTTCGAGCGGCTGCGCGACCGGCTCGCCGCCATCGAGGAGGAGCCGACCGCCGCGATGGAGCCGTTCGCCAAGGCGCTGGACGACTTCCACCGTCAGACCGCGCCGTCCGACTGGCTGGAAGGCCTGGTCAAGGCGTACGTCGGCGACTCGATCGCGAGCGACTTCTACCGCGAGGTCGCGGCCCGCCTCGACTCCGACACCCGCGCGCTGGTGCTCGGCGTCCTTGACGACACCGGCCACGGCAACTTCGCCGTGGAGAAGGTGCGCGCCGCGATCGACGCCGACCCGCGGGTCGGCGGCCGGCTCGCGCTGTGGGCGCGCCGCCTGATGGGCGAGGCGCTCTCCCAGGCGCAGCGCGTCGTCGCCGAGCGGGACGCGCTGTCCACCATGCTGGTCGGCGGTGTCGGCCTGGCGGCCGGGTTCGACCTCGCCGCGGTCGGCGAGATGTTCACCCGTATCACCAAGGCCCACACCAAGCGCATGGCCGCGCTGGGCCTGGCCGCCTGAGCGTACGGCCAGAGCCGGCCAAGGCTTACGGACGGCTAGGGCTTACGGGCGGGAGGACGGCGGCGGCGTGATTCACGCCGCCGCTGATCGGCGCAGGCGACGGCCCGCCGGGCGGATCAGCAACGAGAGCAGCACGGCTCCGACGGCGACCGCCCCCGCGAGCGTGCCGAGCACATGGCCCGGCCCCACCGCCGCGTGCGTCACCACCGCACCGAACGCGGCCCCCAGGCCACCCGTGGCGAGGACCACCGGGCGCGCGGGGAGGCGGTCGGGCAGCCGGTGCACGGCGGCCCAGGCCAGGGCGAGTCCGAGCAGGGCCGAACCGAGAGCTTCCAAGAACACGGCGGATCACCTCGCGGGCGGTGCGGGGCGGGCAAAACGGTCGTAGGCCGTACTACCCGAAGCGCGCGGAATGCAACCCTCCTCCACCCCGGTGATCGTCGTGGACACGACGAGAGGTCGCGCGGCGGTCGCCGTCGACACGACCCGGCGCGATGAAAACAGACACGGCATGACGAAGGGCCCGGCGGTCGTCCCGCCGGGCCCTTCGTCATGCCTTGCCGTGCCTAGAGCGCGCCGAAGCCCACCCGGCGCTGCGTCGGCTCGCCGATCTCCACGTAGGCGATCCGGTCCGCCGGCACCAGGACCTTGCGGCCCTTGTCGTCCGTGAGGCTCAGCAGCTGCGACTTACCGGCCAGGGCGTCGGCAATCGCGCTCTCGACCTCCTCGGCGGACTGCCCGCTCTCCAGAACGATCTCCCGGGGCGCGTGCTGCACGCCGATCTTGACCTCCACGGCTATGTCCCTCCGAACGGTCAGCGATGCGCGGTCAGCCGCGCCGTACCCGCCCACATTAGCCCGGTGAGGGGACCCGGAACGGGTCACCCGTGCACGCCAGGAGCGAACAGAGCGTGGTCACCCGCCCCCGGGCCGGTGACCGGGGTCACTGCCCCTCGGCGCCGTGCAGCGGGAAGCCCGCGATACCCCGCCACGCCAGCGACGTCAGCAGCTGCACCGCCTTGTCCCGGGGGATCGCCGACTCGCTGGAGAGCCAGTAGCGCGCCACGACCTGCGAGACACCGCCCAGACCGACGGCGAGCAGCATCGACTCGTCCTTGGAGAGCCCGGTGTCCTCCGCGATCACGTCCGAGATCGCCTCGGCGCACTGCAGGCTCACCCGCTCCACGCGCTCGCGGACCGCGGGCTCATTGGTCAGGTCGGACTCGAAGACCAGGCGGAACGCGCCGCCCTCGTCCTCCACGTACGCGAAGTAGGCGTCCATCGTGGCCGCCACGCGCAGCTTGTTGTCCGTGGTGGAGGCCAGCGCCGTACGGACCGCCTGTAGCAGCGCCTCGCAGTGCTGGTCGAGCAGCGCCAGGTACAGCTCCAGCTTGCCGGGGAAGTGCTGGTACAGCACCGGCTTGCTGACGCCCGCGCGCTCCGCGATGTCGTCCATCGCCGCCGAGTGGTAACCCTGGGCCACGAACACTTCCTGGGCCGCGCCCAGCAGCTGATTACGTCGGGCTCGGCGCGGAAGGCGCGTGCCCCGCGGGCGTGCCGCCTCTGTCTGCTCGATGGCTGTCACGCCGCCTCCCAAGATCGATCCATGCGCGCTGTGCGCCGCGCCCGCCATCGTACTTTTGGGTAACCCGGCATCGCGCGGTGCGGACGCAGAATTTCACGGACCGGACGCGCGCGGAACCCGCAGCTCACGGGAGAACGCATCAAATCAGCGGTAGTCGTCCTCGTCGAGGGCGACCACGCGCGTCTGTTCTGCCGCGTCCGCCTCGTTCGCGGTCGCCGGGTCGGGCCGGTGCGCCCGATCGTCCTCCTGCTGCTGGACATCGGTGTGCTGTTCCGCCGCGTCGGCCTCGGGGGTCTCCTCGCCGAGCTCGACCACCGTGTCGGTGCCGTTCTCCTGGAAGGTTTCCGGGTCCGTCGGGTCGACAGTCATACGGCTCCCTTTCTCACGATGTCGGGAGGGTCCGTCGGGCGCCTTCCCCAAAGGGGAAGGCCCATTCTTCGAGCGTAGGAGTTCCCTTCTCCAGGCGCTACGCGATGCTGTGACCGCGCACACACGCGCCAGAGCGTGATCGTCTCGTAATATCGCTGCCATGTCTTCGACCGAGCTGCCGGAAACCCGCACCGCCGCCTCCGCGGTGGCGCGGGCGCGCGCCGTGCGGGTCGCCGCGGGCGAGGAGCTGCGGTCCGTGGTCCTGCCCGGACTGACGCTGACCGTACGGGCCCGGCCCGGTACGCGCGCCGGACTGCCGCCCGCCCTCTATGTACACGGGCTCGGCGGCTCCTCGCAGAACTGGTCGTCCCTGATGCCGCTGCTCGCGGACAAGGTCGACGGAGAGGCACTCGATCTGCCCGGCTTCGGGGACTCCCCGCCGCCGGACGACGGCAACTACTCGGTGACCGGACACGCGCGCGCCGTCATCCGGCTGCTCGACTCGGGCGGCCGCGGCCCGGTGCACCTGATCGGCAACTCGCTGGGCGGCGCCGTCGCCACCCGCGTCGCCGCCGTCCGCCCCGACCTGGTGCGTACGCTCTCACTCGTCTCGCCGGCCCTCCCCGAGCTGCGCGCCCAGCGCGCCGCCTGGCCCACCGCGATGCTCGCCCTGCCCGGTGTCGCCCCGCTCTTCGCCCGGCTCACCAAGGACTGGACGGCCGAGCAGCGGGTGCGCGGCGTGATGGCGCTCTGCTACGGAGACCCCGGCCGTGTCACCGACCAGGGACTGCGCGACGCCGTGGAGGAGATGGAGCGGCGCCTGGAGCTGCCGTACTTCTGGGACGCGATGGCCCGCTCGGCGCGCGGCATCGTCGACGCCTACACTCTCGGCGGTCAACATGGGCTGTGGCGACAGGCCGAGCGGGTGCTCGCGCCGACGCTGCTCGTCTATGGCTGCCGTGACCAGCTCATTTCGTTCCGGATGGCCCGCAAGGCGGCCGCCGCGTTCCGCGATTCCAGGTTGCTGACGCTCCCGGACGCGGGCCATGTCGCCATGATGGAGTACCCCGAGACGGTCGCCCAGGCCGTACGGGAGCTGATGGACGACAACGACGATACGGACGAGAAACAGGGCGGGAGCTGATCCGGGGCGTGGGACGACATAGTCGCAAGGGCCCCGCCCCGGTATCCCCTCGAGATACCGGGGCCGGGACGGGCGCCGGCGAGCCGCAGACCGTGGCGCCTGGTACGGGCCGCCGCCGAAGGAACCCGGACGGACCGCAGCAGCCGCCCGGCGCGCAGTACGGCACCCCGGCCCACGGCACGCCCGTGTACGGCTACGGCGATCAGGGCACACCGGCCCACGGCACCCCTCTCCACGACACCCCCGCCCACGGCGCACCCCGCGTCCGCGGCGGGCACCCGGAGCATCACGAGCCCGGCGGCGGCTGGGGCACCCAGCAGACACCGCCGCAAAGGTACGGGGACTGGCAGGGAGCCGCCCGAACCCCCCACCCCACAACCTCCCCTGAGACCACGCCCCGGCCCGAGACGCCGTTCATACCGGCACAGCGCCGGGAGTCCGACGAGGCCTTCACGGCGCCCCAGGGCACCGAGCCCGCGTCCGGCCCCGCCAAGGCGGGCAAGGGACGTACCTTCACCGGCATCGCGGCCGCGGCCGTCACCACCGTCCTCGCCGTCGTCGTCGCGGGGCAGGTCGCGGGCCGGCCCGGCAGCGACACGGTCAACCGGTCCGCCGGTGAGGCCGGCGAGCGGACCGCCGACGGCTCCGCCTCACGCTCCGACGCCCGCCCGACGCCGCCCCGGCAGCCGGTCCGCCCCGCCCCGCCGCCGAGCTACGAACAGCAGATGGCGCGTCAGTTCCCCATCGACCCGAAGCTCGCGGGCTCCGGCGATTTCGAGGCCGTACCGGGCTTCGCCAAGGCACCGGGCAAGGGCCGCAAGGTCCGCTACCGCGTCGACGTGGAGAAAGGCATCGGGCTCGACGCCAAGCTCTTCGCCGAGGCCGTCCACAAGACCCTCAACGACGACCGCAGCTGGGCGCATGGCGGCGCGATGACGTTCGAGCGGATAGCGAGCGGTGAACCCGACTTCGTGATCACCCTGGCCAGCCCCGGCACCACCGCCACGTGGTGTGCCAAGTCGGGCCTGGACACCACGGTCGACAACGTCTCCTGCGACTCCGCCGCCACCGAGCGCGTGATGATCAACGCGTTCCGCTGGGCCCAGGGGTCGGACACCTACGGCCCCAAGGCGATGCTTAGCTACCGCCAGATGCTGATCAACCACGAGGTCGGGCACCGCCTCGGGCACAGCCATGTGAACTGCAGTACGCCCGGTGCGCTGGCGCCGGTAATGCAGCAGCAGACCAAGTCGCTGGACATCGGGGGAATCAAGTGCCGCCCCAACCCCTGGGTCCATCCCGGGGGTTGACCGCCCGGCCCGGCCGTTCCCCTCTCTCGCCCCTCGTGCGGTCGAGGGGTTGGCCGGTGCCTGACCCTCCGTAATCTTTCCGCCCCGTAGCGCGACGAAACGCGACCGTGGGGTGAAAGTTACGTGTATTCACCCCTTCCGGTGGCGCGACGGACAACCGTCCATCGCGCCACCGGCATGTCCGCTTACGGTCGTCCCGCTACGAGTCACCGACCAACGGTGGCCGCGCACAAGGGAGATCGGGGGTGTGCTCGTGCGGATCGGACTGCTCATGGACGGTGGTTTTCCGTATGCGACGGGTGAGTCCAGGGTCTGGTGCGACCGGCTCGTGCGCGGGCTCGCGCGGCATGAGTTCGACCTCTACGCCCTCAGCCGCAGCGCCCGCCAGACCGCCGCGGGCCTGGTGGACCTGCCTCCCCACGTACGACAGGTATGCACCGCCCCCCTCTGGGCTCCCGAGGACGACGGCCACACCCACGGCCGCCGCGACCGGCGCCGCTTCGCCCGCCACTTCACCGAACTGGCCGCCTCGATCTGCGCCGAGGACGCGGGCGACGCCTTCGCCGAAGGGCTCTACGGCCTCGCCGAGCTGGCCCGGGAAAGCGGCGGACTCCATGCCGCCCTCCGCTCCGAAGTCGCCGTCAGGGCCCTGGAGTCCGCCTGCCGCGCACCCGGCGCGCGCCGGAGCGTGCACGGTGCGACCGTCCTCGACCACCTCGACTTCGTCGACCGGCTGGAGCGCGCGCTGCGCCCGCTCTCACTCGACTGGTACGGCGACGACGGCCTCGCCGCCGCCGACCTCTGCCACGCCACCGCGGGCGGACCGGCGGCCCTGCCCGGACTGTTGGCCAAACGCTTCTTCGGCGTGCCGCTGCTGGTCACCGAGTACGGAGTCCAGCTGAGGGCGCACTACCTCGGCACGGGATCCGCCGCCGACGCACCGAGCGCCCCCGTACGAGCCCTGCTCGCCGCGTTTCACGGCCGGCTGGCCGCAGAGGTCTACCGTCAGGCAGCCGTCATCACCCCCGGCAACACCCACACCCGCCGCTGGCAGGAGAAGTGCGGCGCCGACCGGGCCAAACTGCGCACGGTCCACCCCGGCATGGAGGCCCGCCGCTTCACCGCCGTCGGCGAGACCGAGGGCGACGACGACACCCTCGTCTGGGTCGGCCGGATCGAGCCCGCCAAGGACCTCATCGCCCTCCTCCACGCCTTCGCCGAGATCCGCAAGGAAGAGCCGCACGCCCGGCTGCGGATCGTCGCCGCGCCGGAACGCGCCGGCGACCCGGCTCCGTACCTCGCCCACTGCCGCGCCCTGGCCGCCCAGCTCTTCCCAGACGAGGCCGCCGACCCGCACGCCGTCGGGGACAACCCCGTCTCCTTCGAGGAGATCGGCGGCCCCGAGGCCCCCACCCTCGCCGACGCCTACGCAGCCGGTGCGGTCGTCGTCCTCTCCTCCGTCGTCGAGGGCTTCCCGGTCAGCCTCGTCGAGGCCATGTTCTGCGCCCGCGCGACCGTCTCCACCGACGTCGGCGCGGTGGTCGAAGTCATCGGCGGCACCGGGCTCGTCGTACCCCCGCGCAATCCGCGGGCGCTCGCCGACGCCTGCCTGGCGCTGCTGCGCGACCCCGAGCGACGACAGCGGCTGGGCGCCGCCGCGCGCGCACGGGCGCTCGAACTGTTCACCGTCGAGCAGAACATCGCCGCATTTCACGGCATTTACCTGGAGCTCCTCTCGCACGCCCCGGTCCGCCGCACCGAGACCGGCGTCCCCTTCGCCCACCCCGCCGAGGCCTTCCTCCCCGGTACCTGGACCGGCCCGGGCCGCACCCCCAGCTGGGCCGACGGACCCGCCCCGGCGGGCGCGGCGGCGGGAAGGAGGCGCGGCGATGCGTGACGGAGCGCCCCTGTGGGGCGAGCGGACCGGCGACGAGCCCTGGTCCGCCGACGGCCACGAGGAAGGGGAGAGCCACGGCGAGGCGCTCCTGGAGGAGCAGGCCCTGACGGCGGCCTCCGCCATGGCGCCGCACGCCGCCACCCCCGGGGCGCCCGGCGCCCCCGCCCTCAAGCCGCCCCGGCGCGGCCCCGCCGACCCGGTCAAGGCGCTGCTGTACCGGCACCGGGAGCTGTGCGAACGGGCCGTCGATCCGCTGGAGATCGCCGCCGGCCTGGAGGCCCACGGCATGACCGACCGGACCGCCGCCCGCTTCCGGCACCGGGACGTCTTCGCGCTCGCCGAGGAGCTCTACGCGCGCGTGCCCCGCGCCACCGACACCGCCCACGCCCCTGCGGGGGCGGCCGCCGCCCCGCCCGCCCCCGGGTGGGCCGTCCTCGCCCTGCTGCCCGGCACCGCCGCCGCGCTCACCGCCGCCGGACTCCTCGTCACCGACGGTACCCCCAAGACCGCCGTCGCGACCGCCGGAGCCGTCGCGCTCGCCCTGTCCCTCACCCTCTGTCTCCGGCGCGGACCGCTGAGGGCCCCTGGACGGACCGTCCCCACCGCCGGACTGTGGGTCTGCTGGCTGCTCGCCTACGCGACCGGCGGCGACGGCCTCCTCGACGAGCTGCTCACCGGCGGCCCCGAAGGGCTCTGGCCGCTCACCCCCGCCCCGCTGCTCGCCCTCGCCCTCTCCATCGCCCCCGCCGCCTGGTGCGCCCGCCTCTTCGCCGCCGGGGCCCGCCGCAGGCTCGCCCGCAGCCGCGGCCTCGACGACTTCGCCGCCGGAACCCGCCCCCTCCTCCTCGGCGCGGTGGCCCTCCACCTGTGCGTCCTGACCGGTCTGCTCACCCTCACCGCACAGGCCTACGGCGGAGCGGGCGCCGTCCACACGGCGGCCCTCGGCACGCTGCTGCTGGTCGCCCGGCTCCTCACCGTCCACGGCTGCCCCGAACCCGCCGCCAGGGCACTCGGCGCCGCCTGCGCCGCCGAGGCGTTCGCCCTGGCGTCCGTCCTCGCCGCCCGCCTCCCCGGCTGCGAGCTCCTCGCCCTGCCGGCCCGGGCCGCCGCCGCGGCCTGGGGCCCCGCGGCGATCCCCACCCTGATCTGCGGCCTCGCGGCCGCCGCGCTGCTGGCCCACGCCACCGTCGCGCTCTCCCGGGCGTCCGCGCACGCCACCCCCTAGACCCCCACGCGCACCCGCGGAGCCGACGCCGCGGGCGTGCCCCCCGGTTCCCCGGCATCCGCCGCACCCTCACCAAGGAGACACAGAGATGACCCCCCAACCCCCAGCAACGGCCGGTCGGCACCAAGGGGCCGCGCGATGAGGGTCCTGCTGCTCGGTGCCAACGGGTTCATCGGCCGATTCGTCGCGGACCGGCTCCTCGCCGACCCCGCGGTGCACCTCACCGCCCTGGGACGCGGTGACGACGCCGACGTACGGTTCGACCTGGCGGGAGGCAGCCCCGGCGCCCTCACCCGCTTCCTCGACGCCGTCCACCCCGGTGTCGTCGTCAACTGCGCCGGAGCCACCCGCGGCGGCGCCCGCGAGCTCACCCGGCACAACACCGTCGCCGTCGCCACCGTCTGTGAGGCCCTGCGCCGCAGCGGCTGCGGCGCCCGCCTGGTCCAGGTCGGCTGCGCCTCCGAGTACGGGCCGAGCCAGCCGGGCTCCTCCACGGCCGAGGACGCGGTGCCCCGCCCCGGAGGCCCGTACGGCGTCTCCAAGCTCGCCGCCACCGAACTCGTCCTCGGCTCCGGCCTCGACGCCGTCGTCCTGCGGGTCTTTTCGCCCGTCGGGCCCGGCACCCCCGCCGGGTCGCCGCTCGGCCGGCTCGCCGAGGCGATGCGCCGCGCCATGCAGTCCGGCGACGGCGAGCTGAAGCTCGGCGGTCTCGGCGTCCAGCGCGACTTCGTCGACGTAAGGGACGTGGCCCGGGCCGTCCACGCCGCCTCGCTCTCGGCCGCCCAGGGCGTCGTCAACATCGGCACCGGGCGGGCCGTGCGCCTGCGGGACGCCGCCGCCGTCCTCGCCAGGGTCGCCGGCTACGCCGGCTCCCTGCACGAGCTGGACGGCCCGCCCCAGCGCCCCGTCATCGGCGCCCCGCGCGGCGAGACGGTCACCGAGCACCTGGCCGCCCCCTACCCGTACCCCGACGGCTGCGGCAGCTGGCAGCAGGCGGACGTCCGCACGGCCCGCGACCGGCTCGGCTGGCGCCCCCGGATCAATCTGGAGGAGTCGCTCGCGGACATCTGGATGGAGGCGGCGTGCCGTATCTGACCACCACCGGGGCGGAGCGGCTCGGCGTCGGCGTTCCCGGATACGCGCATCCGCTGCTCGCCCCCGTCGAATGGGCCGAGCTCACCCGCCCCGGCGCCCCCCTGCACTGGGCCGTGCTCAATGTCGCCGACGGGCCGGGCAGCCGTCCCGACCCGCACTGTCTGGAGGCCGCGGGCCGGCTCCGCCACGCCGGAGTCAGGGTCCTCGGCCACCTCGACCTCGCCCATGGGTCACGCCCGTTCGGCGAGGTGATCGCGGACGCCCACCGCTTCCTGGACTGGTACCACGTCGACGGCTACTACCTGGACCGCTGCCCCACCGACCGGGTGGACCTGCCGGAGGTGCGGCGCATGGCGGCCACCCTGGAGGCCGTCCTCGACCACCGCGGCCATCTCGTCCTCGGCCACGGCTCGCACCCGTATCAGGGCTACCTGGAGATCGCCGACCAGCTGGTCACCTTCTCCGGGCCCTGGACGGACTACCGCTGGTCGCAGGTGGCGGAGTGGACCGCGGACCATCCCCCGGAGCGTTTCGTCCACCTCGTCCACGGAGTGCCGCGCACCCACCTCGAGGAGGCCATGCGGATCGCCCGCTGGCAGGGCGCCGCGACGATCTTCTTCACGGACCGCACCGGACAGAACGGGTCGTTCCAGGCCCTGCCCGGCTACTGGGACGAAATCGTCTCGCGCATTGGACCGAGTGTCTCGGAATGAGAAGGGCCGTGGCAGTGTTACGGGGAGAACAATCGTTTTGACTCACCGACCAGCTGTATTGATGAGGTCTCCGTGTCGCTGCCACCCCTGGTCGAGCCGGCTGCCGAGCTCACCGTAGACGAGGTCCGCAGGTACTCCCGCCACCTGATCATCCCGGATGTCGGGATGGACGGGCAGAAGCGGCTCAAGAACGCCAAGGTGCTCTGTGTCGGCGCCGGCGGCCTCGGTTCGCCGGCCCTCATGTACCTGGCCGCGGCCGGTGTCGGCACGCTCGGCATCGTGGAGTTCGACGAGGTCGACGAGTCGAACCTGCAGCGTCAGATCATCCACAGCCAGTCGGACATCGGCCGCTCCAAGGCCGAGTCCGCGAAGGACTCCGTCCTCGGCATCAACCCGTACGTGAACGTGATCCTCCACGAAGAGCGGCTCGAGGCCGAGAACGTGATGGAGATCTTCAGCCAGTACGACCTGATCGTCGACGGCACGGACAACTTCGCCACGCGCTACCTCGTCAACGACGCCTGCGTGCTGCTGAACAAGCCGTACGTCTGGGGCTCGATCTACCGCTTCGACGGCCAGGCCTCCGTCTTCTGGTCCGAGTACGGACCCTGCTACCGCTGCCTCTACCCCGAGCCCCCGCCGCCGGGCATGGTCCCCTCCTGCGCCGAGGGCGGCGTCCTGGGCGTGCTCTGCGCGTCCATCGGCTCCATCCAGGTCACCGAGGCGATCAAGGTCCTGGCCGGGGTCGGCGACCCGCTGGTCGGCCGCCTGATGATCTACGACGCCCTGGAGATGCAGTACCGCCAGGTCAAGGTCCGCAAGGACCCCGACTGCGCGGTCTGCGGCGAGAACCCCACAGTCACCGAGCTCATCGACTACGAGGCCTTCTGCGGCGTCGTGTCCGAGGAGGCCCAGGAGGCGGCGCTCGGCTCCACGATCACTCCCAAGCAGCTCAAGGAGTGGATCGACGACGGCGAGAACATCGACATCATCGACGTCCGCGAGATCAACGAGTACGAGATCGTCTCGATCCCGGGCGCCCGGCTGATCCCCAAGAACGAGTTCCTGATGGGCAACGCCCTCCAGGACCTGCCCCAGGACAAGCGCATCGTCCTGCATTGCAAGACGGGTGTCCGCAGTGCGGAAGTCCTCGCGGTGCTGAAGTCGGCCGGCTTCGCCGACGCCGTCCACGTGGGCGGCGGCGTGATCGGCTGGGTCAACCAGATCGAGCCGGAGAAGCCGGTCTACTAGACCGCGCTTGAGACGCACGAGGGGCCGGACCCATGGCGGGTCCGGCCCCTTCTCGTCGGCCGGCGGTCAGGACGCCGTCATGAGCAGGTCGTGCCGTGCGACGGGACCTTGCCGTCGAGCAGATACGCGTCGATCGTCTTCGTCACACAGGAGGCCGTGCCGTACGCGCCGTGCCCCTCACCCTTGTTGGTGAGCAGCACACCGACGCCCTGGCCGAGCTCGTCCGCCATCCGCCGAGCGCCTTCGTACGGCGTCGCGGGGTCTCCGGTCGTGCCGACCACCAGGATCGGCGCGGCGCCCGGCGCGCTCGCCGGCGGGGTGTCGTGTTCGCCCTTGACGGGCCAGTCGGCGCACCAGCCGGCCGTGTCCCAGGCGAGGAACTCCCCGAAGACCGGTGAGATCTTCCGGAACTCCGGCAGCAGCGCCTTGGCCTGCGCCGGCGTGGGCCGCAGGCTGCTGTCGGCGCAGGAGATCGCCCGCTGGGAGTGGGACTGGGTGCCGTAATGCCCCTTCTTGTCCCGGTCGTTGTACGAGTCCGCGAGGGCGAGCAGCGCGTCGCCCTTGCCCCGCCCCGCCTGGTCCAGCGCCTCGGTCAGATAGGGCCAGTTGGTCTTGGAGTACAGGGTCAGCGCGATGCCGGTCAGGGCGAGCCCGTCGCTGAGCCGTCGGCCGTCGGCGGTCGGCAGCGGCGAAAGGTCCAGCTTCGCCAGGAGCTTCGCGATCCGGTCGGTGCCCTTCTTCGGGTCCTCGCCGGTGCTGGTGAGGTAGTTGTTGAGCGCCCGCTGGAATCCGGTGGCCTGGCCGCGCGCGTGGCCCGTGGAGTCCGCGGTCGGGTCGATGACCGCGTCCAGGACCACCCGGCCCACGTTCTTCGGGAACAGATGGGCGTACGCGCCGCCCAGTTGGGTGCCGTACGAGATACCGAAGTAGTGGAGCTTGTCGTCGCCGAGGACCTGGCGGACCAGATCCAGGTCCCGGGCGGCGTTGCTCGTGGCGACATGGGGGATGACCGGGCCGGAGCGGCGCGCGCAGCCGGCGCTGAAGTCGCTGTTGTCCTTGATGTACGCCGCCACCTCGGCGTCCGTCTCCGGGGTGAGGTCGGTGTCCGCCTCGGAGCGGGCCATCTCCTTGTCGTCCCGGCAGACCACGCCCGAGCTGCGGGAGACGCCGCGCGGGTCGAAGCCCACCAGGTCGTAGCGGCCGCCCAGCTTCTCGTACTCGCCGGCCATCCGGGGCAGGATGTCGACGCCCGAGGCGCCGGGGCCGCCGAAGTTGAAGAGGAGGGAGCCGATCCGCCGGTCCTTGTCGCGGGACTCCTTGCGGATCAGCGCCACGGAGATCGTCGGGCCGGACGGCTTCGCGTAGTCCAGCGGGACCTTCACGCGCGTGCAGCGCCAGGCCGCAGCGGGGCGCTCGCCGCCCTCGGGAGCCTTGCAGTCGCCCCAGACCGGGCGCTGTCCGGTGAGCGAGACGGGCAGTGGACCCCCATCTTCGGTGGGGGAGGGGACGGAGGAGGGAGAGGCGGGGTTCTTGGCGTCGCCGGGCGACGGGGAGGCACCTTCCGCGCCCTCGGCGCCTGGGGCGTCGCAGCCGACGGCCGTGCCGACGACCATCAGCGCGGCGACCGTCAGTGCCGCGGCCCGTACCCGCATCGTCATGCCGTACCCCCGCTATCCGGAACCGGACCGCCATCCTAGGGGGCGGCTCGGACACTCGGCGGGAGCGACGGCTACTGGCAGACCGTTCCGGCGGCCGGGATCTTCCCGGACAGGAAGTACGCGTCGACGGTGTTCTGCACGCACTTGCTGCCGCTGTTGTAGGCGCCGTGGCCCTCACCGCGGTACGTGATCTCCACACCGACGCCCTTGCCGAGGGCCTGGACCATCTTGCGGGTTCCCTCGTAAGGAGTCGCCGGGTCGCCGGTGCCGCCGACCACCAGAATGGGGGCGGAGCCGGGGGCGCTGACATCGGGGTGGTCCCAGGTGCCGGACACCGGCCACTGCGAGCAGCTCATCAGGGACCAGGCCATGTAGTCGCCGAAGACCGGCGACGCGGCCCGGAACTCGGGGAGTTTCGCCTTCGCCTGCTCGGCGTTGTAGCGCTCCTTGAAGTCGACGCAGTTGATGGCGGCGTTGGCGGCCTGGAGGTTGCTGTAGTCGCCCTCCTGGTTGCGGCCGTTCAGCGCGTCCGACAGGGCGAGCAGCAGGGCGCCGTTGCCTCCGTCGGCCTCGTCGAGCCCCTGCTCCAGGAGCGGCCACAGCTCCTTGGAGTAGAGCGCCTGGAGGATGCCGTTCACGGCGTGCGACTGGGTGAGCCGGCGGTCGCCCATGCCGTCGATCGGCTTCTTCTCCAGCTCGGCCAGGAGCCCGGTGATGAACGACTCGATCTCCTTGGGGGTGGAGCCGGGCAGCCGGCACTCCCCGCCGCGGGCCACGCAGTCGGCGGAGAAGTTGTCCAGCGCCAGCTGGAACCCCTTCGTCTGGGCGAGCGCGCCCTGCTGCGTACCGGCGGTTGGGTCGATGACGGCGTCGAAGAGGGCGCGGCCGACGTTCTTGGGGAACAGGTGGGCGTAGACGCCGCCGAGTTCGGTGCCGTAGGAGACGCCGAAGTAGTACAGCTTGTCGTCGCCGAGGACCTGGCGCATCAGGTCCAGGTCACGCGCGGCGTTGGTGGTCCCGACGAACGGCAGCTCGTCGCCGGAGTTCTTCTCGCAGCCCTCCGCGTACTTCTTCAGGCCGTCGGTGAAGGTCTTCTCCTCGGCGGCGTCGTCGGGGGAGGAGTCCTCGGCGTAGTACGCGTCGAGCTGGCGGTTGTCCAGGCACTCGACGGCCTCGCTGCGGCCGACCCCGCGCGGGTCGAAGCTGACCAGGTCGTAGCGGGTGCGCAGCCGCTCGTAGTCCTTCGCGAAGGACGGCAGGCCGGTGATGCCGGAGCCGCCGGGGCCGCCGAAGTTGAAGATCAGCGAGCCGATGCGACGGGCCTGGTCGGTGGCGCGGGCGCGGATCAGCGCGAGCTCGATGGTCTCGCCGTCGGGCTTGGCGTAGTCGAGCGGGGCGTCCATGAAGGCGCACTCCCAGATGGTGCCGCCGGGCAGCGGCGAAGGGGCGGTGCCGCCGCCCTCCGCCTCGGACGGCGCCGGGCACTTCGACCATTCCAGCGTCTGGGTGGCCAGGTCCCTGGGGCCGTCCGCGGCCGCGTCCTTGTCTCCGTTGTCGGTGCATCCGGCGGTGATCAGGACGGCTGCCGCGCCGGCGGCGGCGGTGGCGAGGAACGCGGCGCGCCGCGCGGCGGAGGAGGTCGGCATGCGTCCATCGTGCGCCGGGCCGCCCGGCCCCGCGCGGGGCGGAGGCCAAGCGGGTGGCTCGGCCGGTCGGCGCGGACAGCCGTCCGGGCGTGCCTAGAGGGAGCCACGCCGGGTGAGTGAGTTGAAGCTGAACCACCCCGGCAGCACCGGCAGCCACAGCGTCAGCAGCCGGTACAGCAGCACCGCCGGTGTCGCGACCTCCAGCGGCAGTCCGAACGCGACCAGACCGAAGGTCAGGGCGCCCTCCACGGCGCCGACACCGCCCGGTGTCGGCGCGGCCGACCCCAGCGCGTTGCCGGCCAGGAAGACGACGGCGATGCTGGCATAGGTCAGCTGCTGGTTTCCGTGGTCGAAGGCTCTGATCGACGCGTCCAGGCAGAGCACGAAGAGGCCGCTGAGCAGCAGCATGCCGCCGATGCCGGTGACCAGTTTCATCGGCCGCTGCAGGACGTCCAGCATGCGCGGGACGACACCGGCGAACAGCGACCGCAGCCGGGTCGAGACGAACTTCCGCAGGAACGGGATCGCGGTGACCACCAGCACGAGGACCGCCACGGTCAGCAGCCCGGCGATCACCGTCCTGGACGGGGTGAACGACCGGGTCTTCTCCGTGCCGGTCAGATAGCCGAAGGCGAGCAGCAGCAGGATGTGCGCGCCGAGCCCGAAGAGCTGCGAGGCGCCCACACTCGCGACCGCGAGGCCGGGGCGGACCCCGGAGCGCTGCAGGAAGCGGGTGTTCAGGGCGACACCGCCGACCGCCGCCGGCGCCACGATCTTCACGAAGGACCCGGCGACCTGCGCCACCACCGTCCGCCAGAACGGGACCCGCTCCGGCACGAACCCGAGCAGGCTCATCGCGGCCGCCACGTAGGTCAGCGCCGAGAAGAGCACCGCCGCGATGAGCCAGCCCCAGTTGGCCTGGGCGATCGTCGACAGCGGCGTACGGGCGATCTGGGAGAGCAGGAAGTACGCGGCGATGGCACCGGCGATGAGGCTGATGAGCGTGCGCGGCTTGATGCGCTCCAGACGCACCGGTTCCACCGGGGCCTGCGGCTTGATCAACAGCACCTGCTGGCGGATCTGGGCGAGCAGGTCCTCCTCGCGGGCCTCGTCGAGCGCGACGTCCAGGGCCCGCTTCTCGGCGCGCTTCTCGGCCAGCTTCTCGGCCCGCACGGCCTTGCGCGCCGCCTTCCCCTCACCGGTCCGCGCCGCCTCCGACCGGGCCTGCTTGGCCGCCTCGGACGCGGCGAGGACCGCCTCGCGCTCCCGCTTGGAGCGCTCCCGGGCCAGTTTCCTCAGCGTCGCGCGCGTGGAGCGGCTGAGCGCGATCGGCTGGAGCAGCGGCAGGCAGTCGGCGATGGCGTCGGGACCGAGCACCTCGACCGCGGCGGCCACCGCGCGCTCCGCGCCGACCCGCAGGCCGAGCGTGGTGAGCAGCTGGGCGATGTCCATCCGCAGCACGATGTCGCCGGCCGCGATCTCGCCGCCGCGCAGATCCGTCAGGATCACCTTGCCGGAACGATCCACCAGGATGGCGTCGCCGGTGAGCCTGCGGTGCGCGATCCGGCGCGACTGGAGCGCCCGCACCTGCTGCCAGGCGTCGCCTACCACCTGGTCGGTGATCTCCTCGTCCGCCAGCGAGTCCAGGGAACGGCCGCCCAGGTGCTCGTAGACGAGCATGACCGCGTCCGGCCCCAGCTCGGAGGTGGCGATCAGCTTGGGCGCTTTGGCCCCGGCGGCGATGGCCGCGTACGCGAGCAGCGCCTCCTGCTCCAGGGCCTGGCGCAGCGACTGGATGGAGCGCCGGGTGGTGATGGCGCGCAGGGTCAGCCGACGCCAGACCCGGTAGAAGAACCCCTGCGCCTGCTGTTCGCGGTCGACGACCGTGACGTCGAGCGGCGGGCCGTCCTCCAGGGTGACGATGTAGCGCCGGCCCCGGTCGCCGTGGTCGGACGACTCCGGGGCGCCCTCGACGCGCATCGCGGTGACCGGGCGGAATCCGACCCGGCGCAGCCCCGCGAGGAGGTTCTGCCCGGTGGGCCGGACGTTGGGGGAGCCGACCGCGTAGAGCGTGCCGTACGCGACCGTCCAGCCGATCAGCACGGTCAGGATGATCGAGAACGGCGTGGTGTACCCGGCGACCAGCATCGCGAACGCGTCGAGCAGCAGCACCGCCCACAGCACCACGCGCCAGCGGGGCCGCCTGGCCATGCCGACGGCGGTCATGTACGCGATGACCGGTGCGAGGTAGCCGTGCACCGGATCGGTCAGGCCGCCGCCCGATTGGATACGGGTCAGGGCCTCCTGGAGCGAGCCGGGAGCCGCCCTGGCGACCCAGAGATCGGTGGCGAGGGTGACTCCGTGCGCGAGCACGGCTGCGAGGACGCCGTCGGCGATGCGCAGGCCGTCGCGTTTGATCAGCCGCTCGATGGCGAAGGCGACCGGGACGAGCAGGACCGCGATGCTGGAGGCGAGTCCGGCGAAGTTGACGAAGACGCGGGGGGCGCCTTGGGTGCCCTTGCTGATGTCCTGTTCGAGGCCGGTGGTGGTGCCGTGCGCGAAGGCGGCGATGGCGAGGACGACGGCGATCGCGAGGACGCCGACGAGCAGGCGGAGCAGGTCGGAGGGGCGGTGCACGCGCGCAGCGAGCAGCGGCTCGTCGCCGGAGACCCGCTCGACGTGCTCCTCGGAGCGCTCGTCGGGGCGTTCGTCGGGCTGGGGGCGGTCGTCGGGCTCGCGGTCGGCGTCCGGGTCGGGAACGGGATCAGGGCCGGGGGTGGGCGCGTGGCCGGCCTCGGGATCGCGGTGGTCGGGGCCCGCCTCGGGGCCGCGCTCCGGACGCGGTGATTCCGGGCGTGGCTGGGCGTCAGGGGTGCGTTCGCCCTTCGGAGGCTGCACGCCGTGCCCCTTCGTCATCTCGGTCTCTTCTTGATCTCGTATCACCAGTCACCGCCCGCACGATGGTGGCATGACCGGCCGACAGCGGAAGCCATCAGGGTGCATGGCGGGGGCGCGCGGTGCGCAAGCGGCGCCCTCAGCTCCACCGTGCCACCGGTCTCACGTTCCAGCGTGCACTGTCCGCGCCGTAAGGCAGGATGGGCCGGATGAGCGATGAGGTGCCGGATCTGCCCGAGCTGCCTGAGTACGCCGAGCGGGTGCTGGAGGTCGCCGAACACATCCCGCCCGGCCGGGTGATGACGTACGGGGACGTCGCCGAATGGCTGGGCGAGGGCGGCCCGCGCCAGGTGGGCCGGGTGATGGCGCTGTACGGCTCCGCGGTCCCGTGGTGGCGCGTGGTGCGCTCCGACGGCACGCTGCTGCCCGGCCATGAGCTGAGGGCGCTCGGCCACTACCGCGCGGAGGGTACGCCCCTGCGGGAGGCGGCGCGCAGCGCGCAGGGGCATGTGCCGCGCCTCGACATGCGCAGGGCGCGGTGGGACGGCGGCGGTGGCGGCGGCGATCGCGCGGACGCCGAGGGGAGTGCGGGAGCTCACACGTGACAGCTTCGGCCATCCGGCGGTGCGACGGGCACCCTGAGGAGCGTACGGAGTACGTGCCGGGCGTTGGTTCGAGTTGTGCGGTGGCCGCGGACGGCGGGTACCGGCGCCCCACGGCCTCCGGCGTGGACCGCCTGCGTGCCGGGCCTCACGTCGCGTAGCGTTTTCCGGCACCCCGAGCTCCCTCACCACCAGCACACCCACCAGGACCGGCGATCCACGTGAGTTCCTCCTCCACCACCCGGCGTACGCCGTACCAGGGACCGGTGCGGCCGAAGCCCCCGGGCGCGTACCGACTGGTGCGTACCCCGCCGGACCCGGTGGACCCCCCTCTCCTGGACGCGTCGCAGCGGGCCGTGGTTGAGCACGAGCGCGGACCGCTGCTCGTTCTCGCAGGTCCCGGCACTGGCAAGACGACGACCCTGGTCGAGTCGGTCGCCGCGCGCGTGGCTCGGGGCGCGGATCCGGAACGGCTGCTCGTCCTCACCTTCAGCCGCAAGGCGGCGGTGGAACTGCGGGACCGCATGGCGGCGCGTCTTGGGGGCGCGCGGACGCCGCAGGCCACCACCTTCCACTCCTACTGCTACGCCTTGATCCGCGCGCACCAGGACGCGGATCTCTTCGCCGAGCCGCTGCGGCTGCTGTCCGGCCCGGAGCAGGACGTGGCCGTACGGGAGCTGCTGGCCGGCCAGCTCGACCTGGAGCGCGACGGCCTGGCCGGCATCGACTGGCCCGACGACCTGCGGGCCTGCCTCACCACTCGCGGCTTCGCCGACGAGGTCCGCGCCGTGCTCGCCCGGACCCGGGAACTGGGCCTCGGCCCGCGCGCCCTGGCCCGGTTCGCGGCGCGCGTGGGGCGGCCGGACTGGAAGGCGGCGGCGGGCTTTCTCGCCGAGTACCTCGACGTCCTCGACATGCAGGGTGTCCTGGACTACGCGGAGCTCGTCCACCGCGCCGTGCTCCTGGCGGAGCGGGTGGCCCTGCCGGAGTACGACGCCGTGTTCGTGGACGAGTACCAGGACACGGACCCCGCGCAGGTACGGCTGCTGCGCGCGCTGGCCGGCGGCGGCCGGACGCTGGTCGCCTTCGGCGACCCGGACCAGTCGATCTACGCCTTCCGGGGCGCCGACGTGAACGGCATCCTCGACTTCCCGGACACCTTCCGCCGCGCGGACGGCCGTACGGCCCCGGTGGCCGTCCTCACCACCTCCCGGCGCTCCGGTGACCAGCTCCTCGCGGCGACCCGGCTGCTCACCCAGCGGATGCCGCTGCCCCGGCTGCCCGCCGACAAGGCCCGTGCCCACCGCGAGCTGGCGCCGGTCCGCGAGGGCGGCCAGGTGGAGACGTACACCTACCCGACGGCCTCCACCGAGGTCGACAACATCGCGGACCTCCTGCGCCGCGCCCACCTGGAGGACGGCGTCCCCTGGAACGCGATGGCGGTCCTGGTCCGCGCGGGCACCCGCGTGCCGGCCCTCCGCCGCGCCCTGACGTCCGCGGGGGTCCCCCTGGAAACCGACTCGGCGGACACCCCACTACGCGACGAACCGGCGGTCTCCCCTCTGCTGACCGCCCTCCGCGCGGCAGCGACGGCCCCTCCGCCGGGCCCCGGCGAGGCCGCGGGCGCCGCGCTCGGGCAGCCCGTGCTTCCGTCCCCGGAGCCCGGGGCGGACCCCGGGTCCCCGTCCGCGGAGCCCGGGGCCGACGACGCGACGGCCGAGGCGGACGGCCGGGCCGAGGCGACCCCCGAGGCCCACGACGTGTCCTGGCTCGACACAGACACCGCTCTCACCCTCCTCACCTCACCCCTCGGCGGCATGGACGCCGCCGATCTGCGGCGGCTGGGGCGGGCCCTGCGGGACGAGGAGCGGGCAGGGGGCAATCGCATCCCGCCGCCTTCCGACGTGCTCCTCGCCCGCGCGCTCGCCGAGCCCGAGCGGCTCGCCGTCCACGACCCGGCGTATGCCCGCGGCGCACTGCGCCTCGGCGAGCTGCTGCGGGACACCCGTGCGCTGCTCCACAACGGCGGCACCGCCGAGGAGGCGCTCTGGCTGCTCTGGAACGGCACGGGCTGGCCCCAGCGGCTCCAGCGCGCCGCCCTGCGTGGGGGCGCCGCCGGGCGCAACGCCGACCGTGACCTCGACGCCGTGTGTGCGCTGTTCGAGACCGCCGCCCGCGCCGAGGAGCGCACCGGCGGCCGTGGCGCCCTCAACTTCCTCGAGGAGCTGGACGCCCAGGACATCGCAGCCGACACCCTCTTCCGGCGCGCCGCCCGCCCCGACGCGGTACGCCTCATGACCGCCCACCGCTCCAAGGGCCTGGAATGGAGCCTGGTGGTCGTGGCGGGCGTGCAGGAGGGCCTCTGGCCCGACCTGCGCCGCCGCGGCTCCCTCCTCGAAGCGGACCGCATCGGCCGCGACGGCCTCGCCGAGCCGCTGCCGCCCGGCGCCCTCCTGGCCGAGGAACGCCGCCTCTTCTACGTCGCCGCCACCCGCGCCCGGGACCGGCTCGTCGTCACCGCCGTCAAGGCACCGGCCGACGACGGCGACCAGCCCTCCCGCTTCCTGACC
Source organism: Streptomyces sp. NPDC039465 (assembly GCF_055639315.1). NCBI lineage: Bacteria > Bacillati > Actinomycetota > Actinomycetes > Kitasatosporales > Streptomycetaceae > Streptomyces > Streptomyces sp. NPDC039465. Next base: position 397,624 of record NZ_JBVKAP010000006.1, on the reverse strand, counting down.
GAGCTCGGTGCCGAGCCCAAGGACGTCACCGGCCGCCCCCGCCGGCCCCTCGCCGTCGCCGCTCTCGTCGCGGAGCTGCGCGCCACGACCGTCGACCCGGACGCGAGCCCCGAACTCCGCGACGCCGCCGCCCGCCGCCTCGCCCGGCTCGCCGCCCTCACCGACGACGAGGACCAGCCGCTCGTCCCCGCAGCCCATCCGTACCGCTGGTGGGGGCTGTACGACGCCACGCACTCCACCGCGCCGCTGCGGGACCGCGACCGCCCCGTCGCCCTCTCCGGCAGCGCGCTCGACCAGCTCGCCAACACCTGCGCCCTCCAGTGGTTCCTGGGCCGCGAGGTCAAGGCGGACGCGCCCGCCACCGCAGCCCAGGGCTTCGGCAACGTCGTCCACGTCCTCGCCGACGAGGTCGCCTCCGGTCGTACCCCCGCCGACCTCGCCGTGCTCATGGAACGCCTCGACTCCGTGTGGGACGCCCTCGCCTTCGACGCCCCCTGGAAGTCGGTCCAGGAGAAGGAGCACGCGCGCGTGGCGCTGGAGCGCTTCCTGCGCTGGCACGTCATGGACCGCGGCGGCCGCACCCCCGCCGCCACCGAGCACGGTTTCGACGTGACCCTGGAGGCGGGCGAGTACGCCGTACGGATCCGGGGCTCCATGGACCGTGTCGAACGCGACGAACAGGGCCGCGCGTACGTCGTCGACTTCAAGACTGGCAAGTCCGCGCCGACCAAGGACGAGGTCGCCCACCACCCCCAGCTCGCCGTCTACCAGCTCGCCGTGCGCGAGGGCGCGGTCGACGAGGTCTTCGACGGCCACCGCCCGGACCCCGGCGGCGCCGAACTCGTCCAGCTGCGCCAGGCCGCCCCCCAGAAGGAGGGCGGCGATGCCCTGCCGAAGATCCAGGCTCAGGAACCCCTCTCCGGCGAGTGGGTCGGCGACCTGCTGGCCACCGCCGCCGGCCGGGTCCTGGACGAACGCTTCACCCCCACCACCGGCCAGCACTGCACCCACTGCACGTTCCGCGCCTCGTGCAGTGCTCAGCCCGAGGGCCGCCACATCGTGGAGTAGCGGCGTTGGGCCAGGCGGGTCAGTCTGGACGAGGGGAGACAAGGGAATCGAGGCGAACCGAGCCCCGGAATCCACCGAGCCCCCCGGAAATCCGAGGAGGGCCGCATGCCGTCCCGTCGCAAGCTCCAGGCCGCCGCGATGGTGTGCGCGGCCGTCATCGCCGGCACGGCCGGCTCCACCCAGGCCGCGAGCGCCGGGGCCCCGACCGGTCCCGTGGCCCAGGACGTGCGGGTCGCCGCCCCCACCCCCTCGCCCGACCCGTTCAAGGACCTGAGCGCCGACGAGATCGGCGACCGCGCCGTCAAGGCGACGCAGTCCGCGACCTCGCTGCGCATGAGCGGCCGGAGCGTCTCGGACGGCCAGCCCCTCGACGTCGACTTCTCGGTGAACGACAGGGCCCAGTGCACGGGCAAGCTGAAGGTCGAGGGCGGTACCGCCGAGCTGCGGCAGACGGGCGGTGCCACGTACATGAAGGGTGACGAGAAGTTCTGGCGCGCCTCCATGACCTCCCAGGGCATGCCCGAGCCGCAGATCGGCCCCACGATCGAGCTCCTCAAGGGCCGCTGGCTGAAGATCGCCCCGGGGCAGGAGGGCAGCTCCGATCTGTCCGGGGTCTGTGACCTCAAGGCCCTACTGGCCGACCTCGACAAGGACGAGGACGAGCGCACCGGCCTGACCAGGGGCGCCGACACCAAGGTCGAGGACACACCGGTGGCCACGCTGGTGAAGAAGAAGGCCGACGGGGAGACCACGACCGTGTACGTCGCGAAGGAAGGCAAGCCCTACATCCTCAAGATCGTGAAGAAGGGCGGGGACGAGCCAGGCACGATGCTCCTGTCCGACTTCGACAAGCCGGTGAAGGTCGTCGTCCCGCCCGCCGACGAGACGGTGGACCTGGAGAAGCTCGACCGCGGAACCGCCCTCTGACCTGCCCGGCCCTCGCCCGCCGGACCGCGCGGCGGGGGAGTGTCAGTGGCCCCGGCTAGCCTCTCTGAGGTGACCGCACGTATCTCCGACCCCGAGCAGCTCAAGGAGCTCCTCGGCATTCCGTTCACCCCGGAGCAGACGGCCTGCATCACCGCGCCGCCCGCCCCGCAGGTCATCGTGGCCGGAGCCGGCTCCGGCAAGACGACGGTGATGGCCGCCCGGGTGGTCTGGCTGGTCGGCACGGGACAGGTCGCCCCCGAGCAGGTGCTCGGTCTCACGTTCACCAACAAGGCCGCGGGCGAGCTCGCCGAGCGCGTCCGCAAGGCGCTCGTACGGGCCGGGGTGACCGACCCCGACGTCATCGACGCGGACGATCCGCCCGGCGAGCCCCGCATCTCCACGTACCACGCCTTCGCCGGGCAGCTCCTGACCGACCACGGCCTGCGCATCGGCCTGGAGCCCACCTCCCGGCTCCTCGCCGACGCCACCCGCTACCAGCTCGCCGCGCGCGTGCTGCGCGAGGCGCCCGGGCCGTACCCCGCGCTGACCAAGTCCTTCCCGACACTGGTCGGAGACCTCCTCGCCCTCGACGCGGAGCTCTCCGAGCACCTCGTGCGCCCCGCCGACCTCCGCGCGTACGACTCCGCGCTGCTCACCGCCCTGGAGTCGGCCAAGCTCAGCAACGCCGACCTGCGCAAGGTGCCCGAGGCCGCGGCCGCCCGCCGGGAGCTGCTCGACCTCGTCGTCCGCTACCGCGCGGCCAAGCGCGCCCGCGACCTGCTCGACTTCGGCGACCAGATCGCCCTCTCCGCCGAGCTGGCCACGACCCGGCCCGAGGTCGGCGCGATCCTCCGCGACGAATTCCGGGTCGTCCTGCTCGACGAGTACCAAGACACCTCCGTCGCCCAGCGCCTCCTGCTGTCCGGGCTCTTCGGGGACGGCACGGGCCACCCGGTGACCGCCGTCGGCGACCCCTGCCAGGCCATCTACGGCTGGCGCGGCGCCTCCGTGGCCAACCTCGACGACTTCCCGGCCCACTTCCCGTATGCCGACGGCACCCCCGCCACCCGCTACTCGCTGAGCGAGAACCGGCGCAGCGGCGGCCGCCTGCTCGACCTCGCCAACGGCCTCGCCGAGCCGCTGCGCGCCCGGCACGCGGGCGTGGAGGCGCTGCGACCGGCCCCGGGCGCCGAGCGTGACGGCTCGGTCCGCATCGCCCTCCTGCCCACCCACGCCGAGGAGATCGACTGGCTCGCCGACTCCCTCGCCCATCTGGTCCGTACGGGCAAGGAGCCCGGCGAGATCGCCGTCCTGTGCCGTACGGCCACGGACTTCGCGGCCATCCAGGCCGCCCTGGTCGCGCGCGACGTCCCGGTCGAGGTGGTCGGCCTGTCCGGGCTCCTGCACCTGCCCGAGATCGCCGACCTGGTCGCCGTCTGCGAGGTCCTCCAGGACCCCGGCGCCAACGCCTCGCTCGTACGGCTCCTGACCGGCCCGCGCTGGCGCATCGGCGCCCGCGACCTGGCCCTCCTCGGCCGCCGCGCCCGGCTGCTCGTCCACCGCCCCCCGGGGGACTTGGACGATCCCGACGAGCGCCTGGCCGCGGCCGTGGAAGGCGTCGACCCGGCCGAGGTGATCTCGCTGGCCGACGCCCTGGACACCTTCATCGCCGCGAACGGCGACGACGACGGCCTGCCCTTCTCCGCCGAGTCCAGGGTCCGTTTCGCCCGCCTCGCCGCCGAACTGCGCGAGCTGCGCCGCTCGCTGGCCGACCCGCTGATGGACGTGCTGCACCGCGTCCTCGCCGCCACCGGCCTCGAGGTCGAGCTCTCCGCCTCCCCGCACGCCCTCGCGGCCCGCCGCCGCGAGACGCTCTCCCACTTCCTCGACATCGCCGCCGGCTTCGCCTCCCTCGACGGCGACGCCACCCTGCTGGCCTTCCTCGGCTTCCTGCGCACCGCCGCCCAGTACGAGAAGGGCCTCGACAACGCCCTCCCGGGCGGCGAGAACACGGTCAAGGTCCTCACCGCCCACAAGTCCAAGGGCCTGGAATGGGACGTGGTGGCCGTCCCGGGTCTGGTGGTGAGCCAGTTCCCCAGCAGCCGCTCGCGCGAGTCCTGGACGTCCCAGCCCCAGGTCCTGCCGCACGCCCTGCGCGGAGACGCGCCGACGCTGCCCTCCCTCGACGAGTGGACCGCGCGGTCCATGAAGACCTTCAAGGAGCGGATGAGCGAGCACCAGCACACGGAGGAGCTCCGCCTCGGCTACGTGACCTTCACCCGCCCCCGCTCCCTCCTGCTCGCCTCCGCGCACTGGTGGGGCCCCTCCCAGAAGCGGCCCAGGGGCCCGTCGTCGTTCCTCCACGCGCTGTACGACCACTGCGCGGCCGGCTTCGGCGAGATCGAGGTATGGGCGGACGAGCCCGAGAAGGGCGCCGAGAACCCCGCCCTCGACGAGAAGCGGGCCGACCAGGCCTGGCCCCTGCCACTGGACGCCCTGTCCCTGGCCCGCCGCCGCGCCGCGGCGGACACGGTCCTGGCGTACCTGGACGCCCCGGAGTCCCTCGAACCCCCGCACCCCGGCGAGGACGCCTGGCCGGAGGAGGAGCCATGGCAGGACGAAGCCCCCTGGCCCGACGAGGAGCCCTGGCCGGACGACGAGCCCTGGCCCCAGGACGCCCCCGACGCCCCACCGGCACCGCAGGCCGAATCCGCCCCTCACGCCGAGTCCGTCCCCCACCCCGAGCCCGTCCCCCACCCCGAGCCCGTCCCGCACGCCCAGGCCGTCCCGCACGCCCGTGTCGCCCCCGAAGGCCCCCGGCTCGCCCCGGAGGAGGCCCGGCTCGTCGCCTCCTGGGATCGCGACCTCGACGCGCTCACCGGCGAGCTGCGGCGCGCCCGCGCCACCACGCGCGACGTCCCGCTGCCCGCTTCCCTCTCGGCCTCCCAGCTCGTCCGCCTCGCCGCCGACCCCGACGGCTTCGCCGAGGAGCTGGCCCGTCCCATGCCCCGGCCGCCGCAGCCGGCGGCCCGTCGCGGCACGCGGTTCCACGCGTGGGTGGAGTCCCGGTTCGACGCGCTCCCGCTCCCCATGCTCGGCCCCGACGAGCTCCCCGGCGGCGAGGACTTCGCCGACGAGCCCGAGATCGCCGACGAGCGCGACCTCGCCCGGCTCAAGGAGGCCTTCGAGCTCACTCCCTACGCCCACCGCACGCCGTACCGCGTCGAGGCCCCCTTCCAGCTCACCCTCGCCGGCCGGGTCGTCCGCGGCCGGATCGACGCCGTCTATCGCGACGAGGACACCGGCGCGTACGAGATCGTCGACTGGAAGACCAGCCGCACCCGCACCGCCGACCCCCTCCAGCTCGCCGTCTACCGGCTTGCCTGGGCCGAGCGGCACGGCCTCCCGCCCGACCGGGTCACCGCCGCGTTCGTCTACGTACGCACCGGCGAGGTCGTCCGCCCCGGCCGGCTGCCCGGCCGCGCGGAGCTGGAGCGCATCTTGCTGACCGGGACACCCGACCGGCCCCTTCCCGGCGCCGGATAGGCTCAGGAGCATGAGCGACACCCCGGACAGCGCCGTCCAGACCGCACGGACCCATGCCGTACGCGCGTACGTCGAGCAGCACCGCGCCGCCTTCCTCGACGACCTCGCGGCCTGGCTGCGCATCCCGTCCGTGTCGGCGCAGCCCGGCCACGCCGCGGACGTACGGGCCAGTGCCGAGTGGCTCGCCGCGAAGCTGACGGAGACCGGTTTCCCGGCCGTCGAGGTCTGGGAGACCGCAGGGGCCCCCGCAGTCTTCGCCGAGTGGCCCTCCGACGACGAGAACGCGCCCACGGTCCTCGTCTACGGCCACCACGACGTCCAGCCCGCGGCCCGCGAGGACGGCTGGCACACGGACCCGTTCGAGCCCGTCGTCCGGGACGGCCGGATGTACGCGCGCGGTGCCTCCGACGACAAGGGCCAGGTCTTCTTCCACACCATGGGGGTACGCGCCCACCTCGCCGCCACCGGCCGCACCGCCCCCGCCGTCCACCTCAAGCTCCTCGTCGAGGGCGAGGAGGAGTCCGGCTCTCCGCACTTCCGGGCGCTGGTCGAACAGCACGCGGACCGCCTCGCCGCCGACGCCGTGATCGTCTCGGACACCGGCATGTGGTCCGAGACCACGCCCACCATCTGCACCGGCATGCGCGGCGTGGCCGACTGCGAGATCGAGCTGTACGGCCCCGACCAGGACATCCATTCCGGTTCCTTCGGCGGCGCCGTGCCCAACCCGGCCACCGTCGCGGGCCGCCTGGTCGCCGCGCTCCACGACGAGAACGAGCGCGTCGCCATCCCCGGCTTCTACGACGGCGTCGCGCCGCTCGACGACGCCGAGCGCGCCCTGATCGCCGAGCTCCCCTTCGACGAGTCGTCCTGGCTGGCCACCGCGAAGTCCCACGGCGTCCTGGGCGAGGCCGGGTATTCGACCCTGGAGCGCGTCTGGGCCCGCCCGACCGCCGAGGTCAACGGCATCGGCGGCGGCTACCAGGGCCCCGGCGGCAAGACGATCGTCCCCGCCTCCGCCCAGCTGAAGATCTCCTTCCGGCTGGTCGCCGGCCAGGACCCCGACAAGATCGAGCTGGCCGTACGCGACTGGCTGGCGGCCCAGGTCCCGGCCGGCATCCGGTACGAGATCACCTTCGGCGCCCCCACCCGGCCCTGCCTGACGCCGCTCGACCACCCCGCCCTCCGGTCCGTCGCCAAGGCCATGAGCCTCGCCTTCGACGGCGCCAAGATCCGGTTCACGCGAGAAGGGGGCTCCGGCCCGGCCGCCGACCTGCAGGACGTCCTGCACGCGCCCGTGCTCTTCCTGGGGATCTCCGTGCCCTCCGACGGCTGGCACGCCCCGAACGAGAAGGTCGAACTGGACCTGCTGCTCAAAGGCGTCGAGGCCACGGCACACCTGTGGTCCGAGCTGCCCACCGCGCGATTCTGACCTGTGATCCTGCCGATCCTGACTGAACGCACACCGATCCGGGGGAGTTGGAAGTACCTGTGAGCACCATCAGCAACGACTCAGCGGACCGCCCCATCGGGCTGACCGCGCCCAGCGGCATCGACCGCATGGCGCACCACCGCCTCGACGAGGCCTGGCTGGCGGCGGCCTGGAGCCACCCGACGACCCGCGTCTTCGTCGTCTCCGGGGGCCAGGTGCTGATCGACGACACCCCCGACGGCCGCACCGAACTGGTCATGACTCCGGCCTTCGAGGCACCGGTCACCGAGACCCACCGCTACTTCCTCGGCACCGACACCGACGGCGTCAGCTATTTCGCCCTGCAGAAGGACTCCCTGCCGGGCCGCATGGACCAGTCGGCGCGCCCGGCCGGGCTGCGCGAGGCCGGACTGCTGCTGTCGCCCCGCGACGCCGGCCTGATGGTGCACGCGGTGGCGCTGGAGAACTGGCAGCGGCTGCACCGCTTCTGCTCCCGCTGCGGCGAGCGCACGGTCATCGCGGCCGCCGGCCATGTCCGCCGCTGCCAGGCCTGCGGCGCCGAGCACTACCCCCGTACCGACCCCGCCGTGATCATGCTGGTCACCGACGAGGAGGACCGGGCGCTGCTCGGCCGCCAGGTGCACTGGCCGGAGGGGCGTTTCTCGACGCTGGCGGGGTTCGTCGAGCCCGGCGAGTCGATCGAGCAGTCGGTGGCGCGGGAGGTCTTCGAGGAGGCCGGTGTCACGGTCGGCGAGGTCGAGTACGTCGCCAGCCAGCCCTGGCCCTTCCCCTCCAGCCTGATGCTCGGCTTCATGGCGCGCGCCACCTCGTCCGAGATCAATGTGGACGGGGAGGAGATCCACGAGGCGCGCTGGTTCTCCCGCGAGGACCTGACGGCCGCCTTCGAGTCCGGCGAGGTGCTGCCGCCGTACGGCATCTCGATCGCGTCCCGGCTGATCGAGCTCTGGTACGGCAAGCCGCTGCCGAAGCCCGGCGACGTGGCCTGACGACCTGGCCCGAAGAGCCTGGCCTGAAGACCTGGCCTGAAGACCTGGCCTGACGACGAAAACCCCCGTCCCGGACATCCCGGACGGGGGTTTTCGGCCATGAGCGGAGCCGGCTCAGACGCCGATCTTCTGCTTGACCTGCGCGAGCGAGGGGTTCGTCAGCGTCGAACCGTCCCCGAAGAGCACGGTCGGAACGGTCTGGTTGCCCCCGTTGGCCTTCTCCACGAACGCGGCCGACTCAGGGTCCTGCTCGATGTTGATCTCGGTGTACGCGATGCCCTCGCGGTCCATCTGGCTCTTCAGCCGACGGCAGTAGCCGCACCACGTGGTGCTGTACATCGTCACAGTGCCCTGCATGGCCCGGTGCTCCTTCGTTGGTGGGTGAGGTGCCAGGGGGAGAACGTATGCTCCGGCGCCACCATTCCCGTATTCGTACGACCGGTCGCCCGGGCCTGTGGACAAGCCGCCGCACCGACCCACCCGAACCTGGCAGCATGGCGGGGTGACAGCAGCAACGCACTCCACTCTCTTCCCGCAGGTCCCCGAGACCGCCGACGCGGTGCTCGACGGGCTCGACCCCGAGCAGCGCGAGGTCGCGCTGGCCCTGCACGGCCCGGTGTGCGTGCTGGCGGGCGCCGGCACGGGCAAGACCCGGGCGATCACCCACCGGATCGCCTACGGCGTGCGCGCGGGCATACTCCCGCCCGCCAGTGTGCTGGCCGTCACCTTCACCAACCGCGCCGCCGGCGAGATGCGCGGGCGGCTTCGGCAGCTCGGCGCGGGCGGCGTCCAGGCCCGGACGTTCCACTCCGCCGCGCTCCGCCAGCTCCAGTACTTCTGGCCGAAAGCAGTCGGTGGCGATCTGCCGCGGCTGCTCGAACGGAAGATCCAGCTCGTCGCCGAGGCCGCCGCGCGCTGCCGCGTCCGGCTCGACCGCAACGAGCTGCGCGACGTGACCAGCGAGATCGAGTGGGCGAAGGTCACCCAGACCGTCCCCGCCGACTATCCCGCCGCCGTCGCCAAGACCCATCGCGACGCCCCGCGCGACCCCGCCGAGATCGGCCAGATCTATGCGCTCTACGAGCAGCTCAAGCGGGACCGCTCGGTGATCGACTTCGAGGACGTGCTGCTGCTCACCGTCGGCATCCTCCAGGACCGGCACGACATCGCCGACCAGATCCGCCGCCAGTACCAGCACTTCGTCGTGGACGAGTACCAGGACGTCTCCCCGCTCCAGCAGCGGCTGCTCGACCTGTGGCTCGGCGACCGCGACAGCCTCTGCGTCGTCGGCGACGCCAGCCAGACGATCTACTCCTTCACCGGCGCCACCCCCGACCACCTGCTGAACTTCCGCACCCGTCACCCCGGCGCGACGGTCGTCAAGCTCGTCCGGGACTACCGCTCCACGCCCCAGGTCGTGCACCTGGCCAACGGCCTGCTCAGCCAGGCCCGCGGCCGGGCCGCCGAGCACCGCCTGGAGCTGATCTCCCAGCGCGACCCGGGCCCCGAGCCCGTCTACACCGAGTACGCCGACGAGCCCGCCGAGGCCGAGGGCACCGCCCGCCGCATCCGCGACCTGATCGCCGCCGGCGTCCCGGCCGGCGAGATCGCCGTGCTCTACCGCGTCAACGCCCAGTCGGAGGTCTACGAGCAGGCGCTCGCCGACGCCGGGGTGCCCTACCAGCTGCGTGGTGCCGAGCGCTTCTTCGACCGCCCCGAGGTACGGGAGGCGGGTGTCGCCCTGCGCGGCGCCGCCCGCGCCGGGGGCAACGACGCCCTGCTCGACGACGCCGACAACCTGCCCTCCCAGGTCCGGGCAGTCCTCTCCACCAAGGGATGGACCCCCGAGCCGCCGTCCGGCTCCGGCGCCGTCCGGGACCGCTGGGAGTCCCTCGCCGCCCTCGTCCGGCTCGCAGAGGACTACGTACGGGTCAAGCCGGAGGCGACCCTCGCCGATCTGGTCGCCGAACTCGACGAGCGGGCCGCCGCCCAGCACGCCCCGACCGTCCAGGGCGTCACGCTCGCCTCGCTGCACGCCGCGAAGGGCCTGGAGTGGGACGCGGTGTTCCTGGTCGGCCTTACCGAAGGCATGATGCCGATCACGTACGCCAAGACCGACGAGCAGGTCGAGGAGGAGCGCCGCCTGCTGTACGTGGGCGTCACGCGGGCCCGGGTCCATCTCTCCCTGTCCTGGGCGCTGTCCCGCTCGCCCGGCGGACGGGCCTCCCGCCGGCCGACCCGCTTCCTCACCGGCCTGCGGCCCGGCTCCGGCGCCCTCGGAGCCCGGGGCGCGGGCGGAGGCGGCGGCATCGAGCGCGGCAGCGGCGGCAGCCGACGCAAGCGCCGGGGACCCGTCCTCTGCCGGGTCTGCGGCACCACACTCACCGACGCCGGCGAGATGAAGCTGATGCGCTGCGAGGGCTGCCCCTCCGACATGGACGAGGCGCTCTACGAACGGCTGCGCGAGTGGCGCTCCGAGCAGGCGAAGGAGCTGGGCCAGCCCGCGTACTGCGTCTTCACCGACAAGACGCTGATGGCGATCGCCGAGACCGTGCCCTCCACCGATGGGGAGCTCGCAGGCATCTCCGGTGTCGGCGCCCGCAAGCTGGACCGCTTCGGCGCCGATGTCCTGGCCATCTGCGCAGGTGAAGAGGTTGGGGGAGGCGACGAGGAGGACTGATGCAAACTCGTCGAAAAAATAGTTTGCGCCCGCCTGGGGAAGCCCCATAGGTTCTTAACCACGGAAACGGCGGCTTCTCTGAAGCCGTGTCTCCGTGCTGTACTTATCCGAATACGTGTGGGACCGGCTCACCCCGATCCCCCTGAGACGCCGAGAGGAGGCGATTCCAGTGATCAGCTACATCAACAGCACCACCGTCCGCACCGACAAAATGACCGATCGCTCGGTCGTCTCCACCTGCTCGCTCGGCCTCTCCGGTTCGGCGTTCATTGGCACCGGTGTGTCCGGCTTCGCGTCCCTGCGTCCGGCCACGCTTCTGGCGGCTCTCCCCGTCATGGAGCGCAATGAGCGACCGACCAAGGCACTGGAAGCAGGAGTAGCGGCTGGCGAGGCCAAGGCCTACGCCTTCGCGGCGACCGGTGCCGAAACCAAGCAGCAGACGACGCAGCACCACACGATGTGGGCCTTCCGTGGGCTCGAACCCTGGAGTGATCCAGCCTGATCCATGATCAGGCCGGCGCCTTCAGGGCCGCGGAACCCCACCCGGGATCCGCGGCCCTTCTGTTTTGCCCGAACGGGCGGAGCAGGCCGAAGGGGCCTTGGGACAGCGCAAGACCCGGTACCAGCCGACACCCGGTCAACAGGCCGGAACAACAGACGAGGAAGAACACCCCGTGCAACTCGAAGCGCACGCCCCGTCCGTACCGCCTTCCGAAACGATCCCCCCGCCCGGCCTCACGGAGGACTCCACCTTGACCCCCCTCACCGCGCTCACCGCGCTCGACGACGCCATCGAGAACCTCGGCGTACCGGTCCCCTGTCGTTCCTACGACCCGGAGGTCTTCTTCGCCGAGTCGCCGGCGGACGTCGAGTACGCCAAGTCCCTCTGCCGGACCTGCCCTCTGATGGAGGCCTGCCTGGCGGGCGCCAAGGAGCGGCGTGAGCCGTGGGGTGTCTGGGGCGGCGAGCTGTTCGTCCAGGGTGTCGTCGTGGCCCGCAAGCGGCCGCGTGGCCGCCCGCGCAAGAACCCGGTCGTCGCGGCATGACCGCCACCGGAACCATCGACCGACCCCTCACGCACGATCCCCAGAAGCAGGCCCCCATGTCCTCTTCCACGAGCGAGCCGTCCGGCTCCGCCACCCCAGCTGTCACCACCATCGGCGCGAACGCCTCGCGCCAGAACAGGACCCGCGAGATGCAACTCATCCCAGAAGCCCTGGCCCGTGCGCATATGCACGACCGCCTGAGGGAAGCCGACGCGCAACGTCAGGCCGTACGCCTGGTCGCCGCCCGGCGCATGCAGCGCCGCGCCGAGCGCGTCTCCCTGCGCGCCCGCCGTGCGCTGGCCATGGCCGTCATGCACTGAGAACCCAGGGAGCTCACCAGCTGAGCCCACCGCCGCGGGGGCCGGTCCGAACGGACCGGCCCCCGCGGTGCGTTGCCCCGGCCGCGGAGCCCCGCCCGGTTATCGTCTTCAGGGTGCTGAGTAGTGACTCCGGTGGAGACCCCCGGACACCCGAGGAGAGCAAGAGCATCGCCTGCGCCCGCTGCGGCCGGGTCGCCGACCCGCTTCCGGTGACCTGGACCTGCTCGGTGGAGAACGGCCGCCGCGAGTACTTCTGCGAGGCGTGCGCCCGCGCCAACATCAGGGCGATCGAGGGTCGGCTCGACTCGTCCTGGTGGTGAGGGCGCGGGCCGCCCCCGCTCAGCCCTCCGCCACCACCTGCGGCTCCGGCGCGTCCGGCTCCGTCTCCTCGTCCTGCGGCAGGAACCCCGGCAGCCACTCCTCCAGCTCGTCCCGCAGCCGGACCGTCGCGTTCAGCTGACAGAGCACCCCTATCGTGCTCAACGTCACACGGTGAATCAGCAGATACGACGGCGGCAGATTGAGCTGCTTGCCCAACTGATGGGCGGGGGAGCGCAGGTCGGCGATCCGGGCGGCCTGGTTGCGGATCCACTCCCGGGAGAAGGCGAACGCGTCCACCTCCGCCGGCTCGATGATCGGCAGCAGATACTCGAGCACCGCGTCCGGGTCGAGTGCGATCCTCTCCTTGACGAAGCCCTCCTCACGCAGCAGCTCGTAGACCGTCTCGGCCTCACCCGCCAGCGTCATCCGCAGACAGATGCCGATCGTCTCCGGCAGCCCGCCGGGCAGCCGGTCCACCGTGCCGAAGTCCAGCACCCCCAGCCGCCAGTCCCCGGGCTCTCCTTCCTCGCCGTCGTCCGTCGCCACCGCGGGCAGCAGCCTGAAGTTCCCCGGATGCGGATCGGCGTGCAGCAGCCCCGTACGCGCCGGACCGGAGAACAGGAACCGGGCCAGCAGCTGACCCGCCCGGTCCCGCTGCTCCTGGGTGCCGTCCGCCACCACCTCGGCGAGCGGGATGCCGTCGATCCACTCCGTCACCAGCACCTGGTCGGACTGGTGCACCACATCGGGCACCACGACATCCGGATCGTCCGCGAACTCCGCCGCGTGCTCCCGCTGGGCCTGTGCCTCCAGGCCGTAGTCCAGCTCCTCGGAGACGCGGTCCCGCAGCTCCGTGATCAGCGGCTTGATGTCCATGCCCGGAACCAGCGGGCCGAGCAGCCGGGCGAACCGGCTGAGCTGGGTCAGATCGGAGAGCAGCGCCTCACCGGCCCCCGGATACTGCACCTTCACCGCGACCTCGCGGCCGTCGTGCCACACCGCCCGGTGCACCTGACCGATCGACGCAGCCGCCGACGGCTTGTCCTCGAACTCCAGGAACAGCTCCCGCCAGTCCTCGCCCAGCCGCTCCGCGAGGACCGCGTGGACCGTGCGCACCGGCATCGGCGGCGCCGCCTCCTGCAGCTTGGTGAGCGCCGCGCGGTACGGGCCAGCCACCTCCTCCGGCAGCGCCGACTCGAAGACGGACAGCGCCTGCCCGAGCTTCATCGCCCCGCCCTTGAGCTCACCAAGCACCTTGAAGAGCTGATCCGCGGTGCGCTGTTGCAGCTCACGGGCGACGATCTCGGCGGACTTCCCGCCGATCCGCTTCCCAAGCCCCCACGTGGCCCGACCGGCGAAGCCCAGTGGCAGCGCGGCCAACTTGGCGGTCCGAGTGACCGCCTTCCGGGGTAGATCAGACATGCGCCCCTCCAAATCCCAGACTGCTGTGCCGCGTTCGCCGCCGATGTCGCGTACCGGTGGCCGTTACCCCGCCATTGTGTCGTGCGCGGCTCCGGCGCCCGAGGCCCGCTCCCCTTCTCCGTCACCAGCGGCGCCGCAAACACACCCGGCGTACGGCACCACCCGCTCCGAGCGCCACTCCAGCAACGGCGAAGACGTCTCCCAGCGCGCCCCGACACTCGCCGGCAGCTCACCGTCGAGAAACGCCAGGGCGTGCGCCGCGGCGAGCCCGGCCACCACCGTCGCCAGACCCAGATCGCAGGCGGGCACGGCGCCCGGCCCGCCGGACCGCCACTGCGCCAGCATCCGCGGCCACACCGGCTCCCGGTCCGTCCGCTCCCGCTCCATGCACCCGGCGCAGGCCGTCCCGCCGGGCAGCACCAGCGGGCCCACCACGCCGGTTGCCTCGGCCACCCCCGCGTACAGATGCGGGGTGCCGGCCGCGATCCACTCCCCGGCCGGAACCGGGTCGGGCAGATACGCCCCCAGCCCGTCCCTCGGCGCCACCACGATCAGCGAGACCGGCCGCCCGCTGCCCGCTCCCGGCGCGTCGGCCGCCTGCCGGGCCCGCGGTACCCGGCCCCCCGGCGCCGATCTCCCCACGAGCCGCCGGGCCGCGGTGGCCCTGCGCTCGCCCACCGCCTCCGGCGGCAGCCCGCCAGGGGACACGTCCCAGGGCTCCACCGGCCCGCTGTCCAGCACCTCCACCCGCCCCACCCCGGACGCGGACAGCAGCGCCGCCACCGCCGCCCCCACCCGCCCGGCGCCGCGCACCTGCACCCGCGCAGTCCGCCGCGCCGACCAGCGCCGTGCCGCGCCGTCCGGCTCCCGGTGGACCACGGAGAGCGACTCCAGATCGGCGCGCAGCGGATCCGGCGCCCCAGGACGCCGCCCGGACGCCACGGCGCCCCCTCTGCCCGCCGCCGCGTCGACGAGGAGCCCCGCCGCGGCCAGCCTGTCCACCAGCACGTCCACCCGGTCCTCGTCCAGCCCGAGCGCCCTGCCCTCCGCGCGCAGCAGATCGATGCCCCTCGTCCCGTCCATCAGCCCGATCAGGCTGCCGGTGGTCGTGTCCACCGGACCGACCACCACCGCGTGCGCCGGTGTCACACCGAACTGCACGTACTGAAGATTCCGCCAGGCACGCCGCAGCGCCGGCTTCACCATCGGATGCATTTCCGCCCCCGGAGTTTCATGATCACTCGCTGTGGTGATCTCCGCCGTCAGAATGCCTCGGCGGCGCGAAGACCACGGAAAGTTGTCCACAGGGGCGGGGTATTAGTCGTTCAAATGGTGTACGACGTGGGTGGATCCCGTCCGAACCGTCCTGGAGGCGGGACTTCCTCCGCTGACAGCGGGTAACGTCGGGGCGTGCCCGCCGACCCACAGCGCAGCGAGACAAGGAAACCGCCCCGCGGGTCGGGGACGAGTGCGGTCGAGGTCCGGAGGAGCTCCCGGCGGAGCAGAACAGTCTCCGCCTACCGGGAGGGCGACCGGACCATCGTGCTCATCCCCGCCCGGATGTCCGAGGCGGAGGAGCATCGCTGGGTGACCGTGATGCTCGACAAGCTCGCCGCCCAGGAGAGCAAGCGCATGCTGGGCGACGTCGAACTGGGCGAGCGCGCCGAGCGGTTGTCGGACCAGTATTTCGGCGGCAGGGCGCGCCCCACGTCCGTGCGGTGGGTGACGAACCAGAACACCCGCTGGGGGTCGTGCACCCCCTCCGAGGGCAGCATCCGTCTCTCCCACCGGCTCCAGGGGATGCCCGAGTACGTCGTCGACTACGTCCTGGTCCATGAGCTGGCCCACCTCCTGGTGCCCGGTCACGGCCCGGACTTCTGGCGGCTCCTGGAGGCCTACCCGCGTACCGAGCGGGCCCGCGGCTACCTCGAAGGCGTCGTCGCCGCCGAGCGGTTGCCGCATCTGCCGGCCGCTCGCGGAGAGTGACATTCGTCGATCCTGTACCGAATCCGTCCCGACTTGGCTCAATGTCGTCGCCAGCCGTTAGCCTGGCGCGACGCATTCACATTTCGGGATGGGGGACGGTCGTTACGCATGGCCAGGGAATTCCAACGGGGCCACAAGGCCAAGATCAGTGATCTCACTTCCGGGACCGACCTGTACGTGGGCGTGCAGATCGCGGCGCCCGGGCTGAGCTTCGACATCAGCTGCTTCGGCCTGGACGCCGACGAACAGCTTTCCGACGACCGGTATTTCGTCTTCTTCAACCAGCCGAAGTCACCCGAGGAATCCATCCAGCTCCTGGGCGCACAGGCCGGTGACACCGAGTCCTTCCGGGTCACGCTGGACCGCATCCCGGCCTCGATCCACAAGCTGTCCTTCACCGCGACCATCGACGGCGACGGCCAGATGTCCCAGATCGGTCCGGGCTACATCCGGATCGTCGCGGGCGGCGAAGAGGTCGTCCGGTACTCCTTCACGGGCTCGGAGTTCACCACCGAGCGCGCCGTGATGCTGGGTGACTTCTACCTCAAGGACGTCTGGCGCTTCGCCGCCGTCGGCCAGGGCTTCGACGGCGGACTCGCCGCGCTGCTGCGCAACTTCGGCGGCGAGGTCGCCGAGGAGGAACCGGCCGGCCAGCCGCCGCAGGCGGCCCCCGGTTTCGCCGCCCCGGCTCCGGCGGCTGCTGCCCCGGCTCCCGCGTTCGGCGCGCCCCAGCAGCCTCAGCAGGCCCAGCCCGCGCCCTCCTTCGGCGCCCCGGCCGCCCCCGCGCCTGCCCCGGCGCCCGCGCCCCAGCCCGTGCACGGGGCGCCCACGATCGCGGCGCCGATGGCCCCGCCCGCGCCCCCGTCCCCGTACGGCCAGCCGCCTCAGCCGCCGCAGTTCGGGCAGGTCCCCGGCCAGGCCGCGCCGCCCGCCCCCTCGCCGTACGGCCAGCCCGCGCCGGCCGGTTACGGTCAGCCGCAGTTCGGCCAGCAGCCCCCCATGGGCATGCCGCCCGGCGGCATGCCGCAAGGGGCCCCGCAGGGCGCCGGCGCCGGACTCGCCGCCGCGCTCGCTCCGTACAAGGAGGCCGCCACCGGCCAGCGCTGGACCCCGCAGAACCAGCAGCTCATGCGGGTCGACCTGGCCATGGGCGGCGTTCCCGTCCTGGCCCGCCAGGGCAGCATGGTCATGTACCAGGGCAAGGTCGAATTCGGCTACAAGGGCGCCGGGTTCGCCGGCCGTATCGTCGGCAACGCCACCGGTCAGGAGATGCAGCTGATGCGCTGCACCGGCCGCGGACAGGTGTTCCTCGCCGAGGAAGGCGCCCATCTGCACCCCATCGAGCTCCAGGGCGACGCCATCTGCGTCTCCGCCGAGAACGTCCTCGCCTTCGACGAGTCCCTCCAGCACGAGGTCCGTCGCATCGAGGGCCACGGCATCCCTGGCGGCGCCCTGTTCACCATGCAGTTCCAGGGCACCGGCACCGTCGTCGTGAAGACCCACGGCGTCCCCGTCGTCCTGCCCGTCACGCCGACCACGTTCGCCGACTGCAACGCCGTCGTCGCCTGGTCCGCCGCCTCGCAGGTGATCCTCTCCAGCCAGGTCCGGCTGCGCCGCAACGCCTACCCCGGCCACAGCGGAGAGACCGTCAACCTCCAGTTCCGGGGAGCCCCCGGCAACTTCATCGTCGTCCAGCCGTACGAGGTCTGAGGGAGCCCGAAGACATGAACCAGCAACTCGCGGGCTACGCCCCGACTCCGATGGCGGCCCGGATGGAGAACCACGGCCGCTCCATGCTGAAGGTCGCCATGGCCTCCGGCCAGGACCTGTTCGCCCGTACCGGCTCGATGGTCGCCTACGAAGGCTTCATCCAGTACGAGCCCAACCCGCCCGCTGCCCGCCAGGTCGCCTCCCAGTGGATCACCGGCGAGGGCGCGCCGATCATGAAGTGCTCCGGCGACGGACTGCTCTACCTCGCCGACTACGGCGCCGACGTCGTCGTCATCAACCTCAACAACGACTCGCTCTCCGTCAACGGCACCAACCTCCTCGCCTTCGACGCCCACCTCCAGTGGGGCGTCGAGAAGGTCAAGGGCCTGGCCAAGTTCGCCGGCCAGGGGCTGTGGAACGTCCAGATCGCGGGTACGGGCTGGGTCGCCCTCACCTCCCGCGGCACCCCGATCGTCGTCGACTGCGGCCGCGGCGAGGACGAGACGTACGTCGACCCGGACGCCCTCGTCGCCTGGTCCCCGGAGCTGAAGGTCAAGGGCAAGCGCAGCTTCAAGGCCTCCTCCCTGATCGGACGGGGCAGCGGAGAGGCCTACCAGATGGCCTTCTCCGGACGCGGCATCGTCGTCGTCCAGCCGAGTGAGGACAGCACCGACCGTCTGCGGATCCGGGGCTGAGGGGGAGCGAGAACACCATGCAGAGCCCGCTTTTCAACCACGCCGAGCAGCAGAGCCAGGAGCGGTACGTCGTACAGAACCCGCAGCTGCTGCGGGTCGCGCTCACCGGCCACGACGACATCCTCGCCCGTAAGGGCGCCATGGTCGCCTACCAGGGACTCGTCGACTTCGACGGCGAATACCAGACCAGCAGCCAGCGCCGGGCCCGCGCCAACACCGGCGAGGGCCTCGACCTGATGCGCTGCTCCGGACAGGGCACGGTCTACTTCGCCAACCTGGCCCAGTACATCCACGTCGTGGACGTCGACCAGGAGGGCATGACCGTCGACAGCGCCTACGTCCTGGCGCTGGACTCGACCCTGCACACCGAAGTGATCGCCGTGGACAGCCAGTACGGCATCTCCGGCTCGGGCAAGTACCAGCTCAACATCTCCGGCCGCGGCAAGGTCGCCCTGATGACCTCGGGGCAGCCGCTGATGATGCAGGTCACGCCCGACAAGTACGTCAACGCCGACGCCGACGCGATCGTCGCCTGGTCCTCCGGGCTGCGGGTGCAGATGCAGGCGCAGACGCACTCCTCCGGCGTGATGCGGCGCCGCGGCAACACCGGCGAGGGCTGGGAGCTCAGCTTCCTCGGACAGGGCTTCGCCCTGGTCCAGCCCAGCGAGGTCATGCCACCGCAGAACGCGCAGATCGGGCAGGGCGTGCGCGCCCAGTTCGGAGCCGGGCAGCACGGCTCCCACGCCCAGAACCAGAACAACGCCTGGAACTGAGCCCGGACAGCTCGGCAAGAGCGCAGAGCTCAGACGTAAGGGGCGGCCTCCCTGGAGGCCGCCCCTTA
Organism: Streptomyces sp. NPDC039465; assembly: GCF_055639315.1. NCBI lineage: Bacteria > Bacillati > Actinomycetota > Actinomycetes > Kitasatosporales > Streptomycetaceae > Streptomyces > Streptomyces sp. NPDC039465. Next base: position 378,623 of record NZ_JBVKAP010000006.1, on the reverse strand, counting down.
CCGTGTTCCGCACGGCGTCAGAGCCGGGCGCGGGTGTGCTCCACCAGCCGGACCACCGACGCGTCGGCCACCTCCGCCACCTCGTCGTAGCGGAACCAGCGCAGATCCAACGACTCGTCACTGATCGCCTCGACCGCGTCGGCCGACGCCAGTGCCGCGTACTGCACATCCAGATGCCAGTGGCACGGCGCCGGAATGGGATGCCGATCAAGACGCACCGGACCGCCCGGCAGCAGCGTCAGCCCCCGCACGCCCGACTCCTCGACGGCCTCCCGCAGCGCGGCCGCCTCGACCGTCGCGTCGCCCGGCTCGCAGTGACCGCCCATCTGCAGCCACATGCCCAGCTTCTTGTGCAGCGTGAGCAGCACCCGCCCGCGCTCCGGATCCACGACCAGCGCACTCGCGGTGAGGTGCCCGGCGCCGCAGGCCTTCCACATGCCGTCCGGGTGGGCGGCCAGATGATCCAGATAGAGCTGGCGCAGCTCCAGCTGGTCCTCGTACGCCTTCAGTACGAGAACGGCGTCATCGTGCAGGCTCACTTGTCGGTGTCGTCCTTGCCGTCCTCGTCGGCCCGCTCGGCCGCCTCACCCAGCATCTTGTCGAGCTCGGAGAAGTCGAGCTGCTCGCGGTGGACGAAGCCGTCCGGGTCGTCCAGGTCGGACGCCGTCGGCAGCATGTCCGGGTGGCCCCACAGATCGTCCCGGCCGTCCACCCCGCGCGCGTCGGTCAGCGACGCCCACAGCCGGGCGGCGTCCCGCAGCCGGCGCGGCCGCAGCTCAAGACCGATCAGCGTGGCGAAGGTCTGCTCGGCAGGCCCGCCCGTCGCCCGGCGCCGGCGCAGCGTCTCGCGCAGCGCGTCCGCCGAGGTCAGCCGGGTCTTCGCGGCCTCGTGCACCACCGCGTCCACCCAGCCCTCGACCAGCGCCAGAGCGGTCTCCAGACGGGCCAGCGCGGCCTTCTGCTCCGGGGTGTCCTGCGGCTGGAACATGCCCTGCTGCAGCGCCTCCTGCAGCTGCTCGGGGTGGGTCGGGTCGAGCTGGCCGACCGCGTCCTCCAGCTTGGAGGTGTCGACCTTGATCCCGCGCGCGTACCCCTCGACCGCACCGAACAGATGCGAGCGCAGCCACGGCACGTGGGCGAAGAGCCGCTGGTGGGCGGCCTCGCGCAGGGCCAGATAGAGCCGGACCTCGTCCTTGGGCACGCCAAGGTCCTTGCCGAACGTCTCGATGTTCAGTGGCAGCAGCGCAGCCTTCCCGGCCGGGCCGAGTGGCAGGCCGACATCGGTCGAACCGACCACCTCGCCCGCGAGGGCGCCCACGGCCTGCCCGATCTGCTGGCCGAACATCGCGCCGCCCATCGAGCGCATCATGCCGATCAGCGGGCCCGCCATGGCCTGCATCTCCTCGGGCAGCACATCGCCCATGGCCGCGCCGACCCGCTCGGCCACCGGGTCCACCAGTTGCTGCCACGCGGGCAGGGTCGCCTCGACCCACTCCGCGCGGCTCCACGCCACAGCGGTGTTCGCACCGGACGGCAGGGAGGTCACCTGGTCCAGCCACAGGTCGGCGAGGCGCACCGCCTCCTCGACGGCCGTCTTCTCCGCCGGGCCGACACTGGCGTCCTTCGTGCCGTCCGCCGTGCCCTGCGCCACGGTCTGCCGGGCGATCTGCTTGGCCATGTCCCAGTTCACGGGACCGCCCTCGTAGCTCAGCATCTGGCCGAGCTGCTGGAAGGCCGCACCCAGGTCGTTGGGGTTCAGGGACCCGAACATCGCGGCGAACGGATTGTCCGCGCCGCCCGGCAGGCCGCCAAACCCGAAGGGGTCGCCGCCCGACCCCTGGCCACCTCCGGCGGGGTCCTTCTTCTTGCCCTCGTCGCCGTTCTCCGGCTCCTCCGGCGGAAGGCCGAATCCGAATGGGGTGTCACTCACGGGTTTCCTCGGCTCGTAGGGCCGCCGGCTCTCCGCCGGCGGCGACTGCCCGACAACACCACCAAGCCTAGACATCGAGGCCGGATAAGGCCTCAGTGCTTCGCCGCCTCGCGGCCTGCGGCAGGATGGACGCCACCTGGTACGTACGCGTCATTCACGTACGTACTGAAGACAACCGCTGGAGACGCCCGGTGAGTTCCCCAGATCCGCAGGTTCGCGCAGCGCGAAACCTCTCAACCCGGTCCGCCGCGCGCGGCCCCGTCGTCGCGGTCACCGGCGCCGCTTCCGGTGTCGGTGAGCTGCTGACCCGGCGCCTCGTCGCGTGCGAGGAGATCAAGCAGGTCATCGCCATCGACGAGCGCAGGGGCGAGATCCCCGAGGCGCAGTGGCACATCCTGGACGTACGCGATCCGGCCATCGCCGAGAAGCTGCGGGGCGCCGACGTCGTCGTGCACCTCGCCGTCGACCTCGACCTGGAGACCGACGCCGCCGCCCGGACGGCGTACAACGTCCGCGGCGCCCAGACCGTGCTCACCGCGGCCGCCGCGGCGGGCGTGCACCGGGTCGTGCTGTGCACCTCGGCGATGGTCTACGGCGCCCTGCCGGACAACGACATCCCGCTCTCCGAGGACGCCGAGCTCCGGGCGACCGCCGAGGCCACCGGCGTCGGCGACCTGCTGGAGATCGAACGCCTCGGCCGCCGCGCACCCCGCGCCCACCCCGGCCTCAACGTCACCGTCGTCCGGCCCGCCGTCCTGGTCGGCGGCACCGACACCGCCCTCACCCGCTACTTCGAGTCGCCGCGCCTCCTCGTGGTGGCCGGATCCCGGCCCACCTGGCAGTTCTGCCACGTCGAGGACCTGGTCAGCGCCCTGGAGTACGCGGCCCTCGAGAAGGTCGACGGGGAGTTCGCGGTCGGCTGCGACGGCTGGCTGGAACAGGAGGAGGTCGAGGAGCTGAGCGGGATCCGGCGGATGGAGCTGCCGTCGGCCGTCGCCCTCGGCGCCGCGGCCCGGCTGCACCGGATCGGCCTGACCCCGTCCCCGGCCGGCGACCTCGCGTACACCATGCACCCCTGGGTGGTCAGTGTCGGACGGCTGCACGACGCAGGCTGGCGGCCCCGGTGGACCAACGAGGAGGTCCTCGCGGCGCTGCTCGAAGAGGTCCAGGGCCGGCACACCCTCGCCGGACGCCGCCTCGGCCGCAAGGACGCCACCGCCGCGGGCGCCGCCGGTGCGACGGTCGCGCTGCTCGGCACGGCCGCGCTGGTACGCCGCGCCCGCAAGCGGCGGGGTCTGTGAGGCAGCGGTCCCCGGCCCGGCACGGAGGTCTGTAGGACCCTCCTACGGAGGGTCCTCACCGCCGGTCGAAAACGCTATTCCGGGATGTCGTGGCGGTACGGCACCATGGACCGCATGGCACCCACGCACGATCATCCCGGTGAGCAGGCTGCGGCGGACCCCATCAAGCTGCTTGCCATCCGTGACACCCCGCTCTCCGTCGACGAGGTCTTCCGGGCCGTCGGCGACGACGCGGCCGGCGGCACCACGCTCTTCGTCGGGACCGTGCGCAACCACGACGGTGGCGCCGACGTCGACGCCCTCGGCTACTCCTGCCACCCGACGGCCGAGGCCGAGCTGCGGCGGGTCGCCGAGAAGGTCGTCGCGGACTATCCCGTACGCGCCCTGGCCGCCGTCCACCGAGTGGGCGATCTGACCGTCGGCGATCTCGCCGTCGTCGTCGCCGTCTCCTGCCCGCACCGCGGTGAAGCCTTCGAGGCCTGCCGCAAGCTGATCGACGACCTCAAGCACGAGGTGCCGATCTGGAAGCACCAGCAGTTCTCGGACGGCACCGAGGAGTGGGTAGGCGCCTGCTGAGGTTCCGACACGCCGCTCGGACCTGGCAAAACGTCCCGTGAAACACCCTGAGGTGGCATCCGCCCCAATTTGCGTAACCGCCCCCCTGGCAGCAGCGTTGAAGCAGCGGATGGCTAGTCTGCTGATCACTCGTTGCGGTCACTGGTTGCGGTCGCTCATTGGGGATGGGAGGACGGGATGGCAGTGCTCGCCTGGTTGCTGATTCCGCTTTTCGCCGTCGTAGGCGCGGCGATATGGGCAAGCTGGGTCTCGAGGAACCGAACTGTCGGCGACGTCGCCGAGCTCGCCGGCTACGCGCGGTTCCGTGACGCGATGGAGAAGTCCCATTCCGGTACCGGACCTGCCTGACACCGGCGCCCACCGTACGCAGTTGCCACGTCTCCGGCCTCTCCCCGCCGGCCGCCTCGTACGGACCGCCCCGACAGTGCGTTGACAGACCCGTCCCGTACTGTCGTTCCATGCCACGCCGCACTGCGACGATGCTCGCCTCCACGCTCGTTCTGATCACCCTGCTCTGTGTCGGCGTCCTCCTCCCGGTGCCGTACTCGGAGATGAGCCCGGGCCCGACCGTCAACACGCTCGGCGAGGCCGACGGCGAGCCGGTGCTGCGGATCAGCGGCCGCGAGACGTATCCCACGAGCGGGCATCTCAACATGACCACGGTCAGGGTCACCAGCGCGGACTACCGGATGAACATCGTCGAGGCGGTCTACGGCTGGCTGGCCCATGACAACGTCGTGGTGCCGCACGACACGCTGTACCCGGACGGCAAGACCGAGGAGCAGTCCACCCAGGAGAACGCCGAGGAATTCAGCCAGTCCCAGGAGAGCGCCAAGGTCGCCGCCCTGGGCGAGCTGGGTATCCCGGTCACCACGCGCGTGGTGGTCGCCTCCGTGCAGAAGGACAGCCCGGCCGAGGGCACGCTGCACGCCGGAGATGTGATCAAGGCGGTCGACGGTACGCCCGTCACGCAGCCCGACGACGTCGCCAAGCAGGTCGTCAAGCGCAAGCCGGGGCAGAAGGTCGTCTTCACCATCGTCCCGGCCAAGGACGCGGCGGCCGCGGAGAAGGCGGGCAAGGCGCCCACCGTCACGAGGAACGTCACCCTCACCACGGCCAAGTCCCCGGAGGGGGACCGGGCGATCGTCGGCATCCGGGCCGGGACGGACCACGTTTTCCCGTTCACCATCGACATCAAGCTCGCGGACGTCGGCGGACCGAGCGCCGGTCTGATGTTCGCCCTCGGCATCGTCGACAAGCTGACCCCCGGCGAGCTGACCGACGGCAAGTTCATCGCCGGCACCGGCACCATCGACGAGAAGGGCAAGGTCGGCCCGATCGGCGGTATCGACATGAAGCTGGTGGGCGCGCGCAACGCGGGCGCGCGCTACTTCCTGACCCCGGCGGACAACTGCGCCTCCGCCGCGACGGACACCCCCGACGGCCTGACCCTGATCAAGGTCGACACCATCGACGACGCGACGAAGTCGCTGGAGAAGCTCCGCAAGGGAGACCTCGCCTCCCTGCCGCGCTGCTCCACGAGCTGACGGCGGCGGCGCCCCCGGGGCCCGTACGCGGCGCGGACCCCGGAGACGTACGGCCTAGGACTCGAAGGTCGCCGACAGCGCCTCGGCCAGACCCGGCACCAGATCGGCGCCGGTGAGGACCTCGTTGGGAGAGTCCTTCTCGCGCAGCCGCAGCGCGGACTCGCGGGCCCCGTCGCGCAGCACGGCGACGGTCATGCGGACCTCCTGGCGGTCCGGGTGCTTGGCGACCCACTTGGCGAGGGCGGCCTCGCTGAGGTTCTCCGGGACGGACGCCTCGGCCGACGGAGGCAGCATCAGCCGCTCCACGGTCAGCGCGCAGCCGGCCACCGCGTCGGGCCAGGCGATCGTCCCGAGGAAGTCGTCGAGGGCCTGCCCGGCGGGCAACTCGTCCTGCTCGATCGGGGTGAGGGGGGCGGCGGCGTCGTCGCCGTCCAGGCCGAGCTGGGCGGCGAGCGCCGGTTCCTGGCTGCGCAGCTGGGCGGTGTCGACAAGGGCGAAGAGCCGGGCGGGCTGGTCCCAGCCGAGACCGGACGCGTACTCGTCGATCTCGAGCACGGCTCGGGTGAGGGGGCTCGCGGCCATCGGGGGGCCGGAGGAGGAAACGTTGGACATGGTCAATATCCTGCCTCGTTATCCCCCCGAGACGGGAACTAGGTAAAGCCTCAGTAAGTTGCATCAGTGGGCTCTAGCATCGCGGGGGCCCGCTTCACACGACCGCGAACTTCGAGGGGCGCACGTTGGCTTTCCAGATGCCGGACCGCGGCGGAGGCCCGACCGGGCCACGGATCAGAGTCGGCCGGCCCTCCCGCCGGGCCCGCACCCTGCTCATGACACTGGGTGTGCTGGCCGTGCTGGCCATGGCGTTCGTCATGTTCGCCGGGTTCTGGACGGACTGGCTGTGGTACCGCTCGGTCAACTACTCGACCGTCTTCACCACCACACTATGGACCAAGATCGGCCTGTTCGCCGTGTTCGGTCTGCTGATGGCGGCCGCCGTCGGCCTGAACATCTGGCTGGCACACCGGTTGCGCCCGCCGTTGAGCGCGATGTCGCTGGAGCAGCAGAGCCTCGACCGGTACCGCATGGGTCTCGCGCCGTACAAGAAGTGGGTGCTCCTCGGGATCACCGCCCTGGTCGGGCTGATCGCCGGTGCCTCCGCCTCCGGCCAGTGGCGCACCTGGCTGATGTACGTCAACGGCGTGCCCTTCGGCCAGGAGGACCCGCAGTTCAAGCTGGACGTGGCGTTCTACGCCTTCGACCTGCCCTGGTACCGCTTCCTGCTCGGTTTCGGCTTCGCCGCCACCGTGCTGTCCCTGATCGCCGCGGCGCTCACCCACTACCTGTACGGCGGGCTGCGCATCACCTCCCCCGGCGCCCGGGCCACGGCGGCGGCCACCGGCCACCTGTCGGTGCTGCTCGGTGTCTTCGTCTCCCTCAAGGCCGTGGCGTACTGGCTCGACCGGTACGGCCTCGCCGTGAAGTCCAGCGACTTCAAGGCGACCGGCAACTGGACGGGTCTGCGGTACGTCGACGCCAACGCCTATCTGCCGGCGAAGACGATCCTCTTCTGCATCGCCGCCATCTGCGCCGTGCTGTTCTTCGCCACCCTGTGGCGCCGCACGTGGCAGCTGCCGGTGATCGGCTTCGGCCTGATGGTGCTGTCGGCCATCCTGATCGGCGGCCTGTACCCGGCCATCGTGCAGAAGTTCCAGGTCCAGCCGAACGAGCAGGCCAAGGAAGCCCCGTACATCAAGAAGAACATCGACGCGACGCGCCAGGCGTACGCCATCGGTGACACGAAGCCGGAGAACTACTCGGGCAAGTCCACGGTCAAGGCCAAGGACAGGCTCCGCAACGACGCCGACTCGGCGGCGGCCTACCGGCTGCTCGATCCGAACATCGTCTCGCCGACGTTCCAGCAGCTGGAGCAGAAGCGGAAGTACTACCAGTTCCCGACGACCCTCGACGTCGACCGCTACAAGGGCCAGGACACCGTCGTCGGCCTGCGGGAGCTCAACATCAAGGGCATCCCGAAGCGGAACTGGATCAACGACCACTTCACCTACACACACGGCTATGGCGCGATCATGGCCACGGGCACCACGACCGACGCCAACGGCTCGCCGGTCTTCACCGAGGCAGGGCTGCCGACCAGCGGCCAGACGCCCAAGTACCAGCAGCGGATCTACTACGGCGAGAAGACCGACCAGTACTCGATCGTCGGCGGGCCGCAGAAGGAGCTGGACTACGAGGAGAACGGCGAGAAGACCACCAGCTATGAGGGCAAGAGCGGGGTCAACCTCTCCAACGCGTTCAACCGGGCCGCCTACGCGGTGGCCTTCAGCGAGCCGCAGATCCTCTACTCGGGAGCCATCGGCGAGGGCTCGCGGATCCTGTACAACCGCACGCCCAAGGAGCGGGTCGAGGCCGTCGCGCCCTGGCTGACCATCGACGGCGACGCCTACCCGGCGGTCGTCGACGGCCGCATCCAGTGGATCGTCGACGCGTACACGACCACCAACGGCTACCCGTACGCGTCGCGCACCACGCTCGGCGAGACCACGGCCGACGCGCTGACCGTCGGCAACCAGCAGCGCACGGTCGTCGCCCAGCAGAACCAGGTCAACTACATCCGCAACTCGGTGAAGGCCACCGTCGACGCCTACGACGGCACGGTGAAGCTCTACCAGTGGGACACCAAGGACCCGGTCCTGAAGACCTGGATGAAGGCGTTCCCGGACACGGTGAAGCCGCGCGCCGAGATCAAGCCGAGCCTGATGCAGCACCTGCGGTACCCGCAGGACATGTTCAAGGTCCAGCGCGAGCTGCTCACCCGCTACCACGTCGAGGACCCGGCGCAGTTCTACAGCGGCAGTGACGCCTGGCAGGTCCCGGACGACCCGACCAACAAGGACGGCAACGCGGTCCCGCCGTACTACCTGAGCATGAAGATGCCCGGGGACAAGCAGCAGCAGTTCTCGCTGACGACCACGTTCACCCCCAACGGGCGGCCCAACCTGGGCGGCTTCATGGCGGTCGACGCGGACGCCACCAGCAAGGACTACGGCCGTATAAGGCTGCTGAGAGTGACCTCGGACGTGCCGGGCCCGGCACAGGTCCAGAGCAAGCTCAACGGTCTGCCGTCGGTGGCCCAGTTCGTCCGGGACATGAAGGGCGCCGACTCCGACATCCAGTACGGCAATCTGCTCACCGTGCCGCTCGACGGCGGGTTCCTCTACGTCGAGCCGGTCTACGCCCAGGGCCGCAACGCGCTCTATCCGCTGCTGAAGAAGGTGGCGGTGTCGTACGTCGACGCGGACCAGCCGGACGGTGACACCACCAAGGACACCACGGTGTTCGAGAACACCCTCGGCGAGGCGCTGAACGCGGTCTTCGGGGTGGAGGGCGCCAAGCCCACCCCGCCCCCGCCGGGCGAGACCACGCCCAAGCCGCCGGCCACCGCCGACGCCGCCCTCAACCAGGCGATCGCGGACGCGCAGAAGGCGTACGCGGACTCCGAGGCGGCGATGAAGAAGGGCGACTGGACGGCATACGGCAAGGCGCAGGACGCCCTGCAGGACGCGATCCAGCGCGCGGCGGACGCCAGCGCGAAGCTGAAGGCGGCCCAGAAGCCGACCGGATAGCGCGCCGGGCAGCCGGCCGGGGCCCGAGCGGCCCTGGTCGGAGCCCGCTCCGCACCGTGATACGGTTGGTTTACCGACGCGGGGTGGAGCAGCTCGGTAGCTCGCTGGGCTCATAACCCAGAGGTCGCAGGTTCAAATCCTGTCCCCGCTACTGAAGAGAAGGGCCCGGATCCAATGGATCCGGGCCCTTCTCATGTGCGCGACACGGGGGCGAACGGCCTGTCTGGTGGGGCGAGTTGGGGTGAGGCGTGTTTGACTTATCTCTCTGTGGGCATGTCGACAAAACGCTGAAGTGACCTCACTGGCTGCGGTATACCAGGTGTACGCGGGTTGCGGGTGGTGCGACGATGGAATTTATGGGGGACAGGGCAACTCTGTTGGAGACAAGGCGGTTTGTGCAGCGGCATGCCGAGAGCGCCGCGGACGCGTACGGGACGGGTGACTCCGGGACCGTGGAGAACGTCGACATGGTCGACAGCGCCGACACCACCGACCCCGCTTGCACCACCGACACCACCGACACCGTGGAGACCGAAGCCCGGCACCGGCGGGCCGCCGACGGCGGGGACGCGGCGTCGATGAGCGTGCTGGGCGCCCTGCTGCTGCGCCGCGGCGACCTCGACGGCGCCGAGCCCTACCTGCGCGGCGCCACCGCCGAGGGCGACCGGGCCGCCGCCAACAATCTGGGCGTCCTGCTCCACCAGCGCGGATACGCCGAGGAGGCCGCCGGCTGGTGGCGGGTGGCCGCTGTCGCGGGGTCCGCGGCCGCCGCGCACGCGCTGGGCCGCCACTACCGCGAGCGCGGCGACGAACCGGCCGCCGAGTACTGGCTGCGCCAGTCCGCCGAGCAGGGGCACGCGCTGGGCGCCTACGCCCTCGCCGATCTGCTGGAGCACCGCAGCGACGTGGGCGCCGAGCGCTGGCTGCGCGCCGCCGCCGAGCAGGGCCATCGCGAGGCCGCCTACCGCCTCGCCCGCGTCCTGGAGCGCCAGGCAGGCACCCCGGCCGCCGCGGCGGCCGCTCAGGCCGGTGACGGGGCGTACGCGACCGGCACGGGCCGTCCCGTCGACGGCGCGCACGCCTCCGGTACGCGGCACGACGCGTCGGCGTACACGACCGGCACCCGCCACGCGGCCGACCGCGGCACCGGCGCCGGGCAGTCCGCCGACCGCGCCCACGGCACGGGCGCCCGTCACACCGCCTACGGCACCGGCACCCGCCACAACCTCGACGCCGCCCTGGAGGCGGAGCAGTGGTACCGCCAGGCCGCCGCGCGCGGGCACCGGCGGGCCGCGCTGCACCTCGGCGCCATCCTGGAGAAGCGCGGCGAGCTCAAGGAGGCCGGCCGCTGGTACCTGAACTCCGCCAAGGACGGCGAGCCGAAGGCTGCCTGCGCGCTCGGGTTCCTGCTGCGGGACGCGGGGGACGAGGAGAGCGCCGCCGTCTGGTGGCTGCGCGCCGCCCAGGACGGCGACGGCAACGCCGCCAACGCGCTGGGCGCCCTGCACGCCGCGCGCGGCGAGCAGCAGAGCGCCGAGCGGTGGTACCGCGCCGCCATGGACGCGGGCGACGTGAACGGCGCGTACAACCTCGGGCTGCTCTACGCCGCCCAGGACCGCACCCAGCAGGCCGAGCAGTGGTACCGCCGCGCCGCCTACGCGGGCCACCGCGAGGCCGCCAACGCGCTCGCCGTCCTGCTGCTGCAGGCGGGCGACCCGGGCGGCGCCGAGCCGTGGTTCTCCAAGGCGGCCGAGGCCGGCAGCGTGGACGCCGCGTTCAACCTGGGCATCCTCTACGCGGGCCGGGACGACGACCGTACGGCCCTTGGCTGGTACGAGCGCGCCGCGTCGGCCGGGCACACCGAGGCCGCGCTCCAGGTCGGCATCGCCTGCCTGCGGGACGGCGAGGAGCAGGCCGCGGAGCGCCATCTGCGGTGCGCGGCGGGCGGCGGCAGCGCCGAGGCGGCCTTCCGGCTCGCCACCCTGCTGGACGCGCGCCGCCCGGAGCCCGGCCGGCCGGCGCTCGGCGAGTCGCGCGCGGAGAAGACCGAGTGCGAGGAGTGGTACGAGCGCGCCGCCGAGCAGGGCCACCGCCGCGCGCAGGTGCGGGTCGGCATGCTCGCCGCCGCGCGCGGCGACACCCCCGAGGCGGCCCGCTGGTACCGCGAGGCCGCCGACGCGGGCAGCCGCAACGGCGCCTTCAACCTCGGCCTGCTGCTCGCCCGCGAGGGCAACGAGCGCGAGGCCGCGCTGTGGTGGGCCCGGGCCGCCCGCGCGGGGCACGGCCGCGCCGCGCTCCGGCTCGGGCTCCTCGCGGCCCGCCGTGGTGAGCTGACCGAGGGGCGGCGCTGGTGCGCCCGGGCGGTGGAGCTGGGTCCGGCGGAGGTCGCCGAGCGGGCGGCGCGGCTGAGCGAGGCGCTGCATCAGGAGCTCACCGCTTAAGGCCCGCGTTCAACCCGCGTAGCTATGGGATTTGCGCTGGTCCGAGGGGTGCCGTAAGGTTGTGTTCACCGACGCGGGGTGGAGCAGCTCGGTAGCTCGCTGGGCTCATAACCCAGAGGTCGCAGGTTCAAATCCTGTCCCCGCTACTGAAGCTCAGGGCCCGGATCCATTGGATCCGGGCCCTGAGTCGTTTTCGGCGTCCTTTTCGGCCATGGGCCACAGGAATCGGCCATGGGTCATGCGAAGAGGGGGTGTGCCCGGCGGGCACACCCCCTCTTTTTCCGTCTGTCGTCAGGCGGCGGAGCAGTTAGGGCAGACGCCGCGGTAGGTCACCTCGACCGCCGAGATCGTGAAGCCGAAGCGCTCCGTGTCCGGCAGGTCCGCGAGCGGGTTCCCCGCCGGGTGGACGTCCCTGATGGCGCCGCACTGGGCGCAGACCAGGTGCTGGTGGGGCCGGTGGGCGTTCGGGTCGTAGCGCTTGGCGCGGCGGTCCGTGGAGACCTCCAGGACCTCGCCGAGGCTGACCAGCTCGCCCAGCGTGTTGTAGACGGTCGCCCGGGAGATCTCCGGGAGTCGCTCCACCGCGCGGGCGTGCACCTCGTCGGCGGTGAGGTGCACATGGTCACCGTCGAGGACCTCGGCCACGACGCGCCGCTGCGCGGTCATCCGCCATCCGCGTCCGCGCAGTCGTTCCAACAGGTCGCTCATGAGAACCAGCCTAACAGCCAAGGGACCAGGTCCCGAACGGGTGTGACTTTGGAAGTTCGCTTGACTTAGACAATGTCCATTGTAGGATCGGCTACGGCATTAGCCAAGGGACAGGACTTGCAGGACATGACCAGGAGGCGCACGTGACGCAGGGACCGCTCACCACGGAGGCCGGCGCGCCGGTCGCCGACAATCAGAACAGCGAGACGGCGGGCGTCGGCGGTCCGGTCCTGGTCCAGGACCAGCTGCTGCTCGAGAAGCTCGCGCACTTCAACCGGGAGCGCATCCCGGAGCGCGTCGTCCACGCGCGCGGTGCGGGCGCCTACGGCACCTTCACGCTGACCCGTGACGTCTCGCAGTGGACCCGGGCGAAGTTCCTCTCCGAGGTCGGCAAGCAGACCGAGGCGTTCCTGCGCTTCTCCACCGTCGCGGGCAACCTCGGTGCGGCCGACGCCGTGCGCGACCCGCGGGGCTGGGCGCTGAAGTTCTACACCGAAGAGGGCAACTACGACCTCGTCGGCAACAACACCCCGGTGTTCTTCATCAAGGACGCCATCAAGTTCCCGGACTTCATCCACACCCAGAAGCGCGACCCGTACACCGGTTCGCAGGAGGCCGACAACGTGTGGGACTTCTGGGGCCTGTCCCCGGAGTCGACCCATCAGGTCACCTGGCTCTTCGGCGACCGCGGCATCCCCGCCTCGTACCGCCACATGAACGGCTACGGCTCGCACACCTACCAGTGGAACAACGAGGCCGGCGAGGTCTTCTGGGTCAAGTACCACTTCAAGACCGACCAGGGCATCAAGAACCTCACCCAGGCCGAGGCCAACAAGCTCGCCGGTGAGGACCCGGACTCCCACCAGCGCGACCTGCGCGAGGCGATCGAGCGCGGTGACTTCCCGACCTGGACCGTGCAGGTCCAGATCATGCCGGCGGCCGAGGCGGCGACCTACCGCTTCAACCCGTTCGACCTCACCAAGGTGTGGCCGCACGAGGACTACCCGCCGATCGAGATCGGCAAGCTGGAGCTCAACCGCAACCCGGAGAACATCTTCGCCGAGGTCGAGCAGTCCATCTTCAGCCCGGCGCACTTCGTGCCCGGCATCGGCCCCTCCCCGGACAAGATGCTCCAGGGCCGTCTCTTCGCCTACGGCGACGCGCACCGCTACCGCGTCGGCATCAACGCCGACCACCTGCCGGTGAACCGCCCGCACGCCACCGAGGCGCGCACCAACTCCCGTGACGGCTTCCTCTACGACGGCCGCCACAAGGGCGCGAAGAACTACGAGCCCAACAGCTTCGGCGGCCCGCACCAGACCGACCGCCCGCTGTGGCAGCCGGTCCCGCTCACCGGTGGCACGGGCAACCACGCCGCCCCGGTGCACGCCGAGGACAACGACTTCGTCCAGGCGGGCAACCTCTACCGGCTGATGTCGGAGGACGAGAAGGGCCGCCTGGTGGAGAACCTGTCGGGCTTCATCGCCAAGGTCTCGCGGGACGACATCGTCGAGCGCGCGATCAACAACTTCCGTCAGGCGGACGGAGACTTCGGCAAGCGGCTCGACGCCGCGGTCCAGGCCCTGCGTGGCTGAGGTCGCCTGCCGTTGATGGAGAGGGCCGGACTCCCCTGTGGGGGAGGCCGGCCCTCTCGGCCTATCCGGCCAGGGCGGCGGGGTGCCGTCGTGCCGGGGCCCAGCAGCGGATGATGTCGCGTACGGAGACGATCCCGACGGGGCCGTCCCCGTCGAGCACGATCAGATGCCGGAAACCGCCGTGTGCCATGGCTTCCGCGGCCTCTTCCAGGGTCCAGCCGGGGGCGGCGAAGACGACGTCGGTGGTGGTGTGACCGCCGGCCGTTTCACGGTCGGGGTCCTGGCCGGCGCCGATCGCGTTGAGGATGTCGCGCTCGGTGAGAATCCCGAGCCCGCTGGTGTCGGTGTCGAGGACGACGGCCGCGCCGACGCGGCGCGCCGCCATCAGCCGGGCTGCCTGACGGAGGGTATGGGCGGGTCCGATGGTGAGGACCACCGTGCTCATGGCGTCACGGACGAGCATGGATGGAGCCACCTCCTTGGTGAACCGTCCCCCAAGAGAACGGATTCACAAGTTCACAAGTGGGGGGACTGTCAGAGTGGCAGGGCCGCGGAGGTTGAACAAGAGGGCGTGCGAGGACCGGCGGGGCGGGGTGTGTCGCCGGGTGCGCCTGGGGAGCGCGGGCCGGTGGAGGGGGCCCGGGAGTCGAGCCCCTGATGGCTCGTCGTGCCTCCGGGCGCCATTCGGCGCCCGGTTTCAGCCCGGGTCAGCCACCCAGGTAGCTCAACAGCTCGCCGTGGAGCAGACCGTTCGAGGCCGCCGCGTTGCCGCTGTGCGGGCCATGCCTGCCGTCCAGGCCGGTGAAGGTGCCGCCGGCCTCCTGGACCACGATCGCGGTCGCCGCCATGTCCCACAGCGACAGCTCCGGCTCGGCGCAGATGTCCACCGCGCCCTCCGCCACCATCATGTACGGCCAGAAGTCGCCGTACGCCCGGGTACGCCAGCACGCGCGCGTGAGGTCGAGGAAACCGTCGAGGCGGCCCCGGTCCTCCCAGCCGCTCAGTGAGGAGTACGCGAACGACGCGTCCGACAGCTCGCCGACCTTGGAGACCCCGATCCGGCTCGCGGCGGACAGGCTGCGGCCCGTGTACGCGCCGAGCCCCTTCGCCGCCCACCAGCGACGGCCCAGCGCGGGCGCCGACACCACGCCCACGACCGGCTGGTAGCCACCCTCGCCGGCCTCCATCAGCGCGATCAGGGTCGCCCACACGGGCACCCCGCGCACGTAGTTCTTCGTCCCGTCGATCGGGTCGATCACCCAGCGGCGCGGGCCGGTGCCCTCGATGCCGTACTCCTCACCCAGGATCGCGTCGCGCGGCCGGGCCCGCTGGAGCTGGCCGCGGATCAGCTCCTCGGCGGCCTTGTCGGCCTCGCTCACCGGTGTCATGTCCGGCTTGGTCTCGACCTTCAGGTCGAGCGCCTTGAACCGGTCCATCGTGGCGGCGTCGGCGGCGTCCGCGAGGACATGGGCCAGCCGGAGATCATCGTGGTAATCGGCCATGGCGGCAGCCTATCCCGGTGCCGTACGACGACTCGCGGGGGCTATTGACAGTCCGTGTCCGCCCGTCAACTCTGTGCGCAGACACACCGTGCGTCCAGCAGCACGGTCGGGAGGCGACGATGCCTACAGCGCGTGAGGCACTGCTGAACGCCGCTCTCGCGGCCCTGGCCACCCTGCCCTGGTCCGGCGTCCGTATGGTCGACGTGGCCGCGCGGGCCGGGGTCTCGCGCCAGACCCTCTACAACGAGTTCGGCAGCAAGGAAGGACTCGCCCGCGCCCTCGTACGGCGCGAGGCGGACGCCTATCTGTACGGCGTGGACCGGGTCCTCGCGGAGGGCCGGGCCGAGGCCGCCGACCGCCTCGCCGACGTCGCCGAATGGATCGTCGGCCAGGCGCACACCCGGCCGCTGCTGCGCGCCCTGCTCACCGGCTGCTGGGAGGAACGTCTCCCCAACCCCCGCCCGGCCCGCCGGGCCACCTTCGCGGCCGCCGTCCCCGCCCAGCGCCGCGCCGACGCGGGCACCCCCGCACCGGCCGAGCTCGCCGAGGCGGTACGGGACCGGTCCCTGGCCGCGTTGCACGCCTCCACCGACGCGTACCGCTGCGAACTGGCCGTCCGGCTCGCGCTGTCGTACGTCGTCGCGCCCGGCGCGGACGGGGTCGGTCAGCTCGTCCGTACCGCCGTCCGGGGGACCGCCGATCGGGGGAATCCGGGGATCAGTGGGACGAGCCCGACAGCTGAAGACCGATGACGCCGACGATCACCAGCGTGATCGAGATGATCTTCAGGGTGGAGACCAGATCGCCGAGGAAGATCATTCCGTAGATCGCGGTCCCGGCCGCCCCGATGCCCGTCCAGACCGCGTACGCCGGACCGACGTCGAGCCGCCTCAGGGCAAGCGTCAGCAGACCGAAGCTGCCGAGGGCGAAGCAGGCGAACGCGATGGTGGGCCAGAGCCTGGTGAAACCGTGGGAGAGCTTCAGACACACCGCGAAGCCGGTCTCCAGGAGACCGGCCACCACCACCAGCAGCCACGCCATCTCAGTGCCTCCCACGCCTTCGGTGACTGCTTCGGCTCACTCGGCTCGCTTGGATCACTGGGTGCGATTATGCACTTACCAAGGGGAGGCAACCGCAAACGTGCGCGAGTCAGTCGCCCTCGCGTCGTTCGCGGGTGGAGAGCAGCCGCCGCAGTGAGTACAGCCGGGCCGGATCGGCGTGGCCCTCCTCCACCCAGGCGTCCAGCCCGCAGTCCGGCTCGTCGTGGCTGCATGCGCGGGGGCAGTTCTCGGTGCCCGCCACGAGATCAGGGAAGGCGAGGATCACCCGGGACGGGTCGACGTGGTGCAGCCCGAACGAGCGCACACCCGGGGTGTCGATGACCCAGCCCCCACTGCTCAGTGGGAGGGCGAGCGCCGAGGTGGTGGTGTGGCGGCCGCGGCCCGTGACCGCGTTCACCACGCCCGTCAGCCGCCGCCGGTCCTTCGGCACCAGCGCGTTGACCAGCGTCGTCTTGCCGACGCCGGAGTGCCCGACGAAGGCGGTGGTGCGGCCCTTCAGGTGCTCGTGCACCCGCTCGGCGGCCACACCGTCCACAAACTCGTCATGGGTCGTCACCACATACGGGACGCCCAGCGCGCCGTACATCTCCAGCAGCTGGTCCGGCGGAGCCAGGTCCGACTTGGTCAGCACGAGCAGCGGCTCAAGACCGCCGTCGTACGCGGCGACCAGGCAGCGGTCGATGAGCCGGGGCCGCGGCTCGGGGTCGGCGAGGGCGGTGACGATGGCGAGCTGGTCGGCGTTGGCGACGACCACCCGCTCGAAGGGGTCGTCGTCGTCGGCCGTACGGCGCAGCACGGAGCTGCGCTCACCGATCCGGACGATCCGGGCGAGGGTGTCCTTCTTGCCGGACAGGTCACCGACGATTTCGACCCGGTCGCCGACGACGGCGGCCTTGCGGCCCAGCTCACGGGCCTTCATGGCCATCACGACCCGGTCGTCGACCAGGCAGGTGAGCCGTCCCCGGTCCACGGTGAGGACCATGCCCTCGGCGGCGTCCTCGTGCTTGGGGCGGATGGAGGTACGAGGCCGGTTGCCCTTGGGGTTCGGGCGCTGGCGGATGTCGTCCTCGTCGGTGTGCTTGCCGTAGCGGCGCATGTCGTCAGGCCTCGAGCATTCCGGTCCACATCTGCGGGAAGTCCGGCAGGGTCTTCGCGGTGGTCCCCACATTCTCGATCCGTACGCCGTCCACGGCGAGTCCGATGATCGAGCCGGCGGTCGCCATGCGGTGGTCGTCGTAGGTGTGGAACACCCCGCCGTGCAGCGGGCGCGGGCGGATGTGCAGACCGTCCGCGGTCTCGGTGACATCGCCGCCGAGTTCGTTGATCTCCTTGGTGAGGGCGGCCAGCCGGTCCGTCTCGTGCAGGCGCAGATGGGCCACACCGCGCAGCGTGGAGGGCGAGTCGGCGAGCGCGGCGACCGCGGCGATGCCCGGGGTGAGCTCGCCGACCTCGCTCAGGTCGACGTCGATGCCGTGGATCCGGCCCGTGCCGGTGAAGGTCAGACCGAGGTCGGTGAGCTCGCAGGAGCCACCCATCTCGGTGAAGATCTCGCGCAGCGCGTCACCGGGCTGGGTGGTCCGCTCCGGCCAGTCCGGGATGGTCACCCGGCCTCCGGTGACCAGCGCCGCGGCCAGGAACGGCTGGGCGTTGGACAGATCGGGCTCGACGGTCAGATCGCGGCCGAGCAGCGCGGACGGGGCGACCCGCCAGACGTTGGGCTCGCCCCCGGTCTCCGGCTCGTCGACCTGCGCGCCGACGCTGCGGAGCATGTCGACGGTCATCCGGATGTGGGGCAGCGAGGGCAGCCGGGCACCGGTGTGGCGCACCTCCACCCCCTGGTTGAAACGGGGCGCGGACAGCAGCAGGGCGCTGACGAACTGGGACGACGAGGAGGCGTCGATCTCCACCGGGCCGCCGTCCAGGACGCCGCCGCCGTGCACGGTCATCGGCAGGCAGCCGCGGTCGTCGTCGTCGATCCGGGCGCCCAGCGCGCGCAGCGCGTCGATGACACCGTTCAGCGGGCGCTCGTACGCGCGGGGGTCGCCGTCGAACCGGACCGGCCCGTCGGCGAGCGTGGCGACCGGCGGCAGGAAGCGCATCACCGTACCGGCGTTGCCGACGTCGACCGTGGCCGGGCCGTGCAGCCGGGCGGGGATGATCCGCCACGCCTCGCCGGTGCCGTCCGGGCCCACGCCCTCCTCGATGCCGACGCCCAGCGTGCGCAGGGCCTCCGCCATCAGGAGCGTGTCCCGGGAACGCAGCGGGCGGCGCAGCCAGCCGGGCTCCGCGGCGAGCGCGGCGAGGACCAGGGCGCGGTTGGTGACCGACTTGGACCCGGGCACGGTGACGGTCGCGTTGACGGCTCCGCTCGCGGACGGGGCGGGCCAGAGATCGGGGTGCACGGAACTCTCGGTCATGCCCTCACTTTAGTGGGGGGCACACGCACTACAGCCCCAGCAGCCAGCGCCCGCCGCCGATCAGCGAGCAGAGCGACACCGCGTGGAAGAGGAACAGCCACAGCACGGGCGGTACGTGGGTGAGCCGGGCGAGCTGGTCGGCGTCGGAGTCGGAGGCGCCGCCGTGGCGGCGCTTGGCCTGGAGCTCGAAGGCCGGCCGGACCCCGCCGAGGAGCAGGAACCACACCGCGCTGTAGGCGAACGCGGACTGCACGTCCGGCTCGGTGAGCCAGGAGACCAGGAGGAACGCGGCACCCGTGAGGATGACGGTCAGTGCCCCGTACGCGTTGCGGATCATCACCAGCATGGCGAGGAGGAGGGCGGTGGCGAGCCACAGCAGCAGGGTGATGCGGTGGGCGGAGAGGAGCCAGGCGCCGCCGAGGCCCAGGAGCGGCGGGGCGGTGTAGCCGGCGGCGGCCGTGAGGATCATGCCGAGTCCGGTGGGCCGGCCACGGCTGACGGTGAGGCCGCTGGTGTCGGAGTGCAGCCGGATGCCGTCCAGCCGGCGGCCGGTGACCAGGGCGATCAGACCGTGGCCGCCCTCGTGGGCGATGGTGATCGCGTTACGGGAGAGCCGCCATATCGCGCGCGGTACGACCGCGAGCAGCGCGACGGCCGCGGTGGCGAGGACGAGCCATTGCTCGGGGGCGGGCTGGATGCCGAAGACGTCGGACATTTTCTGGACGGGCTCCTGGGCTCGGCGCGGATCGTGGCAGTGTGGCACGTATGTGCGGACGGTATTCAGCGAGTCGTCGGCCCGAGGATCTGGTGGGGCTCTTCGAGGTCGAGAAGTGGGAGCCGGAGGAGACTTTGGCGCCCGACTGGAACGTGGCCCCGACCAAAGAGGTCTACGCGATCCTGGAGCGCCCTCTGAAAGACGCGGATTCACGGCGTCCGGTTCGCCAGATGCGGGTCCTGAAATGGGGCCTCGTACCCTCCTGGGCGAAGAACCCGGAGGGCGCGGCCCGCATGATCAACGCGCGGGCCGAGACGCTGACCGAGAAGCCCTCCTTCAAGCGGGCGTTCTCCGCCCGGCGCTGCATCCTGCCCGCGGACGGCTATTACGAGTGGGTGACCGGCGAGCAGGAACGGGAGCTGGAGGTCGAGGGCAAGAAGAAGCGCCCGCGCAAGCAGCCGTATTTCGTGACCCCGGCGGACGGCTCGGTCTTCGCGATGGCCGGTCTTTACGAGTTCTGGCGGGACCGGACGCTGCCGGACGACCATCCCTCGGCGTGGTGGGTGACCTGCTCGGTCATCACCACCGAGGCGGAGAAGGGACCCCTCGGGGTGGCACCCGCGGAGGGCCCGAGCTCGCTGGCCGACATCCACCCGCGGATGCCGCTGATGCTGACCCCGGACCGCTGGTCGGCCTGGCTCGACCCCGCGCTCACCGAGCCGGAGGAGCTGCGGGAGCTGCTCCAGGCGCCGCCGGAGGGCCTGATGCGGGCGTATCCCGTGGCGACCGCCGTCAGCAACGTCCGTAACAACGGGCCGGAGCTCCTGACGGAGCTGGCGGGCCCCGAGGTGGGCACGCTGTTCTGAGCTCCGGCCCGGCCCGCCCGGCGCGCGGCAGTATGGAGGCGTGACCAAGAGCGAGATCGTTTCGACCGAGACCGGAGACGCGCGGATCACCTGGCACCCCGCCAGGAAGGCGCGCCTCGTGCTGGCCCTCGGCCATGGCGCCGGCGGCGGGATCGAGGCCCGCGACCTCCAGGCCCTCGCCGCCGAGCTGCCCGCCGACGGGGTGAGCGTCGCCCTCGTCGAGATGCCCTGGCGGGTGGCCGGGAAGAAGGTGGCGCCCGCGCCGAGGACCCTGGACGCCGGATGGCGCGAGGTGTGGCCGGCCCTGGCCAAGAGCGCGGTGCCCGTCGTGGCCGGCGGGCGCAGCGCCGGGGCGCGGGTCGCGTGCCGCACCGCGGCCGAGCTCGGGGCCCGGGCCGTGCTCGCGCTCAGCTTCCCGCTGCACCCGCCGGGCCGCCCGGAGAGCTCACGCGCCGGGGAACTCCTCGACGCCGGACTGCCCACGCTCGTCGTCCAGGGCGGAAACGACCCCTTCGGCAAGCCCGAGGAGTTTCCCGATGGGACCTACACCTTTGTCGAGGTTCCATTCGGCGACCACTCCTTCGCCGTGCCCAAGCGCGCCCCGCTCACCCAGGACGACGCTCTCGGTGTGATCGCCGAAGGCGTTCGGAAATGGATCGGAACTCTCCGGGAATGATGCGGGCGACCCCTCTGTTGCAACGGGTGCATCGGAAGAAAGAGCTTTGGAGAGGGAGCCCGTCGCATGAGTTCGACCATCTGCCCGAGCCGCTCGCGCGCCGCTGACCTGGACTGGACGGTGCTGCCCGCGGCCAAGACCGCCCCTATTCGGGCGGCGGGCGGAGCGGTTCCTCGTCTATCCTCCGAATCGAGTGGGTCCGCATTCGGATCCGCCACATCGTTGGAGGAGGTGGGTCCGGTCACTGGGACCGACACAGGGACCGACAACGGCCCCGAGGAGACGGCCGCCGAGCGCAATGCGCGTTTCGAACGGGACGCCCTCGGATACCTCGACCAGATGTACTCCGCGGCGCTGCGCATGACGCGCAATCCCGCCGACGCGGAGGATCTGGTGCAGGAGACCTACGCGAAGGCGTACGGATCCTTCCACCAGTTCCGTGAGGGCACGAACCTCAAGGCATGGCTGTACCGGATCCTGACCAACACCTTCATCAACTCGTACCGCAAGAAGCAGCGCGAGCCGCAGCGCAGCGCCGCCGAGGAGATCGAGGACTGGCAGCTCGCCCGGGCCGAGTCCCACATGTCGACGGGTCTGCGGTCGGCGGAGTCGCAGGCTCTCGACCACCTGCCCGACTCCGATGTGAAGGAAGCGCTGCAGGCGATCCCCGAGGAGTTCCGCATCGCCGTCTATCTGGCGGATGTCGAGGGCTTTGCGTACAAGGAGATCGCGGACATCATGGGTACACCCATCGGTACGGTGATGTCCCGACTGCACCGGGGCCGCCGCCAGCTGCGCGGCATGCTCGAGGACTACGCCCGCGACCGCGGGCTCGTGCCCGCGGGCGCCGGAGAGTCGTCGAACGATCTGAAAGGCTCGGGCTCATGAGCTGCGGAGAGCCGCACGAGACGGATTGCAGTGAGGTACTCGACCATCTCTACGAGTTCCTCGACCATGAGATGCCCGACAGCGACTGCACCAAGTTCGAGTCGCACTTCGAGGAGTGCTCCCCGTGCTTGGAGAAGTACGGGCTCGAGCAGGCCGTGAAGAAACTGGTCAAGCGGTGCTGCGGCCAGGACGACGTGCCCACCGACCTCAGGGCCAAGGTCATGGGCCGGATCGACCTCATCCGCTCCGGGCAGATCGTCCCCGACCACGACGTGTCGGCACCGACGCCTCAGGAGACCTGATCGTACGGCGCGGGTCCCGGCCCCGCGCCATAGCAGCCCCCATCACCCGATGGTGCTAATCGGCCGTTACCCGCCGTGATGCTGTGCCCAAGTCGCTAGCGTGACGCGGGTGATGGGGATTCCTGGAGCCGCCCGCGCGTACATCGGGTGCGTCGTGGCCGGCGCCGTGGTCTGCGCGCTGCCCGTCCTCGGGCCGGCCGCGCGCGGCTCCTGGGGAGCCGTCGCCCTGCTGGCGGGGCTCTACGCCGCCTGCGAAGTGCCCGCACGCTGTCCGCTGCTCGGCCGCACCCACCTCGGGTCGATGCCGCCCGGCACCGGATCCTTCTTTCCCGTGCTCCTCGCCGCCGCGCTGCTCCTGCCGCCCGCTGGGGCGGCGGCCGTCGCCCTGCCCGGTGCGCTGCTGGCCAGGGTCGACCAGCGCCCGGCCCGGCCGCGCCGGATCTGGCGGGCCGGCCGGCTCGCCCTCGCCGCCTGGGCCGCCGCGCAGGCCGCGGCGCTCCTCGGCGGCCCGGCCGCGCTCGGCGGCGCCTCGGGGACCCCGGACTTCCCGTACGTCCTGCTGCCCGCCGCGGTCTCGACGTGCACCTTCTGCCTGGTCCTCGCCGTTCTCGACGGCGGCATCCGCGTCACGGCGGAGCGGCGGCCGGTGCGCACCGCCTGGCGGGGGCTGCTGTGGCCCTCGCTCGCCCCGCACGCCGTGCACGGACTGGCCGGACTGATGATGGCCGTGCTCTGGCGCAGCGCCCACGGGCCGGTCGCCGCGCTCTTCGTGCTGCTGCCGATGTACATCACCTGCTGGGTCTTCGCGCAGTACCACCGCGAACGGGCCGCGCACCAGGCCACCATCCGGGCGCTCGTGCAGGCCGTCGACCTCAAGGACCGCTACACCCGGGGCCACAGCGAACGGGTCGGCCGGGCGTCCGTCCTCATCGCCCGCGAGCTGGGCATGGACGAAGGACGCCTGGAGGTCCTGCGCTTCGCGGGGATCCTGCACGACGTCGGCAAGCTGGGCGTGCCCACCCGGGTGCTGCGCAAGGACGGGCCGCTGACGCCCGAGGAGCGGCGGATCATCGAGCTGCACCCGGAGTACGGACACGAGATCGTGCGCGGCATCGGCTTCCTCGGCGAGGCGCGCTCGGCGATCCTGCACCACCACGAGCGGATGGACGGCAGCGGCTATCCGTACGGGCTGAGCGGGACTCAGATCCCGGAGTTCGCGCGCGTGGTCGCCGTCGCGGACGCCTTCGACGCGATGACCTCCACCCGCTGCTACTCCCGGGCCCGCCCGGTCGGCACGGCGCTCGCCGAGCTCCGGCGGTGCGCGGGCAGCCACTTCGACCCCCGGATGGTCCGCGCGCTGGTCCGCGCCCTCGACCGGCACGGCTGGCAGTCGGACGTCACCGCCGACGAACCCAGCGGGAACGTTCCGCCACCCCGGCCCTCCGCACCGGCCGCGCCCGGCCCCGGCCTCGCTGTCGGCCCGCTGCCCGCCCCGCACCCAGGGGCCCGGCCATGACCGCCCGCCACGCGCGCGTGGCGGCCCCGGTCGCTGTCGTGTACGGCGCCGCCGCCCTGCTCACCGCCGGGGGGCTCGGCCACACCCTGTGGTGCGGTGTCGACCAGCGCGGCACCGCACTCGCCTTCGGGGTGCTCATCGCGGTGGGCGAGCTCGCCCGCTGGGGCGCCGCGCCCGGCGCCCTCCCCGGCGAGCTGGGCGGAAAGGAGCCCGCGCCGCTCGGGGCCGCCGGGGCGCTCGCGTACGCCCTGCTCGGCGAGAGCGCGGGGGAGCCCACCACCCACGGCGTCCTCCAGGTCGTCTCGGTGGTCGTCGCCGGGGCACTCGCCGGAAACGTGCTCCATGTCGCGCGGGGCCGCGCACCCGCCCTCGACCATGTCGTCCGCCGGGTGCTGACCGTCGGCTTCGCCGCCGTCTGCTTCCAGCCGCCCTACAACACCGGCCTGGTCACCGAGCACATCGGCCACGGCCCGCTCTTCGCCCTCTTCCTGCTGGTCCTGCTGGTCCTGACCGCCCTGTGCGACGCCGTCCTCGCCGCCCTGATCCAGCGCGCCCGCAGCGGCTACCCGTACGGCCCTCTCCTCCGTGACCAGCTGCGTGCCCACCTCGGCATCGGCTCCGCGGTCTGCGCGACCGGCGCCGTGATGGCCCTCGGGGTCGCCGCCGCAGGCCTCTGGGCGCTGCCCGTCTTCTGCGTACCCCTCCTCCTCACCCAGCTCGCCTTCCGCCGGTACGCCGCCGTCCGCACGGTCAACGGCCAGACCATCGCCTCGCTCGCCCGCGCCACCGAGATCGCCGGATACACCCCGGCGGGGCATGCACGGCGGGTGGCGGCCCTCAGCGGGGCGGTCGGCCGGGAGATGGGCATGTCCGGAGCGGAGCTGACCGTACTGGAATACGCGGCCCTGATGCACGACATCGGACAGCTCTCCCTCGTCGACCCCGTACCGGAGGGCGCCACCGCCCTCCTGCCGGTCCCCCAGCAGCGGCGGATAGCGCTGCTGGGCGGGGCCGTCGTCCGCCAGACCGGGGTGCCGGCGGCCGTCGCCGTCGTCGTGGAACGCCAGGCCGATCCGTACCGCGAACAACCCCTGCCCGCCCGGATCGTCCGTGCCGTCAACGCGTACGACGATCTTGCGGGGGACACCGCGGCGGGCGCCCTGAAGGCACTCGAACGGCTCAGGCTCGGCACCGCCCGGGACTACCAGCCGGAGGTCGTCGAGTCCCTCGCCAGAGTCCTGGCCCGGGGCGGCGTCGCCCCCGGTCGACCTGGGTAACCCATGGGTAATGAGCGGGCGTCCGACCGGGCATGGTTGGATGCGAACAAGAGGGTGACAGTGTTGTCGAGGGTTCCCTCGGGCCTGAACCCGAGCGACCGGCAGGCGGGAATCGTGAGGATCTTCGGGAAGGTACGGCATCGGCCCTCCGCCTCGTGGCGGCAGGCCACCGACCGCGCGTTCACGCTGATCGGTGACGGCCGGTACGAGGACGCGGGCGCGCTTCTGACGCGTGCGGCGGACCTGGAGCCCTGGCTCTCCGAGTCCTGGTTCAACCTGGCGCTGCTGCACAAGTTCCGGCACGACTGGGAGCAGGCCCGCGCCGCGGGGCTGCGCGCGGTCGCCCTGCTCGACAAGGAGACCGGCGCTCCCGACTGGTGGAACGTCGGGATCGCCGCCACCGCCCTGCAGGACTGGCCGCTGGCCCGGCGCGCCTGGCAGGCGTACGGCCTGAAGGTCCCCGGCGCCTCCGCCGGGACCGGTGAACCGGCCGGGATGGACCTGGGCAGCGCGGCCGTGCGGCTCTCCCCGGAGGGCGAGGCCGAGGTCGTGTGGGGCCGCCGTCTCGACCCGGCCCGGATGGAGGTCCTCTCCATCCCGCTGCCGTCCTCGGGCCGCCGCTGGGGCGAGGTCGTGCTGCACGACGGTGTCCCGCACGGCGAGCGGACCACCTCCGCCGGGCCGTCGTACCCCGTCTTCGACGAGATCGAGCTGTGGGCGCCGTCGCCCGTGCCGACCTGGGTGGTCCTCCTGGAGGCCGCCACCGAGGCCGACCGGGACGCCCTGGAGCAGCTGGCCGCGGACGCCGGGTTCGCCGCGGAGGACTGGTCCTCGTCGGTCCGGCTGCTGTGCCGGGCCTGCTCGGAATCGACCATGCCCAGCGCCGAGGGCGAGGGCGAGCACCTCGACCCGCACGACCACAGCGAGCCGGGGCACCCGGGGCCGCTCGGCCACCGCTCCCCGGGCGAGCTGTGGGTGCCCGAGCGCGAGTGCGGCATCGCGGCGCCGGCCGGTCTGGTGCGCGGGCTGCTCGACGGGTGGGTCGCGGACAGCCCCGACAGCCGAGAGTGGCGGGATCTCGAAGAAGTCTGCTGACAGCTGGCCGTAGGCTGTACGGGACCACTGACTGGGGTGTTTGAGGAAGGCGTGCGGCCCAATGGCGCAGCAGGAGACGGACGAGCAGGTGAACGACGGCTTCGTCGTCGACACGGAGGACTGCGAGGCGCGTGAGCTCGCGTACCGCGAGCGCGGCACGGCGCGGCCGATCACGGTCGTGGGCAACCCGGTCCTGCACAAGGAGTGCAAGGACGTCACGGAGTTCGACGACAAGCTCGCGGCGCTGATCGACGACATGTTCGCCAGCCAGAAGGCGGCGGAGGGTGTGGGGCTCGCCGCCAACCAGATCGGCGTCGACCTCAAGGTCTTCGTCTACGACTGCCCCGACGACGAGGGCGTGCGGCACACCGGTGTCGTGGTCAACCCCGTGCTCCAGGAGCTGCCGGCCGAGTACCGGATCCTGGACGACTCCAACGAGGGCTGCCTCTCCGTCCCGACGGCGTACGCCTCGCTGGCCCGCCCGGACTACGCCGAGGTCCACGGCCAGGACGCGCAGGGCAACCCGATCAAGGTGCGCGGCACGGGCTACTTCGCCCGCTGCCTCCAGCACGAGACGGACCATCTCTACGGCTACCTGTACATCGACCGGCTGTCCAAGCGCGAGCGCAAGGACGCGCTGAAGCAGATGGCCGAGGGGACCCCGCGGTACGAGACCGTCCCCAACGACTGACGTACGCACGAAGGGGCCCCGCTCGCGTGTGCGAGCGGGGCCCCTTCGTGTGCGGCTACTACCAGCCGAGGTCGGCCGGGGCGGACGTCCAGCCGGTGTCGGCCGGCGTCGAGGTCCAGCCGGTGTCGGCCGGGGTGGAGGTCCAGCCGGTGTCGGCAGGCTTCGTCGTCCAGCCGGTGTCCGCCGAGGCGGTGGCGGCGGCGCCGCCCACCAGCAGCGCGGCGATCGCGGCGGTGGTGAGTGCGCGAGCGGTACGAGACATGCGGATCCCCCTGATGCGTCGGAAGACGATGGATGCCCCGCCCGGACAGCTGTGCGACACCTGTCCGGGCGGGGCGAGATCACTCTAAGCCAAGCTTTGGCGAATGATCCGTTATCTCCACATCCGGAATCCGCTGCTCAGAAGACTCATAAGGCTCGGAAGCCTCAGAAGTCCTCGTCCAGGTCCACCGTGCCCTCGACCGCGACCTGGTAGGCCGACGGCCGGCGCTCGAAGAAGTTGGTCAGCTCCTGGACGCCCTGGAGCTCCATGAACGCGAACGGGTTCTCCGAGCCGTACACCGGCGCGAAGCCCAGCCGCTGGAGGCGCTGGTCGGCGACGCACTGGAGGTACTCACGCATCGACTCGGTGTTCATGCCCGGCAGACCGTCGCCGCACAGGTCGCGGCCGAACTGCAGCTCCGCCTCCACGGCCTCCTTCAGCATGTCCGTGACCTGCTGCTGGAGCGCGTCGTCGAAGAGCTCCGGCTCCTCCTTGCGGACGGTGTCGACGACCTCGAACGCGAAGTTCATGTGCATCGTCTCGTCCCGGAACACCCAGTTGGTGCCGGTCGCCAGACCGTGCAGCAGGCCCCGGGACCGGAACCAGTACACGTAGGCGAACGCGCCGTAGAAGAACAGACCCTCGATGCACGCCGCGAAGCAGATCAGGTTCAGCAGGAAGCGGCGGCGGTCGGCCTGGGTCTCCAGGCGGTCGATCTTCTCGACCGAGTCCATCCACTTGAAGCAGAACTGCGCCTTCTCGCGGATGGAGGGGATGTTCTCGACGGCGTCGAACGCGGCGGCCCGGTCGTCGGGGTCGGGCAGGTAGGTGTCGAGCAGCGTCAGATAGAACTGGACGTGCACGGCCTCCTCGAAGAGCTGGCGCGACAGATAAAGGCGCGCCTCCGGGGAGTTGATGTGCTTGTACAGCGTCAGCACGAGGTTGTTCGCCACGATCGAGTCGCCGGTCGCGAAGAACGCCACCAGACGGCCGATCATGTGCTGCTCACCCGGGCTGAGCTTGGCGAGGTCGGCCACGTCGGAGTGGAGGTCGACCTCCTCCACGGTCCAGGTGTTCTTGATCGCGTCCCGGTAGCGCTCGTAGAAGTCGGGGTAGCGCATCGGACGGAGAGTCAGCTCGAAGCCCGGGTCGAGCAGGTTTTTCTCGGACATTACTGGCAGGCCTCGCAGGACTCGGGGTTCTCAAGGGAGCAGGCGATCGCGTCGGCGTCGGCGGCCGTCTGCTGGAGGGGGACGGTGGTGGCGGCGCGGGCCGCGCGGGCGATCTTCGTCGCCGGGCGGGAGCGCAGGTAGTACGTGGTCTTCAGCCCCTGCTTCCAGGCGTACGCGTACATCGACGACAGCTTGCCGATCGTCGGCGTCTCCATGAACAGGTTCAGCGACTGCGACTGGTCCAGGAACGGGGTCCGCGCCGCGGCCATGTCGATCAGACCGCGCTGCGGGATCTCCCACGCCGTGCGGTACAGCTCGCGCACCTCGGCCGGCACCCAGGTGAAGCCCGCCACCGAGCCGTTGGCCTCGCGCAGCGCCTCACGGGTCTGCGCGTCCCACACGCCGAGCTCCTTCAGCTCCTCCACCAGGTAGGAGTTGACCTGGAGGAACTCACCCGAGAGCGTCTCGCGCTTGAACAGGTTGGAGACCTGCGGCTCGATGCACTCGTACACACCGGCGATCGAGGCGATCGTCGCGGTCGGGGCGATGGCGAGCAGCAGCGAGTTGCGCATTCCGGTCTTCGCGATCCGCGCCCGCAGCGCCTCCCACCGCTCCGGCCAGGCCTTCTCCACGCCGTAGTGGTCGGGGTGCAGCACGCCCTGGGCGGTACGGGTCTCGGCCCAGGCCGGGACCGGGCCGTTGCGCTCGGCGAGGTCGGCCGAGGCCTCGTACGCCGCCAGCATGATCCGCTCGGCGATCTTCGTGGACAGCGCCTTCGCCTCGGCGGAGTCGAAGGGCAGCCGCAGCTTGAAGAAGACGTCCTGGAGGCCCATCGCGCCCAGGCCCACCGGGCGCCACTTGGCGTTGGACCGGCCCGCCTGCTCGGTCGGGTAGAAGTTGATGTCCACGACCCGGTCGAGGAACGTCACGGCCGTACGGACCGTCTCGTCCAGGCGCTCCCAGTCCAGCTCGCCCGTCCCGGGGAGCACGAACGCGCCGAGGTTGACCGAGCCGAGGTTGCAGACCGCGGTCTCGTCGTCGTTGGTGACCTCGATGATCTCGGTGCAGAGGTTCGAGGAGTGCACCACCGTGCCGGGCAGGGCCGTCTGGTTCGCGGTCCGGTTGGAGGCGTCCTTGAACGTCATCCAGCCCTGGCCGGTCTGCGCGAGCGTACGCATCATGCGGCCGTACAGGTCGCGGGCCGGCATGGTCTTCTTGGCCAGGCCCGCCGCCTCGGCCTTGAGGTAGGCGGCGTCGAACTCCTCGCCGTACAGGTCCACCAGCTCCGGCACGTCCGCCGGGGAGAACAGCGACCACTCGCCGTCCGCGTCGACCCGGCGCATGAACTCGTCCGGGATCCAGTGCGCGAGGTTCAGGTTGTGCGTACGCCGGGCGTCCTCACCGGTGTTGTCGCGCAGCTCCAGGAACTCCTCGATGTCCGCGTGCCAGGTCTCCAGGTAGACCGCGGCCGCGCCCTTGCGGCGGCCGCCCTGGTTCACCGCGGCGACGGAGGCGTCCAGCGTCTTCAGGAACGGCACGATGCCGTTGGAATGGCCGTTGGTGCCGCGGATCAGCGAACCGCGGGCGCGGATACGGGAGTACGAGAGGCCGATGCCGCCCGCGTGCTTCGACAGCCGCGCGACCTGGTGGTAGCGGTCGTAGATCGAGTCCAGCTCGTCCAGCGGCGAGTCCAGCAGATAGCAGGAGGACATCTGCGGGTGGCGGGTGCCGGAGTTGAAGAGCGTGGGGGAGGAGGGCAGGTAGTCCAGCCGGCTCATCAGCCGGTACAGCGAGGCGACCTCGTCCAGGGCGAGCTCGGAGTCGTCCTCGGCGAGACCGGCGGCCACGCGCAGCATGAAGTGCTGCGGGGTCTCGATCACCTTGCGGGTCAGGGGGTGGCGCAGCAGATAGCGCGAGTAGAGCGTGCGCAGACCGAAGTAGCCGAAGCGGTCGTCCGCGTCGAGGTCGATCAGCGCGTCCATACGGGCCGCGTGCAGCGCCACGAAGTCGGCCGTACGGTCCGCGATCAGGCCCTCCCGGTGGCCGACCGCGACCGACGCGGAGAACGACACGGCGCCCTGGCCGGCCGCCTCGTCGGCGATGGCGCGGGTGAGCAGCCGGGCGGCGAGCCGGGAGTAGGCGGGGTCCTCGGAGATCAGCCCGGCGGCCGCCTCGGTGGCCAGCTCCCGCAGCTCCGCCTCGTCCGAACCGGCGTGCCGGCCGCGCAGCGCGGCGGCCGCCACCCGTCCCGGGTCGGTCTCGGGCAGATCGGCGGTGAGGTCGGTCAGGGTCCGCAGGAGTACGGTCCCGGGTCCGTCGTTCTCAATCGCTGAGGCCGGATCGGCGGGCGCGATGGTCACTGTGGGGGCTCTCCCTCGCTCGGCTCGGGGCCGGCGGCAGGAGTCGGGGCGCACGGGCACACACCGGTGACGGCGGATGCGCGGCGTCCACCGGCCCATTCCGCGAGGCCCGGACGTCTTCGGCACCCGGAACGGACGGACCGGGCGCGCTGTCGGCAGGTCCTCGGACTCATCGGGTGCACACGTACACCAAACACACCGTTGCGGGACAGTTCCGGATTTCCACCGGATTCCCCTGCGACGACAGCGAGCATGAGCATACATGTGGGGGGCGCCGGATGCGGCACCCCCCACATGTTGTGTGTCGTGTATCCGGACTCCCCGTCAGAGCTCCAACCCGTAGGTGAGCAGCCGGAGACCGGGAATCGGCTCCCAGTCCCGCTCAGGAGTCCGTACGAACCCCATCCGCTCGTAGATCCGGTGGGCCGACCCCATCGACGGCTGGGTCGACAGCATCAGCCGTACGCACCCCTCCGTGGCCCGCGCCCGCTCCACACAGGCCCGTACGAGCGCCTCGCCCGCTCCCTGTCCGCGCGCCTCCTTGGAGACCGCCAGCATCCGGAACTCGGCCTCGTCCGCCCGGGCGACGTCGGCCCACGGCCGCGCCCCTGAGGCGACGAAGGTCACGCCACCGAGGAGGCACCCCCGGGGGTCCACGGCGACCAGCACCTCCGCCTCGGCGGCCCGGCGGGCCACGTCCCGCAGGACGCCCAGGTAGTCGTCGTCCTCGTTGAGATCGAGGTGGCCGTCGTCCAGATAGGCCTGTGCGGTGAGTTCGCCGAGGGCCTCGTACTCGGCCGGCAGTGCCGTACGAATGGCTATCTCCATGGCGTGAGTGTGACCCGGCCGGGCCGCCGGCGCCCACCGAATCGCCGCGCACACGCGACGAGGGCCGCCGGGCGCTCCGCGAAGGAACACCCGACGGCCCTCGGGAGGCCGGGAGGTCAGTGCGCCGAGCCGGCCGTCGCCGGAGGCAGCTCCGTCTTGACGCCCGGGTCGCCCGCGTCCGCGGTGTAGTCGGACGGGGAGGTCTCGTCGACGCCCTCGGGCGCCTTGGCCGCCCGCAGCACGAAGGTGAGCACGACCGTCACGACGACATTCAGGACGAACGCGGTCAGACCGATGTAGCCGATCTCGCCGATGCCGGGGATCTCGGCCGACGAGCCGCCGAAGTGCTTCTGCGTCGGACTCGCGACCCCGTACGCCGCCGCGGTGCCGTAGACCATGCCGACCGCCCAGCCGGCCAGCAGCGCCCAGCGGTGGAACCAGCGGGTGAACAGGCCGCCCACCAGCGCCGGGAAGGTCTGGAGGATCCAGATGCCGCCGAGGAGCTGGAAGTTGATGGCGACGGTCTTGTCCATGGTGAGGACGAAGGCCAGCGCGCCCACCTTCACCAGCAGCGACACCAGCTTGGAGACCTTGGTCTCCTGCGCCGGCGTGGCGTCCGGCTTCAGGAAGTCCTTGTAGATGTTGCGGGTGAAGAGGTTCGCGGCCGCGATCGACATGATCGCCGCCGGGACCAGCGCGCCGATGCCGATGGCGGCGAAGGCGATGCCCGTGAACCAGTCCGGGAACATGTTCTCGAACAGCTGCGGGATGGCCAGCTGACCGTTCTTCACCTTCACACCCGCGGCGATCGCCATGAAGCCGAGCAGCGCCAGCAGGCCCAGCATCAGCGAGTAGAGCGGCAGGATCGTGGTGTTGCGGCGGATGACTTCACGGCTGCGCGAGGAGAGCGTCGCCGTGATCGAGTGCGGGTACATGAAGAGCGCGAGCGCGGAGCCCAGCGCGAGGGTGGCGTACCCCCACTGGCCCATCTCCCCGGGCACGAGCGCCCCGCGCGGCTTGTCGGTCGCGGGGTTGATCTGCGCGTACGCCTCACCGGCCTTGGCGAAGATCTCGTCGAAGCCGCCGAGCTTGATCGGGATGTAGATGATCGCCACCGCGATGACGATGTAGATCAGCGTGTCCTTGACGAAGGCGATCAGCGCGGGGGCCCGCAGGCCGGAGGAGTAGGTGTAGGCCGCGAGCACACCGAAGGCGATCAGCAGCGGCAGGTCCTTGATGAACCAGTGGGTGGTCTCGCCGCCGCCCACGCCCATCACGTCCAGGACGGCCTGGATGCCGACGAGCTGGAGGGCGATGTACGGCATGGTGGCGAGCAGGCCGGTGACGGCGACCGCCAGCGACAGGCCCTTGGAGCCGAAGCGGCCCCGGACGAAGTCGGAGGTGGTGACGTACCCGTGCTTGTGCGACACCGACCAGAGCCGGGGCAGGAAGGTGAAGATCAGCGGGTACACCAGGATCGTGTACGGGACGGCGAAGAAGCCCGCCGCGCCCGCCGCGTAGATCGCCGCCGGGACGGCGACGAAGGTGTACGCGGTGTAGAGGTCGCCGCCGAGCAGGAACCAGGTCACCCAGGTGCCGAACGAGCGGCCGCCGAGGCCCCATTCGTCGAGGCTGTTCTCGTTCTCCGCCCGGCGCCAGCGCGAGGCGAGGAATCCCATGACCGTGACGGCCAGGAAGAAGAAGATGAAGACGGCGAGTGCGACGCCGTTCACGCCGTCCTTCACTTCGACGCACCTTCCTTGCGGGCGCGCTGGTCACGCTGCCACAGCTTGTACGCGACCATCGTCAAAGCGGTCGAGATCAGGACCCAGGCCATCTGGTACCAGTAGAAGAACGGCATGCCGATGAAGGCCGGCTCGGTCTTCGCGTACGAGCTCACCCAGAGCATGGCCACGAACGGTGCGATGAGGCACAGCGCCACCACGACGCGCAAAGGCGTGATGGTCGGCGGTTTTCCTTGCGTCTCTTCCGACATACGGCGATACCGTCCCCTCCGCTGATCACCTGCGTAATGCGCAGGAAATCTAGGGGACTGTTTCGGTCTATGGAACCCCCGTCCGAATAACGGACGAGTGTCGATCTGACCGCCGGCCCTGGACATACCGGTGCCCCGGCACTCCTCACGGATGTGCCGGGGCACCGGTTCACCGAATTACCAGGCTTTTCTCAGCCGTTCGGGCCAGTCCTTCGGGTCAGCCGTTCGGCCGCTGCAGGCGGGCGACGAACTTGTAGCGGTCGCCGCGGTAGACGGAGCGCACCCACTCCACCGGCTCGCCGTTCTCGTCCCGCGAGTGCCGGGAGAGCATCAGCATCGGCAGGCCGACGTCCGTGCCGAGCAGGCCCGCCTCGCGCGGGGTGGCGAGCGAGGTCTCGATCGTCTCCTCGGCCTCGGCGAGGTGGACGTCGTACACCTCCGCCAGCGCCGTGTAGAGAGAGGTGTACTTCACCAGCGACCGGCGCAGGGCCGGGAAGCGCTTGGCGGACAGATGGGTCGTCTCGATGGCCATCGGTTCGCCGCTGGCCAGCCGCAGCCGCTCGATCCGCAGCACCCGCCCGCCCGCGCTGATGTCGAGCAGCCCGGCGAGCGTGTCGTCGGCCGTGACGTACCCGATGTCCAGCAACTGGGAGGTCGGCTCCAGGCCCTGGGCGCGCATGTCCTCGGTGTACGAGGTGAGCTGGAGCGCCTGGGAGACCTTCGGCTTGGCGACGAACGTGCCCTTGCCCTGGATGCGCTCCAGGCGGCCCTCGACGACCAGCTCCTGGAGGGCCTGGCGCACGGTGGTGCGCGAGGTGTCGAACTCGGCCGCGAGGGTGCG
The DNA here is from genome assembly GCF_055639315.1 of Streptomyces sp. NPDC039465. Lineage (NCBI taxonomy): Bacteria > Bacillati > Actinomycetota > Actinomycetes > Kitasatosporales > Streptomycetaceae > Streptomyces > Streptomyces sp. NPDC039465. The sequence continues at coordinate 344,415 of NZ_JBVKAP010000006.1, read as the reverse complement.
CTCCGGCGGCACCGGGGTGCCGGGCGGAAGCGTCTCCGTCATGTCGAGCAAATGCCTCTTGAGCCGGTAGTACTTGGGCACGCGCGCGGTACGGGTGGTGGCCCCGCCCTCGTTCTCCGTACTGCCCCCGTCCGTGGCCATGGCCTGCCTTCCCGACTCCTGTGCTGTTGCCGTCACCGGCTCCTCCGTCTGCTGCGGCTCACATGGTGGCACGGACCGGTCACGGGTCGTCGCCCCTCCTCAGGTGTCGGTCCGATAACGGACCCGACTGCCCTTCTTATACACCCTTGACACCCCTAAAGGTCTAGGCCAAGCTCCCGGTACTGGTCTAAACCATTAAAGGCCAGGTCCCAGCCCCAACGAGCATGACGAGGCGTATGACTTCGCGCGGTGGGCAGGGGTTGCAGGCATCCCTGAGGAGGGTGGCGTGAAGCGCAAGCTCATCGCGGCGATCGGCGTCGCGGGCATGATGGTCGGCATTGCCGCGTGCGGCTCCGAGGACGGCAAGGGCGGGACGGACGCGTCGGGCAACAAGACCCTGACCGTCTGGGTGATGGACGGCTCGGCCCCGGACGCGTGGATGGCCGAGGTCACCAAGGAGTTCGAGGCCAAGCACAAGGGCGTCAAGGTCAAGGTCGAGAAGCAGCAGTGGAACGGCATCCAGGAGAAGGTCACCACGGCCCTCTCCGAGGACACCCCGCCGGACGTCGTCGAGCTCGGTAACACCCAGACCGCGGGCTACGCCGCCACCGGCGGCCTCGCCGACCTCACCGGCGACAAGGCCAAGCTCGGCCACGACGCCTGGAACAAGGGCATGCTCGCCTCCAACGAGCTGGACGGCAAGCTCTACTCCGCCCCCTGGTACGCCGCCAACCGTGTCGTCATCTACGACAAGGCCGCCTTCAAGAAGGCCGGTGTCACGCCGCCCAAGACCCGCCAGGAGTGGATCGACGGCCTCAAGAAGCTCAAGGCCTCCGACCCGAAGACCCAGCCGATCTACCTGCCCGGCCAGAGCTGGTACGTCTACGCCGGCTTCGTCTGGGACGAGGGCAGCGACCTCGCGGTCAAGGACGGCGACAAGTGGAAGGGCAACCTGTCCTCCTCCGAGGCCGCCGCCGCGATGAACTTCTACAAGGAGCTGCAGTCGTACTCGACCGCTCCGAAGGACAAGGACGAGGCCACCCCGCAGCAGTCCACCGACATCGTCCCCAAGGGCGGCGTGGCGTCCTGGATCGGTCTCGGCTGGGAGGCCGGCGGCGCGATCGACGCCATGAAGAAGGCCGGCAAGACCGCGGACTTCGGCTACTTCCCGATCCCGGGCAAGACCGCCGACAAGCCCGGCTCCGTCTTCTTCGGCGGCTCGAACCTCGCCGTCGCCGAGCGGTCCAAGAACAAGGACCTCGCCAAGGAGTGGCTGGCCCTGGCGGCCGGCAAGCAGCAGATGACGGCGTACGCCAAGGCCACCGAGGGCGGTCTGCTCCCGAACACCGACGCCGCGCAGTTCAAGCCCGCCGCGGGCTCCTTCGCCGAGGCGATGGCCAAGGCCTCCTCCGTCGGCAAGATCACCCCGGTCACCCCGGGCTGGGCGAACGTCGAGACCGCCCCGAACCCGATCAAGGACTACATGACCAAGGTCCTGAAGGGCGAGGACCCGAAGAAGGCCGGCGAGGCCGCCGACAAGGTCATCACCGAGCGCGTCAACCAGCAGTAGCAGGAGACGCCCGGGGGCGCGGCGGGAGTTCCGGCCGCGCCCCCGGGCCACCGCAGTGAACAGCGGCCCGCTCTCCGCGGGCCGCGCCCCGGTGGGCGCGGGAGCCCCAGAACCGCGAGGAATAAGACCATGACCGTGGACTCCCAGGGAACGGCGACGGCCGCTCCTGTGGACGCGCCCGGGAGGGCGGCAGGGAAGTCGAAGACTCCGCCACCCCCTTCCGGCCCGAAGGAAGTCCTTCAGCCCCCGCGCGGCAGACGCTCCCTGCCCGGCGGGCTGCTGCCGTACCTGCTTGTCGCGCCCGCCCTGCTGTCCATGGCGGTGCTGCTGCTCTACCCGCTGATCCGCAATGTGATCCTCTCCTTCCAGCAGGTCAACAAGCGCGAGATGATCACGCGCGAGACCGTCTGGATCGGCTTCGAGAACTACACCAAGCTGCTGGGTGACGCCGACTTCTGGGGCGTGGTCGTCCGCAGCGTCGGCTTCACGGCCGCGAACGTCGTCCTCATCATGAGCCTCGGCACCCTGATCGGTCTGCTCCTCAACCGGCTCGGCAAGAAGATGCGGCTGGTCCTGTCCCTGGCGCTGATGTTCGCCTGGGCCATGCCGATCGTCGCCTCCGTCACCGTCTTCAAGTGGCTCTTCGACGAGCAGTTCGGCGTCGTCAACTGGCTGATGCGTACGCTCGGCTTCGCCGGCTACGAGCAGCACAACTGGTTCGAGACCGGCTTCTCCACCCTCGTCATCGTGATGATCCTGCTCGTCTGGGGCTCGATCCCGTTCGTCGCCCTGAACATGTACGCCGGTCTGACCACCGTCGGCACCGAGCTCTACGAGGCCGCCCGGATGGACGGCGCGAGCGGCTGGCGGACCTTCTGGTCCGTGGTCTTCCCCAACCTCAAGCCGTTCTTCCTGATCACCACGTTCCTCGAAGTCATCTGGATCTTCAAGGCGTTCGCGCAGGTGTACGCCATGAACCTGGGCGGCCCCGACCGCGGCTCCGAGACGCTCCCCGTCTACGCCTACATCGAGGGCCTCGGCCAGCAGCACTACGGCCTCGCCGCGGCGATCTCCATCCTCACCATCCTGATGCTGATCGCGGCCATGTCCTTCTACTTCCGTCTGATCCTGAAGCAGGAGGAGGAGAGTTGAGCACCCTCACCCGCACGCCGCGGCCCGCACAGACCCTGCGTACGAGGAAGCCCCTGCGCATCGGGGCCGTCGCCAAGAACGTCACGGCCCTCGTCCTCGCCGTGCTCTTCGTCTTCCCGGTCTACTGGATGTTCTCGTCCTCGCTGAAGCCGCAGAGCGAGATCCTGACCAAGGACCCGGTCTTCCTCTTCACCCCGACGACGGAGAACTACACCACGGCCACCGGCGTCGACCTCTTCTGGACCTATGTGACCAACAGCCTGCTGGTCACCGTCGGCGCGGTGCTCCTCGCGCTGGTCGTCGCCCTGGCCGCCAGCTTCGCCATCGCCCGGATGAGGTTCAAGGGCCGCAAGGGCCTCGTACTGACCGTGATGATGGCGCAGATGGCCCCCTGGGAGGTCATGGTCATCGCGATGTACATGATCGCCCGCGACGGTGACATGCTGAACAGCATCCCGCTGCTCACCCTCATCTACTTCGTGATGGTGCTGCCCTTCACCATCTGGACCCTGCGCGGCTTCATCGCCGCCGTACCGGTCGAGCTGGAGGAGGCCGCGCAGATCGACGGATGCACCCGCGGCCAGGCCTTCCGCAAGGTGATCTTCCCGCTGCTCGCGCCCGGTCTGATGTCCACCTCGCTCTTCGGCTTCATCACCGCCTGGAACGAGTTCGCGATGGTCCTGGTCCTGAACAAGGACAAGGAGGCGCAGACCCTGACGCTCTGGCTCACCCAGTTCCAGACCGCCTTCGGCAGCGACTGGGGCGCCACCATGGCCGCCTCCACGCTCTTCGCCCTCCCCGTGCTCATCGTCTTCGTCTTCCTCCAGCGCCGGGCCGTCGGCGGTATGACCGCCGGCGCCGTGAAGGGATAACGCGCCCCATGACGACGCTCGTATCCGGCACCAGCACCCTCACCCGGGACGCCCTGACCGTCCTGCAGCCCGGCTTCGTCGGCACCACCGCACCGGACTGGCTGCTGCGCCGCATTGGTGAAGGCCTCTCCTCGGTCGGACTGTTCGGCCGCAACATCGCCACGCCCGAGCAGCTCGCCGCGCTCACCGCCCGGCTGCGGGCGGAGCGGGACGACGTCCTGGTCGCCATCGACGAGGAGGGCGGTGACGTCACCCGCCTGGAGGTGCGCGACGGCTCCTCCTTCCCCGGCAACTACGCCCTCGGCTCGGTCGACGACGTGGAGCTGACCCGGGCCGTCGCCCATGAGCTGGGCCGCCGGCTCGCCGCCTGCGGGGTCGACCTGAACTGGGCACCTTCCGCCGATGTCAACTCGAACCCTGACAATCCGGTCATCGGGGTGCGATCCTTCGGCCCGGGCACCGATCTGGTGGCCCGTCACACCGTCGCGTACGTCGAAGGCCTCCAGGCCGCCGGTGTCGCCGCCTGCACCAAGCACTTCCCCGGGCACGGCGACACCAATGTCGACTCGCACCACGCGATGCCCCGGATCGATGTGGACCTCGACACACTGCACGCCCGTGAGCTGGTGCCTTTCCGCGCGGCTGTCGCGGCGGGTTCCAAAGCGGTGATGAGCGCGCATATCCTGCTGCCCGCGCTCGACCCGCACCGCCCGGCCACCCTGAGCCCGCAGATCCTCACCGGTCTGCTCCGCCAGGAACTGGGCTTCAACGGGCTCATCGTCACCGACGGCATGGAGATGCAGGCCATCTCGGCGGTGTACGGCATCGAGCGCGGCTCCGTCCTCGCGATCGCCGCGGGTGCCGACGCCATCTGCGTCGGCGGCGGCCTGGCCGACGAGGACACCGTTCTGCGCCTGCGCGACGCGCTGGTCAAGGCGGTGAGGACCGGCGAACTGTCCGAGGAGCGGCTGGCCGACGCGGCGGCGCGGGTGCGCGCCCTCGCGTCCTGGACCCAGGCGCACCGGGCCAGGGGGGCTGTTCCGGAGCCGGGCGCGGCAACGCAGGAGGGGACCGCGCCCGGCACCGACATCGGTCTGGTGGCCGCCCGCCGCGCGGTGAAGGTGACGGCCGCGAAGCTGCCGTACGAGCCGCTCACCACCGCCCCCTACGTGGCCTCCCTCACGCCCGTCGCCAACATCGCGGTCGGCGACGAGACGCCCTGGGGCGTCGCGGCCGAGCTGGCGAGGCTGCTGCCGGGCACGCTCACCGGCACGTACGGCGAGGGCGCCACCGCCGAGGTCGTGCTCGCGGCGGCGGGGGACCGCCGGATCGTGGCCGTCGTCCGGGACGTCCACCGCCACCCCTGGATGGAGCGCGCCCTGGACGCCCTGGTCGCCGCCCGCCCCGGGACCGTCGTCGTCGAGATGGGCATCGACCGGGCCGAGCCCCGCGGCGCCCTGCACATCGCCACCCGAGGCGCGGCCCGGGTCTGCGGGATCGCCGCCGCCGAGATCGTCACCGGCGCCTGACGGTGCCCGTCCGCCACCGCCAAGGGCCGGCACCCCGCACGGGGCGCCGGCCCTTGGCCGTACGTCGTCCTGGACGGTCCTAGATGCCCTGCCAGGCGGGCTTGTTCGCGTAGGTGTGCCGGAAGTAGTCGGCGTGCTTGAGCTTCGAGGCGGCGGCCTCGTCCACCACCACCGTGGCGTGCGGGTGCAGCTGGAGCGCGGAGGCCGGCACGATCGCGGCGACCGGGCCCTCTATGGTCTGCGCCACGGCCTCCGCCTTGCCCTCGCCGGTGGCGAGCAGCACCAGGTGGCGCGCCTCCAGGATGGTGCCGATGCCCTGGGTGATGACGTGGTGCGGCACCTGCTCGATGTCGTTGTCGAAGAAGCGCGCGTTGTCGATCCGGGTCTGCTCGGTCAGCGTCTTGATCCGGGTGCGCGAGGCGAGCGAGGAGTACGGCTCGTTGAAACCGATGTGCCCGTCGGTGCCGATGCCCAGGATCTGCAGGTCCACGCCGCCGGCCTCGGCCAGCTGACGGTCGTACGCCTCGCAGGCGGCCTGGACGTCCTCGGCGGAGCCGTCGGGACCCATGAAGGAGGACTCGGGCAGCCCGAGGGGCTGGACGACCTGGCGCAGCACGGTCGAGCGGTAGGACTCGGGGTGGCCGGCCGGCAGCCCCACGTACTCGTCGAGCTGGGCGATGCGGGCGCGGGAGGCGTCCACCGCGCCGGAGCGGACCTGGGAGATCAGAGCGTCGTAGATGGGCAGCGGAGTCGAGCCGGTGGCCACGCCGAGCAGGGCGTCGGGCTTGCGGCGCAGAAGGCCGGCGATGCCCTCGGCGATGAGCTCGCCGCCTGCCTTGGCGTCCGGAACGATGACAACTTCCACGCTGGGCCTGCCGATCTGAAAAGAGTCTCGTGTGGTATAGACCAATCTAGCAGAAGGGAGCCCGCCGGGGCGGGTGCTTGTTCGAGCCCCGGGCCCGGCATCACGGGGCCCCGCCGACGGGTGCGCGCACCTCCATGGTCGGCCGGGCGGACGGGGCCAGCCACCGGGAGACCGCTCCAGCGCGGCCCCTTTTCTCTAGTGGTCCTTATAAAATGGCGGGCATGGCGACCAAACAGCGCGGCCGGCCCCGCTCCTTCGACCGCGACGCGGCCCTCGACAAGGCGACGATGGTCTTCTGGGAACACGGCTACGAGACGACTTCGGTCGCCGACCTCACCCGCGCGATCGGCATCGGCGCACCCAGCCTCTACGCCGCCTTCGGCGACAAGAAGGCGCTGTTCGCCGAGGTCGTCGAGGCCTACGCCACGCGGTACGGCTCCTTCGGCGGCCGCGCCCTGGCCGAGGAGCCGACCGCCCGCGCCGGCATGGCCCGGCTGCTGCGCGAGTCCGCCGCCGAGTACACCGACCCGGCGCACCCCTTCGGCTGCCTCATGATCGCCGCGGCGGTCAACTGCGGCACCCCCGAGGTCGAGCACGCGCTGCGCGAGCGGCGGCAGGCCACGCTCGACGCCTTCGAGGCCCGGATCCGCGCGGACATCGCGGCGGGCGTCCTGCCACCGTCCACGGACGCCCGCGCCCTCGCCCGCTTCAGCGGCGGTGTGATGCAGGGCATGTCCCAGCAGGCGCGGGACGGCGCCACCAGGGAGGAGCTGGAGGCCATGGCGGAGATCGCGATGCGGGCCTGGCCCCAGGGCGCCCCGACCCCCTGAAAACACCCGCGGGCCGCGGCGCCAGGACGGGACCCTCAACCCGTCCGGCACCGCAGCCCGGAGCAGCAGGCCGGGGGTGTGCGGTCCCTCGGCCGTGTGGGAGGTCTCGACGCAGTCAGGGCAGAGAGCGTCGGGTACCTCGTTCCACCCTCCTGTGCGGGGAGGGCGGAAGCTTGACTATTTCATTGTGGACTAGACCATTCTTGTCTGTCCATCCATCGGAACACGGTGGTTCCCGGCCCATCCTCCAACACGAAGGGCCTGAGATCCAGGTTCACCGCCCCTGAATTCCTGGAGGTACGCTCGCACACGTGCCCTCCATGAACGACCTCGTACGCCAGCACACCGCCCTGAGTGAGTCCGACCTCGAGTGGCTTCATCTGCTGGTCTCGGAGTGGCAGCTGCTCTCCGACCTCTCCTTCGCCGACCTGGTCCTGTGGGTGCCCACCCTCGACGGCACCCGCTACGTCTCGGTCGCCCAGATGCGGCCCAACACCGGCCCCACCTCCTATCAGGACGACATGGTGGGCCATCTCGTTCCACGTGGCCGCCGTCCGTTGCTCGACGCCGCGCTCGACGAGGGCCGGATCGTGCGCGAGGGCGACCCGGAGTGGCGCGAGGAGGTGCCCGTACGGGTCGAGTCCATCCCCGTACGCCGCGAGGGCCGGGTCCTCGGCGTGATCGCACGCAACACCAATCTGCTCACTGTCCGTACACCTTCGCGGCTGGAGCTCACCTATCTCCAGTCCGCGTCCGACCTCGCCCAGATGATCGCGGCCGGTGCCTTCCCCTTCCCCGGCCAGCAGGTCGACATGGACGCCTCCCCGCGCGCCGGCGACGGCCTGATCCGGCTGGACGCCGACGGGGTCGTGCAGTACGCCTCGCCCAACGCGCTCTCCGCCTACCACCGCCTCGGCCTCGCCGCCGATCTCGTCGGCCAGCACCTCGGCCAGATCACGGCCGAACTCGCCCCCTCCCGCGGCCCGGTCGACGAAGCCCTGGTCAAGCTGGCCAGCGGTTACGCCCCCCGGGAGACCGAAGTCGAGGGAAACGGCGGGGTCATCCAGCTGCGCGCCATCCCGCTCAAGCCCAAGGGCACCCGCATCGGCTCGCTCGTCCTGCTCCGTGACGTCACCGAACTCCGGCGGCGCGAGCGCGAGTTGATCACCAAGGACGCCACCATCCGGGAGATCCACCACCGGGTCAAGAACAACCTCCAGACGGTCGCCGCGCTGCTGCGCCTGCAGGCCCGCCGGATGGACTCCGTCCGCGGCCGCGAGGCACTCAACGAGGCGGTCAGGCGCGTCGGTTCGATCGCGATCGTGCACGAGACGCTCTCCCAGAACCTGGACGAGCGGGTCGAGTTCGACGAGATCGCGGACCGCGTCATCTCGATGGTCGCCGAGATCTCGCCGGGGAAGGTGGCCTGCCGGCGCAACGGCCGCTTCGGCATCCTCGACGCCGAGGTCGCCACCCCGCTCTCGATGGTCCTCACCGAGATCCTGCAGAACGCCCTGGAGCACGCCTTCGCCCCCGGTGACGAGGGCACGGTCGAGGTCACGGCCGTCCGCGGCGAGCTCCGCACCGACGCCCGGCTGCTGATCACCGTCCAGGACGACGGCCGCGGACTGCCCGAGGGCTTCGACCCGCAGCGCGCCGGGAACCTCGGTCTGCAGATCGTACGGACCCTGGTGGAAGGGGAGTTGGGCGGCACGTTCGACATGCAGCCCGGCCAGGAGCGGGGCACCCGGGTCGTCCTCGACATCCCCGTCCTGCCGCAGAAGTAGCACGCGGCGTGAAGTAGCACGTGGTGAACAGCAGCGAGCCCCGGACCGTGAGATCACGATCCGGGGCTCGAACGCTGTGGGTTACTGCTGCGCGCTGCGGCTCGGGGGGCGGTGAATGCGTACGCTGTGTACGCGCCGCGGGCTCAGGCTCGTAACGGGGGGCGTCAGGCGCTGGCGTTGCGCGCCCGGTTGCGAGCGGCGCGGCGCTTCATGGCACGGCGCTCGTCCTCGCTGAGGCCACCCCAGACGCCGGAGTCCTGGCCGGACTCGAGCGCCCACTGCAGGCACTGCTCCATGACGGGGCAGCGGCGGCAGACGGCCTTGGCTTCCTCGATCTGCAGCAGCGCAGGACCGGTGTTGCCGATGGGGAAGAACAGCTCGGGGTCTTCCTCACGACAAACGGCGTTGTGACGCCAGTCCATGGCTGCTACCTCTCCTTGGTATTACATGCAGGTTGCTTGTGAATGTGAACGCTTTCACGAATCCCTCCGCAAGGGAAGGGCCGACTGCCAGTTGGACTGGTGTGGTCCTTGAATGAGGAGGGGTTCTGGCTCTCAGTGGAGGCCGGTCTTGCGGGCCGTCCCGATCGCCATGTAGAGATTCGCAAACCTCGGCTGCGGATACAACCCCTTCCGCGAAGTTTTTTTTGATTCCTCGGTGTCGGCTAGGTCACAGCCGTACTTCCATAGGGTGGATGGCAGCCTAAACGTTCGAGTAGAAGGACTTTCGGCCCTTCCACTCACACAATCACACGCAGTGCACGGCGAACGCCTGTGAACGTCACGCTCGTACGCAGCCCGAGGTGGTCTCCGTCCATCTGGAACGGGAGGGGCACCTTCGAATGCAAGGTGAAGTCCGTCAGATCGTGCAGAGTGACTGCATGCTTGCCGTGCGGTCCGCGCTCCGGCGTCGAGGTGAGCAGCTGGGTGGCGTAACGGGCCACCGCGGGGGTCGAAAGCCGCTTCAGTCCGAGCACGTCCAGGGCCGTGTCGAAGGACGCCTCCGGTGACGCGTACACCGGACGATTGCCCAGGTAGGTCCAGGGGGCGGTGTTGCAGACTATGGACACCACAAGGTCCTCGACCGGGTCCTGGTCCGGGCGCTTCAGCGTGATTGTGCCGTGCCGGCGGTGCGGCTCCTCCAGGAAGTGGCGGAGCATCTGCCGGACGTAGAGCGCGTGCGTCGATCTCTTGCCGCGCTCCCGCTGCTGTTCGACCCGGCCGATGACGCCCGCGTCGAAACCGAGCCCGGCGCAGAAGGTGAACCACCGGGAGGGGACGCCCTCGTCCTCGGTGCCCGGCGTGCCGGCCGCGAGCCCGAGGCCCACGGTCCGTTCGCGCCGCTCACGCAGCGCGTCCAGGATCGCGCCGGTCGCCTCCACCGCGTCGTTGGGCAGTCCCAGCGCCCGGGCGAACACGTTCGTCGAACCACCGGGGACCACCGCGAGCAGCGGCAGCCGCTCGGGATCCGGCCCGTGGTGCAACAGACCGTTGACGACCTCGTTGACCGTGCCGTCGCCGCCGAGGGCGACGACCATCTCCACGTCCTTGGCCTCGACGGCCCGCCGGGCGAGGTCCCGGGCATGGCCGCGGTACTCCGTCGTCACGGCCTCCAGCTTCATCTCACTGGCGAGCGCGTGGATCAGTACGTCACGGGTGCGGGCACTGGTGGTGGTTGCTGCCGGATTGACCACAAGAAGTGCGCGCATGGCCGCCAGGGTACCTACCGAGCGGTACCCGAGCCCAGCCCGGTCCGGAACGTGGGCGCCCCGCGACGGCTACCCTGCTGGGGTGAGCAGCACGCAGCAGAACACCCCCGAAACCGCCCCCCGCCCCGCCCGGCTGACCGCCGCGGCGGCCGTGACGGGCCTGGAGGCGCTGGCCCTGTTCGCCGGTGGCGTCTACATCCTGGTGACCGCGCTCACGGGCACTCCCGACGGCCTGACGCAGGCGGTGACCGGCGGCGCGACCCTGATCGCGCTCGGCCTGATCCCGCTCGCGGCCGCGGGCGGGCTGCTGAAGGCCCGCAGCTGGGCGCGCGGACCGGCGATCATCACCCAGATCCTGGCGCTGCCGGTGGCCTGGCAGCTCCTCCAGGCCACCAGCGTCATGATCCCGGCGGGCATCGCCCTCGCCGTGATCGCGGTGACCGGACTGGTGCTGCTGGTGAACCCGGCCACCACCCAGGCGCTGGGGATCAAGGGCCCGGGCGCGGACGCCTAGACCCCCTCTCCTCGCTTCCTACTCCTCGACCAGCAGCTTCTCCCGTAGCTGCGCCAGTGTCCTGGCCAGCAGACGCGAGACGTGCATCTGGGAGATGCCGACCTCCTGCGCGATCTGCGACTGGGTCATGTTGCCGAAGAAGCGCAGCAGCAGGATCCGCTTCTCCCGTGGCGGCAGGTCTTCGAGCAGTGGCTTGAGCGACTCCCGGTACTCGACCCCCTCCAGCGCCTCGTCCTCCGCGCCCAGGGTGTCGGCGACCGCAGGCGACTCGTCGTCGGTGTCGGGGACGTCCAGGGACAGCGTCGAATAGGCGTTGGCCGACTCGAGCCCCTCCAGGACCTCCTCCTCCGAGATGCCCAGCCGCTCGGCCAGCTCGTGGACCGTGGGGGAGCGGCCGTGCTGCTGGGACAGCTCCGCCGTCGCCGTGGTCAGCGACAGCCGCAGCTCCTGCAGACGCCGCGGCACCCGCACCGCCCAGCCCTTGTCGCGGAAGTGGCGCTTGATCTCGCCGACCACCGTCGGGGTCGCGTACGTGGAGAACTCGACCCCGCGCTCCGGGTCGAACCGGTCGACCGACTTGATCAGGCCGATCGTCGCCACCTGGGTCAGATCGTCCAGCGGTTCGCCGCGGTTGCGGAACCGCCGCGCCAGATGCTCGACGAGCGGCAGATGCATCCGTACCAGCTGGTTGCGCAGCTCGGCCTTCTCCGGCGAGCCGTCGGGCAGCTTGCGCAGCTCGATGAACATCGCCCGCGCCCCGCTGCGGTCGTGTGGATCGTGGTGATCGTGGTCGTGTTCCCGCTCGTGCTGCTGCTCGCTCATATGGGCCGCCCGCTCTGCCTGCGCCTGCTCCGTCGCGGCCGAAAGGCCGTCAAGCCCGTTGGGTCCCTCGAACACGTCCGCCGGATGCGGTCGCGCCTGCTGCTCCGGGATGTCAGCCGCCGCGTTCTGCACCTCGTCACGCACCGGACCGTCCCCGTCCCTCACGCCGGACCTGGTCCCGCGCCGCGCTGTTTGTACAGGCTGATCGAGACCGTACGGTCCTCGGCGACGGACGACTCGACCTTGCCGGCCAGTGCGGAGAGCACCGTCCAGGCGAAGGTGTCACGCTCCGGCGCCCGGCCGTCGGTCGTGGGGGCCGACACGGTCACGTCGAGCGAGTCGTCGACCAGCCGGAAGACGCAGCTGAGGACGGAGCCCGGCACGGCCTGCTGGAGCAGGATCGCGCAGGCCTCGTCGACGGCGATGCGCAGGTCCTCGATCTCGTCGAGGGTGAAGTCCAATCGTGCTGCCAGGCCGGCCGTGGCCGTACGCAGCACGGACAGGTAGGCACCCGCAGCGGGCAGCCGGACTTCCACGAAGTCCTGGGTCCCGGGCTCGCCTGCGATCTGGGACACCCTCACCTCCAAGGTGGCACAAGCTCTTTGCACAAGCTCTCATTGGGGCCCGGGGGAGAGATGGTCTCCCCGAGCCGGGCGGGTACGCAGTGGCGCGTAGTCCGCCGTGACGCTATCGCGATCCATGGTGCCGTGTCGCCGGGGGTCCGCGGTGAGCGGAACAGCGACTGTCACTCATGGTAAGGCCATGAGTACGGACAGTGGCTAGGGGTCTGCGCCGCCCAATTGAGAGGAACCGGCTGTCATTTGACCGGGCCGCCGTACCCAGCCGTCAGACGGTACCCACCCCTTACACGATCGAACCGTCCGCGAAGCACCAGCGCCAGCTCTCCCCCCGCTCGAAACTCCGCATCACCGGGTGCCCGGTGGTGTGGAAATGCCCCGTGGCGTGCCGGCCCACCGAGGAGTCGCAGCAGCCGACGTGCCCACAGACCAGGCAGAGCCGCAGCTGCACGGGGTGCGTCCCGTCCGCGGCGCACTCCCGGCAGGTCTCGCTCAGCGGATCGGGCTCGGGGCGCGGCAGTTCGGCAACGTGGACACACTCGCTCATGATTGCCAGGTTACGTTGCACGCGGGACGGGGAACGAGATGGAAGCTTTGCCGTTGGTGGCGCTGGTCGCGGCGAGTGCCGCGATCGCCGGGGCGGCCCGCAGGACGCCCGTGCCGGCGCCGCTGTTGCTGGTGGCGGCCGGGCTTGCCGCCTCGTACCTCCCGGGGATCCCCGACTACACCCTCGACCCGCACATCGTGCTCCCGCTGATCCTGCCGCCGCTCCTCTACACCGCCGCGGTCGACTCCTCCTATCTCGACCTGCGGGCCAACATCCGGCCCGTCGCCCTGCTCTCGGTCGGCTACGTCCTCTTCGCGACCCTCGCCGTCGGCTGGCTCGCCTACGTCCTCGTGCCCGACCTGCCGCTGACCGCCGCGCTGGTGCTCGGCGCGGTGGTGGCCCCGCCGGACGCGGTCGCGGCGACGGCCATCGCCCGCAAGCTGGGGCTGCCGAACCGGATTACCACGATCCTGCAGGGCGAGTCCCTGGTGAACGACGCCACCGCGATCACCGCCTACAAGGTCGCCCTCGCCGCGGCCGTCGGCGAGGGCGTGAGCTGGGCCGGCGGCATCGGGGAGTTCGCCCTGGCGGCGCTCGGCGGCATCGGCGTGGGCCTCGTCCTGATGGCCCCCCTCCACTGGCTGCGTACCCGCCTGCGCGAGGCGCTGTTGCAGAACACCCTCTCCCTCCTCATCCCGTTCGTCGCCTACGCGGCGGCCGAGGAGGTCGGGGCGTCGGGTGTGCTCGCGGTCGTCGTGGTCGCCCTCTACCTCGGCCACCGCAACTGGCAGGTGGACTTCGCCACCCGTCTCCAGGAGGCGGCCGTGTGGAAGATGGTCGCCTTCGTCCTGGAATCGGCCGTCTTCGCCCTGATCGGGCTCCAGCTGCCGTACGTGGTGCAGGGCCTCGGCCGGTACGGCATCGCGGAGGCGGTTTGGTACGCGGTCGGGGTCTTCGTCGCCGTCGTCGTGGTCCGGTTCGTCTGGGTCTACCCGGCGACCTTCCTGCCCCGGGCCCTGTCCGCGCGGATCCGGGAGCGCGAGCCGGGGGTGAACTGGACCGCGCCGCTGATCGTCGGTTGGGCCGGGATGCGCGGTGTGGTTTCGCTCGCCATCGCCTTCTCCATCCCGGAGGTGACCGACGGCGAGCCGTTCCCGGCCCGCAATCTCGTCCTCTTCCTCACCTTCACCACCGTGATCGGCACCCTCGTCGTCCAGGGGCTCACGCTGCCGCCGCTGATCCGCGTCCTGAAACTGCCAGGACGGGACGCCCAGGCCGAGACCCTCGCCGAGGCGCAGGCCCAGAGCGAGGCCTCCCGGGCGGCCGAACAACGCCTCGACGAGCTGCTCGCCGACGAGCGCAACGCCCTGCCGCAGCCGCTCGCGGACCGGCTGCGCACCGTCCTGGAGCGGCGGCGCAACGCGGTGTGGGAGCGGCTCGGCGCGGTGAACGAGATCACCGGCGAGACGGCGGACGACACCTACCGGCGGCTGTCCCGGGAGGCCATCGCGGTCGAGCGGCAGGTCTTCGTCCAGCTGCGGGACGAGCGGCGCATCGACGACGAGATGATGCGGACGCTGCTGCGGCGGCTGGACCTGGAGGAGGCGGCGGCCTACCGCGAGGAGGACGCCGGCTGACCGGTGATCACGGCGGCGACCGTCGACCCGGGCTCGAACGCGCCCTCGGCGGTCAGACGGACGAGTCCATGGAGCAACTTGGCGACATAGTGACGCTCCACGGCCAGTCCATGACGGTCCTCGAAATCCTGAGCGAACGCGTCGAGCTCAGGGGTCGTACGGGCGTAGCCGCCGGCGTGGAAGCGCTCGTCCAGGCTCCAGTCACCGGCCGGGCCGCCGAAGGCCAGCTCCTGGAGGGCCCGTATCTCCTCGCCGAGGAAACCGCCCTTGAGGACCGGTATGCCGAGCGCCCGCGCCCCGGTCCCGGCGAGCCCGGCAGCGAGCCCGGCGAGGGTGCCGCCGGTCCCCACGGGCACGGCGACGACGTCGGCGGCCCCGGCCAGCTCCCGGCCGAGCTCGGCGCACCCCTGGGCGGCCAGGGCGTTGCTGCCGCCCTCGGGCACGACATGGAAGTCCTCCGCCCCGGCCTCCCGCAGGATCCGGGCCAGCACCTGCGGGTCCCGCTTGGCGCGGTAGGTGGCACGGTCCACGAACACCAGCCGCATCCCGTCCGCCGCGCACCGGGTGAGTGAGGGGTTGAGGGGGCGGCCGGCCAGCTCGTCGCCGCGGACGATCCCGACCGTACGGAAGCCGAGGAGGCGCCCGGCGGCGGCCGTGGCGCGCAGATGGTTGGAGTAGGCGCCGCCGAAGGTGAGGACCGGGCGGCCGGCGGCGGCGCGCAGGTTCGGCGCGAGCTTGCGCCACTTGTTGCCGGGCAGATCGGGGTGGATCAGATCGTCGCGCTTGAGCAGCAGACGCACCCCGTGACGGGTGAAGCGCTCGTCCTCCAGCGGCTCCAGAGGGGACGGGAGCCGGGGCCGCAGGCGGGAGAGGTCGAGCGCGTTCACCCCTCCATTGTCGGGGTCCCCTTGGTCAGGCTTGAGGGTCAGGTCGTCGTCAGGGCTCTGCGGTCAGGTTTCTCAGGGCACGTCGAAGCAGGAGCCCGCGGCGTCGGCGCCCTTCAGGCGGGCCGCGATCCGCTCCCGCATCGACGCCATCGTGAAGCCCCGCGGGTCGACCTTGCCCGGCTGCCACTCCAGGTGCCCGATGACCGACCGGGCGGACCAGCCGTGCGCGCGGCACACGGCCGCCGCGGCCTTCTCGATCGCCTCCAGCTGGGCCGGCGGCCACGGATCCTCGCCGTCGCCGAGGTTCTCGCACTCGAAGCCGTAGAAGTGGCGGTTGCCGTCCGTGTTGGTCTCGTTGTCCGGGGGCAGGCCCTTCTCCTGGATGACCGCCCTCAGGACGTCGTCGTCGCCGGCCCCGGCGTGGTTGGCGCGCCCGTAGCCGACCAGATGGACGGTGCCGTTCTTGGCGATGACACCGTGGCAGAGCGGACCGGGCAGGTCCTCGTAGCCGTCACGGCAGATACGGACGGTCTTCGCGGTGCCCCGGGTGACCGTGTGGTGGATCATCACGCCGTGGACAGGGCCCCAGGGGCCCTTGTGGTTGCGGTTGTGGTGCTGCCAGTCTCCGACCTCGACGACTCTGAGGCCTTCGTCGCGCAGTACGCCGATGAACCTGCTCGCGGACATGGGTGGGGCCATGACCGCCTCCTTTCGCTCGTACCGCTTGTACCGGAGCCGGGAGGGGGCGGCCATCCCGTTCGGACGGTGTGCGAGCCGATCAGGACATCGGCCACCAGGGCCGGAAAGCCATGCCGGTGGCAGAAAAAACGTGTTTCCTGCCCGGCTGACGAACATTCAGTCCCACTCATTTGTGTAATGGCGAACCAACTCTCCGTGCTGGAAGGCTCGATGGCGGAGCAAAGCCACCATCGAGAGGGAGATCCATGTCGGTTGGTTCGGTTGGCACGGTCGGCGACGAGACGAGCGCGGAGCAGGCGGTCCCGCAGCAGAGTCTCGGTACGGCCGCCGCGCGTAACCTGGCGACCACCACCAAGTCGGCCCCGCAGATGCAGGAGATCACCTCGCGGTGGCTGCTGCGGATGCTGCCGTGGGTGCAGGTGCAGGGCGGTACGTACCGGGTGAACCGTCGGCTCAGCTACGCCGTCGGCGACGGAAGGGTGTCCTTCGTACAGACCGGGGACCGGGTGGCGGTCATCCCCGCCGAGCTCGGCGAGCTGCCCGCCCTGCGCGGCTACGCGGACGACGGCGCGCTCACCGAGCTGGCGCAGCGCTGCATCCAGCGGGAGTTCGCGCCCGGCGACGTCATCGCCACCCGCGGCGAGGCCAAGGACCGGGTCTTCCTGCTGGCGCACGGCCGCGTCGAGCAGATCGGCGAGGGGCCGTACGGCGACGAGGCGGTCCTCGACGTGCTCGCCGACGGCGCCTACTTCGGCGACGGCGCGCTCACCGACGGTGAGGCCACCTGGGACCACACGTCCCGCGCCGCGACCGCGTGCACCGTCCTGGAGCTCACCCGCACCGACGTACGCAACCTCGCGGAGCGGGCCACGTCCCTCGCCACGCATCTGGCGGGCCTGGCCTCCCTGCCCCACCAGCGCACCAACAAGTACGGCGAGGCGGCCATCGACCTCTCCGCCGGCCATGTCGGCGAGGCCGTCGTCCCGCACACCTACGTCGACTACGACGCCTCGCCGCGCGAGTACGAACTGAGCGTCGCCCAGACGGTGCTGAAGGTCCACAGCCGGGTCGCCGACCTCTACAACCAGCCCATGAACCAGACCGAGCAGCAGTTGCGGCTCACGGTCGAGGCGCTGCGCGAGCGCCAGGAGCATGAGCTCATCAACAACAAGGAGTTCGGGCTGCTCTCCAACTGCGACTACGGGCAGCGGCTCCAGCCGCACGACGGTGTGCCCGGCCCGGACGACATGGACGAGCTGCTCTCCCGCCGCCGGGGCTCCAAGCTCTTCCTCGCGCACCCGCGCGCCATCGCCGCCTTCGGCCGTGAGTGCAACAAGCGCGGACTGGTCCCGGAGTCCGTCGAGATCAACGGCAACCGCATCCCGACCTGGCGCGGCGTGCCGATCTTCCCCTGCAACAAGATCCCGGTCGCCGGCGACCGGACCACATCGATCATCTGCATGCGTACCGGCGAGGCCGACCAGGGCGTGATCGGTCTGCACCAGACCGGCATCCCGGACGAGATCGAGCCCAGCCTCTCGGTCCGTTTCATGGGCATCGACGAGCAGGCGATCATCTCCTACCTGGTCACGGCCTACTACTCGGCCGCGGTCCTGGTCCCGGACGCGTTGGGCGTGCTGGAGAACGTGGAAGTCAGCCGCTGGCGCTGACCGCCCCGGTGACGGCGGGGTGCCGCGGTCCGGCACCCCGCCCGTTCCCACTCCCCGCGCGCGAAGGACGTGACCGTGACCATGACCGGGACCGACGGACGGGGCGCCGTGGCGCTCCTCGACCACACCCGTACCGTCGTCAACCCCCACTTGCGCTCCACCGTCGAGTCGCTGCCCGGCTCCATACGGCGGGTGGCGATGTACCACTTCGGCTGGGAGCGGGCCGACGGCACCCCCGACACCGGCCAGGCCGGCAAGGCCATCCGGCCGGCGCTGGTGCTCGCGGCGGCCGAGGCCCTGGACGGAGACCCGGCGCACGCCGTCCGGGCCGCGGCGGCCGTGGAGCTGGCGCACAACTTCACCCTGCTCCACGACGACATCGTCGACGAGGACCCCACCCGGCGGCACCGCCCCACCGCCTGGACCGTCTTCGGCATCCCGGACGCGCTGGTCGCGGGCGACGCCATGCTGGCGCTCGCGCTGCGGCTGCTCGCCGAGGACGACCACCGGGCCGCATCGGCCGCCTCCGCGCGCCTGGCCGCCTGTGTGATCGAGCTGTGCGCGGGCCAGCAGGCGGACTGCGCCTTCGAGCGGCGTGATCCGTACGAGGTCTCGCTGGACGAGTGCGTGGCCATGGCGACGGCGAAGACCGGGGCCCTGCTCGGCTGCGCCTGCGCGCTCGGCGCGCTGTACGCGGGCGCGGGCGAGGAGGAGGTCGCGGCGATGGACGCGTTCGGCCGGGAGGCGGGGCTCGCCTTCCAGCTGATCGACGACCTGATCGGGATCTGGGGCGACCCGGGTCGTACGGGCAAGCCCGCCGGCGCCGATCTCTCCGCGCACAAGAAGTCGCTGCCGGTGGTCGCCGCGCTGGGCTCGGACACGGCGGCCGGCGCCGAGCTGGCCGAGCTGTACCGGCGGCCCGTCCTGGACGAGGAGGCCGTACTGCGGGCCGCGGACGCCGTCGAGCGCGCGGGCGGCCGGGACTGGGCGCAGACCCAGGCGGCGGACCGGATGGCCCGGGCGGTGCAGCAGCTGTCGCGGGCGGTGCCCGATCTGTCGGCGGCCGGGGACCTGCTCGCCCTGGCGGAGTTCGTCACCCGCCGCAGCCGCTGACCGAGGTCAGGACTCCGGCACAATCCGGGTCACGACCGTCTCCACCAGCGCGTCCAGGTCCAGGTCGGCGAGGAGGCCCGGCACGGTGAAGTGGTCCATCAGCAGACCGGTGAGCGCGAAGTACAGCAGCCGTACGGTGTCGGCGTCGCCGGGCAGGCCCGCGGCCAGATGGAAGTCGATGTTCCGGGCGAGGTCGGTGCGGAGCACCTGGGTGAGGCGGTCGCGCAGCTCGGGGCGACGGGTGGCTTCGAGGCGGAGTTCGAGGAGCGCCAGATAGGTAGTGCGCTCCTCGGTCATGCGCCGCACCAGCTCGTGCATCAGCTGGACGACGAGCTTCCGGTCGGGCGTGGGCCGCAGCGCCGCGTCGAACGTGTCCTGGTCCGGGACGAAGCGTACGAACACCTGCTCGCCGACCTGGGAGAGCAGCTGGTCACGGTCGGTGAAGTAGTTGGACGAGGTGCCCGTCGGCACACCCGCCCGGGAGTCCACGGCCCGGAAGGTGAGCCCGCGGGCCCCTTCCACCGCCAGCACTTCGATGGCGGCGTTGAGCAGGGCCGTCCTGCGTTCAGGGTTCCTCGCCATGCGGAGGCTCCATTTCCGTTTCTTCTCTCGAAAAGAGTCTTGCGTAACCACTACAGGTGAAGCACTATATCCGTCGTGGTCGCAACGGCGGCCGCTCCACCTGACCAAAGGATCGGTTTGCGCAAGCTCACCTACTTCATCGCCTGCTCCATCGACGGCTTCATCGGGGACCCCAAGGGCGATGGCACCTCCACGTACGGCTATGTGGCCGGCGAGTTCCTGGAGTATCTGAAGGCCGAGTACCCCGAGACGGTCGCGGCCCACGCCTGGCCGGTGCTGGGCATCGAGCCCGGTACGAAGAACCGTCACTTCGACACCGTGATCCAGGGCATGCGCTCGTACCAGCTGGGCCTGGACATCGGCGTGACCAGCCCGTACGCCCAGATGCGGGAGTACGTCGCCACCCGCTCGCTCACCGAGTCCCCGGACCCGAACGTCGAGCTCATCGCCGACGACCTGGTCGGCCGGGTCCGCGCGCTCAAGGCCGAGGACAGCGCCCAGGACATCTGGCTCTGCGGCGGTTCCACCATCGCCGGTGAGCTCATCGACGAGATCGACGAGCTGGTCATCAAGACCTATCCGCAGGTCTTCGGCGCGGGAATGCCGATGTTCGGCGCCGACTTCGCCGCCCGGGACTTCGAGCTGGGCTCCGTGCGTGCCTTCGACAACGGCGTCCTCGTACGGTCGTACACCAGGAAGCGGTGACTCGTACGACTGTCTACCCTGGGGGGTATGGGCAGCGAAGGACGACGAACCGTCCGAGGGCCGCAGGGCGAGCCGGTGTGCCCGGCCTGTGGGCAGCCTGTCGGAACGGTCATCAAGCGACACAAGAGTCTGGGGGCATGGGTTCCCGTCTGGGAGCCCCAGCCTTGCCACAACCCCGACTGCAAGCTGTTCGGACGCGCGCCCGACGGTGCCACGGAGCAGCCCGGCGAGGACCGTCCGGAGGGGACCGAGGCCCGTCAGGAGGGGGCCGAGGTCCCGGACGAGACCGGCAAGGACGTCGAGACCGGCAGAAGTCAGGCTCCGGGGTGACCGGCCGCGCGGCCCGACCAGTCATACCGCTACAGTCCGCGCATGTCATCGGAGTCGACGGAAGTGTGGACCGGCTGGTACCGGGACCGCCGGGGTGCGGAAGCGATCGTCATCACGGCGGGCGGACGGCGGGTGGCCACCCGCATCAGGGGGATCGAGTATGAGGGCGCGGATTTCGCCGCACTGAGGGCCGCCGACGGCACGGCCCTGACCGGGTGTGTCCTCGAATGGGACCTTCCGCTGCCCGTCGTGACGGGTGGGACGGCCCAACCAGCCACTCTCAGCTGCCTGCTGACGATCAGTGACCGGGTGGACCTGAGCCTGACCCTGCACCACGGTGGCACGGCATACGAATCGGGCATCGCCGGGGGCGGCTTCGAGGAGGCCCTCGCCAGGATCGCCCGCCAGCTGCCCCCGGGAGCGGAGTTCGGCCGCCGCCTCCTGGAGAACGCCTGACGACACGGACCGGGCCCTCGCTCAGGCCAACCCCTGCCACCCCCAGCGGGGCGTCGGGCCCGGCTCGCCCAGGTCCGTACCGGGCGGGGAGGCGGAGACCTCGCGGGCGATCTTCGTTCCCCAGTCGAAGTACTCCACCACCCGGCGGCGCAGCAGTTCGTCGTCGGGCAGCTCCTTGTCGACCGCCGCGGCCATCAGCTCCATCCAGCGCAGCCGCTGCTCCTCCGTGACGGAGAGCCCCAGATGGGCACGGAGCAGGGCCTGGTGGCCGCCCAGTTCGGCGGTGAAACCGGCCGGTCCCGAGAAGACCTCGGCCAGCCAGACCGCGACGTGCTCGACATGGGCCTCGGTGAAGTCCTTGAAGACCGGGGCCAGCAGGGGATCGGCGAGCACGCCCTCGTAGAAGGTGGTGGACAGCCGGCGCAGTGCGTCGGCTCCGCCCACGGCCTCGTACAGCGTCTCGGGTCGTTCGGGTCGTTCGCTCGTCACGGGAGTCTCCCTCGCAGCCGGTCGTCCGCCGTTTTCGCGCCCCACTGTCGCCGCGAAGACCGTAGGCCCCAAGGGGTTCCGCTGTCGGCGCAACATACGGGAGGGGCGCCCCGCCGGCCCGGGCGGGGCGCCCCCGTGTCAGCGGGTTCAGGAAACCTTCGCCGCCGCTGCCGCAAGACCGTTGCGCCACAGGTAGTCGACGCGGGACCGCTCGGCTGCGTTGGGCTGCGCGTTCTGGCAGGACGTGCCGGGACCGCCGCCCGACATCAGCTCACTGCACGGACCGCTGTAGTGGTCCGGCAGGCCGAGCACATGGCCCGTCTCGTGGGCCGTCACGCGGGTCGAGTTGTACTGCTGGTTCTGCCGGTAGTCGAGGAAGATGTAGCCCCGGCCGTGCCCGTCGGTGCTGGCGTACGAGCCGCGGGAGTCGTTGCCCTCGTAGTACCGGAAGTCGGGGTTGCTGCCTTCCTGGAGCTTCACGTTGGACACGGAGCTGTTCCATATCTGGGTGCTCCGGGCTATCTGCGTACGGAAGCTGGGCGCGTTCGCGGCGGAGTAGACGACGGTCACCGCGAGGGCACGCGGGTTCGCGGCGCGCTTCTCGGCGACGGACTTCATGACGGCCTCGAAGAAGGCCTTGTTCGCCTGGGCGTTCTCGGCCGAACCGGCGTACGCGGCCACGGTGCTGGCGGCCGGGGCCGGCGCGGGGGCGGCGGTGGCGGGTACGGCTCCGAGGGCGGCCATGGCCAGCCCGAGTGCGGTGGCCACGGCGGACATACGGTGTCTCATGGGGGGCTCCTGCTCGTCCGTCACGCGCTGGGTGGGCGCGTCCGGTTGAATCGGTCGGTCAGAGTGTCGGGGAGCGCCCGGGCCGCGCGGATGATGTCAAACGGCGATAGCACCACGGCATCACCCGCCCCAACTGCCCATGGATTCGCAGCTAATTGGACCGGATTGAACATCTGGTGCGAGCTGGGGGCCCGGCCTACGCTCAGGACATGGAGCTGGAGGTGAGACATCTGCGCGTGCTCTGCGCCATCGCGGACACGGGCAGTCTGCACAAGGCGGCACGCCAGCTGGGCATGAGCCAGCCCTCGCTGACGACCCAGCTGCGGCGGATCGAGAACGCGCTCGGCGCGGAACTCTTCGCCCGCGAACGCACCGGCTGCCGCCCGACGCCGCTGGGCCGTTCCGTACTGAGCCGGGCCCGGCCCCTCGTCTCCCAGATGGCCACCCTCGTCACCGAGACCCGGGCCGCCGCCGCCCGCGCCGACGGCCCCCGGCTGCGGGTCGGCTCCACCGCCAGCCGGGCCCTGCCGGGCTGGTTGCGCCGGCTGCGCCACCGGCTGCCTGGCACCGACCTCGCCCTCCACATGGACGTCTCCGCCAACGCGCTGCTGCGGATGGTCGCCGCCGGCCAGCTCGACGTCGCCTTCGTCCACGAGGTCGAGGGCTGTCCGCTGCGCGTCCCGGACGGGCTCGTACGCCGCGTCCTCGTCGACCGCGAACCGCAGTTCATCTCCATGGCCCGGGACCATCCGGCCGCCGCGGAACCGGTGGTGGACCTCGCCGACCTGGCCACCGACCGCTGGATGGTCGATCCGACCGTCGACGGCGAATGGGACGGGTTACGGCGCGTCCTCGCCGAGGCAGGCATCGACCCGCCCGTCCTGCACGCCGACTACCACACCGCGGCCTCCCTGATCGTCCTCGGCGAGGCCGTCGCGCCCTGCCAGCCGACCTCGGGGCCGCGTGACGACATGGCGATCCGGCCCCTGCGCGACGACCCCCTGGCCGTACGGCTGCTGCTGCACGCCCGCCCCGGGACCCCCATCGACGAGCTCTACACCGAACTGGCCTCGGCATACCGGGAGGCGGCGCTGCGCGCGGCCGCGTACCGTCAGTGGCTGCTGCGGAACGGGAGTCCGCTGCTCAGGGCGGCGTGACCGGTCCGCCCTGCTGCCGACAGCGAAAGGGAGGGGCGCACAGTGACGACGCGCATCGCGGGGGAGGGAATCGTCCTGCGGGAGTGGACCGAGGCGGATCTCCCGGCCATGGTCCGGCTCTTCGACGACCCGGAGATCGCCTACCGCACCCCGCTCGCCTCGCCGTTCGACCGGGCCGCTGCGGAGGCGTACCTCGACGCTGTCCAGCGGGCCAGGGAAGAGAACACCCGGCTGCATCTCGCGATCACCGAGGACGGCGGGGAGCCGCTCGGCGAGGTCCTCATCAGCGTCCCCAACCGCGCCATCGGCTACGGCGTCGGCGCCGCCCACCGCGGCCAGGGCCTGGCCGCCCGGGCGACCCGGCTGCTCACCGCGTACGCGCACACCACCCTCGGACTGCCGAGCGTGGTCCTGGAGATAGACCCGGACAACACGGCGAGCGTGGCCGTGGCGACCGCCGCCGGATTCCGCCGCACCGACACGGCGCCGGTGCCGGTCGAGAACAAGGGCCGCGTGTACTCCCTGGCCACCTGGTCCCACGAGGCACCCCTGACGGCGCCGAGGGTCCGCCACGCCCGCCCGGAGGACCTGCCCCGCATCGCCGAACTGGCCGCCGAACACGCCGCCTACGAAAAGGCCGCACCCCCGAGACCCGGCCTCACCGACCGCCTCGACGCCCTCCTGTTCACCACCCCGACCCCCCGCCTGCGCTGCCTGGTCGCCGAACTCCCCGACAACACCCTGGCCGGCTACGCCACCTGCGCCCCGGAGATCTCCACCTGGGAGGGCGAATACCTCCACATGGACTGCCTCTACCTCTCCGCCGCCCACCGCGGCCTCGGCCTCGGCCCACTCCTGATGACCGCGGTCGAGTCGGAGGCCCGCTCCCTGGGTCTCACCGAGATCCAGTGGCAGACCCCGTCCTGGAACGAGCGCGCGATCCGCTTCTACGCCCGCCTGGGCGCCGAACCGAAGGAGAAGCTCCGCTACACGCTGCGGGTGGGGTGAACGGCGCGGGGGTACGACAAAGGGCGGCGCGACCGGCGTGAATGCCGGGCCGTGCCGCCCTTTCGCCGAAGGTCAGGCCTTCTTGGTCTCCCAGAAGATGCGGTCGATCTCGGCGATGAGCTCCAGCGCCTTCTCGCCCGTCTTCGGGTCCGTCGAAGCCTTCGCCGTCGACAGCGCCTTGAGCGTGTCGTTGATCAGCGTGTGCAGCTCCGGGTACTTCTCGAAGTGCGGCGGCTTGAAGTAGTCGCTCCACAGCACCGAGACGTGGTGCTTGGCGAGCTCCGCGCGCTGCTCCTTGATGACCGTGGCGCGGGCCCGGAAGTGCGGGTCCTCGTTGGCCTGGTACTTCTCCTGGACGGCCTTGACCGACTCGGCCTCGATGCGGGCCTGGGCCGGGTCGTAGACACCGCAGGGGAGGTCGCAGTGGGCGCTGACCTTCACCTTGGGGGCAAACAGGCGGGAGAGCATTGAGCTGTCCTTCCTCGTGATCGTCTTCTCAGGTGGGACATTACTCCGTGAGAAGCGCGTTTTCGCGAGGGCCCCCTTGGGCTTAGGACAAAAGTCCAGGGTCACCATAGGACTCGTGGAGGATCGGACCGGGAGGTGCCGGATGACGGATCAGGGGCGGGAATCGGGAGCGCCGTTCGGGATCGCCGAGGTGACCGGACCCTCGATGGTGCCCACGCTGCTCCATGGGGATCTGCTGCTCGTCCACTACGGCGCGGCCCCCCGGCCGGGTGACGTGGTCGTGCTGCGCCATCCGCTCCAGCAGGATCTGCGGATCGTCAAGCGGCTGACCGGGCGGCGGGGCGGCGGCTGGTGGGTGGAGAGCGACAATCCGCATGCCGAGGGCGGTGACAGCCGGGTCTTCGGCAGTGTGCCGCCCGATCTCCTGCTCGGGCGCGTGCGGGCCAGGTACCGGCCCCTCGCGCCCGGCGGTCAGCGCTCGGTGGGGGCCGTGCTGTCCTGGCTGCTCTCCTCGGTGCGGCCGGTGCTCTCCGACCGCTCGCTCTCCAGCCGTTTGCGGGCCCGGTAGGCGGCCACGTTGGCGCGGGTCGCGCAGCGGTCCGAGCAGTAGCGGCGGGAGCGGTTGGTCGAGGTGTCCAGGTAGGCGTTGCGGCAGGGCGCTGCCTGGCACAGGCCGAAGCGGTCCGCGCCGAACTCGGTGAGGTGGAAGGCGAGCCCCATCGCGGCGATCGCGGCGTAGCCGGCGGTCGCGTTGGACGGATGGTCCGCCAGGTGCATGTGCCAGCGCGGGTGGCCTTCGTCGTCGAGGTAGTCGTGGCCCGAGATCTGCGGGCTGACCGGGAACTCGAGCAGCAGCGAGTTGAGCAGGTCCACGGCGCCGGTGTGGTCCCCGGCGTCGGCGGCGGTGAAGACCGCCCGCAGCCGGGCCCGTACCGAACGGAAGCGGGTCACGTCGGCGTCCGTGACGCGCCGCGCCATCTGGGACGCCTCACCGAAGAGCTCGCGCACCGCCTCCACGGACGTGAGCGTGTCCTTGTTGCGTGCCGGCTCCTCGGTGTTGACCAGCCGCACGGCATAGTCCGAGTAATAGGCCAGTTCCACTTGTAGTCCTTACGGAGGCGGTCTGGGGTCGGTGCCCACGGGGGGGTAACGGACGCGTGCACTTCGAGGGTATTACGGAGCGGGAGGTCACGATGGCGGAAACAACGGCGGACACCACGGACTGGCAGGCCTGGCAGGACAGCTGGGACCGCCAGCAGGAGTGGTACATGCCCGATCGCGAGGAGCGGCTGCGGGTCATGCTCGACATGGTCGAGGCCCTGGTGGGCACCGAGCCCCGCGTCCTGGACCTGGCGTGCGGTACGGGAAGTATCACGGA
The DNA here is from genome assembly GCF_055639315.1 of Streptomyces sp. NPDC039465. Classification (NCBI taxonomy): domain Bacteria; kingdom Bacillati; phylum Actinomycetota; class Actinomycetes; order Kitasatosporales; family Streptomycetaceae; genus Streptomyces; species Streptomyces sp. NPDC039465. The sequence continues at coordinate 318,132 of NZ_JBVKAP010000006.1, read as the reverse complement.
CCGGCTGCTGCGGCGGTTCCCGAAGGCCACCAGCACCGGCGTCGACCTCGACCCCGCGCTGCTCGCCATCGCCGAGGGCCACTTCGCCGGCGACGAGCGGGTCACCTTCGTCCGCGCCGACCTCAAGGACCCCGACTGGACGTCCGCGCTGCCCCATGACGCGTACGACGCCGTCCTCACCGCCACCGCCCTGCACTGGCTCCACGAGGGACCGCTCACCGCGCTGTACGGGCAGCTGGCCGGGCTCGTCCGCGAGGGCGGCGTCTTCATGAACGCCGACCACATGATCGACGAGACCACCCCGCGCATCAACGCCGCCGAGCGCGCCCACCGTCACGCCGCCATGGACCGCGCCCGGGCCTCCGGGGCGCTCGACTGGGCCGAGTGGTGGCAGCTCGCCGCCGCCGACCCGGTCCTTGCCGCGCCCACGGCCGAGCGGTTCGCGATCTACGGCGAGCACGCCGAGGGCGACGCCCCCTCCGCACAGTGGCACGCCGAGACCCTGCGCGCCGCCGGATTCGCCGAGGCCAGGCCCGTCTGGGCGTCGCCCTCGGACTGCCTCGTGCTGGCCCTGAAGTAGGGCCGCCCACGCCGAAGGGGCGGTACGGACCATGGATCCGTACCGCCCCTTCCGGCCTGTCCGTGTCTCTACAGCACCTTCGACAGGAACGCCTTCGTCCGGTCGTGCTGCGGGTTGGTCAGGACGTCGCGCGGGTGGCCCGACTCCACGACCACGCCGCCGTCCATGAAGACCAGCGAGTCGCCCACCTCGCGGGCGAAGCCCATCTCATGGGTGACCACGATCATGGTCATGCCCGACTCGGCCAGGTCCCGCATGACGTCGAGGACGTCACCGACCAGCTCCGGGTCGAGCGCCGACGTCGGCTCGTCGAAGAGCATCAGCTTCGGCTCCATCGCCAGCGCCCGGGCGATGGCGACGCGCTGCTGCTGTCCGCCGGAGAGCTGCGAGGGGTAGTTCCCGGCCTTGTCCCCGAGGCCGACCCGGTCGAGCAGCTTGACGGCGCGCTCCCGCGCCACCGCCTTCGACTCTCCCTTGACCTGGACCGGGGCCTCCATGACGTTCTCGATGGCCGTCATGTGCGGGAAGAGGTTGAAGCGCTGGAACACCATGCCGATGTCCTTGCGCTGCGCCGCGACCTCGCTGTCCTTGAGCTCGTAGAGCTTGTCGCCCTTCTGGCGGTAGCCCACCAGCTGGCCGTCGACGTACAGCCGGCCGGCGTTGATCTTCTCCAGGTGGTTGATGCACCTCAGGAAGGTCGACTTGCCGGAGCCGGACGGGCCGACCAGGCAGAACACCTCACGCGGGGCGACCTCCAGGTCGATGCCCCTGAGGATGTGCGCCGGGCCGTAGGACTTGTGGACGCCCTCGGCCTTCACCATGGCAGTCACTTGGCCACCGCCTTGCGGTTCGAGAACGACGAGAGGTTTTGCTTGATCTTCTGCCACGGGGTGGGCGGCAGCGAGCGCAGGGCGCCCCTCGCGTAGTACCTCTCAAGGTAGTACTGCCCGATGCTGAAGACCGTGGTCAGGATCAGGTACCAGATCGAGGCGACGAAGAACATCTCCATCACCGCGAACGAGGTGGAGGCGATGTCCTGGGAGGCCCGCAGCAGGTCCGGGTACTGGACCGCGACCACCAGCGACGAGGTCTTGAGCATGTTGATGAACTCGTTGCCGGTCGGCGGCACGATCACGCGCATCGCCTGCGGCAGCACCACGCGGCGCATGGTCTTCGTCTGGGACATGCCCAGCGCGTGCGAGGCCTCGGTCTGGCCCTCGTCGACGGACTGGATGCCCGCACGGACGATCTCCGCCATGTACGCGCCTTCGTTGAGGCCGAGGCCCAGCAGGGCGGCCAGGAAGGGGGTCATGACATCGGTCATCTCGTCCTTGTAGAACCCGATGTTGAGAATCGGGAAGATCAGGGCGAGGTTGAACCAGATGAGCAGCTGGACGTAGACCGGGGTGCCCCGGAAGAGCCAGATGTAGAGCCAGGCGATGCTGCTGGTCACGGGGTTCTTGGAGAGCCTCATGACCGCGAAGACCACGCCCAGGATCAGACCCAGCGCCATGGACGCCACGCTGATCTTGATCGTGTTCCACATGCCGCTGATGATCGTGCCGTCGAAGAGCTTCTCCGGCACGGTGGCCCAGCGCACGTTGCCCTGCGAGAAGGCGTAGGCGAGCGCGGCGAGCAGGATGACGGCGATCACGCCGCTGACCCAGCGTCCCCAGTGACGGACGGGGATCGCGCGGATCATTTCGGGGGGGACGGAGCCGGCCGGCGGGGTGTCCGCCGGGCCGGGAACCTTGTCGAGCTTGTCAGTCACAGCGACTGCCCTTCAGTACTGCGCGGGTCAGGAGCCGCCGTTGATCTTGGCCTCGGTCACGGCGCCGTCGGCGGCGCCCCACTTGTCGAGGGCGGCCTTGTACGTGCCGTCCTTGATGATCGCGTCGAGCGCGGCCTTGAGCGCGTCGCGCAGCTCGGTGTTCTTCTTGTCCACGGCGATGCCGAAGAGACCGGCGTCCGACTTGTTGGCGATGGCCTCGAAGTCGTTGCCGCCACCCGCGGTCTTGGCGATGTACGCGGCGACCGGGGAGTCGTTCAGGTCGGCGACGGCGCCGCCGGCCTTGACGCGGGTCTGCGCCTCGGCGTCGGTCGGGAAGGCCTCGATGGCGATCTTCGCCTTGCCGTCCTTCTCACACTTGGCGGACTGGTCCTTGGCGGCCTGCTCGTAGGTGGTGCCCCGCTGCACGGCGAGCTTCTTGCCGCACAGGTCGTCCAGGGACTTGATGCCCTCGGGGTTGCCCTTCTTGACCAGGATGCCGGTCGACGCGGAGAAGTAGTCGACGAAGTCGACACCGGTGCCGGTCTTCTTGCCCTTGTCGTCCAGACCCTCCTGGCGGGCCTTGGTGTCCGTCATCGACGACATGACGATGTCCGTACGGCCGGTCGGCAGGGCGCCCAGCAGGGTGTCGAAGGTGCCGCTGGTGAACTCGAACTTCACACCGAGCTGCTTGCCCATGGCGGCGGCGACGTCGGGGTCGACACCGACGATGTTCGCGCCCTCCTTGAACTCCATCGGCGCGTAGGTGGCGTCCGTACCGACCTTGATGACGCCGGCCTTCTGGATCTTGGCGGGCAGCTTCGAGAAGAGCGGGGCGGCGCTGCCGGCGGTGGCGCCGCCGTCCTTCGTGGTGCCGCTCTCGGTCTGGTCTCCACAGGCGGTCAGCAGCATGGAGCCCGCCACCGCGATCGCGGCGACCGCGGCAATCCGGGACTTCCGGGACTTCGCGACGGCCGTACAGCGGGTGGTGCTTGCGGTCATGGTCGGGTTCCTCCGGCGGGTGAGGGAGTTGCCAGTCGGGTCGGGCACGCACCTTCGGGTGTCGCGACCTCGTGTGATTACGCGCATCTTGCCATTCGGACCCCACGAATCAGGGGGGCACGCATGTCAAAATCGGATAACGGGTGACCCCCGAACCCCGCGAGGCCAGTGGATCAAGGCCGGACCTTCTGCGGGGACACCACCTTCCTACCGGAAAATCTTCGGTTCATCTCGTGATGCGGACGAGGTGAAGGCGGCAAACCGCCTCCCTGCCGGACGTGTCCTGACATGAGCGGACGAGTCGTGTCACCGCCGAGGCGGTCTGGAGTGACGGATACCCGGAAATGGACTCGTCGCCGGTACCGTCCGTCCGGTAAGAAGGATCCTTACACCCCTCATCCGGGGCTCAGGGCGCGTTGTGCGGCGCGCCCGCGCGGCTGCCAGACACGGCGGCTGCGGGACCCACCCACCCCTCCTCAACCAGGAGTGGCCACCCTCAAATGATGAAGACTTAAGGGGTCAACCCAATGGCAGCGGAGATCGTCAATCCTCGCAGCGACAGCGGTACGGAAGGGGCTCAGGAGGAGCCCTTCGATCCGGCTTTCGCGCTTCACCGCGGCGGCAAGATGGCCATTCAGGCCACGGTGCCCGTCCGTGACAAGGACGACCTGTCCCTCGCGTACACGCCCGGCGTCGCCAAGGTGTGCACCGCGATCGCCGAGCAGCCGGACCTGGTCCACGACTACACCTGGAAGTCTCAGGTCGTCGCCGTGGTCACGGACGGTACGGCCGTGCTCGGACTCGGCGACATCGGACCGGAGGCGTCCCTTCCGGTCATGGAGGGGAAAGCGATCCTCTTCAAGCAGTTCGGTGGCGTGGACGCGGTGCCCATCGCCCTCGCCACCACCGACACCGACGAGATCGTCGACACCGTCGTCCGGCTCGCCCCGTCCTTCGGTGGGGTGAACCTGGAGGACATCTCGGCCCCCCGGTGCTTCGAGATCGAGCGCAAGCTCCAGGAGCGCCTGGACATCCCCGTCTTCCACGACGACCAGCACGGCACGGCCGTGGTCACGCTGGCGGCGCTCCGTAACGCCGCCAAGCTGACCGGCCGGACCCTGGGCGACCTGCGCGGTGTCATCTCCGGCGCGGGCGCCGCCGGTGTGGCCATCGCCAAGTTCCTCCTGCAGGCCGGCCTCGGTGACGTGGCGGTCGCGGACCGCAAGGGCATCGTCAGCCTGGACCGCGAGGACCTGACCCCGGTCAAGCGCGAGCTGGCCGAGCTCACCAACAAGGCCGGCCTCACCGGCTCCCTGGAGAGCGCCCTGGCCGGCGCGGACGTCTTCATCGGCGTCTCGGGCGGTACGGTTCCGGAGGAGGCGGTCGCCTCCATGGCCCCGAACGCGTTCGTGTTCGCCATGGCCAACCCGAACCCCGAGGTCCACCCCGACGTCGCGCACAAGTACGCCGCCGTCGTGGCCACCGGCCGCTCGGACTACCCCAACCAGATCAACAACGTCCTCGCCTTCCCCGGCATCTTCGCCGGGGCCCTGCAGGTGCGGGCGTCGAAGATCACTGAGGGTATGAAGATCGCCGCGGCCGACGCGCTCGCCGACGTGGTCGGTGACGACCTCGCCGCCGACTACGTCATCCCGTCCCCGTTCGACGAGCGGGTCGCCCCCGCCGTCACCGCCGCGGTCGCCGCCGCGGCCCGTGCGGAGGGTGTGGCGCGCCGCTGACGTTCCGTACGCGCGCGTGAAGGGCCCCGCCGGCCGGGCGGGGCCCTTCGCCGTCCCCGTACGGGCAGCGTGAGGCCGGACCGGACGCGAAGCCGGCACGACGCGAGACCGCGCACGAACCCGTACCGGGCATGAACCGGTCATGTTCCTCCGCGCGCCTTCCAGGGTTCACCCGGGGCTGCTGTGATGCACCGCGCCGAACCCCATCACAGGAGGCGCGAGTGAATCTGGTCGTCAACGGCGACGCCGAGAGCGGTCCCGGCGGCACCGCCGAACCCGTCGGGTCCGTGACCGGGTGGAAGGTCGTCCAGGGCGCGCCCGCGCTCATCGCCTACACCCTCGGCGGCGGCTACCCGGGCACCGCCGACCCCGGCCCCGCCCCCCGGGGCAGCCGCTTCTTCTCCGGCGGTAACAGCCCCAGGACCGTCCTCGTCCAGGACATCACCCTGCCGACCGCCGGTATCGACGCCGGATACACGCGGTACGAGCTCACCGCCTGGCTCGGCGGATACGCCACCCAGGAGGACGGCGCCCAGCTCTCCGTCGAGTTCCGCGACACCCGGGGCACGCCGCTCGCCCTCAGCGTCCTCGGGCCCGTCACCTCCGCCGAGCGCGGCGGACGCACCGGCCTCGTCGAGCGACACGCCACCGCCACCGTGCCGCCCGGCGCCCGCACGGCCCGCGTCCAGCTGGTGCTCACCCGCAGCGGCGGCGGCACCTCCAACGACGGCTACGCGGACGGCATCACGCTCACGCTGACCACGACCGGGAGCACCCGATGACCCTGAACCGACGCGACCTGCTCCGGGCCGCCGGCGCCGCGGGCGCCCTGGGCGCCGTCTGGCCGCTCAGCGCCGGCCTCTCGCCCGCCCAGGCCCGCGAGGCCGCCGAGGCCCTCGGCGCCGACTACGACCCGGCGCCGTTCACCCTCGGTGTCGCCTCCGGCGACCCGCAGCCCAGCAGCGTCCTGCTGTGGACCCGGCTCGCCCCCGAGCCGCTCGCCGCCGAGCAGGACCTCCCCGAGATCGTCGAGGTCGGCTGGACCGTCGCCACCGACTCCGCGCTGCGCCGCGTCGTCGCCCGCGGCACGGTCGCCGCCTCCGCGACGCTCGGCCACAGCGTGCACGTACCGGTGCACGGCCTCACCCCGGGCCGCACCTACTGGTACGCCTTCAAGGCCCTCGGCCGTACCAGCCGCGTCGGCCGGACCCGGACCGCGCCCTCGGGGCCGGTCTCGAAGGTCCGCTTCGCGGCCGCCAACTGCCAGGCCTTCCACGACGGCTTCTACGCGGCCCACCGCGGCATAGCCCGCGAGGACGTCGACTTCGTCGTCCACCTCGGCGACTACATCTACGAGCACGGCCAGGTAGGCGGCGTCCCGGCCGACCACGTACGCGACCACGAGGGCGGCGCGATCTTCACGGTCGCCGACTACCGCCGCCGGCACGCCCTCTACAAGGGCGACGCCTCGCTGCGCGAGGCGCACGCCGCCCACCCGTGGTTCCTCACCTGGGACGACCACGAGGTCGTCAACGACTACAGCGGCACCGGCGGCGGGGCGCCGTTCCTCCAGCGCCGGGCCGCCGCGTACCAGGCCTGGTACGAGAACATGCCGCACCGCGACGGGGTGAGCGGCGACGGCGCGCTGCCCGATCCGGTCATCCACCGCCGGCGCGGCTGGGGCGGCCTGCTCGAACTCACCGTCCTCGACCTGCGGTCGTACCGCTCGGCGCAGAACCTCAAGGACGGCACGATCCTCGGCGCCGAGCAGAAGGCCTGGCTCAAGCAGGGCATCAGCCAGGCCCCGGACGCCTGGCACGTCTGGGCCAACTCGATCATGCTCAGCCAGCTGCGGGGGCGCCCCGGCGGCTCGTACATGTTCACCGACCAGTGGGACGGCTTCCTCGCCGAGCGCCGCGAGGTCCTCGGCCATGTCCACAGCAGCGGCCTGGAGGACCTGGTCGTGGTCACCGGCGACTGGCACTCCGCCTTCGTGGACGACCTCCGCCCCGACTTCGACGACACCTCCTCGCCGGTCGTCGGCACGGAGTTCACGGCGCACTCGGTGACCTCGGGGGCGTACTCCGCCAGCTGGAACGCCACCAACGGGCCGCTGATGGGCGCGGCCAACCCGCATCTGAAGTACTTCGAGGGCAACCGCTACGGCTACGACGTCTACGAGGTCACCCCGGAACGCTTCAGCGCCCACATGCGCGTCATCGCCGACCGCCGCGACCCGGCGTCGCCGGTGACCACCCTGACCACGTTCCACGTGGACCGGGGGAAGGCGGGCTCGTACGAGGACCCGGCGACGAAGAACTCCCCGGCGCAGTACCGCCGAGACTGAGCGCAGTACCGCCGCGACTGAACACGGAAAACGGGAGGCGTGTCACACCGGTGCGCGGTTCCGCCGCGCATCGGTGGGGTCCTACGCTCGGGCCATGTTCGCTGCCTACGCCGCCCGAATCGACCGTGACCAGCCCCTGAACGGCCTCGTACTGGGCGAACGCCCGGCGCCCGAGGCGCGGCCCGGGTGGAGCACGATCACCGTCAAGGCCGCCTCGCTCAACCACCACGACCTGTGGTCGCTGCGCGGCGTCGGTCTGGCCGAGGACAAGCTGCCGATGATCCTCGGCTGTGACGCCGCCGGCCTCGACGAGGACGGCAACGAGGTCGTCCTGCACTCCGTGATCGGCCAGTCCGGCCACGGCGTGGGCCCGCACGAGCCGCGCTCCATCCTGACCGAGCGCTACCAGGGCACCTTCGCCGAGCAGGTCACCGTCCCGACCTGGAACGTCCTGCCCAAGCCGAAGGAGCTCTCCTTCGAGGAGGCGGCCTGTCTGCCGACCGCCTGGCTCACGGCGTACCGCATGCTGTTCACCAACGCCGGGGTCAGGCCCGGCGATTCCGTGCTCGTGCAGGGCGCGGGCGGCGGCGTCGCCACCGCCGCGATCGTCCTCGGCAAGGCGGCGGGCCTGCGGGTCTACGCCACCAGCCGGGACGAGGCCAAGCGCAAGCGCGCGGTGGAGCTCGGCGCCGTCGAGGCGTACGAGCCCGGTGCCCGGCTGCCGCAGCGGGTGGACGCGGTGATCGAGACCGTCGGCGCGGCCACCTGGTCCCACTCGGTCAAGTCGCTGCGCCCCGGCGGCACTCTGGTGATCTCCGGCGCGACCAGCGGCGACCGGCCCGCGCACGCCGAGCTGACCCGGATCTTCTTCCTGGAGCTGAAGGTCGTCGGCTCGACCATGGGCACCAAGGACGAGCTGGAGGACCTGCTGGCGTTCTGCGCGGCGACCGGGGTGCGGCCGGTGATCGACGAGGTGCTGCCGCTGGACCGGGCGCGCGAGGGCTTCGAGAAGATGGCGAGCGGCGAGCTCTTCGGAAAGATCGTCCTGACGACGTCTTGATGGCCCGTCAGATGAGCTGATGGGATCTCCGGCACCGCGTACCCACCGCGACCCACCGTCGTACCGTCGTGCCGGAGGTCCCCATGCGTCGTGCCCGAACGTCCCTGCTCGCCGCGGCCGTCGTGGCCGCCCTGCTCACACCCACGGCCGCCCGTGCCGAAGAGCCGGCGGAGCGGGGTGCCATACCGCCGCTGACCGACGACCGCGGCCGGACGCTCACCCTGCGCGGCTGGAACGTCGAGGACAAGACTCACCGCGGCGAGCAGGCCCTGTCCGCCATCACCGAGAAGCACTTCCGCGACCTGCGCGCGAACGGCTTCAACTTCGCCCGGCTGCTGGTCTTCTGGGACGACCTGGAGCCGCGCAGGGGCCAGTACAGCCAGGCGTATCTCCGCAAGATCGAGCGGATCCTGGACTGGGCGGAGAAGTACGACGTCCAGGTCCTGATCGACGCCCACCAGGACGTCTTCGGCCCCGCCTTCGGGCATCGGGGGATCCCTGGGTGGGCGACCCGGACGGACGGCCTGCCGTTCACCCCGCACCCGGACGACTGGTTCGCCGAGTACTTCGAACCGGCCGTGCAGCGCGCCTTCACCCACCTCTACGAGGACCCGGACCTGAGGCTGGCGCAGGCCCGGATGTGGCGGGTGCTCGCCGACCGCTTCGAGGACCATCCGGCCGTCCTCGGCTACGACCTCGTCAACGAGCCCATGGGTGAGCTCAAGGAGGGCGAGGACCTGCCGACGGCCGCGCGCCGGATCGAGCGGGACCACCTCACGGCGATGTACAACCGCCTGGCGGACGCCGTCCGTTCCGTCGACCAGGACAACTGGATCTTCGTCGAGCCGACCCCGATCGTGGGCGAGGGCGTCCCGACGGGCCTCGGCAGGATCGACGACCCGAAGGTGGTCTACGCCCCGCACTTCTACAACACCGTGATGGAGGCGGGCGCGGACTACGACCCGGCGGCCGGCTGGATCGAGTCGTACGAGGCGGCGGTCACCGCCTACCCGAAGGAGTACAAGGTCCCGGTCGTGGTGGGGGAGTGGGGCCCGCTGAACAACTCCCTGCCGAACATGGGCCGTTTCTACCGCGACGCGCTGGCGTCGCTGGGCCGCTACACCTCCGGCTGGGCGGGCTACGTGTGGTGCTACGGCGGCGGCTACTGCGCGGTGGACGCGACGGGCGCCTTCCGTACGAACAAGGAGCAGACCGCCCAGCCGTACGCGGCGGCGGTGGCGGGCACGGTGCGCTCCTCGGCGTACGCGTCGGGAACGTACCGCCTGGTCTACGACGCGGCCCGGCGCGGCGGCCCCACCGAACTGCGACTGCCGGGCCCGGGCTGGCGGGTCGCCACGGAGGGCCGGGCGGTGGCGGTGCGCGGCCGGGACGGGGTGGTGCGGGTGTACGCGACGCCGGGGACGCGGGTCACGGTCACGGCCGACCGGGGCTGACGGTGACGGTCACGGCCGGTCGGGGCTGACCTCGGTGTGACGGCGCCCCGCGCCCGTCCGGGCTCGGCTGCCCGGCCCTGGCATGGCTGGTACGTCCGGCCTCCGGCGCGTCGGCTCTTGCCGCGGCGCGTCCGCTCGACGACCGGCGCCCGTCCGGGCTCGGCTGCCCGGCCCTGGCATGGCTGGTACGTCCGGCCTCCGGCGCGTCGGCCCCTGCCGCGGCGCGTCCGCTCGACGACCGGCGCCCGTCCGGGCTCGGCTGCCCGGCCCTGGCCGCCCGCGCGTCCGCTCGGCTCGCCCGCCCCCGCCGGCTAGCCGTCGCCCAGCAGGCGGGTCAGGTCGTCCGCCGTGGCTGCCAGGCGGGAGCGGGCCTCCGTCAGTTGGGACTCGGTCACGCCGTGGTCCCGGGCCGCGTCGCGGATCGTGTCGCGGAAGCGGTCGAGGAGGCGGTCCAGGTCGCGGGCCGGGTCGCCGGAGGGGGCCGGCCAGTCCGTGGGCGGGGCCGCCTGGGGCTTCGCGGGGAGGGTGCCGAGCAGGCTGCCGAGACCGGCCGGCCAGTCGCCGCGGGCGAAGTGGTCCTGGACCTGGCGGGCGATGCGCTGGACCTCCTGGCGCGCCTTCTCCTGGGCCTCCTTCGCCTGGAGCCGGGCCGCCTTGGCATCCTCGCGGGCGCGGCGCGACTCGTCCTTGGCCCGGCGGGTCTGCTCCTTCCACTCCTGCTTGGCCCGGCGCAGCTCCTCCTTGGCGTCGTCGAAGACCGAGGCTCCGGCCGGTCCGCCGGCGGTGCGCGTCTCGCTCGCGGCCGCGCGCATCTCGTGGCGCAGCTTCCCCGCCGCGCCGCGCACGTCGTCGCGGATCTCGGCGGCGAGCTCGGAGACGGACTCGCGGATCTCCTGTTCGAGGTCGGCCAGCTCACCGCCCCGCCCGGCGAGTTCCTCGCGGCCGGCGTCGGTGAGGGAGTACACCTTGCGCCCGCCCTCGGTGGCGTGGGTGACCAGGCCCTCGGCCTCCAGCTTGGCCAGGCGCGGATAGACCGTGCCCGCCGAGGGCGCGTACAGGCCCTGGAAGCGCTCCTCCAGCAGGCGGATCACTTCATAGCCGTGGCGCGGTGCCTCGTCCAGGAGCTTGAGCAGATACAGCCGCAGCCGGCCGTGGGCGAAGACGGGGGGCATCTCAGAGGACCTTTCCGGAGTCGGTGCCGCTCTCGGCGGCCGGGGCCGGGCGGCGCAGCAGGGCGATCGAGCCGGTCACGGTCGTCGCCTTCAGCGTGCCCGTGCCCGCCCCCAGCGTGCCGGTGATCTTCTTGGCGCCCCACTGCCCGCTGATCCGCAGGTCGTCGAAGGCGTTGGCGACCGAGCCGCTGGTGGTGTTCGCCTCGACCTGGGCGTCCGCGGGGTGCGGCAGCCGGATGGCGACCTCGCCGGAGACGCTGGCGAGCCGGATGTCGGCCGGTCCGCCGGTGCCGAGGTCGACGGCCATGTCACCGCTGACCGACTCGGCGCGCACGGAGGGCCCGCCGCCGTCGACGACGGTCAGGCTGCCGGAGACGGACGTGAAGCGCAGGTCGCCGGTGACGGACTGGGTCTCGACGCTGCCGCCGATGCTCTCCGTGCGGACCGCGCCGGCCAGGCCGACGAGCGTGGTGTCGCCGTTGATGCCGCGTACGTCCGTACGCCCCCGGATGCCGGAGACCATCGTGGCGGCCTCGATGGCGCCCACCTCGACGTCCGTCCCGGCCGGGACGGCGAGCGTGACGACCGCGCGGCGGCGCCAGTCGCGCAGGGGGAGCCTGTTCTTGATCCAGTCGAGGAAGCCGCCCCAGGACAGGTCCTCGTAGGTGACCGTGAGCGTCGATCCGTCCAGGGTGACGGTCAGCGGCGGCCCTTCGATCTCGGAGACCTCAAGGCGGGTGGAACCCTCGTCGGTGCCGACGACGTTGACCGTTCCGTTGACGACCCGCACCTTGAGGGCCGTCACGGGGTCGTCGAAGGTGAGCTTCTTCGGCTCGGCGACGGACCATTCGTTCATGGCGCAGACCTCCTACGACGACACCGACCGGACGCGACGGGACGCAACATATCGCGTCTTCCGGTGAACACGATATATCGCGGTAGTGGGAAGTCAAGGGAAAGTCGGTGCCGGAAGCCGCCGCAGAGGCGGCGCCCAGGGGTCCGTAACCGGGCAAAGTGCCCTAGCGTATGGGGAATGAACGCGACATCCGGTCCCGGATCCGCCGGATCCGCCGGCCCCGCGGGCGCGCTGCTGCTCTGCCGGGCCGACCCCACGGCCGTCCGGCCGCCGGCTCCGCTGCTGCGCGAACATCTGCTCCTCGCCCCCGCCGGACAGGAGTGGAGCGTCCTCATCCCGGAGGGCAAGCCCTGGCGGGAGGGTGCCGCGGAGATCGACCAGGTGGTGGCGGGCTGGGCCGCCGCGCTCGCCGTCGGCGTGAGCTGGCCGGTCGTCGCGCTGTGGTGGGACGCGGACCGGGCGGGGTTCACCCTCGCCTCCGGCTTCCGCCGCACGGTCGGCTACGTCTGGCTCGCCGACGGCACCCCCCTCGGCGAGGACGAGGCGATGCGTACGTTCGCCGCCCGGCTCGGGCTCGACCCCGTCCTCGACACCGAGGCCCTGGATCTCCTCACCGCCCCCGACCCGGACGCCGACGCCCGGGCCCGGCTGCTCGGCCTGATCGCGGTCCTCACCCGCACCGGCCTCACGCTCCCCGACGGGCTCACCCCCGGCGAGCCCGCCGACCGGCTGCGCTCCACCGCCCTCGGACACGGCGCCGAAGCGCTCGAATGGTCCGGCTGGCGCGACGCCGTCCGCGCCGAGCTGGACGTCATGGAGGGCGGCCCGCTCGGTCCGTACGTCCGGGGTCCCAAGGCCCGGCTGCTCGCCATGGCCCAGCTCGCCGCGGGCGTCCCGCTGCTGGCCCTGGGCCTGCGCAGACGCAGCGGCGGCTGGGCGGCGGCCGGCGCGCTGCTGCTCGCGGACGGGGCGCTCGGCCTGCTCTACGACCGGCTGCGGCGAGAGCCGGCCTGAGCCGTCGTGGCCGCTACGCCCCTACGCCCCTATTCGTCGTCCTCGTCGTCCAGCCGGGCCAGCCAGGTCGCGAGCCGCTCGACGGGGACCTCGAAGTCCGGGTTGAGGTCGACGAACGTACGCAGCTGCTCGGCGATCCACCCGAGGGTGACCTCCTCCTCGCCGCGCCGGTTCTCCAGCTCCTCGATGCCACGGTCGGTGAAGTACAAGGGGTGCTCCGGTGCACTCGGAAACGCGTTCTCCCAGCCAGGATAGGAGAGCCCGGGAGGCCCTCGCCCCCGCGCCCCCGGAGGGTTAGCCTGATCCTCCATCAAAGTGACTGTGGTGTACGGGAACAGGTGCGCCGCAGGGACCGGGGGTGCGCCATGGGGGACGGGATACGGCCGGTACAGCTGCCCGACGGCACCGAGATCTGGGTCCGGGCCTCGCGCCTCGACGGCGTCGACGGGGACACGTACGACGACCTGTACGAGGACGTCGGCGTCTGGGACCGGGTGACCACCCGGGTCGCCGGGCTCAAGGAGACCGTGGAGGGTGTCGCCCGCTCCGTCCGGGACGCCACCGCCGCCGTGGCCCCGGACGAGACGGCGGTGACCTTCGGCATCGAGGTCTCCGCCAAACCGGGTAAGGCCGTCGCCGTGCTCGCCGACGGCGAGGCGAAGGCGAACCTCTCCATCACGCTGACCTGGCACAACGCCGAGCGCCGGGCGAACGCGGCGGCCCCCGGACAGACGCCCGAAGGAGGCGCGGGCCGGGACGGGAGCTGATGTCCGGGCGCGAGACACTGTGGCGGCTGGCCCAGGACGCCACCGTCGGCATCTGCCCCCCGCCCCGCACGCGCGAGAGCACCGGCCCGGCACTGCCGGGCCCACGCCGCCGCCCCACCTTGTGGGGCAGCGGCTTCCTCGTCGCGCCCGGATGGGTGCTGACCTGCGCGCACGTCCTGGTCGACGGGCTCGGGCTGCGGCGGCGGCAGGACCCGGCCGCCGACGAGGCCGACGTGGGCGTGGTCGTCGACGGCGAGGTCCTGCCCGGCCGGCTCGCCTACTGCATGCCCAGGCCGCACCAGGCCGTGCCCGAGCGCGGCGGCGACCAGCCGGGCCGCGAGCCGTACGCCGACGCCGTCGACGGCATCACCCCCGACCTCGCGCTGATCGCCCTGCTCGCCCCGCTCAAGCGCGAGCGGTGCGTCTGGCTCACCGACCGGCCGCCGGGCGAGTTCGGGCAGGCCGAGGACGACGGCGGCGGGATCGTCGGCCGGTTCTACGACGCCACGGGCGAGGAGGGCCCCTTCGTCACCGAACAGCTCGTCTGCGGCCACGGCGGCAACAAGGGCAGCCGGATCAAGGTCACCCTCCGGGTCGACATGCGCCACGGCGTCTCCGGCGGACCCCTCATCGACCTGGAGCGCGGCGAGGTGATCGGCGTCGTCAAGGCCCGTGCCAAGGACGGCCGCTCCGGGCTCGCCGTCGCCGTCAGCGCCCTGCGCGCCCTCGGCCCCGACGCCCACCAGCCCGGCGCCCCCGACCTCGGCGAGGAGCCCTACCGGGAGCTGATGCGGCTGCACGACGCCTGGCACTGGCGCCGCCAGGACCCCGAGCAGAGCGACGGCCAGGACACCTGGATCGACGGGCAGCGCGACCTGCCCGGGCGGCTCAGCTCCTGGGAGCTCACCGACCGGCTCACCGCCCTGCACCGCCTCGGCCGGATCCCCGGCCCCCGCAGCCCCGACGTGGTCCAGCAGCTTGTCCACGACGCCACCGGCCAGCACGCCAACCGCCACACCCGCGCCGTCACCTGGCGCGACGGCCATGGCATGCTCCGCGGCTTCGGAGGCGACGACGACCTCGCCGTCCATCTCCAGTACCTGGCCCGGGTCGCCGTCGAGGTGTACCGCGGCGCCGCGGCCCCCGGCGCCGACCCGCAGGCGGTCGCCGAGGCGCGGGCGCTGCACCGCTGGGTGATGGAACGCGGCCAGGCCCTGCGCCCCCAGATGCGCAAGCGGCTGAGCGGACTGCGCCCCGCCCCGCGCGCCGTCCTGCTGGAGTTCGAGGAGGCGCCCGCCTTCTACGACGACACCGAGGACGACGGGTACGCGGGCGCCGGCCCCGAACAGCCGCTGTTCACCTGGTCCGTGCTGCGCGGCTACGGGGACGGGCGCTGGGAGCTCGCCGTCGCGCCCCAGCAGGACGGCGTGCCCTTCGCCCGCGCCCGCGAGCAGGCTCTGCTCGCCCTGGCCGGGGTGCTGGCCGGCGCCGACGCGGCCCGCCCGGCCGGTGACCCCGTGCCCCTCGAAGTCGCCCTACCCGGCTCGCTGTTCGGCGCCGCCGTCGCCGAATGGGAGATGCGCGAGGACCACCGCCCCAGCTCGCCGCGGTCCGTCGTCGGCGCCGACCGGCCCGTCGTCCTGCGGGACATCGAACGCCGGCTCGCCCCGGTGGGCGACGAGGGGGCCGGCGACCCGTGGGCGCGCCGCTGGCGGGGACTGCTGAGCGCCCCCCGGCTCACGCCCGTACGGCTCGCCGAACCGCAGACCTCGCTCGGCCGGCAGCAGCTGAGCGCCCTGCCGGACGACACCGTGCCGGTGCTGTGCAGGGACGTGTCGGGTGGGACCGGCGGCGACGCCGTCCAGCGCGCGGCCGGCCTCGGCTTCCCGGTAGCGCTCTGGCGCGCCGACGGCCACGGCGAGCCGCACCAGGACCCGTGCGCCGGCCACTGCGAGGAGTTCCACGCCGGGGTGGCCGGGCTCCTCTCCGCCGCCGGCCCCGATCCGGCCGTCCTGTCCCTGCCCCGCCGGGTGTGGCGGCTGCGGGCCGGGGAGCCGAGGGCCACCTGGACGCGCGGTCTTGTGCTCTTCTACGACGATCCCCGGCACCCTTTGCCCCGCGCGGCCGAAAAACCCCTCCAGCAACCGGGGCGACGAGACCGGAATGCATCGTGATCCGCGGCGGTCCCCGGTACTGTCGTGGCAGCCTGTCGAGAAGGGGGTCGACATGAGCGAATGGCTGATCTACCGGGGCGCCGGAGCCCCGCACGACGGAATCGACCTGCTGCCCCCACCGCCGCCGTGGCGCGATTTCGACGGTGACGGCCCGGTCCAGACGGCGAGCGCGCTCGACAGCGCCTCCCGCCGCCGGCTCGGCGTCCGCGACTTCCAGGCCCAGCTGCACCGGCCCGGCACCGAGGAGCGCGAGCTCGTCAACGCCGCCCTCTATCTGCGCAGACCCCTCCTGGTCACCGGCCAGCCGGGCAGCGGCAAGTCGACCATCGCCCACTCCGTCGCGTACGAACTGCGCCTCGGCCGGGTCCTCGGCTGGCCCATCGTCAGCCGCAGCACCCTGCGCGACGGTCTCTACCAGTACGACGCCATCGGCCGGCTCCAGGACCTCCAGATCCGCCGCACCCTCGGCGAGGGCGACCGGCACGAGGGCTCCGCCATCGCCGACATCGGGCGCTACATCCGGCTCGGCCCCCTCGGCACCGCGCTGCTGCCCTACGACCGGCCCCGGGTCCTCCTCGTCGACGAGCTCGACAAGAGCGACATCGACCTCCCCAACGACCTGCTCAACGTCCTGGAGGAGGGCGAGTTCGTCATCCCGGAGCTGGAGCGGATCGCCGACATCGCGCCCGTGGTCGAGGTCATGACCGACGACGGCGTGAAGGTCCCGATCCACGGCGGCCGGGTCCGCTGCCGGCAGTTCCCCTTCATCGTGATGACCAGCAACGGCGAACGCGACTTCCCCGCGCCGCTGCGCCGCCGCTGCATCCAGCTGCAGATGCCGGCCCCCGACGAGGCCCGGCTCGCCGGCATGGTGCGGGCCCACTTCGGCGACCAGGCCGAGGTGGAGCACGCCGACCTCATCCGGCGCTTCCTCCACCGGGACGCCGGTGACGTCCTCGCGGTCGACCAGCTGCTCAACGCCATCCAGCTGGTCCGGCTCATGGGGGCGGAGGAGGGCGCGGCCGCCCGGGAACGGCTCGCCGACGTCCTGATGACACCGCTCGACCGGACGGGGTGACGCGGGTGCCCGGCCCCCGCCCGGACCCCTTCCTCCACCTCGTAGAGGCCCTCTCGGCCGCCGGAGTACGGCTGGACAGCAGGGAGATCGCGGACGCGCTCTGGCTGTCCCGGTGGACGGCGCCCGACGACGAGCCCGCACCACCCGGCGACGCGCCCCACGCACGCCGCAAGGATCCGGCCAAAGTCCCCGCCGAGCCCCCCGCGACCGAAGCGGACCAGGCCCCGCCCACCCGCGCGACGGACCGCGACACCCCGCCCGACACCGAGACCCGCGAGGCGACGGCGCCCGCCCCAGCCCCAGCCCCGGCCCCTGCCCCCGGACCCGGGCGCCGGACCAGGGCGCCCGCCGCCCCCGCCCTGCCGTCCCTGCCCCCGCTCCAGCGCGCCCTGCGGTCCCTGCGCTCCTACCGCCCCTTGGGGCCGACCACGGACGTCGCCCTCGACGTGGACGCCACCGTCGAACTCGCCGCCAGCACCGACCTCGTTATCCCCGTGGTCCGCCGCGTCCGCAGGCGCACCGCCGATCTGCAGATCCTCATGGACGGCGCGCCCTCCATGGCCGTGTGGGAGGGCCTGCTCCAGGAACTGCGCCGGGCCTGCGAGCAGCTCGGCGCCTTCCGGGACGTCGGCGTCCAGTACGTCCACCCGCTGCGCGACGGCATCGGCGTCACCGCCCACCCCGGCCCCGGGCAGGTCCTGCGCCCCGCCCACGAGCTGTCCGACGCCTCCGGACAGCGCGTCCACCTCGTCCTCAGCGACTGCACAGGACCGCTCTGGCGCGACGGCACCTTCCAGCGGCTGCTGCGCCGCTGGGCGGGCAGCGCGCCGCTCGCCGTGCTCCAGCCGCTGCCCCACCGGATGTGGCAGCGCACCGCGCTGCCCGCCGCCGTCGGTCTGCTCACCCGCAGGCCGGGACCGTACCGGGCGCTGGGGTTCCGGGGCCTGGAGCCGGGCACCCGCGCGCGGTACGGCTCCCCGGTGCCCCACCCCGTCGTGCCCGTCCTCACCCCGACGCCCGCCGCGCTGCGCACCTGGGCGCGTCTGGTCTCCTCCGACGCCGGACTCGAACTGCGCTGCGCGGCCGCCCTGCTGGAGGCGCCACGGGAGACCGTTCAGGCCGCGCCCGGAGAGGACCGGGAGGCCGCCGCCCAACGGCTCGCCGAATTCGGCGAGACCGCCTCGCCCGCCGCCCGCCAGCTCGCCGTCCAGCTCTCCGCCGCGCCCCTGTCCGTGCCGGTGATGCAGCTCGTCCAGCGTGCGATGCTGCCCCAGAGCGGCCCCGGCGAACTGGCCGAGGTGCTCCTCGGCGGCCTGGTCCGGGAGCTCGACGAACCCCGCGGTGGCGACCGGGACGACGGCCGGCGGCACGGGCCGTGGTTCGAGTTCACGCCGTACGTACGGGAACTGCTCCTGGAACAGCTCAGCGCGGGCGAGGCCGCCCTCGTCCTCAAGCACTGCGCCTTCTACATCGAGCGCACCTTCGGCCGCGGCGCCCGCAACTTCCCCGCCATCGTCGTCGCCCATCTGGAAGGCACCGGGCGCCGCGTCGCCAGCGGCAGCGGCAGCGTGCCCGAACCCTTCGTGTACGTCTCCGAACAGGTCATGCGGCGCTTCGAGCGCGAGGTCGGCTACCGCTCCACCACCCCCTCCGCCACCGAGGGTCCGGTCGCCGCCGCCACCGCCCATCTGCGGGCGTACGCCGTGAAACGCTCCACCGACGACCTCCTGGAGGCGCTGCGGCTGCTGCGCACCCCGGCCGCCGCGGACCATCCCGACCGCGGCCGGCTCTACGCCGAAGCGCTGCTGCACGCCTGGACCGAGTGGCGCGACCCCGACTCCCTGCGCCGCGCCGAGCAGGTCGCCCGCGCCCGTACCGACAGCGCCACCGCGCGCGTGCGGGCCGGGGACCGGCTCACCCTCGCCCGGGTGCTGCGCGCCCGCGGCGAGGCGGCCTCCGGCGACCAGGGAGCCCAGGACCTCGACGAGGCCGCCGCCCAGCTGGAACGGGCCCTCGGGGAACGGGACCTGGACCCGGACACCATGCGTGAGTGCGCGCTGCTCCACACCCGGATCGTGGAACGGCGCTCCCAGCTCTCGCCCACCGCCGCCAGCGAACCACTGCGCCGCTCCAGCCGCCTGCTCGGCCGGCTCACCCAGACCTGGCCGGGCGGCCCGCCGCCGCCCGAACTCCGCTTCGCCCTCGGGCGGGTGCTCCTCCAGCGGGCCGCCCTGGAGGAGCCCGGCAGCGACCGGATAAAGGAACTGGCCGAACGGGCCGCTTCCGCGCTCGATTCGGGGGTACAGGACACGGGGAGCGCGGAGGACGGGGCTGTACCACCGGCGCGTGCGCTGTTCGATCTTGCCGAGGCATATGCGCTCAGTGGTGAACCGTTCACACACCCCGCGGAAGGGGAAACCTTGAACCGGGCCGCCCAGGCGGCCCGTAGAGAGGGGGAGACGGAGCTGGAGGCCCTCGCGCTCGGCCGGCTCGCCGTGTACCGGTGGGCCCGGCACCGCGCGGCCGGCCACGCACACGACGTTGACAGCGCCACACAGGACATCGAGCTGGCCGAGGCGGAGATGAAACGGGCATTGAGTCTGTTACGACCGGGTGACCCACAACGCGTAGAACTCCTCGTCGCATACGGCCGGATGCTCCTGGAGATCCTCCAGGAGCCCGAGCCCAGGTCCACGGTCTCCGAGGCCGTGCACAGTCTCCGGGAGGCCGTCGCCGACACGGCCCCCAGCCACCCCTCCGCGGCCGAGCGCCGACTGCTCCTCGCCCGCGCGCTGCGCGAGCGCTACCACCGCGAGTCCATGATCGCCGACCTGTACGAGGCGTGCTGGACGGCCGAAGAGGCACTGAGAGGCACCGAGATACCCGCCCCACGGGCCCAGGCCCTGCTCGAACTGGGCGGCCTGCACCGCCTGCTGGCCGAGCGCACCCAGGAGCGCGGCGAGTGGGGGATCTCCGACGACACCTACCGGCGCGCGGCCACCGAGGCGGCCCGCGCGGGCGACCCGCTGACCGCCGCGCGGGCCCTGCACGGCCGCGGCGAGGTCCTCGAATACCTCGCGGGACCGGCCAGGGCGCTGGAGATGTACCGGCAGGCCCGCGAGCAGTGGGACGGCGTCCCCGGCGCGGATCCGGCCGAAGTGCGGCGCACGGATGACCGGATCCGGCACCTGGGCGGCACGCGGTGACTCGCACGTGTTTCCGGGCGCGGAGCAGAGGGCATGTGCGGTGAGACCTGCACAGCGCGGACGCGACCACACGAGGAGACGATGTGCGGACCCCGGCCGTGAGCGTGCCCGGCGAGTCGCTGCCGGACTTCTCCGGCGTCGATCTGGCCGCTCTGTACGACCGCAGTGAACGGCCGGCGCTCTCGGTGGTGCTGGAGGGCCTGCTGGCCCGGCCGCGTACGGAACACGACACGTTCGCCGCGTTCGAGGACACACCGTGAGACCCCGCCCCGCCGGGCGGGGGAACGACTGGAGCCGATGAACTGACGCAACGGGGGTGCGGAGTGAGGGTCGAGCACACGGGCGCGGGAGCGGCCCGCTCCCCGGCGCCCTGGCCGCTGTACGAGCTCGATCTCGCCGAGGCCCGGCGCACCGGGCCCCATCCCCTCCCGTTCCGCCAGTTCGTCCTGAAGACGCACAGCCGCTGCAACCTGGCCTGCACGTACTGCTACATCTACGAGAGCCCCGACCGCAGTTGGCGCGAGCGGCCCGTCCGGGTCCCCGACACCACCATGCGGCGCACCGCGGCCCGGATCGCCGAACACGTCCTCGCCCACCGCCTCGGTTCCGTACGGGTCGATCTGCACGGCGGTGAGCCGCTCCTCGGCGGCGCCGCGCCCCTGCTGCGCTACATCGCCTACGTCCGCGAGGCGTTACCCGACCACTGCGCCGTCTCCTTCGTCGTGCAGACCAACGGCACCCTCCTCACCCCCGACGTCCTCGCCGCCCTCGCCGGCGCCGGCATCCGCGTCGGGCTGAGCCTCGACGGCGGCACCGCCGCCCACAACCGCCGCCGCGTCGACCACGCGGGCCGCCCCGGCTGGCCGGCCGCGGCCCGCGCCGCCCGCCTGCTGCGCGACCACCCCGGCAGCTACGCCGGCATCCTGTGCACCATCGACCTCACCAGCGACCCGGGTGAGGTGCTGGACAGCCTCACCGCGCTGCGGCCCCCCGCGCTCGACCTGCTCCTGCCGCACGCCAACTGGTCCTCCCCGCCGCCGGGCATCGCGCCCGCCGACCCCCGCACGCTCACCCTGCCCCACCGGCGCCCCGCGCCCTACGGCGACTGGCTCGCCGAGGTCTTCGACCTGTGGTGGGACAAGGAGCGGCCCGCGGTCCCGGTCCGGCTCTTCGCCGAGATCATCGCCCTGCTCCTCGGCCTGCCCAGCGCCACCGAGTCCGTCGGGCTCTCCCCGGCCGCCACCGTCGTCGTCGACACCGACGGTGCCATCGAACAGGTCGACTCGCTGAAGACGGCCTACCCCTACGCCCCGGCCACCGGACTCGACGTGCACCGCCACACCTTCGACGAGGCCCTGGAGCACCCCGGCATCGTCGCCCGCCAGCTCGGCCGCGGCGCACTGCCCGCCGCCTGCCTCGACTGCCCCCTCGTCGCCGTCTGCGGGGCCGGCAACTACGCCCACCGCTATGTGGCGCACAGCGGGTTCCAGCACCCCACGGTGTACTGCGCGGACATGACCCGGCTCATACGGCACATAGCCGGCCGGCTGCGCGCCGAGATCGCCAGCGCCTCGCCGTAAGCCTCTCGGCCGATTGCCCGCGCGCGTCCGGGACTTCGCCGGATCGGCAGGTCGTGGATGAATTACGGTGCCGAAAGAGCCCACGTTCCCCATCGCACGCCA
The DNA here is from genome assembly GCF_055639315.1 of Streptomyces sp. NPDC039465. Lineage (NCBI taxonomy): Bacteria > Bacillati > Actinomycetota > Actinomycetes > Kitasatosporales > Streptomycetaceae > Streptomyces > Streptomyces sp. NPDC039465. The sequence continues at coordinate 296,233 of NZ_JBVKAP010000006.1, read as the reverse complement.
CACTGCTCGTAGGACAGGGAGACGGTCGTATGGCCGAGCACATCACCATCAGCCACGCGGGTTCCAGCCGCCCGTGGGCGGCCTGGATCTCGCACCAGCTGGAACAGCAGGGCCTCAGTACGTCCATGCTGCGCTGGGACCCGGCCGTGGAGACCACGCTCGTCGAGGCCCTCACCGGTCTGCTCGACGCGCCCGGGCGGGTGCTGCTCGTCCTCGACGACTGGTACTTCGGCCTCGGCCCCCGGCCCGCCGCCGAGTGGGCCGAGGCGCTGCGCGAGGTCGTCCCCCCGCACGCCGAGCGGTTCGCCGCGGTGAACGTCGCCACCGGCGCCCTGCCCACCACGGCCGCCGCCCTCGGACCGGTGAACCTGCTCGGCCTCGACGCCCGCGAGGCCCGCCGCCGGCTGCTGCGCCGGCTCTCCGTGGAGCAGGCCCGCCCCACCGACGACACCGCCGAGGGCAGCAGCCCCCGCTTCCCCAACGACGACCAGGCCCAGTGGAACGTCCCGCCCCGCAACGAACGCTTCACCGGCCGTGACTCCGTCCTCGACGAGATCCACGACGTCTTCACCCGCGGCTCCGGCGAGGGCGAGCGCTGTGTGCTGCGCGGAATCTCCGGCGTCGGCAAGACCCAGATCGCCCGCGAGTACGCCTACCGCTTCCGCAACGAGTACGACATCGTCTGGCAGGTCAACTCCGGCTACCCCGGCACCGCCCGCGAGCAGCTCGCCGAGCTCGCCACCCGCCTCCAGCTGCCCGCCGGACGCGAGACCGGCGACCGGATCCGGGCCGTCCAGGACACCCTGCGCAGCGGCCGCCCGTACCGCAACTGGCTCCTCGTCTTCGACGGCGCCGACTCCACCGAAGGCATCGAGGGCCTGCTCCCCGACGGGCCGGGGCACGTGCTGATCACCACCCTCACCCGGGACTGGGCCGCGCTCGGCCGCACCCAGGAGATCGAGATCCAGCCCTTCACCCGCCGCGAGTCCGTCGCCTTCGCCCGCCGCCGCGCCGCCCGGCTCAGCGCCGAACAGGCCGACGCGCTCGCCGAAGCCGTGCAGGACCTGCCGCTGCTGCTCAACCAGACCGCCGCCTGGCTCGACATCAACGAGACCATGCCGGTCGAGACGTACCTCGAACGCATCCGCAGCGGCCGGCCCAACCAGTTCGGCATCTCCATCGCCGACGACGACTACAAGAAGAGCGTCTGGACCAGCTGGTCGCTGACCCAGAACATGCTCCGCGAGAAGCACCCGGACGCCGCCGAACTCCTCAAGGTCTTCGGGTTCTTCTCGCCCGACGCCATCCCGGTCGGACTCATCCAGACCGCCCGCCCCGGCGACCTGCCACCCCATCTCGCCGCCCTCGCAGCCGACCCCATCGGCTGGCACACCAACCTGCGCCGGCTGCACGAGGCGACCGCGGTGATGCGGATGGACTACCCCGCGGACACCGGCTTCGACCCGGGCGTCGAATCCGTCCAGATGCACCACCTCTACCACGGCTACCTCCGCGACGGGATGCCGCAGGCCGAGCGCGAAGCCGCCTCCGCGGCCGCCTGCCGGGTCCTCGTCAGCGGATCCCCGCGCAACCCCAACGACACCCGCCTGTGGGCCCGCTACGCCCAGCTCATCCCGCACCTCGAATACGCTGGCGCCTTCGACAGCACCGACCCCAGCGTCCAGGAGCTCGTCCTCGACTGCATCAACTACCTGCGCGTACGCGGCGAGTACACCGCCGGGCTCGACCTGTGCGAGAAGTCCTGGCCCCGTTGGCAGCAGCGGCTCGCCCCGGCCGACCGCAATCTGCTCATGCTCGAATACCTCCACTCGATCCTGCTGCGCAGGGTCGGCCGCTACCGCGAGGCCGAGGCCATGGGCCGTAACTCCGTCGCCCAGCTGGAGCAGCACTCCCCGAACAGTGGCGAACTGGTCCGCGCCAAGACCGGGCTCGGCGGCAGCCTGATGGCGCTCGCCTCCTACGACGAGGCGAAACTCCTCTTCCAGGAGGTCTGGCAGACCTACAACAACCTCCTCGGCGACCAGCACCCCCGCACCCTCGGCGCCCGCCACAACTACGCCTCCGTCCTCGCCCAGCTCGGCCGCTACGAGGAGGCGCTCACCATCGAGCTGGACGTCCTGCAGGCCATGGAGCGGGTGCTCAAGCTCCGCCACCCCTCCACCCTCTCCAGCGGCATCACCTGCGCCACCCTGATGCGCTGGCTCGGCCGCTACGAGGAGGCCACCTCACGCCAGGAGCAGAACGTCCGCGTCCACCGCCAGATCATGGACCGGCACCACCCGCAGACCCTGCGCGCCGAGCAGAACCTCGCGCTCTGTCTGCGCCGCACCGGCGAGTACCAGTCCGCCGAGGTGCTCATGCGGACCGTCCTCAGCCGCTCCGAGCAGGTCCACGGACCGCGCCACCCCGACACCCTCGCCGTCCTCGCCGACTACGCCAACCTGCTGCGCCAGCACGGCGACACCGGACGCGCCAGGGAACTGGCCGAACGCGCCTGCGACGAGTACAGCTCCCTGCTCGGCGACGGGCACCCCTTCGCCGCCGGCGTGCTCGGCAACCTCGCGCTCGTACGGTCCGAGTTCGGCGAGCGGGAGGAGTCCCTGCACATGTCGGAGCGGGCGCTGTCCCGGATGCGCGCCACCGTCGGCGAACACCACCCCTGGACGCTCGGCTGCGCGCTCAACACCTCGGCCGCCCGCGCCCTCGTCGGCGACGAGGAAGGCGCGGCGGAACTCTCCGCGGGCACCGCGCAGCGGGCCGGGGACGTCCTGGGCGAGAGCCATCCGCTGACCCTGTCCGCCCGCGCCGCGCACGCCGCCGACCTGCGCGCGCTGCGGCGCGCCAAGGAGGCCGCGGACAAGGAGCAGGAGGTCATCCGGGCGCTGGCCCAGACCCTCGGCGACCAGCATCCGCACACCCTGAGCGTGCGGCGGCGCGAGCGCCCGTACTGGGACTTCGAACCGCAGCCCGTCTAGGCGCCCTCCCGGCCCGGCCGAACGCCGAAGGGCCCGGTCCGTATCGGCTGATACGGACCGGGCCCTTGAGCTGACGTACGGATCAGGCGTCGAAGACCTCGGCCACCAGCTGGGCCTGCTCGATCTCATGACGCTTCTTCGAGCCGACCGCCGGGGACGAGCTGTGCGGACGCGAGATGCGGCGCAGGCGCTCGCCGTGCGGGATGTCCGCGCCGACGGCCAGGTCGAGGTGGTCGATCAGGTTCAGCGCGATGAACGGCCACGCACCCTGGTTCGCCGGCTCCTCCTGCGCCCACAGGTACTTCTCGGCGTTCGGGAACTTGGCGATCTCGGCCTGGAGCTCGGCACCCGGCAGCGGGTACAGACGCTCCAGACGGATGATCGCCGTGTCCGTCGTGCCGCGCTTCTTGCGCTCGGCGTCCAGGTCGTAGAAGACCTTGCCCGCGCAGAAGACGACCTTCTTGACCGCGGCCGGGTCGACCGACTCGTCGCCGATCACCGGACGGAAGCCGCCGGTGGTGAACTCCTCCGCCTTCGACGCCGCCGCCTTCAGACGCAGCATCGACTTCGGGGTGAAGACGATCAGCGGCTTGTGGTGCGGGTTGTGCACCTGCCACCGCAGGAGGTGGAAGTAGTTCGACGGGAGCGTCGGCATCGCGACGGTCATGTTGTCCTGCGCGCACATCTGGAGGAAGCGCTCCGGGCGGGCGGACGAGTGGTCCGGGCCCTGGCCCTCGTAGCCGTGCGGCAGCAGCAGCGTGACGCCCGAGGTCTGGCCCCACTTCTGCTCGGCCGAGGAGATGAACTCGTCGACGACGGTCTGCGCGCCGTTGACGAAGTCACCGAACTGGGCCTCCCAGACCACCAGCGCGTCCGGGCGGGCCAGCGAGTAGCCGTACTCGAAGCCCATCGCCGCGTACTCGCTCAGCAGCGAGTCGTAGACGTTGAAGCGGGCCTGGTCCTCGGAGAGGTAGAGCAGCGGGGTGAAGTCCTCGCCGGTCTCCTGGTCCACGAGCACCGCGTGGCGCTGGCCGAAGGTGCCGCGGCGGGAGTCCTGGCCGGCGAGCCGGACCGTGGTGCCCTCCATCAGCAGCGAACCGATGGCGAGGGTCTCGCCCATGCCCCAGTCGATGGTGCCGTCGTCGATGGAGGCGGCACGCCGCTGCAGCTGCGGCATCAGACGCGGGTGGACCTTGATCCGCTCGGGGATCGTCACCTGCGACTCGGCGATCCGCTTCACGACCTCCTGGGAGACCGCGGTGGTGACGGTGACCGGGAACTCCGGCTGGGCGTCCGGGACATGCATCGGGGCCGGGTGGCTGGTCGCCTCGCGGACCTCCGCGAACACCTTCTCCAGCTGCCCCTGGAAGTCCTGGAGCGCCTGCTCCGCCTCTTCGAGGGTGATGTCACCGCGACCGATCAGCGACTCGGTGTAGAGCTTGCGCACCGAACGCTTCTTGTCGATCAGGTTGTACATCTGCGGGTTGGTGAACTGCGGGTTGTCGCCCTCGTTGTGACCGCGGCGGCGGTAGCAGATGAGGTCGATCACGACGTCCTTGTTGAACGCCTGGCGGAACTCGAAGGCGAGCCGCGCGACACGGACCACGGCCTCCGGGTCGTCGCCGTTCACATGGAAGATCGGCGCCTCGATCATGCGGGCCACGTCGGTGGCGTACATCGAGGAACGCGACGACTCCGGGGCGGCGGTGAAGCCGACCTGGTTGTTGATGACGATGTGGACCGTGCCGCCCGTGCGGTAGCCGCGCAGCTGCGACATGTTCAGCGTCTCGGCGACCACACCCTGGCCGGCGAAGGCCGCGTCACCGTGCAGGGCGACCGGCAGGACCGTGAAGTCCGTGCCGCCCTTGTTGATGACGTCCTGCTTGGCGCGCACGACACCCTCGAGGACCGGGTCGACCGCCTCCAGGTGCGAGGGGTTGGCGGTGAGCGAGACCTTGATCTGCTCGCCGTCCAGGCCGGTGAAGGTGCCCTCGGCGCCCAGGTGGTACTTCACGTCGCCGGAGCCGTGCATCGACTTCGGGTCGAGGTTGCCCTCGAACTCGCGGAAGATCTGGGCGTACGACTTGCCGACGATGTTGGCAAGCACGTTGAGCCGGCCGCGGTGGGCCATGCCGATGACGACCTCGTCGAGGCGGGCCTCGGCGGCGGAGTCGATGACCGCGTCGAGCAGCGGGATGACGGACTCGCCGCCCTCCAGCGAGAACCGCTTCTGACCGACGTACTTGGTCTGCAGGAAGGTCTCGAACGCCTCGGCGGCGTTCAGGCGGCGCAGGATCCGCAGCTGCTCCTCACGCTCCGGCTTGGAGTGCGGGCGCTCGACGCGGTCCTGGATCCACTTGCGCTGCTTGGGGTCCTGGATGTGCATGAACTCGACGCCGGTGGTGCGGCAGTACGAGTCGCGCAGCACGCCGAGGATGTCGCGCAGCTTCATCATCGACTTGCCGGCGAAGCCGCCGACCGCGAACTCGCGCTCCAGGTCCCACAGGGTGAGGCCGTGCTCGGTGATGTCCAGGTCGGGGTGCTTGCGCTGGCGGTACTCCAGCGGGTCGGTGTCGGCCATGACGTGGCCGCGGACCCGGTAGGAGTGGATCAGCTCGAAGACCCGCGCGGCCTTGGTGACGTCGTCGTCGTGCGAGGCGTCGATGTCCTTGAGCCAGCGGACCGGCTCGTAGGGGATGCGCAGGGCCTTGAAGATCTCGTCGTAGAAGCCCTCCTCGCCGAGGAGGTAGTTCGCGACGATCCGCAGGAACTCGCCGGAGGCGGCGCCCTGGATGACCCGGTGGTCGTAGGTCGAGGTCAGGGTCATGACCTTGGAGATGCCCAGCTTGTTCAGGGTGTCCTGGGAGGTGCCCTGGAACTCGGCGGGGTAGTCCATGGAGCCGACGCCCATGATGACCGACTGTCCGGGCATCAGACGCGGCACGGAGTGCACGGTGCCGAGGCCGCCGGGGTTGGTCAGGGAGACCGTGACGCCGGTGAAGTCCTCCATCGTCAGCTTGCCGACGCGGGCGCGCTTGACGATGTCCTCGTAGGCCTGCCAGAACTCGAAGAAGTTCAGCGTCTCGGCCTTCTTGATGCCCGCGACGACGAGCTGGCGGTCGCCGTTGGGCTTCACCAGGTCGATGGCGAGGCCGAAGTTCACGTGGTCCGGCTTGACCAGGGTCGGCTTGCCGTCCTTCTCCGCGAAGGAGTAGTTCATCGACGGCATGGCCTTGATCGCCTGCACCATGGCGTACCCGATGAGGTGCGTGAAGGAGATCTTCCCGCCCCGGGCGCGCTTCAGGTGGTTGTTGATCACGATCCGGTTGTCGAAGAGCAGCTTCACCGGGACGGCGCGGACGGACGTGGCCGTCGGCATCTCCAGCGAGAGGTTCATGTTCTTCGCGACGGCGGCGGCCGGGCCGCGCAGCGTGACCAGCTCGGGCCCGGCGGGGGCCTCGGCCGCGGGCTTGGCGGCAGCCGGCTGTGCGGCGGGCTTCGCCGCAGCGGCGGCGGGCTTGGCCGGGGCGGCCGGGGCGGCGGGCTGTGCGGCAGCCGGCTGTGCGGCGGCTGCTGCGGCCGGCTGCGCCGGAGCGGCGGCGGGGGCCTGGGCCGGGGCGGCGGGGGCCGCCGGGGCGGAGGTCACCGCAGCCCCCGTGGCTGCGGCACCGGTCGTGGGGGCTTCGGCCGTGCCGGGGGTACCGGGCTTGTAGTCGGCGAAGAAGTCCCACCAGGCACGATCGACCGAATTCGGGTCCTGGAGGTACTGCTGGTAGATCTCGTCGACGAGCCACTCATTGGGACCGAAGGCGGCGGCAGGGTTCTTTCCCTGCGCGTCTTGGTCGGTCTGGGAGCTCGAGTTACTGGGGGACTGAGACGACACGGCGGCAACCGCCCTCTTCCGCTTCACAAGGTGATGGACAGCGGAAATAAAGGCTACGCCTCCCCGGCCGAGAGGTGCAGGCCGGGCATGCCAACGTCGCGCAAGTCACACTTGACGGAGAGTTTCGGGGTAGGGAATGGCGGGAAACAAGCGTGGTTCCGCATTGTTTCGGGTACGCGCCAGCGTGGCTGCGACCCCCCGTTGGTCGCAGCCCTCGACCCCTTACACGCAGAACACGGCCTTCCGGTTCGAACCCTACGTCAATCAGTTGCTCAAGGGCTGCCCGGAAGAGTGACCTGGATGCGGCAGCCACGTGCGGATTCGGCCACACCGATACGGCCACCGTGCAGATCCACCGCCCAGCGGGCGATCGCCAGGCCCAGACCCGTACCACCGTCGCTGCCCGGCCCCTGCTGGGCCGGGACGCTGCCCCGGTTGAACCGCTCGAAGACCGTGCGCCGCTCCGACTCCGGAATGCCGGGGCCCTCGTCCTCGACCTCCAGCTCCAGCGACTCGGGCCAGGCGCCCCGCCGGGCTCGTACGGTCACCCGGCCGTGCGGCGGGGAGTGCTTGACCGCGTTGTCGATCAGGTTGGCCATCACCTGGTGGAGGCGTTCGGCGTCCGCGCGGGCGGTCAGCTCCGGCGGCGAGACGTCCAGGTGCAGATGGACGTCCGTACGGGTGTGCAGGCCGGAGGTGGAGGACAGACCGCGCTGGGCGGCGGCGAGATTGGCCTCGCGCAGCACACCCGACAGATAGGGCCATACCTCGAAGCGGCGCGATTTGAGCGTGACGACACCGTTGTCAAGCCGTGACAGATCGAGCAGGGTCTCCACCAGCCGGCCGAGCCGCTCGGTCTGCTTCAGGGCCGTGCGCATCGTCTCCGGATCGGCCTCGGAGACCCCGTCCACCACGTTCTCCAGGACGGCCCGCAGTGCGGCGATGGGGGTGCGCAGCTCATGGGAGACATTGGCGACCAGCTCCTTGCGGTGCCGGTCCACGGCCTCCAGGTCGTCCGCCATCCGGTTGATCGTGGAGGCGAGCGTCCCGAGCTCGTCGCGCCGGTCCGCGCCCCGTACCCGGTGGGTGTAGTCGCCGTCCGAGATCGACCGGGCGACCGTGTTCATCTCGTCCAGCGGCGCGGTCAGGCCGTGCGCCACGAACTGGGTGATCAGCAGGGTCGCGATCATCGCGAAGATCGTGATGTAGCGGAACTCCGTCGAGGTCTTTATGGCCACCAGCGCGAGACCCGAGGTGATCAGCACCGCCCCGACGACCAGCGCGCCCAGCTTCGCCTTGATCGAGACCGTCATACGCCGGCCGGCCGGCCGGGCGGGCCGGGGCGGGCGGGCCGGCCGCGGCGCGGTCACGGCGCCGGGGTCTCCAGCGCGTACCCGACACCGTGGACGGTACGGATCCGCTCGGCGCCGATCTTGCGGCGCAGGGCCTTGATGTGGCTGTCGACCGTACGGGTGCCGGAGGCGTCCGCCCAGTCCCACACCTCGGCGAGCAGCTGCTCACGGGAGAGGACCGCGCGCGGGGTGTTGGCCAGGCAGACCAGCAGGTCGAACTCGGTGGGCGTCAGATGGACGTCCTCGGCCTTGACGCGGACCCGGCGCTGGGCGTGGTCGATCTCCAGCTCGCCGAGGCGCAGGATGCCGCTGCGCGGCGTCACGGCGGCCAGGGCCGCCCGCTCCACCCGGCGCAGCAGGACGTGCACCCGGGCCGCCAGCTCCCGCATGGAGAACGGCTTGGTCATGTAGTCGTCCGCGCCGACCCCGAGCCCGACCAGCATGTCGGTCTCGTCGTCACGCGCCGTGAGCATCAGCACGGGGACGGGGCGCTGCGCCTGGACGCGGCGGCAGACCTCCAGGCCGTCGAAGCCGGGCAGCATCACGTCGAGGACCATCAGGTCGGGCTGCCAGGCCTCGGCGGCGTCGACGGCCGCCGGGCCGTCGGTGGCCGTCTGGACCAGGAAGCCCTCGGCCCGCAGCCGTGCGGAGATGGCGTCCACGATCGTGGTGTCGTCCTCGACGACCAGGACCCTTCGCTGGGCGCTGGTCGACGGGTACGGCGCCGCACCGCCCTGGCTGGTGGTTGTCTGCTCCATCGCCCCGCCCCTGACACGCGTCGTCGCGTACCGCACGTAGTTCTGTGTGGCCGTCTTCTTCGTGGCCGTGATCCGAGTTGTCGAGGCAGCAGCGTAAAGGCAGTCGCCGCGTCGCGGCTATCCAGCCCTGACGCCGAGATGGACCACATCGGGAAGGCCTCGGGCAACGTGGATCTCTTCAGTCCTTACCCCGCTGAATCCGGCATTCCGCATCGACTCCTCGAAATCGGCGGAGGGCCGCGCGGACCAGACGGCGAGCACTCCGCCCGGCCTCAGCCGGTCCCGGCAGGTGGCCAGTCCGCCGGGTGAGTACAGGGTTTCGTTGTCCTCGGTGACGGTCCAGTCGGGGCCGTTGTCGATGTCCAGACAGAGGGCGTCGTAGGTGTCCGGAGTGGTCCGCAGATGTTCCACGAGGTCCGTGTGCAGGATCACGGTCGCCGGATCGGCCAGCGCCTCGCCGGAGATCGCCGCGAGGGGGCCTTCGTGGTGCCAGTCGATGATCGCCTGCTCGCGCTCGACGACGGTGATCCGCGCCCAGCGGCCGCTCGCCGCCGCGTGGGCCAGTGAGAAGCCGACGCCGAGGCCGCCGATGAGGACGGCCGGGGCGACCGGCGGCGGGTCGAGGGCCAGATACGCCGCGTCGACGAGCAGCCGCTCCGAGCGCCCGTCGGAGGTGTCCATCAGGAACGTGCCGTTGGCGATGATCTGAAGCAGGTCTCCGTGCCGCCGCAGGACCACCTCCCCGTACGGTCCTTCGCGCCGGTCGAGGGTGACGGGGGCGGACATGCGGGGAGCCTCCTGCGGTAGGTGGGTGCACGCGGTCGTCCGGACCATCCTTGCCGCGCGGGAGCGCCCCGGACAATCGGTTAACGGCCGTCTCGGGGGCGGGGCACCGCTTGCCGGTGGCCGGTTCCCGGTGCCGGGGCGTGTCGTACGTCACCCGCCCCCGGTGGTGGCGACGGCGGCGGGTGGGGCAGGGTGGAGGCCGGGGGCTGATCGACACGAAGGGGCCTCGCGAGGTGCGGCGACGTCAGACACCACCGGACACGTCCGACACCGCCGGCCTCCTCGACGCCCTCCCGCCGCAGCCGTATCAGGGGGACGGCGGCCTCAAGCGGCGCGGGCGGGTGCCCGTGCCGTTCACCCTCTGCTACGGCGGGGTGCTGCTCGGGACCTCTCTCTACGCGGAGTTCGGCGACCCCGGCACCGTCGCCGCTCTCCTGGAGGGCTCCAGCACCGACGCCGCCCATCTCGCCCGTACGCCCCTGCTCGTCCTCGTCGCCAGCGCGCTGTGGATCGCGGGCGGCCTCGCCTCGCCGTACGCGCTCGGCTTCGTCGTCGTGCTCGCCGCGCTGGAGCGGCGGGTCGGCGGGATGCGCACCGCGGCCGTGTTCGCTGCCGGGCACGTCGTGGCGACGCTCGCGACCGAGGTGCCGGTCGGGATCTCGGTGTGGGCCGGGCAGTTGCCCGCCTCGTCGCTGCACCGGCTCGACTACGGCATCAGCTTCGGCCTGCTGGCCTGCACCGGGGCGCTCGCGCTGCTGCTGCGCGCGCCACTGCGCGCCGCGCTGCTCGCCGGGGTGTCCCTGATGCTCCTCGCGGATCTGCGTGCCTACGAGGACCCGGTCTCCGACTGGGGCCATCTGCTGGCCTTCGTCACCGGCCTCATCTGCCGGCCGGTCGTGCGCCCCGCGGCAGGGCGCCGACGGTAGTCGCCGCGGACACCCCGTCAGGAACACCTCCTGTCCCGTACGTCCCCGGTGTCCCGGAGACCGATCGCTCAGAGCGAACACCTGTCGGGGAACAATCCTCGGCTCAGCAGCATTGAGTCGGCATAGCTCAACTTGACTGCCGAAGGGGAGATCATGGCTGCTGAGTCCATGGCGTCCGTGCCGCTCACTCTGCCCGTGCTGCCGCTCGACGACGAGGTCGTGCTGCCCGGAATGGTCGTGCCGCTGGACCTGTCCGACAACGACGTACGCGCCGCGGTCGAGGCCGCCCAGGCAGCCGCGCGTCCCACCTCCGGCAAGCCGCGGGTCCTTCTCGTGCCACGGATCGACGGTACCTACGCCGCCACCGGTGTCCTCGGCACCGTCGAGCAGGTCGGCCGGCTCTCCGACGGCGACCCCGGCGCGCTCATCCGCGGCCGTGGCCGGGTGCGGATCGGGGCCGGGACGACCGGGCCCGGTGCCGCCCTGTGGGTCGAGGGGGCCACGGTCGAGGAGACCGTGCCCGACCCGCTGCCCGGTCAGGTCACCGAACTGGTCAAGGAGTACAAGGCACTCGCCACCGACTGGCTGAAGAAGCGTGGCGCCTGGCAGGTCGTGGACCGCGTCCAGCAGATCGACGGCGTCGGCGCGCTGGCCGACAACTCCGGCTACTCGCCGTTCCTGACGACGGCCCAGAAGGTCGAACTCCTGGAGACCGCCGACCCGGTCGCCCGCCTCCGGCTCGCCACCGAGCAGCTGCGCGAGCACCTCGCCGAACAGGACGTCGCCGAGTCCATCGCCAAGGACGTCCAGGAGGGCGTCGACAAGCAGCAGCGTGAGTTCCTGCTGCGCCGCCAGCTCGAAGCCGTCCGCAAGGAGCTGCGCGAGCTCAACGGCGAGAGCGAGGGCGAGGAGTCCGACGACTACCGCGCCCGCGTGGAGGCCGCCGACCTGCCCGAGAAGGTGCGCGAGGCCGCCCTCAAGGAGGTCGACAAGCTGGAGCGGTCCAGCGACCAGTCCCCGGAGGGCTCCTGGATCCGCACCTGGCTCGACACGGTCCTCGAATTGCCCTGGAACGAGCGGACCGAGGATCAGTACGACATCCAGGGCGCCAAGGCGGTCCTGGACGCCGAACACGCCGGCCTGGACGACGTGAAGGAACGCATCACCGAGTACCTGGCGGTCCGCAAGCGGCGCGCCGAGCGTGGTCTCGGCGTGGTCGGCGGCCGCCGCGGCGGCGCGGTCCTCGCCCTCGTCGGCCCGCCCGGCGTCGGCAAGACCTCCCTCGGCGAGTCCGTCGCGCACGCCATGGGGCGCAAGTTCGTCCGGGTCGCGCTCGGCGGTGTCCGCGACGAGGCGGAGATCCGCGGCCACCGGCGCACGTACGTCGGCGCGCTGCCCGGCCGGATCGTACGGGCGATCAAGGAGGCCGGGTCCATGAACCCGGTGGTCCTGCTCGACGAGATCGACAAGGTCGGCTCCGACTTCCGCGGCGACCCGGCCGCGGCCCTCCTCGAGGTCCTCGACCCGGCGCAGAACCACACCTTCCGCGACCACTACCTGGAGGTTGAACTCGACCTCAGCGACGTCGTCTTCCTCGCCACCGCCAACGTCCTGGAGGCCATCCCCGAGGCCCTCCTCGACCGGATGGAGCTGGTGCGGCTCGACGGCTACACCGAGGACGAGAAGGTCGTCATCGCCCGTGACCACCTGCTGCCGCGCCAGCTGGAGCGGGCCGGTCTTGAGCCGGGCGAGGTCGTCCTCGAGGACGCCAGCCTGCGCAAGCTGGCCGGCGAGTACACCCGCGAGGCGGGCGTACGCAACCTGGAGCGCTCCATCGCCCGGCTGCTGCGGAAGGTCGCGGCCCAGCACGAACTGGGCGACCGCGAGCTGCCGTTCACCGTCGCGCCCAAGGATCTGCGGGCGCTGATCGGGCGTCCGCACCACATCCCCGAGTCCGCCCAGGACCCGGCGGAGCGGCGCACGTCCGTGCCGGGTGTCGCGACCGGTCTCGCCGTCACCGGCGCGGGCGGGGACGTCCTGTTCGTGGAGGCGTCGCTGGCCGACCCGGAGACCGGCGCGGCGGGGCTGACCCTGACCGGTCAGCTCGGCGACGTGATGAAGGAGTCCGCGCAGATCGCGCTCTCCTTCCTGCGCTCGCACGGCGCGGAGCTCGAACTGCCGGTGACCGGCCTCAAGGACCGGGGTGTGCACATCCACTTCCCGGCGGGCGCGGTGCCCAAGGACGGTCCGAGCGCGGGCGTCACGATGACGACGGCCCTCGCCTCGCTCCTGTCGGGCCGTCTGGTCCGCACGGACGTGGCGATGACCGGTGAGGTGTCGCTGACCGGCCGGGTCCTGCCGATCGGCGGGGTGAAGCAGAAGCTGCTGGCCGCGCACCGGGCGGGCATCACGACCGTCGTGATCCCCAAGCGGAACGAGGCCGACCTCGACGACGTCCCGGCCGAGATCCTCGACACGCTGGAGGTCCACCCGGTCACCGACGTCCGCCAGGTCCTGGAGATCGCCCTGACCCCGGCGGAGGTGGCCGTGTCCGCCGCGGCGTGAACCGACCCGACGAAGGGCGCCCCCGAGGGGGCGCCCTTCGTCACGCGCGTACGGTCAGGCTCCCGCCCCCGCCGCCTTCTCGTACAGCTCGCGCGCCCGCGCGTCGAAGACGACCGCCGTCGACTCCGTGTCCGTCTCCCCGCCGCTGAGCACCCCGATCAGGCGGCCCGGGTGGCGGGCGTCGCGGTAGTCCGCGAGCCAGGGGCTGCCGCTCGTGCCTTCCCAGAAGCCCGCGCACTCCATCCGCATCGAACCGTCCAGCGCCGGGTCGGGGGAGGTGTCGGTGGTGCAGGTGACCGGTGTGCCCGCCGGGTTGTGGTCCTCGTTCGGATAGCCGACGACGGTGACCCGGCGGTGCGCCGGGGAGGTCCAGTCGGCCTCGGCGCCGCCCACCACCTGCTGCACACTGCGGCCCCGCTCGTCCGGCTCCAGGGTCAGGAAGGCGTAGTCGACGGCGTCGTCCCCGCCGTCGCGCCATCCGTCGTCGACCTGGACCGCGCGGACCTTCCAGCTGCCGTACGGGCGGGTGCCCGGGTCCGCGCCCCGGAAGCCGGGCACGAAGGAGAAGTCCTCGGCGTAGGCGCCGTCCGTGAACACACAGTGCGCCGCGGTCGCGACGACGTCGCCGCGCGGACTGTCCACCACGCTCGCCGTGCACCAGTGGCCGTCCTCGTCGGCCAGGACACCCACCGACGGCAGCCCCACCCCCGGCGCGGCGGCTCTCCCCGGGGTGGGGGAGGGCAGCCGCGGCACCGGCGGCGGACCGGTGCGCGCGGGGGCCGCGCACGCGGTGGCGCTCGTCAGCACGGCGGCGACGGACCAGAGCAGAAGCCTCTTCCCGTACACGTACATGCGTCTCATCCTCACCCACCCGCCTGTGAAGCCGGCGTCAGACGTCCAGCCATCCCCGCAGGGTGGCCCGCGCGCCCGCCTGGAAGCGGGTCTCCGCGTCCAGCGCCTCCAGGAGCCGGCTGATCCGGCGGCGCGCGGTGTGCACATGCACGCCGAGGCGCCGGGCGATGGCCTCGTCCTTGAGCCCGGCCGCGAGCAGCCCGAGCAGTTCCCGCTGCGGCTGGGACAGTTCGCCGGCCCCGTCGTCGGTGGCGCCGGCGCCCGCGCCGCCGAGCGGGGTGGCCCGCTCCCACACCGTCTCGAAGAGCGGCAGCAGCGCGTGGTGGAGCAGGCAGTCGCCGACGACCAGGGCCGAGGCGGTCGCGTCGGCGGCGCCGCTGGGCGGCAGCAGGGTGATCCGCCGATCGACGGCAATGAGTTTGGTGGGGACGGCGGAGGCGACCCGGGCCCGCAGGCCCCGCTCCACCAGCGCCGTCAGGGACCGCATCCGGCCCGGGTAGCCGAGCGCCGTCCGGTCGAGGACGGTCCGTACCCGTACGCCGCGCTCAAGCAGCGCCTCGACGTCCAGGCCCGGGGTCCGGGAGGTGCCGTCGCCCGGCTGCCCGCCGGTGTACGGCGGCCGGTCCAGGATGGCCACCTCGTGCTCGGCCAGGGCCAGCAGGGACGCGGCCCGCTCGGCGATCGCCCGCGGGCCGGTGACCACTTCGATCCCGCCGTCGGCGGCGCTCGGCGAGAGGGACGTCAGCCGTCCGGCGAGCTGGTCGGCGGACATCCGCAGGCGCTCCAGCTCCGCGGAGCGCAGATGCAGTTCGGCCTGTCTTCGGTGGATCAGCGTACGGATCGCGGCGGCCGGCGCCGCCGGGTGCGGCAGCCCGCCCCGGTCGGAGGGCGAGGCGAAACCGTGCTCGACCAGCCGGTCGAGGGCGCTCTGCAGTCGGTCTCGCGGCAGTTCGAGCAGGACCGCCAACTCCTCGGCCCCGCACGCCCTTTCCTGTAACAGCGCCTCGTAAGCGCGCTCTTCGGCCGCCCCCAGGCCGAGAGTTCGCAACTCCCCCTCGATCATGGGGTGGATTCTCACTCCGCCTTCACGACGCACACAAGTGTGCGTGTCCACTACTGAACACCGGCTCAGCATTGAACGGCCGATACCCCACCTGTTGCATGGTCATGACCACCTGAAACTGCCTGACCAGCATGTGGGAGGGGTACGTTCTGTGCGCACGTACAGGAGAAAGACGACCGGTTCGCGGCGGGCCGGAGCGGGGGTGGCGGCGCTGCTCGGCGCCGCCGGGCTCCTGATCACCGCGGTACCGGCGCAGGCGGCGGCGACACCGCCCCCGGCCGCCGGTGTCGTACCGGCCACCGACACGGAGACCCCGGCGCTCGTCGAGGGCATCCGGGAGCCGGTCGACGCGAAGGCCGCACCGGCCGACGCGGCCCGTGAGCATCTCGCCGCCAAGGAGAGCCGCTACAAGATCGCCGAGCCGGAGCGGGACCTCGCGCCGCTGCGCACGGTCGCCCAGGGCGGGAAGGAGACCGTACGGCTCCAGCAGAAGCACCGGGGTGTCCCCGTCCTCGGCGGGCAGTACGTGGTCCGGATGGAGACCAAGGACGGCGGACGGGTCGTCACCGGCACCTCCGGGAAGTACTTCACCGGACTGACCGCGGGCACGGAGCCGTCGGTCACCCAGGAGACGGCCGTGCGCCGCGCGGTCGCCGCGACCGCCCGCGGGCTCGGCGGCAAGAAGCTCACCCGCGCCGACGCCGTGAAGCGGGAGGGCGCCCCCTCCGAGAAGGCGGCCGCGCTCAGCGGGACCGCGCGCGGCCTCGTCGTCCTCCCGCGCGGCGAGGGCGTCCTCGCCCACCACGTCACCGTACGCGGCGTGGACCCGGCGACCGGGGAGCCCGTCCTGCGGCAGGTGTACGTGGACGCGAAGGCCGGCTACCCGGTCCTCGAGTACAGCGGCATCAAGACGATTGCCGGCGTCCGGAAGCCGGGCGGGAAACCCCCGGCCGCCGCCTCCTCCGCCGCGGCGCACCCCGGCTCCGAGGGCAGCGGCGTCCTCCTGGACGGCACCAGGGTCCCGCTGAACGTCTACCGCGACACCGCCCGCGACCAGTACGTCATGGTCGACCACGCGCGGATGGCGGACGGCACCAAGGGCACCCTCTCCACCTGGGACGCGACGGGCCGCGACGTGAGCGAGGCGGCCGGGGCCTGGCCCAGCGGCATCAAGGAGGTCGGCTCGGCCACCGCCGACTTCGGCAAGGAGGCCACCGACAAGGGCGCGGTCGACGCGCACTGGGCGGCCGGCCAGGTCTACGACTACTACAAGCGCCAGCACGGCCGGGACGGGCTCGACGGCCGGGGCTCGTCGTTCAACTCCCTCGTCGGCGTGACCGAGTTCGGCCAGCCGTACGTCAACGCCTTCTGGGACGGCCAGAAGATGGTGTACGGCTCCGGCGACGAGGAGTACAAGCCGCTCGCGGCCGACCTCGACGTCGTCGGGCACGAGATGACCCACGGTGTCGTCGAGAACACCGCCAACCTGGTCTACGCGGGCCAGTCCGGCGCCCTCAACGAAGCCATCGCGGACTACTTCGGCAACGCCGTCGACGTCACCGTCGCCGGCCGCTCCATGAGCGACCCGGACGCGGGCCTCATCGGCGAGAACCTCTGCCGCACCACCGCGCCCCGCGACTGCGCGCTGCGCGACCTGAACGACGGCGCGAGCACCTCCAAGAACTTCCTCGGCGTCGCCTTCGGCACCGACAACGGCGGTGTGCACCTCAACTCGACCATCTTCTCCGGCGCGCTGTGGGACATGCGCCAGGACCTGGGCGCCGAACTCGCCGACCGGATCGTGTACCGGGCGCTGTCCTCGTACATGACCCCGCTGGACGGCTTCACCGAGGCCCGGGCCGCGGTGCTCGCCGCGGCGAAGGAGCTCGGGGCCTCCACGAAGCAGCTGTCGGTCGCCAAGCGGTCCTTCGCGGCCCACGGCATCGTCCCCGGCTGGGAGAAGGCCCTCGGCGTCGACTCCGACGTCCTCTTCCGCAAGCTCAACACCGACGGCACGGGCGTCGGCGCGGGCGGCGGCTGGTGGACCGCGTCCAAGTCGAACGACGACGGCTCCGAGCCGTACTCGGTCTACGCGGGCCGCGCCGACGGCACGGGCACGCCCAAGCTGATCAGCCCCAACGACGGGCGCTTCCACGTCTACCCGGCGACCGACGGCAAGACGGTGGTCTGGGCGGCGTACGGCGCGAGCAGCCTGGACATCCTCTCCCGGCCGCTGGCGGGCGGCCCGATCAAGAAGCTGTACACGTCCACCACGGACATCTCCGGGCTGCGCTACGAGAACGGCGTCGCCGTCTTCGAGACGTACGACCTCTTCGGAGGCCGGCACGTCGGCTTCCTGCGCCCCGGCGACCGCGAGCCCACCTTCGTGGACGGCGGCCGCTACCACCTGGCGACCGCGCTGCCCTCGATCGGCAAGGGGAAGATCGCGTACGCCAAGCTGTACCCGGGCGAGAACGACTACCGGCTCGGGGTCGAGATCTACGACCTCGCCACCGGGAAGGCGACCCTGACCGAGCAGCTCGGCGAACCCCAGGGGCTCGGCCAGACCGGCATCAACGGCAGCCATGTCTTCTGGCTCGTCGACGAACTGACCGACGACGACGGCCAGACGGCGATCCGCCGGGCCGGCCTGGACGGCACGAACGCCTTCGACATCAGCGGCGAGGCCAAGCCGGGTGCCCTGATCGCCGGCGACCTCACCGTCTCGGAGACGGCGGTCACGGTCAGCTCCCAGCTCCCGGCCCTGTCCTGGAACAACGAATCGCTCTCCAAGCTCTGGCAGCTGACCACGGACGGCGCGCAGCGCGAGCGGGTCTCCTGCAACCGCGGCGAGCAGCTCTCCCCGGCGGCGGCCGGTGACCGCCAGGTCATCTGGATCGACGCCACCACCGGCTGGACCGACCTCGCCACCCGCACCCGCCCCACGGGCCGCTGCGGCTGACCCGGCCCCGCACGGACCAGGACCCCCGGCGCCCGTGCGCCGGGGGTCCGCCGTGTCCGCCGTCAGCCGTACGCCAGCGCCTGTACGCGGTCGTAGGCGCCGTTGAACTTGTTGTGGTCGCCGACCGTCGGGCCGGTCGAGGTGTACTGCCACATCGTGTAGTAGCCCCAGCCCGCCGGGAGTTCACCGGGGGTGGTGTTGTAGCGGGCGATCCACAGCGGGTTGACCGAGCCGAAGCCGCCGTAGTTGCCGGTGCACTGCTTCCACCACGAGGTCGCCGTGTAGATCACCGGGTCCCGGCCGGTGCGGGCCTTGTAGCGGTTCACGAAGTCCCGGATCCAGGTGACCATCCCGGACGCGCTCTTGCCGTAGCAGGCCGCGCCGTAGGGGTTCCACTCGATGTCCAGCGCGCCCGGCAGGGTCTTGCCGTCGCGGGACCAGCCGCCGCCGTTGTTGACGAAGTAGTCGGCCTGGGCCGCGCCGGAGGTCGTGTCGGGGGTCGCGAAGTGGTACGCGCCGCGGATCATGCCGACGTTGTAGGAGCCGTTGTACTGCTGCGCGAAGTAGGGGTTCTTGTAGTACGTCCCCTCGGTGGCCTTCACGTAGGCCCACTTCACGCCGCTGTTCCAGAGGGTGGTCCAGGCGACGTTGCCCTGGTGGCTGGAGACGTCCACGCCTTCGGTCTGGGCCGCGCGGGAGTCGCTCGGCAGGCCGCCCACGCCGTCGTGGGCGGCGACGCCGATGCCCATGTAGGCCTCGCCGCGGTCGGGACGGTCCGGGCGGTCGGCGGCCGTGGCCGCGCCGGGGAGGGTGAGGAGGAGGGCCAGGGCCGCGGTCAGGGCGGCGGCCACGGCGGATCTGCGGTGGCGGATCTGGCCGGGTCTGCGCACAGGCATTGCGTGCCTCCGATGAAACCTCGGTGGTGGGGGGATCCGGGGGGAGCGACATGCGCTGGTGTGGACATGTCACAAGTGACGCTACGCACGTAGAACACCGCGCGGAAGAGGTGCAGGGTGCTGCCGTTGGTCTACGCCTGCGAAATACTGACGGAGCTGCGGCAACGGCCCCGGCGGTAAGAAACTTTCAGTCGGGTAAAAGCGCGCGAGGGGTGCTGACGTGCACAGAAGCGGTACGGGGAGTGAAGCGGACCCGACCGGGGAGAGTGGTGTGGACCACGAGTTCCTGGCCCTGGAACGCGAATTGGCCGTCTTCCTGCGGCGCGCCCGGGCGTCCTCCGGCGAGATGGCCCGCGAGGTCCACCCGGAGCTGGAGCCCGCCGCCTATGGACTCCTCGTCCGGCTCGACGAGGCCGGCGGCCAGCGCGCCACCGACCTCGCCGGCTATTTCGGTGTCGGCAAGGCGACCATGAGCCGCCAGCTCCGCGCCCTGGAGGACCTCGGACTCGTCGCCCGTGACCCCGACCCCGCCGACGGCCGCGCGTCCCTCGTCCGGCTCACTGACGAGGGCCGCGACCGCTTCCGGCATGTGAGGGATGCCCGCCGCGAGCGCTACGTACGCAAACTCTCGGGCTGGGACCGCGGCGAGGTCGCCGAACTCGCCCGTCTGCTGCACCAGCTCAACACCCGCGCCGAGGACCGCTGACCGCCCTCCGCCCGGCCGGCGCACCTCAGCCGCCCCCGTGCCGCAGCGGCGTGAGCTGCTCGATGTCGTACCGCGCCCGCAGCCGGGCCACCGCCGCGTGGTCCACAGGACCGCCGGAGGCGAGGATGTCCATCAGCTCCTCGAAGTATTTCTCGTGGTCCGGCGGCGGCGCCGCCTGGAACAGCATCCGGGCCGGCTCTCCGGTCGGATTGGCGAAGGCGTGCGGACACCCGGGCGGTACGAGGATCAAGGTGCCCGGACCCGCCCGCATGACCCGCTGCCCCGACCGCGACTCCCACTCCTTCCAGGAGTCGGGCGTCCGCACCAGCGGCTCGAAGGCGAGCACGTCCAGCTCGCCGTCGAGGACATAGAACAGCTCCTCGCTGTGCCGGTGCGCGTGCGCGCCCACGTCGAACCCCGGCGGCACGCTCACCTCGAAGGTCGACGCGGTCGGCGACTGCCCGCCGGTCACCTTGAACGTGACGTCCTGCGCCGCCGTGGTCAGCCGCCGCCCGGCGCCCGGCGGCACGACCAGCCCGTCGCCCGCCACCGGCGCCGCCATGCCCGGCCGCCCGGCGTCGAGCGCGGTCACCAGCTCACCGGCAGGGTCTCGGGCCCCCGGATCAGCGCACCGCGCTGCCAGCGGATCTCGTCCGCCGGCACGGCGAGCCTCAGCCCGGGGAAGCGGTCCCACAGCGATTGGACGAGGATCTCCGACTCCATCCGGGCGAGCGCGGAGCCGGGGCAGTAGTGCGGCCCGTGGCCGAAGGCCACATGGGGGTTGTACGGACGGCCGAGGTCCAGGCTGTCGGGGTCGGCGAAGACCGACGGGTCGCGGTTGGCCGTCAGATACGAGACGTAGACCGGATCGCCCTCGGGGATGACCACCCCGCCGACCTCCACGTCCTCCAGCGCGATCCGCGAAAGACCCACGGCGTTGCGGTGCGGGATGTAGCGCAGCAGCTCGTCGACGGCGCCCGGCAGCAGCGCCGGCTCGGCGCGCAGCCGGGCCAGCTGGTCCGGGTGGGTGAGCAGGGCGTACACCATGTTGGCGCTGTTGTTGCGGACGGCGTGGGCGCCGCCGATCTGGATGAGGACGGCGAGTCCTACCGCCTCGTGCTCGCTGAGCACCTCCTCCTCGACCGCCTCGGCCAGGACCGCGGCCAGCGTCTCGGACCCCGGGGGCCGCGGGGCGCCGATCAGGGTGCGGAAGTAGGCTGCCATCTCCTCCTTGGCCCGCTCGCTCGCCTCGCGGCCGGCCGCCGCGGAGATGATGGTGTCCGACCAGTGCGCCATCAGGTGCCGGTCCCCGGGCTCCACCCCCATCAGCTCACTGACCATGATCAGGGGGAAGGGGCGGTTCACCCGCTCCATCAGGTCGGCGGGCGGGCCGTGCTCGGCCAGGGTGTCGAGGAGTCCGTCCATCGCCTCCTGCGCATGGGCGCGCAGGGCACTCAGCGCGCGGGCGCCGAAGGCCTTCGCCACGACCCGCCGCATCCGTGTGTGGTCGGGCGGATCGGCGAATCCGACGGCGCCGTCCATCGGGATGAAGTGCGGCGCGAGCCGGGTGACGGAGCGTCCCCAGACGGCCTGCCGGCTGAAGCGCGGGTCCACGGACACGAACTTCACGTCCTCGTACCGCGTCACCAGCCAGGCGTGTCCCTCGCCGTGCGGCAGCCGGACCCGCGCCACCGGTTCCTCGTGCAGCAGCCGGGCGAGCAGTGGGTCGAAGTCGAGCCCGGTCAGATCGGGCACGGCCCAGAAGTGGACCTCGGGGGAGGGCGTCACGCTCGACGCCGTGGTGGTGGTGCTCATGGAGTGGGGGCCTCCTGCGGTACGCCGTACATCCTCTCCCGTTATGCCCTCTTCCTCCCGATCGCGCGCGGCGAACGGTCCCTCACCCTCCGTTGTACGAGCGGGGTTCGGCTCACCCGGCCGGCCCCGCTCACAGCTCCACGTACAGTGCCGTCGCGTCGTCGTGGAGCTTCCAGCGGCGCACGCCGCCCGCCGTCCGGTCGGCCGACTCGATCGCCCGCACCCGCTCGACCAGCCCCCGCGGCCCCTCCTTCTCCAGCAGCCGGAAGCAGGCGGCCCAGTCGCCCTCCTGGAACAGCTCCACCCAGCGCGACGCGCCGTCGGTGAGCGCCGCGAAGGCCCGTACGTCCGCACGGGGCGTCACCCCGGTCACCGCCCGGTCGGCCACCGAGGGATCGGCCGCCGCCGTGAAGAAGCCGCCCTCGGTGTTGCGCAGCGCGTCGGTGGCCCCCCGGGAGCGCAGGATCTCGGGCGGGACCAGGTCGAGCCGCCCGTCGAGGACGGCCCGGACCGAGCCGTCGGGGGAGGCCAGGAGCAGGGCCGAGTCGGACAGCACCAGATGTTCGACCGAATCCCGATCCCAGCGCGCCATGACGACCGTCGCCTGCGGAGTACGGACGTGAGAAAGGTCACAGGTGTCGCGGTGGGCGTCCGCGGTGCGCCGGATTGCCAGGGACAGGATCTCGGCCAGGGAGAGGTCCCGTCGCGAACCGGACAGTTCGGTCAGCGCGCCGCCCAGCCGGGCGGTGAACCAGTCGACGGTGTGCACACAACCGTCATCGTCCGGAGGGGGTGTCACCCCGTCCAGCAGGACCGCGGTTCCTCCCTGGCCCGACGAGGGAAGGGCCACCGAGATCCAGTCCTCGTTGGGGTGTTCGGGGTGACCGGGGACCGTGACGAGTTCGGTGCGCATGATCCCCAGTCTGCATGACTCCTTCACACCGCCCCCGAACGGCCGAAATTGGCCTGTACCAGCAGGTCACGCCGTGTGCGGCGGGCGGAATCGAAGGCTCCGAGGAGCTGCGGGCGCGCATCCTGCCAAAGCCCGCGCGGAAGTTCCAACCGGCGCCGCGTACGGCCGTCCGGAGCTCGTCAGGGCGGCTTGTTTGTCAACTCCGGAGTGTTGTTCACTCGTTCGGGTGGCGGAGCGGCCGATGCGCGTCCCCTTCCCAAAAGCGCTGGAATGGTCGGAAGCCGTTCCAGGGGTGGGGGCGCTCTCTTGTGTGACCGGTCGTCACCTCTGCTTCATGGGTGGACGAGTCAAGGATGCGAGCACCGGTGCAGAAGAAGCGGCCTCGGAGCAACAACGGCACGCGCAATGAGACCCCCGGTGATCCGCAGACCCCGGACTCCGGCGCGGGCCGCACCGTCCGCGTACGCAGCCGGCTCGTCGCCGGCGTCGCCCTGGTCGGCATCACCGTCGTCGCGGCCGGCGCCCCCGCCGTCCTCACCACCTCCGGCGACCTGACCGACTCCCAGCGTCTGGTCACCCTCGCCGAACTCAACCGGCAGGCCGTCACCCTCGCCCACTCCCTCGCCGACGAGCGCGACGAGGTCATCGCCTACGTCGCCGCGGGCCGCGACGAGCAGAAGGGCGACGAGAGCGCCGACAGCGACAAGAGCCGCGGCAAGCGCCAGGTCTCCTCCACGCGCAGCACCCGGGTCGACCGGCAGATCGACGAGATCCACCCCGGCGCCCCGGCCGAGCTCCGCCGCGACCTCGCCACCGTCCCCTCCGTCCGCCGCACCGCCCTCACCGGCAAGGGCACGGCGCTGGAGACGTACAAGGCGTACACCGACATCATCACCAAGCTGCACGCGCTGGCCGACCAGCTCGCCCAGCACACCCCGGCCCGCGCCGCCGACGCCTCCCGGGCCCCCGCCGCCCTCGGCCTCGCCGTCGAACAGGCCTCCGCCACCCGGGGCCTGCTGCTCGCCGCGCTCTCCGTCCCCACCCCCGAGGGCTCCCAGCAGGGCCAGGGCTCCCAGGCCGACGAGGAGGCCGCCGCCGAGGCCGCCCGGACCCGCGACGCGCTCAGCGCGGCGGCCCAGCAGTCCCGCGTCCGCGAACTGGCCGCCCTCGCCGATTTCGACCAGGCCGCCACCTCCACCGCCCGCGACTCCCTCGCCGCCACGGTCACCGGCCCCGACGTCAAGGCCGCCGAGAGCCTGCTGGCCCGGCTCACCGACCGCCCCGAGCTCTCCAAGTCCGACCGCAGGACCGACCGGGAGGCTCTGGAGGCCGCCCTCTCCGCCCGGATCGAGCAGATGCGCGGCGTCGAGTCCTCCCTCGCCACCGGCCAGGTCGACCAGCTCGCCCAGCTCCGCGACGACGACGTCACCGCGCTCGAACTGCGCATCGCCCTGCTCGGCGGACTGCTCCTGGTCGCCATCGGCATCTCCACCGCCGTCGCCCGCACCCTCACCCGCCCGCTCGCCGTCCTGCGCATCGGCGCCGCCCGGCTCGCCGCGGCGCCCGAGGCCACCGCCGAGGAACCGATCCGCTTCACCGGCCGCAACGACGAGTTCGCCCAGGTCGTCCGGTCCCTCAACACCCTGCACGGCAAGCTGTACGCACTCGGCGTACGGGCCGGGAAGCTCGACGGCGACCGCGCCGACCTCACGGTCGCCCGGGACGCCCTCGCCGAGGAGCTCGCCGCGCGCCGCGCCGAACTCCAGGAGCAGACCGAGCGGCTCACCGCCGAACTGGAACGGCACCGCCACACCGTCCAGCACACCTTCGTCAACCTCTCCCTGCGCACGCTCGGCCTGGTCGAGCGTCAGCTCGGCGTCATCGAGAAGCTGGAGGAGCGCGAGCAGGACCCGGAGCGGCTCGCCACCCTCTTCAAGCTCGACCACATGGCCACCGTCATGCGCCGCCACAGCGAGAACCTGCTCATCCTCGCCGGCTCCGAACACGGCAACGCCCACCACGGGCCCGTCCCGCTGGTCGACGTCCTGCGGGCGGCGGTCAGCGAGATCGAGCGGTACGAGCGGGTCACCATCCAGGCCCTGCCGCCGCACGCCCATGTCGCCGGGTTCGCCGCCGACGACCTCTCCCACCTGATCGCCGAACTGCTGGAGAACGCCACCTCCTTCTCGCCGCCCGACGCCCAGGTCCAGCTGTCCGGCTGGCTCCTGGAGAGCGGCGAGATCATGCTCTCCGTCCAGGACGAGGGCATCGGCATCACCGAGACCCGGCTCGCCGAGCTCAACGCCCGCCTCGCCGACCCCGACCCGGACCACGACCTGGACATGGAGGGCGAGGGCCTCGGCATCCGGGTCACCGCGCTGCTCGCCGCCCGGCACGGCGTACGGGTCCAGCTGCGCGAGCAGAAGCAGGGCGGCACCGCGGCCGTCGTCGTCCTGCCGCAGGGCCTGCTGCCCGAGGCCCCGCCGGCCGCCGTGCCGCCGGCGGTGACCACGGCGGGCGGCGCGTCCACGCTCACGCTGCCCGGCTCGGTCGCGGAGGCCAACTCCAACACCCTCCCGGGCCGCGTACGGGACCCGCTGGTGGCCGCGGCGGAACAGGCGGTCGCCGAGGCGGATGCCGAGCCCGAGCCCGTGAACGAGCCCGAGGCCGACGCCGACGCCGACGCCGGCGATGAGCGCGTGGAGGGCTCGCAGCCCGTCGAGCCGGTCGAGCCTTCGGAGCCCCTGACCTCCGAGACCACCCTCCAGGTACGGATCCCGGCCCAGATCCCCGACCCGTACGCCATCGGCCCCGACACCCACGAGCGCGCCGAGGAGCCCGCCGCCGATCCGGTCCTCGACAGCGGCCCCAAGCCCGCCACCTGGGAGCGCGTCACCGACAAGGGCCTGCCCAAGCGCACCCCCCAGGTCGTCCGGCCCGCCGAGGCCCCCAAGAAGGAGCGCGGCGGCATCGACGCCGACGCCCTGCGCCGCCGCCTGGGCGGCTTCCACCAGGGAGCCAAGGACGGCCGCCGCGACGTCGAGGCGGAGATCGCCGAGGAACACGGCCTCGCCGCCGACGACCCCGAAGCCACACAGCAGTTGGAAGCAGTACGCACAGAGGAGACGACGGGGGATACAGTCGAGGAGGCACGCAGTTGACTGCGACCGGCACGTTCGGACTGAGCAGCGAAGCCCGCAATCTGCAATGGCTGCTGGGCAACCTCGTCGAGGAGGTGCCCGGGGTCAGGTCCGTCGCCGTCGTCTCGTCCGACGGACTGCTGCTGCTCTCCTCCGACCCCGCCCCGCCCCCCGCTCCCGGCGCCACCCACCCCCGCGGCCCCCGGGGCTCCAGCGCCGACCTCGCCACCATCGTGTCGGGCATCGGCAGCCTCACCGTCGGTGCCGCCCGCCTCATGGACGGCGGCGCGGTCAAGCAGACCATGGTCGCGATGGAGGACAGCAGCGTCCTGGTCATGTCGATCAGCGACGGCTCGCTGCTCGGCGTGCACGCCACCCCCGACTGCGACATGAGCGTCGTCGCGTACCACATGGCTCTCTTCGTCGGCCGCGCCGGACACGTCCTCACCCCCGAACTCCGCAGTGAGCTGCGCAAATCGCTGGAGAGCACCCGATGACGTCCGCCGCCGAACCCCTGCGCAGGCTCCCCGTCCGCGGCGAGGGCAAGCGCCCCGCCAGGGTCCGCCCGTACTCCCTCACCGGCGGCCGTACCCGCTTCGGCCACGTCCTGCTCGTGGAGACCTTCGTCGCCGCGCTCGAGGCCTCCGAGGAGCGCCGGGAGCTGGCGAACGGGATCGTCTCCCGCGTCATGCCGGAGATGCGGGCCATCGTCGAACTCTGCCGCCGCATGCGGACCGTCGCCGAGATCTCGGCGCTGCTGCGGATACCGCTGGGGGTCGTCCGGGTGCTGCTCAGCGACCTGGCCGACCAAGGAAAGATCCGCGTGTACGGGACCGGGCACGGCATCGGCCAGCCCGACCGCGCCTTGCTCGAAAGGGTGCTGAATGGACTCCGTCGTCTCTGACCTCCCAGGGGCCGCCCAGGCCCCCGGGATCGTCGCCCAGCCGGGACCGGCGGCGCCCGCCCCGCGCCCCGCCGCCGACGAGGGACTTCGGGACTGGCAGCTCGACCACACCCGCGCCCCGATCGCCACCAAGATCGTCGTCGCGGGCGGTTTCGGGGTCGGCAAGACGACCTTCGTCGGGTCCGTCTCCGAGATCACCCCGCTCCAGACCGAGGCGCTGATGACCCGCGCCAGCGAGGACACCGACGACCTCGCCGCCACGCCCGACAAGCTCACCACCACCGTCGCCATGGACTTCGGGCGGATCACGCTCGACGACGACCTCGTGCTGTACCTCTTCGGCACCCCGGGCCAGCAGCGCTTCTGGTTCATGTGGGACGACCTCGTGCGCGGCGCGATCGGCGCCGTCGTCCTCGCCGACACCCGACGGCTGACCGACTGCTTCCCCGCGCTCGACTACTTCGAGAGCTGCGGGCTGCCGTACATCGTCGCCGTCAACCACTTCGAGGGCACCGAGCTGTTCGAGGCCGAGGACGTCCGGGAGGCCCTGACAGTGCCCCCGCACGTGCCGGTGGTGATCATGGACGCGCGCAACCGGGTCTCGGTCATCGAATCCCTGCTCGCGATGGTCGCCCACGCCCTCGACGTCACCCCCGAATAAACCGTAGGAGACCCCGCCATGCGGAAGATACTCATCGTGGGGGCCGGCCAGTCCGGTCTCCAGCTCGCCCTCGGCCTCCAGTCCCAGGGGTACGAGGTCACCCTCATGTCCAACCGCACGGCGGACGAGATCCGCACCGGCCGGGTCATGTCCACGCAGTGCATGTTCCACACTGCCCTCCAGCACGAGCGCGACCTCGGCATCAACTTCTGGGAGACCCAGGCCCCCCGGATCGAGGGCCTCGGTGTCTCCGTCGCCGGCCCCGACTCGCAGCGGGTCATCGACTGGGTCGGGAAGCTCGACGGCTACGCCCAGTCCGTCGACCAGCGCGTGAAGATGGCCGGCTGGATGGAGACCTTCGCCCAGCGCGGCGGCCAGCTCGTCATCCACGGCGCCGCCGTCGGCGACCTCGACTACTTCTCCCGTACGTACGACCTGGTGCTGGTCTCCGCCGGCAAGGGCGAGCTCGTCTCCATGTTCGGCCGCGACGCCGCCCGCTCCCCGTACACCGAGCCGCAGCGCGCCCTGGCCGTCTCCTACGTCCACGGCCTCGGCCCGCGCCCCGAACACCCCGACTTCGACGCGGTCCGCTGCAACCTCGTCCCCGGCGTCGGCGAGCTCTTCGTCATGCCGACCCTGACGACCTCCGGACGCGCCGACATCCTCTTCTGGGAGGGCATCCCCGGCGGACCCCTCGATGTCTTCCAGGGTGTCAAGGACCCCGCCGAGCACCTGGCGCTCACGCTGGAGCTGATGGAGAAGTTCACGCCCTGGGAGTACGCGCGCGCCACCAAGGCCGAACTGACCGACGCCAACGGCACCCTGGCCGGCCGCTACGCCCCGACCGTCCGCAACCCGATCGGCCGGCTCCCCGGCGGCGGCCTGGTCCTCGGCGTCGCCGACGTCGTCGTCGCCAACGACCCGATCACGGGCCAGGGCTCCAACTCGGCGTCCAAGTGCGCCGCCGCGTACCTCGCATCCATCGTCGAGCACGGCGACAAGCCGTTCGACGAGGAGTGGATGCAGGCCACCTTCGACCGCTACTGGAACACCGCCCAGCACGTCACCAAGTGGACCAACGCCATGCTCGGCGTCCCGCCGGAGCACGTCCTCGGCCTGATCGGCGCGGCCGGCACGCTCCAGCCCGTCGCCGACCGGTTCGCCAACGGCTTCGACGACCCGGCCGACTTCGAGAACTTCTTCTTCGACCCGGAGAAGACGGCGGCCTACCTGGCATCCGTCGCCGGAGCCTGACCGGCCACGGATCCGCTGTCGAAGGGGTGCTGCCGGTGGTGTTGGTGACCACCGACAGCACCCCTTCGCCGTCCCTGAGACGGCCCAGGGAACCAGCGACCACCGATCGAGCCGTCACCACCCCGGTGCGGATTGATCGCCACGCCCGTGCTGCGACGTTCGTGAGTTCACCTGGCTGGCGTCAGATCGCCGTGTTCGTCGGGGTTGGATTTATTGGGCAGGTGTGCGGTGCTGCCCCATGGGAGTTAATGAATATCCACTCATCCGGGCGCACGCCGGGTGACCAGCGGTATGAGTTTGAATATTTTCATCGCGCTTCAACGCCGTTGAATGTGTTTGTATTAATCCCCCCTTCTCATTCTTGCTCACTGTGGGCGCGTGAAATTTCCTGCGTAATATGCAGCGACGACTACAAGGCTTCCCGGGTGATCGGTTGGGCCCGGTATGCCACGGCCCCCACAGAAAAAGACCTCTTGATGAAGCTGAGAATCACTCAAGCGGCCAAGCGCCGCGTATTGTCCGGCGGGCTGGCCTCGGCCCTCGCCGCAATCGTTGCCGCTGCGATGGTCGCGGTGACGCCGACGCAGGCACTGGCCATCGCGACACCCGTACCTCTGGGCACCACCGCCAGCTACTCCGTTCTGGCAGGTCAGGGAGTCACCAACACCGGCCCCACGGTGATCGACCACGACCTCGGGACGCACCCGAACCCGGCCATCACCGGATTCCCGCCCGGACTGGTGCTCGGCACGGTGCACGCTGCGGACGCCCACGCCGCCCAGGCCAAGAGCGATCTGATCGTGGCGTACAACAACGCCGCCGGCCAATTGTCGGGCCAGGCCCCGGACTTCCCGCTCGCGGCAGGAATCGGCGGGGGCCAGGAGCTGCTTCCTGGTGTCCACAGGGCCACATCCGGTGTCGGACTCACCGGCGACCTGATCCTGAATGCCGGGGGAAACCCCAACGCGGTCTGGGTGTTCCAGATCCCGGAATCTCTGACGGTGGCATCCAGCAGCCGGATCCTCCTCACGAATGGCGCTTCGCCGTGCAACGTGTACTGGCAGATCGGGGTTGATGCGACCCTCGGCACCACCTCCACCTTCGTGGGCACCATCTTGGCTCTGAACTCGATCTTCGTGCAGCAGGGGGCGAGCATCGAGGGCCGGGCGCTGGCCCGTAACGGTGCCGTGACGCTCGACACCAACAGGATCTTCCTCGGCGGGTGCGCTACCAACGGGACGACGACTGGCACGACCACCGGAACGACCACCGGGACGACGACTGGCACGACCACCGGAACGACCACCGGGACGACGACTGGCACGACCACCGGACCGACCACCGGGGGCACGACGACCGGCACCACGTTGGGTCTGGTCGGCGGCAGCCTCATCGGCGGACCGAACGTCGGCCTGGTGAGCGGCGGCACCTCGGGGAACGTCTCCGGCAACACCTCCGGGAACACCGCGGGCAACACCGCCGGGAACACCACCGGCGGGGACACGTCGGGCAACTCCGCCGGGAACAAGACCGGCGGGGCGATCACCGGGGGGAATGCCGCCGGCGGGCACGGCGATAGGCCTGGCGGGCCGGACGACGTCGACAGGCCGGACCACGTCGACAGGCCGGACCACGGCGGCAAGCCGGACGACGGCGACAGGCCGGACCACGGCGGCAAGCCGGGCCACGGCAAGCCGGGCCATGGGCACCACGAGGGACCCGGTAAGCCGGGCCACGGCCACGACGGCCACGGCAAGCAGCCTGACGGGCACTACGGCTACGCCGACAAGCCAGCGGTCAATGAGGGCCACGAGGACCACGAAGGCCACGAGGGCTAGGCAGAAGGCTGCGCGAAGCCCGTTCATCGGATGACGGCGCACGGCGGAATCCTCACCGAATCCGCCGTGCGCCGTCGGTGAAAGTCGCCGAGAACTCTGGCGCGAATAGCACATACGAGAAAGACAGGGTGGGCGGTGTCGAGCGGAATTGAATCAGCGGCCGTGAAGGAACCTCAGCAGTCCGATTCCGATCCGGTCCCCCGGCCCCGTCATGACGGAGCGGTCCTGCCGGACAGGTGGCCCCTGGGTGCCCGGGCGCTGAAAGCAGGGCTGTACAGCACCGTAGTCCTGTGTCTGGTGACGACCCTGGTCCATGTCGTCATGGTGTTCCTTCACGTGGCCCCCTCCAACCCTGTATCGAAGCGGTACAGCCCACAGGTCAACGGATGGGTGTACCCCTTCTTCGAACAGAATTGGCGGCTCTTCGCCCCGGACCCCGACTCCTTCAACCGAAAAGTCCTGGCGAGAACCGCACACACCGACTCCAAGGGATCGGTGCGCGTGAGCCCCTGGTTCGATCTGGCTGCCGTGGACGATTCCGCAGTGGAGCACAACGTATTTCCGAGTCACACGGCTCAGAACCTTTTGCGTCGCGCCTGGAGCTCCTACGTGGATACGCACGGAGGAAGCGACGTGGCGCGCTCGGAACGGGCCGTGATGCTGCAGAAGTATCTGAGCAACATCGCCGCGGACCGCGTCGCTGCCCACAACGACGGCGGCGCTTTCGAGTTCATTCAGCTTCGGGTCATCACGCTGCCCATCGCTGCGCCCGGCACAGCCGCCGGGAACCGCCCGCCGGCGCCCTCCGAGAACCGGCTCCTGCCCTGGTGGAAGGTGACCCCCCATGGGAAATGAGCAGATCCCCCAGCTGCCCCCCACGGCAGCCGCACCACCCCGACCCGCGGACCAGGAGACTTCGCTCGCCGGCACCGCCCGCCGGTGGCTCCTCGACCGGATCAGCGCTCTGTGGACCCTTCTCACCGACCGGCCGGTGTCCCTGTACGCCGCCTCGGTTCTGCGCATCGGCTACGGGCTGCTCTACCTGGTCTTTCTGCTTCGGGAGTTCCCGCACCGTGACGAGATCTGGGGCCCGGGCTCCCCCTGGACACCCGCGCTGGCAGAACAGCTCTTCGACCAGACGGGCTGGAACAGCATCCTGATCCTGTCCGACAGCCGTGCGTACTTCGAGCTCTGCTACGTGCTGGCCCTCGTCACGTCCGCGCTGTTCATGCTGGGCTGGCGGACCCGCGTCATGTCCATCCTGTTCGCCGTCGTGGTGGTCTCGTTCCACGCGAGAGCGATCTTCATGACGGATGGGGGCGACAACCTGGTCCTGCTGATGGCCCTCTACCTCGTCCTCACCGCATGCGGTCGGCGCTGGTCCCTGGACGCACGCCGCGAGCGGCTCCGGGCGGCTCGTGCGGGCGACACGCCTGAGCCGGTGAGGAGCTCTCACGCCCAGCAGCTCCGGGACGCTCGCATCACCTTGACCACGGTGGTGCACAACTGCGGCATCTTCGTCATCGCCGCACAAGTCTGCTTCCTCTACGGATCGGCCGGCCTGTACAAGATCCAGGGCCCGACCTGGGGTGGCGGAACCGCACTCCACTACGCGCTGAACCTCGAACTGTTCCAGCCCTGGCCCGCACTCTCCCACCTCGTGGACGCGTACCCGATGGTGATCGCGATCGTCAGCTACGTGACGGTGCTCGTGCAGGTCGCCTTCCCGTTCGTGCTCTTCGGCAGGCTCAAGTACCCCGTTCTGGCCGTGCTGCTGGGCATGCACATCGGTATCGCCGTGCTCATGGGGCTGCCCCTCTTCTCCGGCGCGATGATCATCGCGGATGCCGTGTTCCTCCCCGACCGCTTCTACACCTTCCTGCCTCGCCTGTGGCGACGCGCAACACAGCGCACAGGGATGCGACTGCCGACGTCCGGCCAAGCGGCAGGATCCGGATCCGTACCCTCGCAAGGAGGGCCCGGCCTATCCGGCCCGAAGCATCGAGCCACTGTCCATCCGTGATCTCGCGCGGGTGTCCCCGGCTTCAGCCGGGGAGGGAACCGCATCCTTGGCGCGAAGCGCCGGCCGCCTAGCTCGCCGCCGCGGGCTCCGGCCAGTCCTGAGCGAACCCCTCGTCCGCGCCGTCCGTCGCCCCCTCGGGGAGCGGGGGCGGCGTGTACGAGGCGAGCGGGGTGCCCGCCGGGTCCGGGCGGACGGCACCGAGCAGTGGGTTCGCCGCGATCGGGGAGACCTTCACCCGGCCGCCCGGCCGCGGGGCGTGCACCACGAGCCCCTCGCCCAGATAGAGCGCCACATGGGTGGCGCCCGGGAAGTAGACCACCAGATCGCCCGGCCGCAGCTCGGACAGCTCCACCCTCGGCAGCGTGCGCCACTGCTCCTGGCTGGTGCGGGGGACCGTCCGGCCCGCGTCCGCCCACGCCTGCGAGGTCAGCCCGGAGCAGTCGAAGGACTCGGGCCCCTCGGCGCCCCACACGTACGGCTTGCCGATCTGCCCGACCGCGTACCGCAGGGCCCTCGCCCCCGCCTCGGTCGGCGTCCGCGCCTCGGCCAGGACGCCCGAGTCCATCAACGCGCTCTGCGCGCCCGCTGTGACCGTCTCCTCCCGCGCGTCCAGCGCGGCCAGCTGATCGGGCGACAGCGCCGCGAGGAGCTCCTCCACCTCCCTCAGCCGCTCACGGACCTCGTCCCGCTCCTTCTTCTGCCGGGCGGCCAGCGTCTGCTGCCGGTCCAGCGCCCGGCGGGCGGCGACGGCCAGCGCGTGCGCCCGCCGCTCCCCGCCTTCCAGCCGCGCGACGGCCAAGGCCCGCTCCCGCGCCACGCGGTCCATCAGCCGGCGCCGGTCGAGGGCGACACCGGGGTCGGGGGAGAACAGGAACCGTACGTACGACGAGAACTCACCGGCGCCCTGGTACTGCGCCCGGGCGAGCCGGCCCACGTCGTCCCGGCTGCGGGAGAGGGCGCCGCGGGTGCGGGCCAGCTTGAGGTTGAGGGCCTTGGTCGCCGCGGCCTGCCGGGCGAGTTCGGCGGCGGTGGCGTTGTACGTCTCGGTGGCGGCCTCCGCCTGCTGGTAGAGGGTGCGCAGGCGGCCGAGGAGCGCGCCGACGGAGTCGTCGCCGAGGTCCTCGGGCCCCAGGGCGGCCGCGTCGTCCCCCTCGTCCTCCTGGACCTCGTCCGTCTCCTCCTGGACCTCGTCCGTTTCCTCCGGCTCCGGCGTCTCCTCTGCCCCCTCCGGCTCCTGGGCCTCCGCCTCCTCCTGGACTTCCTCCGTCACCGGGGCCGGATCCGCCGGCAGCGCCGCCGCCGGAGCGACCAGCACTGCCGTCACCGCCGTCACCGAGACGAGGCCCGCCGTACAGACCGCGCGCAGCAGCCTTCCTGACATGTCATCACCTCACGGCGATGATGCGGAGGCCCCCGCCCGGTCACCTCCCGGGTGGGCCGATCGTGCCAATCAGGTCACCCGTCGAGGGGGAGTGCCACGATCCGCCCGCGCGCCTGCAGATAGAGCCGGTCCTTGTCGGTGGAGAAGGACGCCGAGCCGGGGTTGCCCTGCCGGCCCACCTCGTACGCCCACTCCTTCTTCCGCGTCCGCACGTTGAGGACGTACAGCCAGGTCCTGGTGTCGTCGCAGGCCAGGTAGGCGAGCCCGGCCCGCATGAACGGCGCCTTGTTGAGGTTGAGCATGTGGGGCACGTGGTACTCCCACAGCAGCCGGCCCGTCCGGGCGTCCAGCGCCACGAGACTGTTCGTACGGGCCCGGGACTTCGCCTCGAAACCGTCGTTGTGGGACTGCACGTACAGCGTGCCGCCGTCCAGGGCGATCGAGCCGTACAGCGGCGCCGCCGCGTTCGTGGGTTTGCGCTCAGGTCCCGCCCCCCACCGCCAGCGGATCCGTCCGGTCGCGCGGTCGACGGCGAGGACCTCCTGATGGCACACGTAGACGAGGTTCTCGTCGAACACGGGGTACGACAGGGCCACCCCGGGCCCGGCAGGCCCCTTCGGGACGTCGAGCTTCCATTGCTCCTCGCCGGTGGCGGCGTCGAGCTGCCCCAGCCGGAAGTCCTGGGCGTACACCATCCGCTCCCCGTCCGCGGCGAGCGCCAGATTGACCAGGGAGCCGAGGGTGAGGCCGCCGCGGCGGAAGGTGTGGGCCCAGCGACGGTAGCCGCCGCGCAGATCGATGCGGACGGCCTGGCTGTCGGCCATACCCTTGACCGGTGCGGTCGAGCCCACCACCCAGACGGACCTGGCGTCCATGGCCGGGATGCCGTCGACGAACTGGAGACCCAGCCCGTCCCCCGGCCGCAGCACCGGATCCAGCCGTCCCGTACCGGTGTCGAGCCGGGCGAGGTCCGGCGCCAGTGACTCGTCGGCCCCGCTGACCTTTACCACCAGGGCCGTGGTTCCGTGCAGGCCCACGTCCTGGATGTCGTGCCGCTGCCACAGTTCGGCCCCGGTCCGGGCGTCCAGCGCCTGGAACGCGGTGGTGTCGAAGCGGGCCAGCAGGACCCCGCCCACCGGGTACGGGACCCGGCCGGACAGCTTCCCCTCGTACACCCACAGCGGCTTCGGCGCCTCGCCCGGCAGCCGCTTCGGGCGCCGCGGCTCCGGCTCGGGACCGAACGCCGCCCACGCGCCGTACCCCCCGCCCGCCAGGGCCAGCGCCCCGCCGCCGGCCAGGAGCAGCGCGCGGCGGCTCGGCCCGGCCGGGGGCCCGGGCGGCATGGGCGGGGGAGCGGACAGCCGGGCCGGGGGCGGCTCCCAGATCCGGGCGGTCAGTTCCGCGATCCCGGCGAGCACGGGCGCCGGGAGCAGCGTGGCGAAGTCCCCGTCGAACAGCCCGAGCCGGTCGAGGAGCTCGCGGAGCGTGGGCCGGTGCTCGGGCGTGCGGGCCAGCGCGCCCGCCAGCAGGGGCCGCAACCCCCCGGGCACGCCGTCGAGATCGGGTTCGCCGTGGAGGATGCGGTACAGCACGCCCGCCGCGTTCTCGCCGGGGAACGGCTCATGGCCGCTCGCCGCGAAGACCAGCACCCCGGCGAGCGCGAACACGTCGCCCGCCGTGCCGTGCTCCTGACCGGCCGCCTGCTCCGGCGACATGTACGCCGGGGTGCCGAGCACCTGCCCGGTGCCGGTCAGCCGGCGCGTGCCGCCCAGCGCCCGCGCGACCCCGAAGTCGATGAGGCGCGGACCGGCCGCCGTGACCAGGACGTTGGACGGCTTCAGATCGCGGTGCACGACCCCGGCCAGGTGCAGCCCGTCCAGCGCCTCGGCGAGGACGGCCCCGACCGCCCGGACCGCGGGCGCGGGCAGCGGACCGTGCTCCCGCACCACCCGCGACAGCGCGGGGCCGAGCAGGAACTCGGTGGCCAGCCAGGGCCGTACGCCCTGCGTGTCGGCGTCCACGACCGCCGCGCCGAAGCCCGCGCCGACCGTGCGGGCGGCCTCCGCCTCCAGCCGGAACCGGTCCCGGAACTCCGGCTCGGTCGCCAGCTCCGGCCGTACGGCCTTGAGGGCGACCGTCCGGCCGCCCGCCGACCGGGCCAGGTACACCGTGCCCATGGCGCCCGCGCCGAGCCGCCCGAGCAGCCGGAAGCCGCCCAGGGCCTCGGGGTCGTCGTGGGTGAGCGCGCCGAGGACGTCCATCGTCAGGTCCCTCTCAGTCCACGGGGAGGCAGTAGAGGTGGCTGTCCGCCGCGCCGCGCCACACCAGCGCCCGGCCCTCGGCTACGGCCAGGCCGTACGCCCCCGGATTGGGCGCGGCCTCGGCGGTCTCGAATTTCCACAGCCGTACGCCGGTCGCCGTGTCGTGCGCGCTGACCTCCTCCTCGTCCAGGCAGAACAGCGTGCGCCCGGAGAGGCTGGTCAGCAGCGCGGAG
This sequence comes from Streptomyces sp. NPDC039465, assembly GCF_055639315.1. Taxonomy (NCBI): domain Bacteria; kingdom Bacillati; phylum Actinomycetota; class Actinomycetes; order Kitasatosporales; family Streptomycetaceae; genus Streptomyces; species Streptomyces sp. NPDC039465. The sequence goes on along the minus strand of NZ_JBVKAP010000006.1, from coordinate 260,065 downwards.
TTGTCCCCGCTCAGGTCGTGGAGCTCCTGGCGGTACTCCCACAGCGTGGCGCCGGTACGGGCGTCCAGGGCGCGGACGAGATCGTTCTCCTGGCGGGCGTAGAGGGTCGTGCCGTGCCGGGTCACGGCCGTCTTCGCGTGCAGGGACAGCCGCCCGGGGCGGCTCCACAGCTTGGTCCCGGAGAGGCTGTGGGCGACGAGCGCGGGGCCGTAGGTCACATAGAGCCGTTCGTCGCCGTCGAGGGTGATCGCGGTCTCGGCGGGGATCGCGGCGAGGGTGCGCTGCCAGCGCACCGCGCCGTCGGAGCGGGCCAGGCCCAGCAGGACCTGCTTCTCGCCCTTCTTCGCGAGGAACGACTTCGACTGGCGTCGCACCACGACCGTGTCCCGCCCGGCCGCGGCCGCCACGTCGGAGCCGAATCCGGCGGGCAGGGCGCCGCGCCACCGCTCCTTACGGGCGCGGGTGTCGTAGCAGACGAGGTGGTGACGGGTGCGGTCGCCGCCGGGGCGGCCGGCGGCGATCAGGAACCAGACCAGCGGGCCGTCGGAGCAGACGATGCCGTCGAAGGTGAGGCGGTCTGGCTTCTTCTCGTCGAAGACGTACGTGCGCTCCTCGTGGCGGACCGTGCCCGTGCGGGCCGACAGCTGTACCAGCGCGCGGAACGTCGGCAGCAGGACCAGGTCGTCGACGAGCGCCACGGGCGGGCCGTACGGGAGCAGGGAGCCGCGTTCCCAGACCTGGCGGCCGGTCTGCAGATCGATGCCCCGGAGGGCCTCGGCGGCCAGGACGAGCCGGTCCTGTACGGCGAGCGGGCCGTTGGCGGTCTCCTGCTCGCGCAGGCGCAGCGACCACTCGGGCGGTGGCGGGGCGCCGGGTTGGCGGCGTACGGCGGCGGGCCTGGCCGGCGCTTGGGGGCCGGGGCGCAGGAGCGCGGTCGCCCCGGCGCCGACCGCGACGCCCGCGGCGGCGGCGACGGCTCCCGTCAGCAGCGCGCGGCGCGGCGGGCGGGGGGTGTGGCCGGGCACGGTGTCCGGGAGGGCGGGGATGGGCCGGGGTTCTTCCGGGCGCCGTTCGTCGTCCAGGGCGAGCGCCTCGGCGGCCTGACCGGCGAGCTCGCGCACCAGAGGGCCCGTCAGCCACTCCTGGCGCAGGGCCTGCTCGGCCCCGCCGGGCGTCAGGGCGCGGGCCAGCTCGGCGGGTAACGGGCGCTCAAGGGGATCCTCGGCGAGGCACCGCCCGAGGACGTCCAATAGCCCTGGCGGCGCGTCACCGCCTGTCGCGTACCGGAGCAGGGTGCCGAGCATGAACACATCGGAGGCCGGGCCCGGTTCCGCGCCCGCCCGCTGCTCGGGCGTCAGATAGCCGAGCCGTACGGAGGCGTGCCCGTCGCCCCCGACCGTGACCTCGGCGGCCGCCCCGAGCGGCCCGACGCCGGTGAGCCGGGGCCCGTCCCCGGCCAGCAGCACGGCGTCGGGGGTGAGCCCATGAACGAGGTGCCCGGCGGCGTGCACCCGCTCCAGCGTCTCGGCGAGCGCGCCTCCGAGCACCCTGACGGCAGCCTCGGACAGCGGCTCGTACCGCAGGACGGCGTCGGCGAGGGAGACGGCGGGCGTGTACGCGGTGGCGACCCAGGGTTCGTCCACCTCCCCCACCCCGACCACCTCGGGCACCCACGGCCCCCCGACCCGTTGTGCGACCTCCGCCTCCGCCCGCATCCGCTCCCGGACGGCCCGCACGCCAACGACCTCGCCGCGCGCGACCGCGACGAGCACGCTCTCGCCGTCGCCCCCGTGCCCCAGAAACACCACGGCCGCGGCGGTCTCCCGCACCCGCCGCAGCAACACGTAGGGCCCGGCCTCCCGCGGATCCCCGTCGCGTAACGGCTCCATGTCTCAACTCCCCTACAGGGCCCGCCTCTTCGCGATCATCGAGGGTACGGGACGGGGGGTGGGGGCGGCAGGGGCGACGGCCGGCCCGGATGCCCTGCGGTGGCCACCGCGGCGTCGCCTCTGCGGGGCGGCGGGCCCGCCTGGACGGCGTACGGCGGGTGGCTCCCACGCGGACGCGGACGCGGACTGGGTTCGGGGGCCGTTGGGCGCCCTCGGGGGCCGGGGCTGGTCGGCCCCGGGCCTGCCGGTGCGGTGCGCCGCCAGGGCGGAGGCCCTGCGGTGGCCGCCGACGGCCGCGTCGCCGCGGGGCGTCCCCAGCGCGGTCCGCAGCCTCGCCGGGGACCCGCCGGCCCCGGCCGCCGACGCCCGCAGGGGCTGGGATGCGGCGGTTCTTGGTCCGTTGGGCGCGCTCGGAGGCTGGGGTTCGGCAGGTCGGCGTTGTGCCGGTGCCGCCAGGGGGGAGGCCCCTGCGGTGCCGGTCGTCGCACGCCCCGTTGCCGCAGCCCGGCCCCCGGCCGCCCAGGACGGAGCTCAGAGGCCGCCGCCAAAGGCCCCGTCAGAACTCCGCGCGGGCCGTCACCAGGGCTCCCCGTTGCCAGATCACCGCGCCCCGCAGGGCCGTGCCGCGCCAGGGGCCGGTGGTGCCGGCGGTGAAGCGGTAGCGTTCCGCGCCGCGGGGGGTGTCGATCGCCGAGACGCCGGTGTCGCCGCCGATCACGACGTAGACGCCGTCGGCCGTGGCGAACGGCTCCACCGCGCCGTCCGGGAAGTCGGTGCGGAACGTCCACCGGGGCTGGCCGTCGCCCAGGGCGTGGGCGCGGACCGAGTCGCCGTCGGTGGCGTAGACCGTGCCGGCGACGACGCACGGGGCGCCGACGCGCGGGTCGTCCGGGCGGACCGGGGGCGCGCCCGCCGCCGGCGACGACCATCGTTGCGTGCCGTCCAGGAGCGAGCCCGCCCACAGCCGTTGTCCGCCCAGGACCGCCAGGCCCGCACCGAACGCCGGGCGCAGCGGGACCGGGGAGCCCGTGTCGTGGTGCCAGGACGGTGAGCCGTCGGCCGTGTCCAGGGCGTGGACGCGGCCCGCCGCGCCCGCAAGCAGCAGCCTGCCCGGCGCCGCCACGGCCGAAGGGGACGGCCCGAGCGGCCCCGGTGCGGCCACCTGCCACCGCGTGCGCCCGTCGGACGCCGCGACGGCGACGACCCGGCCCGTGCGGCCGAGGGCGTACACCGCGTCCGCGTCGGCCGCCAGCAGCCGCGCCACCGCCGTCCCGCCGCGCCAGCGCTTCTCCCCGGTCTCCGGATCGAGCGCCACGACGCGCCCCTCACGGTCCAGCGCCAGCGGCCGCGCCGCCGCGACCGGCCCGCCGCCCGCGCGGTACGTCCACCGCTCCCGCCCGGTCACCGGATCGAGCGCCGCCACCACCCCGCCCGCCCGGCCGATCAGCACCACATCCCCGGCCGGTGTCGGACCGAACGGCACCGCAGGATCCGCCGCCGTATCCGTCCAGACCGTCGGCGGTACCTCACCCTGCCCGCCGCTCCACCGCGCAAGCCGCGCCACGGCCCCCTCCTCGCCGTACCAACGCCACACCCCCGCCCCCGCCCCGGCGAGCAGCGCCGCGCCCCCGGCCGCCGCGAGCAGCACCCGGCGCCGGGACCGGGGCCGCACCCCCGTCAGCCCGGCCACCCGGTCCGCCCGCGCGGCGATGTCCTCGACGACCCCCGGCGGCAGCCACCGCGCCGCGGGTACCTCGGGCCACCGGACGGCCAGTTCGGCCGCCGTCGGCCGCCGCGCCGGGTCCTTGGCGAGGCAGCGGGCCAGCAACGGTCGCAGCCCGGGCGGCACATGACCGAGATCCGGCTCCTCGTGGGCGATGGCGAACGCCGCGAGCGTGAAGTCGGCGCCGAAGGCGTGATGCCCGCCCGCCGCGTACACCAGCAGCGCGCCGAGCACGAACACATCGCTCGGCGGCCCGGTCTTCCGGCCGAGGATCTGCTCGGGCGACATGTAGCCGGGCGAGCCCGGCATCTGGCCGGTGACGGTGAGCGCCGTGGCGTCCACGTCGCGGGCGATGCCGAAGTCGACGACCCGCGGCCCGTCGGCGGCCAGCAGCACGTTGGACGGTTTGAGGTCGCGGTGCACGATCCCCGCCGTGTGCAGCGCCTCCAGCGCCCGGGCCAGCGCGCCGCCGAGCGCCGCCACCGCCTCCTCGGGCAGCGGCCCGCGCCCCTCCACGCACTCGCCGAGCGTCGGCCCCACCACGAACTCGGTCGCGAACCACGGCGGCCGGGCCGCCAGGTCCGACCCCAGCACCCCCGCGACATACGGGTGCGTCACGGCGGACGCGGCCCGGATCTCGCGACCGAACCGGGCGAGCAGCTGCGGCTCGTGCGCCAGGTCCGGCAGGAGCGTCTTCACCGCCACCGGCATGCGGCCCTCACGCCCGAGATACACCGTGCCCATGCCGCCCGAGCCGACCACCCCGAGCAGGGTGTACGGCCCGAGCCGCGCGGGATCCTCGGCCCCGAGCGGCCGCATCAGTCCACGGGGAGGGCGTAGTACGCCCGGCCGCGGCCCACGACCACGGTTTGTCCGGCGGCCAGGACGCGGTACGGCTCCGACGGCGGCTCGGGCTGCTTCGGCGTCTGGACCCCGGCGTCCTGGAACTTCCACAGCCGCCGGCCGTCCTCCGCGCCGAACGCGGTGACCTGGGTGGCGTCCGCCGCCAGCACCGTCCGCCCGCTCGCGCCGACCACGATCTCCGGGCTCGCCGCGGCGGCCGGCCCGGCCGGCGCCTCGGTGGCCCGCTGCCAGCGCACGGCCCCGCCGGTCGCGTCGAGCGCGAACACCGTCTGGGAGCGCTGGGCGACGTACAGCGCGGAGCCGTGCCGCACCGGCCGCCCGAAGGCGAGCGCCGGACCGGCCGGCCGCTTCCAGACCTGGGCGCCGGTGCCGGAGGCGTACCCGAACACCGCGCCCGGCAGGGCCGCGTACACCCGTCCCTCCACGTCGCCGGTCACCGGCGTGGTCAGGGAGACCGTGCCGAACTGCCGCTTCCACCGCAGCTTCCCGGTCGCCCGGTCGTAGCCGTAGAAGACGGCGCGGCCCTTCTGGGCCTTGGCCTGGGCGGCGGTGAGGGTGGCGGCGTTCTGCCGTACGACGAGCTCGGCCGGGCGGACCGCGACCAGTTCGTACGTCCCCGGGGCGGGCGTGCGCCACAACTCCTTGCGGCGGACGACGTCGTAGGCGAACAGCGCGGCCGGAGCGGTGCACCAGACGACCGGGCCGTCCTGCCCGACGACGCCGGTCAGGCCCTGGTGCGGGGCGCGGTGCTCGATCTTGCCGCTGCTGGGGGAGAGCCACAGGAACTCGCTCGCGCCCGCCACGAACACCGGCCCGTCGGCCGTGGGCAGCGCCCGCCGCGCCGACGCCGCGCCGGGCTGCTCCCAGATCCGCCGACCCGTGGCCAGGTCGACGGCGGTGGTCCCGGCGGGGGAGGTCAGCAGCAGCCGATGCCGGTCGACAGCGGCGCTCGCGGCGGCCGGATGCTCGTACCGCCATGCCGCGACCGGCGGCACGCCGGCCACCGGGGGCCGTGGCTTGGTGGCGGCCGGCTTGGGCCGGGGCGCGGGGCTCTCGTCACCGCCCGCGGCCAGCGCGAACCCGCCCACCGCACCGACGAGCAGCCCACCCCCGGCCCCGATGAGCAGCGCCCGCCGGTCGAGCCCCTTGCCGTCCTTGGTGGGGCCGGCCCCAGGGGTCACGTGCGGCGGCACGACGGCCGCGGGCAGCGGGGCGCGCTGCCCGGGCACGACCAGCTGCGTCGTGACTCGAGCGGGGGCTTGGGTGTGGGGCAGGGCGCCGAGCTGGGTAGTGGCTGTGTCGGGCGCGGCGGGCGGCAGGGCGGCGCCGGGCGCGCCGGGCGCGCCGGGGGCGGGTGTCCTGGGCGCGGCCGGTGTGGCGGGCACGCCGGGCGCCAAGGCGGCGACCGGCGCCGCAGGCGGCAGGGCTGCCAGCGGCGCCACGGGCGCCTGTGCCTGCGCGCCCGTACGGAATTGCGTCGTTACGGGGTCCTGCCCGGCGGAGGCCTGTGCCACCGCTCCCGCGCGGAACCGCGTCGTGACCGGATCCTCTGCGACGCCCTCGCCGGTGGTCCGCGTGTCCGGGCCGTCCTCGCCGGTGGTCCGCGTGTCCGGGCTGTCCGCGTCGGTGGCCTGCGTGCCTGCGCCGGCCTCACCCGTGACCCCAGCGTCTGCGTCGGCCTCCCCCGTGACCCCAGCGTCCGCGTCGGCCTCGCCGGTGGCCCGCGTGCCTGCGACGTCCCCGCCGGTTCTCTCCGCGACGTCCGCGCCGCCCTCGCCCGTGACCCGCGCCTCCGCGCCGGCCCCACCCGCGGCCCCCGCGTCCGCCCCCGCCGTCACCACGTCCTCCCCGGACACCACCCGCCCCACCTCCGCCTCCCGCGCCGCGAGGGCGTTCAGAAGCGTCGATGGCAGCCAGCCGTCCCGGGCGAGGGCGGCCGCGCCCTCCAGGGCCAGGGTGGCGGCGGCCGAGCCCGCCGAGGGGCGGGCGGACGGGGACTTGGTCAGGCAGTCGGCGACCAGCGGGCGCAACGCGTCCGGGACGGCGGTCAGTTCGGGGTCCTTGTGGGCGATCTCCGCGCTGTCGCCCAGCGGTGTCGTCCCGGTCGCCGCGTACGTCAGCAGCAGGCCCAGCACGAACAGGTCCGACTCCGGGCCCGGTTCCTTGCCCGCGATCTGTTCGGGGGTCAGGTAGCCGAGCCGTACGGACAGCTGCCCGCCCGGTCCGGCCTGCGCGGACGCCGCCGCGCCCAGTGCTCCGTACGCCGTCAGCCGGGGGCCGTCCGCGGCCAGCTCCACCGTCTCGGGCGTCAGGCCGTGCAGGACCGCCCCGGTGGCGTGGACCCGGGAGAGGGTCTCGGCGAGACCGGCGCCCAGTATCCGGACCGCCTTCTCGGGCAGCGGACCGGCCAGGGAGATCGCCTCGGCGAGCGTCAGACCGGGCACATAGGCGTCCACGGTCCACAGCTCGTCGCCCTCGCCGGCGGCGAGCGGCGGGCACACCCAGCCGCCCGCGAGCCGCTCCGCCGTCCGGGTCTCGGCGCGGAAACGGCGCCGGAAGGCGGGCACCGCGGCCAGCTCGGGACGGGGCACGGTCACCACCACCGGGGCCCCGGCCTCGTCGCGGCCGAGGTACCGCACGGCCGCCGCCGTCTGACGCAGCCGGGCTCGTACGACGTACGGCCCGACCTGGCGCGGATCGTCCTGCTGCAGCGGCTCCACGACGGGCCTCCCCCCTGATGACACGAGGGTCGATCTTATGGGGCGCCGTTCGGCTTCGACCAGGGCCACTTGAGGGTGCGGCGCTCGCGGCCCTCGGGGGCGTACTCGTACTTCCAGCCCGTCTGCAGGCCAAGCCGCCTGCTGTGGCCGGCCGGCTCGCGGCGGTAGGTGTACACGGTCGGGGGACCACCCTCGGCGGCCGGTACCGGCACCTCGTACCACTTGGGCGGGTGACCGGTCGGCCCGACGAGGACGGCCAGCACGCGCCCGTCCAGGGGGCCGCCGTAGAACGGGGTCTTCTCGCTTCTCACGGCACCAGTGTCATATGAGGTGGGCGGCCTCGCCCACGACGGGGATCACCCGCCGGGCGAGCGTGCCCACCGGACCGTGCGCCGTCTCCTGCGCCAGCAGCAGTTTCACCGCCGCCGCCGTCTCCTCGTCGTTCGCCGAGGTGGCCGTGAGCAGCGCGATCAGATGGTCGACGAGCCAGTCCCGCAGCTCGGTGGCGGACGGCTGCTTCTCCTCGTCCAGCCAGATCAGCGAGGCCGCCTCGACCGCCGCGATCCACGTACGGACCATCATCCGCAGCCGCGGTCCCGGCCGGCCGGCGCCGAGGTGGATCAGGATCTGCTCGGCCGCCGCCCGCCGCACCTCGTCGACGATCGCGGTCGTCCGGGACGTCTCGGCGACGCTGCCGCCGCGCAGCAGGGCACTGAACCCGGCGTCGTGCTGGTCGACGAAGTGGAGGTACCGGTCGAGGACCCGGGTCAGCCGCTCGGTGGGCGGCCCCTCGGGCGGCTCGGTGAAGCACAGCTCCAGCTCGTCGGCGGCCGAGCGCAGCGCCGCCTCGTACAACTGCTGCTTCCCGCCGGGGAAGTAGCGGTAGACGAGCGGCCGGGAGACCCCGGCCGCCTCGGCGACGTCGTCCAGCGACACCTCCTCGGGCGCCCGGTGCGCGAAGAGCGACAGGGCGGCGCCCAGGAGTTGCCTGCGCCGCTCCTCGACACTGAGCCGGCGGTACGCGGGCGGCGTGGCGGGACTGGTCATGTACGCAGCGTAGCCCCGCGGGCCCCCGCTCAGGCGAGGAGCCCGGAGGACTTCCACAGCGAGCGGCCGACTCCGCGCAGCACGCCGATGTCGTCGAGGAAGTCCGTCAGCCGCCGCGCCCCCGACTGCATGACCTCGCGGCGGTGGCCGCTCGCCTTCACCTGGGCGACGGCCTCGCGGCGGTCCAGGCCGACGTTCTCGTACACCTTCGGATTGACGAAGCAGACGGAGAAGACCCGGGCGGCTTCGCCGCAGCTGATCCGGGTGAACTCCTGCTCCCAGCGCGGCGCGGTCACCATCTGGCGGCGCAACTCCTCGCGGGCGTAGCGCACATGGCGGGCCTCCTCGACCACATGGATCCGGGTCACGCCGCGCACAAGCGTCTGGACGCGCTCGTCCGGGAAGGTCAGCCGCTGCATCCAGTCGAGGATCTCCTCACCGAGGAGGGTCGCCGCGAACGAGCCGGGGGTGGTCGAGACGGTCTTCAGGACGCGCGCGAGGTTGTGGTACAGCCGGGGGACGGGGTACGTCGGCGCGCCGCCCTTCTGGATCATCCGGGCGAACATCATCGAATGGCGGCATTCGTCGGCTATTTCCGTGAGGGCGTAGCGGACGTGGCTGCTGGTGACGGGCTTGTCGTAGATGTGCCGGACCAGCAGCTGCATCAGGATGATCTCGAACCAGATGCCGAGGGAGGCCAGCGACGCGGCCTCGTGGCGCGCGAGGTCCAGGCGCTGGTCCTCGGACATCTTCTTCCACAGCGGCGTGTCGTAGAGGGAGACCAGCTCCGGCGGCCAGAACCACTTGCCCTCCTCCAGGGGGGCGTCCCAGTCGAGCTCCTTGTCGGGGTCGAAGGAGTGCTTGGCGGAGGACTCGAGCAGTCGCTCGGCGACCTGCTCGCGGTCCCGCAGCGGGCCGAGCGCGTCACGCAGGACGGTCAGGTCGCGTTCGGTCACGGTCGTCATGGCGGAGTCCACCTCGTCCTTGGGGTTACTCGGGGTTCGCGTCTTATGAGACTGCGTGTCAGCAAGCCCGTCAATCCCCCGTGCGCGACTTGTTGACCCCTTGTCTACCAACGTGTGAGCCTGCCAAGTGCCCACCCGTGCGCGGAAGTCCGTGACCCGAAGGAGCCGTCAGTGTCGACGTACGACCTTTACACGAACGACCCGGGAGCCCCCGTCTGGCAGGTGCCCGCCGCCGGCGCGGCCCGCTTCAGCTGGGAGTACGACGACGGCAGAGACCGTCTCCTCGCCCTCTACCAGAAGGGCAAGGACAAGCAGTGGGACGGCGCCACCCGCATCGACTGGGACCTGGAGGTCGATCCGTACGACCCGCTCGGCGCCCCCGACGAGTCCCTCACGCTCCACGGCACCCGCCACTGGGCCAAGATGGCCGACCGGGACAAGGGGGACCTGCGCCGGCACTACGCCTCCTGGCAGTTCAGCCAGTTCCTCCACGGTGAGCAGGGCGCGATGGTGTGCGCCGCCCGCATCGTCGAGTCCGTGCCCGACCTCGACGCCAAGTTCTACTCCGCGACCCAGACCATGGACGAGGCGCGCCACGCCGAGATCTACGGCCGCTTCCTGCGCGACAAGATCGGCATGCTCTACCCGATCAACGACAACCTCCAAGGGCTGCTCGGCGACACCCTGCGCGACTCCCGCTGGGACATGCCCTATCTCGGCATGCAGGTCCTGATAGAGGGCCTCGCGCTGGCCGCGTTCGGAATGATCCGGGACACCACGGACAAGCCGCTGCCCAAACAGATCCTCGCCTACGTCATGCAGGACGAGGCCCGCCATGTGGCCTTCGGCCGGATGGCGCTGCGCGACTACTACCGCCAGCTCACCGACGCCGAGCTGCGCGAACGCGAGGAATTCGTCATCGAGGGCTGCTATCTGATGCGCGACCGGCTGCGCGGCGTCGAGGTGCTGGAGAACTTCGGCATCCCGAGGAAGGAGGCCGAGCAGTATGCCGAGCAGTCCGAGTTCCTCGCCCTCTTCCGCAAACTGCTGTTCAGCCGGATCGTCCCCTGCGTCAAGGACATCGGCCTGTGGGGCGAACGCCTCCAGAAGGCCTACCTGGACATGGGCGTCTTCGACCTCGGCGACTCCAACCTCGACCTGCTGATGAGCGAGGACGAGGAGATCGCCGAACGCCTCGACCGCGAGCGGTTCGCCGCCGAGGAGACCGCGCGGGTCGCGGAGGTGCGCCGGACCATCGAGGAAGGAGCGACGACGTAGGGAGGGCCCGCGACGGAGCAGGGAGCGAGGGGCCACGACGTCGTGGCGAGGGGGCCACGCGGGAGCGCGCGGGGCGTGCCGTAGGTTGCGGGGATGACCACGCCGCCGCAACCGCCGTACCACCCGCAGCCTCAGGGACACCCGCAGCCCCAGGGGTACCCCCAGCAGCCCGGGCCCGCGCCCGCCCCCGGCCCGTACGGCCCGCCGCAGGGCATGCCGCCGCAGCCGTTCCCGCAGCAGTACCCGGGCCAGGGCGCCTGGGGCGGGCCGCCCATGGGGCCGCCGCCGAAGAAGAAGCGGACCGGACTCGTCATCGGCATCGTGGCCGGGTCCGTGGTGCTGCTCGGCGGGCTCGGCTACGGCGTCTACGCCCTGCTCGACGCCGCCTCCGGCGCCTCCAGGCCCTTCCCCGAGGCCAAGTACCGCCTCACCGTGCAAAAGACGCTCCTCGACGGCGAGTACAAGCTCCTCAGCGACGTCTCCAAGACCGAGGGCAAGGAGGTCGAGAACACCTACGACCCCAGCGTGCGCGACGCGAAGGCCGCCATCGCGCAGTACCAGGGCGCCTCCGAGTCCGTGCTCGTCGTCTCCGGCTTCCATGGCCGCCTCAAGGACCCGAAGAACACCCGCGAGCAGATACTCAAGGGTGCGGCCACCGACAAGGGAACCACCGTCGTCGTCCGGCCCAAGGACTTCAAGCCCGCCGGCTCCGACGTCACGGTCACCTGCCAGGTCGCCCGCACCAAGGACGGCGGCATGGAGAGCACCTTCCCCATGTGCGCCTGGGGCGACGACAACACCGCCTCCTTCGTCGCGATCATCAACCCGGAGATCGCCCGGAAGGACCCCAAGAAGGTCGACCTGGCCGAGCTCGCCGACCAGACGGCCAAGGTCCGCGACGAGATGCGCACCCCGATCGGCTGACCGACCGACTCGGCTGACCGACCGACTCGGCTGACCGACGGACCGGCGGCCGCGGTGCCGGCGGGGCGGCGCCTCGCCGTCGGGCGCCCCGCCTCGCCGGGGCCGCGCAGCCGCCGGCGCCGCCCCGAGGGCGGCCCCATCGTCGTCCCCGCCCGGCGCACGGGCCGCGAGCGGCCCCTCACCCCGGCAGCCGCAGCGCCTCCTCCATCACCGCCCGCGCGATCGGCGCCGCGCTGCCGCCGCCGCTGATGTCCGCCCGGTTCGCGGCCGCGTCCTCCACGACGACGGCCACCGCCACCGCGGGCTGCGCCTGCCCCTCCGCCTGCGCCCAGGCGATGAACCAGGCGTACGGCATGCCGGTGTTGCCGAGCCCGTGCTGCGCGGTGCCGGTCTTGCCGCCGACCCGCGCCCCCGGGATCGCCGCGTTCGCCCCCGTGCCGTCCTTCACCGCGTCGACCATCATCCGCTGGAGCCGCCCGGCTGTGGACGGCTGCATCGCCTGACGGTACGTACGCCGCACGGAGCGCCGGACCGTCATCCCGCCCGCGGTCGTGGTCCGATCCACCAGCTGCGGCTGCGCGATCTCGCCGTTGTTGGCGACGGCTGCCGCGACCATCGCCATCTGCAGCGGTGTCGCGGCCGTGTCGAACTGGCCGATGGAGGAGAGCGCCAGCTGGTCGTTGCTCATCCGCGTGTCGAAGGTGGACTTCGCCACCCCGGACGGGATCCGCAGCCTGGTGTCGTTGAAGCCGAACCGCCCCACCGCCTCCACCATCCCCGACAGCCCCACCCGCACCCCGAGGTGGGCCATCACGCTGTTGCACGACCAGCGGATCGCGTACGACAGCGAGGCGTTGCCGCAGCCCGGCACGTCATTGGGCAGCACGCGCGTCGTGCCCGGCAGCAGATACGGGTCCGGCGCGCCGGTCGGCGCGTCGATGTCGGTGACCACCCCGGCGTCCAGCGCCGCCGCCGCCGTCACGATCTTGAAGCTGGAGCCGGGCGGATACGTCTGGCGGATCGCGCGGTTCAGCATCGGCTGCTCCGGCGCCGCGTTCAGCCGCGCCCAGGCCTCGGCCACCGGGGCGCCGGTGCCGGAGAGCAGCCCGGGGTCGTACGACGGGCTGCTGACCAGCGCCAGGATCTTGCCGCTCGACGGTTCGATCGCGGCCACCGCCCCCCGCCTGCCGCCGAGTCCGCGGTAGGCGGCCTTCTGCATCGACGACCTGATGGTGGTGACCGCGTCCCCGCCGGGCCGCCGCCCATGGCTGAGGTCGGACCAGAACGGGAACGGCGCGAGCATCGGGTCGGTGCCGGAGAGGACCTCGTCCTCGGCGTTCTCGACCAGCGTCGTGCCGTACGTCTGGGAGGCGTAGCCGGTGACGGGCGCGTACAGCGGGCCGTCCTTGTACGTGCGCTCGTAGCGCAGCTGCTCGCCGCTGTCCCGGGAGCCGGTGACCGGGCTGCCGTCGACGACGACGTCCCCGCGCGGCTGGTCGTAACGGACGATCGCCTGGCGGCGGTTGGCGGGGTTGTGGTTGAGCGCGTCGCCCTGGAACACCTGGATCCGGGCCGCGTTGACCAGCAGCGCGACCAGGAGCAGCAGGCAGAGCGCGGCGGCCCGCCGGATGTAGCGGATCACCGCTCGGCCTCGACGGCGGCGGCGATGACGCCGGTCTCCACGGCCTCGGGCACGGGCGCGCGGGCGAAGTCGCTGACCTTGATCAGCAGCGCGATGATGATCCAGTTGGTGACCACGGACGAACCTCCCTGGGCGAGGAACGGCATGGCCATCCCGGTCAGCGGGATCAGGCCCGTCACGCCGCCGGCGATCACGAAGACCTGGAGCGCCAGGATCGAGGCGAGACCGATGGCGAGGAGCCGGCCGAAGGGATCGCGCAGCGACAGCCCGGCGCGGTAGCCGCGGGCCACGAGCAGCGCGTACAGCAGGAACAGCGCGGTGAGGCCGACCAGTCCGAGCTCCTCGCCCGCGGTGGCCAGGATGAAGTCCGACTTGGCGGCGAAGCCGATCAGGATGGAGTGGCCGAGCCCGAGGCCGGTGCCGAGCATCCCGCCGGCGGCGAACGCGAACAGCGACTGGGCGAGCTGGCCAGGCCCCTGCCCGGCCTCGATCGAGGCGAACGGGTCGAGCCAGTCCTCGACCCGGCTGTGCACATGAGGTTCGAGGGAGCCGACGGCGAACGCGCCGACGGCGGCGAGCAGCAGCCCCACCGCGATCCAGCCGGTGCGCCCGGTCGCCACGTACAGCATGATCACGAACAGGCCGAAGAAGAGCAGCGAGGTGCCGAGGTCCCGTTCGAGGACCAGCACCACGACGCTCAGCAGCCAGATCGTGACGATCGGGCCGAGGACCCGGCCGGTGGGCAGCTGGAGCCGCCAGACCTTGCGGCCGGTGTACGCGAGGGCGTTGTGGCTGGCGGCGAGGTACGCGGCGAAGAAGACGGCGAGCAGGATCTTGGCGAACTCCCCCGGCTGGAAGGAGAATCCGCCGATCCGGATCCAGATCTTGGCCCCGTTCACCGCCGGGAAGAAGATCGGCACGATCATCAGGACGAGCGCGGTGGCCATGGAGAGGTACGCGTACCGCTGGAGCACCCGGTGGTCGCGCAGCGCCAGCACGACCGCGATGAACAGCGCCACCCCCAGCGTCGACCAGATCAGCTGGGTGGGCGCGGCCTCGTCCCGGGGCGTCTCCAGGTCGAGCCGGTAGATCAGCACGAGCCCCAGGCCGTTGAGGAGGACCGCGATCGGCAGCAGCAGCGGATCCGCGTACGGCGCCCGCAGCCGCACCGCGAGGTGCGCGACGAGCGCGAGCATGCCGAGACCGGCGCCGTATCCGGCCACGTCGGGCGGGACGGCGTCGCTGCGGGCGAGGCCGACGGCGGCGTAACCGAAGACCGAGATGAGCACGGCGCAGACGAGGAGGGAGAGTTCCACCCCACGCCGTTTGGTCAGGCGCGGTGCGGGAGGGGGAGCGTCCGCCGTCGTTGCGGTCATGGTCCGCAACGTAGCAAGCGGTAAGCCTTATGTCCCTTTATGTGACGGTGTGCCGCTGTTGGGGGCGAAGGAGGGTGACGGGTCGTCCGGTGGGGCGTCCTCGTCGGGCGCCTCGAACCGCACGTACTCCGGCAGCGTCAGTCGCGCCTCGGCCCCGCCGTCGGGCGCGTTGCCGAAGACCAGCTCCGCGCCGATCACGGACGTCTGGCCCACCGCTATGGTCAGCCCCAGGCCGTGTCCCTTGCTGCCGCTCTCCGTCCGGAACCGCTGCGGACCGCTCTCCAGCAGATACGCCGGATAGCCCGGGCCGTGGTCGCGGACCACCACCACCGGGCCGTCCACGGTCACCTCCACCGGCGCGGCGCCGTGCTTGTGCGCGTTGGTGATGAGGTTGCCGAGCACCCGCTCCAGCCGCCGCTTGTCGGTCTCGACGGCCGCGTCCCGGAGAACCGTGAGCTCGGTCGGTGTGCCGGAGAACCGCACCACCCGCTCCACCAGCGGCCCGAGCGGGTGCACGGCCAGATCCACCTTCTCGGTGCGGGCGTCCAGCCGGGAGATCTCCAGCAGGTCCTCGGTGAGCGCGCGCATCGCCCGCACCCGGTCCTGGACGAGCTCCGCGGGCCGGCCGGCGGGCAGCAGCTCCGCCGCCGCCGACAGGCCGGTCAGCGGGGTACGCAGCTCGTGCGCCACATCGGCGGTGAAGCGCTGCTCGCTCAGCAGCTTGCGCTGGAGCGAGGAGGCCATGGTGTCCAGCGCGCCGGAGACCGTGGCCACCTCGTCCTGGGGGAGCGAAGGATCCTTGGTCCGCGGGTCGTTGACGCGTGCGTCGAGGTCGCCCGCGCTGATCCGGCGGGCCACCGTCGCGGTCAGATGCAGCCGCCGGGTCACCCGGGTCACGGCGAACGCGCCCACCAGCAGCGTCGCCCCGATGGCGAGCACCGACGAGCCCAGGATCGACCGGTCGAGGCCGGTGATCGTCCGGACGCTCAGCGTGTAGTCGACCCGTACGGCCAGCGCCCGCCCGTCGGCCGGGCCCGCCGCCCACATCGTGGGGCGGCCCTCATGGTCGGCGACGACCGTGCCGCGCCGCCCGCGCACCGCCAGAGCGCGCAGCTCGGCCGGGAGCCCCTCGGGATCCACGCCCGCGAACCGCGGCAGCGGCTCCCCCGACTCGTAGGAGCGGGTGACCTCCTCCAGTCGGTCGAGCGCCTTGTCCCGGGCCGTATCGACGGTCTGCCGGGTCACCGACACATGCACGAGCGCGCCGAGCAGCGCCGCGAGCGCGCAGCACATCACGGTGATGAAGACCGCGGCCTTCCAGGTCAGCGTCGCCGTCCAGGCGGGCAGCAGCCGCAGCACCCGGCGGCCGGCCCGGCGACGGCGGCTGCGGGGGCTCATGAGCGGTCCGCCTTCGCGGCCGGGCTCTTCGCCGGAGCGGGGCTGGGATCCGGGTCCGGCTCCCGGGGCTCGGGGGCGCGGGAGATGGAGGGCGGGTTCGG
This sequence comes from Streptomyces sp. NPDC039465, assembly GCF_055639315.1. NCBI lineage: Bacteria > Bacillati > Actinomycetota > Actinomycetes > Kitasatosporales > Streptomycetaceae > Streptomyces > Streptomyces sp. NPDC039465. Next base: position 244,138 of record NZ_JBVKAP010000006.1, on the reverse strand, counting down.
CTTGATGCGGATGATCTCGTCCCGGGTCGGCAGCATGGTCCGCTGCTGCTCGTCCCAGGACCAGGCCGTGCGGTACTCGTAGCCGGGGATGCCCGCCGAGCCGACCCGCAGGATCAGGTCCCGTCCGGCCAGCTCCACGCTGATCACCTGGTCGACCGTGGACATGATCCGGGTGAGCCCGCCGTTCTCGGCGAGGTAGACCCGCACGCCCACCTGCTGGTCCGGCATGCGGATGCCGACGATCAGCTCGTCGCGGCCGTTGCCGGTGAGGTCGCGGTAGTACGGCTTCAGCACCGGGCAGGCCCGGGGCTTGCGCTCGCACTCACCCAGCTGCTTGACCGTTTCTTCGTAGACGCCGTCCGTGCCGCTGTATGTGTCGGGGTGTGCGTTCACCTCGGCGCGGACCACGGCCACCGGGTCGACGGCGTGCACGTCGTTGCCCGGCGCCTTTATCCCCGGCACGCGCTCGGTGTCGCTCTCGCCGTAGTCCAGGGGAGGGTCCGTCGCGGGGGGCAGATCCGGCCACAGCCGCACCGGCCCGATCGCCGTCGGGGTCGGTCCGGCGCTCTGCAGTCCGCCGGCGTTGTCGCAGCCCGTGAGCAGCCCGAAGAGCAGCAGCGCTGCCGCGACCGGCAGCAGTGCGAGGCATATCGGGCGGCCGGACGGGCGCAAGGTGCTCCTTGGGTGTCTCTCGGGTCTCTCGGGAGCCGGAGCTCCGGGCGGTCGGCCGCCCCGTCAACCTTATTCGGAGGGAAGTCCTGTTTGTCCAGTTGATGAACCGCGCGGACACGGAACGTGGCCGTGGAGCGTCCGCCTGATCCCCGGCAGTTGTGGTGAGCGACCGGCACCCTGTGTACCAGCCCCGCCGTCCGGCCCCGCGTCCACCCCCGCGTCCGGCGAAACCGGGGCGGCCGCAGCCTGTGTCAGGACCCGGAGCGGCCGCGGCGCAGCGTCGCGAAGCCGATGCCCGCCGCGCCGACGGCGGCCACGGATCCGCCCGCCACCAGCAGCGTCGAGTGGTCCCGCGCGGTGGAGAAGCCCTCCGCCGCCGACACGGCGGCCGGGGACGGGGGCGCGGCGAAGGCGGCGGTGGCCGGTACCGCCAGCGCCCCGACGACGGCGGCGGTCACGGCGGCGGCGCGAAGACGGGCGTAGGTGCTCACGGTGGTCCTTGGTACGGAGACGCTTCGATGACGCCTGCGACGCTAGGCCGCCTCCATTGCGGCTCCGTAACAGTGCCCCGTACGCGAGCGCGCGAAGCTGTCACCACCTCGCACGGGTTCTGTACAAGTTCTGTCACACCAGGCCGTACGCGCCCGGCGCCCGGCCTCGGCGCGCCCGCCTCACCGCGCGCCGTGGGCCGCCCGCTCCTGGAGCGCCCGCCCCTGCGCGGCCGCGAGCCGCTCCTCGTACCCGCAGAACGCGCACTGCGTCGCGTACGACGTCGAGAACGGGAACAGCGGCACGAAGAACAGCGTGAACTTTGTGACCCGCTTCCTGAGCGCGTGCGCGGCCGGGTTGCCGCACCGCGCGCAGACCAGCGTCAGCATCGCCAGCTGGTACACGTATGCCTTGGTGCCGAAGATGATCATCCGTGCGCTTCCGTTTCCCCGACCGCCACGTTCTCGATCTTCTCCAGGGCCGTACGGCAGAGCGCGAGCAGCTTCTCGTCCTGCGGGATGTCATGGCTGCCCGAGCCGCCCTCCACCACGTTGTGCCGGCGCGGCCGGGCCAGCTCCGCCCGGAGCACCGGCTCCGCCTCCAGGGCCGCCGGACCCATCTCCGCCAGGCACTCGGCGATCGCCACGCGTGCGTAGCGGTTGTCCCGCCAGGCGGCGAGAAGCACCGGCAGGGCCTCCCGGGCCTCACCGGTCACCCGCCACAGCGCCGCCGCGCTCTCCACCCGCAGCCACAGATCGAGGTCCGCCAGGCAGCCCCGCAGCGCCGGCGCGGCCGGCGCGGCCGCCGGGCCGATCGTCCCCAGCGCCCGGGCCGCCGAGCGCCGCTCCCCGGGGTTACGGGCCCGCAGCCAGGTCTCCAGCGTCGGCAGGACCGCCCTGGCGTCCCGCTCGACCGCCCACAGCGCCCGCGCGGCGGCCGTCGCGACCGTCGCCGACTCGCTGCCCAGCAGCCGCCGCAGATCCCCGACCGCCTCCCGCGCCGCGGGCCCGAAAGCGGTCAGGGCGCGCAGCGCCGATTCGAGCACCCAGTCCCTGCGGTACGCCGGCGCCCCGCGCACCACCCGCAGCACCTCCGGCAGCGCCTCGGTCGCCCCGACCGTCGCCAGGCCCAGCAGCAGCGGCGCCGCCCGGTCGTAGAGCTGGTCGTCCAGCTCCACCTCCGCGAGCCGCTGCCGCAGCACCGGCCCGAGCGGCGCGGCCGCCGCCCCCAGTTGGCTGATCGTGTACGTCAGCTGATCCGGTATGTCACCGCGCTCCAACGCCTCGCCGAGCACCGGGACCGCGCGGGCGTCACCGCAGCGGGCCAGCGCGAGCAGCGCGCGGCCGAGCGCGATCCGTCCGTCGAGACGCTCCTGAAGCCAGGGCGTCGGCTCCAGTGCCACCCGCGCCGCCAGCGCGTCCGCGGCGGGCCCGGCCAGTTCGAAGAGACCCTCCAGCCAGCTGGCGGCGGCCTCGCGCAGCCGCGGCTCGGGGTCCGACAGCTGCGTCCCGACCAGCCGCACCACCTCGGCGTACGCGCCCCGCCAGCCGTGCACCAGGCCGTTGCACATCCACACGGCGTCCGCCCGCTCCCGCCAGTCGGGGCTGCGCAGCTGGGCGGTGATCAGCGCGATCCGGTCCTCGACCCGGTCGCCGAGCGCCGAGTGCAGGGTCCGCAGCAGCTCGTCGGTCCACGGAGTGTCACGGCCCGGCCGGGCGGACTGCTCCTCGCGGCGCTCCCGCAGCTGCCCCACGAGGGTGGCGGAACGCGCCCCGATCCCGTCCGCGACCGTGTCCGCGGCGCGTGGCTCGTTCCGTACCTCCTCAAGCAGGCCGGTCACCCGCGCCACGACATCGTCCGGCAGCCGGGCCGGGGCGCAACGGGCCAGCTGGGCCAGGGCCGCGAGCCGCAGCCCCGGCGACTGCGCCGCGCCCGACAGCCAGCCGAGCCAGTCGACGGTCTCCTCGCGCAGCGAGGCGTGCCGTAGCGCGATCCGGCCCACGGCCTGCACCAGAGCGAGCCGGACGGGCGTGTCACGCTCGACGGTGAGCCGCTCGCGCAGCAGATCGAGGACGCGCGCCGGCTCCCCGTGCAGCGACGCCAGCGCGCATGGCGCGGCCAGCCGCACCTCCTGGTCCGGATCGCCGAGCAGCTCGATGAACGCGTCGGCGCCCGCGGCGACCGCGGCGGCCGCCATCGCGTAGTTCGCCGCGTCCTCGAACTCCTCGTCCTCCGGGTCGAGTCCGTCCAGCTCGTCGTCGCCCGCCAGGTCGATCCCGCCGATGCTGGTGAGCAACTCGACGATGCCGCCCCGGTCCTGGACCTGCGGATCCACCACCAGCTCCAGCAGGAACGGAATGCAGGCCAGCGTGCAGTCGTACACATCACCCTGGTGGTGCACGGCCCCGTACATGCCGTCCAGCGCGATCTCGCGCTCGGCCGCGTCGTCGGACGCGAGCCCCCGCAGCATGCCCGGCACGTCGTCGGCCGGCCCGTAGGCATGCCTCATGGAAGTCCAGTCGACCTCCTCGATCCCCGTCAACATGCCCCGCCTCCCCGTTGAACACCGAACTTGGGGGCAAGTGTGCACCACCACGCCGACGAGCAGGACCCGGCAATCGGACGCGGTTGGAGAGCCCTCTTTGCGCCACTCCTCAGCCATCCGCACCCTTGTCCGGAACCAGCCCCTCCTCATCGCCCTCCACGGCGTCCCGCAGCCGCAGCACGGTGATCAGGGTGTGGCGCGTGGTGCCCTGGGCGACCTCCGCCATGAGCCGCGGGGGCACGCACCGGTACTCGACCTCGCCGAGCCCCGGCGCCATCGCCGTCCCTGTACTGGGGACGGGGTCCGGCAGCGCCGCACCCGCCTGGCCGCGCAGCGCCGGGGCGAGCGGGCTGGAGACGACCGGCGTGTCGTCGTCCGGCAGCACCAGCGCCAGCGCCGCCGGCCGGGACCGCGCCCCGGTGAACCCGACCACCATCGCGTCCCGGGTGTCCGTGTGCCGCAATTTGCGCCACGCGCGCGTACCGGCCTTGTACGGCTGGTCGAGCCGCTTGATCACCAGCCCCTCGACCCCGATCTCCGGCAGGGTCTCGTACCAGACGGCCGCGAGCTGCGGATCGGTCGTCATCGGCACCGGCTGGAGCGGCGGCCCCAGCGCGCCGAGCACGGCGACGAGCCGCTCACGCCGCCGCTCGTAGCGCACCGGCCGCAGATCGCGACCCTCCTCCGCCAGCAGGTCGAAGGCGGCGTACGAGGCCGGCAGCCGTACCGCCAGGGTCCGGGCCCGCACCGGGGTGGCGGCCGCCCGGCCCTGCACGGCGGCGAAGTCCGTCCGGCCACCGGTCCACACGACCACCTCGCCGTCGAGGACCGTGCCGGCCGGGAGTTGCCGGGCCGCCGCGGCCAGATCGGGGAAAGCGGCGGTGATGATCCGCCCCGAGCGGGCCTGGAGCACGACGTCCCCGGCGTCCCGGAAGATCACCATCCGGTGGCCGTCGAACTTCGGCTCGTACGCCAGCCCCGCCCCGCGCGGCAGCGCGCCCACCGACTCGGCGAGCGCGACCCGCACGGGCGGCCGAAGGCTCATGGCAGGGACCCGGCGCCGCGCGCGTCGAGGAGCGGAGCGAGCAGATCCCCGTACATCCCCACCCGTGGCGCGATGTCGTCCAGCAGGAACACCAGCTGGCCGGGGTCGGTGCACGCCTCCACCTCCTCCCACGTCACCGGCGCGGAGACGGCCGGGGTGCGGCGGGCGCGCAGCGTGTAGGGGGTGGCGGTGGTCTTCGCCGCCGCGTTCTGGCTGTGGTCGACGAAGACCTTCCCCGGCCGCAGCTTCTTCGCCATCCGGTGGACGACCAGCGAGGGAAGCTCCGCCTCCGCCTCGACGGCCAGCCGCTTCGCGTACGCGGACACCTCCTCGGACGGCGTCGGCACCAGCGGCACCAGCAGATGCAGCCCCTTGGCGCCGGACGTCTTCGCGTACGCCACCAGCCCGTCCTCGGCGAGCCGCTCCCGCAGCCGCAGCGCCACCCGGCAGCACTCAACGACGGTGGCGGGCGACCCCGGGTCCAGGTCGAAGACGAGCCGGTCCGCCACGGCCGGGGTGTCGGAGCGCCACTGCGGGGTGTGGAACTCCACCACCAGATTGGCCGCCCACATCAGCGACGGGAGGTCCTGGATCACGACCTGGCGGGCCGAGGGGTCCTCGGAGCGGGGCACGGGGGTGGTCATCACCCAGTCGGGTGTGCCGGGCGGCGGGTTCTTGGTGAAGAAGAGCTGCCCGTCGGGGCCGTCCGGATACCGCAGAAACGAGACGGGCCGCAGATGCAGATGGGGGAGGAGGACACCCGCGGTGGTGGCGTAATAGTGCAGCAGTTCGCCCTTGGTGGTGCCGGTGGCGGGGTACAGCACCTTGTCCAGATTGCTGAGCGGGAGGCGCCGCCCCTCCACCTCTGTGATGGGCGTCATACGATGAGAATCCCATATCTCCGGTCATAACCCATCGAATCCGGGTGAAAGGAATGAAGCATGCGATCCATCTGGAACGGTGCGATTTCCTTCGGGCTGGTCAGCATCCCGATCAAGCTGGTGAACGCGACCGAGAGCCGGTCGGTGTCGTTCCGGCAGATCCACACGGAGGACGGCGGCCGCATCCGCTACCGCAAGGTCTGCGAGCTCGAAGGCGAGGAGGTCCCCGCCGCCGAGATCGGCAAGGCGTACGAGGAGGCGGACGGGACGATGATCCCGATCACCGACGAGGACCTCGCCGCGCTGCCCCTGCCGACCGCCAAGACGATCGAGATCGTGGCATTCGTCCCGGCCGGTGAGATCGACCCGCTCCAGATGGACGCCGCGTACTACCTCGCGGCGAACGGCGTCCCCGCGGCCAAGCCGTACACCCTCCTGCGCGAGGCGCTCAAGCGCAGCGACAAGGTCGCCATCGCCAAGTACGCCCTCCGCGGCCGCGAACGGCTGGGCATGCTGCGGGTCGTCGACGAGGTGATCGCCATGCACGGCCTGCTGTGGCCCGACGAGATCCGCGCCCCCGAGGGCGTCGCCCCGGAGACCCGGGTGACCGTACGGGACGCCGAACTCGACCTGGCCGACGCCCTGATGGACACCCTCGGCGACGTCGATCTCGACTCCCTGCACGACGACTACCGCGAGGCCGTCGAGGCGATGATCGCCGCCAAGGCGGAGGGCGGCGGCGCGGTCACTCCGGAGGCGCCGGAGGAGGAGCCCGGCGGCAAGGTGATCGACCTGATGGCGGCCCTGGAGAGCAGCGTGCGCGCGGCGAAGGAGGCCCGCGGCGAGGGCGAGGTCGCCGAGGTCACCCCGCTCCCGTCCCGCAAGCGGTCGGCCGCGGCCGTACCGAAGGAGACGGGCGGCAAGAAGTCGACGGCGAAGACCGCGGCGAAGAAGACGGCTCCGGCGCGCAAGTCGACCGCGAAGACGGCGGCGAAGAAGACGGCGTCGTCGTCGAAATCCACGGCCAAGTCCACGGCCAAGTCGACGAGTTCGAAGGGTTCGACGGCGAAGAAGTCGACCGCCAAGAAGACGACCGCGAAGAAGTCCACGCCGCGGAAACGCTCGGCGTAGGGTGCTGGGGGGCGCAGACCGCGCACCTCATGAGTCTTACAGACCGTACGTTCAGCAACGGGGGGCGCAGTGGACGCGAAGGTGAGCGCGAACGCGAACGCGTGGATACGGCAGTTCCACCCCGCCCCGGACGCGAAGCTCCGGCTGGTCTGCTTCCCGCACGCGGGCGGCGCGGCCGGCACGTACCAGCCGCTCTCCGCCGCCCTGCCGGCCGGCCTCGCGGCGCTCGCCGTGCAGTACCCCGGCCGCCAGGACCGCTTCGGCGAACCCTGCCTGGAGACGGTCGCCGCGCTCGCGGACGAGGCCGCGGCCGCCCTCGACCCGTACACGGCGGAGCCGTACGCCCTCTTCGGCCACAGCATGGGTGCCCTGGTCGCCTTCGAGACCGCCCGCCGCCTCCAGAGCAGGGGCCTGCCCCCGGCCGCGCTGTTCGTCTCGGGCCGCCAGGGCCCCGCCCTGCCCGCGCTCCCCGGCGGACTGCCGCCCCTGGCCGAGCTGGACGACGCCTGGGTCATCGCCGAGGTCCGCCGCCTGGGCGGCGCCGGCAGCGGGCTGCTGGACCACCCGGAGATCCGCGAGCTGGCCATGCCGTCCCTGCGGGCCGACTTCCGCGCGGTCTACACGTACGTCCACAACCCCGCCCCGCGTCTGACCTGCCCGGTGATCGCCCTCACCGGCGACCGCGACCCGCGCGTCACGGTGCCCGGCGCGCGGGCCTGGGAGGCGGAGACCACGGGCCCCTTCAGCCTGCACGTCCTGGAGGGGGGCCACTTCTACCTGGAGGGCCACATCCCGCGCATCGCCGAACTGATCACGGCCTCGCTGCCGATGCAGCGGCCGTGGTGACCAGCTGCCGCAGGGAGGCCTTCATCGCCGCGACGAACGACTCCCGCTCGTCCTCCCGGGCAAGGTGCAGCGAGAGATACGGGTTGAGGTCCTCCAGCTCCACGAGGAGCAGCTCCCCACCGGGAGCCCGGCAGGCGTCCACCCGCTGGATGCCGTACGCCATCCCGTTCCACTCCACGAACCGCCGCGCGAACGCGAGATCCTCCGCACTCGCCTCGTACGGCTCCAGCACCCAGCGCTCCTCGGGCCGCGGCGCGTACAGCGCGTACTGGAACTCCCGCCCCACGAAGTAGAAGGACACCTCGTACGCGAAGTCGATCCGCGGCTGTACGAGCATCCCCTCCCACGCCACCTCCCCGAGCCGCTCCCGCTCGACGAACTCGAGCCCCACGGAGTCCGCGCCGAGCGCCGGCTTCACCACGTACGCGTCCACCTCGGGGAGCAGCCCCGCGTCGGCCCGCCGGTCCACGGTCGGGATGACGGGAAACCCCTCCCGGAACAGCTCCAGGAGATACCCCTTCCCGGCCATGTCCCCCTTCCCGTCCAGCGAGTTGAAGACCGGCACCCCGCGCTCGGCGGCCGCCTTCCGGAACGCCTCGTACGCCTCCTGATGGCCGAGCACGGGCCCGCTGTTGCGCACGACGACCGCATCGAAGCCGTCCATGAGCGCCACGACGTCCGACGGATGGCACAGCGCGACCCGGAACTCCTCCCGCAGTCGCCCGCTCAGCCAGATGTCCTCGTCGCAGTACCGCCGCCCTTTGGCCTCGTACCTGAGATCCGTCACATAGAGCAGCCGCGCGCCCGGTCCCGCCATGTCGTCCACCATCTCCCGTTGTCGGTCGGGGAAGATTTTCCCCGACCCCCCTGTAAGGATCTGCCCCGCGCATGACATATACGGGGTGTGGAGACCAACCAGACCGTGAGCGACTCGGGCCGCGGCACGCGGTTCACCGAGCTGTATACGCGGGAGTATCCCCGGGTGCATGCCTTCGTCCACCGCAGAGCGGGGGACCGCGGCTCGGCCGAGGAGATCACCGCGGAGGTGTTCCGGATCGCGTGGGAACACGTGCTCGGGGGCGGGGAGGCGACGCCCGGATGGCTGTTCGTCACCGCCAGGAACGTGCTGGGCAACCACTACCGGGCCACCGCGCGGCTGACCGAGCTGCACCGGCGGATCGGTGAGGAACTGGACCGGGCCCCCGCGTCGGCCGAGGACTCCGCGGTCCTGGACACGCTCGACCGGCTGGCTGACCAGCACCGCGAGGTGCTGCTGCTCAGCTACTGGGATGGCCTCGCCGCGGCGGAGATCGGCCGTCTGCTCGGATGCGGCGCCCCGGCCGTCTGGGTCCGTCTGCACCGGGCGCGCAGGGCGTTCCGTGAGCTCTACACCTCGTCCCGGGAGTCGGTATGAAGCGTACGCAGTCGAAGAATTCCGCTCGGTCCGCGCTGCCCGCGAAGCGGGTGGAGTCGCTGATCCGGCACGCCGATCCGCTGCCCCCCGGCACGGCGGAGGCGGGTCTGTCCCCGCGCGCCGTTGCGGACCTTGCCGCCCTGGTCGGCGACGCCGCCCGGCCCCCGGCGGGGGCGGTGGCGCGGCCGCGGCGCCGGCGCGGTGTGCTGGTGGCGGCGGTGGCCTGCGGGGCGGCCGCGGCGGTGGCCGCGATCGCCGTGTTCGCGGCAGGCCCGAGCGGCCTTGGCGGTCCGGGCGGCGGGCTCGTGGCCGACGAACCCCACTACCCGTCGACGGTCGAACTGGAGGGCGCGGCCGACCTCATCGTGCGGGCGAAGCTGGGCGCCGGCACGGAGCGGACCACCGACGACATCACGTCGACGGTGGCCCCGGCCGAGGTGCTGGCGACGGCGAAGGGCACCGCGCCGGGCGGGCAGGTCACCGTCTCGTACACCCCGCCCGGTTCGGGCCCCGAGACCGCCGCCCTTGTGGCCGGGCAGGAGTACGTCTTCCTCCTGGACCGCCAGGAGGACGGCCGGTACACGCTGGTGAACACCGCGCAGGGCGCCTACGGCGTCAGCGGCGGCAAGGCCGTGCCCGCCGAGGGCAACGAGGTGGCGCTGAGCCCGGCGGTCCTGAAGGCGCTCCGGCTGACCGCCTGACACGTGGAAGGGGTGCCGCCCACCGGGCGGCACCCCTCCGATTCACCTTGCTGGCTACTTCACGCGGGCCGTACGGTCCTTGAGACGGTTGACCGTCCCCGCGTCCTCGAAGCCACCGCCGGCGGCGGGACGGAGCTTGCCGCCCTTGTCGACGGTGTAGAGGGCCTGCTCGGGGTTGAGCAGGTCGTACGGCGAGGAGCCGTGCGCGGCGAGCATCAGCACGTACTCCGTGCCGTTCTTCGCCAGCGTGGTGGTGTGCTTCTCCTTGTAGGTGGTCTTGCCCAGCGTGCCACCGAGCTGGCTCACCTCGACGGTGTCGCCCGGCTTCACGTCACCGGCCAGCACCTCGGAGACCTTGACCTTGGAGACGGTGATGATCACCGGCTCGACCTCGGCGGCCTCCTCCTTGCTCAGACCCGCCTGCGGGTTGGTCAGCGGGTCGCCCCCGGTGGAGACCTCCGGCATCAGCTCCTTGACGGTGGAGCTGACGACGGTGCCCTTCACGATGGTGTCGGCCTTCTTGACCACCGCGTCGAGCGAGTCGTAGACGGGGTAGTCGGCCTCGTAGGCGACGACTTCGGGGGCCCCGGCGGAGGCCTTGCCCTCGGTCCGCTCGCCACCCGTGGAGCTGGAGCAGCCGGCGGCGGTCAGGACGACGAGCAGGGCGGATCCGCCGACGACGGCATGGCGCAGATTCATCATCAGTAGATCCTCTTGACCTCGGAGACGTCGTACGCCTGCGGCTTCTGCACGGTGGCCCGGTTGCGGCTGTGCTTCATCAGGGACGCCTTGCGGGTCCCCGGATTGTCGTCGAGGCTCAGAGCGTGCCCCAGCTCATGGGTGGTGGTGCTGCGCGACCACTCCGTCATCTTGGAGCCGGCGTCCCGGGACAGGGTCCGGGCATTGACCTTGATCTTGAAGACCCGGTTGATCGGCCGCCAGCCGGACGGCGAGTAGAGCCCGTACCAGCTCTCGTTGTAGCGACCGGCGGTGAAGGTGGCCTTGGCATCGGACTTACGCCCGATGCTGACGCCGGCACCGGCGTTGTTCCAGTTCTTCCGCCCGGTGTCGAGGAACCCGACCCAGGTGTCGTTGATCCCCACCGCCTTGACGTTGAACTTACGGCTGGGCATGCCGCCGTCGTAGTAGTCGGCATGCGCGGTGCTCGCCCCACCGAGCCCGACGGCCAGGGCGAAAGCGGTAACGGATGCGATCCGTGCTGTGGTGCGCGTATGACTACGCCTCAATGGAAATCCCCCTGTTGAGCCCGCGCGGGCTGCCCCGTCGCGCGCTGCGGCCATTGGGGCCGAGCAGGGGGAAAGGCGCCCGACGTGCGGAAACAACCAAAGGAAAGCCCAGGAACACCCCGGACAGCCCCCACCCCGCATCACCGGACCAGTCGGCCTCGTCCCCCGTGGATCGGCCTTCGGTCGGGCATGAACCTAACAACGCTGATGCGAAGTCGCAACGTGTATCCGTACACAAGTTCGCTCGGGATGAGGGGGTTTGACGGAGCGTCCGGACGGCGGGCGGAGCCACGCGGGCAGAATCGACGACGGCGGGGACCGCCCGGGCTGCCCCCCGGTGCGTACTCATGCGATCGGTCACACGCAACGACAAAGAGCCGGACCCAGTGGGACTGGGTCCGGCTCTCGATGTCTGGCACTTCGGCAGGCCAGCGGAATGATCACGCTGTTCCGGCTTCTGTGCCCCCGGCAGGATTCGAACCTGCGCACACGGCTCCGGAGGCCGTTGCTCTATCCCCTGAGCTACGGGGGCGTCCGCCGCGTTCGGCGGCGACGGGTAGAACCCTACCAGCTCCCGGCCCGTGGCTGTGAACAGGTATTTCGGCCGGGCGGGCGCAGGTGCGTCCCCCGCACGGGGTGGAAGTGGGCAAAACCCGGACGCAGCCCCTGCCGCCGACCTACTCTCGAGGGGTGTCAGGCGTGTCCGGGCGGGTGCTCGTTGTCGACGACAACAGGGTCATCCGGCAGTTGATCAGGGTCAATCTCGAGCTGGAGGGCTTCGAGGTCGTGACCGCGGCCGATGGTGTCGAGTGTCTGGACGTCGTGCGCCAGGTCCGCCCCGATGTCGTCACGCTCGACGTCGTCATGCCCCGGCTCGACGGGCTCCGGACCGCCGCGCAGCTGCGGTCCGATCCACTCACGAGTCACGTGCCCGTCGCGATCATCAGCGCCTGCACGGAGTACGAGGTCGAGACCGGAATCGCCGCCGGGGTCGACACCTTCCTCGCCAAGCCCTTCGAGCCCGCCGAGCTCGTCCGCGTCGTACGGCAGCTGATGCGGCCGCGCGGCGGGGGAGAGGAACGTGAAGAGCCGCCGTCGCTCGACGGCAGGCACGGGGCCGGGCGGGCGGGAAGGACGCGGGGCTGAGGGTGCGGCGGAGCCGGTTCGTCCTGCCGGTCCCTGGATTGGTCCCCGACCGTCGGCATGGCGACACCGATGCGTGTCCCCCCGCGGCGACGGCAGAGCGGCGCCCGCTCGTCCGCCGCTCGTGCCAGCCCCGAGCCGACGGCATCGCGTAGCCGGTGCTCTGCCGGTCCCTCGGCCGGCCCCCCGAGCCGACGCCATCGCGGCGCCGCTCGTGCGCCACTTCCCAGGCCGGCCGCCACGCCGGCCACATCGCGGCCCCCGTTCCCGCGCCAGCCGCCACGCCGACGGCCTGGCCCCCACCCTGCCCGCATCGCGAAACCGGTTCGCATACAGCCCCCCCTCCTCCCATACGCTTGTCCCGTGACCCCCGCGGACCTCTCCCTCACCGTGCTGCGCGCCGTGCGCCGTGCGGTCGACGAGGGTGCGCTGCGGGTGGCGCTGCCCGAGCGGGTGGTCGTCGAGCGGCCACGGCCCGGCGGGCGGGGTGACTACGCCACCAACGCCGCCCTGCGCCTGGCCCGCGACGCCCAGCTCCCGCCCCGGCAGGTCGCCGAGATCCTGCTCGAACGGCTACGCGACACCCCCGGCATCCGTACCGTCGAGATCACCGGGCCCGGGTTCCTGAACCTCACCCTCGACGCCGCCGGGGACACCGGGCTCGTACGCCGTGTGCTCGCCGCCGGGACCGCGTACGGGCACGGCGGCTCGATGGCCGGCCAGGTCCTCCAGTACCACCACCGCCCTGAAGTGCGGGCCGCCGTCGTCGCCGACGCCGTACGCCGGCTGCTCCTTGCCCAGGGCGCCTCCGTACGGACCAGCTGCGACGACGTCGACCCCGACTGGGCCCGCCTCGGCGTCACCGTCGGGGCCCAGGGGCGGCCCCCCGTCGAGCTCACCGAGCTCCGCGCCCGGCCCGCCGGGGACACCGCCGACGTACTGCTGCGCCGCTTCGGGGCCGCCGCCACCCGCTGGGCGCTCCTGCGGGCCGCCGCCCAGGACCGGCCGCAGCTCGACGACACCCTGCTCCTCCAGACCGAGGCCAACCCCCTCTTCCGCGTCCGGTACGCCTACGCCCGCAGCCGCGCCCTCCTGCGCGGCGCCGCCCAGCTCGGCTTCGGCAGCGACCCTGCCCAGGCCCTCGGCGCACCCACCGCCGCGCTCGCCGACCACCCCGCCGGCGCCCCCGCCCCGCCCGCCGCGCTCGCCGACCACCCCGCCGGCGCCCCCGCCTCGCCCGCCGCGCTCGCCGACCACCCCGCCGGCGCCCCCGCCCTCACCGCCGCCCTCGGCGACCACCCCGTTGTTCTCGAATCGGCCGCCCGCCTTCGCGCCCCCGACCGGGTCGCCCGGCACCTCGAAGTCACCGCCGATGCCCTGCTCGCGTTCCAGCACACCGTGCTGCCGCTTGGTGACGAGAAACCCTCGGCCGCCCACCGCGCCCGGCTCGCGCTCGCCGAAGCCGCCGGGACGGTGCTCGCCGGCGGCCTCGCCCTGCTCGGCATCAGCGCACCCGAACAGATCTGAAAGAGCGACGACATGAGCCGTTCCGCACACCCCGCCGGGCCCCGCCACGCAGACGTCCTGCCCGAGGGGCACTACTCGGCGCCGCCCGCGGACCTCAACTTCCTCGACCCCAAGGTGTGGTCGCAGACCGTCGGCCGGGCCGAGGACGGACAGGTCACCGTCGGCGGGATCCCGGTCGGCGCCCTCGCCGAGGAGTTCGGCACCCCCGCCTACTTCCTCGACGAGGCCGACTTCCGCGCCCGCTGCCGCGCCTGGGCCGACGCCTTCGGCAAGGACGCCGACGTCTTCTACGCAGGGAAGGCGTTCCTCTCCCGGGCCGTCGTCCGCTGGCTCAAGGAGGAGGGGCTCAACCTCGACGTCTGCTCCGGTGGTGAGCTCACCACCGCCCTCGACGCCGGCATGCCCGCCGACCGCATCGCCTTCCACGGCAACAACAAGTCCGAGCAGGAGATCCGGCGGGCCGTCGAGGCCGGCGTCGGGCGTATCGTCCTCGACTCCTTCCAGGAGATCGTCCGCGTCGCCCACATCGCCCAGTCCCTCGGCACGCGCCAGCGTGTCCAGATCCGGATCACGGTCGGCGTCGAGGCGCACACCCACGAGTTCATCGCCACCGCCCACGAGGACCAGAAGTTCGGCATCGCGCTGGCCGGCGGGCAGGCCGCCGAGGCGGTGCGCCGGGCCCTCAAGCTCGACGGTCTCGAGCTCATCGGCATCCACTCCCACATCGGGTCCCAGATCTTCGACACCTCCGGCTTCGAGGTGGCCGCCCACCGGGTCGTCGGACTGCTCAAGCAGATCCGCGACGAGCACGGCGTCGAGCTGCCCGAGATCGACCTCGGCGGCGGCCTCGGCATCGCGTACACCTCCGACGACGACCCCCGCGAGCCGCACGAGATCGCCAAGGCGCTCTTCGAGATCGTCACCCGCGAATGCGAGGCCGCCGGCCTCCGTACGCCCCGGATCTCCGTCGAGCCGGGCCGTGCCATCGTCGGCCCCACCGCCTTCACCCTCTACGAGGTCGGCACGGTCAAGCCGCTGGAGGGGCTGCGGACGTACGTAAGCGTCGACGGCGGCATGTCGGACAACATCCGCACCGCGCTCTACGACGCCGAGTACACCGTCACCCTCGTCTCGCGCACCTCGGACGCAGCGCCCATGCTCTCCCGGGTCGTCGGCAAGCACTGCGAGAGCGGCGACATCGTGGTCAAGGACGCGTTCCTCCCGGCCGACCTGGCCCCCGGCGACCTGATCGCCGTACCCGCCACCGGCGCCTACTGCCGCTCCATGGCGAGCAACTACAACCACGCCCTTCGCCCGCCCGTCGTCGCGGTCAAGGACGGCGAGGCGCGCGTGATCGTCCGGCGCGAGACGGAGGAAGATCTCCTGCGTCTCGATGTCGGCTGATGAAATAGATGTCTCAGGATCCGGACGGAGGATAGAAACCGCCGTCCGGTGAGTGAGACTGGTCCATACCGTAGAAGTACGAGAAGTGAGGTCGGATGATGCGTACGCGTCCGCTGAAGGTGGCGCTGCTGGGCTGTGGAGTGGTCGGCTCAGAGGTGGCGCGCATCATGACGACGCACGCCGACGACCTCGCCGCGCGCATCGGCGCCCCGGTGGAGCTCGCCGGCGTCGCCGTCCGCCGCCCGTCCAAGGTGCGTGAGGGCATCCCCGCGGAGCTGATCACCACCGACGCGACGGCTCTGGTCAAACGCGGGGACATCGACGTCGTCGTCGAGGTCATCGGCGGCATCGAGCCGGCCCGTACGCTGATCACCACCGCCTTCGAGCACGGCGCCTCCGTCGTCTCGGCCAACAAGGCCCTCCTCGCCGAGGACGGCGCCACGCTCTACGCCGCCGCCGAGGAGCACGGCCGGGACCTCTACTTCGAGGCCGCCGTCGCCGGTGCCATCCCGCTGATCCGCCCGCTGCGCGAGTCCCTCGCCGGCGACAAGATCAACCGCGTGATGGGCATCGTCAACGGCACGACCAACTTCATCCTCGACGCGATGGACACCTCGGGCGCCGGCTACTCCGAGGCGCTGGACGAGGCCACCGCCCTCGGGTACGCCGAGGCCGACCCCACCGCCGACGTCGAGGGCTTCGACGCCGCCGCCAAGGCCGCCATCCTCGCCGGGATCGCCTTCCACACGCGCGTACGGCTCGACGACGTCTACCGCGAGGGCATGACCGAGGTCACCTCCGCCGACTTCGCCTCCGCCAAGCGCATGGGCTGCACCATCAAGCTGCTCGCCATCTGCGAGCGCGCCGCCGACGGCGAGTCCGTCACCGCGCGCGTGCACCCCGCGATGATCCCGCTGAGCCACCCGCTCGCCTCCGTCCGCGAGGCCTACAACGCGGTCTTCGTCGAGGCCGAGGCCGCCGGGCAGCTCATGTTCTACGGCCCCGGCGCCGGCGGCTCGCCGACCGCGTCGGCCGTACTCGGCGACCTGGTCGCCGTGTGCCGCAACAAGCTCAACGAGGCCACCGGCCCCGGTGAGTCCGCGTACACCCAGCTGCCCGTGAGCCCCATGGGCGACGTGGTGACGCGGTACCACATCAGTCTCGACGTGGCCGACAAGCCGGGCGTCCTCGCCCAGGTCGCGACGGTCTTCGCCGAGCACGGCGTATCCATCGATACGGTGCGCCAGCAGGGCAAGGACGGCGAGGCATCGCTCGTCGTCGTCACCCACCGCGCGCCCGACGCCGCCCTCTCCGGGACCGTCGAGGCGCTGCGCAAGCTCGACACCGTGCGCGGTGTCGCCAGCATCATGCGTGTTGAAGGGGAGTAAGGACCCATGACCAGCAAGGGCACCCACCAGTGGCGCGGCATCATCGAGGAGTACCGGGACCGCCTTCCGGTCACGGACACGACGCCGGTCGTCACGCTCCGTGAGGGTGGCACTCCGCTCGTCCCCGCTCAGGTCCTCTCCGAGCGCACGGGCTGCGAGGTGCATCTCAAGGTGGAGGGGGCCAACCCCACCGGCTCCTTCAAGGACCGCGGCATGACCATGGCCATCACCAGGGCCAAGGAGGAAGGCGCGCAGGCCGTCATCTGTGCCTCCACCGGCAACACCTCGGCGTCGGCCGCCGCCTACGCCGTACGGGCCGGCATGGTCTGCGCCGTCCTGGTGCCGCAGGGCAAGATCGCGCTCGGCAAGATGGGCCAGGCGCTGGTCCACGGAGCCAAGATCCTCCAGGTCGACGGCAATTTCGACGACTGCCTGACGCTGGCCCGCGCGCTCTCCGAGAACTACCCGGTGGCGCTGGTCAATTCGGTCAACCCGGTCCGCATCGAGGGCCAGAAGACCGCCGCGTTCGAGATCGTCGACGCCCTCGGCGACGCGCCCGACATCCACGTCCTGCCCGTCGGCAACGCCGGCAACATCACGGCGTACTGGAAGGGCTACCGCGAGTACGCGGCGGACGCCATGTCCACGCACACCCCGCGCATGTGGGGCTTCCAGGCCTCCGGTTCCGCTCCGATCGTGCGCGGCGAGGTGGTCAAGGACCCCTCGACCATCGCCACCGCGATCCGGATCGGCAACCCCGCCTCCTGGGAGTACGCGCTCGCCGCGCGGGACGAGTCGGGCGGCTTCATCGACGAGGTGACGGACCGCCAGATCCTGGCCGCGTACCGCCTGTTGGCCGCGCAGGAGGGCGTCTTCGTGGAGCCCGCCTCCGCCGCGTCGGTGGCCGGTCTGCTCAAGGCCGCCGCCGAGGGGAAGGTCGACCCCGGCCAGAAGATCGTCTGCACCGTCACCGGCAACGGCCTCAAGGACCCCGACTGGGCCGTCGCCGGCGCCCCCCAGCCGGTTACCGTGCCGGTCGACGCCGCCACCGCCGCCGAGCGGCTCGGTCTGGTCTAGGTCCCGGCCTCATTTGAGGTCGGGCCCCGTGCGAGGCCCCGCGCCGAAACTCGCACAGGAACGTACATAGGTGCACAGGATGGCTCGCGACACGCATCGTGCGCCTCCTGTGCGCCCTATGTCGCCACAGAACCTTCCTTCGATAGGCTGTACTTAACCCGCCCCGCCGCATATGCCGCGGTGTTGCCGCCGTTGTCGCCAGATGTGGTCGGCACGGCCCTCGGGTCTTCGTACTTCCTCAGAAAACCCGTAGTCAAAGCCAAGGAGAGTCATCGAGCGATGGCCGGTCCAGCGTTCCGCGCCGCCGCCGTACGGGTGCGCGTTCCCGCCACCAGCGCCAACCTCGGCCCGGGTTTCGACGCCCTCGGCCTGTCGTTGGGGCTGTACGACGACGTCGTCGTCCGGGTCGCCGACTCCGGGCTGCACATCGACATCGCCGGCGAGGGTGCCGAGACGCTCCCGCGCGACGAGAAGCACCTGCTCGTACGCTCCCTGCGCACCGCGTTCGACCTGCTCGGCGGGCAGCCGCGCGGCCTCGAGGTCGTCTGCGCCAACCGCATCCCGCACGGCCGCGGCCTCGGCTCCTCGTCGGCCGCCATCTGCGCCGGCATCGTCGCCGCCCGCGCGGTGACGATAGGTGGCGACGCCAAGCTCGACGACGCGGCCCTGCTCGAGCTCGCCACCGAGATCGAGGGCCACCCCGACAACGTCGCCGCCTGTCTGCTCGGCGGCTTCACCCTCGCCTGGACCGAGAGCGGCGCGGCCAAGGCGATCAGGATGGAACCCGCCCATTCCATCGTTCCGGTGGTTTTCGTCCCCGGAAAGCCGGTGCTCACCGAGACCGCCCGCGGCCTGCTGCCGCGCACTGTTCCGCACGTCGACGCGGCCGTGAACGCGGGCCGCGCGGCCCTGCTCGTCGAGGCGATGACCAGGCGCCCCGAACTGCTGCTCGCGGCCACCGAGGACCGGCTGCACCAGGAGTACCGGGGCCCCGCGATGCCGCAGAGCCTCGACCTGGTGAACCGACTGCGCGCGGACGGTGTCCCCGCGGTCATCTCCGGTGCGGGCCCGACGGTGCTCGCGCTGGTCGAGGACGGTGCGGCCGACAAGGTCGCGCGACTGGCGGGCGAGGGCTGGGCGGCCAACCGCCTGGCGCTCGACGGTTCCGGCGCGAGTGTTCTGCCGCTCGCTCCGTAACGCGCAGTGACACGAGATTGCCGGTGATGGAGAGGGGGAATGTTTGATGGAGCCGGTAGTGTTAACCTCAAGTCTGCACTCGACGTCGTTGTGGCGCGGTGCTGAGTGTCCCCTTCAGGGACCGCCATTCTTCCGGGAGCCTCCCCAAACTGCCTGAGCAGCCTGCCTGAGCAGTTTCGAGCACGCTCCGGAACCGGCACGACACCCCTCGCTTTCCCCAGGAGCGGGCCGAGCGCAGGGGGCCTCGGGCCGGACCCACAGCACACTTTTCTCTCCGCCGTACCCGGCGGGACCACCGCCCCGACCGGCTCACAAGCCAAGAGCCGTAGTCGGACAGCACAACCGGTCGCCGAGCCAGATGGCCGACGTCCGCTCCAGGGAAGGACCCTTCGTGAGCGACACCACCGATCTGATGGGCGTGACTGCCGACACCAACGTCGACAACGCCGCGCCCGCCGCAGGTGCTGCCACTGGCACCACCGCACGGCGCCGCCGCTCCGGCACCGGCCTCGAGGGCATGGTCCTGGCCGAGCTGCAGCAGGTCGCGTCCGGCCTCGGCATCAGGGGCACCGCGCGGATGCGCAAGAGCCAGCTGATCGAGGTCATCAAGGAGGCGCAGGCCTCCGGCGGCGCCGCCAAGAGCGCCGGCCCGGCCGCCGAAGCCGCCGAGACCAAGCCGAAGCGCCGCGCCACCTCCAAGGCCCGTACGGGCGAGGACACCGCCGCCGCGGCCGCGCCCAAGGCCGAGAAGGCCGAGAAGGCCGTCGCCCAGCAGCAGATCGACATCCCGGGCCAGCCGGCCAGCGACGACCAGCCCGTGGGCGAGCGTCGTCGCCGCCGTGCCACCGCGCCGGCCGGCAGCCCGGAGGCCGAGACCAAGGCCGAGGCCAAGGCGGAGCCGAAGACCGAGGCGCGGATCGACGCGCAGCCCGAGGCCAAGGCCGAGGCCGCCGTCGACGGCGCCGAGGGCCGGGGCCGCCGCGACCGCGGTGAGCGGGGCGAGCGCGGCGACCGCCGTGAGCGTCAGCGCGACCGCCGTGACCGCGGCAAGGGCGACGACCAGCAGGGCGGCGGTGGCCAGGGCGGCCAGCGCCAGCAGCGCCAGGGCGGCCAGCAGGCCCCCCAGGGCGGCCCGCAGGACGACTTCGACGACGAGGGCGGCCGTCGTGGCCGTCGCGGCCGCTACCGCGACCGCCGTGGCCGTCGGGGCCGTGACGACTTCGGCGCGGAGCCGCAGGTCAACGAGGACGACGTGCTGATCCCCGTCGCGGGCATCCTCGACATCCTCGACAACTACGCGTTCATCCGGACCTCCGGCTACCTGCCCGGCCCGAACGACGTGTACGTCTCCCTCGCCCAGGTCCGCAAGAACGGCCTGCGCAAGGGTGACCACGTCACCGGCGCCGTGCGTCAGCCGAAGGAAGGCGAGCGCCGCGAGAAGTTCAACGCGCTGGTCCGGCTGGACTCGGCCAACGGCATGGCCGCCGAATCGGGCCGTGGCCGCCCCGAGTTCAACAAGCTGACCCCGCTCTACCCGCAGGACCGGCTCCGTCTGGAGACCGACCCGGGTGTGGTGACCACCCGCATCATCGACCTCGTGTCGCCGATCGGTAAGGGCCAGCGAGGCCTGATCGTGGCCCCGCCGAAGACCGGTAAGACCATGATCATGCAGGCGATCGCCAACGCGATCACCCACAACAACCCCGAGTGCCACCTGATGGTCGTCCTGGTCGACGAGCGTCCGGAAGAGGTCACCGACATGCAGCGGTCGGTCAAGGGCGAGGTCATCTCCTCGACCTTCGACCGCCCGGCCGAGGACCACACCACCGTCGCCGAGCTGGCCATCGAGCGCGCCAAGCGACTCGTGGAGCTGGGTCACGACGTGGTCGTCCTGCTCGACTCGATCACCCGCCTGGGCCGCGCGTACAACCTCGCGGCGCCGGCCTCCGGCCGCATCCTGTCCGGTGGTGTCGACTCGACCGCGCTCTACCCGCCGAAGCGCTTCTTCGGTGCGGCGCGCAACATCGAGGACGGCGGCTCGCTGACCATCCTGGCCACCGCGCTGGTCGACACCGGCTCGCGTATGGACGAGGTGATCTTCGAGGAGTTCAAGGGCACCGGCAACATGGAGCTCAAGCTCGACCGGAAGCTCGCCGACAAGCGCATCTTCCCGGCGGTGGACGTCGACGCGTCCGGTACGCGTAAGGAAGAGATCCTGCTCGGCAGCGACGAGCTGGCGGTCACCTGGAAGCTGCGTCGCGTGCTGCACGCGCTCGACCAGCAGCAGGCGATCGAGCTGCTGCTCGACAAGCTCAAGTCGACCAAGTCGAACGGTGAGTTCCTGCTGCAGATCCAGAAGACCACGCCGTCGTCGAACAACGACTGACGCCGTCTCAGGTCGTAGCGCCAACCGCCCCCGTCACTCCGGTGACGGGGGCGGTTGTGCGTTGTACGATCACCGTGTCGTAAGTGGGGGGGAACGTATTTCCGAATACGCCCACTAAGTTGGCGGAGCCATGCCCTGAAGTCGCCGGGCGGCCCTCCCCGTGTGGGATCTCTTCTCTCTCCTTCGAATTACGACACCTTCGATAGGAGAACTGCGTGACACTTGCTCATCGGAGAGCCAGGACGGCTCTCCCCGCGGCTGTCGCCGCGCTCGCGCTCGGCGGCGCGGTCATGACGGCCGTACCGGCACAGGCCGCGGAGACCCCGCGGCCCGGCGTCGAACTCCAGGCGCCCAAGGTGGCGTCGAAGGCCGAGCTGAGGAAGCGCGCCGAGGCCGCCCTCAACGCCCTGCCGAAGGACACCAAGCAGGACGGGAGCACCTCCGAGGCCCCCAAGGCCCCTGAGTCCTCCACGTCGCCGGACGGCGCCGACCCGAAGGTCATCGGCGGTGTCGACACCCCCACGGGCACGGCCCCGTGGATGGTGCAGCTGTACGGCGTCGACAAGGCGACCGGCGAGGGCTTCTTCTGCGGGGGCACGCTCATCGCCCCGGCGAAGGTGCTCACCGCCGCCCACTGCGTCTACGGCGCGGACTGGGGCACCTCCGGTGCCGTCGTCGCCGGTGCCACCCAGCGGGCCAGCGAGGACGCGAACGGCGACTGGCAGTTCCACGGCGGCACGCTCGCCGTGCCGAAGCGGGCCTGGATCAACCCGGCCTACAACGACTCCACGCTCAAGGGCGACGTCGCGGTCCTCACCCTGGACCGCCCGATGCTCTTCAAGACGCTGCCGATCGCCGCGTCGACCGACACGGCGTCGTACAAGCCGGACACCGTCGGCACCGTGTACGGCTGGGGCCGCACCAGCGGTGCGCCCGGCTCGGCGGGCTCGCAGACGCTGAAGCAGGCGAACCTCAAGATCAAGCCCGACACGTCCTGCCCCGGCTGGGAGGGCGCGAAGGACCAGTTCGTCGCCGGCCAGATGTTCTGCGCGGGCGAGCCGGCCACGGGGTCCGACGAGGGCACCGTCTCGGCGTGCAACGGCGACTCGGGCGGTCCGCTCGTCGTCGGCGGCCGGGTCGTCGGCATCGTCTCCTGGGGCATCCGTGACTGCGTCGGCGCCGGCGCGCTGAGCGTGTTCACGAAGGTCAGCACGTTCACGCCGCAGGTCGCCTCCGTGGTGGACGACGCCAACCGGTCGGACGACAACAAGGCCGACGTCTTCGCGCGCAAGACGACGACGGCCAACGGCCACTTCTACTACTCGCGTGGCACCTCGCTCGGTCTGGCCGAGTCCCTCGGTGTCTGGAACAACGTCAACGTGGTCCGTCAGGCGGACCTCAACAGCGACGCCAACGCGGACCTGGTCTACCGCACCTCCAACGGCGACCTGTACTGGAGCCGCGCCGAGTGGATGGGCGAGCTCGTCGGGTACGAGTGGCACTCGACCCGGGTCGGCACCGGCTGGGGTTCCTTCAAGGACATCACCATCCCCGGTGACCTCAACCAGGACGGCAAGCCCGACCTCATCGCCAAGGACTCCTCCGGGAACCTGTGGATGTGGGGCGGCCGTGGCAACGGTTCCTTCGCCACCAAGATCAAGATCGGCGTCGGCTGGAGCTCGTACGCCGTGTACGGCAAGGGTGACTACAGCGGTGACGGCAAGCCCGACATCATCACCCGCGACACGGCCAACCGGCTGTGGATGTACAAGGGCACCGGTCACCCGACCGCTGCCATCTCCGGTCGTGTCCTGGTCGGTACGGGGTGGAACTTCAACGCCTTCGTCACCACCGGCGACCTGACCGGCGACAACAAGGCCGACTTCCTGGTGCGTGACTCGGCCGGGACGATGTGGGCCTACAAGGGCACCGGCAACGCCACCACGCCGTTCGCCACCGCCGCCAAGGTGAAGATGGGCACTGGCTTCACGTCCTTCAACCTCTTCGGCTGAGCCGCGTAACCGGCTTTCTCCGACGAGACCTTCACCACACGGACGCCACGTCGGCCCCGCCGTCGTAACCCGTCCGTGACCTGTGTAAAGACCACCGCGCCCACCGTGCCCCGCACGGTGGGCGCAGTGTTTCCACACATCGTGCTCGCCGAAACCCCACAGGTCCCTGTGCAACCCTTTCGGGCGCCTTGCCGTCACACAAGGTGAACCGATGACCTGAGCCGCTGACCCGAGGAAGCCGATGACCGAGCAGAGCACGAGCGGCCGAATACGCGGAGCCGGACGCCGGCGCAAGCCGCCCACGAAGACCCGCAAGGTGGTCACCGTCGCCGTCTGGACCGCCGCCGCGGCCGTGGTCGTCGGCGGAGGGGGACTCGGTTACGTCTACTTCTCGCTCAACGGCAACATCAAGGGCGTCGACATCAACGCCCAGCTCGGCGACAACCGTCCGATCGACGTCGACAACGGCTCTATGGACATCCTCGTCCTCGGCTCCGACTCCCGCTCCGGCGACAACGGCGCCTACGGCAAGGACGAGGGCGGCGCCCGCTCCGACACCGCCATGATCGTCCACGTCTACGAGGGCCACAAGAAGGCCAGCGTCGTCTCCGTCCCGCGCGACACCCTCGTCGACCGCCCGCAGTGCACCGACGACCAGGGCAAGCAGGTCACCGGCGAGCGCCGCGCCATGTTCAACACGGCGTACGAGGTCGGCGGCCCCGCCTGCGCCGTCAAGACCGTCGAGTCGATCTCCGGCATCCGTATGGACCACTACATCGAGGTCGACTTCACCGGCTTCAAGAAGCTGATCGACGAGCTCGGCGGGGTGAAGATCACCACCACCAAGCCGATCAAGGACGACAAGAGCCACCTCGACCTCGAACCCGGCCCGCACACCCTCGACGGCGAGCAGTCCCTCGGCCTCGTCCGCACCCGCAAGAGCGTCGGCGACGGCAGCGACCTCGGCCGGATCCAGCTCCAGCAGGCCTTCATGAAGGCCTTCATCAACCAGGTCAAGAGCGTCGGCGTCTTCACCAGCCCGAAGAAGCTCCTCGACCTCGCCGACACGGCCACCAAGGCCATCAGGCCCGACTCCGAGCTGGACTCCGTCAACGAGCTGATGAGCTTCGCGAGCGGCCTCAAGGGCCTCGGCGCCGAAGACGTCCACATGATCACGCTGCCGGTCACCTACGACGAACGCGACCCGAACCGGGTCGTCCCCCTCCAGGCCCAGTCCCAGCAGGTCTGGGCGGCCCTCAAGGCCGACCGGCCCATCCCGGCGAGCGCCACCAAGGACACCGCCACCGGCTCCGCCGACGGCGTCGTGAAGTAGCCGGAACCCGGTGGAATAGATCCGGCCACCCCCCGGTTTTGGGAGATGCGGCCGGTCCTGGCAGACTGGTACGTCGGCCCCGGTTCACGCACCCGCATCCCGCGCGTGCGACCCGGCGCCCTCCCGAAACTAGGAGACACCTTGAAGCGCGACATCCACCCCGAGTACGTCGAGACCCAGGTCAGCTGCACCTGCGGTGCGTCGTTCACCACCCGTAGCACGATCGACGGCGGCACCATCCGTGCCGAGGTCTGCTCCGAGTGCCACCCGTTCTACACGGGCAAGCAGAAGATCCTCGACACCGGCGGTCGTGTGGCCCGCTTCGAGGCCCGCTTCGGCAAGGCTGCCGGCTCCGCCAAGAAGTAGCGAGCCACTGCGCCGGTCTTCGGCCGCCCCGACCGGGGGTGGCCGGGACCGGCGTTTGCCGTCTCCCCGCAGCCCCACTTGCCGTACGAAACCAGGAGCCCCCGATGTTCGAGGCGGTCGAGGAACTGGTCGGCGAACACGCCGACCTCGAGAAGAAGCTCGCCGACCCTTCGGTCCACGCCGATCAGGCGAACGCGCGCAAGCTCAACAAGCGGTACGCCGAGCTGACGCCGATCGTGGCCACGTTCCGCTCGTGGAAGCAGAGCGGGGACGACATCGAGACGGCCCGCGAGCTGGCCCACGACGACCCCGACTTCGCCGCCGAGGTCAAGGAGCTGGAGAAGCAGCGCGAGGAGCTGACGGACAAGCTCCGGCTGCTCCTGGTCCCGCGCGACCCCAGCGACGACAAGGACGTCATCCTGGAGATCAAGGCGGGCGCCGGCGGCGACGAGTCCGCCCTGTTCGCCGGCGACCTGCTGCGCATGTACCTGCGGTACGCCGAGCGCGTCGGCTGGAAGACTGAGATCATCGACTCCACCGAGTCCGAGCTGGGCGGCTACAAGGACGTCCAGGTCGCGGTGAAGACCAAGGGCGGCCAGGGCGCCACCGAGCCCGGCCAGGGCGTCTGGGCGCGGCTGAAGTACGAGGGCGGGGTGCACCGCGTGCAGCGCGTGCCCGCCACCGAGTCGCAGGGCCGGATCCACACCTCCGCCGCAGGTGTCCTCGTGACGCCCGAGGCCGAGGAGATCGAGGTCGAGGTCCACGCCAACGACCTGCGCATCGACGTCTACCGCTCGTCGGGCCCCGGCGGCCAGTCCGTCAACACCACCGACTCCGCGGTCCGCATCACCCACCTGCCGACCGGCATCGTCGCCTCCTGCCAGAACGAGAAGAGCCAGCTCCAGAACAAGGAGCAGGCCATGCGTATCCTCCGGTCCAGGCTGCTCGCCGCGGCCCAGGAGGAGGCCGAGTCGAAGGCCGCCGACGCCCGTCGCAGCCAGGTTCGTACGGTCGACCGCTCCGAGAAGATCCGTACGTACAACTTCCCGGAAAACCGCATCTCGGACCACCGCGTCGGCTTCAAGGCGTACAACTTGGACCAGGTGCTCGACGGAGAGCTCGACCCCGTCATCCAGGCCTGCGTCGACGCCGACTCCGCGGCGAAGCTCGCCGCCGCGTAAGCCACATTCCCCGTACGGAGGACCAGCGTGAACCTGCTGCTCGCGGAAGTGGCCCAGGCCACCCAGCGGCTGGCCGACGCCGGCGTGCCCTCGCCGCGCAACGACGCGGAGGAGCTCGCCGCGTTCGTGCACGGCGTCAGGCGCGGGGAGCTGCACACCGTCAAGGACGCGGACTTCGACGCGCGCTACTGGGAGACCATCGCCCGGCGCGAGGCGCGTGAACCGCTCCAGCACATCACCGGACGTGCCTTCTTCCGCTATCTGGAGCTCCAGGTCGGGCCCGGTGTCTTCGTGCCGCGCCCGGAGACCGAGTCGGTCGTCGGGTGGGCCATAGACGCCGTACGCGCCATGGACGTCGTCGAGCCGCTCATCGTGGACCTGTGCACGGGCTCCGGGGCCATCGCCCTGGCCATGGCCCAGGAGGTGCCGCGCTCGCGCGTGCACGCCGTGGAGCTCTCCGACGACGCGCTGGTGTGGACGCGGAAGAACGCCGAGGGGTCCAGGGTCACCGTCCACCAGGGCGACGCCCTGAGCGCCCTCCCCGAGCTCGACGGCCAGGTCGACCTGGTCATCTCCAATCCGCCGTACATCCCGCTCACCGAGTGGGAGTACGTCGCCCCCGAGGCCCGCGACCACGACCCGGAGATGGCCCTCTTCTCCGGCGAGGACGGCCTCGACACCATCCGCGGGATCGAGCGCACCGCGCACCGCCTGCTGCGGCCCGGCGGGCTCGTCGTCATCGAGCACGCCGACACCCAGGGCGGCCAGGTCCCGTGGATCTTCAACGAGGAGGCCGGCTGGGCCGACGCGGCCGACCACCCGGACCTGAACAACCGTCCCCGCTTCGCCACGGCCCGCAAGGCGACGCCGTGACCACCCGTACCGTGTACCAGGAGGCCCGCTGATGGCTCGGCGATACGACTGCAACGACGCGACGGACCGTACGACGGGCCTGCGAGAGGCCGCGTCGGCCGTCCGCCGCGGCGAGCTCGTCGTGCTCCCCACCGACACCGTGTACGGCATCGGTGCGGACGCCTTCTCCTCGGAGGCGGTCGCCGACCTGCTGCAGGCCAAGGGGCGTGGCCGCAACATGCCCACCCCGGTCCTCATCGGCTCCCCGAACACCCTGCACGGCCTGGTCACCGACTTCTCCGAGCAGGCGTGGGAACTCGTCGACGCCTTCTGGCCGGGCGCGCTGACCCTGGTCGCCAAGCACCAGCCGTCCCTCCAGTGGGACCTGGGGGACACCCGTGGCACGGTCGCGATCCGGATGCCGCTGCACCCGGTCGCCATCGAGCTGCTCACCGAGGTAGGCCCGATGGCCGTCTCCTCCGCCAACCTGACCGGGCACCCGGCGCCGGAGGACTGCGACGCCGCGCAGGAGATGCTCGGCGACTCCGTCTCCGTCTACCTGGACGGCGGCCCCACCCCGGGCATCGTCCCGTCCTCGATCGTCGACGTCACCGGCAAGGTGCCGGTGCTGCTGCGCGCCGGTGCCCTGGACGCGGACGAGCTCCGGAAGGTCGTACCCGACCTCGAGGTGGCCCCGTGAGCGGAGCGCACAACCGAGGACCAGCACTGTGACCGCCCCTGAGGGGCGTGGCATAGCGGGGTACGACAACTCCTTCCGCATCCTCCACGTCAGCACCGGCAACGTCTGCCGCTCGCCGATCACCGAGCGGCTGACCCGCCATGCCCTGAGCGACCGCCTGGGCGGCGATCCGCTCGCGGGCGGCCTGATCGTGGAGAGCGCGGGCACCTGGGGCCACGAGGGCGCCCCGATGGAGGCCAACGCCGAGATCGTCCTCGCGGACTTCGGCGCCGACGCGACCGGCTTCGTGGGCCGCGAGCTCCTCGACGAACACGTCATCCGCGCGGACCTGGTCCTCACGGCCACCCGCGACCACCGCGCCCAGGTCATCTCGATGGGCCACTCCGCGGGCCTGCGCACCTTCACCCTCAAGGAATTCACCCGCCTGGTCCGCGCCATAGACCCGGCGACGCTCCCGGACCCCCTCAGCGACGGCATGGTCGAGCGGGCGCGTGCGCTGGTGCGTGCGGCGGCGGCGCTGCGGGGCTGGCTGCTGGCGCCGAGCGCGGAGGCGGACGAGGTGAATGATCCGTACGGGGCGCCGATCACGTTCTTCCGTTCGATCGGGGACGAGATCAATCAGGCGCTGGATCCGGTCGTGACCGCGCTGACGGGTGTGCCGGCGCGTATGTGACGGCGGCGCCCGCGTGGGGCGTCCGCCCGGACCTGACGGCTCATGGGGGTGAGTGGCCGAAAACAAGCCGTGCACCCGGATCGCCGTACTACCGCGCATCCGGGTCGCCGCGCGCCTACATTGGAGCTGAAGCCCAGCCCACGCCTGGAGCCAAGATGCCGGTCACCGCTGCTCCCGCTGCCGCCTCCGACGATGTGCGTGCCACCGCCTACGGTCCGGATTTCGACGTCCTGCGACGGCAGGACCCGGAGATCGCCGATGTGATGCTCGGCGAGGTACGACGGCAGGGCGACGGCCTGCAGCTCATCGCCGCCGAGAACTTCGCCTCGCCCGCCGTGCTCGCCGCCCTCGGCTCGCCCCTCGCCAACAAGTACGCCGAGGGCTACCCCGGCGCCCGCCACCACGGCGGATGCGAGTTCGTCGACGCCGCCGAACGCATCGCCGTCGACCGCGCCAAAGCCCTCTTCGGCGCCGAACACGCCAACGTACAGCCCCACTCCGGCTCCTCCGCCGTCCTCGCCGCCTACGCCGCGCTGCTCCGGCCCGGAGACACCGTTCTCGCCATGGGACTGGCCTTCGGCGGCCACCTCACCCATGGCTCACCGGCCAACTTCTCCGGCCGCTGGTTCGACTTCGTGCCCTACGGCGTCGACGCCGGCACCGGCCTCATCGAGTACGACCAGGTCCGCACCCTCGCCCGCACCCACCGCCCCAAGGCCATCGTCTGCGGCTCGATCTCCTACCCCCGCCACATCGACTACGCCCTCTTCCGGGAGATCGCCGACGAGGTCGGCGCCTATCTGATCGCCGACGCCGCTCATCCCATGGGCCTGATCGCCGGCGGCGCGGCGCCCAGCCCCGTGCCGTACGCGGACGTGGTCTGCGCCACCACCCACAAGGTGCTCCGCGGCCCCCGCGGCGGACTGATCCTGTGCGGCGCCGAGCTCGCCGAGCGCATCGACCGGGCCGTCTTCCCCTTCACCCAGGGCGGCGCCCAGATGCACACCATCGCCGCCAAGGCCGTCGCCTTCGGCGAGGCGGCAACACCGGCGTTCTCCGCGTACGCCCATCAGGTGGTGGATCACGCCCGGGTCCTCGCGGCCGCTCTCGCCACCGAGGGCTTCGCGCTCACCACCGGCGGCACCGACACCCACGTCATCACCGCCGACCCCTCCCCGCTCGGCATCGACGGACGCCTCGCCCGGCTGCGGCTCGCGGCCGCCGGAGTGGTCCTCGACACCTGCGCCCTGCCGTACGGCGACGGGCGGGGCATCCGCCTGGGCACCGCCGCGGTGACGACCCAGGGCATGGGCCCGGCCGAGATGGCCAGAATCGCCACCCTCTTCACCGCGGCGCTCAGCGAGGACCCCGACGAGGCCGCCCGCGTCCGCGCCGAAGTACGTGATCTTGCCGGGCGATTTCCTCCGTACGGACGGTAGGGAAACGGGCCGTGCAACCATCGCCCTGCCCCGGATGTCCTTCAGCACATGGATGGCACAGCTAGGGTGTGGGGCTGAGATGGCCAGCGATTCCTGTGGGGCAGCCCGTGCGTGATTACCTGCTGACGCTCTGTGTCACGGCTGCGGTGACCTACCTGCTGACCGGTCCGGTGCGGAAGTTCGCCATCGCGGCCGGGGCGATGCCGGAGATCCGCGCGCGAGACGTACACCGAGAACCGACACCGCGGCTCGGTGGCATCGCCATGTTCTTCGGGCTGTGCGCGGGCCTGCTGGTCGCCTCGCACCTGGAGAACCTCAGCAGCGTCTTCGACCTCTCCAACGAGCCACGCGCGCTGCTCTCCGGCGCCGCCCTGATCTGGCTGATCGGCGTCCTGGACGACAAGTTCGAGATCGACGCCCTGATCAAGCTGGGCGCGCAGATGATCGCGGCCGGTGTGATGGTGATGCAGGGTCTGACGATCCTCTGGCTGCCCATCCCCGGTGTCGGCACCGTCGCCCTCACCCAGTGGCAGGGCACGCTGCTCACCGTCGCGCTGGTCGTCATCACCATCAACGCGGTCAACTTCGTCGACGGCCTCGACGGCCTCGCCTCGGGCATGACCTGCATCGCCGCCGGGGCCTTCTTCCTGTACGCGTACCGGATCTGGTTCGGCTACACCATCGAGGCCGCCGCCCCCGCCACGCTCTTCGCCGTCCTGCTCATCGGCATGTGCCTGGGGTTCCTGCCGCACAACATGCACCCCGCCCGGATCTTCATGGGCGACTCCGGCTCGATGCTGATCGGGCTGATCCTCGCCGCCTCCGCGATCTCGATCACCGGCCAGGTCGACCCGGACGCCCTCAAGATCTTCGAGGGCTCCACCCGTGAGGCCACCCACGCGGCGCTGCCCGTCTTCATCCCGCTGGTGCTGCCGCTGACGATCATCGCGATCCCGGTCGCGGACCTGATCCTGGCGATCGTGCGCCGCACCTGGCACGGCCAGTCGCCGTTCGCCGCCGACCGCGGCCACCTCCACCACCGGCTCCTGGAGATCGGGCACTCCCACAGCCGGGCCGTGCTGATCATGTACTTCTGGTCGGCGCTGATCGCCTTCGGCACGCTCGCCTACTCGGTGCACTCGGCGTCGATGTGGATCGTGCTGCTGATCGTCGTGCTGAGCGCCGCCGGACTGGTGCTCCTGCTGCTGCCGCGGTTCACGCCGCGGGCCCCGCGCTGGGCGGAATCCTTCGTACCGCCGCGCTACCGCAGGCGCCGTTTCGCCGCCACAGAACCGGCGGCCGGCTCTCCCGCCGCCTCCACCGCCCCGGTGGAGGAGCGCACCCCTGTGCCCGCCGGGGTCAATGGGGCGACCGCGATCGGCCACCGTTCGCGGTTCACGGACCGGCGTAAGGCCGGTACGCCCAGTTGACGAATGCGGCAATCCGCCGCATTACCAGACAAGGCCCCTCGGTTTCCTGCACACACGCGCAGGCTCACTCTCATGTGTGAGAGTGAGCACACCACTGGGTAAAGACCTATTCAAATAGTTTGTGATACGGTTCACGAGACCCGGCGACAGAGCCGAAGGACCGTAGTGCGACGGTCCGTTGGCCCCGAGATCACGCCTCGGACCGGGCATACGCTCGTCCATGACGACACCACTGCCCCCACCAGCAAGCGGAGATGCCGCCATGCCGTCCAACGACGCCCGCACCCTGCTCTACGCCGCCGTACCCTCCGCTGTCACCGGCGCAGTCGCCGCCGTGATCAGCGGCGTGGTCGCCGGCGGCAAGGGGGCGCTCGGGGCCGTCGCCGGGACGGTGGTGGTCATCCTCTTCATGGGAATCGGTCTCGTGGTGCTCCAGCGGACCGCAAAGTCTCTTCCGCAGCTGTTCCAGGCCATGGGGCTCATGCTCTACACGGCCCAACTGCTGCTGCTCTTCATGTTGATGGCCCTGCTCAAGAACACGACGTGGTTCAACTTCAAGGCCTTCGGATTCACCCTGCTCGCGGCGACCATTGTCTGGATCGCCGCTCAGGCGCGCGCGTACATGACCGCGAAGATCATGTACGTCGATTCCGAAGCCGCGAAGGGTGAGAAGCCCGAGAAGACGGGTTCGTCGACGTGAAGGGTAGGGCCGGGATAAATGCCCGTTCGGGATCCTGCTATCGTCCGGTGCCAACTGCGGCACTGCGGGCGCGGGCATCCGAGCTGACGCCTGTCCCAGCGCGAGGCTCGAAGCCGAACCGCCGCCCCCTTATCCGTAAGACCAGTCCAGTGCCGACCCGCGGCTGCGTGCCGCGCCGACACAACGAGGTTGCCGTACCTATGCGCCACGCTGAAGGAGCCCGCGGTGAGTGCTGACCAGACGCTTGCCTTCGACCCCGATTGCCACATCTTCACCGGATGTGGCTTCCCGGCGCCGGGCCTCCACACCTTCCTGTACGAGCCCATCGCCACCATCGGCGGCTTCGAGTTCACCAAGCCGATGCTGCTCGCGCTGATCAGCACGCTCGTGGTCGTCGGCTTCTTCTGGGCCGCCTTCAACAAGCCCAAGATGGTGCCGGGCAAGGTTCAGATGATCGGCGAGGCCGGGTACGACTTCGTGCGTCGCGGCATTGTCTACGAGATCATCGGCAAGAAGGACGGCGAGAAGTACGTCCCGCTGATGGTGTCGCTCTTCTTCTTCGTGTGGATCATGAACCTCTGGTCCATCATCCCGCTCGCGCAGTTCCCGGTCACCTCGCTGATCGCCTTCCCGGCCGCTCTCGCGCTGATCGTGTACGTGCTCTGGATCAGCCTGACCTTCAAGAAGCACGGCTTCGTCGGCGGCTGGAAGAACATCCTCGGCTACGACAAGAACCTCGGCCCGATCCTGCCGGTCGTGATGGTCCTCGAGTTCTTCTCGAACCTGATCATCCGCCCCTTCACGCACGCGGTCCGACTGTTCGCGAACATGTTCGCCGGTCACCTCCTGATCGTCATGTTCTCCCTGGCGACCTGGTACCTCATGAACGGCCTGGGCTTCGTCTACGCCGGTGCCTCGTTCGTGATGGTCATCGTGATGACCGCCTTCGAGCTCTTCATCCAGGCCGTGCAGGCGTACGTCTTCGTCCTCCTGGCCTCCAGCTACGTGCAGGGCGCGCTCTCCGAGCACCACTGAGCCAGCTCCATTTCCCAAGACCCGCATTCGTCCGGTGGCCAACCCCCACCGGGACATTGAAAGAGAAGGAAGAACCGGCATGTCCGCTCTCCAGACCCTCGCCGCCGAGAACGCCGTCTCCGGTAACGTCTCCGCGATCGGCTACGGCCTCGCCGCCATCGGCCCCGGCGTCGGCGTCGGCATCATCTTCGGTAACGGCACCCAGGCCCTTGCCCGCCAGCCCGAGGCTGCCGGCCTGATCCGTACCAACCAGATCATGGGTTTCGCCTTCTGTGAGGCGCTCGCCCTCATCGGCATCGTCATGGGCTTCGTCTACAAGTAAGCCGGACCGACAGCCCAACCCCTTTCACGGAAGGCACTGATGTGAACGCTCTGCTTCTTGCGCAGGCGGAGGAGCCTCAGAATCCTCTCGTCCCGCATCTCGACGAGCTCGTCATCGGCCTGATCGCCTTCGTCATCGTCTTCGGCTTCCTCGCGAAGAAGCTCCTTCCGAACATCAACAAGGTTCTGGAGCAGCGCCGCGAGGCCATCGAGGGTGGCATCGAGAAGGCCGAGTCGGCCCAGATCGAGGCTCAGAGCGTGCTGGAGCAGTACAAGGCTCAGCTCGCCGAGGCCCGCCACGAGGCCGCGCGTCTTCGCCAGGAGGCCACGGAGCAGGGCACCGCTCTCATCCAGGAGATGAAGGCGGAAGGCCAGCGCCAGCGCGACGAGATCATCGCTCTCGGCCACGCCCAGATCGAGGCCGACCGCAAGACCGCGGCGACCGCGCTGCGCCAGGACGTGGGCAAGCTCGCCACCGACCTGGCCGGCAAGCTGGTCGGCGAGTCCCTCGAGGACCACGCCCGCCAGAGCCGCACCATCGACCGCTTCCTCGACGAGCTCGAGGAGAAGGCCGAGGCTGCCCGATGAACGGAGCGAGCCGCGAGGCACTGGCTGCCGCACGTGAGCGTCTCGACGCGCTGACCGACACCGGGTCGGTCGACGCGGCGAAGCTCGCCGAGGAGCTGGCCGCCGTTACCGCGCTGCTCAACCGCGAGGTGTCGCTGCGCCGGGTCCTGACGGACCCGTCGCAGGCCGGCGAGGCCAAGGCCGAGCTGGCCGGGCGGCTGCTGAGCGGTCAGGTGGGCGGCGAGACCGTCGACCTGGTCTCCGGCATGGTCCGTTCCCGCTGGTCGCAGTCGCGCGACCTGGTCGACGCGATCGAGGCGCTGGCGAGCACCGCCGACCTCACCGCGGCGCAGCAGGCCGGTGTGCTCGACAGCGTCGAGGACGAGCTGTTCCGGTTCGGCCGGATCGTCGCCTCCAGCCCCGAGCTCCGCTCGGCGCTGACGAGCAAGACGGCGTCCGTGTCCGCCAAGGGTGAGCTGCTGCGCAGCCTGCTCGGCGGCAAGGCCAACCCGGTCACCGAGCGTCTGGTGGTCCGTCTCGTGACCCAGCCGCGGGGACGTAGCCTGGAAGCGGGACTCGAGTCCCTGTCCAAGCTTGCCGCGGCGCGTCGGGACCGCATGGTCGCCGTCGTCACCACGGCGGTGCCCATGACCGACGGGCAGAAGCAGCGCCTCGGCGCCGTGCTGGCCAAGCTGTACGGGCGCCAGATGCACCTGAACCTGGACGTGGACCCGGCGGTCCTCGGCGGGATCTCGGTGCGCGTCGGTGACGAGATCATCAACGGCACCATTTCGGAGCGCCTCGAAGAGGCGGCCCGACGGCTCGCCGGCTGACGTCAGCCACCAACTGAACACAGCATCACCTGCGGCCCGGTTGGGCCGTGCAGAGATTGCAGAAGATTCCTGGGGGTCGGCCCCCAGACCCCCAAGAAAACTTCGGGCCCAACAAGGAGAGCAGGGAACCCAGATGGCGGAGCTCACGATCCGGCCGGAGGAGATCCGGGACGCGCTGGAGACCTTTGTCCAGTCGTACCAGCCGGACGCGGCCTCGCGCGAGGAGGTCGGAACGGTCAGCCTGGCCGGCGACGGCATCGCCAAGGTGGAGGGTCTTCCCTCGGCCATGGCGAACGAGCTGCTGAAGTTCGAGGACGGCACCCTCGGTCTCGCCCTCAACCTCGAGGAGCGCGAGATCGGTGCGATCGTCCTCGGCGAGTTCAGCGGTATCGAGGAGGGACAGCCGGTGCAGCGCACCGGTGAGGTTCTCTCCGTAGGTGTCGGCGAGGGCTACCTCGGCCGCGTTGTCGACCCGCTCGGCAACCCGATCGACGGCCTCGGCGAGATCGCGACCGAGGGCCGCCGCGCCCTCGAGCTGCAGGCACCGGGCGTTATGGCCCGTAAGTCGGTCCACGAGCCGATGGAGACCGGCTACAAGGCCGTCGACGCGATGACCCCCGTCGGCCGTGGCCAGCGTCAGCTGATCATCGGTGACCGTCAGACCGGCAAGACCGCGCTGTGCGTCGACACGATCATCAACCAGCGTGACAACTGGCGCTCGGGCGACGTGAACAAGCAGGTCCGCTGCATCTACGTCGCCATCGGTCAGAAGGGCTCCACCATCGCGTCCGTGCGCGGCGCCCTGGAGGAGGCCGGCGCGCTCGAGTACACGACGATCGTCGCCGCCCCGGCGTCCGACCCGGCCGGCTTCAAGTACCTGGCGCCGTACACCGGTTCCGCCATCGGCCAGCACTGGATGTACCAGGGCAAGCACGTCCTGATCGTCTTCGACGACCTGTCGAAGCAGGCCGACGCCTACCGCGCCGTGTCGCTGCTGCTGCGCCGCCCGCCGGGCCGTGAGGCCTACCCGGGTGACGTCTTCTACCTGCACTCGCGTCTGCTCGAGCGCTGCGCGAAGCTGTCGGACGAGATGGGCGCGGGCTCGATGACCGGTCTGCCGATCGTCGAGACGAAGGCCAACGACGTCTCGGCGTTCATCCCGACCAACGTCATCTCCATCACCGACGGCCAGTGCTTCCTGGAGTCCGACCTGTTCAACGCCGGCCAGCGTCCGGCCCTGAACGTCGGTATCTCGGTCTCCCGTGTCGGTGGCTCCGCCCAGCACAAGGCGATGAAGCAGATCTCCGGTCGCCTCCGTGTCGACCTCGCCCAGTTCCGTGAGCTGGAGGCGTTCGCCGCCTTCGGTTCCGACCTGGACGCCGCGTCGAAGGCGCAGCTGGAGCGCGGTCAGCGCATGGTCGAGCTGCTCAAGCAGGCTCAGTACCAGCCGATGCCGACCGAGAACCAGGTCGTCTCCATCTGGGCCGGCACCACCGGCAAGATGGACGACGTCCCGGTCGCCGACATCCGTCGCTTCGAGGCCGAGCTGCTGGCGTTCCTCCGCCAGAACCACTCGGGTCTCATGACCTCCATCCGTGAGGGCGGCAAGCTGTCGGACGACACGCTGCAGGCCATCGGCGACGCCATCGCGGAGTTCAAGAAGCAGTTCGAGACCTCTGACGGGAAGCTGCTGGGCGACGACGCTTCCGCTGCCGTCAACGTCTCGAAGTGACGACGGAAGGGACCTGACTCATGGGAGCGCAGCTCCGGGTCTATAAGCGTCGCATCAAATCCGTCACCGCGACGAAGAAGATCACCAAGGCGATGGAGATGATCGCCGCCTCGCGCGTCGTCAAGGCGCAGCGCAAGGTGCAGGCGTCGACCCCGTACGCCACCGAGCTGACCCGCGCGGTCACCGCGGTGGCCACGGGTGCGAACGACAAGCACCCGCTGACCACCGAGGCGGAGAACCCGACCCGCGCCGCGGTCCTGCTCCTGTCGAGCGACCGCGGTCTGGCCGGCGCCTTCAACTCCAACGCCATCAAGGCGGCGGAAGCGCTCATCCGCAAGCTGGAGGGCGAGGGCCGCGAGGTCGACATCTATGTCGTCGGCCGCCGTGGCGTCGCGCACTTCAACTTCCGTGAGCGCAAGCTGGCCGACTTGTGGACCGGCTTCACGGACCAGCCGGAGTACGCGGACGCCAAGGCGATCGCGGCTCCGCTGATCGAGGCGATCGAGAAGGACACGGCCGAGGGCGGCGTGGACGAGCTCCACATCGTCTACACCGAGTTCGTCTCGATGATGACGCAGACGGCGGTCGAGGCCCGGCTGCTGCCCCTCAGCCTCGACGAGGTGGCGAAGGAGGCGGGCGAGCAGGACACGCTCCGTCCGCTGTACGACTTCGAGCCGTCGGCGGAGGACGTCCTCGACGCCCTGCTGCCGCGCTACGTCGAGAGCCGGATCTACAACGCGCTGCTCCAGTCGGCTGCCTCCAAGCACGCCGCCACGCGCCGCGCGATGAAGTCGGCGACCGACAACGCGGGAGACTTGATCAACAATCTCTCCCGACTTGCCAACGCGGCCCGCCAGGCCGAAATCACCCAGGAAATCAGCGAGATCGTCGGTGGCACCGCAGCCCTGGCCGACGCGACCGCGGGGAGTGACAAGTAATGACGACCACTGTTGAGACGGCCGCCGCCACGGGCCGCGTCGCCCGGGTCATCGGCCCGGTCGTCGACGTGGAGTTCCCCGTCGACGCGATGCCGGAGATCTACAACGCCCTGCACGTCGAGGTCGCCGACCCGGCCGAGGAGGGCGCCAAGAAGACGCTGACCCTCGAGGTCGCCCAGCACCTTGGTGAGGGCCTGGTCCGCACCATCTCCATGCAGCCCACCGACGGTCTGGTCCGCCAGGCCCCCGTGGTGGACACCGGCAACGGCATCACGGTGCCGGTCGGCGATGTCACCAAGGGCCGCGTGTTCAACACGCTGGGTCAGATCCTGAACGAGCCCGAGGCCGAGTCGGAGGTGGGCGAGCGCTGGTCCATCCACCGCAAGGCCCCGGCCTTCGACCAGCTCGAGTCGAAGACCGAGATGTTCGAGACCGGCCTGAAGGTCGTCGACCTTCTCACCCCGTACGTCAAGGGTGGAAAGATCGGTCTGTTCGGTGGCGCCGGTGTCGGCAAGACCGTTCTCATCCAGGAAATGATCATGCGTGTGGCGAAGCTGCACGAGGGTGTTTCCGTGTTCGCCGGCGTCGGCGAGCGCACGCGTGAGGGCAACGACCTCATCGCGGAGATGGAGGAGTCCGGCGTTCTCGACAAGACCGCGCTGGTCTTCGGCCAGATGGACGAGCCCCCGGGCACCCGTCTGCGCGTGGCCCTCGCCGGTCTGACCATGGCGGAGTACTTCCGCGATGTGCAGAAGCAGGACGTGCTGTTCTTCATCGACAACATCTTCCGCTTCACCCAGGCCGGTTCCGAGGTGTCGACCCTGCTCGGCCGTATGCCCTCCGCGGTGGGCTACCAGCCGAACCTGGCCGACGAGATGGGTCTCCTCCAGGAGCGCATCACCTCGACCCGTGGTCACTCGATCACCTCGATGCAGGCGATCTACGTCCCCGCCGACGACCTCACCGACCCGGCGCCGGCGACCACCTTCGCCCACCTCGACGCGACGACGGTTCTCTCCCGTCCGATCTCGGAGAAGGGCATCTACCCGGCCGTGGACCCGCTGGACTCCACGTCCCGGATCCTGGACCCGCGCTACATCGCGCAGGAGCACTACGACGCCGCCATGCGCGTCAAGGGGATCCTGCAGAAGTACAAGGACCTCCAGGACATCATCGCGATCCTCGGCATCGACGAGCTGAGCGAGGAGGACAAGCTCGTTGTCCACCGCGCCCGCCGTGTCGAGCGGTTCCTGTCCCAGAACACCCACGCGGCGAAGCAGTTCACCGGCGTGGACGGTTCGGACGTGCCGCTGGACGAGTCGATCGCCGCGTTCAACGCGATCTGCGACGGTGAGTACGACCACTTCCCCGAGCAGGCGTTCTTCATGTGCGGTGGCCTCGAGGACCTGAAGGCCAACGCCAAGGAGCTCGGCGTCTCCTGAGCCCCGTGCTCGCCCGAGGGGGGCGGGATCGGTCCCGCCCCCCTCGCCACGCCCTTAGAATTGACCCCAACACCCGGCAGACCCGCCGGGTGGTGACCCGAGGAGCCACCCTTGGCTGCTGAGCTGCACGTCGAGCTGGTCGCCGCGGACCGGAGTGTCTGGTCCGGCGAGGCCACCCTGGTCATCGCGCGTACCACCTCCGGCGACATCGGCGTCATGCCCGGCCACCAGCCGCTGCTCGGTGTGCTGGAGTCGGGCCCGGTGACCATCCGTACGAGCGAGGGCGCGACCGTCGTCGCCGCCGTGCACGGCGGTTTCATCTCGTTCGCCGACGACAAGCTGTCTCTGCTCGCGGAGATCGTCGAGCTGGCGGACGAGATCGACGCCCAGCGCGCCGAGCGCGCGCTGGAGCGTGCGAAGGCGGAGTCGGACGCGGCCGCTGAGCGCCGCGCCGATGTCCGGCTGCGCGCGGTAGCGGTGCGCTAAGGCGCTCCGCACCGAGAGTGTGAACCTCAGCCGCGGCACGACTGGAATTTTCCAGACCGTGTCGCGGCTGAGGCGATGCAGATCCACTGTGTATGACGGTTACGGGACGAAGCGAGGAGGTCGGTGAAGATGTTCCTCGCTCTGCTCGTGGGCGGCCTGGTAGTCGCACTGGTGGTGATCGGGCTCTTCGTCTTCGGACTGCGGCGGCGGCTGATCCAGCGCTCCGGCGGGACCTTCGACTGCAGCCTTCGCTGGAACGTCCCCGAGAAACCCGACCCGTCCGGCAAGGGCTGGGTGTACGGGGTCGCCCGCTACAGCGGTGACCGGATCGGCTGGTTCCGGGTCTTCTCGTACGCGCCCCGCCCCCGCCGCATCCTGGAGCGCTCGTCCATCGAGGTGCTGGCCCGCCGGATGCCCGAGGGCGAGGAGGAGCTGGCGCTGCTCTCCGACGCCGTGGTGCTGGGCTGTCTCCATCAGGGGACCCGGGTGGAGCTGGCCATGAGCGAGGACGCGCTCACCGGCTTCCTGGCCTGGCTGGAGGCGGCGCCTCCGGGGCAGAGGGTCAACGTCGCGTGAGCGATCCCGTAGCAGTCGTACGGCCCGGTGAGTGCCATGTGTGGACCGCCAGGGCCGTTTCCGTACCCTCTCCCGCCCTGCTCGCTCTCCTCGACGAGGAGGAGCGGGCCCGTTACGACGCGTTTCTGCGGGACGAACCGCGGGCGCTGTATCTGACCGCGCACGCCCTGCTGCGCCAGGTGACCGCCGCGCAGCTGGGCACGGATCCCGCGCGGCTCGTCTTCACCACGGTCTGCAACCACTGCGACGGAACGCCCGACCGTCCGCACGGCAAGCCCGGTCTGCCGGACTCCCCCCTCGAACTGTCGCTGTCCCACTCCGGGGAGATGGTGGCCGTCGCGCTGACGTACACCGGACCGGTCGGCGTCGACATCGAGCAGGCCGCGACCCGCGGCGAGCTGCCGCTGAACGTCCTCGCCGCCGTCGAGCGCGCGGAGCTGGACCGGCTGCCGGAGTCCGAGCGGCGCGCCGCCTTCATCCGGTACTGGGCCCGCAAGGAGGCGGTCCTCAAGGCGACCGGGGACGGGCTGATGACCGACCCGGCGACGCTGACCGTCAGCGCCCCCGGCCGGCCGGCCGAGCTGCTGCACTGGGCGGGGCGCGCACAGCCGCACCCGCCGGTGCGGCTGTACGACGTCGAGACGGAGAAGGACTACCGGGCGGCGGTCGCGGTGCTCGGCGACGCCTGCCGGGTGGTCCCGCACCACGTGGAGTACAGCGGGGACGGCGTGCTGCGCCGCCCCCGCTGATCCGTGGCCCCTGCTTCAGGCCGCTACCTCAGGCCGCTGTTGATGGCGCTGACGAGCTCGCCGTTGCTGGTGTCACCACTGAACTCCCAGAAGAAGGCTCCGCCCAGGCCCTGGTTCTTGGCCCAGCCCATCTTCGAGGTGACCGTGGCGGGGGTGTCGTAGCTCCACCAGTTGGTGCCGCAGTGGGCGTAGGCGGTGCCGGCGACGGTGCCGTTGGCGGGGCAGGAGTTCTTGAGGACCTTGTAGTCCTCGATGCCCTGCTCGTACGTGCCGGCCGCCGGGCCCGTGGCGGTGCCGCCCGGCTCCTTCTGGGTCACTCCGGTCCAGCCGCGGCCGTAGAAGCCGATGCCGAGCAGCAGCTTGGCGGCGGGGACGCCCTTCGCCTTGAACTTGGCGATCGCCTCGGCGGAGTTGAAGCCCGCCTGCGGGATGCCGGGGTAGGAGGTGAGCGGGGAGTGCGGGGCCGTGGGTCCCTTGGCCGCCCAGGCGCCGAAGAAGTCGTACGTCATGACGTTGAACCAGTCCATGGACGGCGCGGCGCCCGCGTAGTCGGCCGCGTCGATCTTGCCGCCGGCCGAGGCGTCGGCGGTGACGGCCGCGGTGACCAGGTTCTTCGTGCCGAACTTGGCGCGCATGGCCTGCATCATGTTCTTGAAGGAGGCCGGGCCGCTGGTGTCGCAGGACAGACCGCAGGCGTTGGGGTACTCCCAGTCCAGGTCGATGCCGTCGAAGACGTCGGCCCAGCGCGGGTCCTCGACCAGGTCGTAGCAGGACTGGGCGAAGGCGGTCGGGTTCTGCACGGCCTGGCCGAAGCCGCCGGACCAGGTCCAGCCGCCGAACGACCACAGCACCTTGATGTGCGGGTACTGCGCCTTGAGCTTGCGCAGCTGGTTGAAGTTGCCGCGCAGCGGCTGGTCCCAGGTGTCGGCCTTGCCGTCGACGGACTGGTCGGCGGTGTAGGCCTTGTCGTAGTCGGCGTAGGCGTCACCGATGGTGCACTTGCCGCCCTGGACGTTGCCGAAGGCATAGTTGATGTGCGTGATCTTCGACGCGGAGCCGGACGTCACCAGGTTCTTGACGTGGTAGTTGCGGCCGTAGACGCCCCAGTTGGTGAAGTAGCCCAGCTTGACCGTGGAGCTCGGGCCGGGGCCGGTGCCGCCTCCGGTGGTACGGACCGACGCGGAGCCGCTGACCGGGCCGGTCTGGTCGGCGGTGTCCCGGGCCTGGACCGTGTACGTGTAGTCGGTGCCGGCGGTCAGACCGGTGTTGGTCCAGGTCAGGC
Source organism: Streptomyces sp. NPDC039465 (assembly GCF_055639315.1). Classification (NCBI taxonomy): domain Bacteria; kingdom Bacillati; phylum Actinomycetota; class Actinomycetes; order Kitasatosporales; family Streptomycetaceae; genus Streptomyces; species Streptomyces sp. NPDC039465. Next base: position 202,398 of record NZ_JBVKAP010000006.1, on the reverse strand, counting down.
CGGTGACCGTGGCGACCTTGGCGCCGTCGCGCAGGACGTCGTAGTTCTTGACGCCCTTGTCGTCGGTGGCGGCGGTCCAGGTCAGCTTGACCGAGGTGTTGGTGATCTCGGAGGCGACGGGGGTGCCGGGGGCGCTCGGCCGGGCGTCGCCGGGCTGCGAGCCGCCGTCGCAGGAGGCGCCGTTGATCTTGCAGCCGGAGGGGGCGCCGCCGCCGGTCCCGTTGAAGCCGAAGGAGACGGTGGCGCCGGGGGCGAGGGTGCCGTTCCAGCCGACGTTCTTGGCGGTCCAGTGGGTGCCGGAGCTGGTGACGGTGGCGTCCCAGGCGGAGGTGACGGCGGTGCCGGAGGGGAAGTCCCACTCGACGGTCCAGGAGCTGAGGGTGGTGGTGCCGGTGTTCTTCACCGTCCACTTGCCCTCGAAGCCGCTGCCCCAGTCGGAGACCTTGGTGTACGTGGCGGTGGCCGACTCGGCGGCCTCGGCGGGGGTCGCCAGACCGACCATCGCGGCAAGCGGCAGCAGCAGTGCGGTCAGCCCGGCGGCGACCCGGGATCTGAAGCGTGGTTGGTGCACGGAGGCTTGAGTGCTCAACGGTGCTCCTCAAGTTGCGGACGGACAAGGTGGGGGTGGTCCGTGAACTGTGCGCGCCGTGAGCGTAGGAAGGTCTGGACCAATCGTCAATAGGTCCAGACCATAGGTGGTGCGACTGGGGGAGGTTAAGGGGTCAGACCCCCAACTCCTGCGCCAGCACAGCCGCTTGGACCCGACTGCGCAGCTCCAGCTTTCCCAGAAGACGGCTGACGTGCGTCTTGACCGTGGCCTCCGCCATCTCCAGCCGCACCGCGATCTCCGCATTGGCCAGGCCCTGCCCCAGACACGACAGCACCTCCCGCTCCCGGCGCGTCAGCACGTCGAGCACCGCCGGATCCGGCGCGTCGGGGGAGCGTACGGGCCGCGGCGCCGCGAACTCGGCGATCAGCCGCCGGGTCACCGCCGGGGCGATCAGACCCTCGCCGCGCGCCACCGTCCGCACCGCCTCGATCAGCTCCCTGGCGTCGGTGTTCTTCAGTAGGAACCCCGAAGCCCCCGCCCGCAGCGCCCCGAAGACGTACTCGTCCAGGTCGAACGTGGTCAGCACGAGCACGTCGGCAACGCCCTCGGCGACCACCTGCCGGGTCGCCGTCACCCCGTCCATCCGCGGCATCTGAATGTCCATCAGGACAAGATCGGGGCGCAGCTCCCGGGCGAGCTCCACGGCCCGCTCCCCGTCCGCCGCCTCACCCACCACCTCGATCTCCGGCGAGCTCCCCAGGATCAGCACCAGACCGGCGCGCACCGCGCTCTGGTCCTCGGCGACCACCACCCGGATCGTCATGGTTTGGGCGTCCTCTCCTCGGCGGGCAGCTCCGCCCGTACCTGCCAGATCTTCGCACCGTCGGGAGTGCCGACCGGTCCTGCCTCGAAGGCCCCGCCGAGCAGGGCCACCCGCTCCCGCATACCGACAAGACCCGCCCCCGACCCGGGCGCGCGCGGCCGCGGACGGTCGCCGAACGTGCTGGTCACCCGCACGGTCAGAGCCCGGTCGTCCTGGCCCAGGGTCACCGTGACCGGGCCCGCCGGGGCGTGCTTGAGGGCATTGGTCAGCGACTCCTGCACGATCCTGTACGCGGCGAGCTCGACCGGCGCGGGCAGCGGCTCCTGCCGAGGCCGACGCGCGTCGTCCAGCGTGAACGTCAGCCCGCTGGAGGCGCCGTTGGCCGTCGCCTGCGCGAGCAGCGCGTCCAGACCGGCGAGCGTGGGGGAGGCGGCCGGCTCCGCGTCACCGCTGCTGGCCCGCAGCAGCCCGATCAGCCGCCGCATCTCGGCGAGGCCCTCGACACTGTTCTCCCGGATCACGGTCAGCGCCTGCCGGGTGGTGGCGTCATCGTCGATCGACAGCGCGGCCGTGGAGTGGATGGCGATCGCCGACAGATGGTTGGCGACCATGTCGTGCAGCTCCCGGGCCATCCGGGCCCGCTCGGCGGTCACCGCCTGGGCCCGGTCCATTTCGGCGAGCAGCGCGGTCTGCTGGGCGCGCAGCGTCGCCGTCTCCGCCGCCTGCCGGTGCCCGCGCACCAGAGCCCCGGTGGTGGCGGGCGCGAACGAGACCAGACCGACGACCATGCCGACGAGCAGCGCCTCCGGATCGCGGTACCACGCCACGAAACCGATGGTCGCCGCCACACTGATCAGCCCGGTGGTGACCGGGATGCGCCGGGCGGAGGCCTGGGTGCCCCACACCACCGCCGCGTACACGATGTCCGTGAACATCAGGACGGTCGCCACGCTGCCGGTGGTGAACTGGTCCGCCACGATCGCCAGCGTGCCGACGAACAGTGCCGTACGGGGCATCGTCCGGCGTACCAGCTCCATCGCGGCCATCACGCCGAGCGGCACCAGCGCCACCCAGTGCTGAGGGAAGAGCCGGCCGCCCTGGGTGTGCAGCCCGATGGCCCACAGCAGCAGGCCGCCGATCAGGCCGCCGGCGGCGATGAGTACGTCGTCGCGGTGAGGGCGGGGCAGAGTCACCCTCCCATCAAACACGTACCGGCCCGCCCCGGACTCCCCGCCCGGTCGGAGCCGCCAGTACATCGAAGGATGCAGTCGCAGCTCGTCACTGACGACGACGCGGGGTGGCGACGGCGACGGGAGGCTGGAACCGTACGAAAGGAGAGCCCCCGTGATCGTCGCCATGATCGTGATCTGCGAGGTCGGATTCTGGGTGCTGCTGGCGGCCGGACTCGCCGTCCGCTACCTGCTGAAGATGCCCCGGACCGGCGCGGCCCTGCTCCTGTGCGAGCCGCTGCTGGAGGTCCTGCTGCTGGTCGTCACCGCGATCGACCTGAAGAACGGCGCCGAGCCGAGCATGAAGCACGGTGTGGCCGCGCTCTACATCGGCTACACCGTCGGCCACGGCCACCGCACGGTCAAGTGGCTCGACCGCCACGCCGCACACCGCTTCGGCGGCGGCCCGGTGCCGTGGCGTCCGCCGAAGTACGGCATGGCCCGGGCGGCCTACGAGGGCAAGCTCTGGCTCGGCACCCTCCTCGGCGCCGCGGTCGCGACCGCGCTGCTCCAGCTCGCGATCTGGTACGTGGGCGACCCGAGCCGGACCGGTTCGCTGGAGAGCTGGATGTCCGCGGCCTGGAAGACGGCCGCCATCCACGGCCTGATCGCGCTCACCTACGCGATCTGGCCGAAGAAGGACCCGACCCCGACCCCAGCCGAGGACCGCGAACCGGTCCGCGTGGAACGCTAGCGAGCCGGGGGCGGCCGGGGTGGCCGTCAGCGTTCGCCGCCCGGGCTAAGTCTCCCGGGGGATGACCCCCGGACTCCCAGCCGGGGGGTCGCCGGCGCCTGCCGTCAGCGTTCGCCGCCCGGCACCCAGAGCACGTCGCCGACCTCCTTGTTCGCTGTCCTCGCCAGGATGAACAGGAGGTCGGAGAGGCGGTTGAGATACGTCGCCGTCAGCGGGTTCATCGTCTCGCCGTGCACCTCCAGCGCCGCCCACGTCGAGCGCTCCGCCCGGCGGACCACCGTGCACGCCTGGTGCAGCAGGGCCGCCCCGGGGGTGCCGCCCGGCAGGATGAAGGAGCGCAGCTTCTCCAGCTCCTCCAGGAACCGGTCGCAGTCCGCCTCCAGCTTGTCGATGTACGGCTGCTCGACCCGCAGCGGCGGGTACTTCGGGTCCTCGACCACCGGCGTCGAAAGATCCGCGCCCACGTCGAACAGGTCGTTCTGGACCCGGACGAGGACCTTCACGACCTCCTCGCCGAGCTGCCCGAGGGCGATCGCCGTGCCGATGACCGCGTTGGCCTCGTTGGCGTCGGCGTACGCCGCGATCCGCAGATCGGTCTTGGCGGTCCGGCTCATGTCGCCCAGGGCGGTGGTGCCCTGGTCGCCGGTACGGGTGTAGATGCGCGTCAGATTGACCATACGGCCAGCGTAGTTACGCCCCGGCCGCGCCGCGGACCCGCGGGGCGGCCCCGTGCGGAATGAGCCGTACCAGTGTGATGTCCGTCAGCTGAGACGTGACGCGCATCTCTTCACGCTCACACGACCCCTCACGAACGCTAATCTCCGCCGAAGAGCCTAGAAGTAAACAGCCGTTAAGGGGTAGAACGTGGCCAGGAAGCTCGCCGTCATCGGGGCCGGACTCATGGGGTCCGGTATCGCGCAGGTCTCGGCCCAGGCGGGCTGGGAGGTCGTGCTCCGTGACGTCACCGATGCCGCCCTGACCCGCGGCACCGACGGCATCAAGGCGTCATACGACAAGTTCGTCGCCAAGGGCAAGCTCGAGGCCGCCGACGCCGAGGCCGCCCTCGGCCGCATCACCACCACCACCGACCTCGACGCGGTCGCCGACGTCGACGTCGTCGTCGAGGCCGTCTTCGAGAAGCTCGAGATCAAGCACGAGATCTTCCGGACGCTCGACAAGCTCGTACGCGACGACGCCGTCCTCGCCTCCAACACCTCCGCCATCCCGATCACCAAGATCGCGGCGGTCACCGAGCGCCCCGAGCGGGTCGTCGGCACCCACTTCTTCTCGCCCGTCCCGATGATGCAGCTCTGCGAGCTCGTCCGCGGCTACAAGACCAGCGACGAAACCCTCGCCACCGCCCGGGAGTTCGCCGAGTCCGTCGGCAAGACCTGCATCGTCGTCAACCGCGACGTGGCCGGCTTCGTCACCACCCGCCTCATCTCCGCCCTCGTCGTCGAGGCCGCCAAGCTCTACGAGTCGGGCGTCGCCTCCGCCGAGGACATCGACATCGCCTGCAAGCTGGGCTTCGGTCACGCCATGGGCCCGCTGGCCACCGCCGACCTGACCGGCGTCGACATCCTGCTGCACGCCACCAGCAACATCTACACCGAGTCCCAGGACGAGAAGTTCGCGCCGCCGGAGCTGATGCGCCGGATGGTGGACGCCGGTGACATCGGGCGCAAGAGCGGGCAGGGCTTCTACAAGCACTGAAACGCCCTTCACCCCGACGGGTGAATTCGGTCTCGGTTCGCTTACAAGGCGCAACGCTTCTGCCGGTCCGGCAGTCAGTTGTTGCAAAGACGGAGCACTCTCGGGGAGCACATATGCATATCAGGGGCGACCACGCCGAGCTGGTCGTCGGGGGCCGCCTCGACGTCCGCAGCGCGGCGGACGCCCGTACGGTCCTGCACTCGGCCGTCGACGACGGCGTCGGCGACCTGGTGCTCGATCTGACCGGCCTCGACTCCTGGGACGCCACCGGGCTCGGGGTCATCATGGGCGCGCACCGCCGGGCCGGCCGCTGCGGCCGCCGCCTGGTGCTGCGCGGGGTCCCGCCCCAGATGCAGCGTCTGCTGGTGGCGACCCGGCTGCACCGCATCCTCGCCATCGAGGGCGGTCTCGCGGCCGAGTCGCTGCCACGCGTCTGAACAGCGGTTACGGCGAGGTCACCAGGTGTGGAGCGGCTGTGAAAATCGCCCGCCCCGCCCAATCCTCACGAGAAGGTGACGTCTTGGGCGGCCTGGCACCCCGCCTGTTCACGGATACTCTGCGAAGGTCTAGGGTTCGGTCGCCCGCCGATTGACGGACCCACGCGGCGGGCACCGGACCAGAAGCGACAGCGGAGCGTGCAGATCGGCCGGGAGGGGCTTCGGCACGCGGACGCTTTTGGGGGGCTTTGGCCATGGACCCGATGAACCGAGGACCGGAAGAGCACGGTCACGACAGCGAGGCCGCCGACGGCGGCCGCCGCGAAGCCGCCCTGCCCATGGGCGGACCGATCAAGGGCAGCGGCCCGGCCTCACCCGGCCCCGCCCGCACCACCAAGATCGTCTCCGGCGATCTGCTGCTCACCATCAACCCCATAGACGGCAGCGAGATAGAGCCCTGCCCGCCGGGGGAGGCCCCGGACCGGCCGCGCAAGCGCACCGCCGACGAACGCGCCGAGCTCACCCGCGCCCTCGCCCCGCCGCTGCCCCCGGGCCCCGCCGCGGCCCAGCCGCCGCTCCTGGAACGCCAGGAGGAACGCGAACGGCTCGTACGGCTCCTGGCCCGCGGCCGCTCCGTACGCCTCACCGGCCCCGCCGGCTCCGGCCGTACGGTCCTCCTCGACACCGTCGCCGCCGACTGCGCCGACATCGCCCCCGACGGAGTCGTACGCCTCTCCGGCCACCACCGCGCCCCCGCCGAGCTGCTGCACGAGCTCTACACCACCGTCCTGCACGCCCCGCGCCACCGGCCGGACCGGGCCGGACTGCTCGCCGCCGTCCACGACATCGGCGCGGTCGTCGTCGTCGACGACCTCGAATTCGGCGGCGCCGCCCTCGACGAACTCCTCGCCGCCACCCCCGAGTGCGCCTACCTCCTCGCCGCCACCCCCGACGTGGCCGCACCGAGCCCCGACTCCCACCTCGAAGAGGTCTTCCTCGCCGGCCTCGGCCGCAGCGCCGCGCTGGAGCTCCTGGAGCACGCCGTCGACCGGCCGCTCACCGACGACGAGGCGAACTGGGCCGGCGACCTGTGGTTCGAGTCCGAGGGGCTGCCGCTGCGCTTCGTCCAGGCGGGCGCTCTGCTGCGGCAGCGCGACGCACTGCGGGCCGGACAGGGCTCCTTCGACGCCTTCGGCACTGGCGACCGGGACCCCGACGACGACACCCCGCTGCCCGACGAACTGCCCGAGATACCGCTGCCCACCCTCGGCGACGGCGCGGCCCCCGCGCCACTGCTCGCCTCCCGGCTCGGCGAGTCCGCCCGCGAGACCCTGCGCTTCGCCGTCGCCCTCGGCGGCGAAGTACCGCACCAGGCCCACCTGCCCGCGCTCGTCGGCGACACCCACGCCGACGCCGCGCTCGGCGAGCTCATGGGCTGCGGACTGCTCACCCCGGTCGGCCCCCGCTACCGGCTCGCCGCCGGCGTCCTCCCCCAGCTGGAGGCCAAGGGGTACGGCGAAGGCGCCGAGGCCCGCGCCCACACCGTCGCCCAGCACTACGCCTGGTGGGCCGGTCACCCCTCGGTCACCCCCGAACGCGCCGCCGCCGAGGCGGACGCCCTCCTCGCCGCCATGACCACGCTCGTCCCCGGCTCGGAGGCCGGCCACGCCAGCGCCGCCGTCCTGCTCGCCCGCAGCGCCACCCCCGCCCTCGCGGCCGGGCTGCACTGGGGCGCCTGGGAGCGCGCCCTGCGCACAGGCCAGGAGGCCGCCCGGATCGCCGGCGAGGTCGCCGAGGAGGCGTACTTCCACCACGAACTGGGTGTGCTCGCGCTCTGCGCCGGAAACGTCGAGCGGGCCCGCGCCGAACTGGAAGCCTCCATCGCCCTGCGCGGCGCGCTCGCCGACAAGCGCGGCACCGTCGCCGGGCGCCGGGCCCTCGCCCTGGTCGCCGACCGCGAGCGCGGCCCGCTCGCCGGGGGACGTACCCCCTCGGGCGACGCGGTGCCCGCCGCGCGGTCCGAGGAGTCGGCCTCCCTGCCCCGCGGTGTCCCCGCGGCCCGGCCGCTGCCCAGCTTCCCCGACGAGCCCGTCACCCTGATCACCCGCCAGGACACGCCCGTCGGCGGGCTGCCCAAGGTGAGCACCCGGCGCGCCCTCCTGGGCGGCGCCCGGCGCAACCTGGTCGCGGCGGGTGCGGGCGCCCTGCTCGTGGCCGTCCTCGGTACGGTCGTCACCCTCGGGGCGACCTCGGGCGACGACGCCCCGGGCGCCGACCGGGTCACCTCCGACCAGTCGGCGACCGAGGACCCCGGCGACGGCGGCCTCGACGCGTCCGAGCCGGGCGGCCAGGACGAGGCCCCCGACCCGAGCCGGCCCGGCGGCGGGCAGTCGCCGGACCCGACGGGCTCGTCGGCCCCGGGCGGCAACGGCTCCACGACGGGCGGCGGCACGGATCCGACGCCGGACGACAAGCCGTCCTCCTCGGGCAGCGCGACGGGCGGTACGACCACGGGCGGCCCGTCCACCGGCGGCTCCTCCTCGGGCTCGCCCTCGGGCGGCGGCACCACCACCACGTCCGGCAGCCCGAGCGGCTCCGGCTCCCCGTCCAGCAGCGGCTCGACCAGCGGCAGCCCCACCACCTCGGGCAGCCCGAGCGGCTCGGGGTCCCCGACGAGCAGCGGTTCGACGTCCACCGGCAGCAGCTCCACGGGCGGCACCGACCCGACGGGCGGGACCACCACCACCGGTGGGACCGAAACGAGCGGGGGGACGAACTCCGGCGGTACCGAGACGACAGGCGGCACCACCACCGGCACCGAGACGACGGGTGGCACCACCACCGGCACCGAGACGACCGGCAGCACCGCCGGCTCCCCCAGCACCACCTGACAGCCGGACGCAGACGGCGGCCCCGGGCGGATGATCATCCGCCCGGGGCCGCCACTGCTTGTTCCTGAGGCCTAGAAGAGCCGCAGCTTGTCGTCCTCGATCCCGCGCAGCGCGTCGTAGTCGAGCACCGCGCAGTCGATCCCGCGGTCCGTCGCGAGCACCCGCGCCTGCGGCTTGATCTCCTGCGCCGCGAAGATCCCCTTGACCGGCGCCAGATGGGGGTCGCGGTTCAGCAGCTCCAGATAGCGGGTGAGCTGCTCCACACCGTCGATCTCACCGCGCCGCTTGATCTCCACCGCCACCGTCGCGCCGTCGGCGTTCCGGCAGAGAATGTCGACCGGGCCGATGGCGGTCGGGTACTCGCGGCGGATCAGCGTGTATCCATCGCCCAGTGTCTCGATCCTGTCGGCGAGGAGCTCCTGGAGGTGCGCTTCCACGCCGTCCTTGATAAGGCCCGGGTCGACACCCAGCTCGTGCGAGGAGTCGTGGAGGATCTCCTCCATCGTGATGATCAATTTCTCGCCCGCTTTGTTCACCACGGTCCACACGCCCGCCTCGCCGTCGACGCCTTCCTTGAGCGTGCAGGGCGGCGACATCCAGTTGAGGGGCTTGTACGCCCGGTCGTCGGCGTGGATGGAGACACTGCCGTCTGCCTTGACCAGGATCAGACGGGGGGCGGAGGGCAGGTGGGCGGTGAGCCGGCCCGCGTAGTCCACGGAGCAGCGGGCGATGACGAGACGCATGGGGCGCAACGCTACTCGACGCATACGCTTCCGCGCGATTCGGCCCTAAAGCCCCGTTCGTTATTGGCCGGTTGTGTTCCCAATCTCCTGGTGCGGTCCGGACAGCACGCTTACCGTGGAAGCGGGAGGTTGTCGCTCGTGCACTCTGCGTGCAACACGGGGGCTCCTCCTTCCCTGCCCGTAAGACCTCGCCTTCGCGGGGTCGCGAGAGGAGAACCCATGTCGCTCGACGTCTCACCGGCGCTGTTGGAACAGGCCGAGCGAGGCGAGGTCGACGAAGCCGACTTCGTCGACTGCGTCCGGACCTCCCTGCCCTACGCATGGGAGATGATCAGCTCTCTGGTGGCCCAGCTGAAGGTGGACGGTGGCGAGTTCGCCGACAACCAGACGCCGCCGCCGGACGAGCAGGCTCGTGGTCAGCTGCTGCGCGCGCTGGCGAGTGACGCGATTCGCGGTGCGCTCCAGCGGCACTTCGGTGTGCGTCTGGCATTCCAGAACTGCCACCGCGTGGCGGTCTTCCCGCTGGACTCCTCGGTGGACGAGCGGCTGGCCCGCTTCACCTCCATCCGCGGCCAGCTGCTGAACCAGTCGCCGGAACTGCGCGACTGCTGATGCCTTGGGCTGCCGCTCCGCGTCGCGGGAGGTGCAAGGGACGCCGGGGCGGCAGCAGTTCCGTACCGCTCCACGGTGACTCAGCCGAGCCGCGGAAGCACCTCTTCGCCCAGCCGCCGTACGTTCTCCTCGGTGGCCGTGAGTTCGCCCGAGCCTTCGGCGAGCAGCGCGAAGCGGGTGATGCCGGTCCGCTCCGAGGTCGCGGCGAGCCGGTCGGCCGCCAGCCGTGGTGTGCCCACCGGATGCAGGGAACACAGGAGTTCGGTGTAGGCGACGGGGTCGCGCATCGTGCGGTGCCGGCCGTCGACCGTCACATGGGCGTCCAGCCCCTGTTTCAGCCAGCCGGGCATGGCCTTGAGCAGCACCTCGGCGGCGTCCGCCGAGCGGTCGGCGAGCTGGACGACACCGGCGGACACATGCAGCCGGGCGGCGCGCGCGACGGCGTCCGGCGCATGACCCGCCGCGAGCGCCTGCGTACGCCAGGACGCCACCATCTCCGCCTTCTCCTCGTCGCCGCAGTGCATCCCGAGCAGCATCGGCAGCCCGCGCTCGGCCGCCAGCCGGACGCTCCGCGGCGAGGTGCAGGCCAGGATCACCTCAGGCCCGTCGCCCGGACCGTCGGCGCCCCCGTCGGTGATCAGCTCGTCCGGCCGGGGCACGACCGCCACTTCACGGAAAGCGAATCGTTCCCCCTCCGCTCCCACACGGGGTTCACGCAGCCAGCGCAGCAGCAGACCGAGCGCCTCGGGGAAGCCGTGGTCGTACGCGTCGAGGCCCGCGCCGAACACCTCCAGGTCGACCCAGGGGCCACCGCGGCCCACACCGAGCGTGAACCGGCCGCCCGAGGTCAGATGGAGCAGCGCGGCCTGTTCGCCGACGGCGACCGGATGGTTCGTCGGCAGCACGGTCACCGCCGTGCCCACCCGGATCCGGCGGGTCCTGCCGAGGAGCAGCGCGGCCAGGGTCACCGCCGACGGGCAGACCCCGTACGGCACGAAGTGGTGCTCGGCCAGCCAGACGGAGTCGAGTCCCGCCTCTTCGGCCACCTCGGCGGTCCGCACCGCGCGGTGCAGTGCCTCCCCCTGTCCCTGGCCCGGGAACTGGGCGGCCAGAACAAACGTACCCACGCGCATCGCCTTCTGCCTCCTTGCTCGGCCGACGCGGCTCTCCCCCTGTTACCGGCAACAACGTCTGACACGTGCCAAAGGCAACGGCCGCCCGGGAAGTTCTTGCGATTTTCCGGCAACTAGCCCCCCTGGCGGGTGTCGTAGGGCCGATGGGGGGCGTGTACCCAGGGTTGCGGCCCGTACGCTGGATGGCGTCTTTCCCGTGTCCGTTACGAGTCGGCCCCCGTGAGGTGTTCCGTGTCCCCGCGTCGCAACCGCCCCCGTGGCGGCGAGAATCCCGCCGATCACGAGGGCGCCTCCGGCGACCGGTACGGCGGTGCCCAGCGCACCGAGTCGTGGCAGGGCGAGCAGTGGTCGGTCCGGCATGTGGCCGGCGCGAGCGCGGCCGGCAAGCGCTACCGCTGCCCCGGCTGCGACCAGGAGATCCCCTCCGGCACGCCACATGTGGTGGCCTGGCCGGAGTACGGCGGCGTCGACGACCGCCGGCACTGGCACAAGGCGTGCTGGAACGCGAAGGACCGCCGCACCTCGCGGGTGCAGCGGTCCCGTAACGCGCCGAAGTACTAGCCGGAGCACGAGCCGGCCTGCCGGAGGGTCCGGTCAGACGTCCCGGGTGTTGAGGACGGCGAAGGCGGCGCCCAGCGCAACGGCCGTGACGCCGAGCATGATCCACACCGGTTCCCAGCCGGCCGGGGCGGACTCCGAGACCCCGGACGCGCCGTAGATCGCGATGAGCTGGCTGGGGATCGAGTACTCCAGCAGCGCCTTCTGCAGGTCCTGCAGCGACTCCGACACCATGAACATCGCGGCCACCAGCGGGAACAGCATCAGGCCGATCATGATCGTGATCGCGCCGGCGGAGTGCCGGATCAGCGAGCCGACCGCGAGGGCCAGCAGCCCGAGCAGCGCGACGAACAGCCCGATACCGACGGTCGCCCGCAGCCACTGCGCTCCGGTCGCCGCCGGCGCCTCCACCATCCCGGTCTGGACGACCGCGACGAACGCCGCGATCGCCGTGGTGAGCGTGAACACGAGCAGGAAGAAGACGATCGCCTTGGCGGCCAGCACCCGGCCGCGGCTCGGGCAGGCGGTCAGCGTGGTGCGGATCATGCCGGTGCCGTACTCCGACGCGATGGTCAGCACGCCCAGGGTCATCACACAGATCGAACCGAGCAGCACACCGAAGAAGCCCATGCCGAGCGCCGGCTCGCCCTCGGTGTCGACGCCCGCGTTCGACACGATCGCCGCGACGCCCAGACCGACGCCGAGCATGAGCAGGACCATGACGCCGAGCGTCCACACCGTGGCCCGTACGGAACGGATCTTGGTCCACTCGGAGGCCAGGGCGTCCCCGAGGTTGGCCCGGCGCACCGGGATGGGGGAGGTGTACGTGCCGAACGGCGCGCCCGGCTGCTGGTACGGGGTCGTCATCGGGCGTCCTCGTCGTTCTCGCGCTTGGTCAGGTCGGGGGCGGCGGCCGGGGCCGGGGCGGGAGCGGGAGCGGCGGCGGGCGGCGCGGCCGGGGCCGCCTGCGGCGCGACGGGCGCCGCCGCGGGGGCGCCCGCGTAGGGGTTCTGTCCGGGCGGCGGCGGGGCGTACCAGCCCTGCTGCGGCACCTCGGGGATCACCGGCTGCGGCGGCGCGTACCCCGGGGGCATCGGCTGCTGGAGGCCGGCGAGCTGGTCCTCGGTGGAGCGGTAGTCCACGGCGGCCTGCGTCATCCGCATGTACGCCTCCTCGAGGGAGGCCTGGTGCGGGGAGAGCTCCCACAGCCGTACGTCCGCGTCATGGGCGAGATCGCTGATCCGCGGCAGCGCGAGCCCGGTCACCCGCAGCGCGCCGTCCGGCTCGGACAGCACCTGCCCGCCCGCCTCGGTGAGCACACCCGTCAGCTTCTCGCGCTGCTCGGGCGCGGTCTGCGGGGTCCGCACCCGGGCGAAGTCCGCGGAGTTGGCCGAGATGAAGTCCTTGACGCTCATGTCGGCGAGCAGCTGGCCGCGGCCGATCACGATCAGATGGTCGGCGGTGAGCGCCATCTCGCTCATCAGATGGCTCGACACGAAGACCGTGCGGCCCTCGGAGGCGAGCTTCTTCATCAGATTGCGCACCCAGAGGATGCCCTCGGGGTCGAGACCGTTGACCGGCTCGTCGAAGAGCAGCACCTGCGGGTCGCCAAGCAGCGCGGCCGCGATGCCCAGCCGCTGGCCCATGCCGAGCGAGAAGCCCTTCGAGCGCCGCTTGGCCACGTCCTGCAGACCGACGACACCGAGCACCTCGTCGACCCGGCGCGCCGGGATGCCGGCCAGCTGCGCCAGCGACAGCAGGTGGTTGCGCGCGCTGCGCCCGCCGTGCACGGCCTTGGCGTCGAGCAGGGCGCCGACCTGCCGGGGCGCGTTCGGCAGCTGCCGGAAGGGATGTCCGCCGATGGTGACATGGCCGGAAGTCGGCTGGTCGAGACCGAGGATCATGCGCATGGTTGTCGACTTCCCGGAGCCGTTGGGCCCCAGGAAGCCGGTGACGGCGCCGGGCCGCACCTGGAAGGAAAGGTTGTACACGGCCGTCTTGGCGCCGTAGCGCTTCGTCAGGCCGACTGCCTCGATCATTCTCCAGCCCCATCGACAGGTCAGGTGTCGTCGGGGCAGCGGCCCGCGGCCGGAAGCCCCCCGTAAGACTTAGGAGGATATCGAGCCGTTGACGGTTCCGCCGAAGCCGGACGAAGACGACGGCGCCGGATGGCCGGACGGAAGGGCGGCCTGGCGGTCGGTCAGGCGTCCCGCTTCTTGATCACCAGATAGCCGCCGATCAGGGCAGCCGCCACCCAGATCAGCATGATCCCGAGTCCGCCCCAGGGCCCGTACGGCGTCTTCTCGGTGTTCATGGCCTCCGGGACCACCTGCATGATCTTGGCGCCGGCCTGGTCGGGGAAGTACTTCGCCACTTCCTTGGCCTTCGGTACGGCCGAGAGGATCTGCGAGATCAGGAAGAAGAACGGCACCAGGATGCCCAGCGACAGCATCGACGAACGCAGCATCGCCGCGACACCCATCGAGAACAGCGCGATCAGCCCCATGTAGAGCCCGCCGCCGATCACCGCGCGCAGGACGTTGTCCGCGCCCAGGGTCGTCCGGTGCTCGCCGAGCAGCGCCTGCCCCAGGAAGAACGACAGGAAGCTGGTCGCCAGCCCCACCACCAGGGCGAGCGCCGTGGCCACCGCGATCTTGCTGAAGAGGAAGGTGGCCCGCTGCGGGACGGCGGCCAGGGAGGTGCGGATCATGCCGGAGCTGTACTCGGTGCCCACCACCAGCACACCGAAGACCACCATCGCGAGCTGCCCCAGGATCATCCCGGAGAAGCTGATGAAGGTCGGGTCGAAGGTGGCCTGCTCGGCGGGGGAGAGCTCGTCGAAGGTCGCCTTCATCAGCGCGCAGAGCGCCGCGCTCATGGCGACGGTCACCAGCAGCGCGCTGGCCAGCGTCCAGGTGGTCGACGAGACCGTACGGATCTTGGTCCACTCGGACTGGAGGACCGCGGGTACCGATGCCATGCTCACTTCCCCTGGGAGGTCGTGCCCCACCGGGGCGCCTGGTCGCCCCACCGGGGCCCGCTGATCGTGCCGGGATGTACGTCCGTACCGTGCGCGTGGTACTCGACCGCGCCCGCCGTCATCTGCATGAACGCCTCCTCCAGCGAGGCGCGCTGGGAGCTCAGCTCGTGCAGGACCAGCTGGTGGCGGGCGGCGAGCTCACCGAGTGCCTCCGTGGTCGCCCCGTCGATCTCCAGGGTGCCGTTGCCCGACTCGACGGCCTGATAGCCGTGCTCGTGCAGGAGGTCGCGCAGCCGCTCCTGCTGCGGGGAGCGAAGCCGTACAAAACTCCGGGAGTTCTGCTGGATGAAATCGGCCATCGATGTATCGGCGAGCAGTCGCCCCTGCCCGATGACGATCAAGTGATCGGCGGTCAGCGCCATTTCGCTCATCAGATGGCTGGAAACGAAGATCGTCCGGCCTTCGGCCGCCAACGCCTTCATCAGGTTGCGGATCCAGTGAATTCCCTCGGGGTCCAGACCGTTGACGGGTTCGTCGAACATAAGAATCTCCGGATCGCCCAGCAACGCAGAGGCGATTCCCAGGCGCTGGGCCATGCCGAGCGAAAATCCTTTGGACTTCTTCCGGGCCACCGTGCTCAGCCCGACCGTGTCGAGCACCTCGGCGACCCGGCGCTCCGGAATGCGGTTGGACTGCGCCAGGCAGAGCAGGTTGTTGTACGCCGAGCGACCGCCGTGCATCGCCTTGGCCTCCAGCAACGCCCCGATGTACTTCAGCGGTTCCTCAAGATCGCGGTAGTGCTTCCCGTCGATCCGGACCCTTCCGCTGGTCGGATTGTCCAGATCGAGCATCATCCGCATCGTCGTCGACTTCCCGGCGCCGTTCGGCCCCAGGAACCCCGTCACCACACCCGGCCGGACCTGGAACGAGAGATGGTCGACCGCCACCTTCGTGCCGAACCGCTTGGTGAGACCCTCGAGCTCGATCATGTCGCCACGCTACGGGCGCACAAAGCCCCCCGCCACCGGAGTGACAGGGGGCTCGGCAGAACGAGACGTTCGGCATCTTTTTGGGGCTCGGTTCGCCTCCGGGCGCTTTGAGCGTGCGTCGACGGTCGATCGTGCTCGGTCCCTCGTTCCTCGGGACCTCCGCGCCTTCTCCCTTTCGACGCCCGCGCGCCCTTCGGCTCACTCGCCAGGCGGTCGTGGTTACCGGGACTGCTGGGCCGGGACGCCGCGGGTGGCCGGCTCGTCGTCGATCGGGGAACCGGCCGCGGCCACCGCCGCACCGGTCAGCGTCGCCAGCATCTCGCGGACGTTGGTCAGCTGCGCGTTGATCGAGTCGCGGCGGTTGGTGAGCGCCGCCAGCTCGCGCTCCGATTCGCTGCGGATCCGGTCCGCCTTGGCGTTCGCGTCGGCCACGATGTCCTCGGCCTGGCGCTGCGCGGTCTCCACCGTCTGGCGGGCCCGGCGCTCCGCGTCCGTACGCAGCTTCTCGGCCTCCAGGCGCAGCTGCTCGGCGCGGTGCTCGATCTCGGCGAGACGCTTCTCCGCCTTCGCCTGACGCGAGGCCAGGTCCCGCTCGGACTGCTCGCGGCGCTTGGCCAGGTTGGTCTCGAAGTCGGCCGCCGCCTGCGCGGCCTTGGCGCGGGTCTCCTCGAAGAGGGCGTCCGCCTCCTCACGCTTCGACTGCGCGTCCTTCTGCGCCTCGGCGCGCAGCGAGTTCGCCTCGCCCTGGGCCTTCTCGACGATCCGAACGCCCTCGTCCTCGGCCTTCGCCTTGCGCTCCGCCGCGAACGACTCGGCGTCGTTGCGCACCTGCTGGGCGGCCGACTCGGCCAGCTCGCGGTGCTGCTCGGCGGCGCGACGGGCCTCCTCGCGCAGATCCTTCGCCTCCTCCTCGGCGAGACGGAGGATCTTCTCGACCCGCGCGCCAAGACCGGCGTACGACGGTTCCGCGTCGCTGACCTGGGCCTGAGCGTTCTGCGTTTCGAGGTGGAGCTCCTCGATGCGCTTTTCCAGAGAGGTGATTCGGGCCAGAGCACTGTCTCGGTCGGCGACGAGCTTGGTAATGCGGTCGTCCACCTGACCGCGGTCGTAACCACGCCGCACGAGCTCGAAGCCGAAGGGGGAGGAAGTGTCGCTCATGGGGTTCCTGTCGAATGAGACCGGTGAGGTGTTAGGGGGAATCCTAGGGGTCGAAGCGGCGTGTCATCGAGCGGATGCCCGTTTGATCTGGAGAATGTCCAGCCTTTTGAGTGGCTAGCCGTCGGACGACTTGCCACTCGAACGTGTAACCCCCGCCGAGACAGCCGTCTTGCCCCCGTCCTTCGAGCCGGCTGACGGTGCCTCGAATGATTCCAACGCCTCAAGAACATCCTGGACACGGGAGATCTCCGCATTGATGTCCTCGCGGCGGCGCACCAGGACCTCCAGTTCCCGCTTGCCCTCCGCGATCATGGCATCGGCCTCGGCCTCGGCGTCCGCCTTGATCTTTTCCGCCTCGCGCACCAGCGTGGCCTTCTTCTGCTCGGCCTCCTTGAGCAGCGCCTCGGCCTTCTTGACCGCCGCGATCCGGACCTTGCCCGCCTCCGAAT
This sequence comes from Streptomyces sp. NPDC039465, assembly GCF_055639315.1. Lineage (NCBI taxonomy): Bacteria > Bacillati > Actinomycetota > Actinomycetes > Kitasatosporales > Streptomycetaceae > Streptomyces > Streptomyces sp. NPDC039465. The sequence goes on along the minus strand of NZ_JBVKAP010000006.1, from coordinate 185,439 downwards.
TCGCCTCGGCCACCAGCGTCTTGACCTTCTCCTCGGCCTCCTGCTGCTGCTGGGTCGCGGCGGCCACCAGCTTGTCGACCCGCTCGCCGGCCGTCTTCATCTGCTCGGCGCTCTCCCGGCGGGCCCGCTCGTGCAGCTCCTCGATCTCGGCCTCGGTGCGCGAACGCAGCTCCTCCGAACGCTCCCTTATCGCGGTGGCGTCCCGGCGCGCGCCGACGAGCAGCTCGTCGGCGTCAGTACGGGCCTTCTCCACCAGCGTGTTGCCCTCGACGGTCGCCTCGGCGACGATCCGCTCGGCTTCCTTGCGGGCCGCGCCGACCATCGTGTCGGCCTGCGACTCCGCCTCGGTGGTGGCGCGCAGCGCCTCCTCCTGGGCCTTCGCCATCAGCTGGTCCGCCTGCTCGGCGGCGTCCGCGCGCCGCTTGGCCGCGGCCTCGCGCGCCTCGTCGAGAGTACGGTCCGCCTCCTCGCGCGCCTCGGACCGCATCTGCTCGGCCGCGGCCTCGGCCTCGGCCCGGCCGCGCTCGGCCTCCGCCCGGATCCGCTCGGCCGCCTGCTGCGCCGAGCCGACGGTCTCCGCCGCCTCCGCGCGCAGCCGCTCGGCCTCGCCGGACGCCTCGGCGGTCACCCGCTCGGCCTCGCGGGTCGCCTCACCGATCAGCTGGTCGGCCTGCTCGGCCGCGTCCGCGCGCCGCTTGTCGGCGGCCTTGCGGGCCTCGTCGAGGACCTGCTCGCCTTCGGTACGGGCCTCGGCGCGCATCCGCTCCGCGTCCGCCTCGCCCTCCGCCCGCACCCGCTCGGAGTCCGTACGGGCCTGTGCCGCGTCCTGCTCCGCCGCGGCGAGCAGCTCGGCGGCCTCGGCGGTGATCCGCTCGGCCTCGCTCGTCGCCTCGCCGACCAGCCGGTCCGCCTGCTCGGCCGCCTCGGAACGGATCCGGTTGGCGTCCTCCCGGGCGTCCGCGCGGGTGCGCGACGCGTCCTGCTCGGCCTGGGCCAGCGAGTCCGTCGCCTCGGTCCGTACCCGCTGCGCGTACTCGGCGGTGTCCGTGCGCAGCTTCTCGGCCTCGGCGATCGCGTCCGTGACGGTCCGCTCGGCGAGCGCCTTGGCCGCGTCCGCCTCCTCCTTGGCGCGGGTGCGGGTGCGGTTGGCGTCCTCGGTGGCCCGCTCCCGCTCCTCGTAGGCGTCGGCGCGGACCCGGTCGGCCTCTTCCTGCGCCTCGGTCCTCGTCCGCTCCGCCGCGTGCTCGGCGGCGCTGCGCAGGCCGGCGATTTCCTCCTCGGCCTGCTCCTGCAGCCCGGCGACCGAGTCCCGTACCTGCTGGGCGGTCTGCTCGGCCGCCGACACCATCTCCGTGGCGCGCCGGTCCGCCTCCTCGACCAGGCGCTGCGCCTCGGTCTGCGCCTCCTCGACCCGCTTGCGGGCGGAGGCGAGCAGCTCCTCGCTCTGCTGACGGGCCTGCGCGCGCTCGCCGTCGGCCTCGGCACGGGCCGACGAGAGGGTCTCCTCGGCCTCGCGGCGACGCCGGTTGGCCTCCTCCTGGGCGGCCGACAGCGCCTCGGCGGCCTCGGCCGCGACCCGCTCGGCCGCGGCGGCGGCCTCGGCCCGTACCCGGTCCGCGGTGTCCTGTGCCTCCGACTTGAGCCGCTCCGCCTCGGCGGCGGCCTCGGACCGCAGCCGTACGGCGATGTTCTCGCCCTCGGCGCGGGCGGTCGACGCGTCGGCCGCCGCCTCGTTGCGCAGCCGCTCGGCCTCCTGCTCGGCCTGGGCCTGGAGTGTACGGATCCGCTCGGCGGCCTCGGTACGCAGCCGCTCGGTCTCCTCCGCGGTCTCCCGGCGCATCCGCTCGGCCTCGGCGCGGGCGTCGGTCAGCTCCTGCCCGGCGGTGGTCAGCCGGGTCTCGGCCTCGGTGTGCAGCCGGGCCAGCTCGTCCGCGGCCTCCGCGGCGCGGGCCTCGGCGGCCCGCTCGGCGTCGGCGCGCACCTCGGCGGCGGCCCGGTCGGCCGCCGTCCGCACCGACTCGGCCTGCTCCTCGGCCTCGGTGCGCAGCTGCTCGGCCTCCGCGCGGGCCCGCTCCAGGGCCTCCTCGGCCTGGCTACGGAGCGTGGCGGCACGCTCGGCCGCCTCGGTGCGGACCCGCTCGCTGTCCGCGGTGGCGCCGGAGCGCAGTTCGTCCGCGTCGGCCTTCGCCTTGGTCAGCAGCTCCTCGGCGGTCTTGGCCGCCTCCTCGATCTGCTGGACGGCCTCGCGGCGGGCCTCGCCGCGGATCCGCTCGCCTTCGGCGATGGCCTCGGCCCGCAGCTGCTCGGCCTCGCCGCGCAGCCGGCGCGCCTCCTCCTGGAGCTCGACCGTCTTGGCGCGGTACTCCTTGGTGTCGTCCTTGGCCGCGCCCTTGAGCTGGTCGGCCTGCTCTTCCGCCTGCGAGCGCAGCCGCTCGGCCTCCGCCTCGGCCTCGCGGCGGATCCGGTCGGCCTCCTCGGACGCCTTGCGGGTGGTCTCACGGGCGTCATCGGACGCCCTGGTCAGGACCTCCTCGGCGGTCCGGGCCGCCTTGGCGAGCTGGGCCGCCGAGTCCTCGGCCGCGGCCGTACGGGCCTTCTCGGCCGCTTCCGCGACCAGCTTCTCGGCCTCGGCGCGGGCATCGGCGAGCGCCTGCTCGGCCTCGCTCTTGAGGGTCTCCGACTCCTTGGTGGCCTCGCCGACGAGCCGGGCGATCTCCGCCTTGGCGGTCCGGGTGCGCTGCTCGTTGACGGACTCGGCGCTCGCCAGCTGCCTGGCCGCCGCGTCCTTCGCCTCGGCCAGCGTCTTCTCGGCCTCCGCGCGGGCCTCGCGCAGCCGCTCCTCGGCCTCCTGCATCCGCTGCTCGGCGGCCCGGCTGAGCTCCGCGGCCTGCTGACGGGCCTGGTCGGACTCGGCGGTGGTGGTGGAGCGCAGCTGCTCGGCGTGGCTGGTGGCCTCCTGGGCCTGCGTGGAGGCGGCGTTCAGCAGCCGCTCGGCGTCCTTGCGGGCGCGCAGCAGGATCGCCTCGGCCTCGGCGCGGGCGGACTCCGCCTCGGCGCCGAGGCGCTGGCGGGCCTCCTCGGCGAGCCGGGTGGCCTCGGCGCGGGCGGCGGCCAGGGACTGCTCGGCCTCGGCGCGGGACTCCTCCATCAGGCGCCTGGCCTGGGACTCCGTACGGGCGCGCAGCTGCTCGGCCCAGGCCACGTTCTCGTTGACGTGGGCCTCGACGGTCTGGCGGCGCTCGGCGAGCTCCTGGTCCAGGCGCTGGCGGCGCTGTACCGCCTCGGTGTGCAGCTCGGCCTGGAGGCGGGCCTGGTGTTCGGCGTGCTCCTGGAGGATCCGCTGGGTCTGGGCGCGGGCCTCGCGCAGCTCACGCTCGGCGTCCGAGCGCAGCTGGTCGGCCTGGATCTGGGCGTTACGGAGCAGCTGCTCGGCCTGGTAGCCGATGTCGGCGCTGTCGTAGGCGGGCCGGGACGCGATCGTGCGGCGCGCCTCGTGGAGCTTGGCGCGCAATACCTCGACCTGGTAACCGAGGTCCTCGGCGTGCTGGACGGCCTTCTCCCGCTCGGTCTTCAGCCGGTCCATCTCGGCCTCGAACCGCGAGAGATGGTCGTCTTCAGCCCGGTGGCTCTCCTGGCGTTCGTAGCCCCGCACTGCGCGGTCCCATCCGTCCCCTGGTCGCAACTCTCTCCAAACGAGCACCGTTCGCCGGCGAACGGCCCCCCGGGGAATGGTGTCAGATCAATCACGACACCGCGGCACGGCCCCGATCCGGCCCCGGCCCGGAGCCGCCACTCTACCGGGCCAGGAATCGGGAGGTCAGTGCTCGGCTGAGGAGGAGTCAGCGGACGGCTGTGCCGAGGTGACCAGCTCGGTCAGTACGCCGTGGCAGTCCTTGGGGTGCAGGAAGGTGATCCGGGACCCCATGGACCCGATGCGCGGCTCCTCGTACAGAACCCGCACACCCTTTTCACCGATGGCCCGGGCGTCGCCGTCGACGTCCGCGGTGCCGAAGGCGATGTGGTGGACGCCCTCGCCGTTCTTGGCCAGCCACTTGCCGACCGCGGAGTCCTCGCGGGTGGGCTCGAGCAGCTGGAGGTAGGAGGCGCCGCCGTCCGAGGTCTCGTTGATCTTGAGCATGGCCTCACGGACACCCTGCTCTTCGTTCACCTCGGTGTGGAACACCTCGAAGCCGTAGGTCGCACGGTAGAACTCGACAGTCCTGTCAAGGTCGAAACAGGCGATCCCGATGTGGTCGATACGCGTCAGCATGCCTCTAGTGCAGCGCTCCGGAGGCTGGTTACGCAACGTGCGCGCGATCACACTGACTGGCCGATGACCGAGGCCAGTACCGCTCAGTACATTGAGGTAAACCCTCGTTCACTCCTCATCCAAGGGGCCGTGCCTCATGTCTGGAACGACCGGTACCACTTCAGTGATCGTCGCGGGCGCCCGGACGCCCATGGGCCGTCTGCTCGGCTCGCTCAAGTCCTTCTCCGGCGCGGACCTCGGCGGATTCGCCATCAAGGCCGCGCTCGACCGGGCGGGCATCGGCGGCGATCAGGTGCAGTACGTGATCATGGGCCAGGTGCTCCAGGCGGGTGCCGGCCAGATCCCCGCCCGCCAGGCCGCCGTCAAGGCGGGCATCCCCATGAACGTCCCGGCGCTGACGATCAACAAGGTCTGTCTGTCCGGTCTGGACGCCATCGCCCTGGCGGACCAGCTGATCCGCGCGGGTGAGTTCGACATCGTGGTCGCCGGTGGCCAGGAGTCGATGACCAACGCCCCGCACCTGCTGCCCAAGTCCCGGGACGGCTTCAAGTACGGCGCGATCGAGATGCTCGACTCGATGGCGTACGACGGTCTGACCGACCCGTTCGAGACGATCGCCATGGGCGAGTCCACGGAGAAGCACAACACCCGGCTCGGCATCGCCCGCGCGGACCAGGACGAGATCGGCGCGCTGTCGCACCAGCGCGCGGCCGCCGCGCAGAAGAACGGCATCTTCGAGGCCGAGATCACCCCGGTCGAGATCCCGCAGCGCAAGGGCGAGCCGGTCGTCTTCGCCAAGGACGAGGGCATCCGCGCCGAGACCACGGTCGAGTCCCTCGGCAAGCTGCGTCCGGCGTTCGCCAAGGACGGCACGATCACCGCCGGTACGTCCTCGCAGATCTCGGACGGCGCCGCCGCGGTCGTGGTGATGAGCAAGGCCAAGGCCGAGGAGCTCGGTCTGGAGTGGATCGCCGAGATCGGCGCCCACGGCAATGTCGCGGGCCCGGACAACTCGCTCCAGTCCCAGCCGTCCAACGCCATCCAGCAGGCCCTGAAGAAGGAGGGCCTGAGCGTCGAGGACCTCGACCTCATCGAGATCAACGAGGCCTTCGCCGCGGTCGCCGTGCAGTCAATGAAGGACCTGGGCGTTACCCCGGAAAAGGTGAATGTGAACGGTGGCGCGATCGCGCTGGGGCACCCCATCGGCATGTCCGGCGCTCGGGTCGTCCTCCACCTGGCGCTGGAGCTGAAGCGGCGCGGCGGCGGGGTCGGCGCGGCCGCCCTGTGCGGCGGCGGCGGCCAGGGTGACGCCCTGATCGTGCGCGTGCCGGGTAAGTAAGACTCGACGAACGGAGCTGCGTGATGGTGGACGTCCCCCAGCTGGTCGCCCAGGCACGGGAGGGCCGGCCGCGGGCCGTGGCCCGGCTGATCTCACTCGTGGAGGGGGCGTCCCCGCAGCTGCGTGAGGTGATGGCGGCGCTGGCCCCGCTGACCGGCGGGGCGTACGTGGTGGGCCTGACCGGTTCACCCGGCGTCGGCAAGTCCACGTCGACGTCCGCGCTGGTCTCGGCATACCGCCGGGCCGGCAAGCGGGTCGGCGTGCTGGCCGTGGACCCCTCGTCGCCGTTCAGCGGCGGCGCGCTCCTCGGCGACCGGGTGCGGATGTCGGAGCACGCCTCCGACCCGGGCGTCTACATCCGGTCCATGGCCACCCGCGGCCATCTGGGCGGTCTGGCCTGGGCGGCGCCGCAGGCGATCCGGGTCCTGGACGCGGCCGGCTGCGAGGTGATCCTGGTCGAGACCGTGGGTGTGGGCCAGTCGGAGGTGGAGATCGCCTCCCAGGCCGACACCTCCGTGGTGCTGCTCGCGCCGGGCATGGGCGACGGGATCCAGGCCGCGAAGGCGGGCATCCTGGAGATCGGCGACGTGTACGTGGTCAACAAGGCGGACCGGGACGGCGCCGACGCCACCGTCCGCGAGCTCAACCACATGCTGGGCCTGGGCGAGTCCCGGGGGCCGGGCGACTGGCGGCCGCCGATCGTGAAGACGGTCGCCGCCCGCGCGGAGGGCATCGACGAGGTCGTGGAGGCCCTGGAGAAGCACCGGGCGTGGATGGAGGAGCGCGGCGTGCTCGCCGAGCGCCGCCGGGCGCGTTCGGCGCGCGAGGTGGAGACCATCGCCGTCACGGCCCTGCGCGAGCGGATCGGCGATCTGCACGGCGACCGGCGCCTGGACGCGCTGGCGGAGCGGATCGTCGCGGGCGAGCTCGACCCGTACGCGGCCGCGGACGAGCTGGTGCGGACGCTGACGAACGGCTGAGCCGGCAGCTGTAACCGGCCGGCCCGGCCCCCTGGCTCGGTCGGTTACGGCTTGCCGCGCCGGCCGCGCAGACGGTCGGCGACGGGCGAGAGTGACTCGCGTAGATCGGCGAGCGCCTCGGGCGACAGCAGATCGATGAAGTGCTTGCGGACGGACTCCACGTGGTGCGGCGCGACCTTGCGCATGGTGTCCATGCCGTGGTCGGTGAGGACGGCGTACAGCCCGCGCCGGTCCGACTCGCAGTTCTCGCGGCGGACCAGGCCCGCGTTCTCCATCCGGGTGATCTGGTGCGAGAGCCGGCTCTTGGACTGAAGCGTCGCCGCCGCGAGGTCGCTCATGCGCAGGCGTCGCTCGGCCGACTCGGAGAGGTTCACCAGGATCTCGTAGTCGTTGTTGGTCAGGCCGAACGGCTGGAGGTCCTTCTCCATCTGGTACGTCAGCATCCTGTTGACGTCCAGGTAGGTGCGCCAGGCGCACTGCTCGGCGTCGGTCAGCCAGCGGGTCCCCTCGGAGGAGCTCTGAGGGAGGGTGGCGGTCTCGGTCTCCATATATGGATTCTACCTAAGAAGTTGAATACTGGACGAAGTTGGGGAGTGTGACGCCGGATACGGTCGGCGCGTTCGCGCGTTCGACTGGCGGGGCCCCCGGGTCCCCGCACACAAAGGCGCAGACGTTCGAGGACGTCACACTCCGCAGACTACCGCTCACAGGCCGAAGCGACGCTGGAGGTCTCCGAGCTGTCCGGGAAGGCGCGGTACCGAACCGGCCGATCCATGGCCAAAACCGGCTCCGCCCTGGCCGCCAGGCACCCCCGGCTCGTGCGGCACGGCGCCCGTCGGCTGCTCCGCCATCAGCGTCTCCGTCGACTGGAGCAGGACCGTACCGGCCCCGACGAACTCGAACTGGTGCTCCTCGCCGGAGACGCCACCCAGGCCCGTCAGCGCCCGCACACCGCCCATCACACCGGTCATGTACCCGTGGTCGTAGTGGTGACACGGCGAAGGGCAGTCCGCCCAGCCCACCAGCGCCTGCGGGTCCACCCGCAGCGGCGGCTCCATGAAGACCACCGGACCGTTCGACGCCGCCACGAACTTCCCCGTGCCGATCAGCGTCACGAACCCCGGCACGATCGACTGCTTCAGCGCCAGCGAGGGCTGATAGGCCAGAAGGTTGCCGGAACGGATGGTCAGATTGCCCTCGTCCAGGTCGAACGAGTTCACATCGAAGGCCCGGTCCGCCAGCAGCATCTTGCCGCTGCCCTCGGCCACCACCCAGTCGCTCGCGTGCAGCGGCGAATGGAAGCTCGTGCGCAGCAGCCGCTCGAACCGGCCATGGCCGATGCCGTTGAACTCGATCTGCCCGTAGTAGGCGATCATCTTGCCCTTCTGCAGGAACCACTGGGACCCCTTGAGCTCCACGCAGAAGGTGTACGGATTGACGTTGTCGTCCGACGGAAGGGTGTGGGGGTCGAAAACCACAGGGGCGCTCACAGCTTCTCCTCCGACGCCTGGACGTACACCGCACCACTGCCGCTCAGCTCCAGCTGGAACGCCTCGCCCGAGCCGCGCCCCACCATGTCGCGCCAGCCCAGCGCGGTGGAGAGCTTGTTGCGTACGTCCCCGTGGTGGGCGACATACGCCTGCGGGTCCACATGGACCGCCCGGCCCGGGGTGACCGGCAGCTCGATCACGCCGCCGTGGGCCATCACGGCCACCGCGCCATGACCCTTGAGGGTCGTGGTGAACAGCCCCTGGCCCGTGACCTGGCCGCGCACCATGCCCATGACGCCGCCCTGGGCGCCCATGAACATCGTGCCCTGCTCCAGGGACCCGTCGAAGGCGAGCAGCCGGTCCGCCTCGACGTACAGGGTGTCGCCGGTCAGCTGGATCACCTGGATGTGGTGGCCGCCGTGACCGAACATGACCGTGCCGCTGCCCTCGACGGTCATCAGCGGGGTCGCCTCACCGGCCACCCGGCGGCCGATCATCGACATCACGCCGCCCTGGCCGCCGGCGATGTTCGGCGTGAAAGTGACGTCGCCGCGGTAGGCGAGCATCGCCCCGCGCTGGCTGAACATCCGTTGGCCGGGCACGAGCGTGGCCTCGACCATCTTCGAGTTGATCTCCCGGAACGGCATCACACGTCACCCCCGATCGTGTTGCGCTCACTGGGCTGCACGTACACGATCCCGTCGCCCTCGAAGCGGATCTGGAACGCCTCGCCGCCGCCCTCGCCCATCAGCGTGCGGAAGGTCACACCGGACTGGAAGCTCTGCTGGAGGTTGCCCTGGTGGGCGATGTACGCGCCGGGGTCGACGGAGAGCGGGTACTGCGGGGTCACCCGCAGCACCACCGCCGGGCCGTCGGACATGATGGCGGCCTGGCCGCTGCCCTCGACGGTGGTGGTGAACAGGCCGTTGCCGGTCGCCCCGCCGCGCAGCCCGGTGAAGCTCGTGCCCGTACGCAGGCCGCCGTCGGTGCAGAGCAGATTGCTCGCCTCGACGTACAGCTTGTCGCCGTGCAGCGAGACCAGATTGATCTCGGACGCCCGGTCGGCGAAGTAGCAGGTGCCCTGCCCCTTCACCTCCATCACGGTCATCTGCTCGCCGGTCAGCCGGCGGGTGACCATGCCGCGGATGCCCTCACCGCCGCCGGACATCTTCTTGAACGCCATCTGGCCGTCGTACGCGACCATCGAGCCGTTCTTCGCCTTGACGGTGTCGCCGGTCATGTCGACAGCGAGCACTTTGCTGCCTTGGAGTCGAAACGTTGCCACGGGGTGACGGTACTTGCCCCGCGCCGCTCCCCGACAGGGCCCAATGCCCCGGTCAAAGTCCCGGCAAGGACGGCTGCCACAATAGGGGGCGCTTGTGCATCCATTCACAAGATCACCGGCCCCTCCCACCGAAGGTGACCCCGTGGACATCAAGACCGCCTCCTCCCTCCACCGACTCCGACTCGTCTCCGCCCCGGAGGCCGTCTCCTTCCTGCTCCTGCTGGTCTGCTCGGTGCTCAAGCGCACGACCGACTTCAACGCCGTGCCGGTGATGGGCGCGATCCACGGCATCCTCTTCATCCTGTACGTGCTCTTCTGGCTGGACGCCTGGAACCGCACCAAGTGGCAGTTCAAGACCGCCGCCCTCTACTTCGTCCTCTCCGTCCTGCCGCTCGGCGGCTTCTTCGCCGAGCGCAAGCTCAAGCGCGAGGCCGAGGACGCCGTCATCGCCTCCCGCGCCCGCCGCGAGGGCACGGTGAACGCGTGATCGTCGCCTTCTCGGTCACCCCGCTGGGCGTGGGCGAAGAGGTCGGAGAGTATGTCGCCGACGCCGTCCGGGTCGTCCGCGAGTCCGGGCTGCCGAACCGTACGGACGCGATGTTCACCTCGATCGAGGGCGACTGGGACGAGGTCATGGACGTCGTCAAGCGCGCCGTCGCCGCCGTCGAGGCGCGCGCCCCGCGGGTCTCGCTCGTACTCAAGGCCGACATGCGCCCCGGTGTCACCAACGGGCTCACGAGCAAGGTCGAGACCGTGGAGCGGCACCTGTCCGCCTGAGGGCCCGCCCTGCCCAACCTGCGGGTGACACCCGAATGCTTCGAAGCCCCCGGCCATCGCGGTCGGGGGCTTCGCGCTGAGGAATCTCCCCTTTCTTGGGGATATCGACCTCGCTCGACAGCTGGAGGCACGTCGCCGATCGCGCGGTGAGTACGAGGGGCAATCCGCCATGTCTGTGGCCGGGCATCCAGCCCCCTCGGGCGACGGTGGACGGGCCGGTCATCGTGACATAACGGTCAGTCGGCGTCGGGCTGCGACACCGCGATGCCCGACGGGGTCGTCCTCGTCCTGGAGGTCCGCGGGACCGAAGTGCGAGACGGGGCTGACCAGCATGTGACCAGTCGGTAAGGTCGTGCCGTGCCGAAACCGCTCAGCCTCCCCTTCGACCCGATCGCCCGCGCGGACGAGCTCTGGCAGAACCGCTGGGGCCCCGTGCCGTCGATGGCCGCGATCACCTCGATCATGCGCGCCCACCAGATCCTGCTCGCCGAGGTCGACGCGGTCGTCAGGCCCTACGGACTGACCTTCGCCCGTTACGAGGCGCTGGTCCTGCTCACCTTCTCCAAGGCCGGTGAGCTGCCGATGTCCAAGATCGGCGAGAGGCTGATGGTCCACCCCACGTCGGTGACGAACACCGTCGACCGGCTGGTGAGGTCCGGCCTGGTCGACAAGCGTCCCAACCCCAACGACGGGCGCGGCACGCTGGCCTCGATCACCGACAAGGGCCGCGAGGTGGTCGAGGCGGCCACCCGTGACCTGATGGAGATGGACTTCGGGCTCGGGGTGTACGACGCGGAGGAGTGCGCCGAGATCTTCGCGATGCTGCGGCCGCTGCGGATCGCGGCGCACGACTTCGAGGAGAAGTAGGCTGCGGTCGGGTCAGCGCGCTTCCCCGCCGACGCGGTGGTGGTCCACTGCTGTGGATTTTGCTGAGCGGCACGATGCCATGCTCCCCGCGTAAGCGGGGATTTTTCGGGCGGTTACGCTCGTAGCCATGAAATCCAGCGTGCTGACCCGCTACCGCGTCATGGCGTACGTGACCGCGGTCATGCTCCTCATCCTCTGTGCGTGCATGGTCGCGAAGTACGGCTTCCGCACGGGCGAGGACGTGACCTTCGCGGTCTCCCAGGCCCACGGTGTGCTCTACTTCATCTACCTGATCTTCGCCTTCGACCTCGGCTCCAAGGCGAAGTGGCCGTTCGGCAAGCTCCTGTGGGTGCTGCTGTCCGGGACCATCCCTTTCGTCGCCTTCTTCGTCGAGCGCAAGGTCGTCCGCGAGACGCTTCCGCTGGTCAGCGGCGCGGAGCCGGCTCCTGCCAAGGCCTGACCCCTGGCCTCCGTACAAATGTGCGGAGGCTTCCCATCGACATTTACTAGGACGTCCTAGTAAATTCGAGGGTATGGACGCTGACGCCATCGAGGAGGGCCGCCGACGCTGGCAGGCCCGTTACGACGCGGCCCGCAAGCGGGACGCCGACTTCACCACGCTCTCCGGTGATCCCGTGGAGCCGGTCTACGGGCCCCGGCCCGGTGACACCTACGAGGGCTTCGAGCGGATCGGCTGGCCCGGTGAGTACCCCTTCACCCGCGGCCTCCACCCGACCGGCTACCGCGGCCGCACCTGGACGATCCGGCAGTTCGCCGGGTTCGGCAACGCCGAGCAGACCAACGAGCGGTACAAGATGATCCTGGCGGCCGGCGGCGGCGGGCTCTCCGTCGCCTTCGACATGCCGACGCTCATGGGCCGCGACTCCGACGACCCCCGCTCGCTCGGCGAGGTCGGCCACTGCGGCGTCGCCATCGACTCCGCCGCCGACATGGAAGTCCTCTTCAAGGACATCCCGCTCGGCGACGTCACCACCTCCATGACCATCAGCGGGCCCGCCGTGCCCGTCTTCTGCATGTACCTGGTCGCCGCCGAGCGCCAGGGCGTCGACCCCGGCGTCCTCAACGGCACGCTCCAGACCGACATCTTCAAGGAGTACATCGCGCAGAAGGAGTGGCTCTTCCAGCCCGAGCCCCATCTGCGCCTGATCGGCGACCTGATGGAGCACTGCGCCTCCGCCATCCCCGCCTACAAGCCGCTCTCCGTCTCCGGCTACCACATCCGCGAGGCCGGCGCGACGGCCGCGCAGGAGCTCGCGTACACCCTCGCCGACGGCTTCGGCTACGTCGAGCTCGGCCTCTCCCGCGGCCTGGACGTCGACGTCTTCGCGCCCGGCCTCTCCTTCTTCTTCGACGCGCACCTCGACTTCTTCGAGGAGATCGCCAAGTTCCGCGCCGCCCGCCGGATCTGGGCGCGCTGGATGAAGGAGGTGTACGGCGCCAAGACCGACAAGGCCCAGTGGCTGCGCTTTCACACCCAGACCGCCGGCGTCTCGCTCACCGCCCAGCAGCCGTACAACAACGTGGTCCGTACGGCCGTCGAGGCGCTCGCGGCCGTCCTCGGCGGCACCAACTCCCTGCACACCAACGCCCTCGACGAGACCCTCGCCCTGCCCAGCGAGCAGGCCGCCGAGATCGCGCTGCGCACCCAGCAGGTGCTGATGGAGGAGACCGGCGTCGCCAACGTCGCCGACCCGCTGGGCGGCGCCTGGTACGTCGAGCAGCTCACCGACCGGATCGAGGCCGAGGCCGAGAAGATCTTCGACCAGATCAAGGAACGCGGTCTGCGCGCCCATCCGGACGGCCGGCACCCGATCGGGCCGATCACCTCCGGCATCCTGCGCGGTATCGAGGACGGCTGGTTCACCGGCGAGATCGCCGAGTCCGCCTTCCGCTACCAGCAGGCGCTGGAGAAGGGCGACAAGCGGGTCGTCGGCGTCAACGTCCACCACGGCTCGGTCACCGGCGACCTGGAGATCCTGCGGGTCAGCCACGAGGTCGAGTGGGAGCAGGTCAGGGTCCTCGGCGAGCGCAAGGGCCGCCGGGACGACGCCAAGGTGCGCGCCGCGCTGGAGGCGATGCTGACGGCGGCCCGGGACGGATCCAACATGATCGCGCCGATGCTGGATGCCGTACGGGCGGAGGCCACGCTCGGCGAGATCTGCGACGCGCTGCGGGACGAGTGGGGCACGTACACCGAGCCCCCGGGCTTCTAGGGCGTGTTTCGGCCCGGGAGGCGCCGCCGCACCCCCCGGCGCCGCCTCCCGTAGTTCCGCCTCACGCTCCCCGCCCCTCGGACGGCGGGAGCGGGAGGCGGAACAGCGCCCCGCCACCCGGGGCGTTCTCGGCCGTCAGGTCCGTGGCGTGGGCCCGGGCGATCTGGCGGGCCATGGCCAGGCCGAGGCCCGAGCCGGGCAGGGCGCGGGCCGACTCGGCGCGGTAGAAGCGGTCGAAGACGTACGGCAGGTCCTCGGGGGCGATCCCCGGGCCGTGGTCCCGTACCGTCAGCGCCTGCGTCGTCAGCTCGACCTCCACCGGCCCGCCCGGCGGGCTGAACTTGGCGGCGTTGTCGAGCAGATTGGTCAGCAGCCGCGACAGTCTGGCCGGCACGCCCGGCATCGTCAGCTCCGCCGCCTCCTCCTCCACCTGGATCCGGAACTCCACCCCCGGCCAGTGCGCCCGGGCGGACGTCACCGCGTACGCGAGCAGCGCCGCCGGCCGTACGTCCTCCACCAGCGGCTGCGGCTCCTCGTCCCGCGCCAGTTCGATCAGGTCGTTGACCAGGCCCGTCACCTCCCGCAGCTGACGGCCGAGGGCCGCCGAGGCCCGCTCGCGCCGTGCCGGGTCGAGCCGGTCCGCCCGGGCCAGCAGCTCCGCGTTGGTCCGCAGCGCCGTCAGCGGGGTACGCAGCTCGTGCGAGGCGTCCGCCACCAGCCGCCGCTGCGCGGCCACCGACTGCTCCAGCTCACCCAGCATCGAGTTGAACGTCGCGGCCAGCCGGGTCACCTCGTCCTCCCGGCCCGGTGGACCCGGCGGCAGCTCGATGCGGTGGCGCGGGTCCCGGGTCGCGGCGATCCGCTCGGCCGTCGCGGTCAGCCGGGCCACCGGCGCGAGCCCCGTCCGGGAGACCGCGTAGCCGAGCGCGCCGGCGAGCAGCACCCCGGCGCCGCCCACCAGCGCGAGCAGCCCCGCCGCCTGTCGTACGCCCTGCTCGACCGTGTCCGCCCGCAGCGCGACCTGGAGCGCCTTCCCCTTGCCGAACGGCGTGGTCAGCATCCGGCCGGGCCGGCCGTCCAGGGTGATGTTGCGGTGGTACGGGGCCCGCTGCCCGGCCGCCACCTCTCGCACCGGCTCCGATACCGGCAGCAGATACGGCTTCGCCGGGTCGGCTGCCGGATCCGCGGGGACGATCTGGGCGCAGGCGGGGGCGGAGAGGAACCGGCACTCCCCGGCGAGGACGCCGGGCGCCGCGCCTCGGTTCTGCTGGGTGGCCAGGGTCGCGGACTGGGTGAGGTTCAGATTGAGCTGGTGGTACAGCTCGTAGCGGATCACGATGAACGCCGCCGCGCACACCCCCACCGCGACCAGCGCGACGGCCGCCGACGCGGCGACGGCGAGCCGGGTGCGCAGTGGCTGGTACCGCCGCCACCTGGCGCCCAGCCGGCGCCGGGCGCTCACGACTCGTCCAGCCGGTAGCCGACGCCGTGCACGGTGTGGACCAGCCTCGGTTCGCCGCCCGCCTCCAGCTTGCGGCGAAGGTAGCTGACGTACACGGCCAGGGAGTTGGAGTCCGGGCCGAAGTCCTGGCCCCACACCCGCTCCAGGATCAGCTCCCGGGGCAGCACCTGGCGGGGGTGGCGCAGCAGCAGATCGAGCAGGGCGAATTCGGTACGGCTGAACTCCAGCGGGCGTCCGCGCCGGCTGCCGGTCCTCGTCTCGGGATCCACCACCAGGTCCGCGAATCCGAGCGCGGCCGGCTCGTGCGGGCCGGGCGCCGTGCGGCGCAGCAGCGCCCGCAGCCGCGCGGTCAGCTCGTCGAGCGCGAACGGCTTCACCAGATAGTCGTCCGCGCCGGCGTCCAGGCCGTCGACGCGCTCGCTCACCGAATCCAGCGCGGTCAGCACGATCACCGGTGTGCGGTCCTCGAGGGCGCGCAGCCGGCGGCAGACGGCGAGTCCGTCCAGTACGGGCATCATCACGTCGAGGACGATCGCGTCCGGCTGCCAGTCGGCCACCGCGGAGAGCGCCGCCAGCCCGTCGGCGGCGCCGCGCACCTCGTACCCCTCCACCGTCAGGCCGTCCTCCAGGGCGGCCCGGACCTCCGGCTCGTCGTCGACCACCAGGATCTTTGCTGCGCTCATGGGTTCAGCCTGCCAAAGCGGCTTCTTAGAACCCTCTTAGACCGGCCCGGGACCGTGCCGTGCCATGCGCACTCCACTGTCAGTCGTGATCGGGGCGGGGGGCACGGGTGGCCACATCTATCCCGGGCTCGCCCTCGCCGACGCCCTGCGCCGGGCCGCGCCCGGTGCCGTCATCTCCTTCGTCGGGACCCGCCGTGGCCTGGAGACCGAGCTGATACCGGCCGCCGGGTACCCCCTGCACACCGTCGACATGATCCCCTTCGACCCGGCGCTCGGCGCCCGGCGCTATCTCCTGCCCGCCGCCCTGCTGAAGTCAGCCGCCCAGTGCCGGACCGTCCTGCGCGACCAAGGCGCGCAGGTGGCGGTCGGTATGGGCGGCTATCCCAGCGCGCCGGTCGTCCTCGGTGCCCGGATGGCCGGCCTGCCCTGTCTGATCCACGAGTCCAACGCCGTACCGGGGCGGGCCAACCAGTTCGCCGCCCGCCTCACCTCGCACATCGCCGTCGCCTTCGACACCGGCCATCTGCCGGGCGCCGTCACCACCGGTATGCCGATCGCCGCCTCCCTGGCCGCGCTCGACCGGGTGGCGCTGCGCCCGGCCGCCCGGCGGGAGCTGCGCGTCCCCGACGGGGCGCGGCTCGTGCTGTTCAACGGCGGCAGCCTGGGCGCCGCCCGGCTCACCGAGGCGGCGCTCGGACTCGCCGAGCGCTGGCGCCACCGGCGCGACGTCCATCTGCTCGTCAAGACCGGACCGGCCGCCCTGGAGGCGACGCGGCGCGCACTCGACGGCAACCCGGTCGCCCGCGCGGTCCGCTACCTGGACCGGATGGATCTGGCCTACGCCGCCGCCGACCTGGTGGTCTGCCGGGCCGGTTCGGCGACCGTCGCCGAGCTGGCGACCACCGGCGTCCCCGCTGTCCTGGTGCCGTACCCGCACGCACCCGGCGACCACCAGACCCACAACGCCCGGGTCCTCACCGACGCCGGGGCGGGCCTGCTCCTCGCCGACGCCGACACCACCGCGGACCGCCTCGCCGCGCTCGTCGAGCCGCTGCTCGCCGACCCGGCCCGGCTCGCGGCGATGAGCGGCGCCGCCACACCCGGCCCGCACGCCCGCGCCGCCGACCTGCTCGCCGAGCGGGTCCTCGCTCTCGCTTCCCGTACGACCAAGGAGTACGCACGATGAACACGAACGACACGATGGACTGGAACGGCCGTACCGTCCTCGTCACCGGAGCGGAGGGCTTCATCGGCTCGACGCTGGTGGACCTGCTCGTCGAACGGGGGGCCCGCGTCCGAGCGTTCGTCCACTACAAGCCGTACGGCGACAAGGGCAATCTGGCGCACCGCAGGGACGACGTGGAGCTGATCGCCGGTGACGTGCGCGACCCGGGACGGGTGACGGACGCCGTCGCCGGCTGCGACACGGTCTTCCACCTGGCTGCCCTGATCGGCATCCCGTACAGCTACGACTCGCCCGGCGCGTATGTGCAGACCAATGTCGTCGGTACGGAGAACATCGCCGAGGCCTGCCGCCGCCAGCAGGTGCGCCGCCTCGTCCACACCTCCACCAGCGAGGTGTACGGCACGGCCCGCACCGCCCCGATCAGCGAGGACCACCCGCTTCAGCCGCAGTCGCCGTACTCCGCCTCGAAGATCGGCGCCGACATGATGGCGCTGTCCCACTGGCACGCCTTCGAGCTGCCGGTGACGGTGGTGCGCCCCTTCAACACCTACGGCCCGCGCCAGTCGGCCCGTGCGGTGATCCCCACGATCCTGGCCCAACTGCACGCCGGCGCCCGGCAGATCAAGCTCGGCTCGCTGACCCCGACGCGCGACTTCACCTATGTCACCGACACCGCGCGGGGGTTCCTCGCGATGGCGGAGTGCGACCGGGCGCTCGGTCAGGTCGTCAACCTCGGTTCGGGGCAGGAGATCTCCGTCGGTGAGCTGGCGCGCAAGCTGATCGAGGCCTCGGGCCGGGACGCCGAGGTCGTGGTCGACCCGGCCCGGCTGCGGCCGGCCGGCAGCGAGGTGGAGCGGCTGCTGTCGGACAACGGCCGGGCGCGCGCCTGGGCCGGCTGGCGGCCGGAGGTTCCGTTGGAGGAGGGGCTGAAGCGCACCTCGGAGTGGATCGCGGAGCACCTCCACCTTTTCGCGGCCGACCGCTACCAGGTCTGAGCGACCGCGACCGGGTCCGGGCGACCGCGACCGGCCCGGAGCGCCGCCGGATTCGCACCGGGTCGGAGCGCCTGCCCCCGGCCCGGAGCGCCGACAGGTCGGGCGCCCGTCGCGGCCGTCATGAGGCGGCCGCGGCCGCGCCGAGGCCGCCGATGAGCAGCGCCGTGAAGCGCTGGACCCAGGCCTCGTCCACCGGCTCGGCGCTCACCAGCGCCCGGTGCACCACCGCGCCCGCGATCACGTCGAAGATCAGGTCGTCGGTGGCGTCCGTGACGAGCGGGTCGCGGTCGGCGGGGAGTTCGCCGCGGGCCTGGGCGCGCTGGCGGCCCTCCAGGACGAGCCGCTTCTGCCGGTCCACGATCGAGAGCCGGATCCGCTCGCGCAGCGGCTGGTCGCGGGTGGACTCCGCGACCACCGCCATCAGGGCCGTGCGGGTCTCCGGCCGCTCAAGCAGTGCCGCGAACTGCAGGACGACATGCTCGATGTCGGCCTGGAGGCTGCCGAGGTCGGGCAGTTCGAGCTCGTCGAAGAGCACGGCGACGGCGTCCACGACGAGTTCGTTCTTGCCGGCCCAGCGCCGGTAGAGGGTGGTCTTGGCGACCTTGGCGCGGCTGGCCACGTCGCCCATCGTCAGCTTCGACCAGCCCAGCTCGACCAGGGCCGCCCTGGTCGCCTCCAGGATCGCGGCGTCCGCCTCAAGGGAGCGGGGGCGTCCGGTACGGCTGCGGGACGTGGTGCGGCTACACATGACGGTTGACCATACCGGCGAGTAGGTAACGCGCCAGGGGGTCGGCGCTGTGAGCCAGTTCACCCCTTCGAGTCCGGACGGCCGGCGGGCGATCCAGTTACGCTACGACCCGTAGCGAAAGGCCTGAGCGGCCTGAGCGACAACCACTGGCGCCAGGTGGGGACCCGGCGCCGACCATGAGGTGGCAAGAGGCTTACCGGTTACGCGCGCGGAAGGGGGAGGATGTACGTATGCAGCCTAGGAACATGTCCATGAGCGGCGTCGTCGACCTCGCCGCGGTGAAGGCGGCCGGAGAGGCCAAGGCCAAGGCGGAGGAGGCCCGCGCCGAGGCCGCCCGGCGGGGTGGCACCGCGGCCGTCGCGCCCTCCGCGCTGGTGATCGATGTCGACGAGGCCGGCTTCGAGCGTGACGTCCTGCAGCGCTCCACCGAAGTGCCGGTCGTCATCGACTTCTGGGCCGAGTGGTGCGAGCCCTGCAAGCAGCTCGGCCCGCTCCTCGAGCGGCTCGCCACTGAATACAACGGCCGGTTCGTGCTCGCCAAGGTCGATGTCGACGCGAATCAGATGCTGATGCAGCAGTTCGGGATCCAGGGGATCCCGGCCGTCTTCGCGGTCGTCGCCGGTCAGGCGCTGCCGCTCTTCCAGGGCGCCGCCCCGGAGGCCCAGATCCGGGCCACCCTCGACCAGCTCATCCAGGTCGGCGAGGAGCGCTTCGGCCTCACCGGCATCACGGTCGACCAGAACGCCGACCCGTCCGCCCCGGCCCCCGCGCCCGTGGGCCCGTACGACGCACTGCTCGAAGCGGCCGTCCAGGCGCTGGACGCCGGTGACCTCGGCGGCGCGGTCCAGGCGTACAAGAACGTGCTGGCCGACGACCCCGGCAACACGGAGGCCAAGCTCGGCCTCGCCCAGGCCGAACTGCTCCGCCGGGTGCAGGACATGGACCCGCAGCAGGTCCGCAAGAACGCGGCCGACAACCCGGCCGACGTCCCCGCGCAGATCGCCGCGGCCGACCTGGATCTGGTCGGCGGGCATGTCGAGGACGCCTTTGGGCGGATGGTGGAGGCGGTGCGGCGCACGGCCGGCGAGGACCGGGAAACGGCACGGCTGAGGCTGCTCGAACTCTTCGAGGTCATCGGCCCGGACGACCCCCGGGTGACCGCGGCGCGGCAGGCGCTGGCACGGGTTCTCTTCTGAGCCCGGACCTGAGCCCCTGACCCACCCCTGACGCCGCCGATTTGGCGACACAGCGACATGACGCGGCCGCGTTTTGCCAAAACTTGGCAAACGCGGCCGCTGTTACTCGCAGTAAATCGGCCGATTGTTTCTGTCCGGGTATTTCCGGCCATCTCCTTTTAAGTCACACCCACTGGCGGCACCCTGTGTGGCCGCTCGACATCGCCCCGTCGTGGCGTGGTTATCCACCCGTTACTAGTGAGTAACGAACCCCCTTGTGCCCCGGCCGGGAATGGACCACGATCGGCGACGCTCGGTCCGATACCGCACCAGCCCGGCAACCGGCGGGATGAGCGGCGAGGGTCCCCACCGAGCCGGCCGGCGGCAATGACGCCGGCCGTGGACAGGGGGGTTCCTGCTGACCGGCAGGGCCTGTCCATGCAGGTCGCGCGAAGGCGTGATCAGTGGTTGTCGCTCGGGGGTGATCGCCGGTGATTCGGACGCACCTCGCGCCTGGAGTACGGCGCTCTCCTTCCCGAGGACGTAGCACTTCTCCCATCCCAGGACGGGCCCTGGGCCCATCCGGAGATGTACGTCCGAGAAGGAGGAATTCTCATGAAGTCCCAGGTTCGTGGCGGGACCAGATGGAAGCGCTTCGCGCTTGTCATGGTGCCGAGCGTGGCCGCGACGGCCGCGATAGGCGTCGGCCTGGCGCAGGGCGCCCTGGCCGCGTCGTTCAGCATCTCCGGCCAGGAGTTCAAGGTTAAGGCGAAGTCCCTGGAGGGTCAGGACTTCGTCCAGTACGGCAGCTATGTCGGTGGCAAGGACCTCAAGGGCAAGACCTTCCACGAGCCCGTGGCCGTGTCGGGCTTCAGCGAAGCCTGGATCACCGACATGTGCCAGTCCGTCGTGACGCCGGACGTGCCCTTCATCGGCAACGTCAGCCTTGAGCTGCGCGCCGGTACGGGCAAGGAGAAGGTCTACGCGAAGGACATCTACCTCGATGTCTCCTCGCTGAAGGCCGACGCCGAGTTCGAGAAGATCGACATCGGCGTCGCCGCCGGTGCCCTGAAGAACCCGGGCATCCAGCCCAACACCGAGGACAAGGTCAACCCCTTCGGCTTCTCGCAGCGCGCCAAGGGCGCGAAGCTGTCGAACGTCGAGCAGAAGGCCTGGGCGACCACGGCCGGCACGTTCAAGCTGCCGGACCTGAGCCTCAAGCTGCACAAGGGCACCAAGGAGTGCTTCACCGAGTAGTACGCACCGGGCGGGTGGGGCCGTGAAGACCGCTGCCCCGCCCGCCGGGTCGAATGACTACATTCACCACCTTTTCTCAGCAACACCGCTTCCAGGGAGCTGTTTTCCATGAGCGCCGAGTCCACTGGTTCCCGCGGATTCACCTACTGGCGGCTGCGTTTCCGTACCTGGCGGGGCAACCGCCCGTTCTGGGCGGGGCTGCTCACCATGCTCGGCGGCGTACCCATCGCCTATCTGCCGTACGCCGACATGCGACTCGGCAACATGACGATCGCGATGTCCACGACCGCGGGCGCCGGATCGCTGATCATCGGCGTCCTGCTCGTCACGCTCGGTCTGACGATGTGGTTCCAGGCCGCCGTCCGGGTCTTCGCGGGTGTCGCCGCGATCGTCCTGGCGCTGGTCTCGATCCCGGTCGCCAACATCGGCGGGTTCGTCATCGGCTTCCTGCTGGCGCTGATCGGCGGCGGGCTCTCCGCGGCCTGGGCGCCCGGGGTCGAGCCGGAGCAGACCGCGGCGGCCTCCGTACCGGAGCAGCGCACCGGCGAGGAGCCGTACGCCGTCGCCACCGCGGGCCCGGCCGAGACCGCGAACGAGAACGTCCCCGAAACGACGATCGACGCCAACGGCGGGAGGAACAGTGCGGGGTGACGAGATACAGCCGGCGGCTGGGGGCGACGCTGCTGAGGTGAGAAGAGGGCCGCGCCACGCGGCTCCGCGCAAGTCGCTGCTGACCAAGATCCAGGGGCCGGCCGGCAAGGCGATGGCCCTGGCGGCGATGCCGACCGCCGTCTTCGTGGGCCTCGGCCTGACCCCCAAGCTCGCGCTCGCGGACGAGAAGGACATCCCCTTCGCCCCCGGTCCCTGTGTGACCCGCTCCGACGAGCCGGTGGAGCCCGAGCCGTCCAAGAGCCCGGAGAAGAAGGGCGAGTCCGCGAAGCCGACGGCCGCGCCGAGCGCGAGCGAGTCGGCGGGGCAGGGCGACGACGGCAAGGGCGGGGAGCCCACGCCGTCCACGAGCCCCTCCGCGAGCCCGTCCGCGAGTCCGAGTTCCTCGCCCGAGGCCGGCGAGCCGAACGCGGGTACCCCGGACAAGGCCCCGGACGCGAGCCCCACACCGACGAAGACGGTCAACCCGCTGGACCCGCTGGGTGTCGGCGACAAGATCAAGGACCTCTTCGACGGCCCCGACAAGCCGTCGCCCACGCCCACACCCACCGCGACGACGGCCTCGCCGACCGCGAAGCCGAAGCCGAGCGTGACCCCGACCGCCCCGGTCCCCTCCGCCAAGCCGCCCACCGGCCCGTCCGCCCCCGTCGACCGGACGAAGGAAGCGATCAAGGAGGCCGCCGAGAAGGCCGGCGCCACGGTCGAGGAACTGCCGGAGAGCGCCAAGGGCCTCGACCCGAAGAAGGACGAGGACATCCCCGAGGGCGCCAAGGGCGAGAAGCCCCGCTTCCCGTGCCCGACGCCGGACCCCGAGGCGCTCGCGAACGCGAAGCTGGAGCCCGGTATCCCGCTGCTGCCGGACGAGCCCTGGCGGCTGGAGAGCACCAAGCTCACGCTGAAGGGTCTCGACTACCACGGCATCGTCGAGGTGAAGACCGGCAGCGGCAAGATCAAGAAGGTGCTCAAGTTCACCGCGGACGAGGTCGACATCAAGGACCTGCACCAGCTGACGGTCCACTCGGAGGGCCTGACCGGTCACGTCCGCTCCGACCGCGGCAAGACGTCCACGATCACGGGCGGCACGGTGACGATGTACACCGAGGAGCTGAAGGGCAACCTCTTCGGCATCATCCCGATCACCTTCAGCCCTGAGACCCCGCCCCCGCTGAACGTTCCGTACGCCATGTTCACCAACGTGAAGGTGGTGCAGGCGGGCCAGTTCGGCGGCACGCTCAAGGTGCCCGGCCTGCGCAACACCATCGAAGGCGGCTGACGACCGCACCGCACCGCCGGACGTACGACTTTCTCCGGGAGCCGCAGCACGACTGTGGGCCGCACCCCGATCGGGGTGCGGCCCACAGTCGTACGCGCGATCAGGCCTGGGGAGCCGGGGCGGCGCCGCCCAGGTGGTGGACCCGGACCATGTTGGTGGTGCCGGGCACGCCGGGGGGCGAA
The DNA here is from genome assembly GCF_055639315.1 of Streptomyces sp. NPDC039465. Lineage (NCBI taxonomy): Bacteria > Bacillati > Actinomycetota > Actinomycetes > Kitasatosporales > Streptomycetaceae > Streptomyces > Streptomyces sp. NPDC039465. The sequence goes on along the minus strand of NZ_JBVKAP010000006.1, from coordinate 162,567 downwards.
CCCGCCGTGATGATCATGGTGTCGCCCTCGTTGTAGCGCTGGAGCTTGAGCAGCGCCGCGTCGACCAGGTCGACCATGGCGTCCGTGGTCTCCACGAACGGCGCGAGGAAGGACTCCACGCCCCAGCTCAGGGTGAGCTGGTTGCGGGTCGACTCGTCGGTGGTGAAGGCGAGGATCGGCTGGGTCGCGCGGTAGCGCGAGAGCCGCCGGGCGGTGTCGCCGGACTTGGTGAAGGCGACCAGCGCCTTGCCGTCCAGGAAGTCCGCGATCTCGCAGGCCGCGCGGGCCACCGAACCGCCCTGCGTCCGCGGCTTCTTGCCGGGCACGAGCGGCTGCAGGCCCTTGGAGAGCAGCTCCTCCTCGGCCGCGACGACGATCTTCGACATCGTCTTCACGGTCTCGATCGGGTACGCGCCGACGGAGGACTCCGCCGACAGCATGACCGCGTCCGCCCCGTCCAGGATCGCGTTGGCCACGTCGGAGGCCTCGGCGCGGGTCGGGCGGGAGTTGGTGATCATCGACTCCATCATCTGGGTCGCGACGATCACCGGCTTGGCGTTGCGCCGGCACATCTCCACCAGGCGCTTCTGCACCATGGGGACCTTCTCGAGCGGGTACTCGACGGCCAGGTCACCACGGGCCACCATGACCGCGTCGAACGCGGCGACCACGTCCGCCATGTTGGCGACCGCCTGCGGCTTCTCCACCTTGGCGATGACGGGGACCCGGCGGCCCTCCTCGTCCATCACCTTGTGGACGTCCTTGACGTCGTTGGCGTCCCGGACGAAGGAGAGTGCGACCATGTCGCAGCCCATCCGCAGGGCGAAGCGGAGGTCCTCGACGTCCTTCTCGGACAGGGCCGGGACGTTGACCGCCGCGCCGGGCAGGTTGATGCCCTTGTGGTCGGAGATGACACCGCCCTCGACGACGATCGTCTTGACCCGCGGGCCCTCGACCTCGACGACCCGCAGCTCGACGTTGCCGTCGTTGATCAGGACCTGGTCGCCCTTGGAGACGTCGCCCGGCAGGCCCTTGTAGGTCGTGCCGCAGATCGACTTGTCCCCGGGGACGTCTTCGGTGGTGATGGTGAACTCGTCACCGCGGACCAGCTCCACCGGCCCCTCGGCGAAGGTCTCCAGACGGATCTTGGGACCCTGGAGGTCGGCGAGGACGCCGACGGCACGGCCGGTGTCCTCCACCGCCCGGCGGAGACGGTCGTACCGCTCCTGGTGCTCTGCCTGGGTTCCGTGGCTCATGTTGAAACGGGCCACGTTCATGCCGGCCTCGATGAGCGCTTTCAGCTGCTCGTAGGAGTCGACGGCGGGGCCCAACGTACAGACGATTTTGGAACGGCGCATGAGGCGGATCCTATCGGTTTGTTTCTACGCGGAATATTCCGTCTGGTGGAATGTACAAATGGGCGGGGCGGTGCTCAGGCGAGGCCGTCGCCGGCGTCCTTTCCGGGGCCGGCCGCCACGAGCGCGAAGGTCTGGTTCGCGATCTCCAGCTCCTCGTCGGTCGGTACGACCGCCACCGCCACCCGCGCGTACTCCGGCGAGATCAGCCGCGGCTCGTCGGACCGTACGGCATTGAGTCCACTGTCCACCGCCAGGCCCAGCTCCTCCAGACCCGCGAGGGCAGCTTCCCGCACCGGGGCCGCGTTCTCACCGACACCCGCCGTGAACGCCACCGCGTCCACCCGCCCGAGCACCGCGTAGTACGCGCCGATGTACTTCTTCAGCCGGTGGACGTAGATGTCGAAGGCGAGCCGCGCCCGCTCGTCCCCCTCGTCGATCCGGCGGCGGATCTCCCGCATGTCGTTGTCGCCGCACAGCCCGACCAGACCGCTCTTCTTGTTCAGCAGCACGTCGATCTCGTCGGTGCTCATCCCGGCGACCCGCTGGAGATGGAAGGTCACCGCCGGGTCGATGTCCCCGGAGCGGGTGCCCATGACCAGGCCCTCCAGGGGCGTGAGCCCCATCGAGGTGTCCACGCACCGCCCGCCCCGCACGGCCGACGCGGAGGCGCCGTTGCCCAGGTGCAGCACGATCACGTTGACGTCCTCGGGCGCCTTGCCGAGCAGCGCGGCCGTCGCCCGCGAGACATAGGCGTGCGAGGTGCCGTGGAAGCCGTAGCGGCGGATGCGGTGCGCGTCCGCGGTCTCCACGTCGATCGCGTACCGCGCGGCGTGCTCCGGCATCGTCGTGTGGAACGCCGTGTCGAAGACCGCGACCTGCGGCAGGTCCGGGCGCAGGGCCTGGGCGGTACGGATCCCGGTGATGTTCGCCGGGTTGTGCAGCGGGGCGACCGGCACCAGGCGCTCGATCTCCGCGAGCACCTCGTCCGTGATCACCGTCGGCGCGGTGAACCGCAGCCCGCCGTGCACCACCCGGTGCCCGATCGCGGCCAGTTCGGGGGAGTCCAGGCCGAGCCCGTCCGCCGACAGCTCCTCGGCGACCGCCTTCAACGCCGCCGCGTGGTCGGCGATCGGCGCGTTCCTCTCCCGCTTCGCGGCCCCTCCGCTCTGGAGCGGGGTGTGCACGAGCCGGGAGGTCTCCTCGCCGATGCGCTCCACCAGACCGACGGCGAGCCGCGAGCTGTCCGCCATGTCGAGCAGCTGGTACTTCACCGACGAGGAGCCGGAGTTGAGGACGAGGACACGCGTGGAGGTCATGCCGGGTGCTCCTGACCCTGGGACTGGATGGCGGTGATGGCGACGGTGTTCACGATGTCGCTGACGAGCGCGCCGCGCGACAGGTCGTTGACCGGCTTGCGCAGGCCCTGGAGGACCGGGCCGACCGCGACCGCGCCGGCCGAGCGCTGCACGGCCTTGTAGGTGTTGTTGCCGGTGTTGAGGTCCGGGAAGATCAGCACGGTCGCCTGCCCGGCCACCTCGGACTCCGGCAGCTTCGTCGCGGCGACGGACGGCTCGACGGCCGCGTCGTACTGGATCGGCCCCTCGATCTTGAGGTCTGGGCGGGCCGCGCGCACCAGCTTGGTCGCCTCGCGCACCTTGTCGACGTCCGCGCCGGAGCCGGAGGTGCCAGTGGAGTAGGAGAGCATCGCGATCCGCGGCTCGACGCCGAAGCGGGCCGCGGTGACGGCGGACTGGATGGCGATGTCCGCGAGCTGCTCGGCGTTCGGGTCCGGATTGACCGCGCAGTCGCCGTAGACGAGAACCCGGTCGGCCAGGCACATGAAGAAGACGGACGAGACGATCGAGGCCTCCGGCTTGGTCTTGATGATCTCGAAGGCGGGGCGGATGGTGGCTGCGGTGGAGTGGACGGATCCGGAGACCATGCCGTCGGCCAGGCCCTCCTGGACCATCAGGGTGCCGAAGTAGTTGACGTCCGAGACGACGTCGTACGCCAGCTCCACGGACACGCCCTTGTGGGCGCGCAACTCGGCGTAGCGCTCGGCGAACTCCTGGCGCAGCTCGGAGGTCTGCGGGTCGACGATCCGGCTCTCGCCGAGGTCGACGCCGAGGTCGGCGGCCTTCTTGCGGATGACCTCGACGTCGCCGAGCAGGGTCAGGTCGCACACCCCGCGGCGGACCAGCACGTCGGCGGCGCGCAGCACCCGCTCCTCGCTGCCCTCGGGCAGGACCACCCGGCGGCGGTCGGCACGCGCCTGCTCCAGCAGCTCGTGCTCGAACATCATCGGGGTGACCCGGCCGCTGCGGGCCACCGAGATGCGCCTGAGCAGATCGGCGGTGTCCACATGACGCTCGAAAAGACCGAGCGCGGTCTCCGCCTTACGGGGCGTGGCGGCGTTCAACTTTCCTTCGAGGCCGAAGAGTTCGGCGGCGGTCGGAAAGCTGTTGCCGGCCACGGAGATGACCGGCGTGCCGGGGGCGAGCCGGGCGGCGAGGGTGAGGATCTCCTCGCTCGGCCGCTCGTTGAGGGTGAGCAGCACACCGGCGATGGGCGGGGTGCCGGCCGAATGCGCGGCCAGCGCGCCGACCACCAGGTCGGCGCGGTCGCCGGGGGTGACGACCATGCAGCCCGGTGTCAGGGCGCCGAGGAAGTTCGGCAGCATGGCGCCGCCGAAGACGAAGTCGAGGGCGTCGCGGGCGAGCCCGGAGTCGTCGCCGAGCAGCACCGTGCCGCCGAGCGCGTGGGTGATCTGGGCGACGGTCGGCGCGGCCAGCGCGGGCTCGTCGGGCAGGACGTAACAGGGGACGGGCAGCCGGGCGCCGAGCCGCTCCGCTATGGCCTCACGGTCCTCGGCCGCGACCCGGTTCACCACCATCGCGAGGACGTCGCAGCCGAGGCCGTCGTAGGCCCGGAAGGCGTTGCGCGCCTCGGCCCGTATGGCATCGGCGGGCTGGCCCTTGCCGCCGACCACCGGGATCACCGAGGCGCCGAACTCGTTGGCGAGCCGGGCGTTGATCGCGAGCTCGTCGGGGAGCTGGGTGGCGGCGAAGTCGGTGCCGAGGACGAGGACCACCTCGTACTCCCGCGCGACCTGATGGAAGCGGTCGACGAGCCGGGAGACCAGCTCGTCGGTGCCCTTCTCGGCCTGGAGGGCGGACGCCTCGTGGTAGTCCATGCCGTAGACCGTGGCCGCGTCCTGGGAGAGCCGGTAGCGGGCCCGCAGCAGGTCGAAGAGCCGGTCCGGACCGTCGTGCACCAGCGGACGGAACACCCCCACCCGGTCCACCTGGCGGGTCAGGAGTTCCATGACTCCCAGCTCCACGACCTGGCGGCCGTCTCCGCGGTCGATCCCGGTCACGTACACGCTGCGCGTCACGCCGTCGTCTCCTGTCAAGCGAGTGCGGTGAGAAAACCTCGATAGGGTGGGAATGCCCTCTTGACAATACCTCTGCGCGTGGTTAGGGCGCCCGCCGGACTCTGGCCTGGGGGAACGGCACGAAAGGCCCGGTGAGGCGGGTGCGCGGAGTAGCCGGAAGCGCGTGGGCCCGGCCTCCCATGGGAGAATCGGAAAAGCTCACACGTACCACTACCGAGCAGGAGACAGAGCACGATGCGCATCGGAGTTCTCACCGCAGGCGGCGACTGCCCCGGCCTGAACGCAGTGATCCGGTCGGTCGTGCATCGCGCTCTGACCGGTTACGGCGATGAAGTCATCGGCTTCGAGGACGGATTCAAGGGCCTGCTCGACGGGCACTACCGGCCCCTCGACCTCAACGCGGTCAGCGGCATCCTCGCCCGCGGCGGCACCATCCTCGGCTCGGCCCGTCTTGAGCGCGCGCGGCTGCGCGAAGCTGCCGAGAACTGCGCGGAGTTGCAGAAGCGGTACGGCATCGACGCGCTCATCCCGATCGGCGGCGAAGGCACCCTGACCGCCGCCCGGATGCTCTCGGACGCCGGTATGCCCGTCGTCGGCGTGCCGAAGACCATCGACAACGACATCTCCTCGACCGACCGCACCTTCGGCTTCGACACCGCCGTCACGGTCGCCACCGAGGCCATCGACCGGCTGAAGACGACCGCCGAGTCCCACCAGCGGGTCATGGTGGTCGAGGTGATGGGCCGGCACGCCGGCTGGATCGCCCTGGAGTCCGGGATGGCCGGCGGCGCCCACGGCATCTGCCTGCCCGAGCGCCCCTTCCAGGTCGACGACCTGGTGAAGATGGTCGAGGAACGCTTCGCCCGCGGCAAGAAGTTCGCGGTCGTCTGCGTCGCCGAGGGCGCCCACCCGGCCGAGGGCTCGATGGAGTACCAGAAGGGCGAGATCGACCAGTACGGCCACGAGCGCTTCCAGGGCATCGGCAACCGCCTCGCCGTCGAACTGGAGCGGCGCCTGGGCAAGGAGGCCCGGCCGGTCATCCTCGGGCATGTGCAGCGCGGCGGCACCCCGACCGCCTACGACCGGGTGCTCGCCACCCGCTTCGGCTGGCACGCGGTCGAGGCCGCGCACCGCGGCGACTTCGGCCGGATGACGGCCCTGCGCGGCACGGACGTGACCATGGTCCCGCTCGCCGAGGCCGTCACCCAGCTGAAGACCGTCCCCGAGAACCGGATGTTCGAGGCCGAGTCCGTCTTCTGACGCACGCGCCCGGCAGACCCCACCGGCCCCCGGCGACCCCGGGCCGTCCGGGCCGTGTCCGGGCCGTGTCCGGCCCTGTCCGGGACGGACTGCCCCTGACGCACGTACCGAAGGCCCCGATCGCCCCCCGTGGGCGACCAGGGCCGTTCGCTTCCCCCGGGCAATCCGGCCCCCACCGGAATTGCCTCATTCCACTCTTGAGCCGGACCGCGGGATCAACAAGGCTTACGCCTGTCCCGGACATGTCCCACCTCTGTCCGGGCCCGGTTGGCGGCCGTCAGGAGGGGGGAACGTGGCACCCGGGGGAGGGCGCGCATGACCGATGGGGAGAAGGCCCCGGATCCTCGCGAGGCACGGAGTCCGGCTGATTTCATCGCACAGCTGTCCGCGCTCAAGGAGTGGTCCGGGCTGACCTACCGGGAGCTGTCGGCGCGCGCCGAGGCCGTCGGTGACGTGCTGCCCCGCTCGACCGTGGCGAACATGCTGGCCCGTACGACCGTCCCGCGCGAGGAGCTGCTCACCGCGTTCGTCCGGGCCTGCGGCGCCGGGCCCGCCGCGCTCGAGAGCTGGCTGGCGGTCCGCAAGGAGCTGGTGGTACGGGGACGCTTCGAGACCCTGGAATCCGCCGAGGACGACGAGGGCGCCGGGGACCTCGGGGACGAGGGCGGCGAGGGCGGTGAGGGTGACGAGGGGCGCCGCGCCGGGGACGCGTGGCCGGAAGACGACCCCCGCGACACCGCCCCGCGCCCGGCCGCGCCGTCCCCGCCCAGGCGCTCCCGGATGCCCCGCCTTCTGGTCGCCGTGGTGGCCTTCACGGCACTGGTCGTCGCGGTGATCAGCGTCGTCGCGCTGGTACGGGACCGGGGCGGGGTGCCGCCCGACGGTGGCGCGGGAGGCGCAGGAGGCGGCGGGACGAAGCCGCTGGCGGCGCCCGCGCCTGGGCCCGTGAAGATACGGGCGCTCCACTCCGGGCTGTGCCTGAACGAGCGCCCCAAGAAGGACGACGGTCAGGTCTACCAGGTGGAGTGCGCGAACGCGACGGTCCCGCTGTACGAACTCGAACGGCTCGCCGGCGACAAGTGGAGGATCGTTTCGCTGCATCCGGACTTCGGACCCGGCTGTTCCGGGATCCCGGCGGAGGCCCGCCACGTGGGCGGCCCGCTGCAGGACGGGGTGTGCGGCAAGCGCGGCCCGGCGGAGGCGTTCCGGTTCGAGGCCTTCGGATCCCCGGCCGTCGGCTACCGGATGCGGCCCACGCACACCGACCTGTGTGTGGGGGTCGTGGGCGCCGGGCAGGCCCAGTGGACCCGGCTGGAGCTGGCGGAGTGCGCGGCCGACGGGGCGGGGCAGCTGTTCAGCTTCGACCCGAGGACGTGAGGGTGCGGGCAGCCGCAGCTGACACCGCCCGCGGGCCGGTCGGCTCCGTCGGCGCCTTGGCGCGAGGGTGCGGGCAGCCGCCGCGGACACCGCCCTCGGGCCGGTCGGCGGCGTCCTGTGCCCCGTGTCCCGGCCGCATCAGCCGGCGCCCGCAGGTCCGACCGCGGCAGCGGTACGGCGGGCGGCTCAGCCGCCGGCCAGCTCCCAGAAGTGCTCGGATATCCGGTCCAGGAACTCCCGGCCCGACTCGCCGCTGCCACCGGAGGCGCCCCAGCTGCTGGTCGCCGCCATCCGGGAGTGGTACTCGCCGTGCAGCTGCTGGAGGACCCTCTCCAGGGCCGCCCGGTCCAGTGCGACCAGCTTCGCGACCGGCTTCACATACGCCTGCCAGCGGGTCGTCGCCGCGTCCTTCAGCACCTCGGCCAGCTCCGCCGCCCGGCCCGTCGCCGCCACCAGCGCGCGCGGGGCGAGGCCGAGGGCCTCGGCGAGCGCCGCGGTCTGGCGCTCGTTGCCGCGCCAGCGGTTGGACTCCTCCATGCGCCGGTACGCGCTCGCGTCGAGCCCCACCCGCCGGGCCAGGTCCTCGGGCGGGATGCCCCGCGCCATCCGGTGCTCCTTGAGCGTGGTGGCGGCGGCGAGCAGCTCGGCGGGGGCGCACCACAGGACGCCGGCGAGCGCGGTGAGCTCGCGGGCGGTGGGCGCCAGGTGCCCGCGTTCCCAGGCGATGACGGTGTCCGGGGTGACCATGAGTCCGTACTGCGCGCGCAGGCCGTAGGCGACGTGGCCGGGCGCCATGCCCAGGGCCTCGCGCAGGCGGCGCGCGGCAGGGGCATTGAAGGGTGGGGAGGATTGCACGCGGCCACGGTAAGACCCTTGGTCACCACTGGCTACGGTGTGTTCACCCAACGCCATGGATCGTAGGAACGTCCGAGCATACGTGTAACCCGGGTCAGGGCACGGCTCGGTGCACTGTAGCGAACTGATGGGTAACCCGGAAGGGTTGACGCGGATCTCAGTCGTATCTCATCTGGTGGATGTGATCCAGCGGTACTGCAGCTCCGGGCGGCCGATCTGGCCGTACTGCGGGCTGCGCGCCGCGCGGCCCTCGCCGACCAGGTGTTCCAGATACCGGCGGGCGGTGATCCGGGAGATCCCGACCGCGGCGCCCGCCTCGCTCGCGGTCACCCCGCCGGGTGCCTCGCGCAGCGTCCGCGTCACCGCCTGAAGCGTGGGCGCGCTCAGGCCCTTGGGCAGCGCGGCGGGCTGGGGCGCGCGCAGAGCGGCGAGCGCCCGGTCGACCTCCTCCTGCCCGGACGCCTCACCCGCGGCGGCGCGGAACTCGGCGTACCGGGAGAGCCGGTCGCGCAGGGTCGCGAAGGTGAACGGCTTCAGGACGTACTGCACCACCCCGAGGGAGACGCCCTCGCGCACGATCCCCAGGTCCCGCGCCGAGGTCACCGCGATCACATCAGCCGCGTGCCCGGCGGCGCGGAGCGCCCGCAGCAGCTGGAGGCCGTGCCCGTCGGGCAGATAGAGATCCAGCAGGATCAGATCCACCTCGCACCGCTCCAGCGCCCGCACGGCGGCCGCCCGCGAGTGGGCCACCGCGACCACCGTGAACCCCTCCACCCGCCCCGCGTACAGCGCGTGCGCGTCGGCGGCGACCGGATCGTCCTCGACCACCAGCACCTTGATCACGCGACCACCTCAGAGGTGCGGGCGCCCACGGGAGCCGGGCAGCGGAGCGGCAGCCGTACGGTGAACTCCGCGCCGCCGTCGGGGCCTTGGGCCAGGGCGACCGTGCCACCCGCGCGGTGCGCCGCCTGCCGGACCAGCGCGAGACCGAGGCCCCGGCCCGCGCCCCGGGTCGACCAGCCGCGCTCGAAGACGGCCGCGGAGTCCTCGGCCCGTACGCCCGGCCCGCTGTCGGCGACCCGTACCAGCAGCTCACCGGCGTCAGCGCGGGCCGTGACCGTCACCCGGGCCCGGAGGAGCGCCGGGGTGTCCGGCTCCGGTTCGCCGTCCCGCTGCCGCGGCGGGGCGGGCCAGCCGGAGCCCGGGGCCGAGGCCGCCTCGACCGCGTTGTCGATCAGATTGCCCAGGATCGTCACCAGGTCCCGGGGCGGCAGGGTCGGCGGCAGCAGGCCGTCGTCGATATGGCTGTCGTCGGTCAGGACCAGCTCCACGCCGCGCTCGTTGGCCTGCGCCGCCTTGCCGAGCAGCAGCGCCGCGAGGACCGGCTCGGCCACCGCGTCGACGACCCGGTCCGTGAGCGCCTGGGCCAGCTCCAGTTCGGCGGTGGCGAACCGGACCGCCTCGTCCGAGCGGCCCAGCTCGATCAGCGAGACCACCGTGTGCAGCCGGTTGGCCGCCTCGTGGGCCTGCGAACGCAGCGCCTGGGTGAAGCACCGCTCGGAGTCCAACTCGCCCGACAGGGCCTGGAGTTCGGTGTGGTCCCGGAGTGTCACCACGGTGCCGCGGCGCTCGCCGCCGATCACCGGCCGGGTGGAGACCACCAGGACCCGGTCCGCGGTCAGATGCAGCTCGTCCACGCGCGGCTCGCTGGAGAGCAGCGCGCCTGTCAGCGACGTGGGCAGCCCGAGCTCGGCGACGGACGTCCCCACCGCCTCCTCGCCGACCCCGAGGAGATCGCGCGCCCCGTCGTTGATCAGTGCGATCCTGCGCTGCCCGTCCAGCATCACCAAGCCCTCCCGCACCGCGTGCAGCGCGGCCTCGTGATAGTCGTGCATCCGGCTCAGCTCCGCCGCGTTCATGCCCTTGGTGTGCCGTCGCAGCCGGGCGTTGATGACATACGTCCCCACCCCGCCGAGCGCCAGCGCCGCGCCCGCCATCACCAGCAGCGCGGTCACCTGCTCCCGTACCTGCGCGCTGATCCGCTCGATGGTGATGCCCGCGCTGACCAGCGCGATCACCTCGCCGTCCGCGACGACCGGGGTGACCGTGCGCACGGAAGGACCCAGCACCCCCATATGTGTCTCGGAGAACGTCCGGCCCATCACGGCGGGCTCGATGTGGCCGAGGTACGTACGGCCGATCTCGTCCGGCTCCGGATGGGTCCAGCGGGTCCCGTCCGTCGCCATGACCACGACGAAGGTGACCCCGGATTCGCGGCGCAGCGCCTCCGCGTACGGCTGGAGCGTGGCCGTCGGATCGGCGGACCGGACCGCCTCGGCCACCGAGGGAGATTTCGCGACCGCGGTGGCGGTCGCCGTGGACTGCCGCCGTGCGGTCTCCTCGGCCTGCGCGCGGTCCGTCACATACGCGAAGACCGCGCACCCGGCCACGATCGCCGCCACCAGCACGACCTGCATCGCGAAGAGCTGGCCGGCCAGGCTGCGGGGCCGCAGGAGGGGTATGCGCATGAGCTCAGTCTGCCTGTCCGGAAATGTACGGCGGAATCGCCCGGGAGCGGCGTGACGCAATTGTGTTCCGGAATCGTGTGAACGAAAGGAACGCAAGGGTGACCGCCGTCACAGGGGTGATGGATAGTCGCGGGGTCTACCGGGACGTAGACATTTCCCCTGGACGAGGAGGACCCCGTGGCCGCACGCCGGGACCGTACCCACTATCTCTATCTGGCCGTCATCGCCGCCGTGATTCTCGGAATCGGCGTCGGTTTCGTCGCACCCGGCGTGGCCGTCGAGCTCAAGCCGCTCGGCACCGGGTTCGTGAATCTCATCAAGATGATGATCTCGCCGATCATCTTCTGCACGATCGTGCTCGGCGTGGGGTCGGTCCGCAAGGCCGCCAAGGTCGGCGCGGTCGGCGGCCTGGCGCTCGGCTACTTCATGGTCATGTCGACCGTCGCCCTCGCCATCGGCCTCCTCGTCGGCAACCTCCTGGAGCCGGGCTCCGGCCTCCAGCTGACGAAGGAGGTGGCGGCGGCCGGCGAGAAGCAGGCGTCCGGTGCCAGCGAGAGCACCACCGACTTCCTCCTCGGGATCATCCCCAAGACGCTGATCTCCGCCTTCACCGAGGGCGAGGTCCTGCAGACCCTGCTGGTCGCCCTGCTCGCGGGCTTCGCGCTGCAGGCGATGGGCGCGGCCGGCGAGCCGGTCCTGCGCGGCATCGGCCACATCCAGCGGCTGGTCTTCCGCATCCTCGGCATGATCATGTGGGCGGCCCCGGTGGGCGCGTTCGGCGCCATCGCGGCGGTGGTCGGTGAGACCGGCCTCGACGCGCTGAAGTCGCTCGCCGTCATCATGATCGGCTTCTACGTCACCTGCGCGCTCTTCGTCTTCGTCGTCCTCGGTGCCCTGCTGAAGCTCATCGCGGGCATCAACATCTTCACCCTGCTGAAGTACCTGGGCCGGGAGTTCCTGCTGATCCTCTCCACCTCCTCCTCGGAGTCGGCGCTGCCCCGCCTGATCGCGAAGATGGAGCACCTGGGCGTCAGCAAGCCCGTCGTCGGCATCACCGTCCCCACCGGCTACTCCTTCAACCTGGACGGCACCGCGATCTATCTGACGATGGCCTCGCTCTTCGTCGCCGAGGCGATGGGCAACCCGCTCTCGATCGCCGAGCAGATCTCGCTCCTCGTCTTCATGATCATCGCGTCGAAGGGCGCGGCGGGCGTCACCGGAGCCGGACTGGCCACGCTCGCGGGCGGACTCCAGTCGCACCGCCCCGAACTCGTCGACGGTGTCGGCCTGATCGTCGGCATCGACCGCTTCATGAGCGAGGCGCGCGCCCTGACCAACTTCGCGGGCAACGCGGTGGCGACCGTCCTGGTCGGCACCTGGACCAAGGAGATCGACAAGGCGCGCGCCGCCGAGGTCCTGGCCGGCCGGGTGCCGTTCGACGAGAAAACCCTGGTCGACGACCACGCCCCGGCCCCGTCGGACGTCCCGGAACAGCGCGACGAGCTCCCGGCCAAGGTCTGACCGGCCCCGCCCCCCGGCCGCGCGCCCGCCGCGCGGCCGGGGGACCGCGCCGTGTGGGCGGAATCATCGCCCGCGCCCATGAGTTGATCACTTCTCAGGACCTCGTACGTTTCTTCGATCCTTGAGGAGAGCTCATGATTCTCGTCACCGGCGCCACCGGCAACGTCGGCCGCCATGTGGTCCGGCTCCTGACCGAACAGGGCGGCACCGAGGTCCGGGCGCTGGCCCGCGACCCCCGCAAGGCCGAAGGGCTCGGAGCCACCGAGGTCGTGCGCGGCGACCTCTCCGACCCCGAGAGCCTTCCCGCCGCGCTGGACGGGGCCACCGCGGCCTTCCTCTTCCCGCAGCCGGGGTGCGGGCCCGCCTTCGTCGAGGCCGCCCAACGGGCGGGCGTACGGCGGGTGGTGCTGCTCTCCTCCGGCGCGGTGGTGGATGGCGTGGCGGAGCAGCCCGACCCGATAGCCGCCTACCACGCCGAGATCGAACAGGCACTGCGCGCATCGACGATGGAGTGGACTTTCGTCCGCTCCGGCTTCATGGCGGTCAACACCCTGCCGTGGGCCGAGCAGATCAAGGCCGGTGACGTGGTGCGCGGCCCGTTCGCCGGGGCGACGAGCTCGCCCGTCCACGAGGCCGACCTGGCCGCGGTCGCGGTGGCGGCGCTGACCTCGGACGGTCATACGGGACGCTGGTACGAACCGACCGGCCCCGAGTCACTGACCGCCGCCGAGCAGCTCGACCTGATCGGCAAGGCCCTGGGCCGTACGCTCACCTTCGAGGAGCTGACGACCGAGGCCGCCCGGGCGGAGCTCGGCGCGCACTTCCCCGCCTTCCTCGTCGACACCGTGCTGACGGCCTGGGCAGCCTCGGTGGGCGTTCCGGCCGAGGTGACCGACGACGTCGAGCGGGTCACCGGCCGCCCGGCGCGCACCTTCGCCGAGTGGGCCCGGGACCACACCGCCGACTTCGTCTGAGCCCTCGGCCCGGCCCTGCCCGGTCGCCGGCGAGTCCGTACGCCGCTAGCGGCCCAGCCCGTCCAGCAGCGCCAACTCGTCGTCGCCCAGGGTCAGATCGGCCGCGGCCGCCGAGGCGCGAGCCGTCTGCGGGCGGCTCGCGCCCGGGATCGGCACCACCACGGGCGAGCGGGCGAGGAGCCACGCCAGTGCGGTCTGCTGGGGGCTCACCCCGCGCTCCCGCCCCACCCGGTGGAACGCCCCGAACCGCGGGTCCGCCTCCAGTGCGGAGGCGCCGTCGAGCGAGCTGCGGGAGATCCCGCCCAGCGGACTCCACGGCAGGAAGGCGAGGCCGAGCTCCGCGCACAGCCGCAGTTCGGCCTCGCTGCCCCGGACCTCGGGGGAGTAGCGGTTCTGTACGGAGACCAGCCGGTCGCCCAGGATCTCCCGGGCCAGCCGGATCTGGTCCGCGTCCACGTTGGAGATCCCGGCGAGGCGGACCAGACCGGCGTCGAGGAGCTCGCGGACCGCTCCGAGGGACTCCGCGTACGGCACGTCCGGGTCCGGCTTGTGCAGCTGGTAGAGCCCGATCGCCGCCACCCCCAGCCGCTTCAGCGACGCCCGCGCCGCCCGGTGCAGGTGCTCCGGGCGCCCGTCGACGCTCCAGCCGCCGTCGGCCGTGCGGCCCCGGCCGCCCTTGGTGGCGACCAGGATCGCGTCCCGGTCACCGCCGTACGCCGCGAGCGCCCGCGCGACCAGCAGCTCGCCCGCGCCCGGCTCGCCGCCCGGCGGGTGGTACGAGTCGGCCGTGTCGAGCAGGGTCACGCCCGCGTCCAGCGCGGCGTGCACGGTGGCGAGCGCCCGCGCCTCGTCGGGATGCCCCTCGATCGACAGCGGCATCGTGCCCAGACCGATCGCGCTCACCTGAAGGTCTCCCAGTCGGCGGTATCTCATCGCACGGCCTCCGATCGCACGGTCTCCGAGAGCGCCCGCGGCAGCCACTGCGCGACATGCCGGAACGGATAACCGAGCCGGGTGGCCCGGGAGTTGTCCATCGCGTACGAGCGGGCGAAGGAGAACGGCGACACCTCGCCTACCTCCACCTCCTGGAACACGGTCCGGCCACCCACCAGCTTCTCGATTTCCGCGCAGATGTCGGCCGTGGTCAGCGTGCCATGGGAATGCGCGTTGACGGGGCCGGTGAATTCCCGCTCGACCGCCCAGGCGAGGAATTCGGCGATCTCCTCGACGTACACATAGGTGGCGGGACGGTTCACGACCGGGACGGTGATCGGCTCACCGGCCCGTATCCGGTCCGCGTAATGCCCGACGCGGCCGGTGAAATCGTCCTCGCCGCCCAGCACATGCGCGACCCGCACCGCCGTGTACGGAAATTCCGGATCCGACGCGAAGACCGCCTCGGCCTGCCGCTTCCCCTCGCCGTAGTGCGCCTCGGTGAATTCCGGATCGTCCCAGGGCAGAGCGGTGTCGACCGTGACCGTCCGCGGATCGACGGCCTCTTCGGGCACCGGAGCGGAGGAGTCCTCGTACTCGTACACCTCCACCGTCGACGTCATCACATAACGCTTCGTCAGCGGCCCGAGAACCCGGCGGGCGATCAGTGCCTGGCGCGGTGTGTAGCAGACCTGGTCCACCACCGCGTCGAAAAGGCGGCCGTCGAGTGCGGTCCGCAAGGACGCCTCGTCATTCCGGTCGGCAATGACATGGAAAGCCCCCTGAGGGGCGGGAGAAGAGCCGCGATTGAGCACCGTCACGCGGTGCCCGGCGGCCTGCAGCCGGGCGATCAACCGCTTGCCGAAATAGCGGCTTCCGCCGATGACCAAGACGTCCATGAATCCCAACTCCTTTGTGCGAGGGGACAAGTGTTACGTTGTCCGACCGTCATCTGAAGGGGGAAACATGGGAGTCCAGCCCGCCGCACCGAAAGAACCACGGCATCTGCGTCCCGCCGCCATCGAAACGTCGGCGGCCGCCTTCGACCCGGTGGACCGGCAGATCCTGGAGCTGGTCCAGCGCGACGGCCGCATCAAGCTGAGCGAGCTCGGACGGCGGGTGCGGCTCAGCCCGGCGGCGGTCACCGAACGCGTCCGCCGCCTGGAGGCGTGCGGGGCCATCACCGGCTACGGAGCCCACGTCTCGCCCGCCCGGCTCGGCTACGGCATCCAGGCCTTCATCCGCGTCAACCCGCACGCCGGCTACAACCTGAAGCACCCAAGGACCCTGGAGCTGACCGCCCGTCCCGAGATCGTCGAGGTCCACCACGTCGTCGGCGAGGACTGCTGGATCCTCAAGGTCGCCGTGACCGACACGATCCACCTGGAGGAGATCCTGGAGCAGACCTCGGCGCTCGGCCGCACCACCACCTCGATCGTGCTGTCCTCTCCGGTCGAGCGCAAACCCCTGCTGCCGCCCGGGAATTGATGCTTGACAGTCCGGCGCGGGCCGGGTTGTCATATCCCGGTCGCGTCGCGTGCCGGTCCGCGCTCGAAAGCGGAGGCATGGAGGCTCGACGGCAGTAGGGACGGCTCTTGCCTCTCGGCTTCAACGACAACATCATTTCCGACTTCCGCACCAACGCCGGTGTCCTCGGCGGCCCCTTCGAGGGATGGGTGCTTCTTCTCCTCACCACCACCGGCGCCCGGTCCGGTCAGGAACACACCACCCCGCTCGGTTTCGTCGAGGACGGCGACCGGCTGCTGGTGGTCGGCTCCGCCGGCGGCTCCGACCGGCACCCGGACTGGTACCGCAACATCCTCGTGAACCCCACGGTCACGGTCGAGACCGGCGCCGAGACCTGGCGGGCCACCGCCGTGGCCGCGACCGGCGAGGAGCGGGACGCGCTCTTCGCCAAGGTCGTCGCGGCGGCCCCCGGCTACGCCGACTACCAGAAGGCCACCGACCGGATCCTCCCGGTCGTGGCCCTCTACCGCCTCCCCGAGGACACCTACACCCCGCCGACCAGGCTCGACGCGCTCGCCGACGAGCTGGTCGCGATCCACGACTGGCTCCGCGGCGAACTGGCCGCCCTGCGCCAAGGGCTCGGCGCCCGCCCCACCGGCGGCCTCACCGTGGAGCTGCGCAAGCACTGTCTGACCTTCTGTTCCGCGATGGCCGTCCATCACGGCGGGGAGGACGCGGGCCTCTTCCCGTACCTGACCCGGGAGTTCCCCGACAAGGCCGACGCCTTCGACCGCCTGAAGAGGGAACACGGCACGGTGGCGAGGATCCTCGACGAACTCCAGGACCTCCTCGCCCGCCTCGACGACGCGGACCCCGAGCGGCTGCGCGCGGAGTTCGACCGGCTCGCCGCGGAGCTGGAGACGCACTTCGCGTACGAGGAGGAGCACGTACTGCCCCTGCTGCGGGCGAGCGCCTGAATCCGTCCCCGCTCGTCTTGCCTTGACGTCGGCGTCAAGGCGTACGTTCGGGGACATGCGCATAGGCGAGCTGGCCGAGCGGGCGGGCACCACCACGGACTCTGCGGTACTACGAGTCCCGGGGACTGCTGCCCGCGCGGCGTACGGAGAACGGGCACCGCACCTACGACGAGCACGACCTCAAGCTCCTCCAGCAGATTCGGACCCTTCAGGACTTCGGGTTCGAGCTGGAGGAGACCAGGCCGTTCGTCGACTGTCTGCGGGCCGGCCACCCGGCGGGCGACACCTGCCCGGCCTCGCTCGCCGTCTACCGGCGCAAACTCGCCGAGCTCGACGGCCTCATCGACCGGCTCCAGGAGATCCGCGCCCACGTGGGCGCGGAGCTGCTGCGGGCCGAGGCGGAGCAGCCCGGCGGCCCGCGACCACTCTGCGAACTGGGAGACCGAGAAACATGACGGGAACATCAGGCGTCGACGCAGCAGGCGTCGACGTGGTGACGCACGAGAACTTCGACGCGGAAGTACTGGGCGCGGACCGCCCGGTACTGGTGAAATTCACGGCGGACTGGTGCGGCCCCTGCCGCCAGCTGAAGTCGGTCCTCGCGGCCCTCGCCGCGGAGGAGGGCGACCGGCTGAAGGTCGTCGAAGTGGATGTGGACGCCAACCCGCAGATCACGGTCCGCTACGGCGTTCTCGCGACCCCGACCCTGATGGTGTTCCAGGCGGGCGAACCGGTGAAGTCGCTGGTGGGAGCCCGTCCCAAGCGCCGGCTGCGGCAGGATCTTGAGGATGTGCTGGGCTGATCGGGAACCCGTCGCGACAAGACCGCGACAAGACTCCGCAGGACATCAAAAAGCCCCGGCTCGAATTGACAGCCAGGGCAATGCAGCGCGTATATTGAATAGTTCCCGTGTCTTCATGCACGAAGGGCGTGGAGGAGTAACAGGGAAGTTCAGTAAACGCACTGTATCGCGGTGGGAGTCGAATTGTCAACCGAGCAATTTCGGGAAGAGCAGCAATTCATCACTGAGCT
Organism: Streptomyces sp. NPDC039465; assembly: GCF_055639315.1. Taxonomy (NCBI): domain Bacteria; kingdom Bacillati; phylum Actinomycetota; class Actinomycetes; order Kitasatosporales; family Streptomycetaceae; genus Streptomyces; species Streptomyces sp. NPDC039465. Next base: position 144,891 of record NZ_JBVKAP010000006.1, on the reverse strand, counting down.
CTATGCGCGACTCGACCACCTGAGGGAGCAGGCCGAGAGCGCCATGGCCGCGGCGCTCAAGGTCGGCGGATCCACCCTTCAGGCCCGGCTGGAGCGGGACGTGCTCGTGGCCGAGCAGTCCGGGCTGCTCGCCGCCTACAACGCGGGAGAGACGGGCCTGTGCTTCGGCCGGCTCGTCTTCCGCGACGGGCGGGACCACCACATCGGGCGCATCGGCATCCGCGAGGACGACGCCCACCGCACCCCGCTCGTCGTCGACTGGCGGGCCGAGGTCGCCCGGCCGTTCTACCTCGCCACCGGCCACACCCCCATGGGGCTGCGCCGGCGGCGGCACATCACCACCCACGGCCGGGACGTCACCGCCCTCCACGACGAGGTGCTCGACCTGGAGGACACCACCCGTACCGGGCACGAGAGCCGCGACGCCGACGAGGTGCTCCTCGCCGCCCTCGACGCCGCGCGCACCGGGCGGATGCACGACATCGTCCAGACCATCCAGGCCGAGCAGGACACCATCATCCGCTCCCCGCACCGCGGGGTCCTCGTCGTCGAGGGCGGCCCCGGCACCGGCAAGACCGCCGTCGCCCTGCACCGCGCCGCGTACCTCCTCTACGCCCACCGCGAGCAGCTCGCCAAACGGGCCGTGCTGATCGTCGGCCCCAACCCCGCCTTCCTCGGCTACATCGGACAGGTGCTGCCCTCGCTCGGCGAGACCGGGGTGCTGCTCGCCACCCCCGGCGAGCTCTTCCCCGGCGTACGGGCCACCGGCACCGACACCCCGCGCGCCGCCGCCGTCAAGGGCTCCGCCGCCATGGCCGACGCCCTGGCCCAGGCCGTACGCGACCGCCAGCAGGTCCCCGAGCGCGGCGCCCCGCTGATCGTGGCGCACGACGACGGCGACCTCGTCCTCGACTGGGACATGGCCCTCGAAGCCCGCCACAAGGCCCGCGAGACCGACCTGCCGCACAACCTCGCCCGCCCGCACTTCGTCTTCCGGCTCCTCGACGCCCTCGCCGAGCAGCTCGCCGACCGGATCGGCGCCGACCCCTACGGCGGCCCCAACTTCCTCGGCCCCGACGACATCGCCCTGCTCGCCAAGGGCGTCGCGACCAACCCCGAGGTGCACGCCGCGATCGACACGCTCTGGCCGCCGCTCACCCCCGAGCAGTTCCTCGCCGACTACCTCGCCGAACCCACTCACCTCGACGACGAGGACGCCGCCGCCATCCGGCGCGAGGGCGGGCCCTGGACCGCCGCCGACGTCCCCCTGCTCGACGAGGCCGCCGAGCTCCTCGGCGAGGACGACTCCGCCGCCCGCGCCCGCGAGGAGGCCGAACGGCAGCAGCAGATCGCCTACGCGCAGGGCGTCCTCGACGTGTCCTACGCCTCCCGGACCTACGAGTTCGAGGACAAGGAGGAACAGGACAAGGACGCCTCCGAGGTCCTCTCCGCACACGACATCATCGACGCCGAACGGTTCGCCGAGCGGCACGAGGAGGCCGACCACCGCAGCGCCGCCGAACGCGCCGCCGCCGACCGGACCTGGGCGTTCGGCCACATCATCGTCGACGAGGCCCAGGAGCTCTCCGCGATGGCCTGGCGGCTCCTTATGCGCCGCAGCCCCAGCCGCTCGATGACCCTGGTCGGCGACCCGGCCCAGACCGGCGACGCGGCCGGTGTCGGCTCCTGGGAGCGGATCCTCGCCCCGTACGTGCAGGACCGCTGGGAGCTCGTACGCCTCGGGGTCAACTACCGGACCCCGGCCGAGATCATGGAGGTCGCGGCGAAGGTCCGCCGCGCCCACGACCCCGCCTTCGAACCGCCGAGCTCGGTCCGCTCCACCGGCGTGGAGCCCTGGGAGCGGACCGTGGACGACGTGGTGGCCGAGACGGTACGCGCGGTCGGCGACGAACTCCCCGCCGAGGGCAGGCTCGCGGTCATCGCACCCGCCGCGCTGCATCCGGCGCTGGTCGCCGCGCTCCCGGACGCGGCCCACGGGCGCGTCCCGGATCTGACCCGCCCGGTGGTGCTGCTCGACCCCCGCCAGGCCAAGGGCCTGGAATTCGACACGGTCCTGGTCGTCGACCCGGACGCGATCGAGTCCGGGGCCGCGCACGGGATCAACGACCTCTACGTGGCGCTGACCCGGGCGACCCAGCGGCTCGGGGTCATCAGGCGGGCCTGAGCCACACCGTCGCCAGCGGCGCCAGCGTCGTCCGGATGCTCGCCGGGCGGCCGTTCCACGGCACGGACTCGGTCTTCACCGGGTCCGTGCCCACCACGTCGCTGCCGCCGTACCGCGCCGCGTCCGTGTTCAGCACCTCCGTCCACGCCGCAACCTGGTCCGGCACGCCGAGCCGGTAGTCGTGCCGGACCACCGGCGAGAAGTTGGAGACCGCCAGCAGCGGCGATCCGTCGGCGTCGTACCGCAGGAACGCGAAGATGTTGTCCTCCGCCGCGTCGCCCGCGATCCACGAGAAGCCCTCCGGGCGGGTGTCCCGCTCCCACAGCGCCGGCGTCGCCGTGTACACCGTGTTCAGGTCGCGGACCAGGTTCCGCACGCCCCGGTGGTCGCCCGCCGAGTGGTACGAGTCGTCCAGCAGCCACCACTCCGGGCCGTGGTCGGCCGACCACTCGGCACCCTGGGCGAACTCCTGCCCCATGAAGAGGAGTTGCTTGCCCGGGTGGGCCCACATGAAGCCCAGGTAGGCGCGGTGGTTGGCGCGCCGCTGCCACCAGTCGCCGGGCATCTTCGACACCAGCGCCTGCTTGCCGTGCACCACCTCGTCGTGCGAGATCGGCAGGATGTAGTTCTCGCTGTACGCGTACACCATCGAGAAAGTCATCTCGTTGTGGTGGTACTTGCGGTGTACAGGGTCCTTCGCCATGTAGTCGAGGGAGTCGTGCATCCAGCCCATGTTCCACTTCATGCCGAAGCCGAGCCCGCCGAAGCCGCCCGGACCGACCTGGTCCGTCGCCCGGGTCACGCCGTCCCAAGCCGTCGATTCCTCGGCGAAGGTGATGACGCCGGGGCAGCGGCGGTAGACGGTCGCGTTCATCTCCTGGAGGAAACGGACCGCATCCAGATTCTCCCGGCCGCCGTGCTCGTTGGGCGACCACTGCCCGTCCTCGCGGGAGTAGTCCAGGTAGAGCATGGAGGCGACCGCGTCCACCCGCAGCCCGTCGATGTGGAACTCCTCGCACCAGTACACCGCGTTGGCGACCAGGAAGTTCCGCACCTCCTTACGGCCGTAGTCGAACTCGAGCGTGCCCCAGTCCGGGTGCGCGGCCCGCCGCGGGTCCTCGTGCTCGTACAGCGGGCGCCCGTCGAAGTGGGCCAGCGCCCAGTCGTCGCGCGGGAAGTGCGCCGGCACCCAGTCCATCAGGACGCCGATACCGGCCTGGTGCAGCGCGTCAATCAGGAACTTGAAGTCGTCGGGCGTGCCCATCCGGGCCGTCGGGGCGTAGAAGCCGGTGACCTGATACCCCCAGGAACCGCCGAAGGGATGCTCGGTGACCGGCATGAGCTCGACATGGGTGAAGCCCAGGTCGCGGACGTACGCGGGCAGCTGCTCGGCCAACTGGCGGTAGGTCAGGCCGGGCCGCCAGGAGGGCAGATGGAGCTCGTACACCGAGATCGGCGCCTCGTGGTGCGGCCGGGCGCCCCGCCGGGCCAGCCACTGGCCGTCCTGCCACTCGTGGTGCGAATCCGTCACGATCGACGCGGTGGCCGGCGGGCACTCCGTGCGCCGGGCCATCGGGTCGGCCCGCAGCGTATGGCTCCCGTCGGGCCGGGTGATGTCGAACTTGTACCGCGTGCCCTCCTCGATCCCGGGCACGAACAGCTCCCACACCCCGCTGGCGCCCAGCGAGCGCAACGGCAGCCCGGTGCCGTCCCAGTGGTTGAAGTCCCCGGCGAGCCGCACCCCGCGGGCGTTGGGCGCCCACACCGTGAACCGCGTCCCCGCGACCCCCTGGTGGTGCATCCGCCGGGCCCCGAGCGCCGTCCACAGCTCCTCGTGCCGGCCCTCGCCGATCAGATACAGATCGAGCTCGCCGAGCGCGGGCAGGAAACGGTACGGATCCTGCATCGGGATCTCGTCCCCGTCGTAGCGCACCAGCAGTTCGTAGTCCGGCACTTTCCGCAGCGGCAGCAGCCCCGAGAACAACCCGTCGCCGTCCTCGTACAGCTCGGCCCGCAGCCCCTTGGCGACCACGGTCACCTCGGTCGCGTACGGCCGCAGCACCCGGAACACCACCCCGCCGCGCACCACATGGGCACCGAGCAAGGCGTGCGGATCGTGATGCTCACCCGCCAGCAGCCGTCCCCGGTCGGCGTCGTCCAAGGGCGGCGCCGGCCGCACACCCCGGCTGCCGTTCTTACGGGGCGCGGGGGTACGGGCCGCCGACTTGGCGGCGGTCCTTCTCGCCGGCGTCTTCTTCGCCGGTTCCTTCGCCACCTGCACCTGGACGGGCTCCTTGGCGGGCGGCGGTACGGGTGCGGACAGCTCCTCGTCCGACACCGGACGGGCGGGCTTACGAGACGGCTGACGGGCGGTCACAGGAGATGGCCTCCTTCTGAGGCGCTGGTAGGGATGGTTATGTGGTCAGGACTGGCCGGACAGGCGGTGGATCGCCGCCATCGGGACCGGCAGCCAGTCGGGGCGGTGCCGGGCCTCGTAGACGACCTCGTAGACCGCCTTGTCCGTCTCGTAGGCGCGCAGCAGCGCCGGCTCGGAGCGCGGGTCGGTGCCCGACGCCTCGGCGTACCCGGCGCAGTACGCGTCCCGGCAGCGCGCCGCCCAGGCCGCGTTCCACGGCTGGTGCGTGCGGGCCGCGTAGTCGAAGGAGCGCAGCATCCCCGCCACGTCCCGCACCGGCGGATGCGGGCGGCACCGCTCGGCCAGCGGCTGGGCCGGTTCGCCCTCGAAGTCGATGACCGACCAGGCGCCGTCCGCCGTGCACAGCGTCTGGCCGAGGTGCAGATCGCCGTGGACGCGCTGGGCCCGCGAGCCGCCCGCCGAGCCGCCCGGCCCGGCCGCCGCCTCGAACACCTTGCGCAGCCCCGGGACGTACGGCACCAGCGCCGGGACTGCCTGCGCGGCCGCCTCCAGCCGCTCGCCCATCGCGGCCACCAGCTCCGACGTGCCCTCGTCGCGCAGGCTCCAGGTCGGCAGCGCCGCGGCCAGCGCCGTGTGCACCTCCGCGGTCGCCCGGCCGAGCGCGTGCGCCTCGGCGGTGAACTCGCGTCCCGCCGCCAGCGCCTCCAGAGCCAGCCGCCAGCCGTCCCGGGAGCCCCGCAGATAGGGCTGGAGCACCCCGAGCGTGCTCGCCTGTGAACCCTCGCCCGTCTCGAACCAGGCGACCGGGGCGGGCACTCGGCGACATCCCGCGCCGGCCAGCGCCAGCGGCAGTTCCAGGTCCGGGTTGGCGCCGGGACCGATCCGGCGGAAAATCTTCAGGATGTACGCATCGCCGTACACCAGCGAGGAGTTGGACTGCTCACGGTCGAGCAGCCGGGGGGCGAGCGCGGCCGGCAGATCGGCGGTCCGCTCGAACCGCAGCGGCCCGAGCGAGCCCGGTGTGCGCAGCCGCTCCAGGAGCAGGTCGGCCAGGCGCGGGTCGCACAGCCCCTCGTAGACCGCGCGGCCGGCCAGCGGGCCCTGGCTGACCCGGCCGATCAGCGCCGGGCCCAGCCGCGGGGGCAGTGTGGCCCGTACGCCGAGGAGCAGTTGGTAGCAGTCCGGCGCCGGGCGCGCGGTGCGGTCGGCCTGTTCGACCCGGACGAGGAGATGCAGCAGACCTGGGCCGGTCCCGTCCAGCGGCAGCAGTTCGGTCGCCGAGACGAGGGAGAAGCCGGTGACCGGCCTGCCCTTGCCCGCGAACCAGCGCTGCCGGGGCAGCCATTCGCGCAGCAGCGGCGCGAGTGACGGAAGGAGGGCGGCCGGGGCCCGGGTGGTGGAAGCGGTCTCCGGCATGGCGTCGCGTCCTTTCCCCGGGCGCAGCTCGACTCGGAATGCGCAGAGTGTCCCGGATTGCGGCTTGACTGTCCGGCTGTGCGGGACGTGTCGGGCGGGGAAGAACCGGATGGGCCCGACAAGAAGGTCCGGATGGACCAGATGAAGTGTTGTGGGTCACACTGCCCAGGGTGGGGCGACAGAAACCGCCTCACCCCGGGCAGTACGGGCCAATTCCTGGTCAACTCGGCTTGGTGTCCCGGCGCAGACGGAACCAGTAGAAGCCGTGACCGGCAAGAGTCAGCAGGTAGGGCCACTCGCCGATGGCCGGGAATCGCACCCCGCCGAGCAGCTCCACCGGATGCATCCCGTTGAACTCCCGCAGGTCGAGCTCCGTCGGCTGTGCGAATCGCGAGAAGTTGTTCACACACAGCACCAGGTCGTCGCCGTACTCGCGCAGGAAGGCGAGCACCGCGGGATTGGACGAGGGGAGTTCGGTGTACGAGCCGAGCCCGAAGGCCTTGTTCTGCTTGCGGATCTGGATCATCCGACGGGTCCAGTGCAGCAGCGACGACGGCGAGGCCATGGACGCCTCGACGTTGGTGACCTGGTAGCCGTAGACCGGGTCCATGATGGTCGGCAGGTAGAGCCGGCCGGGGTCGCAGGACGAGAAGCCGGCGTTGCGGTCCGGCGTCCACTGCATCGGGGTCCGTACGGCGTCCCGGTCGCCGAGCCAGATGTTGTCGCCCATCCCGATCTCGTCGCCGTAGTACAGGACCGGGGAGCCGGGCAGCGCGAGCAGCAGCGCAGTGAACAGCTCCATCTGGTTGCGGTCGTTGTCGAGCAGCGAGGCCAGTCGCCGCCGGATGCCGATGTTGGCGCGCATCCGCGGGTCCTTGGCGTACTCCGAGTACATGTAGTCGCGCTCTTCGTCGGTGACCATCTCGAGGGTCAGCTCGTCGTGGTTGCGCAGGAAGATGCCCCACTGGCAGCCCGCCGGGATCGCCGGGGTCTTGGCCAGGATTTCGGAGACCGGGTAGCGCGACTCACGGCGTACGGCCATGAAGATGCGCGGCATCACCGGGAAGTGGAAGGCCATGTGGCACTCGTCGCCGCCGGTGGTGAAGTCGCCGAAGTAGTCGACGACGTCCTCCGGCCACTGGTTGGCCTCGGCGAGCAGCACGGTGTCCGGGTAGTGCGCGTCGATTTCCTTGCGGACCCGCTTGAGGAACTCGTGCGTCGCCGGGAGGTTCTCGCAGTTGGTCCCCTCCTGCTGGTAGAGGTACGGGACCGCGTCCAGCCGGAAGCCGTCGATGCCCAGGTCGAGCCAGAAGCGCAGCGCGGAGAGGATCTCCTCGCGCACCGCCGGGTTCTCGTAGTTGAGGTCGGGCTGGTGGGAGAAGAAGCGGTGCCAGTAGTACTGCTTGCGGACCGGGTCGAAGGTCCAGTTGGAGGTCTCGGTGTCGACGAAGATGATCCGCGCGTCCGCGTACTGCTTGTCGTCGTCGGCCCAGACGTAGTAGTCGCCGTACGGCCCGTCGGGGTTGGCGCGGGACTCCTGGAACCACGGGTGCTGGTCGCTGGTGTGGTTCATCACGAAGTCGATGATCACGCGCATGCCGCGCTGGTGGGCGGCGTCCACGAACTCCACGAAGTCGGCCAGGTCGCCGAACTCGGGCAGTACGGAGGTGTAGTCGGCGACGTCGTAACCGCCGTCGCGCAGCGGCGACTTGAAGAACGGCGGCAGCCAGAGGCAGTCGACCCCGAGCCACTGGAGGTAGTCCAGTTTGGCGGTGATGCCCTTGAGATCACCCACCCCGTCGCCGTTGCTGTCCTGGAAGGAGCGGACCAGCACCTCGTAGAAGACGGCGCGCTTGAACCAGTCGGGATCGCGGTCCTTGGCGGGGGTGTCCTCGAAGGTGTCGGGGACGGGTTCGTTGACGATCATGATGTGGGTGACCCTCCGATCGGCGGGGACGGTCGCAGGGTGAGGATGTGCGCAGGCGCGACGCCAGGCTCGAGGCGCACATAGTTGGCCCTGCCCCAGTGGTAGGTCTCGCCGGTGAGCTCGTCGCGCACCGGGAAGGAGTCGGACCAGTCGAGGCCGAGCTCCGGCATGTCCAACGAGACCGTGGCCTCCTGGGTGTGGTGAGGGTCGAGGTTGGCGACCACCAGAACGGTGTTCGACCCCGACCGCTTGCTGTACGCGATCAGGGCGTCGTTGTCCGTGCCGTGGAAGCGCAGCGAGCGCAGCGTCCGCAGGGCAGGGTGGCGGCGCCTGATCCGGTTGAGCGTGGTGATCAGCGGGGCGATCGAGCGGCCCTCGCGCTCGGCCGACTCCCAGTCCCGCGGCCGGAGTTGGTACTTCTCCGAGTTCAGGTACTCCTCGCTGCCCTCGCGCAGCGGGGTGTTCTCGCACAGCTCGTAGCCGGCGTAGACGCCCCAGGTCGGCGAGAGGGTCGCGGCGAGCACGGCGCGCACCTCGAACGCCGGGCGCCCGCCGTGCTGGAGATAGGCGTGGAGGATGTCGGGGGTGTTCACGAAGAGGTTCGGCCGCATGTGGGCCGCGGCGTCACCGGACAGCTCGGTCAGGTACTCGGTCACCTCGTGCTTGGTGTTGCGCCAGGTGAAGTAGGTGTACGACTGCTGGAAGCCGATCGCGCCGAGGGTGTGCATCATCGCGGGCCGGGTGAACGCCTCGGCGAGGAAAATCACGTCGGGATCGGTGCGATTGATCTCCCCGAGCACCTTTTCCCAGAAGACCACCGGCTTCGTGTGCGGATTGTCGACCCGGAAGATCCGGACGCCGTGATCCATCCAGTACCGCAGAATGCGCACGGTCTCCTGGACGATTCCCGGCATGTCCTTGTCGAACGCGATCGGATAGATGTCCTGGTACTTCTTCGGCGGATTCTCGGCGTACGCGATCGTGCCGTCGGCGCGGTGGTGGAACCATTCCGGATGCTTCTGCACCCAGGGGTGGTCCGGGGAGCACTGGAGGGCGAAGTCCAGGGCGACTTCCAGGCGCAGTTCGCGGGCGCGCTCGACGAAGGCGTCGAAGTCCTCGATGGTGCCGAGGTCGGGGTGGACGGCGTCGTGGCCGCCCTCGTGGGAGCCGATGGCCCACGGCACGCCGACGTCGTACCGGCCGGCCTTCAGCGCGTTGTTGGGGCCCTTGCGGTGGGTGGTGCCAATGGGGTGGATGGGCGGCAGATAGATCACGTCGAAGCCCATGGCGGCGATGGCCGGCAGCCGCTCGGCGGCCGTCCGGAACGTGCCCGGGACGGGGCCGCCGCGCTTGCGCAGCCGGGCTCCCTCGGAGCGCGGGAAGAACTCGTACCACGAGCCGAACAGCGCCCGCTCGCGCTCCACGAGCAGCGGCAACGGCGGGCTCTGGCTGACCAGTTCGCGCAGCGGGAAGCGGTCGAGCACCGCCGTCACCTGCGGCGACAGGGCCGCCCTGAGCCGCTGGCGGGCCGAGCGGCGCTCGTCGCGCAGCGCGTCCACGACGGCGAGGACGGTCTCGCGGCCCTCCTTCTTGGGCACGCCCGCGGCGGCCCGCTCATGCAGCTCGGCCCCCTCGGCGAGGACCAGCTCGGTGTCGATCCGGGCGGGGATCTTGATACGGGCGTGGGCGCGCCAGGTGGCCACCGGGTCGCTCCACGCCTCCACGGTGTACGTCCAGCGGCCGACCGCGTCCGGGGTCACCTCGGCCCCCCACCGGTCGGTCCCGGGAGCCAGCTCCCGCATCGGGGTCCACGGCCCGGGGCGGCCGGACGGATCGCGCAGCACGACATTGGCGGCGACGGCGTCATGGCCTTCACGGAACACGGTGGCGGTCACCTGGAACGCCTCCCCGGTCACCGCCTTGGCGGGCCGGCGCCCGCAGTCGACCAGAGGTCGTACGTCAAGCACGGGAATACGGCCAATTTGCGAGTTCACGGCATCACCTGGGGGTTGCTCAATCGGGTGCGGGTGCGCTCTTTGTAGCTGCTCCGTCGACGGCTGGCGGGCTGCGGGCATGGCCGCTCCTGTCCGCGTTCACTCGGATAGCGGGTCTACGGCGGATGCACGCCGATTCGGCGACACGTCTGCGGCGTGCACACGAGAGTGCGTACCCGGGGAGCCCTGCCCCGCTTTTCGGCGCGGCAATCCGCCGCTGTGTTAACTACTAGGACGTAGGGGGGCGCACAAGCCATCGGGGGCGTGCGGTGGGCTCACCGGGTTGATTTCCCGCCTTCCGGCACGCGGAAGGCGGGGCGCGGGACCACCGTCCCACCACCCCGCCCACCACCATGAGCCGCCTCTCGGGCCACCAGATTTCGACCGGATCGCGTCCGGATCACACGTCCGGATCACGCCCCCGCGCTCTGCTCCTCCGTGTTGCTCGACCACACCTGCCACGGCTGGCGGGTCACCCACTCGTCCACCGGAGCCGGGCGCAGGCCCAACGCCCCCGCCGACACGCCGTCGTCACCGGACATCAGCAGCGGGTCGGTCGCCGTGGCCATGTGGTGGTAGATGCCCGACACGCCGGCCGCCGTCGCCGGGCCGAGCAGCCGGGCGAGGCCGCGCTCGAACTCCTCCGGCAGCAGCGGGAGGTAGCGGACCTCCCGGCCGAGGCCCTGGGAGAAGGTCTGGGCGAGCTCCGTGCCGGTCAGGGCGCGCGCCCCGCCGATGTCGAACGTACGGCCGTCGAGGCCTTCGCCGGTCAGCGCGGCCAGCGTCGCCCCCGCCAGGTCGCGGTGGGAGAGCCAGGCCGTGGGGGTGTGCGCGGGCAGGGGGTAGGCGAGGGCCCCGTCGTTGACGAGGGCCGGGCCGTTCCACGGACTGAAGAGATTGTCCAGATAGACCGGCGGGCGCAGCACCACCAGCGGCAGCCCGGCGGAGCGGAAGACTTCCTCCGCGATCCGTCTGGTTTCGAACGCCGCCAGGCGCGTCGGCTCCTTGGGGATACGGGTGTTGGCGTTGTAGACGAGGCGGGTGATGTCCGCCTCCAGGGCCGCCCGCGCGATGTTCAGGGCGTAGCGGCGCACCCGCTCCGGCTCGTACACCAGCGGCATCGTCACGGAGGCGTGCGTCGCGCCCTCGAAGAGGCGGCGCACGTCCGTCGCGTCGGCCAGATCGCCACCGACGAATTCGAGCTCGGGCAGTGGCGGCCGGTCGCCGTCCGGGCGGCGGGTCAGCGTACGGATCCGGTGGTTCCGCTCGCTCAGCAGACGGGCCACGGCCCCGCCCTGATACCCGGTCGCCCCCACGACCGCGACCCGCAGAGGAGTGTGCTCGGACTGATCGGACATATGTCTGAAGTGCCCTTCGATAGGGTGTGACTGCTGCCGTTCAACGGCTCTCTCAGGCTGGCGGCGGCGGCTTCGGCCGATCAATTAACAAACCGGGGCGGAAGTTGAAGGATCGTCCATGGACACCGTGGGAACCGACAGTGACGACCTCCTCAGCGAGCTGCTGAAGCCGCTCAGGCTCACCGGAGTCTTCGACAGCCGCTGGCACGTCAGCGCCCCCTGGGCCATCGAGGGGGACGCCGAACAGAGCTGCGCCGTACTCCACTACCTCGTCGAGGGCGGCTGCTGGATCTCCGGCGCCGGCCAGGCCCCCCTCGAACTGCGCGCCGGCGACCTCATCGTCTTCCCCACCGGCACCGCCCACCGCCTCTCCGACCGCCCCGACCGTCCGGGCGTCCCCCTCAAGGCCGTCCTGCCGGAACGGCAGCCCGGCACCTCCGGCGAGATCCGCATCGAAGGCACCGGCCCCACCAGCCGGCTCCTGTGCGCCGGACTGCACTACGACGCCAGCGCCGCCACCGGCCTCTACCAGGCGCTGCCCTGGGCCCTCGTCCTGGACGGGGGACAGGTCGACCGGGAGCCGCTGCTGCGCGACACCCTGCGGCTGCTCGCCTCCCCCGACCGGCCCGTCGGACCCGGCGACCGGCTCATCACCCTGCGCGCCTTCGAGATGGCCCTCGTCCTCGCCCTGCGCCCGCTGCTGCGGGAGTTCACCGACAACCCCGCCTCGCTGCCCGTGCTGCGCCACCCGGGCATCAGCCGCGCGCTGGTGATGATCGCGACCCGGTACGCCGAGCCGTGGACCATCGAGTCCCTCGCTCGGGAGGTCGGCATGTCCCGCTCGGCCTTCACCGCCGCCTTCCGCGAACTCGTCGGGGAGGCACCGGCCCGGCACCTGACCGGGCGGCGGATGCAGGAGGCGGCCCGGCTGCTCGGCGAGACCTCGCTGCCGCAGTCCGCCGTGCCCGAGCGGGTCGGCTACCGCAGCGCGGTCGGCTTCCACCTGGCGTTCCGCAAGTGGTTCGGCAAGACACCGGGGGAGTACCGGGCGGGCGCGGCCAGCGCCGCCTGAGCCCGTCCCCTCACCGCGCTGACCGCCTGTTCCCGTACCCGCGCGTCTGCGCAAGCGCCGCCCGAAACCGCAAGCGGAATATGCCGTCCGCGCCCGGCTCGTCCCGCCCTGGCCGGTTCTTAAGGACCACTGGACGGACGTTCATTGCCGCAGGTGGCCACGGGGGGACAGGCTCGGCGTCGGGGCGCGGCCGTGACGCATGAGGAGAACTGGTGACGAGGTCCGGACGGGATTATCTGGAATCACTGCGCGACGGACGGGAGATCTGGATCGACGGCGAGCGGGTGCGGGACATCACCCGCCACCCCGCCTTCCGTAGCACCGCCGCGTCCATCGCCCGGCTCTACGACCTGGCGCACGACTCCGAGCACACACCGGTCCTCACCGAGGACGGCACGCACCGGGCGTTCGCGGTGCCCCGCTCGTACGAGGACCTGGTCGCCCGGCGCGAGGCGTACCGCGTGTGGGCCAGGGCCAGTTACGGCTTCCTGGGCCGCACCCCCGACTGCATGGCGGGCGGCGCCGCAGGATTCGCCGCCGCGCCCCAGGTGTTCACCACCGAGGCGTTCGACGGCGCGGAGCACGCCCTCGCCCACCACCGCAGGCTCGCCGAGGGCGACCTCTTTGCCGCCTTCACCCTCACCAACCCGCCGACCGCCCGCCCCGGCACCGGTGTGCCGGGAGACGACGATCCGGTCGTGCGGGTCGTCGCCGAGAAGGACGGCGGGATCGTCGTCCGCGGCGCCAAGATGATCGGCACCGCCGCCGTCTTCGCCAACGAGGTCGTCGTGGGCACCATCGAACCGCTCGCCCCGGGGGACACCGACCGCGCCGTCTGCTTCTCCGTCCCGGTCGACACCCCCGGGCTGCGGCTCGTCGCCCGTACGTCCTACGAGGCCGGGGCGCGCAGCGTCTTCGACAACCCGCTCTCCTCCCGCTTCGACGAGAACGACGCGCTGCTCGTCTGCGACGACGTCTTCGTGCCCTGGGAGAACGTGCTCGCCCACCGCGACCCGGACGTCGCCTTCCGGATGTGGTGGGACACCCCCGCCTACCTCAACTTCACCCACCAGGCCGCCACCCGCTTCTGGACCAAGCTGGAATTCCTCACCGGCATCGCCATCCTGCTGGCCAAGGCGAACCGCACCTACGACCTGCCGCCCGTCACCCAGGCCATCGGCCGGCTCCTCGGCAAGGTCGCCCAGGCCAAGGCCTTCGTCCTGGCCGCCGAGGCGTCCTGCACCCCGGTCGACGGCGGCCGCGGCGGTGTGGCGCCCGGCCAGGACATCTCCTTCGCGCACCGGATCATGGCCGGTGAGGTCTATCCGCAGGCTGTCCAGGAGATCCGGCTCCTGGCCGGCGGCGGCCTCATCCAGCTCCCCGCCTCCGGCCGGGACCTGCTCCACCCCGAGCTCGGGCCGCTCGTCGGGACGTACCTGCGCGCACCCGGCAGCCCCGCCGAGGACCGGATCAAGCTCCTCAAACTCGCCTGGGACGCGCTCGGTTCGGAGTTCGCCGGCCGCCACGAGCAGTACGAGCGCCTCTACCACGGCGCCCCGCACGTCTATCTGACCCAGCAGGCCGCGCAGGGCGGCGACGCCTGCGAGAGCCTCGCCCGGGCCTGCCTGGACGGTTACGGCCTGGAGACAGGCCCGGATTCGGGGCCGGAGACGGGCCCGCGGCAATGAACCGCGGCCTCCGCGCCGCCTCGGCGCTGCTCGCCACCACCCAGCTGCTGCTGATCATGGACACCGCCCTCGTCAATGTCGCGCTGCCGTCCATCGGCGAGGACCTCGGCTCCGGCTCCGCCGGGCTGTCCTGGGTGGCCAACGCCTACCTGATCACCTTCGGCGGACTGCTGCTGCTCGGCGGCCGGGCCGCCGACCTCCTCGGCCACCGCAGGGTGTTCACCGCCGGGCTCCTGCTGCTCGCCGCCGCCTCGGCGGCCGGCGGCCTCGCCCACAGCGCCGCCGCGCTGACCGCCGCCCGCGCGGCGCAGGGCGTCGGCGCCGCGCTCGCCGCGGCCGCCGCGTTCGCGCAGCTGCTCCTGCTCTTCCCCGACGGCCCCGCCCGGCACAAGGCGCTCGGCGCGTTCGCCGCGATGGGCGGGCTCGGCGGGGTCCTCGGCACCGTCCTCGGCGGGGTCCTCACCGACCTGCTCGGCTGGCGCTCCACCTTCTGGCTCAATGTGCTCCTCGGGCTGCTCCTCGCCGCCCTCGCACCCCGCCTGCTCGACGGCTCGCGCGGCCGTGGCGGCGGTGCCGCCGTACGCCAGGAGAACCTGGGCCCTTTCGCGGGCGACACCGTGAGCCGCCGCTTGGGCCGCGGCGCGGCCGGCGGTGCCGCCCCGCGCCCGGACGTCCGCGGCGACGAAGTCCGCTCCGGTCCGCCCGGCCGGGCCGCGGGCCGGCGCCCGGCCCGGGGCAAGCCCGGCGGGTTCGACCTGGGCGGCGCGCTCACCGCGACCTGCGGCCTCGGACTGCTCGCCTTCGCGCTGGTCGGCGCCGGCGGGAGCGGCTGGACGAGCGCCCGTACGCTCGCGGCGGCCGCGGCCGGACTCGTCCTGCTCGCCGTCTTCGCCGTGGTGGAGAGGCGGACCGCCCGGCCGCTCGTCCCCCCGGCCGTCCTGAGACGGCCCGCGCTGCGCCGCGCCAACCTCCTGAGTGCTCTCGCCCAGATGACGCTCTTCCCGATGTTCTTCCTGGTCAGCCTCCACCTGCAGCGGGTGCTCGAACACACCCCGCTGACCGGCGGCCTCGGCCTGCTGCCGCTCTCGCTGGTGGTGGTCGCGGTCGCACCCCGGACCGGCCGGATCATCACCCGGCTCGGCCTCACCCGGACCATGACCCTCGGGTTCGGGCTGCTCTTCGCCGGCACCCTCTGGCTCGCCCTGGCTCTGCGCGCCGACGGCACGTTCCTCACCACCGTCCTCGCACCCAGCCTCGTCCTGGGTGCCGCCCTGCCGCTGGTCATGGTCACCACCAATGTGGCCGCCACGGCAGAGGCCACCGCCGAG
Organism: Streptomyces sp. NPDC039465; assembly: GCF_055639315.1. NCBI lineage: Bacteria > Bacillati > Actinomycetota > Actinomycetes > Kitasatosporales > Streptomycetaceae > Streptomyces > Streptomyces sp. NPDC039465. The sequence goes on along the minus strand of NZ_JBVKAP010000006.1, from coordinate 129,546 downwards.
GAGACCGGGCTCGCCTCCGGACTGGTCAACACCAGCCAGCAGTTCGGCTCGGTACTCGGCCTGGCCGTCCTGGTGGCCGTGGCCACCACCGCCCGTACCGGCACGGGACCCGCCGCCGAGACCACCGGCCACACGGCGGCCCTGCTCACCGGCGCCGCCTTCGCCGCGGTGGCCGCCCTGCTCTCCGTACGGCTCCGCCTGCCCGCGCCCGCGACGGCGCCACCGCGCCCGGACCGGGTGGGCGACCCGCGGTGACCGCCTGACGCGGACCGCATCCGCCCGCCGACTCGCCTCTCCCGAGGGGGACTCTCCGTTGACCCTGTACGACCTCGTCGCGCCCGGCCTCGACACCACCGGCGATCCGCGCTACCGCATCGCCGAGATCCGCGCGGCCGACCCGCTCGGTGCCGACGCCCTGCTCGCCGCGGTGCCCGCGATGAATCGGGACGCGGACGTTCCCGCGCTCACCGTCGCCCTCCGCGCCCTCCTGCCGGACCTCGACCGGGTCGCCGAATGGAGCATCGTCGACGCCCTGGCCGCCATGCGCGACCTCGGCATGCTGCTCGGCTCGCTCAAACGCCACGGCACCCAGCCCCTGGCCGCCGTCCCCCAGGTCCTGCCCGTCCTTGAGGAGCTTGCCCGCCGCACCGACATGGTGCCCCGCGACACCGTCCACCACTACACCACCTGGAACCCGCTCGGCCGCCGCCAGCGCATGTACACCGGACACCCCATGGAGGCCGACCTCCAGGAGGCCGTGCGCATGGCGTTCCCCGGTCTGGTCGCCGCCCTCGACAGCTGCGAGGAGCTGACGCGGCTCGAACCGTACGACCCCGGCTTCGCCCACGTCCTCGACCGCACCGCCCACCACGTCCGCGTGCTGGTCGACTCCATCGACTTCACCGTCGCCAACGTTTCCCCGGTGTTCTTCGCCCGCACCCTGCGCTCCTACTTCGAGGAGATCGACGTCGGCGGCCACAGCTACCTCGGCCCGGCCGCCGCCCAGGTCCCGCTCTGGCTGATCGACCTGACGCTCTGGCAGTCCGACCGCTCGCACCCCGGCTACGACGCCTTCCTCACCGACTCGCTCCCCTACGGCCTCCCGGACTGGCGGGACTTCCACGCCCGGCACGCGGGCACCACCTCCGCCGTCTCCAAACTTTCCGCCGCCGTCAGCTGGGAGACCGTCCACCGGCTGCCCCCGGCGCTCGCCGCCTCCGCCGAGTCCCTCGCCCGCGTCCTGCGCCTGCTCAAGACCTTCAGAGCCCGCCACCTCGGCATCGCCCGCAAGGCCTACGGCGACGGCATACGCCTCTACGACGAGGGCAGCGGCGGCGCCCCGGTGGCCCTGCTCCGCTCGATACTCGACCTGACCCGGGACAACGAGACGCTGGTGCGCCGCAGCACCCCCCGGCCCGGCGCCGGCTCCACGGCCGCCTGAGGAGACCCGATGAACCTCCCTCGCCACTCGCCTCAGATCGTCATCGCGGGCGGCGGTGTCGCCGGACTCACCGCCGCGCTCGCCCTGCACGCCGCCGGCTTCGACCGGATCACCGTCGTCGAGGCGGCCCGCGAGATCCAGCCGGTCGGCGCCGGACTGAACGTCCTGCCCAACGCCGTCCGCGAACTCGACGCCCTCGGCCTCCTCGCCCGCCTGGAGGCTCGCGCCGTCCGCACCCGCGAACTGCGCTACTACCACCGCACCGGCGGTCTGATCTCGCGTACCCCGCGCGGCCTGGGCGCCGGCTACCGCTGGCCCCAGCTCTCCCTGCACCGCGGTCACCTCCAACAGGTCCTCGCCGACGCGGTACGCGAACGGCTCGACGCCACCGCCCTGGTCGCCGGAGTACGGGTCAGCGGTGTCGACATCCACCCGGGCGGCCGCCCACGGGTCCGCCTCGAACACCGCGACGGAGCCGTACGCGGCCACGCCTCCCTGGAGCCGGACCTCCTGATCGGCGCCGACGGCATCCGCTCGGCCGTCCGAGCCGCCCTGAACCCCGCGGAGGGCGCGCCGCAGTGGAACGGCCAACTCATCTGGCGCGGCACCTCCTGGATGGCCGCCGACCAGGCCCCCGCCGCGATGTTCATCGCCGGCGACGACCGGAACAAGGCCGTCGTCTACCCGCTGACCGAGCCGGACGCGCACGGCGCCGTCCTGGTCAACTGGGCGCTGGCGGGGCCGTCCACCGACGGTGACGAGGCCATCAGGGGCGACTGGAACCGGCCCGTGCCCGTGGAGAGCTTCGTACACCGCTTCGAGGGGTGGGAGTTCGACGGCGTCGCCGTCCCCGACATCCTGCGCGCCTGCGACGGCGCCGCCTACGCGTACCCGATGGTCGACCGGGACCCCCTCGACCGCTGGAGCCACGGCCGTACGACCCTGATCGGCGACGCGGCCCACGCCATGTACCCGGTCGGCTCAAACGGCGCCACCCAGTCCGTCGTCGACGCCCGCGCCCTCGCCCACGCGCTCGCCCTGCACCACCGCGACCCCGTCGCCGCGCTCCAGGCCTACGAGGCCGACCGCAGGCCCGCGCTGACCGCGCTCCAGCGCGCCAACCGGCAGCTCGGCCCCGAGGTCGTCATCAATCTGGCGCACGAGCGCGCCCCGCACGGCTTCACCGACATCGAGAAGGTCATCCCGCGCCAGGAGCTGGCCGAGATCGCGGCGCGGTACGCGGCCACCGGGGCCTTCGACGCGGCCACCGTCAACCGCGGCTCCCCCTACGACCCGCCCCTGGGCGCACCGATCTGACCCCGTCCCCCGCGAGCGCCCGTGACTCCGTGCGCCGTGGTTGCGCGGGGAGGGCCGGTCTACCGTCGTGCGGACACGGTCGGACGCACAGCGTGGTGTGTTCGCCCCATTTGTACCTCCCCTGCGAAGGTGGAACACGTGAAGGCAATCCGTCGATTCACTGTGCGCCCCGTCCTCCCCGACACCCTTCGACCACTCAGCGACCTGGCCCGCAATCTGCGCTGGTCCTGGCATGCCGAGACCCGAGAGCTGTTCCGCTCCGTCGACCCCGACGGCTGGCGGGCCGCCGGCGGTGATCCCGTCCGGCTCCTCGGCTCCGTCCCCGCCGCGCGACTCGCCGAACTCGCGGCGGACCAGGACTTCCTCGGCCGCCTCGCCGCGGCGGCCGCCGATCTCGACGACTATCTGCACAGACCCCGCTGGTACCAGGAACAACACGGCGACCTGCCGGCCGGCATCGCCTACTTCTCGCCCGAATTCGGTATCAACGCAGCCCTGCCCCAGTACTCCGGCGGCCTCGGCATCCTCGCCGGGGACCACCTCAAGTCCGCGAGCGACCTCGGCGTCCCCCTCACCGGCGTCGGGCTCCTCTACCGGCACGGCTACTTCCGCCAGACCCTCTCCCGGGAGGGCTGGCAGCAGGAGCACTACCCCGTCCTCGACCCCCACGAGCTGCCCCTGACCCTGCTGCGCGAGGACGACGGCACCCCCGCCCGGGTCTCCCTCGCCCTGCCCGGCGGCCGCGCCCTGCACGCCCACATCTGGGTCGCCCAGGTCGGCCGGGTGCCGCTGCTCATGCTCGACTCCGACGTCGAGGAGAACCAGCCCGGCGAACGCGACGTCACCGACCGGCTCTACGGCGGCGGCAGCGAGCACCGGCTCCTCCAGGAGATGCTCCTCGGCATCGGCGGCGTACGGGCCGTACGCACCCACTGCCGGCTCACCGGCGCCCCCGCACCCGAGGTCTTCCACACCAACGAAGGCCACGCCGGATTCCTCGGCCTCGAACGCATCCGCGAACTGGCCGGCGAAGGCCTCGCCTTCGACGAGGCGCTGGAGGCGGTGCGGGCCGGCACGGTCTTCACCACCCACACCCCGGTGCCCGCGGGTATCGACCGCTTCGACCGCGAGCTGATCGGGCGTCACTTCGGCGAGGGCGGCGAGCTGCCCGGCGTCGACGTCGACCGGATCCTCGCCCTCGGCACCGAGACCTACCCCGGCGGCACCCCCGGCCTGTTCAACATGGCCGTCATGGGGCTGCGCCTCGCCCAGCGCGCCAACGGCGTCTCCACCCTGCACGGCGCGGTCAGCCGGGAGATGTTCGCCGGCCTGTGGCCCGGCTTCGACCCCGAGGAAGTCCCCATCACCTCGGTCACCAACGGCGTCCACGCCCCCACCTGGGTCGCCCCCGAGGTGGACCGCCTCGGCCCCGACCCCGCCCCCGCCGAGCTCTGGCAGCTCCGCCGCACCCTGCGCGAGCAGCTCGTCGGCGAGGTACGCGACCGGCTGCGCGCCTCCTGGCGCCAGCGCGGCGCCGTCACCGCCGAACTCGGCTGGATCGACTCGGTCCTCGACCCTGACGTCCTCACCATCGGCTTCGCCCGCCGCGTCCCCTCGTACAAACGCCTCACCCTGATGCTGCGGGACCCCGAACGGCTCACCCGGCTGCTGCTCCACCCCACCCAGCCGGTGCAGATCGTCGTCGCCGGCAAGGCCCACCCCGCCGACGACGGCGGGAAACGGCTCGTCCAGGAACTGGTGCGGTTCGCCGACGACCCCAAGGTGCGCCACCGGATCGTCTTCCTGCCCGACTACGGCATGGCCATGGCCCGCACGCTCTACCCCGGCTGCGACGTCTGGCTCAACAACCCCCTGCGGCCCCTGGAGGCCTGTGGCACCAGTGGGATGAAGGCAGCGCTCAACGGCTGCCTCAACCTGTCCGTCCTGGACGGCTGGTGGGACGAGTGGTTCGACCCCGACTTCGGCTGGGCCATCCCCACCGCCGACGGGGCCCCGAACGAGGACCGCCGCGACGACCTGGAGGCCCACGCGCTCTACGAGCTCATCGAGGACCGGGTCGCGCCCCGCTTCTACGACCGCGGCGACTCGGGCGTCCCCGAACGCTGGACCGAGATGGTCCGCAGGACCCTCACCACCCTCGGCCCGAAGGTCCTCGCCGACCGGATGGTCCGGCAGTACGTGGAGCGGCTCTACGCCCCCGCGGCCCGCGCCCACCGCGCCCTCGACCTGGACCAGGCCCGTGAACTGGCCGCCTGGAAGATCCGGGTCAGGGCCGCCTGGCCGCAGGTCGCCGTCGACCACGTGGAGGCCGGGGAGGAGTGCGGGGTCGTCGAACTCGGCGCCACCCTCGCCCTGCGGGTGCGGGCCTCGCTCGGCCCGCTGCGCCCCGAGGACGTCGAGGTCCAGGCGGTCGCCGGGCGCGTCGACACCGACGACCGGATCGGCGACGCCCGCATCTGCACCCTGAAACATACCGGCGGACCCGATCTGGAGGGCCGCTGGTGCTTCGAGGGGCCGCTCGCCCTGGACCGTACCGGCTCGTTCGGCTGTACGGTCCGGATCCTGCCCGCCCACCGGCTCCTGGCCACCGGGGCGGACCTGGGTCTGGTCGCGCTGCCCACGGAGTCGACCGGGGAGGGGGCGGGCGTCCTCATGAGATGAGCGCCTTGTCCGTCAGCACGCCGCCGGTGAAGCAGAGCCGGAAGACCGGGACGACCGCGATCAGCGTCGACCGGTAGTACAGGCAGCTGTCCGCCCCGGCCGGTTCGGCCGGGGCGGACGCGGGCGGCCCGTCCAGCGGGCGCGGCGGCAGCCGTTCCTCGACGGTCCGACGGCCCTGCCCCGTCTGGAGCGCGGCGTAGTCGTCGCCGTCCAGGAACGAACGGGACTGGGTGTAAAGCCCGAAGCCCAGCATCACCACGGCGAGCGCAGTGAGCAGGGCGAGCGGGATCCAGATCGCCTGGGCGATGCCCCGCCGCACCCGCCGCCGCGCCCGGTCCCGTTCCAGGTCCGAGGTGGGGGCGGCCGGCAGGGGCGCGGGCACCGGCGCCCCGAGCGGAAGCACCGCCCGGAGCGAGAACCCGCCGCCCGGCCCCGGCCCATGGGCGAGCCGCCCACCCGCGAGCCGTACCCGCTCGTCGAGGCCGACCAGCCCCGTACCGCCCGACGGCCCCACGGACCGGGTGGCGGAGCCGCTCGCCCCCGCGAGCCGTACCCGCTCGTCGAGGCCGACCGGGCCCGTGCCGCCCGACGGGCCTGCGGACCGGGGCGCGGGGCCGCTCGCGACGGTGACGACGATCTCCTCCGGGACGCGGACGACGGTGACGCGGACGGCGGCGCCGGGCGCGTGCTTGGCGGCGTTGGTCAGGCCCTCCTGGACGACCCGGTGCATGGCCCGGTCCGCCATGGGCGCGAGCGTCACCGGCGGCCCGTCGACGGTCAGTTCCACCGGCATCCCCGAGGCGCGGGCGCGGGCGACGACGTCCTCGACGGTCTCCCCGTCCGGGGCCGGCACGGCCTGCCGGTCGTCGTCGGTGCGCAGCACCCCGATGATGTCCCGCAGCCGGGCGGTGGCGTCGGCAGCGGCCCGGCGCAGCTCACCGGCGGCGGCCTGCCGGCCGGCGTCGAGTGCGGGGTCCACCTCCAGCGCGGCCGCGCGCAGCGCGATCAGGGCCAGGTCGTGACCGAGCGAGTCGTGCATGTCGCCCGCGATACGGGACCGCTCCCGCAGCCGCTCCCGGTCGGCGACCGCCCGCTGTTCCCGCTCCATGCGCCCGGCCAGCTCCCAGCCTGCCGAGACGAGTTGCGCGTACTGCCGTACGCACCGACCGGCCAGCCAGGGCGCGACCACCGCCAGGGCGAGGACCAGCACGAGCGTGAACCACTGGGCGAGCGGCGCCCCCGAGGCGAGGACGAGCCCGAGTCCGGCCGCCGCCACCGCGCCGAACAGCCCCAGCGCGGTGCGGGTGTGCTCCTGGCGCCGCCCGGCCAGATAGCCGAAGGCGACCAGGGAGAGGCTGTACGCCGCGGTGTAGAGCTCGAGCGACGCGGCGAGGCTGAGGGCGACCGTGACACCGAGCGAGACCAGCGGCCACGGCCGGCTCACCGCCACGCACACCCCGACCACCGCCACCCCGACGGCCATCTGGCCCCAGGAGCCGCCGTCGTTCGGGTCGAGCTTGAGCAGGACGGGGGTGGCGAGCAGGGCCCACAGGCCCAGGTCGAGCAGGAGGTGACGGAGTCGTGCGCGGCGCATCCCCCCAGCTTGCCGGAGCGCCCCGGGCCGTGGCCCCTGACGAAAGTCAGCCCTCGACGAGCCCGCCCTCGTAGGCGAGGATCGCCAGCTGGACGCGGTTGCGCAGCTGGAGCCGGGCCAGGACCGCGCTCACATGGGCCTTCACCGTGCCCTCGACCACATGCAGCCGGGCCGCGATCTCGGCGTTGGACAGCCCCGCGCCGACCAGCGCGACGACCTCCCGCTCGCGTCCGGTCAGCGGCTCCAGCCGGGTGCGCGCCTCGGCGGTACGGGACAGCCGCTCGCCGCCCAGCTGGTCGATGACGCGCCGGGCGATCCCGGGCGAGAGGAACGCGGCGCCCTCGGCCACCGCCCGCACCCCGGCGAGCAGTTCGCGCGGATCCCCGGACTTGAGCAGGAAGCCGCCCGCGCCGGAGCCGAGCGCCCGGGCGATGTAGGCGTCCTCCGAGAAGGTGGTCAGCATGACGACCGCGGTGGCGGGCACCGTACGCCGCAGCTCCTCGGCGGCCTCGAGGCCGTCCAGGCGCGGCATCCGGATGTCGAGCAGGGCCACGTCGGGCCTGTGGAGCCGGGCCAGTTCGACGGCCTCGTGTCCGTCGCCCGCCTCCGCGACCACCTCGATGCCCGGGTCGGTGGCGAGGATGGCCCTCACCCCGGCGCGGATCATGGTCTCGTCGTCGGCCAGCAGCACCCTGATCATGGCGTCCACCCTAAGCACACGCGCGGCCGCCCGGAGGGGACGGATCCCCTCCGGGCGGCCTGCCGGTCCGAGCCGGGGTGTTACGGGAAGGTCAGCTTGAAGCTGTTGATGTAGCCGGTGTCCTGGGCGGCCTTGTCCTGGACGCGGAGCTTCCAGGAGCCGTTGGCCACCTCGGAGGAGGCGTTGACCGTGTAGGTCGCCTTCACGTTGTCGGCCGAGTCGCCGGAGCTGAACGGCTTCAGGTTGTAGACCGAACCGTCCGGGGCGACCAGGTCGACGACCAGGTCACCGCGCCAGGTGTGGACGATGTCGACGTCGACCTTGAGGGTGGCGGGGGCGTTGCCGGTGATGCCGGTGACGCTGACGGCCGAGGTGACCGCGGCGCCGTTGTCCGGGATGGAGACGTCGGCGGTGTTCTCGAAGACCTTGCCGGGCAGCGGGTCGCCGCCGGGGCGGGGACCGACGTTGACACCGGCCCAGGCGTGCTCGACGGCCGTGACCTCGGGCGCGGTCGCGCCGTACAGCTCCTTGGCCACCGCGACCGTGCCGGCGCGGGCGCCCGCGTAGTCGGTGGTGGTGTTGAACTTCGTGGTGAGCGCCTTGAACCAGATCAGCGAGGCCTTGTCACGGCCGATGCCGGTGACCGGGAGGCCGTCGGAGGTCGGCGAGTCGTAGCTCACCCCGTTGATGGTCTTGGTGCCGCTGCCCTCGGAGAGCAGGTAGTACCAGTGGTTGGCCGGCCCCGAGGAGTAGTGGACGTCGACGTTGCCGATGCCCGAGTACCAGTAGTCCTTGGACGAGCCGTCCTTGCTGGGCTTGTCCATGTAGCGCAGCGGCGTGCCGTTGCCCCGGATGTCGATCTTCTCGCCGACGAGGTAGTCGCCGAGGTCCTTGGGGTTGTTGGCGTAGAACTCGACGGCGGCCGCGAAGATGTCGGAGGTCGCCTCGTTCAGACCGCCGGACTCCCCGCTGTAGCGCAGGCCCGCGGTGTTGGAGGTGACGCCGTGCGTCATCTCGTGGGCCGCGACGTCGATGGAGGTGAGCGGCTTGGCGTTGTTCGCACCGTCGCCGTACGTCATGCAGAAGCAGCTGTCCTGCCAGAAGGCGTTGACGTAGGCGTTGCCGTAGTGGACCCGGGAGTACGCGCCGACGCCGTCACCCTTGATGCCGGAGCGGCCGTGCACGTTCTTGTAGTAGTCCCAGGTGAGACCGGCGCCGTAGTGGGCGTCGGCGCCCGCGGTCTCGAGGTTCTGCGGGGTGCCGTCGCCCCAGATGTCGTCGGAGCCGGAGAAGAGCGTGCCGGTGCCGGACGTACCGCGGTTGAGGTTGTACGTCTTGTGGTTGCCGCGGCCGGTGTCGGTCAGCGTGTACGACGGCGCGGTGCCCAGCGTCACCTGGCCGCTGTACATGGTGTTGCCGGTGCCGGTCTCGACGGCCTGCCACTCGTAGAGCTTCTTGCCGTTCTTGGCGTCGGTGACGACGTGAAGTTCGTTGGGGGTGCCGTCGTGCTGGAGGCCGCCGACGACGGTCTCGTACGCGAGGACGGGCTTGCCCTTCGCCATCCAGACGACCTTGCGCGGGGCGCGCTCCGCGTCGGTGGCCTTGGAGCCCTCCGCCTTGGCGGCGCTCAGCGCCTGCTTCTCGGCGGCGGCCGGGGAGACGGCCGTGGCGGTGTCGACGTTCTTCAGCTGCTCGCGGGAGGCCTTGGTGACGCTCTCGGTCGCGCCCGTCTTCGTCGCGGCGACGACCAGGTCACCGCCGAGGACGGGAAGTCCGGCGTAGGTGCGCTCGTAGCGGGTGTGCGTGGTGCCGTCCCGGTCCTGGACGACATCGCGGACGACCAGCTTCTCCTGGGCGCCGAGGCCGAGCTTCTTGGCGGTGTCCGCCTTGGAAGCGTCCGCCGCGCGTATCAGCGCGGTGCGCTGGGCGGGGGAGAGATCGGCGGGCAGGGCGCCGGGGTCGGCCTGGCCGGCGGCCTGGGCCTTGGGGGCGGCGATGTCCCACTGGTCGTCGGCGGTGGCGGCGCCGGTCTGCACGCTCACGGCGAGCATGGCGGCGGCGGCGATCAGAGCGCCCGTCGCGGTGGCGCGACGGCTGGGCGTGGGTCTCACGCGGACTCCTTTTGCGAGGGGGGTACCGGCGGCTGGGTGGGCCGTCCGGGCGTGCAAGCAGAGCTGGTGGAGCGGTGACACGCAGAACTGGGGGAAGAGTGACAGCCGTGACAGGCTCCTGTCAGGAGCGCGTCAACAGGTTGGCCAGATCTCGTCCGTTGCCCGAAAGTCGGTGTTCGTTAACCGGACGTTTCGTCGATCATGGCCGCGATGCCGTCCAGCGTTCGACGCAGCCCGAATTCGAAGAGAGTGCCGAGGTCGAGCGTGAACTCCGCGCCGTCCGAGACGCCGGTCAGCAGAGGATACGAACCGGCCGCCGAGATCGCGTCGAAGCGTGGCTCGTTCCGCACCATCCACTCCTCGTCCGTGATCCCGCTGTCCTGCCGCGCCTGCTCCTCCAGATCAGCCGCCATCGCGAGCGCCTGCACATGGGCGAAGACCGAGAGATGGGTGTGGATCATCTCGAACGGGCTCATGCCGGTGTTCCTCAGCGCCCCGAGCACCCACTCCGTGTACGCCATCGCATGGGGCGAGACCACCGGCCGGGTGATCGACGCCATCGCCTGCGCCAGCCAGCGGTGCCGGGTATGGACCGCCCACAGCCAGCGCGCCGCGTGCTCCAGACCCGTACGCCAGTCGTCCGGCACCGGCCCGAGCGGCACCTCGGCGCACGCCGCGTCCGTCATCAGCCGGACCAGGTCGCCCTTGCCCGGCACATGGCGGTACAGCGCCATCGTGGAGGTGTTCAGCGACGTCGCCACCCGGCGCATGGTCAGCGCCGACAGCCCCTCGGCGTCGGCGAGTTCCAGCCCCGCCCGCACGATCCGCTCCCGGGTCAGGCCCGTACCCGTCCGCGACGGCCGTGGCCGCGGCTCGGTGACCACCGTGCCGACCCCCGGCACGGCCTGGACCAGCCCCTCCTGACGCAGCGCCGCGAGCGCCTTCGTGGCCGTCGCCATCGCCACGCCCCACTCGCGGGTCAGGGCGCGCGTGGAGGGCACCCGGTCGCCCGGACGCAGTGCGCCCGAGTGGATCCGGCGACGGATGTCGGCGGCGATGACGAGGTAGGGCGCTTCGCTGCTCATCCGCGCGAGTGTACTAGTGCGCCCTGCACGCCGTACGCACCGCTGACCAGCCAATCCATGCCAGGCGTACGGGTGTTGGGGGCAGTGCACTAGGGCGATCGTGGCGGCGTACGCCGACCGCTGCTTCCCTCCCCGCATGACACCTTCCACGACCCCCTCCGCCGCCCGCGCCGGCCGCCGTGAATGGACCGCGCTCGGCGTGCTGATGCTGCCGCTGCTGCTCGTCTCCATGGACGTCTCGGTCCTCTACTTCGCCATCCCCGCGATCAGCGAGGACCTCGCCCCCGGAGCCACCGCGCAGCTGTGGATCCTCGACATGTACGGCTTCGTCCTCGCCGGGCTCCTCATCCCGCTGGGCGCCCTCGGCGACCGCATCGGCCGCCGGCGGCTGCTGCTCGCCGGCGCGGCGCTGTTCGGCGTGGCCTCGCTCGCCGCGGCGTACGCCCACACCTCCGCCACCCTCATCGCCGCCCGCGCCCTGCTCGGCATCGCCGGCGCCTGTCTGATGCCGTCCACGCTCGCGCTGATCCGCACCCTCTTCCGGGACGACGCCCAGCGCGCCAAGGCCGTCACCCTCTGGACCACGGTCATGGCCTGCGGCATCTCGCTCGGCCCGGTCGTCAGCGGCGCGCTCCTCGAACACTTCTGGTGGGGATCGGTCTTCCTGATCAACCTGCCCGCGATGGCGCTCCTGCTGATCCTCGCCCCCGCGCTGCTGCCCCGCTCCACGGGCGACACCACCAGCCGCTTCGACCTGCCGAGCGCGGCGCTCTCCCTCGCCGCGCTGCTCCCCGTCATCCATGGCGTCAAGGAACTCGCCCAGCACGGCGCGCAGTTGCTGCCCGCGCTCGGCATTGTGGCGGGCCTGGCGCTCGGTGCGCTGTTCGTCCGCCGGCAGGCCCGCCTCGCCCATCCCATGGTCGACCTCGCGCTGCTGCGGCGCCGCGCCTACGGCGGGCCGGTGCTGGTGAACCTGCTGGCCATGGTGGCCACCGTCGGCTTCGCGGTCTTCCTCACCCAGTACCTCCAGTCCGTGCTCGGCCAAAGCCCCTTCGAGGCCGCGCTGTGGAGCCTGGTCCCGTCGGCGGGCGTGCTCGCCGGAGCCCCGCTCGCCGCGGCGCTGGCCCAGCGGCTGGACCGCGGCTGGGTGATGGCGGGCGGCTTCCTCGTCTCGGCGGCCGGGTTCGCCTGGCTGACCCAGACCCGTACCGACTCACCGCTGTGGACCGTCCTCGTGGCGTCCGCCGTGTACGCCTCGGGCCTGGTCTCCGCGATGACCCTCGCCAACGAGCTCGCCCTCGCCGCGGCCCCACCCGAGCGGGCCGGCTCGGCGGCGGCGGTACTGGAATCCGGCCAGGAACTGGGCGGCGCCCTCGGCATGGCCCTTCTCGGCTCGATCGGCGCGGCCGTCTTCACCCGGCAATTCCCGGCCCACGAAACCCTCGGCGGCGCCCTGGCCACAGGCTCCCCCGAGGTGGCGAGCGCGGCCCGGGACGCCTTCACGGACGGCCTCGCCTGGGCGGCGGCCGGCGCGGCGGCGGTGATGCTCCTGGCGGCGACACTCAGCGCGGCGCTGCTCCGCGGCACGCGCCCGGCGACCACTCCGCCGGAGCCCGCCCTCCAGGAGGACCGGCGCACGCCGGTGCGGGGCTGAGCTCCGCAGGGTCTCCTGGGCGCCGGGGCGGCGGACCTCGCCGGGGCGACGGCCTCCGGACCGTTGCTTGACCGCCCGGCGGACCATGTGGTCCAGCTCGGTGAGCACCAGCGGGGGAACGACGATGAGACCGGCGCCCGTCATCGCCGAGCAGCCTTGTGATCGGCCCGCACACCTTTCGTGCGGGTCCCACAGGCCCGTCACACGAGGCTCTCGCGCCACGCGCGGTGCAGCCCCGCGAACCTCCCCGTCCCGCCGATCAGCTCGCCCGGCGCCCCGTCCTCCACGATCCGGCCCGCCTCCATCACCAGCACCCGGTCCGCGATCTCCACCGTGGACAGGCGGTGCGCGATCACCACCGCCGTACGCCCCGCGAGGACCGTGTCCATCGCGCGCTGCACCGCCCGTTCACCGGGCACGTCCAGCGAGCTGGTCGCCTCGTCGAGGATCAGCACCGCCGGATCCGCGAGCAGCGCCCGGGCGAAGGCCACCAACTGCCGCTGGCCCGCCGAGATCCGCCCGCCCCGCTTGCGTACGTCCGTGTCGTAGCCGTCCGGCAGGCCGGTGACGAAGTCGTGCGCGCCGATCGCCTTGGCCGCCCGCTCGATCTCCTCCCGGGTCGCCTCCGGCCGTCCGATCGCGATGTTCTCCGCGACCGTCCCCGAGAACAGGAACGACTCCTGCGTCACCATCACCACACCGCGCCGCAGCTCCGGCGTGGCCAGCTCGCGCAGGTCGACGCCGTCGAGGAGGACCCGGCCGCCGGTCGGGTCGTAGAACCGGGCGAGCAGCTTGGCCAGGGTCGACTTGCCCGCGCCGGTCGATCCGACCACGGCGACGGTCTGCCCGGCGGGGATCGTCAGATCGAACCGCGGCAGCACCTCACCGCCCGTGCGGTACGCGAACCGCACGTCCTCGAAGACGACCTCCCGCCCGGCACCGCCCCGCCCCGGCGGCAGCGCGCGCGGCGCTGACGCCTCCGGGACGGACGGGACCTGGGCCAGCAGCCCGGCGATCTTCTCCAGGGACGCGGCCGCCGACTGGTAGGCGTTGAGGAACATCCCGAGCCGGTCGATCGGGTCGTACAGCCGCCGCAGGTACAGCACCGCCGCCGCGAGAACACCCAGCGCGAGGGTGCCGCTCGCGACCCGGTGGGCGCCCCACAGGACCATGCCCGCGACGGCGGTGTTCGCGATCAGGCGCGAGCCGACGACGTACTGCGCCATCTCCAGCATCCCGTCGCCGTTGCGGCGGGCGTGCCGGTCGTTGAGGGCCGCGAACTCGGCGTCGTTCGCCCGCTCCCGGCGGAACGCCCGCACCGGCCGGATGCCGTTCATCGTCTCCACGAACTTCACGATCACCGCCGCGATCGCGGTGGACCGGGCGGCGAAGATGACCCGGGTGCGGCGGCGGTAGCGCCGGACCATCAGGAACAGCGGCAGCAGCGACCCCAGCGCCACCGCGCCGATGCCCAGGTCCAGCCAGAGCAGCATCAGCGAGATGTACCCGAACGCGAGCATCACCCCGACCAGCTCCTGGAGCCCCTCGCCGAGCAGCTCCCGCAGCGACTCGACGTCGGTGGTGGAACGGGAGATGAGCCGGCCGGAGGTGTACCGCTCGTGGAAGTCGACGCTGAGGGCCTGGGCGTGGCGGAAGATCCGCCCGCGCAGGTCGAGCAGCACGCTCTGGTTGACGCGGGCGGAGGTGCGGATGAACGCGTACTGGAACAGCCCGCCGCCGAGCGCGCAGCCGGCGTACCCCGCGCCGACGGCGACGAGCGGCCCGAAGTCGTCCTGCCGCAGCGCCGGTACGCCCCGGTCGATGGCGTACGCCACGAGCAGCGGCCCCGCCTGCACGGCGGCCTGCTGAAGGAGTAGCAGCACGGCGCAGAGCGCCACCCACCCGCGGTGCGCCCGCAGCAACGACCGCAACAGCGCGCCGGTGGCCCCCGGGGCCGTCGGCAGATCGTCCTCGTCGATCCCGTCGGTAGCCTCGATCCGGTCGGTTCCGGCGGCCTGGTCGATCGCGTCGGCGCCCTGGCCGGGGCCCGCGCCCCGGTCCCCGCCGGCCGCGTCCGCCTCCGTCGAGCCGCCGCCCCCGCCCCCGCCCGGGACCGGTGCCGTCGTGGGTGTCGTCATCGTGAGCCGCCGCCTTTCGCCTCCGTGCCCGACATCAGCCAGGCGTACTCCGCGCTCTCCCGCAGCAGTTCGTGGTGCGTGCCCACCGCCGTGATCCGGCCGCCCGACAGCAGCGCCACCCGGTCCGCGAGCTGGACCGTGGACGGCCGGTGGGCGACGACCAGGGCCGTCGTGCCGCGCAGCACGTCCCGCAGGGCCGCCTCCACCAGCGCCTCCGTATGCACGTCCAGCGCGGAGAGCGGGTCGTCCAGGACCAGGAAGCGCGGGCGGCCCACGACCGCGCGGGCCAGGGCCAGGCGCTGGCGCTGGCCGCCGGAGAGGCTCAGACCCTGCTCGCCGACCTGGGTGCGCACACCCTCCGGCAGGCCGTCCACGAACCCGGCCTGGGCCACGCCGAGCGCCCGCCGCAGCGCGCCCTCGTCCGCCGCGCCGCCCGCGCCCATCAGCACGTTCTCGCCGACGCTGGCGGAGAACAGCGTCGGTTCCTCGAACGCCACCGCGACCAGCTCCCGCAGCCGCGCCCGCTCCATCGTGGCGATGTCCTCGCCGTCGAGCAGGATCCGCCCGCCCGTCACCTCGTGCAGCCGCGGCACCAGCGCGGTGAGCGTGGTCTTCCCGGAGCCGGTCGCGCCGACCAGCGCCATCGTCTCGCCGGGGCGGACGTGCAGATCGATCCGGGCGAGCACCGGCTCCGTACCGGGAGGCGCGTCCGGGTACCGGAAGGTGACGCCGTCGAACCGCAGCCCGCCGCCGCCCAGGACCTTGCCCCCGCACGTCCGGGGACGGCCCGCGGGCTCCTCGGCCGGCTCGTCGAGGACCTCGAAGTACCGCTCGGTCGCCGTCGCCGCCTCCTGCGTCATCGCCAGCAGGAAGCCGATCGACTCCACCGGCCAGCGCAGCGCCAGCGCCGTCGACAGGAACGCCACCAGCGTGCCCGCCGACAGCGCCCCGTCCGCCACCCGCACCGTGCCGAGGACCAGCGCCGCGCCGACCGCCAGCTCCGGGACGATCGTGATGGTGGCCCAGATCGCGCCGAGCAGCCTCGCCTTGTCCAGTTCCGTACCGCGCAGCCGCCCGGCCAGCGTGCGGAACGCCTCCGCCTGGGCGCGGTGGCGGCCGAAGCCCTTGATGACCCGGATGCCGAGGACGCTCTCCTCGACCACCGTGGTCAGATCGCCGACCTGGTCCTGGGCGCGGCGGGCCACCAGGGCGTACTTCGTCTCGAAGAGCGCGCAGATCACGATCAGCGGGGCGACCGGCACCAGCAGGACCAGTCCGAGCACCCAGTCCTGCACCAGCAGGACCGCACAACCCGCCACCACCGTCACGCCGTTGACGATGAGGAACATCAGAGGGAACGACAGGAACATCCGGAGCATCGCCAGATCCGCCGTCCCCCGCGACAGCAGCTGCCCCGAGGGCCACCGGTCGTGGAACGCCACCGGCAGCCGCTGCAGATGGCGGTAGAGATCCGCCCGCATCGCCGCCTCGACCCCGGTCAGCGGCCGGGCCGTCAGCCACCGGCGAAGACCGAACAGCAGCGCCTCGGCGACACCGAGCAGCAGCAGAAACAGCGCCCCCAGCCACACCCCGCCCGGATCCCGCTCGGCGACCGGCCCGTCCACCATCCACTTCAGGACCAGCGGAATCACCAGGCTCAGAGACGACGCGGTGACCGCCACGACTCCCGCGCCCAGCCAGCGCGCCCGTACCGGTCTGAGGTACGGCCACAGTCTCAGCAGCGTCCGTACGGACGAAGGACCCTTGTTTTCCTTGCTCGTTGCATGGTTCTCCGGCATCAGGCCCGAGCCTACGGTTCACCCCTGACAACGCCCACCGGTTTTCCCCCGCCGCCCCGGCCCGCCCGCGCAGGGTCGTACCCGCCATCAACCGATCGGACGATGCCCGTTCGAGCCCGATGGCCGATGCTCGGCCCCGGGCCCGACCGGCAGGCTCGGAGCATGGAAATCATCGAGGTCAGCGGGCTGGCCAAGGCCTACGGCGGCAAGACGGCCGTCGCCGACGTGTCCTTCACCGTCGGCGAGGGCGAGATCTTCGGCATCCTCGGCCCGAACGGCGCCGGCAAGACCACCACCGTCGAATGCGTCGAGGGGCTGCGCGTCCCCGACGCGGGAATCGTCCGGGTCGCCGGATACGACGCCGTCGCCGACCGCGACCAGGTCACCCGGATCCTCGGCGCGCAGCTCCAGGAGAGCGAGCTGCAGGCCAAGCTCACCGTCCGCGAGGCGCTGGAGCTGTACGCGGCCTGCTACCCGGCACCGGCCGACTGGCGGGCGCTCGCCGAACGCCTCGGCCTCACCGACAAGCTCTCCACCCGTTTCGGCAAGCTCTCCGGTGGCCAGAAACAGCGCCTGTTCATCGCGCTCGCCCTCGTCGGCGACCCCAAGGTCGTCGTCCTCGACGAGCTCACCACCGGCCTCGACCCCCGCGCCCGTCGCGACACCTGGCGGCTCATCGAGGACATACGGGACAGCGGTGTCACCGTCCTGCTCGTCACCCACTTCATGGAGGAGGCCCAGCGCCTCTGCGACCGGATCGCCGTCATCGACCAGGGCCGGGTCACCGCCCTGGACACCCCCGCCGGCCTGATCGGCCGCGCCGCCGCGCACACGCTCGTCTCCTTCCGGCTCACCGGCCCTCTGGACCCCCAGGAGCTGGCCGCCCTGCCGTCCGTCGCCTCCGCCGAGCGGGACAAGAACGGCCAGTACACCGTCCGCGGCACCGACGAGACCGTCCACGCCGTGCTCTCCCTGCTGGCCGCCCGCCGGCTCACCGCCCACCAGCTGCGCGTCGCCGAAGCCACCCTCGACGACGCCTTCCTCGACCTGACAGGAGCCGACCGATGAGCGCCGCCACCGCCGTACTGAAAGCAGAGGCCCGCCTGTTCACCCGCGAGCCGGCCGCCCTCTTCTGGATCCTCGCCTTTCCCACCGCGCTGCTGGCGATCCTCGGCTCGATCCCGTCCTTCCGGGAGCCGTCGGCCGACCTCGGCGGCCTGCGCGTCATCGACCTGTACGTCCCCGTCGCCGTACTCCTCGCCCTGATCATGGCGGGTGTCCAGTCGATGCCGCCCGTCCTCACCGGCTACCGCGAACGCGGCATCCTGCGCCGGATGTCCACCACCCCGATGAGGCCCGGCGCGCTGATCGGCGCCCAGATCGTGCTGCACGGCGCTGCCGTCCTCGTCTCCTCGGTGCTCGCTCTGGTCGTCGGCCGGCTCGCCTTCGGCGTCGCCCTGCCCCGCCAGTTCGCGGGCTATCTGCTCGCCCTGACCGTCGCGACGCTCGCCACCCTCGCCCTCGGCGCCACCGTCTCCGCCGTCAGCCGCACCACCAAGATCACCCAGGCGGTCGGTTCCGTCGTGTTCTTCCCGGCGATGTTCACCTCGGGAGTCTGGCTGCCGGTCGCCGCGATGCCCGAAACCCTCCAGAACATCGTGAGCCTCACCCCGCTCGGCGCCTCGGCCCAGGCGCTCGACCAGGCCGCCGCGGGGGACTGGCCGGGCTGGATCCACCTGCTGGTCACGGCAGTATGGGCGGTCGTGCTGATCGCCGCGGCCAAACGCTGGTTCACCTGGGAGTAGGAGGACGCATGGCGAGGGGAATCATGGCCAAGTCGGCCGAGGAACGCTGGGGGCAGTTCTTCCGGTACGGGCCCTACGCCCTGCTCTCCATCGCGACCGTCATCGGCGCCGCGGCCGCCGAGTCACTCATGAGCCCGGCAGAGGCTTACGCGGCCGGGGCCATGCTCCTCGCCGCCCTCGCCCTCCAGGTGTGGTGGCACCGCACGCCGGGCCCGCCGCTGCCCGAGCCGTCGCCGCGCGGCGAGGTGTACTACGGCCTGCGCACCCTCCTCGCCGCCGCGCTGACCTGGCTCAACCCCCTCTTCGCCATCTACGCCTGCGTCGGATACTTCGACGTCGCCCATCTGGTCCGGGGCCGGGCCGTACGCCCCGCGCTGATCGTCGTGGCCCTCACCATGGCCGGCTCCCAGTCCGGCGGCCTGCCGCCCGGCTCGGCACTCCAATGGGTCGTCTTCGGCGGTCTGTTCGCCCTCAACGCCGGCATCGCCGTGATCTTCAGCCAGATCGGCGCCAAGGAGACCGAGGCCGCCCGCGAGAAGGCCGCCACCATCGCCGCCCTGGAGACCGCGCTCGCCGAGAACGCCGCTCTGCACGCCCAACTGCTCGTCCAGGCCCGGGAAGCGGGGGTCGCCGACGAACGCCGCCGGCTCGCCGCCGAGATCCACGACACCCTCGCCCAGGGCCTGACCGGCATCATCGCCCAGCTCCAGGTCGTCACCGCCACCGACAACCCCGAAGTGGCCCGCCGGCACGCCGAGCGCGCCCAGGCGCTGGCCCGTCACTCCCTCGGCGAGGCCCGGCGCTCGGTGCAGAACCTCTCCCCGGCCGACCTGGCGCACGCCACCCTCCCCGAGGCGCTGAAGCGGTGCGTCACCGACTGGGCCGAACGCGTGGGCGTCGCGGCCCGGTTCACCGTCACCGGCACCGAGGAGCCCCTGCACGACGAGGTCGCCGCGACCCTGCTGCGGATCGGACAGGAGGCCCTCGCCAACACCGCCAGGCACGCGCACGCCACCCGCACCGGCGTCACCCTCTCCTACATGGGCGACGAAGTGACCCTCGACGTACGGGACGACGGACGCGGCTTCGACCCGCTCGTCCCGGCCGCCCGCACCGCCACCGGAGGCTTCGGCCTCGACGGCATGCGGGCCCGCGCCGCACGGATCGCGGGCACCCTCACCGTGGAGAGCGAGCCCGGCGCCGGAACCGCCGTGAGCGCTCGCGTACCGTTGGTCCGCCATGGCTGAGCACACGATCTCCCTGATCCTGGTCGACGACCACCCCGTCGTACGCGACGGTCTGCGCGGCATGTTCGCCGCCGGCCCCGGCTTCGACGTCCTCGGCGAGGCCGCGAGCGGCCCCGAGGGCGTGGAGCTCGCCCTGCGCCTGGACCCGGACGTGGTCCTCATGGACCTGCGGATGCCCGGCGGCGGTGGCGTCGAGGCCATCGCCGAGCTCACCCGCCGCGGCGCCCGCGCCAAGGTCCTCGTCCTCACCACGTACGACACCGACTCCGACACGCTCCCCGCCATCGAGGCGGGCGCCACCGGCTACCTCCTCAAGGACGCGCCCCGCGACGAGCTGTTCGCCGCCGTCCGTGCCGCCGCCGCGGGCCGCACGGTCCTGTCGCCCGCGGTCGCCGCCCGGCTGGTCTCCGCGGTCCGCGCCCCCGCCGCCCCCGGCGGCGAGACCCTCTCGGCTCGCGAACGCGAAGTCCTCGAACTCGTCGCCAAGGGCACCTCCAACCGCGAGATCGCCGCCGAGCTGTTCATCAGCGAGGCCACCGTCAAGACCCACCTCACCCACGTCTACGCGAAGCTCGGCGCCAAGGACCGGGCCGCCGCGGTCGCCGTGGCGTACGAGCGGAAGATCCTGGGCTGACCGGGCCGCTCAGGTCCGCACCCGCAGCAGCAGCACCGAACGCGCCGGCACCGTCACGCTCTCCCCGCCCCGGTGGATGGTGCCCGGCGCCCGGGTCTGGTCCTCCTGGGAGGTGTCCACGACCAGCTCGTACGCCTCCGCCCACGGCGGGCCCGGCAGCCGGCACTCCAGCGGGCCGTCCCCGGCGTGCAGCAGCGTCAGAAAGCTGTCATCGGTGATCTGCTCGCCGCGCGCGTCACGCCCCGGTATGTCACGGCCCGACAGGTAGAGCCCCAGCGTGGCCCGGGGCGCGTACCAGTCGGCCTCCGTCATCTCCTTGCCCTCGGCGGTGAACCACGCCAGGTCCCGCAGCCCGTCCGCGCCCTGCGGCCGCCCGTCGAAGAAGGCGCGGCGGCGCAGCACCGGGTGGGTGTGGCGCAGCGCGAGGAGCCGGGTCGTCAGCTCAAGGAGGCCGCTCGGGCCCGGCTGGTCGAGCAGCGACCAGTCCAGCCAGCCGATCTCGTTGTCCTGGCAGTAGGCGTTGTTGTTGCCCCCCTGTGTGCGGCCCATCTCGTCGCCCGCCACCAGCATCGGCACCCCGGTCGACAGCAGCAGGGTGGTCAGCAGGTTGCGGATCTGGCGGCGGCGCAGCGCCTCGACCCCCTCGTCGTCGCTCTCGCCCTCCACCCCGCAGTTCCAGGCCCGGTTGTCGTTCGTGCCGTCCCGATTCCCCTCGCCGTTGGCCTCGTTGTGCTTGTGCTCGTAGGTGACGAGGTCGCGCAGGGTGAATCCGTCGTGGGCGGTGATGAAGTTGATCGAGGCGTACGGCCGCCGCCCGCCCCACGCGTACAGATCGCTCGACCCCGACAGCCGGTAGCCCAGGTCCCGTACGTCCGGCAGCGCGCCGCGCCAGAAGTCCCGTACCGCGTCGCGGTAGCGGTCGTTCCACTCCGTCCACAGCGGCGGGAACGCGCCCACCTGATAGCCGCCGTTGCCGACGTCCCACGGCTCGGCGATCAGCTTGACCCGGCGCAGCACGGGATCCTGCGCGATGACCGCGAGGAACGGCGAGAGCATGTCGACGTCGTGCATGGAGCGGGCCAGGGCCGCCGCGAGGTCGAAGCGGAAGCCGTCGACGCCCATCTCGGTGACCCAGTACCGCAGCGAGTCCGTGATCAGCCGCAGCACCTGAGGCTGGACCACGTGCAGGGTGTTGCCGCAGCCGGTGTAGTCGGTGTAGCGGCGGGCGTCCGTCTGCAGGCGGTAGTAGCCGCGGTTGTCGATGCCCTTCAGGGACAGCGTCGGGCCCAGCTCGCCCGCCTCGGCGGTGTGGTTGTAGACGACGTCGAGGATGACCTCGATGCCGGCGTCGTGCAGCGCCCGCACCATCCGCTTGAACTCGCCGACCTGCTGCCCGGTCGTGCCGGAGGCGCTGTAGGCGGCGTGCGGCGCGAAGTAGCCGATGGAGTTGTAGCCCCAGTAGTTCTTCAGGCCGCGGCGCAGCAGATGGTCCTCGTGGGCGAACTGGTGCACCGGCAGCAGCTCGACCGCCGTCACCCCCAGCCGTACGAGATGCTCGATCGCCGCCGGATGCGCGAGCCCCGCGTACGTGCCCCGCAGCCGCTCCGGGATCCCCGGATGCAGCTTGGTGAACCCCTTCACATGCAGCTCGTAGATGACCGAGTCCGGCCACGGCGTCTTCGGCCTGCGGTCGTCCGCCCAGTCGTCGTCGTCCTGCACCACGACGCCCTTGGGGACGAACGGCGCCGAGTCCCGCTCGTCGCGCACCGTGTCGGCGACATGCTGCTGCGGCCAGTCCCGGACGTGCGCGTACACCTGCGCGGGCAGCGTGAACTCCCCGTCGACCGCCCGCGCGTACGGGTCCAGGAGCAGCTTGGCCGGATTCCAGCGGGCCCCCGTCCACGGGTCCCAGCGGCCGTGCACCCGGTAGCCGTACCGCTGCCCCGCCACCACTCCCGGCACGAAACCGTGCCAGATCTCATGGGTCAGCTCGGCCAGCGGCAGCCGGGTCTCCGTGCCGTCCGGGGCGAACAGGCACAGCTCCACGGCCTCCGCCCCGCCCGCCCACAGCGCGAAGTTGGTGCCCGCGACCCCGTCCGGCCCGACCCGGCAGCGGGCCCCCAGCGGCGTCGGCGCACCCGGCCACACCACCGGCCGCGGCCGCTCCCCGACCTGCTCCACGGCAGGGGAGAGCACCGCTCCCTCCCGCACTGCCTCCTGCTCGGCTGCGCTCGACACCTGTCGGCCTCCCGCGGCTCGTCGGGCCCTGTGTGCCGCGGGCGCCGGCGGCGTCCCGGCCGTGGCTCCCCGCACATGGTCCTCCACCTGTTCTGCCC
Source organism: Streptomyces sp. NPDC039465 (assembly GCF_055639315.1). NCBI lineage: Bacteria > Bacillati > Actinomycetota > Actinomycetes > Kitasatosporales > Streptomycetaceae > Streptomyces > Streptomyces sp. NPDC039465. The sequence continues at coordinate 107,003 of NZ_JBVKAP010000006.1, read as the reverse complement.
GGAGTGGTCCACTCCCAACATGACCCGCACGCACGTTTCCCCAGGAGGGTGGTGGTCGTTGGGCCACGCGTGAGACACGTACTGAAGCGGACGCGCACCGGTGTGGCCCTCGCCCTCGCGGTGGCCGCCCTGACGGCCTCCCTGGCCGGCTGCACCGGAGGCGGCGACGGTGGTGGCGACGACGCGCGCGGCGGCCGCGGCGGGACCGTCGGCCTGCCCGGCAAGGCACGGGCGCCCGGCGACATCATCAGGATCACCCCCGAGGACGGCGCCAAGAACATCGGGGCGGAGGGTCCCGTCGAGATCAGGGTGCCCAGCGGCCGCCTCGAACGGGTCAAGGTGGTCCAGGTCGAGGACGCCCAGCGCGCGGAGGTCCCCGGCGACATCAGCGACGACGGGCTGCGCTGGCGGCCCGCCGAGGGGGCGCGGCTCGCGCTGGCCGCCAAGTACAGCGTCGACGCGGTCGCCCTGGACGCCCACGGCCGCCGCTCGGCCCGGCACACCACCTTCACCACCTTCGTGCCGGCGGAGAGGTTCATCGGCTACTTCAAACCGGAGAACCGTTCGACCGTCGGCACCGGCATGATCGTTTCATTTACCTTCAACCGGCAGATCGACAACCGCGCCGCGGTCGAGCGCGCCATCCGCGTCACCTCCGATCCGCCGGTGGAGATCAAGGGCCACTGGTTCGGCAAGGACCGGCTCGACTTCCGCCCCCAGGAGTACTGGCGCCCCGGCACCGAGGTCACCGTCGACCTGGCGCTGCGTGACGTCGAGGGCGCGAAGGGGGTGTACGGGATCCAGCGCAAGACCATCGGCTTCAAGGTCGGCCGCTCCCAGGTCTCCCTCGTCGACGCGGCCGCGCACACCATGGAGGTGCGGCGCGACGGACGGGTGGTGAGCACCCTGCCCATCACCGCCGGGGCGCCGAAGACGACCACCTACAACGGCAAGATGGTCGTCACGGAGCTCTTCGACGTGACCCGGATGGACGGCCGGACCGTCGGCTTCGGCGGAGAGTACGACATCAAGGACGTTCCCCACGCGATGCGGCTCACCACCTCCGGGACCTTCCTGCACGGCAACTACTGGGCCGCCCCCGCCACCTTCGGCAAGGCCAACGTCAGCCACGGCTGTGTCGGACTGCGCGACGAGAAGGGCGGCAGCCCGGACACCCCGGCGGGCTGGTTCTTCGACCGGACCCTCGTCGGCGACGTGGTGGAGGTGGTCAATTCCCGTGACCGTAAGGTCGCTCCCGACAACGGCCTCGGAGGCTGGAACATGGACTGGGTCCAGTGGAAGGCCGGATCCGCCCTGCGCTGACCCCCGCCCCGACCCCGCGCGCCTTTCGGACCAGCCCGCGACACCCCGCCCCTCCCGGACAAGTTGGGACTGAACGGTGACATTCGCGGTGAACGCGAGCCGTCCGCGGTGTGATTATCTATCGCCGTGCGTGCGAGAGGAGTGCGCGGGGGTGCGGGCCATGGCGTTGCCTGGCCGTGCGAGGGGAGACGGACATCGTGAACGGGCAGCCGATATCGGGAGCATCGGCAGGGGTGGGCGGCAGGCGGCGCGGGGGCACCGGTCTGCTGGCTCTGGTGCTGGGGGCGCTGCTGCTCCTGGTGACGGCCTGCGGAGGCGGCGACGCCTCCGGCAGTGGCAAGAACGACGGGGGGAAGAAGGACGGCGGTGCCGCCGCCGAGAACACCGCCTCCCAGGCCGTGGTGACGGTCTCCCCGAAGGACGGCGCGGAGTCGGTCGCCACCAGCGGCGCCCTCAAGGTGACCGCCGCCCAGGGCACGCTGACCACGGTCACCGTCTCCGACTCGAAGGGCAACCCCGTCGAGGGGAAGATGGGCGCGGGCGGCGCCAGCTGGGAGCCCCTGCGGCACCTGTCCGCCGGGACCAAGTACAAGGTGCACGCGGTCGCGAAGGACGCCGAGGGCCGTGAGTCGGCGAAGGACACCACCTTCACCACGCTCGTCCCGAAGAACACCTTCATCGGCCACTACACGCCTGAGGACGGCCAGACCGTCGGTGTCGGCATGCCGGTCTCCATCAACTTCACCCGCGGCATCACCAACCCGCAGGCCGTGGAGAACGCCATCAAGGTGACGGCCGTGCCGGCCGTGCGGATCGAGGGCCACTGGTTCGGCAACGACCGCCTCGACTTCCGCCCTGAGAAGTACTGGGCCGCGGGCACCAAGGTGACCGTGGAGTTCAACCTGGACGGCGTCGAGGGCCGCCCCGGCGTCTACGGCAAGCAGAAGAAGAAGGTCAGTTTCACCATCGGCCGCAGCCAGGTCTCCACCGTGGACGCGAGCGAGAAGACGATGAAGGTCGTCCGGGACGGCAAGACGATCCGTACGATCCCGATCACCGCGGGCGCGCCGTCCACGACGACGTACAACGGCGAGATGGTCATCAGTGAGAAGTACAAGGTGACCCGGATGAACGGCGCCACCGTCGGCTTCGGCGGCGAGTACGACATCAAGGACGTGCCGCACGCGATGCGCCTGTCGACCTCGGGCACCTTCGTCCACGGCAACTACTGGGCGTCCAGCGGCACCTTCGGCTCGGCCAACGTCAGCCACGGCTGCGTCGGTCTGCGGGACGTGCGGGGCGCGGGCGACGGCGGGACGCCGGCCGCCTGGTTCTACAACAACTCGATCATCGGCGACGTCGTGATCGTGAAGAACTCCAAGGACAAGAAGATCAAGCCGGACAACGGCCTGAACGGCTGGAACATGCCCTGGTCGGAGTGGATCAAGTAAGCGTCCCGCGCGGGGGCCCGGTGCTGTGACCGACAGCACCGGGCCCCCGCGCGTTAACGAGGGCTAACCTGCCCCCATGACCGTTTCTCTCGAAGTCTCCGAAGGCGTCGGCACGATCCGCCTGGACCGCCCGCCGATGAACGCGCTCGACATCGCGACCCAGGACCGGCTGCGCGAGCTCGCCGAGGAGGCGACCCGCCGGGACGACGTCCGCGCGGTGATTCTGTACGGTGGCGAGAAGGTGTTCGCGGCCGGTGCGGACATCAAGGAGATGCAGGACATGGACCACACGGCCATGGTGCTGCGCTCCAAGGCCCTCCAGGACTCCTTCACCGCCGTGGCGCGCATCCCCAAGCCGGTCGTCGCGGCGATCACCGGCTACGCCCTCGGCGGCGGCTGCGAGCTCACGCTCTGCGCCGACTACCGGATCGCCGCCGACAACGCCAAGCTCGGCCAGCCGGAGATCCTGCTCGGCCTGATCCCCGGTGCGGGCGGCACCCAGCGTCTGTCCCGCCTCATCGGCCCCTCCAAGGCCAAGGACCTCATCTTCACCGGCCGTATGGTCAAGGCGGACGAGGCCCTGGAACTCGGCCTGGTCGACCGGGTCGTCCCCGCGGCCGAGGTCTACGAGCAGGCCCGCGCCTGGGCTGCCAAGCTCGCCCAGGGCCCGGCCCTCGCCCTGCGGGCGGCCAAGGAGTCGGTCGACGCCGGTCTGGAGACCGACATCGACACCGGCCTGACCATCGAACGCAACTGGTTCGCCGGTCTGTTCGCCACCGAGGACCGGGAGCGCGGGATGCGCAGCTTCGTGGAGGAGGGCCCGGGGAAGGCCAAATTCCTCTGATCAACCCGGAGTTGCTCCGCGTCAGCCATGCGGGTGGTTTAGCCACGCCTTAAGGCAGCCTTAAGCGGTCGCGGCCGGTGATCATCCGTGATCACCCGTGCGCACGGTGTCATCGCAGGTGGGCATGGCTATGGACCCCTTTGCGTGCCGCTGGCATATGCCGATCGACGCCCCCGGGGCCGTCCGCTCCGGGGGATCGATTCCTCGGGAACGGCCCCGTGTGGCCCTTTGGGCAGCCATGATGGGGGCATGGCGGGCCTGGAGGACATGGAGCAACCGCGGCAGCGCGGCGGCGCTACGGCCGCGCGGTGGGCGCCGGCCGTCGACGACGAACAGGCGCTGAAAGTGCTCGAGTTGTTCGGCAATCCGGTCGAGGACGAGGTGCGGCTGCCGTCCCGGCCCGAGTCCGCCGCCACCGCCCGCCGCCTCGCCCAGTGCGTGGTCCTGCGCCAGTGGGGGCTCGGCCCCCAGGTGGCCGAACACGCCGTGCTGCTCGTCTCCGAGCTCGTCGGCAACGCCGTCCGGCACACCGGCGCCCGAGTCTTCGGACTGCGCATGCTCCGCCGCCGCGGCTGGATCCGGATCGAGGTGCGCGACCCCTCCCGCGGACTGCCCTGCCTGATGCCGGTGGGCGAGCTGGACACCAGCGGCCGCGGCCTCTTCCTCGTCGACAAGCTCTCCGACCGCTGGGGCGTGGACCTGCTGCCGCGCGGCAAGACCACCTGGTTCGAGATGCGCGTGACCGACCGCTGATACACAGAAGCCCCCGTGCGGGGGCTTCTGTGTATGGAGCGCCGTGGATCGGGGGGGTGTATCCACGGTGCTCGGACGACCTGGCCCGGGTCAATGGGGGTCGTGTCTCCGACTATGGCAGACGGGGGGCCTTGCCGCCAAAAGAGCCTACCGGGGCAAATCCGACCATAACCTCACAGTTAACCAGTGAATCGTAGGTGAGGTGGGCCACGAGCCTCATAAACTGTGAATAAATATGGGGCGCGGTGGTTGTTTCGTCGCTCCCGATCTTGGGGGAAGTCCTCGCGACCCGTAAGGGTGCGAAGAGGGTCAATCACCGGGAACCGGTCGTTATCCCCCTTAAATGGTCGCGTGATCCTGACCGACCGCCGCGGCGCACTGCGGGTGGGCGCTGCCGCCGCCGTCGCGGGAGCCCTCACCACCGCCTGCGCCGGCCACGGCTCCCCGGCCGCCCCCGCCGCGCCCGCCACCACCCCTCCGGCGCCCGCCCCGGCCCCGGGCCCCCGCCGCTTCCCCGGACGGCCCGCGCAGATCACCCACGGCCCCGCCGGCCGCCCCCGGGTCGCGCTCACCTTCCACGGCGGCGGCGACCCCGCCACCGCCCGCGCGCTGCTCACCGAGGCCGAGCGCCGCGACGCCCGCGTCACCGTCCTCGCCGTCGGCGGCTGGCTCGACCAGCACCCCGACATGGCCCGCCGGATCCTGGACGGCGGACATGAGCTGGGCAACCACACCCAGCGCCACCTGGACATCAACGCCATGGCCGAGGCCGAGGCCTATGCCGAGATCACCGCCTGCGCGACTCGGCTGCGGCGGCTCACCGGCTCCATCGGCGCGTGGTTCCGGCCCTCCCGCGCCAAGGCCGCCTCCTCGCTCGTCCAGCGCCTCGCCCAGCGGGCCGGCTACCCCCACGTCCTGTCGTACGACGTCGACTCGCTCGACTTCACCTCGCCCGGCGCCCCCGCCGTCCTGCGCACGGTCACCCGGCAGATCCGCAACGGATCGGTGGTGAGCCTGCACTTCGGCTACGCGGACACGGTCGCCGCCCTGCCCGCCCTGCTCGACGAACTCGACCGCCGCGGTCTGCGCGCGGTGACCACCACGGAGCTGCTGACCTGATGCTGCACCTGACCAAGCGATCGACGATCCTGCTCGCCGCCACGCTGCTCGCCGCCCTCGCCGGCTGCGGGACCTCCTCGGACCGCGCGACGGACGACGGCACGAAGGCCGCCGCGCCGCCCGGCGTGGCGAAGAAGAAGCCGGCCGCGCCACCCGGGCTCGCGGGCATGCCGCCCGTCCTCGACCCCAAGGACATCTACGCCGCCAACCGCCCGGGCAAGCTCTCCCCGGTGGTCAAGGGCTTCCCGTCCCGGGTGTACGTCCCCAACACCAACTCCAACACGGTCTCGGTCATCGACCCGGCCACGTACAAGGTCGTCGAGACCATCCCGGTCGGCATCCAGCCGCAGCACGTCGTCCCCTCCTGGGACCTGAAGACCCTCTGGGTGAACAACAACCGCGGCCACACCCTCACCCCGATCGACCCGGCCACCGGCATCGCCGGCAAGCCGGTCGAGGTGCACGACCCGTACAACCTCTACTTCACGCCCAACGGCAAGTACGCGGTAGTCATGGCCTCCCTCGACCGCGAGCTGGTCTTCCGGGACCCGCACACCATGGACCGCGTCCACACCGAGCCCGTCTCCTGCTACGGCGTCAACCACGCCGACTTCTCCGCCGACGGCAAGTACTTCATCGTCTCCTGCGAGTTCTCCGGCGAACTCCTCAAGGTCGACACGGAGAAGATGAAGGTCGTCGCCCAGCAGAAGCTGCCCTTCGAGGGCGCCATGCCGCAGGACGTGAAGATCTCGCCCGACGGCAAGACCTTCTACATCGCGGACATGATGGCCCACGGCATGTGGGTCCTCGACGGCGAGAAGTTCACCGAGCCCAAGCTCCTGCCGACCGGCAAGGGCTGCCACGGCCTCTACATCTCCCGCGACTCCAAGGAGATGTACGTCTCCAACCGCGGCGAGGGCTCCATCTCCGTCTTCGACTTCGCCCAGAACAAGCTCACCAAGAAGTGGTGGCTGCCCGACGGCGGCTCCCCGGACATGGGCGGCGTCTCGGCGGACGGGAAGGTGCTGTGGCTGTCCGGCCGCTACGACTCCGAGGTGTACGCCATCGACACCACGACCGGCAAGCAGCTCGCCCGGATCCCGGTCGGCGGCGGCCCCCACGGCCTCGCGGTCTACCCGCAGCCCGGCCGCTACTCCCTCGGCCACACCGGCGTCTTCCGCTGACACGGCGGACGGCCCCCGGCGCACACCGGGGGCCGCCGCCTCACCGGCCCGTCACCACAGCACCGGCAGCCGTTCCGGCAGCCGCTTGATGAAGCCCGTACGCCACACCAGCTGCTCCGGCGGCACCGCGAGCCTCAGCTCCGGCATCCGCTCCACCAGCGCCGCGAGCGCGGTCGCCGCATGGGCCCGGCCCAGCGCGGTGGCCGGGCAGAAGTGCCGCCCTGCACCGAACGACAGATGCGGATTGTCCTCGCGCGCCAGGTCCAGGCGCTCGGGGTCCTTGAAGGCGGCCGGATCGAAGTTGGCCGCCTCCACCAGCACAAGCACCAGCTCGCCCTCGTGGACCAGCACCTCGCCGAGGCGTACGTCCTCCAGCGCGATCCTCGGCAGACCGTCACCGATGGACAGGTTCCAGCGCAGCAGCTCCTCCACCGCCCGGTCCATCCGCTCCGGGTGCTCGCGCAGATACCCGATGAGCTCGGGGTGCTGAAGCAGCGCGAGCACCGCCAGGACCAGGAACGAGGACGTGGAGACCGCGCCCGCGCCGAAGAGCGAGACCGCGACCGTGGCGAGCATCTCGTCCGTCAGATGCGCCGACTCGCGCTCCTCGCGCAGGGCGGCGAGCGCCCCCAGCAGCCCGGAGCGCCGCTCCGGCGGGGCGTTCAGATGGCGGACCATCAGATCGACGTCCTTGTACCAGTTCACCCGCGACCCGTCGAAGGGTTCGGCGCTGGTCATGAAGGCGATGTCCAGGCTGGACATCAGCCGCCGCCACTCGTCGAACGGCACCCCGATCACCCGGCAGTGCAGCGCCGCCGAGAAGGGGTCGGCGAACCCCGCCCGGAAGTCGGCGGGCGGGCCCTCGGTCAGCAGCCCGTCGATGAGCTCGTCCGCCGTCGCGCGCAGCCACTCGGTCAGTCCGCCGGCGCGCGGGTTGAGCGCCTTCATCACCGCGCTGCGCAGCCCCGCGCTGTTGATGTTCCCCATGTTGTTGACGACCTCGGGCGGGATTGTCAGCGCGTACTGCCTCGGCATCCCCTCGGAGGCCGTGTGCCGCAGGCTGAACCGCTCGTCCTCCAGGACCTGCCGGGCCAGCGCGTGGCTGCTCACCAGCCACGCCGCGTCGCCGGTGAGCGTACGCACCCGGGCCACCGGGGCCTTCTCGCGCAGGGCCGCGCACTCGGCCGGCAGGACGTCGCCGCGCCGCGACAGCGGGAACTCCAGGGTCTCAAGCGGCGTCTCAAGCGGCTCGACGGTCATGGCCGGTGCTCCCTTCGGCGGGGCGGACGACGGCGTAGCCCTGGTTGCGGGCGGCGCGCAGACCGCCGCCCTTGGCGTAGAGCAGCTCGGTCAGCGGTATCAGCTGGTGGTAGCAGGAGACGGAGGAGGGCACGTCCAGGATGCCCGGGGTGTCCAGGAAGAAAGGGAGTTCGGCGGCGATGTAGTCGAGGCAGGCGGTCCGCTGCCGATCGGTGACCGGGGCGCCGCCCGCGACCTTGGGGGCGAGGAAGGTGTCGACCATGGCGTCGCAGCCCTTGCGGAACTCGGCGTCCGTGGCGAGGAAGTGGCGTACGCGGCGGTGCAGCAGGGTGTAGACGGGGTTGGCCGCGAACTCGGAGAGCGCCCGCACCCGGATGGGCACGCCTGGTGGCCCGGCCGCCTCCACCCCGGCCAGCACCCTTCGGCGCACCGCCTTGAGTTCCTTGGCCGCACGCCGCGCCGCGTGCCCCTCGTCATGGCCGAGCGCCGCGAACATGTCCGCGACGTGCAGGTCGGCGTAGACGAAGTCCACCGCGGTGAAGCGCCGGGTGGCCCAGCGGGTCAGCTCGGCGACCCGGGTGGCGTTGAAGTAACTGTTGCCCGGCGAGACGCCGATGAGTACGTGATCGCCCTCGTCCCAGATGATGTTGCAGAGGGGGGTGAAGGGCCGGACCGTGAACGTGTCTTCGATGAGAGTCACTGAGTGATCGCCCTCGCGCCGCTTGTCCCTGGGAGCCCTGTGCTCCTGGTGTGGCGACGACGGCATGAAGTTACGTGCGGCGTCGGAGAGTGACGAGAGGAATGCGCTCTGTTTGGCGGGAAGTTGATGCTCCGTGGCGTGAAAGAGGCTTTCCGTGTTACGGAAAGGTGAATGGTATGGCCCCGTTGGGGGCGGCCGCCCCACGATGCGGGGCGCCCCAGGCGCACCGATAATCTGACCCCCGTCAACAAGGGCACCAGAGAACACAGGGGTGGATGCAGTGGCGGACATCGAGTCGGCGCGCAAGGCGTTCGAGAAGTTCGACGTGGACGGCGACGGGCAGATCACGGCCGCGGAGTACAAGAGCGTCATGGCGCAGCTGGGCGACTTCCACGTCACCGAGCCGGTGGCGCAGGCCGTCATCAACGCCCAGGACAGCAACGGCGACGGCAAGCTGACCTGGGACGAGTTCTGGGCGCACCTCAACAAGGGCTGAGCTCAGCAGGCCTGGCCCCGACGGGGCCCGAGCTCGCCGAGGCCTGAGCTCGTCAAGGCCTGATCTCACGAGGTCGGAGCTCAATAGGCCTGACCTCGGCAGGGCCTCACCTCGCGAGGATCGGCCTCAGCGGGCCTGGCCTCATCGAGGCCGGACGGCGCCGGGTGCCGGCGCCGTCCGCCCGTCCTCTCACCGTCCGCCGGCCGCGCGTGCGGCCAGCTTCGCCGGGGACAGGACGACCACCGCCCGGCGCCGGGTCTCCACGGCACCCTCCTCCCGGAGCGTGCGCAGTGCCCGGGCCGCCGTACGGGGCGACACCCCCAGCGCGTCGGCCAGTTCGGTCTGGGTGAGCCCGACCGGTGGCGTCCGCGCCGGCACCGGGCCCCGCCCCGAGCCGTACGCAAGCAGTTCGAGCAGGAGCGCGGCGAGCCGGTCCGGGGTGTCCCGTACCGCCGTACGCAGCCTGCTCCGGTCCGAGGCGCGCAGCCGGTCGGCGACCACGCCGAGCAGCGCGAGCGCCGCCCCGGGCGCCGCCTCCAGATGGCGCAGGAAGTCCTCGCGAGGTATCACCCGCAGCCGCACCCGGCTGCCCGCCGTCACCCGGGCGAGCCGGGGATGCCCGTCGATCGCGGCCAGTTCACCGACGACCGAGCCCGGCCCGCGCAAGGAGAGCAGCACCCCCCGGCCGTCCGCGTCGGGCAGGGCGACCTTGGCCCAGCCGTCCAGGATCAGCAGCACATGGCGGGACTCCTCCTCCTCGCGCAGCAGCAGTTCGCCCGGCTCCTTCGAGGCCGGTGTGCCGAGCCGCAGCAACTGGTCGAGCTCCGCCCCGCGCAGCCGGGCCAGATAGCTGTCCGGATTCCCGCCGGTCGTCATCGCCATGACCTCCCGCCCCGGGGGCCTCAACAGCAGCCCGGTTTCCCCGTGTTGAACACGTCATCTGACATTGTCGCCCCCTCGCGGCCGAACGACGATGAGGAGGAACGCTCAAGGAGGCACTGTGCACACGGATGAGGCGGACGCCCGACGGGATCTGCTGCTGATCGACACCGAGGATTCCAAGTCCCGCAACGACCAAGGGCTGACCGCGGTGAGCGAGGCCCTCGACACGGTGATGTACGCCCTGCTCGACGCGGCCGGCGCCCGCCCGGACCACTGCGTGATCGCCTACCGCGGCGACGGCGCGCTCGTCGTCGTCGACCCGCGGGTACCCCTGCCGGTCCTGCTGCGGACCCTGCTCGTGACCGTGCCCGACGAGCTCGACGACCACAACCGCCGCACGCCCGGCCCGCCGGTACGCCAGCGCTTCGTCCTGCACCGCGGCGCGGTGACCTTCCGTAAGGACGACGTCCTCGGCTTCGCGGTCAACGACGCCTTCGTCCTGCTCGGCAGCGACCCGCTCAAGCGGAGGCTGCGCGAGCGGCCCCAGGACGCGTTCGCGCTCTGCGTCTCCCAGACCGTCTACGACGAGGCTGTCCGCCCCGACCACAAGGGCATCCGGCGCGAGCGCTTCCACCAGATCCTCGTGGAGAGCCGCAACGAGACCCTGCTCGGCTGGCTGTACGGAGAGAAGCCCGCCGCGCCCGTCCGGCCCTCCCTCGCGGAGCCGCCCCGCGAGACGACCGCCCCCACGGGAACCGTCCGGGACATCCGCGGCGGCAGCAACATCATCGGCAGCGTCTTCCACGGCGATGTACGTACGGAGGACTGACATGGCGTCGGACGAGAGGGACCCCGGCGGCCGCGCGGCGGGCCGGGGCCGCCGCACCGAGCGGGGCCCGCGCGCTGCCCTGACCCTCCAGGACATCCACGGCGGCCGCAACACCATCGGGAACGTCTACCACGGCGGTTACACCCACACCACGTACGTCCAGGGCGCTGACGCCCTGCCCCTGCTCGCCGGCACGATCAGCAAGGAACGCATCGCCGCCGTCGCCCGCGAGTACGCCCCCGGCCCCCGGCACGGCCACGCCCGGCAGGTCCTCGACGAGCAGCGCGTCGCCGTGCTGCGCGGACAGCCGGGCACCGGGCGCACCACCGCGGCGATCCGGCTGCTGTCCGAGGCCACCGACCGGGAGATCTTCCGGCTGCCGGAGACCGCGGCCCCGATGGACGAGCTGGCCCGCCACTCCGGCCCCGGCGGCTTCGTCCTGCCGCTGGCCAAGGACGGCGAGCCGCTGACCCGCACCACCCTGGAGGCGCTGGGCGCGCTGCTCCACGAACGCGATCAGTACGCGGTGATCGTCACCGACTACGGCGTACGCCTCAGCGACGTACCCAGCGTCGCCTGGGAGCCGGCCGCCCCACAGGTCGTCCTCGGCCGGCATCTACGGCTGCGGCTCGGCGACGACACGTACCACCGGCACGGACAGGGACTGCTCCAGCTCCCGGAGACCGAGGCCTTCCTCGACTCGCCGCCGCGGCCGCGGGACTGCCGGGAGTACGCCGCCATGCTGGCGGAGCACCACCGCGGCACCGTCCCCCGCCAGGCACTCGCCGCCTACGCGGTCCGTACCGACCGCAGAAGGGTCGCCGACGCGCTGGGCAACTCCCATGTCTCGCTCTGGGACAAGGCGTTCCTCATCGCGCTCGCCTTCCTCGGCCCGGCGCCGTACCCGCTGCTCGTCGAGTGCGGCGATCAGCTCGCCGAGCTGCTGTACGCGAGGGAACGCGGCCGCCCGGAACCGCGCGGCACCCTCTTCGACCCGGACCGGCTGCCCCGGCTGCTCGGCCTGGCCCACGCCGAGCTGATCCCGGCCGAGGGCACGCAGTGGGAGGGGCACCCCAGGGAGCTCGTCGCGTTCCGCGACGCGGACGACGTCCTCCATGTGCTGTCGCAGATCTGGTTCGAGCACCCGGTCGTCCGGGGCCCGCTCAAGGAATGGCTGGGCGGTCTCGTGCCCCTGGAGGAAAACCCCGCGGTGCCGCCCCATCTGCTCGACCCCACCGAGACCGCCCTGATGGAGGGCCTGGGGGCGCTGACCGCCCTGGATCCGCGCGGGGTGGCCAGGCCGATGCTCGTCGACTGGGCGGGGAGCGAGAACGATTCGACCGCGGCGGTCGCGGCGAACGCGCTGGGCTGGGCCGTGGGGGGTGACCGGACGCGGGGCACCCAGGTCCTGGAGCTGCTGCGGGACTTTCCCGAACGCGGTTCGCACTACCGCTGGGCGGCGCTGATCACCCTTCAGTGGTTCGACGGAACCCGCCATGGGGAGGTGCTCGACCTGCTGGAGCCGCTGATCTGGCCGCAGGAGCCCGAGCCGGACGAGGACGGGGCGGTGACGGAGGCGAGCCTGCACGGCACCGCCGGATACGTCCTGTCCGAACTCGGCGTGACGGCGGACCCCGAGGGTGTCGCCGACATCGTCGCCCGGGTGCACGCGTGGATCACCCACCCCGAGGCCCGGCGGCAGCAGATCGCCCTGGAGGTCCTGTGCCGGGCCCACGCCTGCACGCTGGACGACTACCCCGACGCCGAGCCCCTGCTGTTCGACGTACTCCTCGACGCCGAGTTCTCGTTCCCCGAGCGGACCAGGCGGGAGGCCCGCGCGATCTGGCACCGGGCGCTGCACGAGCCGGCGAACGAGCCGCATCTGATCACCGCGCTCGCCGCCACGCTGCGGCACGCCCGCGCCCGCGACGACCTGCACCGGCTCGCCGTGGACCGCCCCGACCGCGTACGACTGGCGGCGGTCCTGACCGCCCTGGGGGCGGAGCATCCCGACGTGGACGAAGACGCCGCACGCCTGCGCGCCGCCCTCGCGGCCGCGCCGGACCCGACCGGAGGTACCCCATGACCGCGACCGATCTGGCCGTCCGGCTCCTCGACGAGACCCGGCGGGAGATCTCCCAGGCTGATGTGAAGGCCTTCGGCCTGCTGACCGTGGCCGGCACCACCGGGGCCGTGGCCGCCGGGGCCCTCACCGGAGCGCACTGGCAGCCGGGGCGCCTGAGCTGGCCGGCCGAGACCCTGTGGTGGACGGCCTGCGCCGGCTGGCTCCTCGCGCTGCTGCTCCTGCTGGCCGCGGTCACCCCACGCCAGCTACGGGCCGACTGGAGCCCGGGCCATCCCGTCGCCTACTTCGGCCACGTCCACCGCACCGGCGGCGGCGCGACCCTGACCGCCGCGCTCCGGGAGACGGCCGACGACCCCCTGACCGCCCTCACCGCCGAACTCCACGCCGTAAGCCGCATAGCCGTCGCCAAACTCCGCTGCGTCCACGCGGCGGTCCTCGCCTACGTGACCGCGGTGCTACTCCTCGTCCTGGCGGCCCTGATCGGCTGAGCCCAAGGCGTCCCCCGCCACGGGCTCAGCCTCGGCTCAGCACTCGATGATGTTCACCGCGAGACCGCCCCGCGCCGTCTCCTTGTACTTGACCGACATGTCCGCGCCGGTCTCCTTCATGGTCTTGATGACCTTGTCGAGGGAGACCAGGTGGCTGCCGTCGCCGCGCATCGACATCTTCGCCGCCGTGACCGCCTTCACCGACGCCATGCCGTTGCGCTCGATGCACGGGATCTGCACCAGACCGCCGACCGGGTCGCAGGTCAGGCCCAGGTTGTGCTCCATGCCGATCTCGGCGGCGTTCTCCACCTGCTCCGGGCTGCCGCCCAGGACCTCGGCGAGGGCGCCCGCCGCCATCGAGCAGGCCGAGCCGACCTCGCCCTGGCAGCCGACCTCGGCGCCCGAGATGGAGGCGTTCTCCTTGAAGAGCAGGCCGACCGCGCCCGCGGCCAGCAGGAAGCGGACCACGCCGTCCTCGTCGGCACCGGGGACGAAGTTCATGTAGTAGTGCAGCACCGCCGGGATGATGCCCGCGGCGCCGTTGGTCGGAGCGGTGACGACCCGGCCGCCCGCGGCGTTCTCCTCGTTCACGGCCATCGCGTAGAGGGTGATCCACTCCATGGCGTGCGCGGCCGGGTCGCCCTCGGAGCGCAGCTTGCGGGCGAGGGTCGCGGCGCGGCGGCGGACCTTCAGACCGCCGGGCAGGATGCCCTCGCGCGACATGCCGCGCGAGACACAGGCCTGCATGACCCGCCAGATCTCCAGGAGGCCCTCGCGGATCTCCTCCTCGGTGCGCCAGGCCTTCTCGTTCTCCAGCATCATCGCGGAGATCGACAGACCGGACTCCTTGGCCATCCGCATCAGCTCGTCACCGGTGCGGAAGGGGTACTTCAGCACGGTGTCGTCGAGCTTGATCCGGTCCTCGCCGACCGCGTCCTCGTCGACGACGAAGCCGCCGCCCACGGAGTAGTACGTCTTCTCCAGGATCAGGGCGCCCTCCGCGTCGTACGCGAAGATCGTCATGCCGTTGGCGTGGTACGGCAGCGCCTTGCGGCGGTGCAGGATCAGGTCCTCGTCGAAGTCGAAGCCGATCTCGTGCATGCCGAGGACGTTGATCCGCTTCGCCGTCTTGATCCTCTCGACCTGCTCGTCGGCGGTCTCGACGTCGACGGTGCGCGGCGAGTTCCCCTCCAGGCCCAGCAGGACGGCCTTCGGGGTGCCGTGGCCGTGGCCGGTCGCGCCCAGCGAGCCGTACAGCTCGGCCCGTATGGAGGCGGTGTGCGCGAGCAGGCCCTCGTTCTTCAGGCGGCGGGCGAACATCCGGGCGGCGCGCATCGGGCCCACGGTGTGGGAGCTGGACGGGCCGATGCCGATCGAGAACAGGTCGAAGACCGAGATGGCCACGGGGGACTCCTTGTGGGGGAAGACGCCGTTGTCTGCCGGGGTGGTGCAGAGGCGGTGCGATGGGGGTGCTGAGGGGGGGAGCAAGGGCCGGGGCACCGCGCTCACCGTCCAGTGTGCGGGGTGCCCCGGATGTCACGTACGAACTAAAGCGTACGAAATTACTTCAGGAAACCGACAGACCGGGGTACAGCGGGTGCTTCGCGGCCAGCGCGGACACCCGGGCCTTCAGGGCCTCGGCGTCGTAGTCCGGCTTCAGGGTCTCCGCGATCACGTCCGCGACCTCGGTGAAGTCCTCGGCCTGGAAACCGCGGGTGGCGAGCGCCGGCGTACCGATGCGCAGACCCGAGGTGACCATCGGGGGACGCGGGTCGTTCGGGATCGCGTTCCGGTTGACCGTGATGCCGACCTCGTGGAGCCGGTCCTCGGCCTGCTGGCCGTCGAGCGCGCTGTTGCGCAGGTCGACCAGGACCAGGTGGACGTCCGTACCGCCGGAGAGCACCGACACGCCGTGCTCGGCGACGTCGGAGCGGACCAGGCGCTCGGCGAGGATGCGGGCGCCCTCCACGGTGCGCCGCTGGCGCTCCTTGAACTCCTCCGAGGCCGCGACCTTGAAGGAGACCGCCTTGGCCGCGATCACGTGCTCCAGCGGGCCGCCCTGGAAACCGGGGAAGACCGAGGAGTTCAGCTTCTTCGCGAACTCCTTCTTCGCCAGGATGATGCCGCCGCGCGGGCCGCCGAGCGTCTTGTGCGTGGTGGAGGTCACCACGTCCGCGTACTCGACCGGGTTCGGGTGCAGACCGGCGGCGACCAGGCCCGCGAAGTGGGCCATGTCGACCCACAGGTAGGCCTCGACCTCGTCGGCGATCCGGCGGAACTCCGCGAAGTCCAGCTGGCGCGGGTACGCCGACCAGCCCGCGATGATCACCTTCGGGCGGTGCTCCTTGGCCAGGCGCTCGACCTCGGCCATGTCGACCAGACCGGCGTCGTCGACGTGGTACGCGACCACGTTGAACTGCTTGCCGGAGAAGTTCAGCCGCATGCCGTGGGTGAGGTGACCGCCGTGGGCCAGGTCCAGGCCGAGGATCGTGTCGCCGGGCTGGGCGATCGCGAAGAGCGCGGCCTGGTTCGCGGAGGCGCCGGAGTGCGGCTGCACGTTCGCGTACTCGGCCCCGAACAGGTCCTTGATCCGGTCGATGGCGATCTGCTCGGCCACGTCGACGTGCTCGCAGCCGCCGTAGTAGCGGCGGCCCGGGTAGCCCTCGGCGTACTTGTTGGTGAGGACCGAGCCCTGCGCCTCCATGACGGCGACCGGAGCGAAGTTCTCCGACGCGATCATCTCGAGGGTGGACTGCTGGCGGTGGAGCTCGGCGTCGACAGCGGCGGCGACGTCCGGGTCCAGCTCGTGGAGAGGGGTGTTCATAAGCGACATCGGGAGGATCCTTAGCTGCCGGAGAACTCGGTGTACTCGTCCGCGGTGAGCAGGTCGTCCGGCTCACCGGTCACGCGCACCTTGAAGAGCCAGCCGCCCTCGAGCGGAGCCGAATTCACCAGCGACGGGTCGTCCACCACGTCCTGGTTCGTCTCGACGATCTCGCCGGTCACCGGGGAGTACAGGTCGCTGACGGACTTCGTGGACTCCAGTTCGCCGCAGGTCTCGCCCGCGGTCACCGTGTCACCGACCGACGGGAGGTCGGCGTAGACGACGTCACCGAGCGCGTTGGCGGCGAACTCCGTGATGCCGACCGTCGCGACGCCGTCGACGGCGTCCGACAGCCACTCGTGCTCCTTGGTGTAGCGCAGCTGCTGGGGGTTGCTCATGGCCTGAATTCTCCTGTACGCGGGGGAGTGCTGATGAACGGGGAGTGATCTGCTGGACGAGACGTGCTCAGTGTCACTTCTGGCGCTTGTAGAACGGCAGCGCCACGACCTCGTACGGCTCGTGGGTGCCGCGGATGTCCACGCCGACACCCTGCGTGCCCGGCTCGGCGTGCGCGGCGTCCACGTACGCCATGGCGATCGGCTTGCCCAGCGTCGGGGAGGGGGCGCCGGAGGTGACCTCGCCGATCACCTTGCCGTCCGCCACCACGGCCATGCCGGCGCGCGGGACCCGGCGGCCCTCGGCGATCAGGCCGACCAGCTTGCGCGGCGGGTTGGTGGCGGCGCGCTCGGCGGCGGCCTCCAGGGCGGCGCGGCCGACGAAGGCCCCGCCGTTCGAGGTCTTCTCGAACTTGACGACCCGGCCGAGGCCGGCGTCGAACGGGGTCAGCGAGGTGGTCAGCTCGTGCCCGTACAGCGGCATGCCCGCCTCCAGGCGCAGCGTGTCCCGGCAGGACAGCCCGCAGGGGACGAGACCGGCGCCCTCGCCGGCCTTGGTCAGCGCCTGCCACAGCTCGACGGCGTGCTCGGGGGCGACGAAGAGCTCGAAGCCGTCCTCGCCGGTGTAGCCGGTACGGGCGATCAGCGCGGGGACCCCGGCGACCGTGCCCGGCAGACCGGCGTAGTACTTCAGGCCGTCCAGGTCGGCGTCGGTGAGGGACTTCAGGATGCCCGGGGACTCGGGGCCCTGCACCGCGATCAGGGCGTACGCGTCGCGGTCGTCCCGTACCTCTGCGTCGAAGCCGGCCGCGCGCTCGGTCAGCGCGTCCAGGACGGTCTGCGCGTTGGAGGCGTTGGCGACGACCATGTACTCCTGGTCCTGGAGGCGGTAGACGATCAGGTCGTCGAGGATGCCGCCGTCCTCCTGGCAGATCATCGTGTACCGGGCGCGCCCGACACCCACCGTGCCGATGTTGCCCACCAGCGCGTGGTCCAGCAGGTCGGCGGCCTGGGCGCCGGTGACCGTGATCTCGCCCATGTGCGAGAGGTCGAAGAGACCGGCCTTGGTGCGGACGGCGTTGTGCTCGTCGCGCTCACTGCCGTACCGCAGCGGCATGTCCCAGCCCGCGAAGTCGGTCATGGTGGCGCCCAGCGCACGATGCGTGGCATCGAGGGCGGTCAGACGGGGGGCGTTGCTCATGGTGATGTGGCTCCCGGGTCCCAAGGCATGGAAGGGCATGACTGGCGAGGACAATCCTCCCCATCTGTCATCGAACCTGAGAGGTTCACCACGACCCGTACGTACATCAGGTCATGACTTGCACCTTGGGTGGAGCCGCCGGGCGGCTCGCTTTTCAGATCTGCCTCATCCACGCGGTACGGGGCCTGAGAGATTCAAGGGAGGAACTTGCTCCTTCGGCGTCCGGATGCCGTCGTACGGTCCGGAACTCTCCCGCGCGGATTCAAGCGGCCGGTATGAGGTTGTGAGCGCGCACACATGTGCGTGCGCGCTTGGCGCGCACATCATTGCACGAGGGGTCTCATCGGCAAATCGCCTGTGGCCCATTACCCTTTCTTTACACTCCATGGGCAAGGGTCCCACGACCCGACAGGGGGAGTAGCGATGACGTTGCAGCGAGCCGGTGCCTACGTGACGACCGCGGGCCTGCCCACGCCGCGCGGGCAGGTCGCCGCGGGGGCGAAGGCGCCCGTGCTGCGCGACCTGAGGGACCGCGGGGGGCGCGGCCCGAGGGCCCTGCACTTCGCCGACGGCGACGTGGTCGTGGTCTCCGGGCTGCCCGGCAGCGGCAAGTCCACGCTGATCCGGCGCGCGGCCGAGGGGCGGGGCATCGACTCCCAGGACGCCCGTGAGCGCTGGGAGGCGATGATGCCGCGCCGGGTGCCCTACGCCGTCTACCGCCCGCTGGCCCGGATCGCCCACTACGCCGGACTGCGCCGGGCGCTGCGCTCCGGTCGCAGCGTCGTCGTGCACGACTGCGGCACCCAGAGCTGGGTCCGCCGCTGGCTGGCCCGCGAGGCCCGCCGCCGCGGCCGTGACCTGCATCTCGTCCTGCTCGACGTCACGCCCCAGACGGCCCGCTCCGGGCAGCGGGAGCGGGGCCGCGGCGTCTCCGGCTACGCCTTCACCCGCCACCGCCGCGCGGTCGCCCGCCTCCTGCGCGACGCCGAGGCCGCCCGCCTCCCACGCGGCTGCGCCTCCGCCACGCTCCTGGACCGGGACGCGGCGACGGCCCTGCACCGGATCGCGTTCCGCACGGAGCTCTGACGGCGGCGGGCTCCGAGGGGTCGGCTCCGGCGCACACCCCCGCCGGCCGGAGGAGATCGTCGCCGCCGGGAACCGGAAGCCGCCGCTCACTGTCCTTTTGGGCACACCAGGCCCCCGCGCCGCCGCCACGGCGTTAGGGTGCTGCCGCAGGACGAGCGCCAGAAAGGGACTCCGTGGACATCGCATGGCCGGGCAACGAGCTCGAAGAGGTGCTCGCCGCCTCGCTCGGCAACCCCTCCGCAGGGGCCAGGCTCGTCGAGGTGCTGGGGCGCAGCCAGATCTGGGTGCCGCTGCCGAGCGGCGGCGGCCCCGACAGCACGGACCTCGACCTGCCCACCATGGAGATCGACGGCCTGCCGTACGTCCCGGTCTACAGCTCCGAGCAGCAGTTCCGGCACTGCGTCGGCAGCCACATGTCGTACACCGTCGCCCCCGCCCGTGACTTCGCCCGCGGTCTGCCCCCGCAGCTCGGCATCGCCGTGAACCCCGGCGGCGCCGTCGGCGCCCCCCTGCCCCCGCCCGCCGTCGCCGAGCTCTGCCGGACCGGCCGGACCCCGCTCGACGGGCCCGCGAGCGGCGGCCGGGTGCGGCTCTTCGAACCGGACTGGCAGGACGACCCGGTCGACTTCCTCTCCGCCGCGGGCGACGAGTTCACCGCCCTCGGTACCGTCCGCACCGCCCGCCGCGCCCTCGCCAGCATCGAGGGCGACGCCCCGAACCTCCTGGTCGGCGTGGAGATCGACGGCCACGACCGGAGCGCGCCGCTGGACGCGCTCGGCCGCGCCCTGGCCCGGACCACCGTCCCCTGGCCGGTCAATCTGGTCCTCCTGGACATCGCGCAGGACCCGCTCGGCGACTGGATGCTGGAGAAGGTGCGCCCCTTCTACCAGCGTGCCTACGTATAACCGCGCATAAGCTGGACGCCGGACGGTGGATCGAAGAGGGGCGGAACCCAGAGTGAGTGCGTCAGGCACCGCCGCGGCCGGGCAGGTCGAGCACATGCTGCGCCAGGTCACGCCCGGACGCTACGACGCGTACGAGGCGCTGCTGCACGCCCTCGCCGACGGCCAGGTCTGGATGCTGCTCTGGCACGGCCAGGCCGGAGCCCCCGACGCGCAGTACGGAAACATGGAGGTCGACGGCCTCGGCTACGCGCCCTGCGTCACCTCCGCCCAGGAGCTCGCCGCCTCCGGCTGGAACCGCGCCCATGAGGTGATCTCCGGCCACGACATCGCCCGCGCCCTCTACCCCGACCGCTGGGGCATCTGGCTCAACCCGCACGCCCCCGGCGGCGGCGTCGGCATCCCCTGGGCGGATCTGCGCCGGATCGCCACCGGCCTCGACCGGATGCCGGCCGGCCCGCTGCGGCTGTCCGAACCCGCCATCGAGATCCCGCAGTTCTACGCCCTGCTCACGCAGAACGCCCACCGCACCCCCGCGGTCCGCTCCCTGCGCCGCGCCTGGGTGCAGCCCGCGCTCGGCTCCCCGTACCTCGCCATCGGTCTCGATCTGTACGACACGAGCCAGGCCTCGGTCGACTCCGTGCACGCGATGATGCGGCAGTCGATCGCCGCCGTCCCGGACGGACTGCCGGTCTCGACGGTCGCGATGTCCGACGACTTCGACCCCGTCACGATGTGGCTGCGGGCCAACACCCGCCCCTTCTACGACCGCGACGCCCATGTGG
Organism: Streptomyces sp. NPDC039465; assembly: GCF_055639315.1. Lineage (NCBI taxonomy): Bacteria > Bacillati > Actinomycetota > Actinomycetes > Kitasatosporales > Streptomycetaceae > Streptomyces > Streptomyces sp. NPDC039465. The sequence goes on along the minus strand of NZ_JBVKAP010000006.1, from coordinate 86,395 downwards.
CGCCCCAGCCGGGCGGCGGAGGCTACGGCTACCCCAATTAGCCGTCTCGGCGTACCAGTTGCGCTATGTCCCCATCTGGTGGATTAGTGGCCGAGATGGTCCGCTCACATGATTCCGGCGTCCGGATAACGGAAGCCCACGCACCGCATCACGGTTGAGCAAACATTCCTCGTCAGGTCTGGCGGGTGATCGCAAACCCGTTGAAGACTCCCGGCTAACGAAGAGCCGTCGGCCCTTTGTGCGAGTCGCATCACATGCGGCGTTCTGGGTAATTTCCGCACCATCGGCATCACTTGCGCCACCTGATGCGAGGAGCCGTTGCAGCGGCGGGTACGGGCCGGTCACCGCCGGCCGGGAGGGGTCAAGGCACTGTGACCGCACCGATCGAGACCACCGGATCGGCTGCCGAGGCGCAGCCGGAGGCAGTACTCACGGGGGCCAAACAGAGCCAGATCGAAGGCCGTTCCCTCGGTCAGATCGCCTGGGCGCGCTTCAAGCGCGACAAGCTGGCGGTCGCCGGTGGCGTGGTCGTTCTTCTGCTCATCCTGCTCGCCGTGCTGGCCAAGCCCATCCAGTGGGTCTTCGGCCTGGACCCGAACGCCTTCAACCAGGACCTGATCGACCCCGCCCTCCTGGCCCCCAAGGGTGCCTGGGGCGGCATGAGCTGGGACCACCCGCTCGGTGTCGACCCGCAGTTCGGCCGGGACATCCTCGCCCGCATCATCGAGGGCTCCTGGGTCTCCCTGCTGGTCGCGGGCGGTGCCACCGTCCTCTCGGTGGTCATCGGCGTGGTCATGGGCATCATCGCCGGCTTCTACGGCGGCTGGGTCGACACCGTGATCAGCCGGATGATGGACACCTTCCTGGCATTCCCGCTCCTCCTCTTCGCGATCTCCCTCTCGGCCACCCTGCAGGACGGCGCGTTCGGCCTGAGCGGACTGCCTCTGCGGATCAGCGTGCTGATCTTCGTGATCGGCTTCTTCAGCTGGCCGTACATGGGCCGCATCGTGCGCGCCCAGACGATGAGCCTGCGCAACCGCGAGTTCGTCGAAGCGGCCCGCTCGCTCGGCGCGCGCGGCCCGTTCATCCTCTTCCGGGAGCTGCTGCCGAATCTGGTGGCGCCGATCCTGGTCTATGCCACGCTGCTGATCCCCACCAACATCCTCTTCGAGGCGGGTCTCAGCTACCTCGGCGTCGGCATCGCTCCGCCGCAGGCTTCCTGGGGCGGAATGCTCACCACAGCGGTCGACACCTACCAGGCCGATCCGCAGTACATGTTCGTGCCGGGCCTGGCGATCTTCATCACGGTCCTGGCCTTCAACCTGCTGGGCGACGGGCTGCGAGATGCCCTCGACCCTCGCAGCAAGTAACCAACGAATGAGGGGGCTTTCCTCAGGTGAAGACTAGAAAAGCGACTCTTCTGGTCGCCACGACTGTGGTGCTGGCGCTGGGGGCGTCCGCGTGCGGTGGTTCCAGCAACGACAAGGGGGGCAAGGGCGGCTCGGGCACCAAGGACGCCGCGCTGACCTCCATCGTCAACAAGTCCGACAAGAAGGGCGGCACGGTCTCGTTCGAGTTCTCCGACGAGCCGGACTCCCTCGACCCGGGCAACACCTACTACGGCTGGGTGCAGAACTTCGCCCGTCTCTACGGCCGTACGCTGACCTCCTTCAAGCCGGCCGCCGGCAAGGAAGGCCTGAAGGTCGTCCCCGACCTCGCCGAGTCCCTGGGCAAGCCCAGCGCCGACGCGAAGACGTGGACGTACACCCTCAAGAAGGGTCTGAAGTTCGAGGACGGCACGCCGATCACCTCGAAGGACGTCAAGTACGCCGTCGAGCGCTCGAACTTCTCCCCCGAGGCGCTGTCGAACGGCCCGACGTACTTCAAGGCCCACCTCATCGGTGGTGACAAGTACCAGGGTCCGTACAAGGACAAGAACCCGGCCGGTATCGCCTCCATCGAGACGCCGGACGACCACACCATCGTCTTCAAGCTGAAGAACGCCTTCGCGGACTTCGACTACCTCGGCACCTTCTCGCAGACGGCCCCCGTGCCGCGCAAGGCCGACAAGGGCGCCGAGTACGTCAAGAAGATGGTCTCCTCGGGCCCGTACAAGTTCGAGTCGTACGAGGAGGGCAAGGGCGCGACCCTCGTCCGCAACCCCCAGTGGGACCCGAAGACCGACCCGATCCGCCCGGCCCTGCCGGACAAGATCACCGTCCGCTTCGGCGTCAAGCAGGAGACGGTCGACTCCAACCTGATCGCCGACAACATCACCGTCGACGGCGCCGGCACCGGTGTCGCCCCGGCCACCCAGCCGAAGGTGCTCACCGACGCCAAGCTGCAGAAGCAGACGGACAACCCGTACGCGGGCGCCACGTCCTACATCGGACTCAACGTCAACGTCGCACCGTTCAACAACATCGAGTGCCGCAAGGCCGTCCAGTGGGGCATCGACAAGGCCTCGGTCGCGGCCGCCCAGGGCGGTACGCCCAAGGGTGACCCGGCCACGACGCTGATCCCGCCGAGCGTCGCCGGCTACACCAAGTTCGACCTGTACCCGACCGAGGGTCACAAGGGCGACATCGCCAAGGCCAAGGAGCACCTGAAGAAGTGCGGCCAGCCGAACGGCTTCTCGACCAACCTGTCGGCCCGCTCCGACCGGCCCGCCGAGATGGCCATGGCCACCGCCGTCCAGGCCTCGCTGAAGAAGATCGGCATCACCGCCGAGATCAAGTCCTTCCCGGCCGGTAAGTACTTCCAGAACTTCGCGGGCAACCCGAGCTACGTGCACGCCAACAAGCTCGGCATGATCATGACCGCGTGGGGCGCCGACTGGCCGACCGGCTTCGGCTTCCTCGACCAGATCGTCAACGGCTCGGCCATCAAGCCGTCCGGTGGCAACAACGTCCAGGAGCTGAACGACCCGAAGGTCAACAAGCTCCTCAACGACGGCATCGCCACCACCGACACCGCCGCCCGCGAGAAGGTCTGGGGCGAGGTCGACAAGGCCGTCATCGAGGGCGCGACCGCGGTCCCGCTGGTCTACCGCAAGAACCTGCTCCTGCGTCCCGAGTCGGCGACCAACGTCACCATCACCGAGGCCTACCTCGGTATGTACGACTACCTGCTGATGGGCTCCGCCAAGTAGCGGCGGGTCCTCACCCCGAGAGTTCGAAAGGCAGGTGATGGCTCCGGTGTCCGCCGGGAGATCGGGTAACCCCCGGCTCCCGGCGGGCACCGGCGCCGGATAGCTGTGGCTGCGTACTTCATCCGACGCGTCTTCGGCGCGGTGCTACTGCTGCTGATCGTCAGCGCAGTCACCTTCGCGATCTTCTTCCTCGTCCCCCGTCTGGCGGGCCAGACGATGGACCAACTGGCGGCCCAGTACGTGGGCAAGGACGCCAACCCCGACACGGTGGCCGCGGTCAAGAAGAACCTTGGCCTCGACCAGCCGCTCTACATCCAGTACTGGGATTTCATCAAGCAGATCGTCGTCGGCGCCGACTACAAGTTCGGCCCGGACACCACGCGCTGCGACGCCCCGTGCTTCGGATACTCCTTCAAGCGGCACGTCGCGGTGTGGCCCGAGATCGTCGCCCGGGTCCCGGTCACCTTCTCCCTCGCCATCGGCGCGGCGGTGATCTGGCTGATCAGCGGCGTCGCCACCGGTGTGGTCTCCGCGCTCAAGCGGGGCTCGCTGCTCGACCGCTTCTTCATGGGCGTCGCCCTCGCCGGCGTCTCCCTCCCGATCTTCTTCACCGGCATGCTCGCCCTCGGTGTCTTCACGGTGCAGTGGCCGATCTGGACCGACGGCATCAATTACGTGCCGTTCACCGAGAACCCCGGCGAATGGGCCTGGAACCTGCTGGTGCCGTGGTGCTCGCTGGCCTTCCTCTACTCCGCCCTCTACGCCCGGCTCACCCGGGCCGGAATGCTGGAGACGATGGGGGAGGACTTCATCCGCACGGCCCGCGCCAAGGGCCTCAAGGAGAGCCAGGTCATCGGCAAGCACGGGCTGCGGGCCGCGCTCACGCCCATCGTCACCATCTTCGGCATGGACTTCGGTCTGCTCCTCGGCGGCGCCGTCATCACCGAGACGGTCTTCTCCTTCCAGGGCATGGGCAAGTACGCCATCAAGAGCGTGCAGGACAACGACCTGCCGATCGTGATGGGCGTGACCCTGACCGCCGCCTTCTTCATCGTCTTCTGCAATCTGCTGGTGGACCTGGTGTACGCCGCCATCGACCCCAGGGTGAGGTACTCGTGAGCGAGGTTTCCAAGACTGCTGGCGCCCCCGGGGAAGTGGTGCCCGCGCAGCGCTCCGGTACCGAGGACACCTTCCTCTCCGTACGTGACCTGCGCATCCACTTCCAGACCGACGACGGCCTGGTCAAGTCCGTCGACGGCGTCAGCTTCGACGTGAAGCCCGGCGAGACGCTGGGTGTGGTCGGCGAGTCCGGCTCCGGGAAGTCCGTCACCTCGCTGGGCATCCTGGGCCTGCACCGCGCGGCGCCCAACGCCCGGATCTCCGGCGAGGTCTGGCTGGACGGCGAGGAGCTCATCGGCGCCGACCCGGACCACGTACGGCGGCTGCGCGGCCAGAAGATGTCCATGATCTTCCAGGACCCGCTCTCCGCGATGCACCCGTACTACACGGTCGGCGCGCAGATCGTGGAGGCGTACCGCGTCCACAACAAGGTCACCAAGAAGGCCGCCCGTACCCGCGCCATCGAGATGCTCGACCGCGTCGGCATCCCGGAGCCGGGCAAGCGCGTCGACTCCTACCCGCACGAGTTCTCCGGCGGTATGCGCCAGCGCGCGATGATCGCCATGGCGCTGGTGAACAACCCGCAGCTGCTCATCGCGGACGAGCCGACGACCGCGCTGGACGTCACCGTCCAGGCGCAGATCCTCGACCTGATCCGGGACCTGCAGAAGGAGTTCGGCTCCGCGGTCATCATGATCACGCACGATCTCGGCGTGGTCGCCGAGATGGCGGACAAGCTGCTGGTGATGTACGGCGGCCGGTGCATCGAGCGGGGCACGGCCGAGCAGGTCTTCTACGAGCCCCAGCACCCCTACACCTGGGGTCTGCTCGGCTCGATGCCGCGTATCGACCGCGACCAGACCGAGCGGCTCATCCCGGTCAAGGGCTCGCCCCCGTCACTGATCAACGTGCCGGACGGCTGCGCCTTCAACCCCCGCTGCCCGTACGCCGACATCCCCAAGGACAACGTCACGCGTACGACGCGCCCCGAGCTGACGGAGACCGGGAACGGGCACTTCTCGGCGTGCCACATGGCGCAGGAGGAGCGGACCCGGATCTGGACCGAAGAGATTGCGCCGAAGCTGTGAGCGACAAGAACGCAACTGCCGAGCCCCTGCTGAAGGTAGAGGGCCTGACCAAGCACTTCCCGGTGCGCAAGGGCCTGCTCCAGCGCCAGACGGGCGCGGTCAAGGCCGTGGACGGGATCTCCTTCGACGTCCTTCCGGGCGAGACCCTGGGCGTGGTGGGGGAGTCCGGCTGCGGCAAGTCGACGATGGGCCGGCTGATCACCCGGCTCCTCGAACCGACCGGCGGCAAGGTCGAGTTCCAGGGCCACGACATCACCCATCTGTCGGCGAGCGGGATGCGGCCGCTGCGCCGTGACGTCCAGATGATCTTCCAGGACCCGTACTCCTCGCTGAACCCGCGCCACACGATCGGCACGATCGTCAGCGCGCCGTTCAAGCTCCAGGGCGTCGAGCCCGAGGGCGGCGTCAAGAAGGAGGTCCAGCGGCTGCTGGGGCTCGTGGGCCTCAACCCCGAGCACTACAACCGCTACCCGCACGAGTTCTCCGGCGGTCAGCGCCAGCGCATCGGCATCGCGCGCGCCCTGGCCCTCAAGCCGAAGCTGGTCGTCGCCGACGAGCCGGTCTCCGCGCTCGACGTGTCGATCCAGGCGCAGGTCGTGAACCTCCTCGACGACCTCCAGGACGAGCTCGGTCTCACCTATGTGATCATCGCGCACGACCTGTCGGTCATCCGGCACGTCTCGGACCGGATCGCGGTGATGTACCTCGGCAAGATCGTCGAGCTGTCGGACCGCAAGTCGCTGTACGAGGCGCCGATGCACCCGTACACGAACGCGCTGATGTCGGCGGTGCCGGTGCCGGACCCGCGGCGCCGGGGCGTGAAGAGCGAGCGGATCCTGCTGAAGGGCGACGTGCCGTCGCCGCTGTCCCCGCCCGCGGGCTGCCGCTTCCACACGCGCTGCTGGAAGGCGACGGAGATCTGCAAGACCCAGGAGCCGCCGCTCCTGGAGCTCCAGCCGGGCCGCCGCGTCGCCTGCCACCACCCGGAGAACGCGCCCGACCAGGCCCCGGACGAGCCGGTGCTCCCGTCGGCCCGGGACGCGATCGAGGTGGTGTCGGTGACGAAGTCCGACGCGCCGGAGGAGCCGAGGGAGCCGGAGGGCTCCGCGGAGACCCAGGAGACCCCGGAGAAGTGACGGGCCGCCTGGGACCCCTGTCCGATGGCAGGACAGGGGTCCCAGGCGCCGCGCTCGATGGGTGCTCGATGGGGTGACCGGCCCGGGAGACCGGTCGCACCACTCTCACGGGTGACAATGTCGCCGTGCTCCAGGAACTGTTCACCCCCTCCGTCCAACACGCGCTCGACCTCGTCGGCATCTTCGTCTTCGCCATCTCCGGCGCCCTGCTGGCCGTCCGCAAGAACTTCGACGTGTTCGGCATCGCCGTGCTCGCCGAGGTCACCGCGCTCGGCGGCGGGCTCTTCCGGGACCTGATCATCGGCGCCGTTCCCCCCGCCGCCTTCACCGATCTCGGCTACTTCCTGATGCCGCTCGTCGCGACGGTCCTGGTGTTCTTCCTGCATCCCGTCGTCGAGCGCACCCAGAGCGCCGTCAACGTCTTCGACGCGGCCGGCCTCGGGCTCTTCTGCGTGACCGGCACGACCAAGGCGTACGAGTACGGCCTCGGCCTCACCTCCTCCGCGGTGCTCGGCCTCGCCACCGCCGTCGGGGGCGGCGTCCTGCGGGACGTACTGGCCAACGAGGTGCCGTCGCTGCTGCGCTGGGACCGTGACCTGTACGCCGTGCCCGCCATCGTCGGCGCGACCATGGTCGTCCTGTGCATCCGCTTCGACAGTCTCAACGCCGCCACCAGCGGGATCGCCGTCCTGACCACCTTCGCCCTGCGCCTGCTCGCCATGCGTTACCACTGGCGCGCGCCGCGCGCCTGGAACCGCCGCTCCTCGACTCAAGAGGAGCCGGAGAAAGCTACCGCTTAGTAGTTTCCTGTTATACGGTGCCGTCATGGCACAGGCAGCTCAAGCACTCATCGGCGACAGCGAGTTCGACCGGGACACCGCTGTCACCCTGCGCGAGCCCGGCGTCTACGACGCGGAGCTCTCGGCGGGGTGGACGATCATCCACGCCGTCAACGGCGGCTACCTCCTCGCACTGCTCGGCCGCGCCCTCGGCGACGCCCTGCCCCACCCCGACCCCTTCACGGTGTCGGCGCACTACCTCACGCCCTCCGCGCCCGGCCCCGCCGTGATCCGCACGGAGGTCGTCCGCACCGGTCGCACGCTCTCCACCGGCCAGGCGTCCCTCTTCCAGTACGACGAGGACGGCACCGAGGTCGAGCGCATCCGGGTCCTCGCCTCGTACGGCGACCTCGACGCACTCCCCGACGACGTACGCACCACCGCCCTGCCCCCGGCGATCCCGCCGCGCGAGCACTGCCTCGGCCCGTCCGACGGCCCCGCGCCCCAGATCCCCGGCTCCTCGGCGATCACCGACCGGCTGGACATCAAGCTGGACCCGGCGACGATCGGCTGGGCGATCGGCGCGCCGTCCGGCAAGGGCGAGATGCGCGGCTGGTTCGGCCTGGCGGACGGCCGCGACGCCGACCCGCTCTCGCTGCTGCTCACGGTCGACGCGCTGCCGCCGACCTCGTTCGAGCTCGGCCTCAAGGGCTGGACGCCGACGGTGGAACTCACCACCCACATCCGCTGCCGCCCGGCCCCGGGCCCGCTGCGAGTCTCGATCACCACGCGCAACCTGGCCGGCGGCTTCCTGGAGGAGGACGCCGAGGTCTGGGACACCGCGGACCGCCTGGTAGCCCAGTCCCGCCAACTGGCCCGCGCGCCGCGCGCCTAGCGCCGAGGGGCTCCCGCCCCTCCCGCACCACCCCGGCCCTGGGGGCCGGAGCCCCGACCACGGCGCCGCTGGGCCGCCGAACTACGCCCGAGGCGCCCCGCCGCGGGCCTGGCGGCGAGGGGCTGCCGCCCCTCCCGCACCACCCCGGCCTTGCCCGGCCGGGCATCCGGCCACGGCGCCGGACGCGCCGTCCCGGCCGGGCGCCCCGCGGCCCCAAGGGGGCCGGGACCCGCTGCCCGCCATCGCGCCAGCAGGCGCCCCGCCCCCGAGGGGGTCGGCTCGGTGGGCGGGCCCGGACGCGACGCCCGCCAGCGCGCCGGGGGGTGCACCGCTCGGTCCCGGCCGCCCGTCCGTACGGGCCGCCGCCGGGCGTCGCCCGGTTCCACCGCCGCGTCACCTCGGTGGCGGGCGCGGACTCGACGCCACCGCGCCGGGCAGGCGCCCGCACCCAGCCGCCCCCGGGTCCCGCACCGGACGGCCCGGTGCCCCACCCTGCCGCCCGCCGCCCAGGCGCCCCGCCGCCCCCGTTAGATTCATGCCGGTGAAGTCCGACCGGCTGCTCTCCATCCTTCTGCTGCTCCAGACCCGTGGGCTCGTCCCCGCCGGGGAGCTCGCCGAGCGGCTCGAAGTGTCCGTGCGGACCATCTACCGGGACGTCGAGGCGCTCTCCGCGGCCGGCGTTCCCGTCTACGCCGAGCGCGGCCGGCACGGGGGGATCGCGCTGCTGCCCGGGTTCCGTACCGATGTCACCGGGCTGACCGAGGACGAGTCACGCGCCCTGTTCGTCCTCGCCGGGCAGGGCGCGCACTCCGCCCTCGGGCTCGACGCCGCCCTCGGCTCCGCCCTGCGCAAGGTGATGGCCGCCCTGCCCGAACCCCACCGGCCCGCCGCCGAGTTGACCAGCCGGCGGATCCTTGTCGACCCCGACCGCTGGATGCGCGCCCGGCAGGCGGACGTCGACCTGGACGTCCTCAACCGCGCCGTCTTCGCCGACCGCCGGCTGCGCCTGGCCTACCGGCACAGCGAAGCCCCCGAGCCCACCACGTACGTCCTCGATCCGTACGGTCTCGTCGTCAAGGCCGGCGTCTGGTACCTCGTCGCCGATCACGACGCCGCCCCCCGCCTCTACCGGGCCGACCGGGTCCAGGCCGCCACCGTGCTCGACGCTCCCGTCCGCCGCCGGCCCGGCGCCGAGCTGGCCGACGTGTGGGCGGTGCTGCGCCGACAGGTCGAGCAGCGCCCCGCGGAGGTCCTCGTCCGCGCCAGGGTTCACCGCGACCGCTTCGACCGGTTCCTGCGGCTGCACGGCGCCCGCCTGACCGGCCCGCCGGAACCGGACGGCGAGTGGACCGGGGTCGAGCTGGCCCTCCCGACCCTCGGCGCCGTACGCCCCCTGCTCGCCTTCGGCGGCAGTCTGGAGGTACTGGAACCCCCGGAGGCCCGCGACCTGCTGGCGGCCGTCGCGGCGGAGGCCGTGGCGCTCTACCGCCCGGCGGCCCGGCAAGGACGGTAACCGGCCAGGTCAGGCACCGCCCGGCGTGGGCCGCGGCTCCCCGCCTCGTAGAATCGACCCACCATGGCTTACCTCGACCACGCCGCGACCACTCCCATGCTGCCGGAGGCGGTCGAGGCGATGACCGCCCAGCTCGCCGTGACGGGCAACGCCTCCTCGCTGCACGGCGCCGGGCGCCGTGCCCGGCGTACCGTCGAGGAAGCACGCGAGACCCTCGCCGCCGCCCTGGGCGCGCGCCCCAGCGAGGTCGTCCTCACCTCCGGCGGCACCGAATCGGACAATCTCGCCGTCAAGGGCCTGTACTGGGCGCGCCGGGACGCCGACCCCCGCCGCACCCGCGTGCTCGCCAGCCCCGTCGAGCACCACGCCGTCCTCGACGCCGTCGACTGGCTCGGCGAGCACGAGGGCGCCACGATCGAGTACCTCCCCGTCGACCGGTACGGCCGCGTCCACCCCGATGCGCTGCGCGAGGCCATCGCCCGCGACCCGGGCAGCGTGGCCCTGGCCACCGTCATGTGGGCCAACAACGAGATCGGCACGGTCATGCCGGTCGCCGAACTCGCCGCCGTGGCCGCGGAGTTCGACGTCCCGATGCACGCCGACGCGGTGCAGGCCGTCGGACAGCTGCCGGTCGACTTCGCCGCCTCCGGCCTCGCCGCCATGACCGTCTCCGGCCACAAGATCGGCGGACCGTACGGCATCGGCGCCCTGCTGCTCGGCCGTGAGTACAGCCCGGTGCCCGTACTGCACGGCGGCGGCCAGGAGCGCCATGTCCGCTCCGGCACCCTCGACGTGCCCGCCGTCGCCGCCTTCGCGGTCGCCGCGCAGCACGCGGCCGAGCACCGCGAGCGGTTCGCCCGCGAGATCGGCGCCCTGCGTGACGACCTCGTCGCCGTTGTCCGCGCCGCCGTCCCGGACGCGCTCCTCGGCGGCGACCCCGTCGACCGGCTCCCCGCCAACGCCCATTTCACCTTCCCCGGCTGTGAGGGCGACTCCCTGCTGCTCCTGCTGGACGCCCAGGGCATCGAGTGCTCCACCGGCTCCGCCTGCACCGCGGGCGTCGCCCAGCCCAGCCACGTCCTGCTCGCCACCGGTCTCGACCCGGACCTCGCCCGCGGCACCCTGCGCTTCACCCTCGGGCACACCTCCACCAAGGAGGACGTGGCCGCCGTCGCCGAGGCCATCGGCCCCGCCGTCGCACGGGCCCGCACCGCCGGCCTCAGCTAGGGCGCGCACCGGCCCCCGGCTCACGCCTTCGCCGGGGCCGGCTCCCGCACCCGGGACGCGGCCCGTACGAGCTTCATGTACCGGTCCCAGTCCCAGTGCGGACCGGGGTCCGTGTGGTCCGTGCCGGGGACCTCGACATGGCCGATGATGTGGTCCCGGTCGACCGGTATCCCGTACCGCCCGCAGATCCCTGCGGTCAGCCGCGCCGACGACGCGTACATCGCCTCCGTGAAGTCCTTGGCCCGGTGCACATAGCCCTCGTGCTCTATGCCGATACTGCGCTCGTTCATGTCCCGGTCGCCCGCGTGGAAGGCCACATCGAGCTCACGGATCATCTGGGCGATGTGCCCGTCCTTACGGACCACGTAGTGCGTCGCGGCCCCGTGCCCCGGGTTCTTGAACACCTTCAGCGCGGTCGGGAAGCTGCCCTGGACGACATGGATCACGACCCGGTCGATGGTGAAGTCGTCCGGACGGTCCGCCCGCCGCCAGTTCGCCCGCGCCGCCGCCGTCCACTGCGCGCCCGGATGGTCGAGCTCGCCCTCGACCCGCTTCTTCTGCGTGCCCGGCAGCCGCCACCAGGCACGTCTGATCTCGTCCCGGGCCAGCAGCGCCGTACCCGCCACGGCGGCCCCGCCACCGATCAGCACCGCACGCCGGCCGATCCCCCGCTTCGGTTCGCTCCCCATGTGACCGTGAACGCATACTCACGTGCCCCCGGTTCCCGCGGGCCCGTACTCTGGTAGGGCTATGACTCAGACTCCCCAGCGCCCCCTCCGTGTGCTCGCCGCCATGTCGGGCGGCGTGGACTCCGCCGTCGCCGCCGCCCGTGCCGCCGAGGCCGGGCACGACGTGACCGGGGTCCACCTGGCGCTCTCGGCCAACCCGCAGTCCTTCCGTACCGGTGCGCGCGGCTGCTGCACCATCGAGGACTCCCGTGACGCGCGCCGCGCGGCGGACGTGATCGGCATCCCCTTCTACGTGTGGGACCTCGCCGAGCGGTTCCGCGCCGACGTCGTCGACGACTTCGTCGCGGAGTACGAGGCCGGCCGCACCCCCAACCCGTGCCTGCGGTGCAACGAGAAGATCAAGTTCGCGGCGCTGCTCGACAAGGCGCTGGCGCTCGGCTTCGACGCGGTCTGCACGGGCCACTACGCGACCGTCGTCCTCAACGAGGACGGCACCCGCGAGCTGCACCGCGCCTCCGACATGGCCAAGGACCAGTCGTACGTCCTCGGAGTCCTCGACGAGAAGCAGCTCGCCCACGCCATGTTCCCGCTGGGCGACACCCTCACCACCAAGGACGAGATCCGGGCCGAGGCCGAGCGCCGCGGTCTGGCCGTCGCCAAGAAGCCCGACAGCCACGACATCTGCTTCATCGCCGACGGCGACACCCAGGGCTTCCTCGCCTCCCGGCTGGGCAAGGCCGAGGGCGACATCGTCGACGAGTCCGGTACGAAGGTCGGCTCCCACGAGGGGGCGTACGGCTTCACCATCGGCCAGCGCAAGGGCCTGCGCATCGGCCACCCCGCGCCCGACGGCAAGCCGCGCTACGTCCTGGACATCTCCCCGGTGAACAACACCGTCACGGTCGGTCCCGTCGAAGCCCTCGACGTCACCGCCCTCACCGCGATCAAGCCCAGGTGGTGCGGCACGGCCCCGGCCGGCCCGGGCACGTACACCGCCCAGCTTCGGGCCCACGGCGGCGAGACCGAGGTCACCGCCGAGCTCGTCGACGGCGAGCTGCGGGTGGCCTTCACCGAGCCGGTACGGGGCGTCGCCCCCGGCCAGGCGATCGTGCTGTACGACGGCACGCGCGTGGTGGGTTCGGCGACGATCGCCACGACCACCCGGCGCGCCGCCGTCTCGGCGTAAGCACCGGCACCAAGCCCGCAGGGCCCGGCCGCTGTCGGTGGCGGGGCCTACGGTAGGGGCCATGAACATCTGCGTCTTCCTCTCCGCGGCCGATCTCGACGAGCGCTACACCACCCCCGCCCGCGAGTTCGCCGAACTCCTCGGCAAGGGCGGCCACGCCCTGGTCTGGGGCGGCTCCGACGTGGGCCTGATGAAGGTCGTCGCCGACGGTGTGCAGGAGGCGGGCGGCCGGCTCATCGGGGTCTCCGTGGACTTCCTGGCCCACAAGGCGCGGCCGGGCGCCGACGAGATGGTGATCACGAAGGACCTCGCCGAGCGCAAGGCGCAGCTCCTGGCGAAGTCGGACGCGATCGTGATCATGGTCGGTGGCACCGGCACCCTCGACGAGGCCACGGAGATCCTGGAGCTGAAGAAGCACGGCCGGACCACCAAGCCCGTCGTGCTGCTCAACACCGCCGGGTTCTACGACGGGCTCAAGGAGCAGTTCCGCCGTATGGAGACCGAGGGCTTCCTGCCGGTGCCCCTGACCGACCTGGTCTTCTTCGCCGAGGACGGCGTCTCGGCCCTCGCCTACCTGGAGGAGAACGCGGGCGTCCAGTGATCCCGCGGGTGATGCGAGCATGGTGCCCATGGCTACCCATCTGATCACCGGCGCGGGCTCCGGCATCGGCGCGGCCGTCGCGCGCCGCCTCCACGAGCGCGGCGACGACCTGGTCCTGCTCGCGCGCGACGCCGGACGCGCCAGGGAACTGGCGGCCGCCCACCCCGGCGCCCGTACGCTCGTCGCCGACCTGGCCGACCCCGACCGCATCTCCTGGGCGCTCGGCCACCAGCCGATGCCGGACCGCCTGGACTCCCTGCTGCACATCGCCGGCATCGTGGACCTGGGCCCGGTGGCCGAGCTGCGCCCCAAGACCTGGCACCAGCAGCTGAACACCAACCTGATCGCGCCCGCCGAGCTGACCCGCCTCTTCCTCCCGCAACTGCGGGCGGCCCAGGGCCATGTCCTCTTCGTGAACTCCGGCGCCGGTCTCAACGCCCACGCGGAGTGGGGCGCCTACGCCGCCGCCAAGCACGGCCTCAAGGCCCTCGCCGACTCCCTCCGCCACGAGGAGCACGGCAACGGCGTCCGGGTCACCTCCGTCTACCCGGGCCGCACGGCCAGCCCCATGCAGGCCAAGGTGCACTCCCAGGAGGGCAAGGAGTACGACCCCTCCCGCTGGATCGACCCGGAGTCCGTCGCCACCGCGATCCTCACGGCGATCGACCTCCCGCGCGACGCGGAGATCAACGACATGACGGTCCGTCCGGGCCGCTGACACCCTCTCCCTGGGCCCCGGCCGCGGACGGCCCGACACCCACGCCGCACCGGCACGTACGCTTCCTGCGTGAGCGACAAGAACGAGTTCGGCTGGGGCCCCGCCACCGGCGTCGGATCGATGCCCGGCGGCGACGCCCGGGAGGCCGCCAAGACCGTGACCGGGTCCTTCGAGGACTTCCCGTACCTCCCGGAGCTGCCCGCCCGCGGGCCCGGCGCCGACATGATCGGGCGGACCATCGGGCTGCTCGTCGAGATGTACGCGCATGTGGAGCCCAGCGGCTGGCGGGTCAGCGACCGGCCCGGCCGGGACACCCGCCGCGCGAGGTCCTGGCTCCGCGAGGACCTCGACGCCCTGGAGGAGTTCACCCAGGGCTATGAGGGCCCGCTCAAGGTGCAGGCCGTCGGCCCGTGGACGCTCGCCGCCGCGCTGGAGCTGCGCGGCGGCGAGGCCGCGCTCGGTGACGCCGGCGCCTGCCGGGACCTCGTCGGATCCCTCGCCGAGGGGCTGCGCGACCACCTCGCCGACGTCCGCAGGCGGATGCCCGGCGCCCGGATCCTGCTCCAGCTCGACGAGCCCTCCCTCACCGCCGTCCTGCGCGGCCAGGTCCGCACGGCCAGCGGCTACCGCACCTACCGGGCCGTCGACCGGCAGGTCGTGGAGAGCGCCCTGCGGGAGGTGATCGGCGCGGCGGACGGGCCGGTGACCGTCCACAGCTGCGCCCCGGACGTCCCCTTCGCGCTGCTGCGCCGGGCCGGCGTTGCCGGCGTCTCGTTCGACTTCGGCCTGCTCACCGAGCGTGACGAGGAGTCGATCGGAGAGGCCGTCGAGGCCGGTACGAAGCTCTTCGCGGGCGTCGTGCCCTCCACCGACACGGCATTGTCAGACCCTGCCGGTAGCGTCATGGGTGTCAGAACGCTGTGGCGCAGGCTGGGGCTGAATCCGGGGACTCTCGCCGAATCCCTGGTGATCACGCCCACGTGCGGGCTGGCGGGTGCTTCGCCCGCCTATGCCCGGGCGGCCCTCGCGCACTGCGTGCGAGCGGCCAGATCGCTCGCGGACAACCCTGAGTAACGGGCTGAAGTAACGGGAGGACGAGACGGTGGCTGTCGAGCAGAGCGCGGACATGCCGGTGCCGACGGAGGCACGGGAGAAGCACGCGCAGCTGGCCGAGCAGGTCGAGGAGCACCGCTTCCGGTACTACGTGAAGGACCAGCCGGTCATCAGCGACGCGGACTTCGACAAGCTGCTGCGCACCCTGGAAGGCCTGGAGGACGAATATCCGGAGCTGCGCACGCCCGATTCGCCGACCCAGAAGGTCGCCGGGGCGTACGAGACCGAGTTCACCGCCGTCGACCACCGCGAGCGGATGCTCTCGCTGGACAACGCCTTCGACGACGCGGAGCTGGCCGCCTGGGCCGAGCGGGTGGCCCGGGACGTCAACACCCCCGACTACCACTTCCTGTGCGAGCTCAAGGTCGACGGCCTCGCGGTCAACCTCACGTACGAGAAGGGGCGGCTGACCCGGGCCGCGACCCGCGGCGACGGCCGGACCGGCGAGGACATCACCCCCAACGCCCGGACCATCAAGGGGATCCCGGACCGGCTGCGCGGCGACCGCATCCCGGACCTCGTCGAGATCCGCGGCGAGGTCTACTTCCCGATGGAGAAGTTCGAGGAGCTCAACAAGCGCCGGGTGGAGGCGGGCGAGCAGCCCTACGCCAACCCCCGTAACTCCGCCTCCGGTTCACTGCGCCAGAAGGACCCCAAGGTCACCGCGACGCTGCCGCTGCGGATGGTGGTGCACGGCATCGGCGCCCGCGAGGGCCTGCGGATCACCCGGCTCTCGGAGGCGTACGGACTGCTCAGGGAGTGGGGTCTGCCCACGGCGGGGCACAACAAGGTCGTCGGCTCGCTCGACGAGGTCCGGGAGTTCATCGCCCACTACGGCGAGAACCGCCACTCGGTGGAGCACGAGATCGACGGCGTCGTCGTCAAGCTCGACGAGATCCCGCTCCAGGGGCGGCTCGGCTCCACGGCGCGCGCGCCGCGCTGGGCGATCGCCTGGAAGTACCCGCCGGAGGAGGTCAACACCAAGCTGGTGAACATCCGCGTGGGCGTGGGCCGCACGGGCCGTGTCACGCCGTACGCGCAAGTGGAGCCGGTGACCGTGGCCGGGTCCGAGGTCGAGTTCGCCACCCTCCACAACCAGGAGGTGGTCAAGGCCAAGGGCGTGCTCATCGGCGACACCGTCGTCCTGCGCAAGGCAGGTGACGTGATCCCGGAGATCCTCGGTCCGGTGGCGGACCTGCGGGACGGCAGCGAGCGGGAGTTCGTGATGCCGACCGAGTGCCCCGAGTGCGGGACACCGCTGCGGGCCATGAAGGAGGGCGACATCGACATCCGTTGCCCCAACGCCCGCACCTGCCCCGCGCAGTTGCGTGAACGTCTCTTCTATCTCGCCGGGCGCGAGTGCCTGGACATCGAGGCGTTCGGCGCGGTGGCGGCCGCGGCGCTCACCCGGCCGCTGGAGCCGGCGGAGCCGCCGCTGGTCGACGAGGGCGACCTCTTCGACCTGACGATCGAACAGCTGCTGCCGATCAAGGCGTACGTCCTGGACGCGGACAGCGGGCTGCCCAAGCGCGACCCGAAGACGGGCGAGGAGAAGGTCGTCACCGTCTTCGCCAACCAGAAGGGCGAGCCGAAGAAGAACGCCCTGGCGATGCTGGAGAACATCTCGGCGGCCCGGCAGCGCCCGCTCGCCCGGATCATCAACGGCCTGTCGATCCGCCATGTCGGCCCGGTCGCCGCCCAGGCGCTGGCCCGGGAGTTCCGCTCGATCGAGCGGATCGAGCAGGCCACCGAGGCGGAGCTCGCGGCCGTCGACGGCGTCGCCGGCATCATCGCCACGGCGGTCAAGGAATGGTTCGCCGAGGACTGGCACCGCGAGATCCTGCGCAAGTGGCGTGCCGCCGGGGTCCGGATGGAGGAGGAGGGCACCGGCGAGGACGAGGGACCGCGTCCACTGGAGGGGCTCACGGTCGTCGTGACCGGCACTCTGGAGAACCACACCCGGGATGGCGCAAAAGAGGCGCTGCAGAGCCGCGGAGCGAAGGTGACCGGTTCCGTTTCGAAGAAGACGTCCTTCGTAGTTGTCGGTGACAACCCCGGTTCCAAGTACGACAAAGCCATGCAGCTGAAGGTTCCGGTTCTGGACGAGAACGGCTTCGCGGTCCTGCTCGAACAGGGTCCGGACGCCGCTCGCGAGGCGGCACTCCCCATCGCCGGGTGAGGTTCTGGGCGCTGAGCGGGTATCACCCGTTCAGCGCATACCAGATGGATACGGGTGGCCGGGTCGCATTCGGGCAAGACCTGTAGAGCGCTGCCCGTCGAAGCCTTCCGCGGCCTACTGTTGAGACGTGCGCCTGTCATGCACGGCTGCGTGGTGGGATTTCCGCCGTGGTGGCATGACAACGGGCCATCACGTGGCATCGGCACCGCCGGCTGTGAGAGGGACGGGAATGAAACCGACCGAGAGTGCCGCACCGGTCTCCCGGCCGCGTGGTCGCGCGGCCATCGTGGGCATCACGTCCGGACTGCCCGGCGTCATGCTGGGCGTCGCCGCCATCCTGCTCGGCACCGGAATCTACCGAGCCGTGAGCGAGGGCCACGCCCTCTTCCCGAGCGGCGCCGAAGGCTGGTCCCTCGCCGTCCTCACCGGCCTCATCGCCGGCCACCTCGTCGCCCTCGGCCGGGACCGCTGGTGGGGCGGCACCGGCTCCGGCGCCGCCCTCACCCTCGCCGTCCTGCTGCTGTACGGCTGGGTGCCCGCCGGACTCGTCAGCCTCGCCGTCGTCGTCCTGGTCGGCGCCGCCCGCCGGCACCGCTGGCGCCAGGGCCTGCTGCACGGCGCCACGGACGTCCTCGGCATAGGCGGCGCGGCGCTGATACTCGCCGCCTTCGGAGACGTACCCACCGTGGAGGAGCCCTGGCGGCCCGGGGCGTGGGGCTGGGACGCCGTCCCCGAGGTGGTCCTCGCGGCCTTCGCCTACCTCGCCGTCACCCGGCTGCTGCTGTGGTGCGCCCTCACCCCCCAGGGCGGCAGGCTGCCCACCGTCGCCCGGACGGCCCTGCTCCGCCAAGGCCTGGTGGCCGTCGCCCTGCTCGGCATCGCCCCGCTGATCTGCGTGGTCGCCATGTCCGTGCCGATCCTGCTGCCGCTTTTCGCCGTGCCCCTGATCGCCCTGGACTCCACGCTCTGGATAGCCCGGGCCCGCGCCGAGGAGCAGCTGCGCGACCCGCTCACCGGCCTGCCCAACCGTCAGTGGCTCCTGGAGCGGACCTGGACGGCGCTGGAGCAGGCCGAAGGGGACGGAGCCCGCTCCGCCCTCGTCCTGATCGACCTCGATCGCTTCCGATCGGTCAACGACACCCTCGGGCACCTCGCGGGCGACCGCCTGCTGCTCCAGATAGCCGAGCGGCTGCGCCTCGCCCTGCCCCGGGGCGCGGAGGCCGCCCGCCTCGGCGGCGACGAGTTCGCCGTACTCCTGCCCACCGCGGATTCCACCACCAGCGCCCAGCGCGTCGCCCGCCACCTCGTCGCCGAGCTCTCCTCGCCCCTCGACCTCGACGGGCTGACCCTCGTCCTCGAGGCCAGCGCCGGTGTCGCCGTCTTCCCCGACCACGCCCTCGACGCGGAGGGTCTGCTGCGCCGCGCCGACGTGGCGATGTACCAGGCGAAGCGTGACCGCACCGGCGTCGAGGTCTACGAGTCCAAGCGCGACTCCAACACCCCCGACCGCCTCGGCCTCCTCGGCGACCTGCGCCGCGCGCTCGACGCGGGCGAGGTCGAGCTCCACTACCAGCCCAAGGTCGGCTTCGACGGCCACGTCGCCGGTCTGGAGGCGCTCGTGCGCTGGGTGCACCCCGAGCGCGGCCGGGTCCCTCCCGACGAGTTCATCGCCATCGCCGAGTCCTCCGGGCTGATGCCGCACCTCACCGAGTACGTCCTGGAGACCGCCCTCGCCCAGGTGGCCCGCTGGCGGGCACAGGGCCTCTTCGTCCCCGTCGCCGTGAACGTCTCGCCCCGCGACGTCCACACCCCCGGCTTCGCCGGGGCCGTCGCGGCGCGGCTCGCCCGGCACGGCGTCCCGGCCGGCTCGCTCCAGCTGGAGATAACGGAACACGTCCTCCTGGAGGACCCCCAGCGCGCCGCCGACACCATGGCCGGGCTCACCGGCCACGGCGTCAAGATGTCCCTGGACGACTTCGGCACGGGCTACTCCTCCCTGGTCCACCTGCGCCGCCTCCCGGTCAGCGAGCTCAAGATCGACCGCTCCTTCGTGGCCCGGCTCGCCGTCGACACCGAGGACGCCGAGATCGTCCGCTGCACCGTCGACCTGGCCCACTCCCTGGGCCTCCTGGTCGTCGCAGAGGGCGTCGAGGACGACGAGACCTGGGAGCGCCTGCGCGATCTCGGCTGCGACGCCGTCCAGGGCTGGCTCGTCGCCGCGGCGATGCCCCCGGACGAGACGACCGCCTGGCTCCGCGCCCGCGGCGAACGCGGCTGGCACCGCCCCTCGGAGCTCGCGGCCGCGGACCCGGCGGAGGCTGACCAGGTCGTGCAGTGACACCCTCGGGCGGGGCGCCCGGGCAAACCGTTTCACGGTCATGCGGCCGGGCCCCATAGGATTGGGCTCAAAGCCCAAAAACACCAACCCCAGAGGATCGCTGCATGCCTGGCATCACGCGCGAGGAGGTACTCCACCTCGCACGGCTGGCGCGCCTTGAGCTGTCCGGCTCCGAGCTCGATCACTTCGCCGGTCAGCTCGACGACATCATCGGCGCGGTCGCCCGCGTCTCCGAGGTCGCCGACCAAGACGTCCCGCCGACCTCCCACCCGCTGCCGCTGACCAACGTCATGCGCGCGGACGAGGTCCGTCCGTCGCTCACCCCCGAGCAGGCGCTCTCCGGCGCCCCGGCCCAGGAGCAGCAGCGTTTCAAGGTGCCGCAGATCCTGGGGGAGGACTAATCACATGACGGACAGCACCATCATCAAGCTCACCGCCGCCGAGATCGCCGAGAAGATCGCCTCCGGCGAGCTCACGGCCGTCGAGGTCACCGAGGCCCACCTCGCCCGGATCGACGCCGTCGACGAGAAGGTCAACGCCTTCCTCCACGTCGACCGCGAGGGCGCCCTCGCCCAGGCCCGTGCCGTCGACGCCAAGCGCGCGGCCGGCGAGAAGCTGGGCCCGCTCGCCGGTGTCCCGCTCGCCCTGAAGGACATCTTCACCACCGTGGGCGTGCCCACGACCGTCGGTTCGAAGATCCTCGAAGGCTGGCTCCCGCCGTACGACGCCACCCTGACGCGCAAGCTGAAGGAAGCCGACGTCGTCATCCTCGGCAAGACCAACATGGACGAGTTCGCCATGGGGTCCTCCACCGAGAACAGCGCCTACGGCCCCACTGGCAACCCCTGGGACCTCACCCGGATCCCCGGCGGCTCCGGCGGCGGCTCCTCCGCCGCCCTCGCCTCGTACGAGGCCCCGCTCGCCATCGGCACGGACACCGGCGGCTCCATCCGCCAGCCCGCCGCCGTCACCGGCACCGTCGGCGTCAAGCCGACCTACGGCGGCGTGTCCCGCTACGGCATGGTGGCCTTCAGCTCCAGCCTCGACCAGGGCGGCCCCTGCGCCCGTACGGTCCTGGACGCCGCCCTCCTGCACGAGGTCATCGCCGGCCACGACCCGCTCGACTCCACCTCCATCGACGCCCCGGTCCCGCCGGTCGTCGAGGCCGCCCGCAACGGCTCGGTCGCGGGGATGCGCGTCGGCGTCGTCAAGCAGTTCCGCGGCGAGGGCTACCAGGCCGGTGTGGTGCAGCGCTTCGACGAGTCCGTCGAGCTCCTCAAGGAGCTCGGCGCCGAGATCGTCGAGCTCGACTGCCCCTCCTTCGACCTGGCGCTCTCCGCGTACTACCTGATCGCCCCCTCGGAGTGCTCCTCCAACCTCGCCCGCTTCGACGCCATGCGCTACGGCCTGCGGGTCGGCGACGACGGCACGAAGTCGGCCGAGGAGGTCACCGCCCTCACCCGTGAGGCCGGCTTCGGCGACGAGGTCAAGCGCCGCATCATCCTCGGTACGTACGCGCTCAGCTCCGGCTACTACGACGCGTACTACGGCTCGGCCCAGAAGGTCCGTACGCTCATCACCCAGGAATTCGAGCGCGCCTTCGAGCAGGTCGACGTGATCGTCTCCCCGACGACCCCGACCACCGCCTTCCCGATCGGCGAGCGCGCCGACGACCCGATGGCGATGTACCTGGCCGACCTGTGCACCATTCCGACCAACCTGGCCGGCAACGCCGCCATGTCGCTGCCCTGCGGGCTGGCGCCCGAGGACGGCCTGCCGGTCGGACTGCAGATCATCGCCCCCGCCATGAAGGACGACCGGCTGTACAAGGTCGGCGCCGCCGTCGAGGCCGCCTTCGTGGAAAAGTGGGGTCACCCGCTGCTTGAGGAGGCTCCGTCGCTGTGAACGCCATGGCAAAGAAGGCCAAG
Organism: Streptomyces sp. NPDC039465; assembly: GCF_055639315.1. Classification (NCBI taxonomy): domain Bacteria; kingdom Bacillati; phylum Actinomycetota; class Actinomycetes; order Kitasatosporales; family Streptomycetaceae; genus Streptomyces; species Streptomyces sp. NPDC039465. Next base: position 64,735 of record NZ_JBVKAP010000006.1, on the reverse strand, counting down.
AACTTCAAGAAGTCCAAGACCGGCGTGTACGTGTCGCTGGCCAGCACCGCCTTCGGCGCGATCAGCGTCGCGAAGCAGGCCAAGCTTGCCCGCAACGACAACGACACCCTGCGGCTGATCGACGCCGCCGTGTCCGCTGCCGCCATCGTTACCGGCCTGGCGATCCTCTACCGGGAGCTGAAGCGCCTGGGCGACGACGACGTCCTGCTGGGCTGAGAGGGAAAGTCTCACTGTGACCGTCACCGAACTGCTGTCGTACGACGCGGCCCTCGCGGCGTACGACCCCGTCATGGGCCTTGAGGTCCATGTCGAACTGGGTACGAAGACGAAGATGTTCTGCGGGTGCTCCACCGAGCTCGGTGCCGAGCCGAACGCGCAGACCTGCCCCGTCTGTCTCGGCCTGCCCGGCTCCCTCCCGGTGGTCAACGCCGTCGGCGTCGAGTCGGCGATCAAGATCGGTCTCGCGCTGAACTGCGAGATCGCCGAGTGGTGCCGTTTCGCCCGGAAGAACTACTTCTATCCGGACATGCCGAAGAACTTCCAGACCTCGCAGTACGACGAGCCAATCGCCTTCAACGGCTACCTGGACGTCCAGCTCGAGGACGGCGAGATCTTCCGCGTGGAGATCGAGCGCGCCCACATGGAGGAGGACACCGGCAAGTCGACGCACATCGGCGGCGCGACCGGCCGTATCCACGGCGCCTCGCACTCCCTGCTCGACTACAACCGCGCCGGTATCCCGCTCATCGAGATCGTCACCAAGCCGATCGAGGGAGCGGGCGAGCGCGCCCCCGAGGTCGCCAAGGCGTACGTCGCCGAGCTGCGCGAGCTCATCCGGGCGCTGGGTGTCTCCGAGGCCCGGATGGACAAGGGCCAGATGCGCTGCGACGTGAACCTGTCGCTGCGCCCGCACGGCACCAAGGTCTTCGGCACCCGCTCCGAGACGAAGAACGTCAACTCGCTCCGTTCCGTGGAGCGGGCGGCGCGCTTCGAGATCCAGCGCCACGCGGCCGTCCTGACCGCCGGCGGCACGATCGTGCAGGAGACCCGTCACTTCCACGAGGACGACGGCACCACCACGTCGGGCCGGATCAAGGACAACGCCGAGGACTACCGGTACTTCCCGGAGCCCGACCTCGTCCCCGTCGCCCCGCCGCGCGAGTGGGTCGAGGAGCTGCGTGGCTCGCTCCCCGAGCTGCCGCGGGTGCGCCGCAACCGGCTGCGCGAGGAGTGGGGGATCGGCGAGCAGGACATGCAGTCGATCCTCAACGCCGGCGCCGTCGACCTGATCGTCGCGACGACCGACGCGGGCGCCCCGGCCGACCAGGCCCGCAAGTGGTGGATGGGCGAGCTGGCCCGTAACGCCAACGAGTCGAGCCGGGCCCTGGACGAGCTGCCGATCACCCCGGCGCAGGTGGCCCGGGTGACCGAGCTGGTCGCCTCCGGTGACCTCACCGACAAGCTGGCCCGCCAGGTCATCGAGGGTGTCCTCGCCGGCGAAGGCGACCCGGACGCGGTCGTCGAGAAGCGCGGCCTGAAGGTCGTCTCCGACGAGGGCGCGCTCGGCGCCGCCGTGGACGAGGCCATCGCGGGCAACGCCGCCATCGCCGACAAGATCCGCGGCGGCAAGGTCGCCGCGGTCGGCGCCCTGGTCGGCGCGGTCATGAAGGCGACCCGGGGCCAGGCGGACGCGGCCCGCGTCAAGGACCTGATCCTGGAGAAGCTGGGCGTCACCGAGGCCTGACCGCCCCTGGAGGCGTACGAGGCGGCCCGCACCGGAACCCCGGTGCGGGCCGCCTTTTGTGTGGCCGACGCGGCCGGTTCCGGGCGGGCGGCGGCGCCCGTGGGCCCTGCGTCGGCGGCTCGGCCCGGACGTAGCCGTTCGGGAGGCGCGGGCGGCCGGCCCAGACGCCGGGGCCCGCGCGCCGGCGCCCCGGCGCCAGGCGGCGCTTGGACTTCCGTGGGGGCCGCTTGGACGTTCACTGGCGTGTCGCCGCCGGGTCTTCCCCTCGTCATCCGCCCTCACTACCGTCCCGGCCGTACCAAGGATGGCTCGGCTGCGAACCATTGGACGTCGACTGGGAGGTCGGGCTTGTCACCGGAGATTTCGCGCAGAAGGCTGCTCGCACTGGGCGGAGGCGCCCTCGGTGCCGCCGCGGCCGGGTCGCTGCTGCCGCCCTCGCTGCAGAGCGCGCTCGCCGCGGGGCCGCCGGCCGGTGGGATGTCGGCCGTCCGGCACGTCGTCGTGCTGATGCAGGAGAATCGTTCCTTCGATCACTACTTCGGCACCCTCCGCGGCGTCCGCGGCTTCGGTGACCGCAACGCCATCGAACTCCCCAGCGGCAAGCCGGTGTTCGAACAGCCCGCCGCGCTGGGCCGGACCGTCCTGCCCTTCCCCATCCGTACCGCCGCCGAGGCCCAGAAGAAGGACCTCCAGTACATCGGCGACCTCGACCACTCCTGGAGCGGCGGCGCCAAGGCCTGGCACGGCGGCTGGATGGACGGCTGGGTCTCCGCCAAGACCGCCGCGACCATGGCGTACTACGACCGCCGGGACATCCCGCTGCACTACGAGCTCGCGGACACCTTCACCATCTGCGACGCCTACCACTCCTCGATCCACACCTCCACCAGCCCCAACCGCAACCATCTGTGGTCCGGCTGGACGGGCTTCGAGGCCGACGGCAGCAGGGCCGTGACCAACGCCGCGTACGCCGAGGGCACCCACCCCGGCTACCCCTGGCCCACCTACGCCGAGCGTCTGGAGGCGGCCGGGCGGAGCTGGAAGACGTACACCGAGTGGGAGAACTTCACCGACAACAACATCGAGTTCTTCACATCCTTCAAGAAGATCGCCCGCAAGGCGCTGGCCCGCACCGGCGGCCACACCTTCATGGAGTCCTTCTACGCCGCCGTCCGCGACACCGCCGACACCGCCGAGCGGGCCCGACTCCTCGCCCTGCTGGAGGAGGGCGTCGCCACCCTCACCGACGCCGAGCGCTCCCTCTTCGAGCGCGGGCTGCGCCGGGTGGAGACCGGCACCCTCGCCGACGCCTTCCGCGCGGACGTCGCCGCCGGCACCCTGCCCGAGGTCTCCTACCTGGTGCCCTCCGCGATCGACTCCGAGCACCCCGGCTCGTCCTCGCCGATCGCCTCGGCCACCCTCGTCTACAAGATCCTCGACGCCCTCGGCTCCCACCCGGATGTCTGGCGGCACACCGTCGTACTGATCAACTACGACGAGAACGACGGCTTCTTCGACCACGTACCGCCGCCCGTCCCGCCGGCCGGCACCACCGACGAGCGCTACCAGGGCCTGCCCACCGGCCTCGGCATCCGCGTCCCGCTGCTGGTCGTCTCGCCCTGGTCGGTCGGCGGCTACGTCTGCTCCGAGGTCTTCGACCACACCTCCGTGATCCAGTTCCTGGAGAAGTGGACCGGCATCGAGGAGCCCAACATCACCCCGTGGCGGCGTGCCGTCACCGGTGACCTCACCTCCGCCTTCGACTTCCGCCGCGGCCACCGCCAGCCCCCGGTCGACCAGCCCGGCGCCGTTCCGCCGTTCAGCGGGCGCTGGCGGCCCCAGCCGCCGCTGGTCCAGAAGATGCCCGTCCAGGAGCCCGGCACCCGCCCCGCGCGGCCGCTGCCGTACCAGCCGGACGCCTACGGCACCCTCGCCGACGGCGTCATGACCCTGGAGCTGCGCAACACCGGCAAGGCGAGCGCGCACTTCGCGCTCTACCCGTACGAGGGTGAGTTCACCGAGCCCCAGCACCGCGATGTAAGGGGCAAGGCGCAATGGACCGTGCCCCTTACCCGGGAGCGGTACCGCTTCACGGTCACCGGCCCCAACGGCTTCCGCCGCGAGTTCGCGGGACGCCGCGACGCAGGCGCCGCGCTCCACTCCCACATTGACCACCACGACCGTGACGTGCACCTCTCGCTCCGCAACAGTGGCAGCGAGCCGGTCACCTTCACGGTCCGCCCGCTCGGCTACGTCGACGACGCCGACCTCGCCGACTGGACCCGTACCGTCACGGTCAAGCCGGGGCGCGGCCGTACGGTCGTGCACTCCGCCGCCGACGCCCACGGCTGGTACGACATCGAGGTGACGGCGGCCGACGGCTTCCGCCGCCGTCTGATGGGTCACGTCGAGAACGGGCGCGCGAGCGTCTCCGGCTGACCGGCGGTGCCGCGCGGCCGGAATCGCACAGAGCAGGGTGGGCTGGCGCCGCGCGCGGAGGCCCGGGACGGACATCCCGGGCCTCCGCGCACCGCTGTGAGGATCGACACGAAAGGGGCAAAGGATCACGTTTGCCTGCGACAGTGGGCGTATATAGCTCATGCGTCAGGTCATGCGCCAGGTCATGCGTTCTTTGCGGGCTCTTCCCGGTAAAGATCCACGAACCACCCAGGGAGCCCGTCTTTTGGCCGCCATTGCCCGGTGGTGCATCAAGCACCGTCTTGCCGCCGTCCTGCTCTGGCTCGCCGCCTTCGGCGGCGTGACCGCCGCGGCGGCCGTGGCCGGAGCGGCGTACTCCAACGACTACGAGGCCCCCGGCACCGAGTCCGGCCGGGCCACCGCCCTCCTCGAGGAGGGCTTCCAGGGCGCCGGCGGCGACACCGACACCATCGTCTGGCACACCGACCAGGGCAGCGTCCGCGCCACCGCCGTCGAAGAGCGCATGACCGACATGCTCGACGACGTCGCCGAGCTCCCCGGCATCGCCTCCGTCGTCGGCCCGTACGACGGCCCCGGCGGCGCGAGCAGGATCAGCGAGGACGGGCACACCGCCTACGCCGTCGTCACCTTCCACGAGCAGGCCGACGACATCCCCAAGACCCAGGCACAGGCGCTCGTCGACACCGCCAAGGCGGCCGAGGGCGACGGTCTCCAGGTCGAGCTCGGCGGCACCGCCGTCGCGCTCACCGAGGCCCCCGGCGGGCACATCGCCGAGGCCGTCGGCGTGGTGGTGGCCGCCGCCGTCCTGCTCCTCGCCTTCGGCTCCCTCGCCGCGAGCCTGCTGCCCATCGCCACCGCACTGGTCAGCGTCGGCACCGCCTACGCCGGGATCGGGCTCCTCAGCCATGTCATGACCGTCGCCGACTTCGCCCCGATGCTCGGCATGCTCATCGGCCTCGGCGTCGGCATCGACTACGCCCTCTTCATCGTCACGCGCCACCGCAAGGGCCTCAAACGCGGCCTCAGCGTCCCCAAAGCCGCCGAGAACGCCGTCGCCACCACCGGCAGGGCCGTCGTCTTCGCCGGCGCCACCGTCTGCATCGCCCTGCTCGGGATGCTGATACTGCGGCTCAGCTTCCTCAACGGTGTCGCCATCGCGGCCTGTCTCACCGTCGTCCTCACCGTCGCCGCGTCCGTGACCCTGCTGCCCGCGCTGCTCTCCTTCATCGGCCCGCGGGCCCTCTCCCGCCGCGAGCGGCGCCACCTCGCCGAACACGGCCCGCAGCCCGAACTGCCCACCGGCTTCGCCGCCCGCTGGGCCGCCTTCGTCGAGCGCCACCCCAAGCTCCTCGGCGCCGTCGCGGCCGTGGTCATGCTGGTCCTCGCCCTGCCCACGTTCTCGCTCCACCTCGGCACCTCCGACCAGGGCAACAACCCCGCCACGGCGACCACCCGCCAGGCCTACGACCTGCTCGCCGACGGCTTCGGCCCCGGCGTGAACGGCCCCCTCACCCTCGTCGCCACCCTCGACGGAGCCGACGACCGGCTCGCCCTGCGCCAGCTCCCCGACGCGCTGCGCGCCACCCACGGCGTCGAGACCGTCTCCCCGATCGCCTACAACAGCTCCGGCGACACCGCGGTCCTCACCGTCGTACCGGAGTCCTCACCCCAGTCCCAGGACACCAGCGACCTCGTCGACCGGCTCCGCCAGGATGTCCTGCCCACCGCCGAACACGGCACCAGCCTGGACGTCCACGTCGGCGGCCTCACCGCCTCCTACGACGACTTCGCCGAGATCATCATCGGCAAGCTGCCCCTCTTCGTCGGCGTCGTCATCGCCCTCGGCTGCCTGCTGCTCCTGCTGGCCTTCCGCTCCCTCGGCATCCCTCTCAAGGCCGCCCTGATGAACGTGGCCGCCGTCGCCTCCTCCTTCGGCATCGTCGTCGCGATCTTCCAGTGGGGCTGGGGCAGCGAACTGCTCGGCCTCGGCAGCGCGGGCCCGATCGAACCCTTCCTGCCCGTGATCATGGTCTCGGTGCTCTTCGGACTCTCCATGGACTACCAGGTCTTCTTGGTGAGCCGGATGTACGAGGAGTGGCTGGAGACCGGCGACAACCGCCGCGCGGTCCGGGTCGGCCTGGCCGAGACCAGCCGTGTGATCAACTCCGCGGCGGTCATCATGATCTCCGTCTTCCTCGCCTTCGTCCTCTCCGGCGACCGGGTCATCGCGATGTTCGGCATCGCGCTCGCCGCCGCCGTCGCCCTGGACGCCTTCGTCCTGCGTACGCTCCTCGTCCCCGCCCTGATGCACATGCTCGGCGGCGCCAACTGGTGGCTGCCGCGCTGGCTGGACCGCCGTCTGCCGCGCATCAGCATCGAACCGCCCGAGAGCCGCGAAGCGGCCCACGCCCGTGCGAAGATCCCTGGGCAGCTTTTGACGGTTCCCACGGAGGAGATCGAGGATGTTCGCGATATCGCTGGGTGACGACGGCGCCGAGCTGAGGCCCCTGGAGCCCTGGCGGGCCGAGGAGTACCTCGCCCACCTCGACCGCGGCCGCGACTACATCGGCCGCTACGTCGCCCTCGCCGACGTCTGCCACGACCTCGACTCCTCCCGCGCCTTCCTCCAGCGGTACGCCGAGAAGGCCGCCACCGACACCGGCCGGATCTACGGCATCTGGACCGACGGCACCCTCGTCGGCGGAGTCCTCTTCCGCACCATGGACATCGGCCAGGGCACCGCCGAGGCGGGCTGCTGGCTGGAGCCCACGGCCGCCGGAAAGGGCCTGGTCACCCGGGCCGCCCGGGTCATCATCGACTGGGCGGTCGAGGAGCGCGGCATCCACCGCGTGGAGTGGCAGGTCTCCCCCCTCAACACCGCCAGCATCAACGTCGCCAAGCGGCTCGGCATGACCAGGGAAGGCCTCCTGCGCGGCAACGACGTGCACCGCGGGGTCCGCGGCGACACCGAGATCTGGTCCGTCCTGGCCCCCGAATGGCGCGCCGCCCGGGCCGCCTAAGGCGCCCTGGGCAGGGCCTTAGCCCGTACGTGAGACCCCGGGCCGCCGACTAAGGCACCCCGGTCCCCGAACATGCGGCACCTACCCGATGTGACCGCACCCCCTGGGAGACGAAAGTAGAGGCATCGCGAAGGCGAAACCTCACCCAGGGAGAACACGATGTTCGAGTACGAGCTGCACCGCATCAACCAGGCCGAGCTCATCGCCCGCGCCGACGCCGAGCGCCTCGCCGGCCAGTTCCGCAAGGCCCGCCGCGCCCAGCGCCGGTCCGCCAGGCAAGAGGCGGAGGGGCGGGTGAGCCGGTCGCGGAGCGCCTTCACCCGGGCCGCGTGACCCGGTCATGGCGACGGTCGTCCCGATCTCGGCTGCCGTACATGCGGAAGGCTGTGCGATGCTCGGCGGCGTGGAGAACACGTCCGTCAGCCCCGTGTTCGTCGGCAGAGCCGGTGAACTGACCACCCTCACCGACGCCTTGGCCCGCGCCACCGCAGGAGAGCCCCAGTCGCTCCTGATCGGTGGCGAGGCCGGGGTCGGCAAGACCCGCCTCGTCGAGGAGTTCCTCGACGAGGCCTGCGGGCGTGGCGCCGTGGTCGCGGTCGGCGGCTGCGTCGAGATCGGCGCCGACGGACTGCCGTACGCGCCCTTCTCCACCGCGCTGCGCGCCCTGCGCCGCCGCCTGCCCGAGGAGTTCGCCGCCGCCGCCGCCGGACAGGAGGGCGAACTCGCCCGGCTGCTGCCCGAACTGGGCGACGCCGGAAGCCAGGAGGCGTACCACGAGACCGGCACAGCCCGGCTCTTCGAGCTCACCGTCCGGCTCCTGGAGCGCCTGGCCACCGACCGTACGGTCGTCCTCGTCCTGGAGGACCTGCACTGGGCGGACGCCTCCACCCGGCACCTGCTCGCCTATCTCTTCCGCACCCTGCGCCGCGGCCGGCTCGCCGTCATCGCCACCTACCGCGCCGACGACATCCACCGCCGCCACCCGCTGCGCCCCTTCCTCGCCGAACTCGACCGGCTGCGCACCGTCCGCCGCATCGAGCTGTCCCGCTTCACCCGCACCGAGGTGCACCGCCAGCTCACCGGCATCATGGCCGCCGAGCCCGACGCCGCCCTCGTCGACGAGATCTTCAGCCGTTCCGACGGCAACGCCTTCTTCGTCGAGGAACTCGTCGTCTGCCACACCAGCGGCTGCGCCTCCGGCACCATCAGCGACTCCCTGCGCGATCTGCTCCTCGTCCGCGTCGAGGAACTCACCGAGGACGCCCAGAAAGTCGCCCGGATCGTCGCCGAAGGCGGCTCCACCGTCGAGTACGACCTGATCGCCGACGTCGCCCGGCTCGCCGAGGACGACCTCATCGAGGCCCTGCGCTCCGCCGTCGGCGCCAACATCCTGATCGCCGCCCCGGACAGCAACGGCTACCGCTTCCGCCACTCCCTCGTCCGCGAGGCCGTCAGCGACGACCTGCTGCCCGGCGAACGCTCCCGCCTCAACCGCCGCTACGCCGAAGCCCTGGAGGCCGACCCCTCCCTCGTCCGCGACGACGAGCGGGCCACCCGTCTGGCCAGCTACTGGTACCACGCCCACGACTTCGCCAAGGCCCTCCCCGTCGTCCTGCGCGCCTCCGTCGAAGCCCGCAAGCGCCACGCCTACGCCGAGCAACTCCGCCTGTTGGAGCGGGCCATGGAGCTGTGGGACGACGTCCCCGCGGACGTACGGGCCTGTCTGCGGCCCATCGACTACGCCGGCGCCTACCCGCCCTGCGGCTGCGACCCCGCCACCACCCCGCTGCGCTATCTCGACCTGCTCGCCGAGGCGGCCGTCGCCGCCCGGCTCTGCGGCGAACGCGAACGCGCCCTGAAGATCGTCAAGATGGCGCTGCGCCTCCTCGAAGGGGAGAACGGCGACGACCACGACCCCGTGCGCGCCGCCTGGTTCTGGATCGAGCGCTCCCGGCTCGTCTCCGGTCTCGCCCGCGGCGACGGCTGGGCCGAGATCGCCACCGCCCAGGAACTCGTCCGCGGCCTGCCCCCGTCCGCCGTGCACGCCCAGGTGCTTGCCAGCGCCGCCGGCTGGGGCATGCTCCACGCCCCCGGCCCGGAGACCCTCGCCGCCGCCGAACGAGCCGTCGAATACGCCCAGCTCGTCCAGGCCGAGGAGATGGAACTCAACGCCCGGCTCACCCTCGGCGCCGTCATGGTCGACGCCGGCGACGTGGAACGCGGACTCGCCGAGATGGCCACCGTGAGCGACCGGACCGTGCAACTCGGCCTGATCAGCGAAGCGGCCCGGTCCCGGACCAACCTCTCCAACAGCCTGGAAGGCGTCGGACGCTCCCGCCAGGCCGTGGAGGTCGCCCGCGAAGGCATCGAGCTCACCCAGTGCTGGGGCCTGCTCGACCACGAGGGCTGGATCCTGTCCAACCTCACCGAGTCCCAGATATCCCTCGGCCATTGGGACGAGGCCCTCGACGGTGCCCAGCGGCTCCAGCGCATCGCCTACAGCGCCAAGCCCCGCGGCTCCGCCGCGCTCCGGCTCGCCCAGCTCGCCGAGGCCCGAGGCGAACTGGCCACCGCCACCGAGCTCCTGGAACTCGCCCACGCCGCCTTCGGCAAGCACGATCCCCAGATGCAGTACACCCTGCCGATGGCCCGGGTCGCCGTGAGCATCGCCGCCGCCGAGGGGCGCCTCGGGGACGTACGGACCCTGCTCGCCGAATGCGCCGAGGCCGGCTTCCCGCCCGGCAGCCAGCGCTACGCCTGGCCGCTGCTGCTCGCCGCCGTCACCGCCGAGGCCGACACCCGCGGGCTGCCGGCCGCCGCCGGGGGCCGCGCCGAGGCCCTGTCCCGTATCCGCTCCATCGCCAAGTCCCTCCCCACTCCGGAAGCGGTCTGGATCGCCCACTCCCTGTCCGTCTCCGCCGAACTGGCCCGCGCCGAGGGCCACGACGACCCCGACCGCTGGGCCGAGGCCGCCGTCGCCTTCGCCCCCCTGGAACGCCCCTACGACCTGGCCCGGGCCCGGCACCGCTGGGCCGACGCGCTCCTGGCCTCGGGCGGCCGCCGGGAGGAGGCCGCCGCGCTGCTGCGCGAGGCCCATCTCGTCGCCGTCCACCTCGGCGCCCGCCCGCTGCGCGAAAGCCTGGAACTGCTCGCCGCCCGGGCCCGTCTCTCCCTGGCGGCCGGCGAACCCGCCACGCCCCCCGACGAGGACGGCTTCGGCCTCACCCCCCGTGAGCAGGACGTCCTGAGCCTCGTCGCGGCGGGCCGCACCAACCGCCAGATCGCCGAGGAGCTCTTCATCTCACCGAAGACGGCGAGCGTCCATGTCTCCAACATCCTGGCCAAGCTCGGCGTCGCCGGCCGCGGCGAGGCCGCCGCGATGGCGCACCGCCTCCATCTCCTCCAGGAGGCGAGCTAGGAGCGGCCCTCGTCCTCCGGGTCGGGGCCGCCCGTCCCGGAGGCAGCCGGACGTATCGTGACCTTCCCCGAGGAGAGGTCTATCGGCCCGCGCGAGGGGTCGTTGTCCCCCAGGTCCTCCCTGGTCAGGGCCAGGCGCCGCTCTTCGTCACGGGTGTGTTTGCGCCCGGGCGCGAAGAGCTCCTCCATCAGGTTGAACATCGCTGCCGCCCCTCATTTCACCTCCAACCGGAGGATCTTGTCGTCACCGGGCTCGGGCGTGCCCCGGGTGTCCGTCTCGCTGGTCACCAGCCACAGGGCATTGCCCCCCGCGGCCAGGACCGTTCTCAACCGGCCGTGCTTCCCTCCGAGGAACGCCTCGGGCTCCGCAGAACGTTCCGCTCCGGACAGCGGGATCCGCCACAGCCGCTCGCCCCGCAGCCCGGCCATCCAGATCGAGCCCTGGGCGTAGGCGATACCGCTCGGCGAGGCCTCGGAGGTCTTCCACTGGGCCACCGGATCGACGAACCCGGGCTTGGCGCCCTTGCCCTCCACCTCCGGCCAGCCGTAGTTCTTCCCCGGCTCGATCAGATTCAGCTCGTCCCAGGTGTTCTGCCCGAACTCGGCCGCCCACAGCCGCTTGTCCGCGTCCCAGGCCAGCCCCTGCACATTGCGGTGGCCGTAGGAGTAGACGACGGAGTCCGCCGAGGGATTGCCGTGCACGGGCTGCCCGTCCGGCGTCATCCGCAGGATCTTCCCGCCCAGCGACGCCTTGTCCTGGGCCAGCCCCGTGTCACCGGTCTCGCCCGTGCCCGCGTACAGCATCTTGTCCGGGCCGAAGGCGATCCGTCCGCCGTTGTGGACCGTCCCCTTGGGGATGCCCCGCAGCACCGTGTCCGGCGCACCGAGCTGCTGCCCGGCCGGCTTGCGCTCGTCGTGCAGCATGCGCGCGATGCGGTTGTCCGACTCGGTGGTGAAGTAGGCGTAGATCTGATGGTCCGAGGCGTACGAGGGCGAGACCGCGAGGCCCATCAGTCCGCCCTCGCCCGCCGGCGCCACCCCGGGCACCGAACCGAGCAGGGTCTGCCCACCGGTCTCGGCGTCGACCCGGGTGATCGTCCCCTCGTCGCGGGAGGAGACCAGCAGATCCCCGTCCGGCAGCGCCGCCAGGCCCCACGGCGACTTCAGATCCTTCGTGAGCGTGGACACCACCGTCGCCGAACCCTTGTCGGGCGGCGCGGAGCGGGCCGGTACGGGCGGGGTGGAGGCGGGGGCGGAGCCGCGCGGCGCGGAGCTCGTGGCGGCCGGCCCGGCCGGGCCGTCGCCCGACGCGCACCCGGCCACCGGCACCAGCAGGGCGGCGGCCAACAAGGCCGTCACAGCAGGACGTTGCACAGTTCTGATCCCTTCCACAGCGCGGCGGAGTCGGGCCGCCGAACAGATGCCGAGCAGGTGTCGAGCGGGCGCCCATCAGGCCTTCCGCTCAAGCCTTCCACTCAGCTCTTCCACTCTTCATACACCGCTCGAACGGATCAGGTTCCCGCCTTCCGCCGACCGTCCCGATCAGTCCCAGGACCCCCGCGGCGCCGGCAGCCCCGCGATCTCCGCCCGGTCCTCCGCAGTGAGCTCCAGCGCCGCCGCCCGGGCGTTCTCCACCACCCACCGCTCCCGCTTGGCCCCCGGCACGGGCACCACATGCCGCCCCCGGGCCAGCACCCACGCCAGCGCCACCTGCGCCGGAGTGACGTCCTCGCCGTGCCGGGCGGCCACCCGCCGCAGCCCCGCCACCAGTGGCTGGTTCGCGGCCATCATCTCGGCCGTGAAGCGGGGATGCCGGGCCCGCGGATCGTCCGGCTCGAAGCCCCCGCCGGGCGTCAGCGTCCCGGTCAGATAGCCGTTCCCCAGCGGCATCGCCGCGAGGAACCCCACCCCCCGCGCCTCGCACCACGGCAGCAGCCTGGCCAGCGCCTCCGGCGACCACACCGACAACTCCGCCTGCACCGCGCTCACCGGAAAGACCTGCTGCACCCGCTCCAGCTGGCGAATCGTTCCGTCATACAGCCCGCGGGCATCCCCGCGCCGGGCCGCCCGCGCCCCCACGGCACACAGCCCCAGGGCCCGCACCTTGCCCGCCGTCACCAGCTCGGCCATCGCGCCCCAGGTCTCCTCGACGGGCACCTCCGGATCCGCCCGGTGCAGCTGGTAGAGGTCGATCACCTCGGTCTGCAGCCGTCGCAGCGAAGCGTCGCAGGCCCGGCGCACATAGCCGGGCCGGCCGTTGGCCACGACGTGCTGGTCGCCGACGAGCAGGCCGCACTTGGTCGAGACGAACGCGTCGGCCCGCCGCTCCTTCAGCACCCTGCCGATCAGCAGCTCGTTGGTGAACGGCCCGTACATGTCGGCCGTGTCCAGCAGGGTCGAGCCCGCGTCGAGCGCCGCGTGCACCGCCCGCAACGAACGGTCGCCGCGCTGCTGGGAGGTGGTGTAGGCCCAGCTCATGGGCATGCAGCCGAGGCCGACCGCACCCACTTCGAGCGCCGCCGCCCCGATTGTCCTGCGCTCCAACTCCCCGTACCCCTCCCTGTTCCGCTCCCCAAAGTAACCAATGGGCGGCCGGATCCTTCGCATAGCCTCCAGGCCATGACTGCAGATGTGTGGCTCCCCATTCCGGCCGACGAGATCGACGGCCTCCCCGCGCCCGCCGACGCGGGCCTGAACTACCGCTTCTGGGACGGCGGCCCCGACTTCCCTGCCGATCCCGCCCGTTGCGTCTTCTACGTCGTCCCGTACATGAAGGGCACCGAGATCGCGGTGCGCCCGCTCGACGCGATGTCCGGCGTGCGTGTGGTGCAGACACTTTCGGCCGGGATCGACCATGTGACCCCGGGGCTCGGCCTGCTGCCCGCGGGCGTACGGCTGTGCAACGCCAAGGGCGTCCACGAGGCGAGCACCGCCGAGCTCACCCTCGCCCTGATCCTCGCCTCGCTGCGCGGCATCCCCGGCTTCGTACGCGGCCAGGACGCCGAGGAGTGGCGGGACGGCTTCTACCCGGCGCTCGCCGACAAGTCCGTGCTGATCGTGGGGTACGGATCGATCGGCGCCGCCATCGAAGACCGGCTCGCGCCCTTCGAGTGCGCGCGGGTCGTGCGCGTCGCGCGCTCCGCCCGCACCACCGAGCGCGGTCCGGTGCACGCACTCGCCGATCTGCCCGCGCTGCTGCCGCAGGCCGACGTCGTGGTGCTCTCCACACCGCTCACCCCGGACACCCGCCACCTCGCCGACGCCGGGTTCCTGGCCAGGATGAAGGACGGCGCCCTGCTGGTGAACGTGGCGCGCGGCCCGGTCGTGGACACCAAGGCCCTGCTCGCCGAGGCGGAGAGCGGCCGGATCACGGCGGCCCTCGACGTCACCGACCCGGAACCGCTGCCGTCCGGCCATCCTCTGTGGCACGCTCCCGGTGTTCTCATCAGCCCTCATGTCGGCGGCTCCACCTCGGCGTTCATGCCCCGCGCCAAGCGCCTGCTGGCCGGGCAGCTCACCCGGTTCGCCGCGGGGGAGCCGCTGCGCAACGTCGTACTGACGACGGGGTAGCCACGCTCCGCAGTCGTACCGGTGCGCCGAGTGTCCGTAACTCTGATGATCGTCACGGAGCGTAGAGCAACCCTGTCCCTGAGTGACGGTCCTGGTGTATCGTCCCGAGCGGGGGACCGCGTCGAGTGCGGGATGACGCCGGGGAGCAACATGACGGGCCATCAGATTCCGAGGGGGGCGACGGGTGAAGAACGGCCGAAGGACCGGAGATCCGACGCGGGAGTTGCGTCGGGAACCCTCGCGTGCTGTGCCGGCGCGCCGACGGACACGACCGAACCGACCGAACCGACCGGGACACCCGGACACCACCGCGGGGGTGTCCCCGTGAGCGCCCCGGGAGCGCTCATCCGCCGCCCGGCCGCCGCAGGAGCCGGCGGCCCCGGCGGCGCCATGGGCGGCGCGGACGGCACGGGCGGGCCCCTGAGCGGGCTGACGGCCCAGCTGATGCTCGCCGGGGTCTGCGCAGGCTACGCCCTGGGCGCGCTGCTCGGCTGGGGATCGCCCTACTTCTCCCTGATCATGGGGGACTTCGGGCTCAGCGCGGCCGCCCTCGTCGCCTCCTTCTCCTGCCTGCTCTACTCACGCGCGCGCGGCAGCCGGTTCCGGCCGGCCTGGCTGCTCTTCTCCTTCTCGTCCCTCATGGCGGCCGCGGGCAACGCCGTCTGGGGCTGGTACGAGGTCGTCCTCGGCCGCCCCGTCCCGAGCCCCTCGCTCGCCGACCTCTTCTTCCTGATGTTCGCCCCGCCCGCCATCGTGGGACTGCTCGTCCTCGCCAAGAGGCCCGTCACCCGCGCCGGCTGGGTCTGCCTCGCGCTCGACGCCTGGCTCATCGGCGGTTCCCTGCTCACGCTCTCCTGGAGCCTCGCCCTCGCGCACACCGCGCACATCGACGGAGAGCCCGTCGCCCGCGCCGCGCTCACGCTCGCCTACCCCCTGCTCGACATCGTTCTCGTCAGCATGGTGCTCGCCCTCCACTTCCGCCGCTCCCAGACCAACCGGTCCGCCATCAACACCGCCATCGCCGGACTCGCCCTCACCGTGCTCTGCGACGCCCTGTTCACCTCACCCCTGCTGCGCGAGAGCTACAGCTCCGGCCAGCTCCTGGACGCCGGCTGGTTCGCCGGCTCGCTGATCCTGGCCTACGCCCCCTGGGGCGTACGGCGCACCGAGATGCCGGGACCGCAGCGCCAGCGCCTCACCAGCCGCCCCATCGCCGGCTCGCTCGCCGCACTCACGCCCTATCTCGCCGCCGCCGTCTGCACGCTCGGCATCCTCTACAACGTGGTCGAGGGGCGCAGAGTGGACCGCGTCGTGGTCTTCACGGGCTGTACGGTCGTCCTCGCCCTCGTCGTACGCCAGGGCATCATGCTGCTCGACAACATCGCGCTGACCCATGAACTGGCCCAGAAGGAGAACCACTTCAGGTCCCTCGTGCAGGGCTCCAGCGACGTCATCATGATCGCCGCGCCCACCGGCATACTGCGCTACGTCAGCCCGGCCGCCGCCGGTGTCTACGGCCGCGAGGCCGAGGACCTGATCGGCTCCGAGCTGGCCTCGCTCATCCACCCCGAGGACCTCGGCAGCGTGGTCCACGAAGTACGGCGGTTTCTGGCCGCTCCTCCTTCGGAGGAGCCCACGACCCGCATCGAATGCCGCTTCCGCTCCGGCACGGGCGACTGGCTCAACGTCGAGTCCACCGTCAACCGCCACCAGGGCGGCCTGATCTTCAACAGCCGGGACGTCACCGAACGGGTCCGCCTCCAGGCCCAGCTGCGGCACAACGCCGAACACGACCCGCTCACCGACCTGCCCAACCGCGCCCTGTTCACCGAACGGGTCCGCAAGGCCCTCGGCGGCCGCCGCGCCGGCGACGCCGGCACCGCCGTCCTCTTCATCGACCTGGACGGCTTCAAGGGCGTCAACGACCGCCTCGGCCACCAGGCCGGCGACGAGCTCCTCATCCAGGCCGCCCGCCGCCTCCAGGACTCCGTACGGGCCGGGGACACCGCCGCCCGGCTCGGCGGCGACGAATTCGCCGCGCTCATCCTCGGCGACGGTGGCCGCGACCGGTCCGCCCGTGAGTACCAGGTCCACGAGATCGCCGACCGGCTCCGGCTCACCCTCTCCCAGCCGTACCGCGTCGACGGCACCGAGGTCCGGGTCGCCGCCTCCATCGGCGTCGCCTTCGCCGAGCCCGGCATCAGCGCCGGGAACCTGCTGCGCAACGCCGATCTGGCCATGTACCGCGCGAAGGCTGCCGGCAAGGACCGGGTCGAGATGTACGCTCCGCAGATGCAGGCCGAAGTGGTACGCCGGACGGAGCTGGCCGCCCGGCTGCGCACGGCTCTCCACGACGGAGAGTTCGCGCTGCTCCACCAGCCGGTGGTCGATCTGGCCACCGGACGGATCTCCGCGGTCGCCGCCCAGGCCCGCTGGCGCTCGGCCCAGGGCATCCTCTTCACCCCGGCCGAATTCATGCGGGTGGCCGACGCCTCGGAGACCCCCGAGGCCGACCGCACCGCCGAGCTCGGCCGCTGGCTCCTCGAGCAGGCCGTCGAGCAGGCGGCCGAGCGGGCCAGGCTCGGCCATCACACGCCCGTCTCCGTCCGCCTCTCGGCCCGCCGCCTCCTCGACAAGTCGCTGCCGCTCAACTCCATCGAAGCCCTGCTCACGCGGCACGGCCTGCCCTCCGGGGCGCTGATGATCGAGCTCGCCGACAGCGATCCCCGGATCTCCTTCGACGAGCTGGAGCACCGCCTCGTGGCGCTGCGCAGGCTCGGCGTACGGATCGCCCTGGACGGCTTCGGCAGCGGCTACGCGGCCATCAACGCGCTGCGCCGCCTCCCCGTCGACGTACTGAAACTGGACAGGGGGCTCGTCGAGGGGGTGGTCGAGTCCGCCCGGCTCCACAAGATCACCAGCGGCCTGCTGCGGATCGCCCGCGATCTGGGGATGCAGTCCGTCGCCGACGGCGTCGACCTGCCCGAGCAGGTCCTGGCCCTGCGGGCCATGGGCTGCACCCACGGCCAGGGGATGGCCTTCTCCGGACCGCTCGACGAGTACCGGCTGCGGCGCGCCCTCGTGCGCGACGAGTACCCGGTCCCCGGCGGCGTCGCCCTGCCTGTCCTGAGTGGCGGATCCCTTCCCCCGATCCGCTCAAATAATGAGACGCCCGTCCCACCCACTTGACAGTGCCCGGGCGTGAGGGGGAGGGTCATTGCCATGCGCACCCGAATTCTCGTACTTGGAAAGCGCGTCGGCTGAAGCAGGGGCCCTGACGGCCCGGCTTGAAACGCACCGACGCGCTCCCCTCGCTTGCCTCACGGCACGAGGGGTTTTTTGTTGCACTGGCACTCGTCAAAACCAGCTAAAACCTCGCGAAACCCTCAGCGAAAACCCTCAGCTTCGAGAAGAGAATGCCGATGACCGAGCAGGCCACCGGGGCCCACCATCCGCAGCCGCGGGCCCGTACCGGCGGACAGCCCTCCGCCACCGTTGAGCACGTCACGGGCGCGCAGTCCCTCATCCGTTCTCTCGAGGAAGTGGGGGCCGACACCGTCTTCGGCATCCCCGGCGGCGCCATCCTCCCGGCGTACGACCCGATGATGGACTCCACCAAGGTCCGTCACATCCTGGTCCGCCACGAGCAGGGCGCGGGCCACGCCGCGACCGGCTACGCCCAGGCCACCGGCAAGGTCGGCGTCTGCATGGCGACCTCCGGACCCGGCGCCACCAACCTGGTCACCCCGATCGCCGACGCCCACATGGACTCCGTCCCGCTGGTCGCGATCACCGGCCAGGTCTCCTCCAAGGCCATCGGTACGGACGCCTTCCAGGAGGCGGACATCTGCGGCATCACGATGCCGATCACCAAGCACAACTTCCTGGTCACCAAGGCCGAGGACATCCCCAAGACGATCGCCGAGGCGTTCCACATCGCCTCCACCGGCCGCCCCGGCCCGGTCCTGGTCGACATCGCCAAGGACGCCCTCCAGGCGAAGACCACCTTCAGCTGGCCGCCCGTCCTGGACCTGCCCGGCTACCGCCCGGTCACCAAGCCGCACGCCAAGCAGATCCGCGAGGCCGCCAAGCTGATCACGGGCGCCAAGCGGCCCGTCCTGTACGTCGGCGGCGGCGTCCTGAAGGCCGGTGCCACGGCCGAGCTGAAGGTCCTCGCCGAGCTGACCAACGCGCCGGTCACCACCACGCTGATGGCGCTGGGCGCCTTCCCGGACAGCCACCCGCTGCACGTCGGCATGCCCGGCATGCACGGCTCGGTCACCGCCGTCACCGCGCTCCAGAAGGCCGACCTGATCGTCGCCCTCGGCGCCCGCTTCGACGACCGCGTCACCGGCAAGCTGGACAGCTTCGCCCCGTTCGCCAAGATCGTCCACGCGGACATCGACCCGGCCGAGATCGGCAAGAACCGCGCCGCCGACGTCCCGATCGTCGGTGACGCCCGCGAGGTCATCGCCGACCTGGTCCAAGCCGTCCAGGCCGAGCACAGCGAGGGCAACGCCGGGGACTACACCGCCTGGTGGCAGGACCTCAACCGCTGGCGCGAGACCTACCCCCTCGGCTACGAGACCCCGGACGACGGCAGCCTCGCCCCGCAGCAGGTCATCCAGCGCATCGGCCAGCTCGCCCCGGAGGGCACGATCTTCGCGGCCGGTGTCGGCCAGCACCAGATGTGGGCCGCCCACTTCATCGACTACGAGAAGCCGGCCACCTGGCTGAACTCCGGCGGCGCCGGAACGATGGGCTACGCGGTCCCGGCGGCCATGGGCGCCAAGGCCGGCATGCCGGACCGCGCGGTCTGGGCGATCGACGGCGACGGCTGCTTCCAGATGACCAATCAGGAGCTCGTGACCTGCGCGCTCAACGGCATCCCGATCAAGGTCGCGATCATCAACAACGGCGCGCTGGGCATGGTCCGCCAGTGGCAGACCCTGTTCTACAACGAGCGCTACTCCAGCACCGTCCTGCACGCCGACGAGACCGGCCACCACACCACCGGCTCCCAGGTCGGCGCGAGCCAGGCGCCCCGCAAGGGCACCCGCGTCCCGGACTTCGTCAAGCTGTCCGAGGCCATGGGCTGTGTCGCCCTGCGCTGCGAGGACCCGGCCGACCTGGACAAGGTCATCGCCGAGGCCAACGCCATCAACGACCGCCCGGTCGTCATCGACTTCATCGTCCACGAGGACGCCCAGGTCTGGCCCATGGTCGCCGCCGGCACCTCCAACGACGAGGTCATGGCCGCCCGCGGCGTCCGCCCCGACTTCGGCGACAACGAAGACGACTGAGAGAGAGCAGAAAGAGACATGTCCAAGCACACGCTCTCGGTCCTGGTCGAGAACACCCCCGGCATCCTGGCCCGGATCGCCGCGCTGTTCTCCCGCCGTGGCTTCAACATCGACTCGCTCGCGGTCGGTGTCACCGAACACCCCGACATCTCCCGCATCACCATCGTGGTCAATGTCGAGGACCTGCCGCTGGAGCAGGTGACCAAGCAGCTCAACAAGCTGGTCAACGTCCTGAAGATCGTCGAACTCGAGCCCAGCGCCGCGATCCAGCGCGAGCTCGTCCTGGTGAAGGTCCGCGCCGACAACGAGACCCGCTCCCAGATCGTCGAGATCGTCCAGCTGTTCCGCGCCAAGACCGTGGACGTCTCGCCCGAGGCGGTCACCATCGAGGCCACCGGTTCGAGCGACAAGCTCGACGCGATGCTCAAGATGCTGGAGCAGTTCGGTATCAAGGAGCTCGTGCAGTCCGGAACGATCGCCATAGGGCGTGGCGCCCGGTCCATCACGGACCGTTCGCTGCGGGCCCTCGACCGCAGCGCCTGACCCTCGACGTCAGACGTCAACCGCCGGCCCGTCCGGCGGTCCGGCTGGCGAGACCCAAAAACTTCCCTCCCATTCCCCGCCGTACGGTGGGACGCAACATCAGCACACCAAGGAGATTCCCAGTGGCCGAGCTGTTCTACGACGCCGACGCCGACCTGTCCATCATCCAGGGCCGCAAGGTCGCGGTCATCGGTTACGGCAGCCAGGGCCACGCCCACGCGCTGTCGCTCCGTGACTCGGGTGTCGACGTGCGGGTCGGTCTGCACGAGGGCTCCAAGTCCAAGGCGAAGGCCGAGGAGCAGGGTCTGCGTGTCGTGACGCCCGCCGAGGCCGCCGCCGAGGCCGACGTCATCATGATCCTGGTGCCGGACCCGATCCAGGCCCAGGTCTACGAGGAGTCCATCGCCCCGAACCTGAAGGACGGCGACGCCCTCTTCTTCGGCCACGGCCTGAACATCCGCTACGGCTTCATCAAGCCGCCGGCCGGTGTCGACGTCGCCATGGTCGCCCCGAAGGGCCCGGGCCACCTGGTCCGCCGCCAGTACGAGGAGGGCCGCGGCGTTCCGTGCATCGCCGCCGTCGAGCAGGACGCCACCGGCAACGCCTTCCCGCTGGCGCTCTCGTACGCCAAGGGCATCGGCGGCACCCGCGCCGGCGTCATCAAGACCACCTTCAAGGAGGAGACGGAGACCGACCTGTTCGGTGAGCAGGCCGTCCTCTGCGGTGGCACCGCGGCGCTGGTCAAGGCGGGCTTCGAGACCCTGACCGAGGCCGGCTACCAGCCGGAGATCGCCTACTTCGAGTGCCTCCACGAGCTGAAGCTGATCGTGGACCTGATGTACGAGGGCGGCCTGGAGAAGATGCGCTGGTCGGTCTCCGAGACCGCCGAGTGGGGCGACTACGTCACCGGCCCGCGGATCATCACCGACGCCACCAAGGCCGAGATGAAGAAGGTCCTCGCCGAGATCCAGGACGGCACCTTCGCCAAGGAGTGGATGGCGGAGTACCACGGCGGTCTGAAGAAGTACAACGAGTACAAGACGCAGGACGAGAACCACCTGCTGGAGACCACCGGCAAGGAGCTGCGCAAGCTCATGAGCTGGGTGGACAACGACGAGGCGTAAGCCTCAAGGGCAGGGGCCGGACACTGTGTCCGGCCCCGTCGCCCTTCCTTGGACAACCAGTCCAACCACGGACGGGTGATCCTGCCAACGAGGCGCATGAAGTGCGCTGTCTCAGCACTACACTGCTCAACAACATTCGCGTCAGGCCCACAGCGTCGTGCGCTTTCACGCGGCAAGCCCCCTCCACCGCCTGCGGCCGTCGGGACGGCCGTCCGCACTGGACCTGTGAGGACTCACGTGAGCTCGAAACCTGTCGTACTCATCGCTGAAGAGCTGTCGCCCGCCACCGTCGACGCGCTGGGCCCGGACTTCGAGATCCGGCAGTGCAACGGCGCGGACCGCGCCGAACTGCTGCCCGCCATCGTCGACGTGGACGCGATTCTGGTCCGCTCCGCGACGAAGGTCGACGCCGAGGCCATCGCCGCCGCGAACAAGCTGAGGGTCGTCGCCCGCGCCGGCGTCGGTCTGGACAACGTCGACGTCTCCGCCGCCACCAAGGCCGGCGTGATGGTCGTCAACGCGCCGACCTCCAACATCGTCACCGCCGCCGAGCTCGCCTGCGGTCTGCTCGTCGCCACCGCGCGCAACATCCCGCAGGCCAACACCGCCCTGAAGAACGGCGAGTGGAAGCGCTCGAAGTACACGGGCGTCGAGCTGAGCGAGAAGACCCTCGGCGTCGTCGGCCTCGGCCGCATCGGTGTCCTGGTCGCCCAGCGCATGTCCGCCTTCGGCATGAAGATCGTGGCGTACGACCCCTACGTCCAGCCCGCGCGCGCCGCCCAGATGGGCGTCAAGCTGCTCTCCCTCGACGAGCTCCTCGAGGCCGCCGACTTCATCACCGTGCACCTGCCCAAGACCCCCGAGACGGTCGGTCTGATCGGTGACGAGGCGCTGCACAAGGTCAAGCCGAGCGTCCGGATCGTCAACGCCGCGCGCGGCGGGATCGTCGACGAGGAGGCGCTGTACTCCGCCCTCAAGGAGGGCCGGGTCGCCGGCGCGGGCCTCGACGTGTACGCGAAGGAGCCCTGCACGGACTCCCCGCTCTTCGAGCTCGACCAGGTCGTCTGCACCCCGCACCTCGGCGCGTCCACGGACGAGGCCCAGGAGAAGGCCGGTATCGCGGTCGCCCGGTCCGTGCGCCTCGCGCTCGCCGGCGAGCTGGTCCCGGACGCGGTCAACGTCCAGGGCGGTGTCATCGCCGAGGACGTGAAGCCGGGTCTCCCGCTCGCCGAGCGCCTCGGCCGGATCTTCACCGCCCTCGCCGGCGAGGTGGCCGTCCGCCTCGACGTCGAGGTGTACGGCGAGATCACCCAGCACGACGTCAAGGTGCTCGAACTCTCCGCGCTCAAGGGCGTGTTCGAGGACGTGGTCGACGAGACCGTGTCGTACGTCAACGCGCCGCTGTTCGCCCAGGAGCGCGGCGTCGAGGTCCGGCTGACCACCAGCTCCGAGTCGCCCGACCACCGCAACGTGGTCACCGTGCGCGGCACACTCTCGGGCGGCGAGGAGGTCTCGGTCTCCGGCACGCTCGCCGGCCCCAAGCACCTCCAGAAGATCGTCGCCATCGGCGACTACGACGTGGACCTGGCGCTGGCCGAGCACATGGTCGTGCTGCGCTACGAGGACCGTCCCGGTGTCGTCGGCACGGTCGGCCGGATCCTCGGCGAGGCCGGTCTCAACATCGCCGGTATGCAGGTCGCGCGGGCCGAGGAGGGCGGCGAGGCCCTCGCGGTCCTCACCGTGGACGACACCGTCCCGGCGAACGTGCTGGCCGAGCTCGCCGCCGAGATCGGTGCCACCTCGGCCCGTTCGGTGAACCTGGTCTGACCCGCAGCACCCCGTACCCGGCTCTTAGACGCCCGTCTTACACGAATGTCTAGGAGCCGGGTACAGTGCTGTCATGGGACACCGCGAAGATCTGCTCGAAGGCGCCAAGCGCTGCCTGCTGGAGAAGGGCTACGCCCGCACCACCGCCCGGGACATCGTGGCGGCCTCCGGCACCAATCTCGCCTCCATCGGCTACCACTACGGCTCCAAGGAAGCCCTGCTCAATCAGGCCTTCCTCGCCGTCACCGAGGAGTGGGGCAACGCCGTGGGCCCGGCCGCGCAGGACGGCCCGTCGCGGCCCGCCGACCCGTACGAGCGCTTCGAGGGGCTGTGGGAGAAGGTCATCGCCGCCTTCGACGAGAGCCGCCCGGTCTGGAAGCTCCAGATGGAGATCGTCAGCCGGCTCGACACCGACGAGAAGCTGCGCGAGGCCCTCAAGGAGCCGCAGCGCGAGGGCCGCACCGGAATGGCCGAGGCGTTCCTCGGCATCGACCCGGCGGCCGACCCGGAGAAGGCGCGGGTCGCCGGGCTGCTGTGCCAGGCGCTCGTCGCCGGGGTGATGATCCAGTGGATGGTGGACCCGGAGACGGCCCCCTCGGCCGCGGACCTCACCGAGGGGCTGAAGGTGATCATGGGGGAGAAGGGCTGACCCCGCCCGGGGGACTCCGTGAGGGGGGCTCAGCGCCAGGGGATGTGCCGCCAGGGGCTGCCCTCGTGCTCCGACAGGATGCGGTGGGCGGTGACGTTCTGCTCGTAGAAGCGGCCGTACTCCTCCTCGTCGAAGCGCAGCACCCTGCCCAGCGCGTACCCGGC
Source organism: Streptomyces sp. NPDC039465 (assembly GCF_055639315.1). Lineage (NCBI taxonomy): Bacteria > Bacillati > Actinomycetota > Actinomycetes > Kitasatosporales > Streptomycetaceae > Streptomyces > Streptomyces sp. NPDC039465. Next base: position 40,935 of record NZ_JBVKAP010000006.1, on the reverse strand, counting down.
GGAGAATTCCTCCCACGAGCCGTACGACGCCTTGCTGAGCGCGCCCGCGTGGACGATCGCCTGCTCGGCCTCGGCCGGGGCGCAGAAGCGGGCCGACAGGCCCCAGCGAGCGAGGTTCACGGCCCGTCCGTAGTCGTACGCGACGGTGGTGCGGACCCTGCCGTCCGGGGGCAGCAGGCCGTCGGCGCGGAACCGGGCCTCGTAGCGCAGGATGCGGCGCACCAGCTCCTCGATGTGGCGGACGGCCCCGGGTCCCGCGCCCAGGTCCTGGACGTGACCCGCGGCCGTCTCGCGCCACAGGTCGGGCGAGGGCAGCTCCCCGAACCGCGCCCGCAGGCCCTCACGGACCCGGAGGGTGTAGTCGGGCTCCGCCGGGCTGTTGCGCGCCTCCAGCAGGGCCGTCAGCTGCTCCTGCCAGCCTTCGCGGTCGGTGATGCCCCAGGAGTCGCGGAGTGTTTCGAGCTCGTCGCTGTAGCCCAGGTAGGCCGTGCCGACCTCGTTCCACGGCACGCCGTTCCTGATCGCGAGATGGGCGCCGCAGGCCAGGCCGTAGGCGAGCGGCCCGTGCAGGGCGCCGTGCCGCAGCGCGAGCAGCCGGTCCGCGGCGGCCTTGTCGTTCTCGGCGTAGTACCGCAGCCACAGCGCGCGGTGCTGAGGCGTCGTCTGGAGCAGGAGCTGGGCCGGGGTGCCGCTGTTCACGGCGAGCAGCTGCTGCGGATCGCGCCAGTGGAACTCGGCGATCCACTTCAGCGAGACGCTGTGGTACACCCAATCGGGGTGCCACGGCGTCAGCATGCCGCGGGTGAGCACCGGGCGGACGTGGTGCCGGGTCTCGGTGATGCCGGCGCGCCACGTGACCATGTCGGGGGCCGCGTCGACCTCGGCCTTGGGGGCCAGGATGTAGAGGGTCGTCCCGGCCAGGACCCGGAGCTGGGTCTCCAGGTCGCCGCGTGCGCCCGCCTCGTACAGCAGGTGTTCGGTCTCCGAGGGCGGTATCCAGGGCGTGCCGTATGCGATGCCGTGGTGCTGCGGGTTCATGACCATGGGATGTTCCGGTAGGGGCTCGCGGGGTCGTGGGTCAGGGCGCGGTGGATGGCCAGGGATTCGCGGTACATCTCCTCGGGGTCGCCCTCGTCGAAGTGGATCAGCCGGGTGAGGACGTAGCCGAGGGAGAACTCCTCCCACGAGCCGTACAGCGGGCGGGCGGCTTCGGCGATCCGCAGCACGGCCTGCTCGGCCTCGGCCGGATCGCACAGGCGCGCGCCGAGCGCGAGCCGTACGACGTTGACCGCGCGGCCGTGGTCGAAGGCGGCCAGGGTGTCGACCCGCCCGTCGGGCGGAAGGACCCCGTCCGCGCGGAAGCGCTGTTCGTAATGAGCGATCCGGCGCAGGAACTCACCCGCCTCCCGCACCGATTCGCCCGACGCGCCGTGCCGGCCAAGGCTCTCCGCGACGCCGCGGGACCACTCCTCGTGCGTGGGCGCCCGCTTCAGCCGTACGGTCAGGGTCCGCCGGGCCCGCAGGAGGGACTCGGGGACGCGGCCGACGAGCTGGGTGGCGATCAGACTGTCGAGGGTGGCGCGGTAGCCGGCGCGGGTGGTGACGCCCCAGGGGCGGCGCAGCCGTGCGCGGTCGGTCCAGTAGTCCTCGTAGACGGCGCCGAGCGTGTTCCACAGCAGGCCGTTGAGGACGGCGAGATGGGCGCCGAGCGCGAGCCCGTGGGCGACCGGTCCGAGGAGATGGCCCCCGCCGTGGGTGACCAGCCGGACCTGGGCCGGACCGCCGGAGCGCGCGGCGGCCGCCAGCCACTTCTGGCGGTCGGCGGGCCGGGCCCGGAGGGTGGTGGCGTACGGGGTGTCCTGATTGACCGCCAGCCGCCACTTGTTGTCGGGCCAGGACTGCGCGAGCCGGTCGAGCGTGGTCTGCTGGAACACCCACTCCGGATGCCACGCGGGCAGCATGCCCTCGGTCAGGACGGGGACGACGGTGCGGCGTGACGCCTCGTCGCGTTGGGGCGCCGGACGCGGGGTGAAACCGGGGGTGTCCGCATACAGCCGTGGGACGAGCTGATAGAGCCGGACGCGCGAGAGCGCGTCGACCACGGCCGCCTCGTCCCCACGGGCCGCCGCCTCGTACAGCAGTCCTTCACCGGCCGTGGCCCCGCCTGTCACCGCCCCCGCATGCATGGGGACGATCTTATGAGCTGACCGGCGGTCACAGTCGGGCGGCCTTGAGGGACATGTGCAGCAGCAGGCGGTCCTCGCCCTGGTCGAGGTCGAGGCCGGTGAGCTGTTCGACCCGCGAGAGGCGGTAGTAGAGGGTCTGGCGGTGGATGCCGAGGGCGGCCGCCGTGCGGCCCGCCTGGCCCGCGTGGTCGAGGAACACCTCGGCCGTACGGGCCAGTTCGGTGTGCGCGGGCGCGAGCAGGGGGCCGACGGCCGGGTCGTCCGGGGCCGGTGGCAGGGCGGTGAGCAGACGGTACGGGCCGATGCCGGACCACTCCGCGACGGGGCCGAGCCGGGGCTCGGCGAGCGCGGCCCGCGCGGCGGCGCCCGCCTCGCGCCAGGCCAGGTCGAGGCTGCCCAGACCGTGCCGGGGCGTGGCGATGCCCGCCGCGCCGCCGTCGGCCGTCTCCCGCAGCCGCCCGGCCGCGGTGACGGCGGGGGAGAGGACGTCGGCGGACCGCAACCGGATCAGCGCGGCCAGCGCGTGCCCACCGCTTCCGGCCCCCCGGGCCGCCTCGCGCCCGGCGTCCGCGGCCGCCCCGCCGGACGCCCGGGCCCCCGGTCGGGCTCCGCGCCCGGCGTCGGATCCCAAGGCGCCCGGGCCCCGCGACCCGCGTGCGCCGCGCCCGGCCTCCGTGGCGCCTGAGCTCCGTGGTGCGCGTGTGCCGCCGCGCCCGGCGTCGGCTCCCGAGGCGCCGGGGCCCCGGGAGGCGCGCCCTGCGGGATCCGTCCCGCCGCCCCCGGCGTCCGCTCCGTACGTCGCCTGCCCCGGGTCGTGGCCCGGCGGCCCGGGCCACGGGACCGTACACAGCGCCGCCGCGCCCGGGGCCGTACGGACCGACGGAGGGTCCTCGCCCGGCCAGGGGGCCACGCACACCAGCGCGTGCAGCCCGTCCGCGCCGGGGCCGAGGGCCGTGCGCAGGGCGGTGAGCGCCATGTCGTACTGCCAGCCCCGCTCGGCCGTCAGCGCCGCCCGCAGCTCACGGGAGAGCTCCGTGCCGGCCTGTTCCTCCTCCGCGAGGAGCCCGCCGATCCGGGCGGCGACCTCCATCGCCGCGTCGAGGCGGCCGGGCGAGGGCCCCGGCTCGGCGTCGAGCAGCCAGACGTAGCCGAGGGCGATGCCCCGATGGCGTACGGGCAGGCAGATGCGGCCCCGGAAGACGCCCGCGTCCGGGGCGGCGGGGATACGGACCGGGCCGGTGGCGCGGGTGATGCCGAACCCCTCGAACCAGGCGCGGACGGCGGGCGTCGACTTCCTGGTGAGGATCGACCGGGTGCGGACCGGATCCATGGCGAGGTCGTCGTCGCTGTCGTGGGCGCCGAAGGCGATGAGCCCGAAGTCCCGGTTCTCCAGGGTGGCCGGGGCGCCCAGGAGCGCCGAGATCTCGTCCACCAGCTCTTGGTAATCGCCCTTCACGCGCACATTCTCGCACCCCTTCAGACAGATGTCTGAGATCTCGGCCACGGATGCGTGACAGCTGTCGATGGCCGAGGATCGGAGCGATCCTTAGGTTTCACGGTGGTTCTCCGTGCTGTTTCCGGTTTGTTTGGATTCGGCCCCCTTCAACCCCTGTTCCGTGGAGGTGCCCCGTGCTGGGTCCCGTGATCCTCGCCGCGTCCCGCAGCGAAAAGATGCGCCGTTTCGTGTCGGCCGCCCCTGGGACCAAGCAGGTCGTCGACCGCTTCATCGCCGGTGAGACCGTCGATCAGGTCGTCCCGATCGTCATCGAGACCATCGGCAAGGGCCTTGAGGTCACCCTGGATGTGGTGGGCGAGGACATCACCACCCGCGAGCAGGCCTACGCCGCGCGCGACGCCTACCTGGAGCTCATCGAGCGCCTGAAGGATCTGGACTACGGCACCAAGGCCGAGATGTCCGTCAAGCTGTCCATGTTCGGCCAGGCGCTGGAGGGCGGCCACGAGCTGGCCCTCGCCAACGTCCGCCCGGTCGTCGAGGCCGCCGCCGCGATCGGCACCACGGTCACCCTGGACGCGGAGGACCACACCACCCTCGACTCGATGTTCGCCATCCACGACGAGCTGCGGAAGGACTTCCCGCAGACCGGCTGCGTCATCCAGGCCTACCTCTTCCGCACCGAGGACGACGCCCGCCGGCTCGCCGCCAACGGCAGCCGCGTGCGGATCGTGAAGGGCGCCTACAAGGAGCCCGCCGAGGTCGCCATCCAGGACAAGGCCGAGATCGACAAGGCATACGTCCGGATCCTGAAGATCCTGATGGAGGGCGAGGGCTACCCGATGATCGGGTCCCACGACCCGCGCCTGATCTCCATCACCCAGGAGCTGGCCCGCCGCGCCGGGCGCAAGCTGGACGAGTACGAGTTCCAGATGCTCTACGGCATCCGCAGCGACGAGCACGTCCGCCTGGCCGCCGAGGGCCACCGCATGCGGGTCTACACGGCCTACGGCACCGACTGGTACGGCTACTTCATGCGCCGCCTCGCGGAGAAGCCGGCCAACCTCCTCTTCTTCGCCCGCTCCATCCTCACCAAGGGCTGAGCTCCCCCCGACCCCCTAAGGAGACACAGACCTCATGGACGCTGTGACCAAGGTCCCCGCCCCGGTCAACGAGCCGGTCCACGGCTACGCCCCCGGTTCCCCGGAGCGCGCCCGACTGGAGGCCAAGCTCAAGGAGCTGGCCGAGAACCCCCGCGACCTCCCGATGACGATCAACGGCGTCAAGCGCATGGGCGGTGGCGAGCGGGTCGACGTCGTACAGCCGCACAACCACAAGGCCGTCATCGGCACCTTCGCCGCCGCCACCCAGCAGGACGCGCAGGACGCCATCGACGCCGCCCTGGCCGCGGCCCCGGCCTGGCGCGCCATGTCCTTCGACGACCGCGCCGCGATCATCCTGCGCGCCGCCGAGCTGCTGGCCGGCCCCTGGCGCGAGACGCTGGCCGCCTCCACCATGCTCGGCCAGTCGAAGACCGCCCAGCAGGCCGAGATCGACACCCCGTGCGAGCTCGTCGACTTCTGGCGCTTCAACGTCGCCTACGCCCGTGACCTGCTCGCCGAGCAGCCGCCGGCCAACTCCCCGGGTGTCTGGAACCGTCTGGACCACCGCCCGCTGGAGGGCTTCGTCTACGCGATCACGCCGTTCAACTTCACGGCCATCGCGGGCAACCTGCCCACCGCCCCGGCCCTGATGGGCAACGTGGTGGTCTGGAAGCCGTCCCCGACCCAGACCCACGCCGCCGTGCTGCTCATGGAGCTGCTGGAGGAGGCCGGTCTGCCGAAGGGTGTCATCAACCTGGTGACCGGTGACGGCATCGCCGTCTCCGAGGTGGCCCTGAACCACCGCGACCTGGCCGGTATCCACTTCACCGGTTCGACCAAGACCTTCCAGCACCTGTGGAAGACGGTCGGCAACAACATCGAGAAGTACCGCTCCTACCCGCGCATCGTCGGTGAGACGGGTGGCAAGGACTTCGTCGTCGCGCACCCGAGCGCCGACCGCGCGGTCCTGAAGACCGCGCTGACCCGCGGCTCCTTCGAGTTCCAGGGCCAGAAGTGCTCCGCTTCCTCGCGTGCGTACATCCCGGCCTCCATCTGGAACTCGGGCTTCAAGGAGGAGTTCGCGGCCGAGGTCGACGGGCTGGCGATGGGTGACGTCACCGACCTGTCGAACTTCATCGGCGCCGTCATCGACGACCGCGCGTTCGCCAAGAACAAGGCGGCGATCGACCGGGCCAAGGCCGACGACAGCTGCACGATCGTGGCCGGCGGCACCTACGACGACTCGGTCGGCTACTTCGTCCGCCCGACGGTCGTCGAGTGCACCGACCCGGCCAACGAGGTCTTCACGACCGAGTACTTCGGCCCGTTCCTCGCGGTGCACGTCTACGAGGACGACAAGTACGACGAGATGCTGGAGCAGATGGAGTCGGTCTCCGACTACGCGCTGACCGGCGCCGTGATCGCGAACGACCGCGCCGCGGCCGCGTACACGATGGAGAAGCTCCGCTTCGCCGCGGGCAACTTCTACATCAACGACAAGTCGACCGGTGCCGTCGTGGGCCAGCAGCCCTTCGGTGGTGGCCGCGCCTCCGGTACGAACGACAAGGCGGGCGCCCCGCAGAACCTGATGCGCTGGACGCTGACCCGCGCCATCAAGGAGACGCTGGTGCCGCCGACGGACTACACGTACCCCCACATGGGCTGACGCGTCCGTCACCGCTGAACGCCGCCCCCGTCCTGGACCCCCAACCCAGGACGGGGGCGGTTCCATGTCCGGAACGCGGTCTTGTGGTTCAGTAATGTCCATGTCAATTTACTCGACATGAGCCTTCACAGACCGCGCACGCGCCTCGCCCTGGCCGCCTCGGCCCTGCTCGCCGCCGGTTCGCTCGGCGTCGGCGCCGCCCCCGCCTCGGCCGCCCCCGCCCCCACCTCCACCCCCACCCCCGACCCCACCCAGGTCTTCGCCGTCGACTCGGCCGTCGAGCGCAACCTCGGCGCCCGCTCCGCGGGCACCTACCTGGACGCGGCCACCGGCAAGCTCGTCGCCACCGTCACCACCGAAGCCGCCGCCGAACGCGCCCGGGCCGCCGGAGCCACGCCCCGGCGCGTCACGCGCGGCGCGGCCCAGCTCGCGGCCGCCGTCGCCGCCCTGGAGTTCGGCGCGAAGATACCGGGCACCTCCTGGGGTCTGGACCCGCGCACCAACCAGATCGCCGTGGAGGCCGACCGGTCCGTCTCGGCGCGGGACCTGGCCCGGCTGCGGGCGGTCGCCGCCGACCAGGGCGGGGCGATCCGCATCAGCCGTGTCGCCGGCACGTTCCAGCGCGAGGTCGCGGGCGGCGACGCCATCTACGGTGGCGGCTCGCGTTGCTCGGCCGCCTTCAACGTCTCCAAGGGCACCACGCGCTACTTCGTGACCGCAGGGCACTGCACCAACATCGCCAGCAGCTGGTCGGCGACCTCGGGCGGCGCCCAGATCGGCGTCCGTGAAGGCAGCAGCTTCCCCACCAACGACTACGGCATCGTCCGCTACACGAACGGCTCGGCACCGGCCGGCAACGTCAATCTCTACAACGGCAGTTACCAGGACATCGCGTCCGCCGCCAACGCCGTCGTGGGCCAGGCCCTGAAGAAGTCCGGCTCCACGACCAAGGTCACCAGCGGCACGGTCACGGCCGTGAACGTGACGGTCAACTACAGCGACGGCCCCGTCTACGGCATGGTCCGCACGACCGCCTGCTCGGCCGGCGGCGACAGCGGCGGCGCCCACTTCGCGGGCTCGGTCGCCCTCGGCATCCACTCGGGCAGCTCGGGCTGCACGGGCACGAACGGCTCCGCGATCCACCAGCCGGTGAAGGAGGCGCTGGCGGCGTACGGGGTCAACGTGTACTGACCGGCGCCGAGCCGACCCGCCGGGTCAGGAAATCGTCCATCAGCGCCGCGATGTGGGGCGCGTGGGTCTCCAGGGCGAAGTGGCCGGTGGGCAGCAGGTGGATCTCCGCGTCCCGCAGGTCGCGGCGGAACGCCTGCGCGCCCGCCGGCACGAACACCTCGTCGCCCGCGCCCCAGACGGCGAGCAGGGGGACCTGGCTCCGGCGGAAGTACTCCTGGAAGGCCGGATAGAGCGCGAAGTTGGCGCCGTAGTCCGCGATCAGGTCCAGTTGGATGCCGTCCTGGCCGTCGCGGTCCATCAGGGCGGCGTCGTGGTGCCAGGCGTCCGGGTTCAGGAGAGAGCGGTGGCGGTCCGGGACGCCGGTCTCGTACTGCCACCGGATGCCCTCCAGGGAACGGATCGCACGGACCGGCTCCTCCGTACGCGGGGTGCGCTCGGCGATCAGGGCGAGTACCGGCGCCCAGGCCTCGGTGCCGAGGCCCTCTTCGTAGGCGTTGCCGTTCTGGGTGACGATCGCGGTGACGCGCTCGGGGTGGGCCAGGGCGAGGCGCAGGCCGATCGGGGCGCCGTAGTCCTGGATGTAGAGGGCGAACCGGTCGAGCCCCAGCCGCTCGGTGAACTCGCCGGTGAGAGCGGCCAGTTCGGCGAAGGTGTAGTGGAACTCCTTGGCCGAGGGGGCCGCGGAGTGGCCGAAGCCCAGGTGGTCGGGGGCGATGACGCGGTAGCGGCCGGCGAGGTGGGGGATCAGGTCGCGGAACATGTACGAGCTCGTGGGGAAGCCGTGCAGCAGAAGCAGCACCGGCGCGTCCGCGGCCCCGGCCTCCCGGTAGAAGATCTCGTGGCCGCGGACGGTGACGGTGCGGTGGTGGATCGCCTGTACGGTCACTTTTCTCTAACCCCTCATGCGCAGGTGACTGGTTAAGGCCGTGCAGCGTCAGTCAACCGCTCGTGTGCATAACCTGTCAATGTGCATTGAGAGGTTAGATCTCGACGAGGGCCTGATCGACTGCCGGCCCCGCTCCCCGCCCGTCAGCGCCAGCCCGCCACGATCAGCGACAGGCCCAGGGTGAACCCGCCGCCCAGCAGCACCAGATACACCCCGTAGAAGCGCCGGAACCTCCGCATCAGCAGCCCGAACGCGCCGAACGCCAGCCCCACCGAGACCGTACGCGCCCCCCGCGCCCGGGACGCCTCGGTCAGCCACTGCGCCGTCCCGGTCTCTGCCCGGCCCGCCTCCGACCCGTACACCTTGAACGGAATGCCGTTCCACGGCTGGTGCCGTACGGCCGCCGCGCCCTCCGCCGACAGCTCGGCGCGGACCTCCGCGCGCATCCGGTCGGTCGTGAGCGGCGCGGGCAAGTGCAGTCCGCCGGCGGCCAGATGGAGGGCGAGGAGCCCCCCGGCCACGCTGCCCGCGAGCGCCGAAAGGGAGAGGCTGAGCGCCCGGCGCGGGACGGCGACGCAGGCGATCCCGAGCAGCAGCTCCGGCATCAGCGGCCAGCTCAGCGCCTCGGCGAAAGCCCAGGCGAAGGCGAGCGGCAGCCCGAGGCGGGAGCCGGCCACGGCCGCCACCCGGCGGCGGGCGGCCGAGTCCCGCAGCGTCTTCGCGCGGGTACGGGCGTGCAGCGCCGCGACCGCGTCGCGGGCCTCCTGCGGGGTGGCCGTCGGCGGCAGCGGCTCGCCGATCCGGACCCGGACCACCGCCGAACGCAGCCGGCCGTGCTTGGGCAGCAGCCGGTCCGTACCCGCGATGCCGACCGGTACGACCGGGACGCCCGCGCGCTCGGCGAGGACCAGCGCGCCCCGGTGGAAGGAACCGACCTCGCCGTCGGGGCGCCGGGTGCCCTCGGGGAAGAGGACGACCGCACGGCCGGCGCGCACGGCGTCGACGTGCGCGAGCAGGTCGTCCATGCCGCCGCCGGTCCGCCGCACCGGGAACCCGGCCGCCAGGCGCCGGCAGATCCGGCGCCGCCACGGCGAGGCGAACCAGTAGTCGGCGGCCGCGCCGATCGCCGGGGCGTGCCGGGCGTCCAGGGCGGCGAGGAGCGCGGCGGTGTCGGCGTGCGAGGAGTGGTTGGCGACCACGACACACCCGGTCCGGGGCAGCCTGCCCCGCCGCTCCACCCCGCCGGTCAGCGTCAGCACCACCCACCACAGGGCGCGGCGCAGCGCCGAGGAGACGTACGACCGCCGCGCGACGGCACCGACCGCGAGGCCCCCGGCCCCGGCCCCCTGCCCGGGCGCCGAGCCGCCGTCGCCCTCGTGGTGCCCGGCCCCTGAAGCCGGCGTGGAGGCGCCGTTCACAGGATCACCGCCAGCAGCAGCGCGGGCAGCAGCGAGTCGATCCGGTCCAGCAGGCCGCCGAAGCCCGGCAGCCAGCTGCCGGCGTCCTTGACCCCCGCCTCCCGCTTCACCATCGATTCGAGCAGATCGCCCAGGACCCCGCCGATCAGCACCGCCGCCCACAGCCCCGGTGTGAAGGCGCCGACGGCCAGCAGGGCCAGGGCGCTCGCCGCCGCCGCGCCCGCAACGCCCGCCCAGGTCTTGTTCGGTGAGTGCGGGGAGAGCGGACGGGCGAGCGGGCCCCGGCGGCCCAGCAGTGTCCCGCCGCACCAGGCGCCGACATCGCCGAGCGCCACCGCGAGGCCCACCGCCACCGCCGTGTCGCCGAGCAGGACCAGACCCGTCAGCGGCACCGCGATCCACAGCACCCCGAACGAGGTCCTGGCCGCGCGGGTGAAGCCGCCCGCCGTGTCGCCGGACAGGAGCGGCGGCAGCCCCGCTGCCACGAGCAGCAGCCCCGCCGTCCGCACGTCCAGGAGATCCGGCGCCAGCCAGGCCAGCGCGGGCAGCCCGCACCCGGCCGCGACGAGGACCGCGTGGTCGGCCGGGCGCAGGCCCGCCATCCGTACGTACTCGCCCACCGCGATCACCCCGAGCGCCGCGGCCAGCGCGAACGCCCCGCCGCCGCCCAAGTGCAGCGCGCCGAGGAAGACCGGCGCGGCCAGCGCCCAGGTCCGCCAGCGCCTGCGCAGCTCCTCGCGCATCCGGACCCGGGGCGGCAGCGCCGCCACCGCGACCCCGCCCGCACCGAGCGCCCCCGCCACCAGCGGCAGCGCCGCCACCACCCCGCTCATGCGAGCTCCCGCCAGATCCGGGCGAGCCGCACCAGCGCGGTGAGCGCCGAGCCGGCCGCGATCACGGCCAGGACCGGGACGGCCCAGCCGGTGGCCGCCGCCACGACGACGAGCAGACAGCGCTCGGTCTTGCCGAGCGGTCCGCCGTTGAGGCGGGGCGCACCGGCCGCCGCGCCCGCGAGCGACACCCAGGACGGCAGGGTCGCGGCGAGCGCGGCGACGGCCACCAGCCACAGCGGGGCCAGCGTGAGGAAACCGGCCAGGACGGCCAGATCGGCGGCCCGGTCGCCCAGTTCGTTGAGGACCGCGCCCCGCCGGGTGGTACGGCCGGTGTCGCGGGCCAGCGCCCCGTCGAGGTTGGCGAAGCCGAGCCGGGCCGCCAGCAGCACGGCCACCGGCAGGGCGGCGAGCGGCGCCGGGACGTACGCGAGGACGGCGGCCGCCGCCGCGGCGCACAGCACACCGGCCGCGGTGAGGGTGTCGGGTGACACCTCGCGGCGGGCGAGCGCGGCACGGACACCGGCGAGCCGGTCCGCGTACCAGGGCTTGAGAGCGTAGAGGCCGTTCATAGGCACCACTCTCGGCCGACTGGCCGGTTCCCCACCACGCCCCGGATACTCAACTGCGGCTGAGTACCCGAGCTGTGAGAGTGGCGTGCATGACCGACCGACTGAGCACCGCCCACACCTACGAGCTGCCCGCCCCCGCCCTCACCGGCCTTCGCGCCTTCCTGGACGCCGCCTTCGACGGGGACTTCGCCGACGAGGACTTCGAGCACGGCCTCGGCGGCATCCACGCCTGGGTCGAGGACGGGCGGGGGATCGCCGCGCACGGCAGCGTGGTCATGCGGCGGGTGCGGCACGCCGGCTACGCGTACCGGACCGGCTATGTGGAGGCGGTCGCCGTACGCGCCGACCGCCGCAGGCAGGGCCTGGGCGGCCGGGTGATGGCGGAGCTGGAGAAGGTGGTCGCCGGGGCGTACGACCTCGGCGCGCTGTCCGCGTCGGACGAGGGGGCGGCGCTGTATGCCGCGCGGGGCTGGCGGCTGTGGCGCGGGCGGATCGAGGCGATGGGCCCCGAGGGCGTCGTCCACCTGCCGGACGAGGAGGACTTCACCTTTCTGCTGCCCGGGGGCCGCCCGCTGCCGGAACCGGCCGCGGGGCCGCTGCAGTTCGACTGGCGCGACGGCGACCTTCTCTAGCGGGCGCCGGCCCTCCTCAGCGGGCCTTGGCCTTCGTCCCCCGGTCGTCGGTGCCCTTGACGAGGTCCCGCTTGGCGCCGTACGCCGCCCCCGCCGCGCCGCTGAGCGCGATGAGCGCGGCGGCGTACGAGGGCATGTGGAGGGCGTTGGTCAGATATGCCGTACCGAGGAAGACCAGCAGGGCGGCCCAGGCGGCCAGCAGCCAGCGGCCGCGGGTGCTGAGGTACAGCCACCCCTTGGGCTTCGCCGGCAGGGTGGCGAGCTCGGCCGCCGGGCCCTCGCTGGCGGCCTTGGGGCGCTTGAAGTAGGCGTAGACCGCCCACTCGCCGCACATCTCCCAGCCCTCGGGCTCCAGTTCGGCGAGGACCCGGGCTCGGCGGCGGCCGGAGATGAGCTCGCGGCGGTACTCCCAGCGCATCGCCGACCCCGGCACCCGGCGGCAGACGAACCGGCCCAGTCCGTCGAGGCGTTCGACCTCCCAGCCCTCGTCGCCATGGGCGGCGAGCCGGAGCCGGTCGCTGTAGAGGTCGGCGGTCCAGGTCCAGGTCTCCGCCTCGGCGACCGGTCCCTCGGCGGCCGGGGCCATGCCGCCGAGCTGCGCCGCGAACGCCGCCGCCGGCCCGAACTCCTCCTCCGGAGCCGTGCCCGTTTCGGCCAGGTGGCCGGTCAGTTCGGCGACGGTGGAGGCTATCTGCGCCTCGGCGACACCGGCGGTGCGCAGCGCGGTGGACAGCTCGTCGAAGTAGGTGGTCAGCTCGGTGCTCATCGTGTCGTTCCCCCGGTGTGCAGCATGGTCTTTACGGCGGTGTGGAAGTCCAGCCAGGCGTCGGTCTCGGCGGCGAGGTGGTGCCGCCCCGCCTCGGTGAGGTGGTAGTAGCGGCGGCCCGGCCCGCGCTCGGCGGCCCGGAACTCCCCCACGGCGAGCCCGGCTTCCTCCAGCCGGTTCAGGACCGGGTAGAGCGTTCCGCCCTTGATCTCGCCGAGGCCCGCCTCGGCGAGCGCCTTGGAGATCTCGTATCCGTAGCTCTCCCCGTCGGTGAGGCAGGAGAGGACGAGGAGATCGAGGACGCCTTTGAGCCAACTGGATCTGCGGTCTGCGGCCATGACTGTATTTCAGCACCACCTAGGTAGGAATGCAACCTAGCTGGCCCAGCTACTTGGGTGGGGAAGCTAGCTGGATCGGGCCACCAGCATCTTCCCGGTGTTCTCCCCGCGCAGCATCCCGAGGAAGGCCTCCACGATGTTCTCGAATCCCGTCACCACGGTCTCGTCCAGCGGGAGCCGTCCGCTGCGGAGGTGCGGCACGGCGAAGTCCTCCAACTCCTCCTGCACGTCGCGGTGGTTGCGCACCAGGAACCCTTCGAGCCGGATGCTCTTGTCGACCACGGTGTAGAGGTTGCGCGGCGCGGGCGGCGGGGTGTCCAGGGAGTGGTACTGCGCGACCGCGCCGACCCAGGCGATCCGTCCGTACTCCCGCACCGCGTCGATCGCGGCCTCCAGATGGTCGCCGCCCACCCCGTCGAGGACCACGTCCACCCCGTCCGGTGCGGCCTTGGCGAGCAGGTCACCCACCGGTCCGTCGTGGTAGTCGAACGCCGCGTCGAAGCCGACCCGCTCGACGAGGTGGGCGACCTTGCGGGCCGAGCCCGCGCTGCCGACCATCCGCCCGGCGCCCAGCAGCCGCGCGATCCGGCCGGCGGCCGTGCCCACCCCGCCCGCCGCCGCCGAGATGAACAGGTCCTCGCCCGGCTGGAGTTTCGCGATACGGGTGAGGCCGACATAGGCCGACAGGCCCGTGCCGCCGAGGATGCCCAGATAGGCGGAGAGCGGTACGCCCGGGTGCTCGGCCAGTCGCCGGGAGGCGGCGGCGGTCACCAGCGAGTGGGTGCGCCAGCCCTCGCGATGCAGGACCAGATCGCCCTCCCGCAGGCCCGGATCGCGCGAGGCGACGACCCGGCCGAGGGTGCGGCCCTCCAGCGGGGCGTGCAGGGCGAAATTGCCGTCCATCATTTCGCGGTGGTACGGATCCACCGACCAGTAGAGGTTCTCCACCAGCGCGGTGCCGGGCGCGGGGGAGGGGACCGGCGCCTCGGCGAAGGTGAAGTCGGCGGCGGTCGGGAAGCCGTGGGGGCGGGCGGTCTGGTGCACGGCGAGCGAGGTCTGCTTCGTCATGATCACGACCGTAGGCAGGGCGGCGCCGACCGGGCAGTAGGCTGCGTCGATGGAAGGGCCCCAGCCATGAATGCTGCTCATACTCCGAGGTGAGAGACCCGCACATGACCGATCTCGCACCCCATGAACTGCGTGTCCTGGTCGCCGTCGCGCACGGGCGGAGCTTCTCCGCCGCCGCGGCCGCCCTCGGAATGACCCAGTCCGCCGTCTCGCACTCGGTGCGCGGCAGCGAGCGCAAGCTCGGCGCCGTCCTCTTCGACCGGGGCCGCGGGGGCGCCCGGCCCACCGCCGCCGGCGAGCGGGCCGTCGCCCATGCCCGGCGCGTCCTGCGGCTCCTGGAGGTGATGCGCGCCGAGGTCCGCGGCGCCGAGCGGGGCGCGGCCGCCGGGCCACTGCGGATCGCCGCCTTCCGCAGCGCGGCACTGCATCTGCTGCCGGATGCCCTGGAGCGGCTGGCCGCGCGCCACCCCGAGATCGTGCCGGAGGTGCGGATCGTACGGGAGGTGGGGCGCGGGGCCGCGGGGGAAGTCCTCGACGGGCGCGCCGACGTGGGGATCGCGACGATCGGGACGACCTCGCCCGTACCGCCGCAGCTGATCGGCGGTGTCCTGCTGGAGGAGGGGTACGCGCTGGTGCACCCGGCCGGGCATCCCTCGCCCCGGACGCTGCCGCTGGTCGACTGGGACGAGAACTGCACCTCCTACACGCGCGAGTGGTGGCAGCGGCAGGAGTGGCTGCCGACGGCGACCGTGCGTACGGAAGACGACGGAGCGGTGCTCTCGTTGGTGAGCAGGGGTTTCGGTATGGCCGTGATGCCGGAGCTGTCCCTGATCGGAGCACCGGACGGAATCGAGATCAGTGATCTGGGCCCGGCGCGCCCGACTCGGTCCGTCGGCTATGTCACCGCCCCTGAGCAGGCGAAATCGATCGCCGTGCGGGCGCTGATCCGGGAATTGAGAGTGCCGGTGCCCGCCCGCGGCGAAGGAAGCCGTCTCAGATAGTAGGAAGCCCAAGTAATTGTGCAGACAGACAGCCCCGGCTCCCTTAGCTTTGTAGAAGCCGAACGTCTCGCTCCATCAGCGAATGGCGGTCGAGAGCGCCGTGCCCCTCGCGCAGGCAACCCCTGCGGGCCCGCTCCCCGCCCCTTCCGGCGCCTTCGATCATTTCTCTGATCTCAAGGAGTCGATCATCATGGCCGCTGAGACCGTCCGTCGCGTCCGCCACTCCGTCGCCCGTCCGAACGACGACGCCCGTAAGAACGCCGCCGCCGCCCTGCAGCGCGCACTCGACCGCAGGGACAACGGCGGCGCCACCGGCCACTAGGCCGAGCGCTCCACCTCGAACCGCCGTACCGGGCCGTGCACATCCCTCGTCCGCATGGTGGACAGTGATGTGTCAACGGCTGGGACGGGGAGTAGGGTGCCGACATGTCTCGCAGCATCAATCTCGCAGTGATCCCCGGTGACGGCATCGGCCAGGAAGTCGTGGCCCAGGGCCTGAAGGTCCTTACGGCCGTCCTTCCGCAGGACGTGAAGCTGGAGACCAAGGAGTACGACCTCGGCGCCCGGCGCTGGCACCGCACCGGAGAGACCCTTCCGGACGCGGAGCTCGACTCCCTCAAGAACCACGACGCCATCCTGCTCGGCGCGATCGGCGACCCATCCGTGCCCTCCGGCGTCCTGGAGCGGGGCCTGCTCCTCAAGCTCCGCTTCGCCTTCGACCACTACGTGAACCTGCGTCCGTCGAAGCTCTTCCCCAACACGGTGAGCCCGCTGGCCGGCCGCCCCGAGATCGACTTCGTCGTCGTCCGCGAGGGCACCGAGGGCCCGTACACCGGCAACGGCGGCTCGCTGCGCACCGGCACGCCCGCCGAGGTCGCCACCGAGGTGAGCGTCAACACCGCCTACGGCGTCGAGCGTGTCGTCCGTGACGCGTACGAGCGGGCCAACGCCCGCCCCCGCAAGAAGCTGACGCTGGTCCACAAGAACAACGTCCTCGTCTACGCCGGCCACATGTGGAAGAAGATCTTCGACACGGTGGGCCAGGAGTACCCCGAGGTCACCACCGACTATCTGCACGTCGACGCCGCGACGATCTTCTTCGTCACCCAGCCCGAGCGCTTCGACGTCATCGTCACCGACAACCTCTTCGGCGACATCCTGACCGACCTCGCCGCCGCCGTGACCGGCGGAATCGGCCTGGCCGCGTCCGCCAACATCAACCCGGACCGGACCTTCCCGTCCATGTTCGAGCCCGTCCACGGCTCCGCGCCCGACATCGCGGGCCAGGGCAAGGCCGACCCGACGGCGACGATCCTGTCCGTCGCGCTGCTCCTGCGCCACCTTGGCTTCGACGCCGAGGCCGCCCGGATCGAGGACGCCGTCGCCGCCGACCTGGCCGCGCGGGACGGTTCCGCGCGGACGACCGACGAGATCGGCGACGCGCTCGCCGTACGAGTAGCCGGCTAGCCCGCCGACTGACGCGCCTTCCTACGTGAGGCACACAAGCCGCCGGGTCGCATCCGCACCCGGCGGCTTCTCCATTGCGGTCGCGGGGTGCCACCATCAAACCCTGGACCGCAATCACTCCGCTTCACCCCACCGGCCCCCGCGGGCGATAATCGAACGTGGGGCCGCGGCATGCGGGAAAGCTCGGACGTCCTAGCAGCAGCGGCGTGAGCGCGGTCCGACACACACAAACGGTGAAGGACACGCACTCATGACGACGCCCACGATCGAGCTCAAGCCCTCCTCCAGCCCGCTGTCCGACGCGGAGCGCGAGGCGATCCTGGCCAACCCCGGATTCGGCCGCCACTTCACCGACCACATGGTGACGATCAAGTGGACCGAAGGCCGCGGCTGGCACGACGGTCAGCTGGTGCCGTACGGTCCGCTCTCCCTCGACCCGGCCACCACCGTCCTGCACTACGCCCAGGAGATCTTCGAGGGCCTGAAGGCCTACCGCCGCCCCGACGGCTCGGTCGTCACCTTCCGCCCGGAGGCCAACGCCCGCCGCTTCCAGGCCTCCGCCCGCCGACTGGCCATGCCCGAACTGCCGGTCGAGACCTTCATCGAGGCCTGCGACCGCCTCGTCCAGCAGGACAAGGACTGGGTCCCGGCGCACGGCGGCGAGTCCTCGCTCTACCTGCGCCCCTTCATGATCGCCACGGAGGTCGGGCTCGGTGTGAAGCCCGCCAACGAGTACCTCTTCCTGGTCATCGCCTCGCCCGCCGGCGCCTACTTCCCCGGGGGCGTCAAGCCGGTCTCCATCTGGGTCTCCGAGGACCGCGTCCGCGCCGTCCCCGGCGGCATGGGCGACGCCAAGACCGGCGGCAACTACGCCGCCTCCCTGCTCGCCCAGGCCGAGGCCGCTGCCAAGGGCTGCGACCAGGTCGCCTACCTCGACGCCGTCGAGCACAAGTGGGTCGAGGAACTGGGCGGCATGAACCTCTACTTCGTGTACGAGGACCGCATCGTCACCCCCGAGCTCACCGGCTCGCTGCTCGCCGGCGTCACCCGCGACTCCCTCCTCACCCTCGCCAAGGACCTCGGCTACGCCTCCGAGGAGGGCCGGATCTCCATCGACCAGTGGCGCGCCGACACCGAGAACGGCACGCTCAAGGAGGTCTTCGCCTGCGGTACGGCCGCGGTGATCACCCCCGTCGGCACGGTCAAGTGCGCCTCCGGCGAGTGGCAGCAGTCCGGCGGCGAGCCGGGCGAGGTCACCCGCAAGCTGCGCCAGGCCCTGCTCGACATCCAGACGGGCAAGGCCGATGACGTCCACGGCTGGACGCACGAGCTGGGCTAGCCGACGCCACGACGGGCCGTGCTCTTGGCGAGAGGCACGGCCCGTCGTCGTACCCGTGTTCCACAATGGGCGCCATGACGACGGACGAGCGGGACCGACAACTGGCCGAGGCCGTGGCGCTGCGCGAGCGCGGGGAGCGCGAGGAGGCCCGCGGGCGACTGCTCGCCCTCGTCGGGCGGTGGCCCGACGACCGGGAGATCGCCTACCAGACAGCCTGGGCGCACGACGTCCTCGGCCTGGAGGCCGAGGCGGTGCCGTTCTACGAGCGGGCGCTGACCGGGGACGAGCCGGGCGGCGCTGAGCCGGGCGGGGTGTCGGGCGAGGACCTGGCCGGAGACAGGCCGGGCGGCGGCGGGCCGGGCGCGTTGTCCGCAGACAAGCTCTCCGGCGGCGCGCCCGCGGAGGACGGAGCCGGCGAGCTGTCCGACGAGGACCGGGCCGGGGCGATGCTCGGACTCGGCAGTACGTACCGGGTGCTCGGCCGGTACGAGGACGCCGAGCGGCTGCTGCGCCGGGCGGTGGAGCTGTTCCCGGACCATGGCGGGCTGCGGACGTTCCTCGCCATGGCCCTGCACAACACCGGCCGTCACCAGGAGGCGATGGGGCTCCTGCTCGACCTGCTCGCCGCCACCAGCGACGACCCGACCGTCGCGCAGCTGCGGCCGGCCATCGCGTTCTACGCCAAGGACCTCTCGGCCACGGTGTAGGCGCGTGGGGTGAGCGCCGCGTACAGCGCCCCGCCGACCACGCCGGACAGGATGAAGCTGCAGTCGATCCCGCCGGTCAGGGCGAGCAGCGGGCCCTCGTACAGCGGGGTGGAGACCGACGCCAGACCGACGGCGGCGCCCAGCGCCCAGGCGGCCGTCGCGCGGGGGTGCCAACCCGCCTGGAACCAGTAGACGCCGCCGCGGGCACCGCGGTTGTAGACCTGGAGGGCCTCCGGCTCGTACTCCCCGCCGCAGCGGGCGTGCCCGATCAGGGTGATCACCGCCCAGGGGGTGCCGACCGCGGTGAGCAGCAGGACGAAGGAGGTCATCGCCGACTGCGCGTCCCAGGCGAAGTGCCCGAGGAAGACGAAGGCGGTCGCCACGGCGGCCACCGCGAGGGTGGCCCGGGCCCGGGTCGCGCGCGGCAGGATGGCGTCCAGGTCGAGGCCCATGGAGTAGAGCATCAGACCGGCGTTGCCGATGGACCCGGCGGTCGCGGCGAGCAGCAGCGGTACGAGGTACCAGACGGGGGAGGCGTCGACCAGCGGCCCGGCGTAGTCCAGCGCGCCGCGCGCGGCCAGCGCCGTGAAGGTGCCGAAGAGCTGGGGTACGAGCAGACCGGCGACGAGGCCCAGGCAGGTGGCCCGCCAGACGGCCTTGGAGCTGTGCCGCCGCGGCGAGATGTAGCGGGTGTAGTCGCCGAGCAGGGTGATGAAGGCGATCGGGCCGCTGAGTCCGGCGGCGACCGCGGAGAGCACCCAGGTCGGCCAGAAGGAGCCGAGCAGGTAGGGCGTGTCGGGCACGGCCGCGGTGGTGAAGTCGCCCGCGTAGGCGAAGATCCCGAGCGCGAGCAGCAGGGTCATGCCGAGGGCGAGGGCCTTGCTGAGCTTGAGCAGCAGGCGGTAGCCGTACACCGCGGCGACGACGGTACAGCCCGCCAGCAGGGTGTAGACGAGGGTGTGCGAGAGGCCGCCGGTGGGCAGGCCGGCCAGCCGGGCCAGGGTGCCCACCATCACGTCCCCGCCGATCCACAGCGTGAGAGCGGTGTAGCCGAGGGAGAGCAGCAGCCCCACGACCGAGCCGACAAGGCGGCCGCGTACGCCGAAGAAGGCGCCGCTGGAGGTGGACAGGTTGGTGCCCGTACGCAGCGAGATCAGCGCCAGCGGCGCGGTCACCAGGACGCCGACGGCCGTCCCGGCGAGGATCGAGGTCACCGCGGGCCACAGGCCGAGGCCGAAGGAGACCGGCAGCCAGCCGAAGACGATGACGCCCAGGCAGAGGTTGGATCCCAGCAGGATCGCGATCAGATCGCGCGGACCGCTGGTGCGTTCCGCGTCCGGGATGGTGTCGACTCCGCGCTGTTCTATCGGCATGGGGTGCTCTCTCTCCCTGCTCTCCGGCCTCGTCGAAGGTCCGCTTTTCGAGCGTCGCTCAATAACTAGAGTGACGCTCAATGTGAACCACGGCAGGGCCCGGAGTCAATGCTTTGAGCGCAGCGAGTCTGCGGTTAGAGTGTTGCTCAAACAGGAGGTGTGGTGACGTGCGACTGACCCCCACGGAGCGCGACCGGCTGCTGCTCTTCGGCGCGGCCGAACTGGCCAGGGCCCGCCGGGCCCGGGGCCTCAAGCTCAATGTCCCCGAGGCGACCGCCCTGATCGCGGACACCGTCTGCGAGGCGGCCCGCGACGGCAGACGGCTCGCCGAGGCCATCGAGGCGGCCCGCGGCGTCCTCGGCCCCGACGACGTCCTGCCGGGCGTCGCCGACGTGGTCACCGAGGTCCACGTCGAGGCCGTCTTCGAGGACGGATCACGGCTCGCCGTGGTCTCCCAGCCCCTCGGGGCCGGATCGGGCGCCGACGCGCCGGGAGCCCTGCTGCCCGCGCCGCCGCACGCCGAGCCGGAACCGGCGGTCACGGTGCGCGTCCGCAACACCGCCACCGTCCCGGTCAGCGTCACCTCGCACTTCCACTTCTTCGAGGCCAACCCGCGCCTCGACTTCGACCGGGCCGCCGCCTACGGCATGCGGCTGTGCGTCCCCGCCGGGTCCTCCTTCCGCTTCGACCCGGGCGGCGAAGCCACCGTCGGACTCGTGCCGATCGGCGGCGAACGGATCGCGATCGGCTTCGCCGGCCTCGTCGACGGCCCGCTGGACGCGCCCGGCGCGAAGGAAGAGGCGCTGCGCAGGGCAGCGGCCTGCGGCTATCTGGGAGTGGAGGTCAGCTGATGGACCCGTACGAGTACGCATCCGTGCACGGCCCGCGCGCCGGCGACCGCGTCGTCCTGGGCGACTCCGGGCTCGTCGTGCGCGTCGAGTCCGACGCCCAGAAGCCGGGGGACGAGTTCCTCGCCGGCTTCGGCAAGACGGCCCGGGACGGACTGCACCTGAAGGCCGCCGCCGTGCGCGAGACCTGTGACGTGGTCATCAGTAACGTCCTCGTCATTGACGCGGTGCAGGGCATCGGCAAGGTGTCGATCGGCATCCGCGAGGGCCGGATCCACGCCATCGGCCGGGCCGGCAACCCCGACACCCTCGACGGCGTGGACGTCGTCGTCGGCACCGGCACCTCGATCGTGTCCGGCGAGGGCCTGATCGCCACCGCCGGCGCCGTCGACACCCATGTCCACCTCCTCTCGCCGAGGATCATGGAGGCGTCGCTGGCGAGCGGCGTCACCACCGTCATCGGCCAGGAGTTCGGCCCGGTGTGGGGCGTCGGCGTCAACTCGCCCTGGGCCCTGAAGCACGCCTTCAGCGCCTTCGACGCCTGGCCCGTCAACATCGGCTTCCTCGGCCGCGGCTCCTCCTCCGATCCCGCCCCGCTCGTCGAGGCGCTCGCCGAGGGCGGCGCCTCCGGCTTCAAGGTCCACGAGGACATGGGCGCCCACACCCGCGCCCTGGACACCGCGCTGCGGGTCGCCGAGGAGCACGACGTCCAGGTCGCCCTGCACAGCGACGGCCTCAACGAATGCCTCTCGGTCGAGGACACCCTGCGGGTGCTGGACGGCCGGACCATCCACGCCTTCCACATCGAGGGCTGCGGCGGCGGACACGTCCCCAACGTGCTCAAGATGGCGGGCGTGCCGAACGTCATCGGCTCCTCCACCAACCCCACCCTCCCCTTCGGCCGGGACGCGGTCGCCGAGCACTACGGCATGATCGTCTCCGTCCACGACCTGAAGACGGACCTGCCCGGCGACGCCGCCATGGCACGGGACCGGATCCGCTCCGGGACCATGGGCGCCGAGGACGTCCTGCACGACCTCGGCGCGATCGGCATCACCTCGTCGGACGCGCAGGGCATGGGAAGGGCCGGCGAGACCGTACGCCGGACCTTCGCCATGGCCGGCAAGATGAAGGCCGAGCTCGGCCCCATGGCGGGCGACGGCGAGCACGACGACAACGCGCGCGTCCTGCGGTACATCGCCAAGCTGACCATCAACCCCGCCATCGCCCACGGCCTCGCCCACGAGATCGGTTCCATCGAGGTCGGCAAGATGGCCGACATCGTGCTGTGGAGCCCGCAGTACTTCGGCGCGAAGCCGCAGCTGGTCCTCAAATCGGGCTTCCCGGCGTACGGCGTCGTCGGCGACCCCAACGCCGCCACCGACACCTGCGAACCGCTGGTCCTCGGACCGCAGTTCGGCGCGCACGGCGCCACGCCGGCGGAGATCTCCGTCGCGTTCGTCGCCCAGGCCGCCGTGGACCTCGGCTCCGACCGGATGCCGACCCGCCGCCGCCGGGTCGCCGTACGCGGCACCCGCGGCATCGGCCCCGGAAACCTCCTCCTCAACTCCCGTATCGGAGATGTCTCCGTCGACGGCCGGACCGGACTGGTCACCCTCGACGGCGACCCGATCCGCTCCGAACCGGCCGAGTCCATCTCCCTCAACCGCCTCTACTTCCTCTGAGGACTGACATGACCTTCCGTATGCCGCCCGAGTGGGCGCCGCACGAGCGCACGTGGATGGCCTGGCCCGGCCCCAACCCCACCTTCACCAACGACGAGGAGCTCGCCGAGGCGCGCGCGGCCTGGGCGGCCGTCGCCCGGGCGGTCCGCCGCTTCGAGCCGGTGACGGTGGTGCACGGACCCGGCCAGGGCGACTCGGCGCGCGCCCTGCTCGGCCCGGACATCGACCTCGTGGAGCGCGAGCTCGACGACGCCTGGATGCGGGACATCGGCCCCACCTTCGTCACCGACGGCCGCCGACTCGCCGCCGTGGACTGGGTGTTCAACGGCTGGGGCGGCCAGGACTGGGCGCGCTGGGAGCACGACTCCAAGATCGCCCGCCATGTCGCGGACCTCGCGGGCGTATCCGTGCTGAGCAGCCCGCTGGTCAACGAGGGCGGCGCCATCCATGTCGACGGCGAGGGCACGGTCCTGCTGACCGACACCGTCCAGCTCGGCGCCGGCCGCAACCCCGAGTGGACCCGCGCCCAGGTCGAGGCGGAGATCCACGCCAAGCTCGGCACCACCAAGGCGATCTGGCTCCCGCACGGCCTGGCCGGCGACTACGGCCTGTACGGCACCCAGGGTCATGTCGACATCGTCGCCGCCTTCGCCCGGCCCGGCACGGTCGTGGTCCACAGCCAGCAGGACCCCGCCCACCCGGACTACGAGCGCTCCCGCCTCTACGTCAACCTCCTGCGCGGCCAGACCGACGCCCAGGGCCGGCGCCTGGAGGTCGTCGAGATCCCCGCCCCCACCGTCCTCAAGGACGAGGAGGGCGACTGGGTCGACTACTCGTACATCAACCACTACCTCTGCAACGGCGGCGTGGTGCTGTGCGGCTTCGGCGACCCGAACGACGAGATCGCGGCGGGCATCTTCCGCCGCCTCTTCCCGGACCGCACGGTGACCCTGGTCGACGCCCGCGCGATCTTCGCCGGCGGCGGCGGCATCCACTGCATCACCCAGCAGCAGCCGAAGGTCTGATCCGCCCCCCGCCGCGCACCGCGCGGCGGGGGACCGGCCGGCCGACCCCGGCCGATCAGGTAAAACGTACGAGTGACCCCTAGCCACCCGCACAGCCCACGCCGTCGCAACGCCGCCCCTCCCCGGGAGGAGCTGCTGGCCGCCGCCATGGACACCATCGCCGAGCGCGGGCTCGACGGGCTCACCATGGCCGGCCTCGGCCGCCAGGTCGGGATGAGCAGCGGGCACCTCCTCTACTACTTCCGCACCAAGGACGAGCTGCTGCTGCAGACCCTGGAGTGGAGCGAGGCCCAGCTCGGGGCCGAGCGCAGCGCGCTGCTGTCCCGGCAGGCACCCGTGCGCGAGCGGCTCGCCGCCTACGTCGACCTGTACGTGCCCGACGGGCCCCGCGACCCGCACTGGACGCTGTGGCTGGAGGTCTGGAACCGGTCCCAGAACGCCGACGCCGACGCCCGCGCCCGGCAGGCCGCCATCGAAGGGGCCTGGCACCGCGACCTGGTCGCGCTGCTCGCCGAGGGGCTCTCCCGCGGCGAGCTCCGGCCCGTCGACCCCGACCGGTACGCCGCCCGGCTGCGCGCCCTGCTCGACGGGTTCAGCGTGCACGTCGCCGTCGGGATACCGGGCACCGGACGCGAACAAGTCCTCGCTCACGTACGGGAGTTCCTGCAGGACACGCTCATCCCGGGAACGTAACGTACGTAAGTACTCCCTATCGTTGCCCGCCACCGCCTTGTCCGCCCACGGGCCCCTCCGGCACGGTTCGGATCATGGGACGAGAGCACTGGAAAAAGATCTGGGTCGGATCGGCCGGCAACATGGTCGAGTGGTTCGACTGGTTCGTGTACGCGAGCTTCGCCACCTACTTCGCGGGAGCCTTCTTCCCCGAGGGCAACGACACCGCCAAGCTCATGAACACCGCCGGCATCTTCGCCGTCGGCTTCTTCATGCGCCCCGTCGGCGGCTGGCTCCTCGGCCGGGTCGGCGACCGCAAGGGCCGCAAGGCAGCCCTCACGCTCACCGTCACCCTCATGTCCGCCTCGGCCGTACTGATCGCCGTCGCCCCCACCTACTCCGTCGCCGGCTACGGCGGCGCCGCCGTCCTGCTGATCGCCCGGCTGCTCCAGGGGCTCTCGGTCGGCGGCGAGTACGCCGCCAGCGCCACGTACCTCACCGAGGCCTCCGCCCCGCAGCACCGCGGCTTCGCCTCCAGCTTCCAGTACGTGTCGATGACCGCCGGCCAGATCCTCGGCCTCGGCCTCCAGATCGTGCTCCAGCGCACGATGTCCAGCGAGGCCCTGCACAGCTGGGGCTGGCGCATCCCCTTCATCATCGGCGCGCTCGGCGCCGCGGTCGTCTTCTACCTGCGCCGCAACATGCTGGAGACGGACGTCTACGAGGACTCCGCCGACGACACCCCGGCCAAGGACAAGGGCACGATCAAGGCACTGTGGGCGCACAAGCGCGAGGCGTTCCTGGTCATCGCCCTGACCATGGGCGGCACCGTCGCGTACTACACGTACACGACCTATCTGACGAAGTACCTGTCCAACTCCGCGGGCCTGCCCAAGCAGACCGCCACCCTGGTCTCCTTCTGCGCGCTGATCGTCTTCGCCTGTCTGCAGCCGCTCGCCGGCAAGCTCTCCGACCGCATCGGCCGCCGCCCCCTGCTGATCACCTTCGCGCTCGGCTCCACCTTCCTCACCGTGCCGATCATGACGCTGCTGCGGCACGCGGGCTCCTTCTGGCCCGCCCTCGGCCTCTCGCTGCTCGCCCTCGTCGTGATCACCGGCTACACCTCGATCAACGCGTGTGTGAAGGCCGAGCTCTTCCCGACCGGCATCCGGGCCCTTGGTGTCGCCCTGCCGTACGCCATCGCCAACGCGCTCTTCGGCGGCACCGCCGAGTACGTGGCGCTCTGGTTCAAGGACGCGGGCGTCGAGTCCGGCTTCTACTGGTACGTCGCCGGCTGCGCCGCGGTCTCCCTGATCGTGTACCTGACGATGCGCGAGACCCGCGACATCGACCTCGGCCGCGTCGGGCGGGCCCCACGGGCGCCCGAGCCCGAGCCGGCCAGGACCCCGGCCGCGTAGGCCCCCACGACCGGTGGCGACGGCGGCGCGCGGGAGCGCCTCCGTCGCCACCCTGCTTTGTACGAGCTGCCCGGCATGTGAGACCTGTGTCCCGCCGACGGCGGCGGTGTGGCAGACTGCGGACGTGCTTGCTACCACCATGATTATGGGCAGTAGCGCGCCGGTCCGCAGTGACCGCTGAACGCGGCTGTACCCCCGCGGCAGCGGCCACCGTGCCCCAGACCCGCGCGCAGACCTCTCGCACCCGCGAGGGGTTTTTTCGTTTTCCGGACCACCCCGACCGGAGGCGGAAGGCGCGCGAAAATGGGGGCAAGTGGAGCCATACCTTCCGGAGCCACATCCGACAGGAGCCAACACAGTCATGACCACGGAGACCGACCAGAGCACCGACCGGGGCGCTCGGGCCGACGACAGTTTCCATGTCTTCGACACCACGCTGCGCGACGGCGCCCAGCGCGAAGGCATCAACCTCACCGTCGCCGACAAGCTGACCATCGCGCGGCACCTGGACGAATTCGGCGTCGGCTTCATCGAGGGCGGCTGGCCCGGAGCCAATCCGCGGGACACGGAGTTCTTCGCCCGGGCCCAGCAGGAGATCGACTTCAAGCACGCGCAGCTGGTCGCCTTCGGTGCCACCCGCCGGGCCGGTGCCAAGGCCGCCGACGACCCGCAGGTCAGAGCACTCCTGGAGTCCGGCGCCCCGGTGATCACACTGGTCGCCAAGGCCCATGACCGGCATGTCGAACTCGCCCTGCGCACCACGCTCGACGAGAACGTCGAGATGGTCCGCGACACCGTCTCCTTCCTGCGCGAGCAGGGCCGCCGGGTCTTCGTCGACTGCGAGCACTTCTTCGACGGCTACAAGGCCAACCCCGAGTACGCCAAGGCCGTCGTCCGCGCCGCCTCCGAGGCCGGCGCCGACGTCGTCATCCTCTGCGACACCAACGGCGGCATGCTCCCCGCCCAGGTCCAGGCCGTGGTCACCACCGTCCTCGCCGACACCGGCGCCCGCCTCGGCATCCACGCCCAGGACGACACCGGCTGCGCCGTCGCCAACACCCTCGCCGCCGTCGACGCGGGCGCCACCCACGTCCAGTGCACCGCCAACGGCTACGGCGAGCGGGTCGGCAACGCCAACCTCTTCCCGGTCGTCGCCGCGCTGGAGCTCAAGTACGGCAAGAAGGTGCTGCCCGACGGCGCGCTCGCCGAGATGACCCGTATCTCGCACGCCATCGCCGAGGTCGTCAACCTCACGCCCTCCACCCACCAGCCCTACGTGGGTGTCTCCGCCTTCGCCCACAAGGCCGGACTGCACGCCTCCGCCATCAAGGTCGACCCCGACCTCTACCAGCACATCGACCCCGAGCAGGTCGGCAACACCATGCGGATGCTCGTCTCCGACATGGCCGGGCGCGCCTCGATCGAGCTCAAGGGCAAGGAGCTCGGCGTCGACCTCGGCAACGACCGCGAACTGGTCGGCCGGGTCGTCGAGCGGGTCAAGGAGCGCGAACTCCAGGGCTACACCTACGAGGCCGCCGACGCCTCCTTCGAACTGCTCCTGCGCGCCGAGGCGGAGGGGCGCCCGCGCACCTACTTCCGTACGGAGTCCTGGCGGGCGATCGTCGAGGACCGCCCCGACGGCACCCACGCCAACGAAGCCACGGTGAAGCTGTGGGCCAAGGGCGAGCGGATCGTCGCCACCGCCGAGGGCAACGGCCCCGTGCACGCCCTCGACCAGGCGATGCGCGTCGGTCTCGAACCGGTCTACCCGCAGCTCGCCAAGCTGGAGCTGGTCGACTACAAGGTCCGTATCCTCGAAGGCCGCCACGGCACCGAGTCCACCACCCGCGTCCTGATCACCACGAGCGACGGCAGCGGCGAGTGGTCCACGGTCGGCGTCGGCGACAACGTGATCGCCGCGTCCTGGCAGGCGCTGGAGGACGCGTACACCTACGGGCTGCTGCGCGCGGGGGTCGAGCCCGCCGAGTAGCGCGTCGCCCAGCATGGGCGGCATGGCGCGTACGTTCATCACCCCGCGCACCAGGACGGCGGCCGCCGTCGCCGTCCTGACCGGCTGCCTCGCCGCCGCCGCGGCCCCCGCCGCGCCCACCGCGCCGCGCGTCACCGCCGCCCCGGTCACCACCGTGACCGAGGGCGGCACCGCGCGGGTCCGTGTCACCCTGCACACCACGAAGCCGCTCACCCGGGCCGTGACCGTGCGGTACGCGACGAGGACGGGCACCGCGAAGGCGGCCGCCGACTACCGGGCCGCCACCGGAACCGTCACCTTCCCCAAGGGCACCGCCGCCGGCGCCTTCCGGACCGTCCTGGTCGTCACCCTGCGCGACGGCGCCCCGGAGCACGCCGAGACCGTCCCGCTCACCCTGACCGTCACGGGCGCCCCGAAACCGCCCGCTGAGCCCGCCGAGGAGCGCGAGTTTCGAGGGCTATGGCCTGATTTGCTCCCTTTCGGGTAGCGTCAATGCATGAGGACCAGGCCGTTTTCCCTACTGTCGGCCCTCGCCGGGCTGGCGCTCCTGCTGCTGTTGGCCCTGGCCCCCGGTGTCTCTGCCAGGGCCACGGGCATCTCCGACGCGGCCGCGGCCCTGAAACAGGGCCCGGTCTACGTCGACCCGGGCGCCGCCGACCAGCTCTCGCGGGCCGACGCGGACGCCCTCGCCCAGAAGATCATCGACGCGGACAAGCCGGTCTTCGTGGCGGTCCTGCCCGCCAGCGCCGACTTCCCGCCGGAGAACCTGCTGCGCAATCTGCGCACCGAGACCGGGGTGACCGGCCTTTACGCCGTTCGTCTCGGCGACGGTTTCGACGCGGGCGCGGACAGCTCCGTGATGTCCCGGGAGGCAGTGCAGAACCTCGTCACCGCGGTCAAGACACCCGGTGTCGACGCGCAGACCGAGCTGAACAACTTCGTCGACCAGGCCCTGCCGCAGGCCCGCGGCTCCGCCCCCGCCTCCTGGAGCGGCGGCTCGGCCGCCGACACCGACGGGCCGGGCGTCGGCGCGCTGGTGACCCTCGGTGCGGTCGCGGCAGCGGGCGGCGCCAGTGCGTTCGCGGTCGTACGGCGCAACAAGAACCGCAAGCGGGCCGAGGAGCAGGCCGCCCTCGACAAGCTCCGGGTCGTCGTCGACGAGGACATCACCGCCTTCGGCGAGGAGCTCGACCGGCTGGACTTCCACCCGGCGGAGAAGGGCGCCGACGACGCGATGCGCGCCGACTACGAACGCGCCCTCGACGCCTACGACACGGCGAAGTCCCTGATGGGCGCCGCCGAGCACCCGAGCGACGTACGGGCGGTGACGCAGGCCCTGGAGGACGGCCGGTTCTCGCTCGCCGTCCTGGCCGCGCGCCGCGAGCACCGGCCGCTGCCCGAGCGCCGCTCGCCCTGCTTCTTCGACCCGCGCCACGGGCCTTCCGTGGCGGACGTGACCTGGTCGCCGTCCGGCGCCTCCGCGCGGCAGGTCCCGGTCTGCGCGGCGGACGCCGCCCGGATCGAGGACGGCGAGGACCCGGCGGCCCGTACGGTCGAGACCGAGACCGGCCGCCGCCCGTACTGGGAGGCGGGCCCGGCCTACGGCCCCTGGGCGGGTGGCTACTTCGGCGGCGGCATCCTGCCCGGCCTGCTGATGGGCACGATGCTCGGCTCGATGCTCTCCACCCCCGCGTACGCGGCGGAGTACGGCGGCGGCGACTTCCAGGGCGGCGACACCTCCGGCGCGGACTTCGACTCCGGTGACTTCGGCGGCGGCGACTCGGGCGGCTGGGGCGGTTTCGGCGGCGGTGACTTCGGCGGAGGCGGTGGCTTCGACGGCGGTGGTGGCTTCTGACCGGCCCGGCCACCGCCCCGCTCAGCGGGTGAGCAGCCCGGTCAGCAGCGCCACGCGCGCGTGGTCCAGATCCGGGCGCAGTCGGCCACCCTCCTTGAGGGTGGCCATGCCGTGCAGCGCGCTCCAGAACATCTCGGTCAGCGCGTGCGGTTCGCGGTCCTCGCCCGCCAGGGGGGCCACGGTGGCGAGGACCTCGCCGAAGGCCGCCTTCAGCGCTTCCGGGGTGGACTCGGTGGCGAACTCCACCTCGAGCTCGCCGGTGAACATCGCCGTGTAGAGCGCCGGGTGGGCCCGGGCGAAGTCCAGATAGGCCTCGGCGACGGCCCGCAGGGCCGCGGCGGGGGAGGCGGCGGCGGTGCGGGCGGTACGCAAGTCGGCGGCGAGGTCCTCGAAACCGCCGACCGCGACCGCCGACACGATCGCGCTCTTGCCCTTGAAGTGGCTGTAGAGGACCGGCTGGCTGTACTCGACGATCTCGGAGAGCCGGCGGGTGGTCACCGCGGCCCAGCCCTCGGATTCGGCCAGTTCGCGGGCCGCCGCGACGATCAGCCGCTCGCGGTCGGCCCGTTCGCGCTCGCGGCGCTGCTGTGGGGTGGTCATGAAAGAACCCTAGCATCGCTAGACAAGAGAGCGATGCTAGGTCTAGCGTTGCTATCAGTCCTAGCGCCGCTAGGGCGCCAGGGGGGCCGCACCGACGGCCCGTCTCACCGTGGGGGAACCATGACCTTGCACCGCGTCACCACCGTGCTTTCCGCCGTCCTCGGCCTCTTCGTCCTCTCCTTCGCGCTCAATTTCCTGCTCAACCCCGAGGGCGCCGCCGCCGGCTTCGGCATCCCGACCTGGCCGCAGGGCGACGCCGCCGGGTACCTCACGGTCAAGGGCGTCCGCGACCTCGCCTGCGGCCTGACCGTCCTGGTACTCCTGGCGCTCCGGCAGCGCCGGGCGCTCGCCTGGGTGATGCTGCTGGACGCGATCATCCCCTTCGGTGACACCGTCGCCGTCCTCGCCGGCGGCGGAACTCCCGCCGCCGCCTTCGGTATCCACGCGGCGACCGGTGTCGTGGTCCTGATCGCCGCCGCTCTCCTCTTCGCGACCAGCGCCCCGGCGGAGCGCGCTACGAGCACCGGCGGCCGCCGCTCGGGAATCCCCGCCCGGTCTTGATCGTTCCGCTCTCCGAGGGCGCCGATCTGGCGGCCTCAGTCGCCTGAGGGCCGGCTGAGGGCCGCCGGAGCGGCCCTGACAGCTCGGGCGGGCCGGGTGGCCCAGGCGGCTCAGGCGGCGGTCTTGATCGCGGAGATGTCGAAGGTCAGCTTCACCTTGTCGCTGACCATGACACCGCCCGCCTCCAGCGCCGCGTTCCAGGTCAGGCCCCAGTCGGAGCGCAGGATCTCGGCGCTGCCCTCGAAGCCGGCGCGCTGGTTGCCGTAGACGTCCGTCGCGCTGCCGTTGAACTCCAGGTCGATGGAGAGCGGGCGGGTGACGTCCTTGATCGTGAGGTCACCGGTGACGCGGTACGCGTCGCCGCCCAGCTGCTCGGCCGAGGTGGAGCGGAAGGTCATCAGCGGGAACCGCTCGGCCTCGAAGAAGTCGGCGCCGCGCAGGTGGGCGTCGCGGTCGGCGATCCCGGTGTCGACGCTCTCGATCCGCACGTCGAGGGCGGCCGTGGAGGCGCCCGGGTCCGCCCCGTCGAGCCGCAGCGTGCCCTCGAACTCGCCGAAGGCGCCGCGGACGTTGGTGACCATGGCGTGACGGACGGTGAAGCCGATGCTGCTGTGTGCCGGGTCGACGGTGTAGTCGCCGGTCAGGGCGGCCAGTGCCGGGTCCACCGGCAGGGTGGCGACCGCGGTGGCGGTGGTGGCGGTGTCGTTCTTGCGGCCGAAGAGACCCATGACGTGCTCCTTGGGGATGAGTGACGCTGTTGTTGAAGGTTCAATTGATTCAACGAGAACGACGGTAACTCCATTCCGTTCAATATTCAACATCTTCTGTGGTGTGCGTCACCCGCTTGGACTAACGGAACGGGGTTCTTGGACTGGCGGGGCCGCCGCCGCCCCAACGCGTTGACCGCCTCGCGCGGCGGCCACTACGCAGAGTCCATGTCGCGAAGATTCCGTTCCGGGTGCGCGCTCCTCGCCGCCTCGTCCGCCGTGTTCGCCCTGGCCGGGCCGCTGTCCGGACCCGCCCTCGCGGACGGCCGGGCCCACCACGCCCACCGCGCCGCAGACCCGGCCGCCACCGCCCTCATCGGCTCGCCCCAGCTCGCGGTCGCCGTCGCCAGGGACTTCCCGCGCGTGGTCTCGTACACCGACCGCAGGACCGGCGCCGCCCTGTCGGGCAGTACGGCCCCGGTCACCCGGGTCGTGCTCAACGGCACCCCGTACGCCGTCCAGGCCAAGGGCGAGCCCGTCCTCACCGCCGACCGGGCCGCCTACACCCTCACCTTCCCCGACCTCCCCGGCGTCGAGATCGACGCGTCCCTGACCGTCGCCGGCCGCGCCACCACCTTCAAGGTCACCGCCGTCCGCGACACCGACGCCTTCCGCCTCGCCACCCTCGACATACCGGGCCACGACCTGGTCTCCGTCGGCTCGGCCGACCCGGGGGCCAAGACCGCCTTCACCTGGCTCGACCACGACTCGACCCGTAACGCCGACGTCTTCGCCGACATCACCGCGGCCACGGCGCCGGACACCGCTCCCGTTGGCGCGACCTACGGCCTGGTCAACACCGCCTCGCTGGCCGCCGCCGTCGAGTCCAACTCCAGCTACGACAAGCCCGCCGGCCCCACCGGCGGCGACAAGGCCCGGCTGTGGCACCAGGCCCGCAAGGCCGCCGACGGATCCGTCCGGGTCGGCGTCTGGTCCGGCCAGTGGACCTACCGCGGGGAAGGCGCCCCCCGGCCGGAGAGCGGCGACCACCTGCCCTGGGCGAAGGTCGTCGTGACCCCCGACGCCAACGGCGACGGGAAGACCGACTGGCAGGACGGCGCCCTCGCCTTCCGCTCCATCGGCGTCCGGGCGCCCGGCAGCGAGCAGACCCCCGACCGCGTCATCACCCACATCCCGTTCAACTTCGCCAGCCAGGCCACCCACCCGTTCCTGCGCACCCTCGACGACGTCAAACGGATCTCACTCGCCACCGACGGACTCGGCCAGCTCGCCGTCCTGAAGGGGTACGGCTCCGAGGGCCACGACTCCGCCCACCCCGACTACGGCGGCAACTACAACAAACGGGCCGGCGGCCTCGACGACCTCAACAAGCTGCTGCGCGGCGGCAAGAAGTGGGGCGCCACCTTCGGCGTCCACGTCAACGCCACCGAGTCGTACCCCGAAGCCAGGAACTTCAGCGAGACCCTCGTCGACAAGGCCCGGCCCGGCTGGAACTGGCTCAACCAGAGCTACTACATCGACCAGCGCCGCGACCTCAACAGCGGCGATCTCGCCCGGAGATTGCAGCAGTTGAGGAACGAGACCGACCGCAACCTCTCCTTCCTCTACATCGACGTCTACTACACGCACGGCTGGATCGCCGACAAGACCCTCCAGGCCGTCCAGGCGCAGGGCTGGCACGTCGGCACGGAGTGGTCGGAGAAGTTCGAGCGAGCCTCGCTCTGGTCCCACTGGGCCAACGACCTCGACTACGGTGGCGCCACCAACAAGGGCCTGAACTCCCAGATCATCCGCTTCATCCGCAACCACGAGAAGGACATCTGGAACAACCACCCCGTCCTCGGCCAGAGCGCCCTGGAGGAGTTCGAGGGCTGGACCGGCGAGAACGACTGGAACGCCTTCCAGGCCACCGTCTGGCAGAAGAACCTGCCCGCCAAATACCTCCAGCAGCAGCGGATCACCCGCTGGCAGGGCGACGACATCACCTTCACCGGCGGTGTGCGCGGCACCGTCGAGAACGGTCGGCGCACCTTCTACGACCACGGCCGCAAGGTCCTCGACGGCGAGCGCTATCTGCTTCCCTGGGACGGCGGCAAGAAGCTGTACCACTACAACAAGGCGGGCGGCACCAGCAGCTGGGCGGTGCCGGGCCGGGGCGCGTACACCGTGTACAAGCTCACCGACAACGGCCGGGTGAAGACCGGGACGGTCCGCCCGGTCGACGGCCGGATCACCCTCGACGCCGCCGCCGGACAGCCCTACGTGCTCTACCCCGACCGGGCGCCCGAGCAGAGCCCGCCGCGCTGGGGCGAGGGCGGCCCGGTCGCCGACCCAGGCTTCAACGACGGCCGGCTCGCCGCCTGGACCAAGACGGGCGATGTCACCCGTCACACCGACGCCAACGGCCGCAACAGCGCCGCGTTGACCGGTGACACCGAGGTGTCACTCTCCCAGCGGATCACCGGCCTCACCCCCGGCCGCCGCTACACCGCCTCGGTGCTCGTCGAGGTGGAACCGGGCAGGACGCGCCGCACCACGCTCACGATCGCCGGGCAGTCGGTCGCCGTCGACCGCTCCGCCGTCAAGGACCAGGTCGCCGCCTCCGACTGGCACGGCACCCACCTCCAGCGGGCCAAGACCGCCTTCACCGCCCCGGCGGACGGCGCCGCCGTGCTGAGGATCGCCGCCGCGCCCGGTGCGGCACGGGTACGCGTCGACGACGTCCGTGTCGTCGCGAGCGCCGCCCCCGCCCCCGAGCCGGGCACTCTCGTCCACGAGGACTTCGAGGCCGTCGACCAGGGCTGGGGCCCCTTCCTCAAGGGGGACGCGGGCGGCTCCACCGACCCCCGCACCCACATCAGCCAGCTGCACGCCCCGTACACCCAGTCCGGCTGGAACGGGAAGCTCGTCGACGACGTCCTCGGCGGCGCCGAGTCCCTCAAGGCCCATGACGAGAACCCCGGCCTCGTCTACCGCACCGCCCCCTGGACCGTGCCGATGAAGGACGGCCACGCCTATCGGGTCTCCTACGACTACCAGTCCAGCCACGCGGGCGCCTACGAGTGGGTGACCGGCTACGACCGTACGTCCGGCGGCGCCGTGGAGAGTCGCCGTACGCCCATCGGGCAACAGCGGACCACCGCGCGGTTCACCGAGACCGTCACCGCCGGCTGCGGGGACACCTGGACCGGGCTGCGCAAGCGGAGCGACGCCCCCGACGGCGCCGACTTCGTCCTCGACGGCTTTACCGTCACCGACCTCGGCCCGGCCGCCGAACCCGCCGCCTGCGGGACGCTCACGGTCTCGGCCGGCCAGACCCTGGAACCCGGCCGCCCCAACGACGTCACGGCCACCTTCACCCACGACGAGGCCGCCGCCGCCGACGGCGTCGCGGTGGCGCTGACCCTGCCCGACGGCTGGACCGCCGAACCGGCCGGCCCCGTCACCTTCGAGGACCCGGTCGCACCGGGCGCCAAGGCGACCGCCACCTGGCGGGTGACCCCGCCGCTCGACGCCCCCTACCGGACGTACACGGTGACATCGCACGCCACGTACACCACCGGTGGCACCCCGCGCCGGGTGAGCGCCCCCACGACCGTGCGTACGCTGCCCCCGCCGCCCACCGCCGACAGCTGGGCCAGTGACCTCGACTGGGCCTCGGCCACCAACGGCTGGGGTCCCGTCGAACGCGACCGCTCCAACGGCGAGACCGGCACCGGCGACGGCCGCCCGCTGTCGATCGGCGGAGTGTCCTACGCCAAGGGCCTGGGCACCCACGCCCCGGCCACGATCCGCTACTACCTGGGCGGCCGGTGCGCCACCTTCACCGCCGAGGTCGGCGTGGACGACGTCCAGACGTCCCGCGGCACCGTGCGCTTCGGTGCGCTCGCCGACGGGGCGCGGAAGGTGACGTCACCGGTCCTGGGGGCGAGCGACCCGGCCTGGAGCCTGACCGCCGACGTCACCGGCGCGCGGTACGTCGACCTGGTGGTCGACGACGGGGGAGACGGCAACGGCAACGACCACGCCGACTGGGCCAACGCCCGCTTCCACTGCGGAGGTTGACCGCCCGTCGCCGGTCGGTGTCAGCCGGCCGTCCGCGCCTTCGGGGTGGGGGCGGCCGGGGCCACGTCGAAGTCGTACTCATGTATCTCCGCGGCCCATCCGCAGACCCCGTCCTTGGCGGCGTACCGGCCGTACTCGAAGCCGAAGCCGAGGCCGCCCGTGGCCTTGCGGTCGGCCTTCACCCGCATCTTGACGTCCTTGTGAGCACCCGCCTTCAGGGCCCCGGCGACCGTGGGGACCTGGCGGATGTCGCGGGGCATGGTCTGCCAGCGGCGCGCCTTCCGGTCGTACCACTGCGTCGTGACCTTGATCTCCTGGCGGGGCGCCTCGGACGCGGTGACGTCCACGTTCACGCCCACCGCGGTCAGCGTCGCGGCGGAGGTGTTGGTCGCCCGGAAGGTGAACGGCGCCCACGTCCCGGCGGTCAGCACGGCCGGGAAGCCCACCAGCTCCGTGCGGAGGCGCGACGCCGGGTGTTCCTCCCACCGCGTGCACGCGGCGAACGGATCGGCCGTGGCGGCGGACGGCGGCGTGACGGCTGCCCCGGCGGCGGGGGCCGCGAGGAGTACGGCGGGAGCCGCGACGGCCGTCGCGGCGAGGGTCGCCAGGGTGTGGCGGAGGGTCATGCGGAAGCCCCGTTCAGGAAAAGAGGATTGGGCGCACGTGCGTGGTCGGCGCACGTCAACTCCATGATCGTAAACGTCACCGCCGAGGCCTCGGCCTCCATGCGACGGAAAGCGCTTTCATCTCGTCGTGTCATGCCCATTGCTGGCGGCAGAAAGCGCGTGCTACACCGACCCTGAGCCGGTCCACACCCACGCCTCGGGAGGCCCCCGTGCCCGCCTGGTCCCGCCGCGGCTTCCTCGCCGCCACCTCGTCCGCCGCGCTCGGCGCCGGCCTCGCCCCCGCCCCGGCGTACGCCCGCGTCCCCGCCCAACGCACCGCGACGGACGCCGAGTTCGACGCTCTCCGGGCCCGCTGGCTGACCCTCCAGCTCGGTACCGGCTACGACCCGACCGCCGAGCCGTACGCCTCCCGGCTCGCCGAGACCGGCGAGCTCGCCCGCCGCTTCCGCGCGTCGATGGCCCCCACCGCCACCTCCCTGTGGCCGGGTTACGCCTTCGACCCGCCGTCCGGGATCACCCAGAGCTACAGCCGCCTGTGGACCATGACGCAGGCCTACCTCCAGCAGGGCACGGGCCTCACCGGCGACGAGAGCCTCCTCGCCGACGTGGTCCGCGGCCTCGACCACCTCTCCGCCCGGATCTACCACCCCGGCACCACCCGCTACGGCAACTGGTGGGAGTGGCAGATCGGCAGCCCCCGCCTGCTGCTGGACATCGTCGCCGCCCTCCACGACCGCCTCGGCCCCGACCGCGTCCAGGCCGCCTGCGTCGCCGTCGACCACTTCATCCCCGACTCCCTGCTCGGCAGCTACACCGGCACCTCCACCGGCGCCAACCGCGTCGACCTGTGCCGCTCGGTGGCCCTGCGCGGCGTCCTCGGCCGCGACGGCGCCAAACTGGCCCTGGCCCGGGACGCGCTGAGCCCCGTCTTCCCGTACGTCACCAAGGGCGACGGCCTCTACGCCGACGGCAGCTTCGTCCAGCACACCTGGGTCGCCTACTCGGGCACGTACGGACAGGTCCTGCTCGACGGTCTCGGCCGGCTCTTCGCGCTGCTCGCCGGATCCAGCTGGGACGTCACCGACCCGGCCCGGCAGACCATCCTCGACAGCGTCGAACACGCCTACGCCCCGCTGATCTACAACGGCCTCGCGATGGACAGTGTCAACGGCCGTGCCATCAGCCGGGGTTACGGCCAGGGCGACGTCCGGCAGATCCTGCGCGGCGACCACTTCCACGGCCAGGGACTCATCGCCGCCATAGCCCTGCTCGCCGCCGGGGCGAGCCCCGCCGAACGCGACCGGTGGCACGCGCGCGTGAAGGGCTGGATCGAACGGGACACCGTCAGCCCCATCCTCACCGCCCGCCAGTTCGGCGTCGCCGACCTCGCCCGCCTGCACGCGGTCGCCGCCGCCCCAGGACCCGCCGCACCCGAGCCCGTCGGCCACCGCCTCTTCGCCGCCATGGACCGCGCCGTCCACCGCCGCCCCGGCTGGGCCGCCAACATCTCCATGGCCTCGGAGCGGATCTCGTACTACGAGTGCGGCAACGGCGAGAACCCGCGCGGCTGGCACACCGGCGCCGGAATGCTCTACTGGTGGGGCCCGGGCCCCGGCGCGGACGCCCAGTACACGGACTGGTTCTGGCCCACCGTGGACCCCTACCGGCTGCCCGGCACCACCGTCTCCACCAAGCGGCTCGCCGACCGGGCCGGCGGCGAATGGGGACAGCCCAAACCCGCCGTCCAGTGGGTCGGCGGCACCACCGACGGGGAGTTCGCCGCGGTCGGCCAACACCTCAAGGGCCTCGGATCCACCCTGGAGGCCCGCAAGTCCTGGTTCTGTGCCGCCGACACCGTCATCTGCCTCGGCGCCGGGATCACCAGCACCGACGGCGTCCCCGTCGAGACCGTCGTCGACAACCGCAACCTCGGCGAGAAGGGCACCCACACCCTCACCACCGGCCCCCGCTGGGCCCACCTCGAAGGCCACGGCGGCTGGGTCCTGCCCGGTGGCACGGGAGAGCTGCGCACCCTGCGCGAGGACCGCACGGGGGCCTGGAGCGACATCAACACCGGCTCCTCCACCGAGGGCCGCACCCGCCGCTACCAGACCCTGTGGCTCGACCACGGCACGGACCCCACCCAAGCGGCCTACGCCTATCTGCTGATGCCGGGCGCCTCCCGACGCGCCGTGGCGGCCCGTTCCCACGATCTCGGCTGGCTGGCGATCCTCGACAACACCGCCGACCGCCAGGCGGTGGCCGTGCGCTCCCTGGGGCTGACCGCGGCGAACTTCTGGCGAGCCGGTACGGTGGAGCGCCTGACGGCGACCGCCCCGGCGAGCGTGCTGGTGCGCAGGCGCCGGTCCACCGCCGTCCTCGCCGTCTCCGAGCCGCCAAGAACCGGGCAGCCGCTGGAGATCGTCTGGGACCGCCCGGTCGGCCGGATCCTCTCCCGTGATCCCTCGGTGGAGGTGCTCGCCGTGACCCCGTCGCTCCGGCTGCGGATCATGCCTGGCACCCAGGGGGCCACTCATCGGTGTGAGGTGGCTCTCAGCTGACTTTTATAGGAACCCCATAAGTACGAGGGGTTCCTAGCTGTTGAGAAGTGCCGTACGCGAAGCCGTTCTGTCCAGCCTCACCAGGAATCCGGTCAGGAGACTGTACGGAGTCAACGGCGGGATTTTCTTGGTCGGCTTCGTAGGGTCGGTACATGACCGATCTGGTGGACAAGATCCCGAGTGAGCCGAGTGACGCTCGTGGGCGTGTGGCGGAGCTGCACGCCCTGCGTGAGGAGGCCCTGCGGGGCCCGAGCGACCGTGCGACCGAGGCGCAGCACGCGAAGGGCAAGCTGACAGCTCGCGAGCGTATCGAGCTGCTGGTGGACCCGGGCTCGTTCCGCGAGGTCGAGCAGTTGCGACGGCACCGGGCGTCCGGATTCGGTCTGGAGTCCAAGAAGCCCTACACCGACGGTGTGATCACGGGCTGGGGCACGGTCGAGGGCCGTACGGTCTTCGTCTACGCCCATGACTTCCGGATCTTCGGCGGCGCGCTGGGCGAGGCCCACGCCACCAAGATCCACAAGATCATGGACATGGCCATCGCGGCCGGTGCCCCGCTGGTCTCCCTGAACGACGGCGCCGGCGCCCGTATCCAGGAGGGCGTCTCGGCGCTCGCCGGCTACGGCGGCATCTTCCAGCGCAACACCAGGGCCTCGGGTGTCATCCCGCAGATCTCGGTGATGCTCGGCCCGTGCGCGGGCGGCGCCGCCTACTCCCCGGCGCTCACCGACTTCGTCTTCATGGTCCGCGAGACCTCGCAGATGTTCATCACCGGCCCGGACGTCGTCAAGGCGGTCACCGGCGAGGAGATCTCCCAGAACGGCCTGGGCGGCGCGGACGTGCACGCCGAGACCAGCGGCGTGGCGCACTTCGCCTACGACGACGAGGAGACCTGCATCGCGGAGGTGCGCTACCTCCTGTCGATGCTGCCGCAGAACAACCGCGAGAACCCCCCGGTCGTCGTCTCTGAGGACGCCGCCGACCGCCGCTCGGACGTCCTGTTCGACCTGGTCCCGGCCGACGGCAACCGCCCGTACGACATGCACAAGGTCATCGAGGAGCTCGTCGACGACGGCGACTACCTCGAGATCCACGAGCGGTGGGCCCGCAACATCATCTGCGCGCTGGCCCGGCTCGACGGCCAGGTCGTCGGCATCGTCGCCAACCAGCCCCAGTCGCTGGCCGGTGTCCTGGACATCGAGGCGTCCGAGAAGGCCGCCCGGTTCGTGCAGATGTGCGACGCCTTCAATATTCCGATCATCACTCTTCTGGACGTACCCGGCTTCCTGCCCGGCGTCGACCAGGAGCACGGTGGAATCATCCGGCACGGCGCCAAGCTGCTGTACGCCTACTGCAACGCGACCGTGCCCCGTATCTCCCTGATCCTGCGCAAGGCGTACGGCGGCGCCTACATCGTCATGGACTCCCAGTCCATCGGCGCGGACCTCACCTACGCCTGGCCCACCAACGAGATCGCAGTCATGGGCGCCGAGGGCGCGGCCAACGTCATCTTCCGCCGGCAGATCGCCGACGCCGAGGACCCCGAAGCCATGCGGGCCCGCATGGTCAAGGAGTACAAGGCCGAGCTGATGCACCCCTACTACGCCGCGGAGCGCGGACTCGTCGACGACGTCATCGACCCGGCCGAGACCCGCGAGGTGCTCATCAAGTCCCTCGCCATGCTCCGCACCAAGCACGCCGACCTGCCGTCCCGCAAGCACGGCAACCCGCCTCAGTAACAGGAGCACCCTGTGACCACACCCGCCTCCGAGCACCTGCTGCGCGTCGAGAAGGGCCACGCCGACCCCGAGGAACTCGCCGCGATCACCGCGGTCCTCCTCGCCCGCGCCGCCGCCCAGCCCGCCGCCCCGGCCCACCGCGGCCGCTCCACCGCCGGCTGGCGCCGCCTGGAACGCCAGCCCGGCTTCCGCTCGGCCCACTCCTGGCAGGGCTGACGCCCACGCGCACGTGTGAAGGCCCCCGTCTCGCCCTTGGGTTCTAACGGTCGTCGCAACACCCGACCTTCGGGGACGCGATGGCCTTCGAGATCCGCAATATCCGTACAGCTCAGGGACGGAAGAAGCTCGACCGTGAGCGGGCGGAATACTTCCGGCTCATGGAGCAGGGGGTAAGCAGCCGGGAGGCCTGCCGGATCGTCGGCATCAACCGGCGGACCGGTAAGCGGTGGCGCAACGGCACCAACGCAACGGAGAACAGACCCGCTCGGCCCGCACACAGAGTGCGGGCCGAGCGGGTCGTTTCGTCGTCTCGGCATCTGACGCAGGAGGAACGGCTCTACATCGCC
>NZ_JBVKAP010000005.1:0-542314 GCF_055639315.1 Streptomyces sp. NPDC039465 | reverse complement strand
AACGCTCGGCTGGGAAACCCCAGCCGAGCGCCTGCATAAACTGCTCGCGGCCTGATCAACACGACCACGTGTTGCAACGACCCCTAGAAACCGCCATGTGTCCCGGGGCCCTTCCGTCATCCACGCCGCGTCACTTCTTCAACTTCGTCATCAGGGCCCGGGCGTCCTCCATCAGGAACTCCTCGATGCCGCTGAGATCGACGGGCTCGGCCGGCGGCTTGACCTCGCCGTCCTCCCACTGCTCGATGACGCTGATGCTCAGCGAGAGCTCCGCCTGCCCGTCCAGGATGTCCAGCCCGGCTGTCTTGCCAGCCTCGTCGTACGGGGTCTTGAACGCCGCTTCCCCCAGGCCCTCGACCCGATCCGCCGACGTACTGCCCTGGAACTCCTCCAGTCGGACCTGGAATTCGGGCCCCGGGTCGGTCACCTTGTGCAAGATGTACGACACCGTCACCGTGTAGCCGAACTCATCGGTCCCCAGCGTCAGCGAACAGTGCGCCCGGTCGAGCACCGGATGCTCATCCATCTCCGGGCTGCTGGCGGTCACCTTCTTGCCGAGGGCGGTGGAGACGGCCTTCAGGTCGGTCTCCAGGCAGAGGTTACGGATGGAGCGGTAGCCGCCGAGGTCCACGCCCCGGCTCTCGTACGCGTACAGCCCGCCCGCCCACACGGCGGAGGCGACCACCGCGCCGCCGACCGCCCACAGCCACGGCCGGCGCGGCCGCGGGGCCGGCGGGGTCTCCGTGTCGAGGGTGTCGGGGCCGCCGGACGCGGTGCGCGGCTCGGGGAAGGTGACGCCGCCGACGAGTTCGGGCTCGGATATCACTCGCCGTTCCTCTCGGGGGATCCGGGCGGCGGGGTCGGCGCCACGTCGAGCGCGGTCGCCCCGCGCGGCTCGGGCGCGGCCCGCAACGCCTGCTCCTCGCTGTACGCGCGGAGGTAGCCGACCACGGTGTTGGTGACCGCGACCAGCGGCACCGCCACGACCGCGCCGCCGATACCCGCCGTCAGACCGCCCGCCGCGACGGCGAGCACCACCGCGAGGGGATGGACCCGTACCGCCCGGCCCAGGATGAACGGCTGGAGCACATGGCCCTCGATCTGCTGCACGGCCAGCACCACGACCAGCACCATCAGCGCCGTGAACACGCCCTCGGTGACCAGGGCCACGACGACCGCCAGCGCACCGGAGACCACCGCGCCGACCAGCGGGATGAAGGAGAACAGGAAGATGAAGACCGCCAGCGGCACGGCCAGCGGCACACCGAGGAAGTAGATGCCGACACCGATGAAGATCGCGTCGATGAGCGCCACGATCACCGTGCCCCGCACATAGGCGGTGAGCGTGCGCCAGGCCCGCGGCCCCGCGCCCGCGACACCCGGCCGGGCCTGGGCGGGCACCAGCTTGAGCACCCACTGCCACACCTTCTTCCCGTCGTAGAGCAGGAAGAGCGTGGAGAACATCGCGAGCAGGATCCCCGTCAGCGCCTCGACGACGACGGTCACACCCTGGAGACCGGCGGTGGTGATCTGCTCCGTGTTGGCACCGATGGCGTCGCTGAGGTTCTTGGCGATGTCGTTGATCTGCTGCTCGGTCACATGGAACGGACTGTCGAGCAGCCAGCGCTTGAGCTCCTCGATACCGTCCCTGACCCGGTCGGAGAGCGTGTCGACGTTGTCCATGACCTGCCACACCACGAACCAGCCGACCAGCCCCATCACGACGAAGCCGAGGACGGCGGTGACGGCGGTGGCCAGCCCCCGCGGCAGCCCGTACTTCCTCAGCCGGGACACGGTGGGCTGGAGCATGGCGGTGACGAGCAGCGCGGCGACGAACGCGAGGACGACGAGCTGCACGGAGCTGATGGCCTTCATCAGCACCCAGAGCGTCCCGGCCAGGACGAGCAGCCGCCAGCCGGCCTCGGCGGCGACCCGCATCCCCCAGGGGATGGCGGCCGCGGGATCGGGGCGGGCCGCGACGGCCGGCGCGTAGGCGGGCGGCGCCGGAACACGTCCGGCTTCGGAGCCGCCCGGGGCGCCGCCTTCGGTGGCGGACGGCTCCTCCGGCGCGGGAACGGCGGGGGCTCTCGCGGGGACGGGCGGGACGTCGAGCTCTTCCTCCGCCGCGGCGGCGCGGCGCTCTTCCAACCGCTTGCCCATCCGTGACAGTCCGGCGCCGAGCCGGTCCAGCCACCCTGGCAGTCTCGCCATGATCTTCCTTCTTCCCCCTGCCATGTCCCCGGAACCGTACACGCACGGAGCCCCTCACCGTAGGACGGCAAGGGGCTCCGGGACGTTGAGCGTGGGCCTAGTACCAGTGGTTGGCCTGCCAGAACGACCACGCGCCACAGGGGCTGTCGTAGCGGTTGTTCATGTAGTTGAGGCCCCACTTGATCTGGGTCGCCGGGTTGGTCTGCCAGTCGGCGCCCGCGGAGCTCATCTTGTGGCCCGGCAGCGCCTGGACGAGACCGTAGGCACCGGAGGACGCGTTCTGCGCCCGGTAGTTCCAGCCGGACTCGCGCTCCACGATGTTGCTGAAGCACTGGAACTGGTCGCCGGGGATCATCTGGCGAGCGATCGCCTTGACCTCAGCGATGCTGTAGGAGCCCTGCGCGGCGAAGCTGGACGCGTCACGGACGGAGTCGCGGTTGGCCCGCTCCTCCTTCTCCTTGCGGTCCTTCTCCGCCTTCTCCGCGGCTTCCTTCTTGGACTTGGCGTCCTTGGCGGCCTGCAGACGGGCGGCTTCCTCGGCGGACTTCTTCGCGGCCGAGTCGGCCGCGGCGGCCTGTGCGTCGGCCTGCTGCGACAGCGACGAGACCTGAACCTGCGCCTGCTCGCCGCCGGGAATGTCCGCCAGGAGCGTCGTGTCGGCAGCGGCCGCCTCGAAGTTGTCGCCATTGGCGTCCGAGGCCTGCGTGTTGCCCGCGGCAACACCCACGACAGCGCCGACAGTGGTGACCGCAGTGGCAGATGCCACCGCGAATCCCCGGACCGAGATCCGGCTCACACGGTTTCCTTCCAGCATCGCCCGCACGGGTGACCTCGCGGGCGAAATCGTGCCCCTTGCGCTGGTCTTCGACGTACTTGGGTCACTGAAGACACGGGCCCGTGGTGCTGTGGGCGGCATACGGCTAACGCTTGTTGAGTTGTGTGGTGCGGCACCCCTGAGGGTGCACGTGTGCCGTATGCGGGGCCTGACGGAAGCAAGACTCTGCCGGAAGCCGACGCCGCGAGGCAATTCTGTCTCGCGTGGGAAAGCTCACACCCCGCCGACCCCAGGGATTTCGCCGAATCGGGCGCACAACACGACGCCGCCCGGCTAAGCTGCTGCGCTTCGCCGGGCGGCGCCAACTCCCAAACGGGAGAAGGAAGGTCAGATCTGGCCGTCCTCCAGCATTTCGGTCACGAGCGCCGCAATCTGGGACCGCTCGGACCGGGTGAGGGTGACATGCGCGAAGAGCGGATGCCCCTTCAGTTTCTCGACGACGGCGACGACTCCGTCGTACCGGCCGACCCGGAGGTTGTCCCGCTGGGCCACGTCATGGGTCAGAACAACCCGGGAATTGGCCCCGATCCGGGACAACACGGTCAGCAGGACGTTCCGCTCCAGCGACTGCGCCTCGTCCACGATGACGAACGCGTCATGCAGCGAACGGCCCCGGATGTGCGTCAGCGGCAGCACCTCCAGCATCCCGCGGCCCAGCACCTCCTCGATCACCTCACGGCTCGCCACCGCCGAGAGTGTGTCGAAGACCGCCTGCGCCCACGGGCTCATCTTCTCGGCCTCGGTGCCCGGCAGGTACCCCAGCTCCTGCCCGCCCACCGCGTACAGCGGACGGAACACCATCACCTTCTGGTGCTGCCGGCGCTCCAGAACCGCCTCCAGA
Organism: Streptomyces sp. NPDC039465; assembly: GCF_055639315.1. Classification (NCBI taxonomy): domain Bacteria; kingdom Bacillati; phylum Actinomycetota; class Actinomycetes; order Kitasatosporales; family Streptomycetaceae; genus Streptomyces; species Streptomyces sp. NPDC039465. The sequence continues at coordinate 538,427 of NZ_JBVKAP010000005.1, read as the reverse complement.
CCGGCGCAGAGCGCCAGCGCCGACTTACCCGTACCGGCCCGGCCGCCCATGGAGACGATCCCGACCTCCGGATCGAGCAGCAGATCGAGCGCGATGCGCTGCTCGGCACTGCGGCCGTGGATGCCGAACGCCTCACGGTCCCCACGGACCAGCCGGACATTCTTGTCCGGCGAGATCCGGCCGAGCGCCTTGCCCCGTTCCGACTGGAGCACCAGGCCCGTGTGGACGGGCAGCTCGGCCGCCTCCGGGACGTACAGCGTCTCCTGGTCGTAGAGGAGGTCGATCTGATCGGCGGAGAGAGCCAGCTCGGACATCCCCGTCCAGCCGGAGTCCGTGATGGCGAGCTCCGCGCGGTACTCCTCGGCGAGCAGCCCGACGGAGGACGCCTTGATACGGAGGGGCAGGTCCTTGGAGACGACCGTGACGTCGTACCCCTCGGCCTGGAGATTGCGCGCTACGGCCAGAATCCGTGAGTCGTTGTCCCCCAACCGGTAGCCGGCGGGCAGAACGCCGGGGTCGGAATGGTTGAGTTCGACACGGAGGGTCCCGCCCAGGTCCCCCACGGGGAGCGGGGCGTCGAGGCGGCCGTACCGGACCCGGAAGTCGTCCAGCAGGCGCAGCGCCTGCCGGGCGAAGTACCCGAGCTCGGGGTGATGCCTCTTGGCCTCCAACTCGGTGACCACGACGATCGGGAGCACGACCTCGTGCTCGTCGAAGCGGGCCATCGCGTTGGGGTCGGCCAGCAGGACGCTGGTGTCGAGAACGTAGGTGCGCCTGTCGGACATGCGGCGCTTTGTGCTGGTCACCACGGAAGGACGTACCCCCTCGGCTGAGGTCGGGGAGCAACTGCGACGGCGTCGCAGGGGGATGGGGCCGGGCTCTGGCCACGATGCGCGGGCCGCGAGCCGGCCCACCGCTTCGTCCGTACTCGTCCTGCACGGTCGTCCTGGTGCAAAGGGCCTCCCGGGTGGGCGGTCTCCATGCCGCTCACTCTGCAGGTGGTATTCCCTCGAACAAGCTCAGCCATGCCATGGCATATGACGACGCGTTGGTGAACAGGCGGTGACCTGCGCCGCAGGTGCTCCGGGGGTCCCGTGGGACGCGGTGGATCAGGCGCCGATCAGACGGCGATCCGATGCCCGATCCGATGCCCGATCAGGTGCCGTACCGCCGGTGCCGCGCCGCGTAGTCACGCAGCGCGCGCAGGAAGTCGACCTTGCGGAACGCCGGCCAGTGGACTTCGCAGAAGTAGTACTCCGAGTGGGCGCTCTGCCAGAGCATGAACCCGGACAGCCGCTGCTCCCCGCTGGTACGGATCACCAGATCCGGGTCGGGCTGACCGCGCGTGTAGAGGTGCTCGGAGATGTGATCGATGTCGACGACCTCGGCGAGCTCCTCGAAGCTGGTGCCCTTCGACGCGTGCTCCAGAAGAAGGGAGCGGACGGCGTCCGCGATCTCCTGCCGGCCGCCGTAGCCCACGGCGACGTTCACGAGTATCCCCGTGTTGTCGTGGGTGGACTGCTCAGCCTCCTTCAGCACGGCCTGGGTACGGGCGGGCAGCAGGTCGAGCGTGCCGACGTGGTGCACCCGCCAGCGGCCGTCGGCCGCCAGGTCGCGGACGGCGTCCTCGATGATGCCGAGCAGCGGGACGAGCTGCTCCTCGGGCCGGTTCAGATTGTCCGTGGAGAGCATCCAGAGCGTGACGACCTCGACGTCGGTCTCGGCACACCAGCCGAGCAGCTCCTGGATCTTGCTCGCACCGGCCTTGTGCCCCTGCTCGGGAGTACCGCCGGACGCCTTGGCCCAGCGACGGTTGCCGTCGAGGATGACACCGATGTGCTTGGGCACCTGGTCGTGATCGAGACGGCCTTCCACCCGGCGTGCGTAGAGCCCGTACACCAGGTCGCGCAGGTTCACTGTTCCTAACCCCTCCATGCTGCGGCGGCCCCCGAAGCCGCCACATTACTGCGCAAGGGCGGAATGCTCCCAGCCCGGTCCTGTCACAAGTCCGTGATAAGGAGAGATACGTGACTGATTACCCGCTCTACCGCGCCGCCGCACAGCGCTACGACTCCATGGAGTACCGCCGCACCGGCCGCAGCGGCCTCAAGCTCCCGGCGATCTCGCTCGGCCTCTGGCACAACTTCGGCGACGACCGCGCGCTCGAGACGCAGCGCGCGATCCTGCGCCGCGCCTTCGACCTCGGGGTGACCCACTTCGACCTGGCGAACAACTACGGGCCGCCCCCCGGCTCCGCCGAGCTGAACTTCGGCAAGATCTTCGCGCAGGATTTCGCGACGTACCGGGACGAGCTGGTCATTTCGACCAAAGCCGGCTATGAGATGCACCCGGGGCCGTACGGCGAGTGGGGCTCACGCAAGTACCTGCTGTCCTCGCTCGACGCCTCCCTGAAGCGGATGGGCGTCGACTACGTCGACATCTTCTACTCGCACCGCTTCGACCCGCACACTCCGCTCGAGGAGACGATGGGGGCGCTGGCCTCCGCCGTACAGCAGGGCAAGGCGCTGTACGTGGGCGTGTCCTCGTACAACAGCGAGCAGACCGCCGAGGCGGCCCGGCTGCTCACCGACATGGGGGTCCGTCCCCTCATCCACCAGCCCTCCTACTCGATGATCAATCGCTGGACCGAGGAGGACGGGCTGCTCGACACCCTGGAGGAGGCGGGCATGGGTTGCATCTCCTTCGTGCCGCTCGCCCAGGGTCTGCTCACCAACAAGTACCTGGGCGGCATCCCGGAGGGATCGCGCGCCACGCAGGGCAAGTCCCTCGACCCGAACCTGCTCTCCGACGAGGTGCTGCGGCGGCTGCGCGGGCTCGGTGAGATCGCCGAGCGACGCGGCCAGACGCTGGCTCAGCTCGCGCTCAACTGGGTGCTGCGCGACGAGCGGATGACCTCCGCGCTGATCGGCGCGTCGAGCGTGGCGCAGCTGGAGGAGAACGTGGCGGCGCTCGCCGGATCGCCGCTGTCCGCCGAGGAGTTGAAGGAGATCGACACCTTCGCCGTGGACACCGAGGGCACCAACATCTGGGCCGGGCGCGGCTGAAACGAAAAACGGGCCGGTCCGTGGGGGGGATACGGACCGGCCCGAGGGGGGGTTTCCACCATAACCCTTCGTAAGTGATGCTGGGTGCCACCGTGCGCCGCCAATACGCTCTGGAATATGCGCACCCCGTGGGAACACCGGCTTCCGGGCCGGTAAAACCGTCCGCGGCCCGGGCGTGGCGCCCGGCGTGTCCCTCCCAGGAGGGACCCGGGACCGGATGCGCCCGGTTGACGGCGGAATACGGGCGGCTACGGTCAGGCGGCCGGTTCCCCGGCCCGTTGTGCCGCCTTGGCCGCGAGGATCTGGGTCATGAAGGTGTCACCCCACTGGCCGAGCGGCTCCAGGGCCTTGTTGAGGGCCTCACCGAGCTCGGTCAGTGAGTACTCCACCCGCGGCGGCACCTCGCGGTAGACCTCGCGGTTCACCACACCGTCCGACTCCAGCTCACGCAGCTGCTGGATCAGCATCTTCTCGCTCACCCCGGGCAGATTCCGGCGCAGCTCACCGAAGCGCAGGGTGCCCTCGTGGAGCGCCCACAGGATCATCGGCTTCCACTTGCCGCCGACGACATCGACCGCCGCGTCGAGACCGCAGTGGTACGCCACCTTGCCCTTGGCCATCGCCAACTCCTCAGCTGCGCACGACACTTTCCGGATCGACAGTACGCCGTCGCGTTCATCGGTCATCCGTCAGCGGTCGGCCGTCGGTGGGGTACGGCGCAGGAGCGTGATGCCGTCGCGGCGGGCGACGACCTTGTAGCCGTACTTGTCCTGGGCGGCGGCCAGCTCTGCCTGTTGCTGTTCGATCGGGTAGGGCCAGTGACCCGTCTTGTACGGCCATGCCTCCGGGGCCTTGCTGTCGTGGACGATCCACTCGGTTGTGGGGGGCGGGAACTGCTTGAGGTCGTACCGGTAGAGCTTGCTGTCCACCGGGAAGGTCGGGAAGACGACGACCGTGCAGCGTGAGGTGAGCTGGGGGATCAGCCGGTTGGAGGCGGCGACGCTCGCTCCGTCCGGGATCTTCGCCAGCAGCGCCCGGGCGGCCTCGATGTGCGGGGTGGTGCGCCAGGTGGCCCGCTGGGCGAGCTGGGCCAGGGGGAAGGCCGGCAGCAGCAGGACCGTGACGCCGAGGACGGTGAGCAGCGAGGCGCGCAGGTGGCGGGCGGCGAGGGGATGGTCGCTGCGGCGCCAGACGGAGAGGGCGTCGATGAGGCCGGCGAAGACGATGGGCATGAGGACCGCGCTGTAGTGGAAGGCGGTGCCCCAGTGGAAGCCGTTCTGCGACAGCATCCGCCAGGCGAGCGTGGGGACGGCGAGGAGCGCGAGCGGGGAGCGCAGGGCGAGCAGGGCGGACGGGGCGAAGACGAGGACGAGGGTCATCGGCTTGATGTCGGGCCGTAGGGCGTCGAGCGGGGCGTGGGCGAGCAGGCTGAGGAACGAGCCGTAGTGGTCGGAGAGGTTCTCCCCGTGTGCGTAGGAGCCGCCGGGGTTGAAGGCTGGCAGCAGGTAGGTGATCTCGATGTAGGAGCCGAGGAGTCCTGCGGCGGCGGTGGCGAGGCCGAGTCGGCGGGGTCCTTTGACGGCGATCAGGATGCCGAGGGCGGCGAGGGTGAGGCCGAGGTCCTCCTTGACGAGGAGGAGGGGGGCGGCCCAGGCGACGGCCGGGATCCAGCGTCGGCGGGCGAGTGCTTCGAGGGCGAAGGCGAGCAGGGGGACGGCGAGGGCGACCTCGTGGAAGTCGAAGGCGGCGGCGGAGGCGATGCCCCAGCTCAGTCCGTACCCGGCGGCGACGGTGTGGGCGGCGGGGCGGCCGAGGGCGCGGGCGGCCCAGCGGGCGAGGGGGACGACGGCGACGGCGAGGAGGGCGGACTGGGCGAGGAGGAGGCAGAGGGGTGAGGGCCAGAGGCGGTAGAGGGGGGCGAGGGTGGCTACGAGGGGGTGGAAGTGGTCGCCGAGGAGGTTGAAGTGTTCGCCGCGCAAGGGGACGACGGGGGCGCGGAGTTGGGCGTAGGCGCGGAGGGCTTGTTCGAAGATGCCGAGGTCGTAGCCGGTGGTGCGCATGAGGAGGTGGCGGCGTACGGCGACGGTGGCGTAGAGCGCGCAGAGGGTGGCGGCCCATCCCCAGGGGAGGAGGGCCGCCGTTAGCCGGGTGCCCGGACGTTTCGAGGTGGGGCGGGCCGGAGGTGGGGTGGTGCTGCCGGTCCCCTGCCTGGCCTCATTGTCTGGGATTGTCCGCATACGTCCGGATGGTATGCGGGACCGTCCCGGGGTTGGTGTCCTCGACTCGCCCGTAGGCGGGTCAGGGTGTGGGGGTGGCGGCCAGGGCGCCGAGCAGGAGTCCGGCGAAGGCGCCCGCGATCATGAAGGGGCCGAAGGGGATCGCGCTCTTTCGGCCGGCGCGGCGCAGGAGCACGAGGGTGAGCCCGTAGAGGGAGCCGAGCAGGAAGCCCGCGAAGGCGCCGAGGAAGAGGATGCCCCAGCCGTACCAGCCGAGGGTGACGCCGAGGGAGAGGGCGAGTTTGACGTCGCCGAAGCCGAGGCCGTTGGGGTTGATGAGGAAGAGCGCGAAGTACGCGGCACCGAGGGCGAGTCCGCCGAGCAGGGCGGTGGGCCAGGAGCCCGCCTCGCCGGGGAGCAGTTCGGCGGCGCCGAGGAGCAGGGGCCCGGCGGCGGCGAGGGGCAGGGTGAGCTGGTCGGGGAGGCGGTGGACGCGCCGGTCGACGGTGGCGAGCAGGACGGCGAAGGGGGTGAGGACCAGCCAGACGGCCAGTTCGGGGCGGGGTCCGGTGGCGGCGGTGAGGGCGGCGCAGGTGACGGCGGTGAGCAGGGGGACGAGGAGGGGGGTGCGGGTGGCGGGTGGCGCGGTGGTGGTGAGGGGGTGTCCGGCGGGGACGGGTGTGGTGCAGGCGGTGCAGTGGGCGCGGCCGAGCCAGCCTCGGGCGGCGCCGGTGAAGGGGTGCCCGGCGGGGCAGGTGTCCCGCCATGGCTCGTCAGGCTCGACGGAGAGGCGGTACGCGGCGCGGGGTACGAGCAGCCCGGTGACGGCGCCCCACAGGGCGGCGAGGGCGATCAGCGTGACGTACACGGGGCGATCTTAGGGCCGGTCGGCGGGCCGGGTCATGGGTCCAGGGGCCCACTGTGCGTGAAGCGGGGCCCAGGGCCGGGGCGGTGGCGCTACCTTCGTCCCCCATGGGGAACTGGCGTAATGGCATGGGCACGATGACGGTCCAGGGGCAGGGCGACGCTCGGGAGGGCGGGGGTACGGGCGCGGTGCCGGTGGAGATCGCGGCGTCGTACCGGGCGCGTTCGCGTGGTCTGCTGGGCCGGGACGGGATCGACGGGGCTCTCATGATCACCCCGTGCAACAGCGTGCACACCTTCCGGATGCGGTTCGCCATCGATGTGGCGTATCTGGACAAGGAGTTCCGGGTCGTCGATGTGGTGACGATGAAGCCGGGCCGGCTGGGCATGATCCGGCCGCGCGCCCGCCATGTGCTGGAGGCGGAGGCGGGCGCGATGGCGGGCTGGGGGCTGCGGCGGGGGGTGCGGGTGACGGTCCGGCCGTAGGGGCCGGGGCGGCTAGCGGAGTTTGCCGGTCTGGGCCGTCAGGAGCGCGACGGGGATGGTGGGGGTGGCCGGGCCTTCGAAGTTCGCGGTGTAGAAGGTGGCGACGGTGGGTCCGGAGCGGACGATCTGGAAGACCAGCGGTACGGCTTCGCCTTGGAAGTCGGCGGTGAGCTGGTAGGCGAAGCTGTCGTCGCCGGCCTTGGGGAGCGGGAGTTCCTTCACCTTCTTGTACGTGGAGGTGGTGGCGCCGTCGCGGGTGAGGAACCCGCCCGCGCAGGCGGTGGCGGCCGCGCGCACCCGGCTGAGGACGGTCGCGGCGCCCGCGCCGTGGCTGGTGAGGAATTCGGAGACGGCGGGGCGGCCGTTCTTGACGCCGACGATCTGGCGGTACGCGGAGGCCTGTGCGGCGGGCTCCGGTTTGCCGTTGAGGACGGCGATGAGCGGGGCGCACTCGGCCTTCTCGGCGATCTCGCCCTGGGCGGGCGGGCCCTCCATGGTGGTGACGGTGTAGCCGGGGACGTCGGCGGTGGCGAGGATGGCCTTGTCCAGCTGGGCCTTGGTGAGTGGGGTGCCGGTGGCGGCGGGCGCGGGTGCGGTGGTGCTCGGCGAGGCGCTCGGCGGCTGCTCGGTGGTGCGGGGCCCGGTGCTCGCCTTGCCCGTGTCGGACGGGCCGGTGTCGTTCTTCCGGTCGCCGTCCTCGCAGCCGGCCGTGAGTCCCATGGCGAGCGCGACGGCCGCGGCCGCCGTGATGATCCGCGTGCTCCGTCGTGTCATGCGCGGCACGCTAACAGCGCGCTTCCGGCGGCCGCATGGGCCCAGGGGCCCAACGTCCGCCGCCGGTCAGGGCGGGCCGGAGCCGAGGAGGGTGAAGGCGCCGTACGCACCGGAGGCGAGGGCGAGAGCGGCGAGGACGGGGATCCGGGTGCGGAGCCGGGCGAGGGCCACGGCGGCGGGGAGCAGCAGGGGGAAGGCGGGCATGATCAGGCGCGGCCGGGAGCCGAAGTAGGCGGCGCCGATGAGGGAGATGACGACGACGGCGATGGTGTAGACGAGGACGGGCAGCGGCTGTCTCTGGCGTACGCACAGGGCCACGAGCCAGCCGAGGAGGGCGAGCGCGGCGGCCAGGCCGAGGGCGGCGAGGGGCGGCTGGTTCCAGATGAACCGGGCGAGGGCGGCGCCGCCGTCGATGCTGTTGCCCCAGGCGGCCTGGACGTCGAAGTAGGCGGTGGGGCTGTTCTCGCGGATGCCGACGTAGACGATGTACGCGAGCCAGCCGAGGGGTGCGAGGAGGACTCCGGCGACCGTACGGGCGCGGAGGCGGCGTTCCTTGACGAGGCCGGCCAGGGCGGTGACGCCGAGGGCGGCGACGAGCGCGGCGGCGGAGGGGCGGGTGAGTCCGGCGAGCGCGCTCAGGGCGCCGGCGAGGATCCAGCGGTCGCGCAGGACGGCGTACAGCGACCAGGCGGCGAGGGCGGTGAAGAGGGTCTCGGTGTACGCCATGGACTGGACGAACGCGGTGGGGTACACGCCCCAGAGGACGGCGAGCACGATCCCGGCGTCGCGTCCGGCGATGTGGGCGCCGACGGCGTAGATGCCCCAGGCGGCGGCGAGCGAGGCGGCCCAGGCGACGAGGAGTCCGGCGGTGGCGGCGTCGAGCGGGAGGAGTGTGGACAGGCCACGTTCGAGGGCGGGCAGGAGGGGGAAGAAGGCGAGGTCGGAGTGGCGGCTGCCGTCGGGGAGGGTGGTGGTGTGGCCGTAGCCGTGTTCGGCGATCCGGACGTACCAGACGGAGTCCCAGCGGCCCTTGAGCAGGTGCAGTGCGTCCTTGCCGGCGTGGGCGGCGGCGACGGCGAGGACGGCCAGGCCGGTGAGCCGTACGGCGGCGTACCCCCACAGGGCGGGGGCGGCGCGGGTGAGCGAGGGGGCCTGGGGCATGCGGTCGATTATGTCCGGGTGGTGCGGGAGGGGATTACGGCCAGGGGGTGCGGCGGGGGGTGCGGGTGCGCCACCAGGGGCCGGCGGGATCGGTGCCGTCGAGGGTGCCTTCGGCGGTGCCTTCCGTCGTGTCGACCGTGAGCGTGCGGAAGAGGGCGTCGATCCGGGCGACGGCGGCGAGCAGCGGTGTGCGTTCGTGCTGCGGGCAGGTGGCGATCTCGCGCGCGAAGTGGTCACGGGCGGCGAGGTCGTGTGCGTACAGCTCGGGGAGGTAGCGGCCGGCCGGGGGCCAGCCGGCGGCCATCCGGCGCACCATCCGTTCCCAGATGGTCAGGGACACGGCGGCGGGGGTGGACAGGCCGATGGCGTCGGCGAGGGGCGTGGGACCGGGGTACTCCCGCAGGATTTCGGCGAGGGGGGTGACCTCGGCGTGCGGGAAGGCGAGGGAGGACGCCTCGACGGCGTCGACGGTGTGGACGGGCGGGTCGTCGTCGGTGGTGGCGAGCCGGGCGCGGGTGACCACGCCGCTCGGGTCGGCGAGCCAGTAGGTCTGGGGGTCGATGCGGTCGTCGGGGTAGAGGATTCCGGCGCCGGTCCGGTGGGCGAGGGCGGCGGCCAGTTCGGGCTCTCCGGCGGGTACGGCAGCATCGTCCCGTACCCGCTCGTCCCCCTGTACCTGGATGTCGAGGCTCAGCGCGAGGTCGCCGCGCAGGTCGTGGTAAGTGCACAGGACCGGGGCGTGCCAGTCGCGGCCGTCCTGGTCGGCGTCGGCGTGGCGGAGGTCGACGTGGGTGGGGGGTACGTGGAGGGCGGCCGCGATGGCGGCGGTGAGCGCGGGCGGGTCGAGGTGCCGGCTGAGCAGCAGGTTGGCGATCATCATCGGTTCAGCGGTCCGGCCGGCCCGGGGCGCGCGTGGTCGAGGACGGCCGTGGCCAGGGCGCGGGCGGTGTAGTCGATGTGCGGGGTGCCATTGTCGAAGAGCTGGGAGGCCGCCCGGCGGGGTGAGCGGGCGATCCGTTCGACGGCGGGGCGGGCGATGTCCGGCAGGAGGTGCATTTCGGCGAGCGCGCGCAGGGCGTCGAAGTGGGGTTCGTAGAGGTTCTGGGCCTGGGCGAGCAGTGTGGCGAGGGGGCCTGCCGTGTCGTGTGTACGGCCGGTGATGCGCCAGAGCGCGGCGGCGGCCGCGGCGCGGGTCTCGCGTGATCCGGTCGTGAGGTGGGGTTCGATCAGCGGCAGCAGCTCGGTGGCGGCGGGGCCGAGCCGGCCGGCGACGTGCAGGGCCCAGCGTCCCTTCTCCTCGGTCAGTTCCTGGCGGGCGAGGGCGAGGGCGGGTGTGTGGTCGCCGGTCAGGCGGGCGTATGCGGTGGCCGCGCGGGTGCTGCCGTGGTGGGCGGCCTCGCGCAGGGTGTCGACGGTGGCGGGGGTGGCGGCGGCGCCGAGGACGGCGAGGGCGTCGGCCGAGTGCGGCAGGAGCCGGACCAGTGCGCTTTCGCAGTGGGCGACGAGCGCCGGGAAGGGGATGAGGGCGTCGGCCCAGGCGGCGCGGGGGCGGTCGGCGGCCTTGGCGGCGACCGGTTCGGCGGCGGCGCCGAACACCTCGACGGCCGCGGTGAGGACGGCGGCGGTCATGTCGTGGTCCGGAAGGTCGTCGAGCAGGCGCAGGACGTGGCCGAGGGCGTCGGGTGTGCGTAGCCGTACGGCGGCGAGGGCGGCGGCGACGCGCAGGTCCGCGTTGGCGGTGTGGCCGGCGTGCTCGGCGTCGAGGAATGGGGCCAGGTAGGGGGCGTCGGCGCCGCCGGGGAGCTGGGCGGCGAGCCGGGCGATGGTCTGGAGCTGGTACGGATGCTCGATGTCGGCGGTGAAGTGGGGCAGCAGTTCGCGTTCGCGGTCCCGCCAGGTGGCGTCGACGTCCATGGCGAGGGGCAGGCCGCGGTCGATCCCCCGCAGGGCGGCGTCGGGATCGTCGAGGAGCCGGTCGCCGAGGGTGCGGTAGGGCGCGGGCCACACCTCGCCGTACTGCTGGACCGGGTGCTCGCCGTACGCGTCGAGCGCGGCGTCGACCAGGTCGGCGGGGAGCGGGAGGGGGGCGGTGCGCAGCAGGTCGGTGGCGGCGGCGAGGCGGACGCGGGGCTCTGGGTCGTCGAGCAGGGCCCGGTCGCGTGCCGTGCGGGTCCGGTCGTCGAGGTCGAGGAGGCCGAGGGCAGTGGCGAGGTCGGCGCGTACGTCCGCGTCCTGTTCGATGTCGAACCGGGCGCGCAGCAGAGGCATCAGGGGCAGCGCGGCGTGCCCGGCGGCGGCGATGAGCCAGACCATGGCCTGGCGTACGCCGGGGTCCTCGTCGGTGACGAGGGGGAGCAGCGTGGGCAGGGTCTCGGCGACGGCGCGGTCCATGGCGGCCCGCTCGTCGCGGTAGGCGGCGCCGTCGGCGCAGCCGCCGATGAGCCAGAGGAGTTGGGTGCGGTGGCCCGGGCCGTGGAGGGCGAGGCGGGCGAGTTCGGGCAGCGCGGCGGCGCTGGCGGAGTAGATGTCTCCCTGGTGGAAGAGGGAGGAGACGAGCTCCTCCATGGCCTGCTCGCGCACGGCCTCGTCGTCGGAGCCCATGTCCTTGAGGAGGCCGGGTATGTCGTCGGCGGGGCCGTAGGCGTGCGTCAGGGCGGACCAGTCGGGGGTGTCGGTCACCCCTTGGGCCTGATCCGGGCGAAGGTGGCGGCCATGCGCGGGGGGAGGTGGCGGACGATGTCGTGGCCGGGCCGTCCGGGGTAGGGCAGATCGTTGAGGAACGAGGTCACGATCACGGCCTGGACCTCGGGTGTGTCGCTGCCGGTGCGCTCCTCGAGGAAGTCGAGAGTGCGTCGCCAGTCGGGTACGTCGGACTCCTGGCCCAGGAAGGCCTGGACGGTCTCCTCGACGACGTCCATGAAGAAGACGTGGGGCAGCACGCCGTTCTCGTTGAAGACGTGGGCTTCGTAGGCGTCGGCGAAGCCGGGGAGTTCGGCGACGAGCTCCTCGACGAGGCGCACGTCGGGAGAGGGGGCCGGGGCGGGGCCCCCCGGCGCGCCGGGGGGCTGGGGGGTGGTGCCGTTCGTCGGGGGCACGTCGGGGGTCGTCATCAGCAGTCCAGTCCGGGGTAGTTCTTGTGGCCCTTGTACTTACCCTCGATGGCGTCGTCCAAGGCCTTGATCAGCGTCCTGGCCAACTGCTCGTCCTCGGGCGTCCGGATCAGGGGTTCCTTACGGGCGCCCTTGCGGGGCTTCCACTCGGTGGCGGTGAGGAAGTTCTTCAGCGAGTCCCTCATCTCCTTCGCCTTGCCGACGTGGTCCTTGCCCTCGACCTTGGGGCCGCCGTTGGCCTCGTAGTCGGCGGCGGCCATCGCGCTTCCGTCACCGATCTGGTCCGGGCTGCCCACCCCCTTGTAGAGGGTGTTGATGATGTTCTGCAGCTTCTGGTGCTGGGCCGTCGGTGTCGGCGCGCCGTCCTGGTTGTGCACCAGGATTCCGCTGGCCGCGGCCACCACATAGTACGTATGGATGTCGGCGACGGTCAGGTCGTGCGTGGTCTGCCGCTCGGTGAACCGGGAGACCGCGACGACCGGGAGCGCGACCCCCTTGTCGCTGCGCAGCGTGTCGCCGCGCCGGATCTCGCCGGCGTCGCGCCAGCGTCCCTGGTCCATGACCCAGAAGGGGTGGGTGTCGGTGACGGTGAGCACGGCCGGGCCGCCGACGGTACGGACGGTGAGCCGGGTGAAGTCCTTGTCGTCGTGGGTGGTGATGGCCTGCTCGACGGGGCGGGCGGCCGTACGTCCCGTGTACGGCTCGGTCGCCAGGACCTGGTCGCCGACCTGGACCCGCTCGATGGCGATGCGGCGGCCGTCGGCGAGGAGTACGGGGGTGCCGGGCGGGAAGCTGTGCCGGACCGGGCAGGTGGTGGGCTTGTTGCCCGGCTTCTCATCCTCCTTCGGAGGATCCTTCTTCTCGGCGTCGAGTTTCCTCTTGGCGTCGTCGGCCTTCTTCTGCGCGTCGCTGACCTTGTTGCGGTTCTTGATGAGGTTCTTGAGGCTGTCGTAGAGGTCGCCGCCGTGCTTCTTGAGCTTCTTGATGAGCTCGGCGGCCTTCTTCCACTTCCAGGGCGCGCCGTACTTGGCCGCGAGTTTGCCGATGGCGCCGCCGATGAGGCTGGTGAGGACGTTGATGAGCGTTTCGGTGCAGGCGCCCATGTCGCCCTTGGTGATGCAGTCGAACGCCGCCTTGATGCCGAGCTCCTCGGCGAGGATCTTGGCGAGTTCCTCGGCGGCCTGCTTGGCCTTGTCGGTGTCGGCCTGCTGCTGCTTCTTGGCGTTCTCCAGGTCCTGGAGGGCCTTTTCGTAGTCGATCTGGGCCTGGGACTTGGGCTGCGCGCTGCCGTTGCCGTCGGTGGCGGGTTTGGTGGCGCCGGGGTCGTCGCCCTGGGCCTGGGGGCCTTCGCCGCCACAGTTGCCGCTGCTGGTGACCTTGCAGACCTGGGTGCCGATCTTCTGGGTCAGCTCGGCGCCGAGGCCGGTCGCCACGAGGGCGCCGACGATGGCGGTGACGATGACGACCAGGCCGAGGTACTCCAGGGCGCCCTGGCCGCGTTGCCCGTGCCTGAGGCGGCCGAGGCGGCCTCGCCCGCGCGGGCGGCGTGGCCGCGTGCGCAGGCCGAGCAGCCTGGCTTCCGTGCGCGGCCCGTGCCGGCGCCACCATCGATCGACCGAACGCACCATCCCCGTAGGCGACATGCACACGACGCTAGGGGCGTGGCGCGGTTTCGTCTTGGGCCTGCGGGCCCAAGGCTGGGCCCAACGGCGGTTGTCCACAGGGGATGCGGTGGCGGACGAGAGCCGGGATCGTTGGTCCATGGCAGAACTGACGGCGGTGGCCCGGGGTGGTGTGCTGCTCACCGCGCGCGCCCTGGAGGCGGGCTGGTCCCAGGGGCGGTTGAGGAGCGCGCTGCGCCGCGAGGGGCGGGAGCGGGTCTGCCCGGGGGCGTGGGCGGCTCCGGGCCGGCCCGTGGACTGGCTGACGCGCGCGAGGGCGTTGCAGGCGGTGCGGCCGACGCTGGTGTGCAGCCACCGCTCGGCGGCGTACGTACACCGGATCGAGGTGCTGGGCGGCGACCGGCGGCCTCATGCGCGTTCGTCCGTCGTCGAGCTCACGTCCCTGGGGGTGAGTGGCGGTCACGGCCAGGACATCCGTGTGCACCGGGGCGCGCTTTCGCCCGGCGACTGGTCGCTGCGCCGGGGCCTGCGGGTGACGACCCCGGCTCGTACGGTCGCGGATCTGATACGGCGCGGCTCACGCGAGGAGGCGGTCGTCGCGGCGGACTCAGCGCTCTCCCGTCGCGTGGTGGGCGGCGTCCGCCGCCCGGCGCCCGTCCACCCCGACGAGCTGCGCACGGAACTCGCGTCCCGACGCCCGGGCGCCCGCCGGGCCCGCCGGTGGCTGCGCCTGACGGACCCGGCGGCGGGCTCCCCGGCGGAGACCCTCGCCCGCCTGCACATGCACGACGCGGGGCTCCACCCCGAGTCCCAGCCACGGCTCCACACCCCGGACGGCCGTGGCATCCGCCCCGACTTCCTCTTCCGCGCGGCGGGCCTGGTGGTGGAGATCGAGGGCCACCCCTTCCACGGCACCCGCGAGGCACACGAACGCGACACCCGCCGTTTCAACGCCCTCCCCGACTGCCCGGGCGTCCGCCGCGTCCTGCGCTTCACGGCGACGGAGGTCTTCCACCGCCCGGCGGCCATGATCGCCACGATCCAGGCGACGCTGAGGCGGTTGGGGGAGGCGGGGGCATGAGGGGTTACCGCTTCTTTGGCGGTCGGGGTGGGCCGGGGGCGTGAGCTTCTGGTGGGTCCGCCCTCTTTCCGAGCGTGGCTCCCTCCGGTGCCCTTTCAAGGGCGCTCCCTTCGGTCGCGTCGCTGCGCGATGGGCTGCGCCCACCCTTGGCAGGCCACCTCCGTCCGCCTTTTCACACTCGGAGGGCGGCCCGGGGGGTGGGGTCCCCCGCCCAGCGATGTTTGTGCCTGGGGTGGGATGGGCGTCTGCGGGTCAGAACTGCGCATGAGTGGAATGGGGCTTCTGGGCTGCGCTTAGCGGCGACCGGCCGTCGGTTGGTTGGGGCACAAGCACTGGGCTGATGCCCGGTGGGGGGCCGGCCCCGGGTCGAGGGCGTCGTTGGGCGCGGGCGACGCAAACCGCACGCTAAGTGAGCCCGGTCGGCGAGTGGCCGCCTCTGGCGTCACACAAGACGCCCCTAGCCTCTTGAACGGTAAACCGGGGGACGTAATGCGCCGCAGTTCAACCGTGAAGGGGTTCAGGGTGCCTCCTGTGACGCAAGAGGCACCCATCCGACGGGGGTCTTCATTCCGCGCGCGTTTTTGTTCGCCTGACGCTCATCGGAGGCCTTCGCCTCGGGCCGGGCCACCCACCGGGCACCAGCCACGTGCCTGCACCCCAGCCAACAACGGGCCGAGCCCGCTTAGCTGAGCCCAGAAGCCCCATTCCACTCACGCGCATCACTGACCCGCAGACGCCCATCCCACCCCCGGCACGAAGCAAGGCCCCGCGTGGGACCCCACCCCTCGGACCGCCCTCCGTGTGTGAAAAGGCGGACGGAGGCGGGCGGTCAAGGGTGGAGCGAAGCGACATCGGCGAAGCCGACGCCGAAGGCGCCCTTGAGGGGCCGCCGGAGGGAGCCACACTCGGAAAGAGGGCGGACCCACCAGAAGCTCACGGTCCCGGCCCACCGCGACCCCCAAAGAAACCCGCACCCCCGCCCCCGCTCACCCCCGGCGGCGGGCCAGGAGCCACCACGCGGCGAGGCCTGCCACCAGGGCCGTACCGACCCCGATGCCCGTCAGGCCGAAGGCCCGCATCGCAGGGTCGTCCGCGCCACGAGCCTCGTCTCCGAGGGCGAAGCCGGCCGCCTCCGCGTCTCCGTCGTACGCGGGTCCCGCCCCGCCTTCGCCCTTGACGGACACGTCCAAGGTCAGCGGTACGGCGTCGGGCACCGTGCGGTCCAGGGAGACCTGTACGTAGTACCAGCCCTCGAACCGCATGGCCCGGACCGCGTCCGACCCGCCCTCGGTGCGGTTCGCGTACGCCGCCGGAGCCGTGCCGAGCCCGACCGACGCCGGTTTGCCCGTGTAGTTGTCCTTCTTGCCCTCGACCAGGCCACGGGCGGGGTTGTAGAGCTCGACCCGGAAGCCGTTGATGGCGGCGAAGCGGTCCGCCCCGGGCAGATTGGCCAGCTGCGCGTTGACGAACAGCTGCTGCCCCCACGTCACGGGAACCCGGTAGAAGCGGCTCTCCCCCGGCTTCATCTCGTCCCGCCAGGCCCCGCCTTTCACCGCCGCCGCGTCGTTGAACCCCGTCCCACCGGTGATCCCCCTCGGCCCGCCGCCGGCGGGCGCCGGGGGCTCGGTGCTCCAGCCGGTGGGAACGCTGGGGACGGCGGAGCCGGGCTTCAGAGGGGGCTCGGCCTTGTAGGTGAGCTCCATCGGCCACCGCCGAGGGGTCGTACGGCCTCGCCCTCTGCCCTCTACTTCAAGGAGGTACTCCCCGGCCTTGTTGCAGGACCTCCCCGGCTCGATACGCCGACTGACGTAGTCGGCGATGGGCCGGGCCGACTCCCCCAGGAACTCCAGGGTCGTCCCGTCACTGCACGGCGTCCCGTCGGCCTTCGCCAACGAGAGCCGGATGCCGTCGAGGACACCGACGACGGTCCCCGGCGGTGGCGCGAGGACCGCCGAGAGATAGACGTTCGACGTGCCGTCCAGCCTGACGCGGTAGTACTTCTTCTCGCCGGCGACGGCGGTGTCCGTGTACGTCCCGGGCTGCTTGAGCAGCGGCCCTTCGGCGCTGGACGCCGCGCCGGAGACCGGTTGGGCGTCCTGTGCCATGCGGTACGCGGGCACGCGGTCGGCAGCCTCCGGGGAAGGGGTCGCCACCGCTGCGCCCTGGGCCAGAACGGCGCCCACGGCAGCGGTCGCGGTGGTCACGCCCCTCCACACCATCGCGCTCGCTCCTCCGTGACGCCGACCGGTAGGGCGACGGCCCACTGGCCGCCGGCCGTCGACTCGGCATCGTAGTGATTCAGTTGCCCGCCGTGCGGGGGAAGGTGACCTCGACCCGGCGGTTCTTCTTGCGTCCCTCTTCAGTTGAGTTGTCGGCGATCGGGTAGTCCTCGCTGTATCCCCGGATCTCGAACTTCTTCCCGGGGTCGAGGTCCTTCGCCAACTGCTTCTGGACCGCCTCGGCCCGCTGCTTCGACAGCGTCAGACCATGCTCGTACGAGCCGAGGTTGTCGGTGAAGCCGAAGACGCGCACCGTGCTCGCGCGCTGCTTGTTAATCTCCGCAGCGATCGCCGCGATCCGGGCGTTGGCCGCGCTGCTGAGCGTGGCGCTGTCCTTCCCGAAGAGCACCTCTGCCTGGAGGGCGAAGGTGACGTCGACGTTGGTGTCCTCGCGTCGCTGCTCACCGCCCTGCTCCTCGACGACCTGCTTGATGTCGAGGACCTTCGCCGGAGCGAGCGTGGCCCCGTCGGGGAGCATCAGCTCCGGTGAGTTCGTGTCGATCTTCGGTGGCGGGGAACTGGACGTCGAGCCGGGCGGATCGTCGGCGTAGGAGGTGCCTGCGGTGGAGAAGGTGAGTGCGGAGGCGGTGATGACGGTGGCGGTCAGCACGGCGATGCAGCGCCGGCGGCCGGCGGCGGGGAAGTGGATGGTCGTCATGGCAGCACCCGATCAGGACAGCTTGATGGTGCCGGGGCGGAAGGTGGGCAGCTGGAGCAAGACGTCCGTGGTGCTTGCGGGCGGGGCGGGGAACTGCATGAAGACGGATGTCGAAGCGCCCGCGGCGAGGCTGGAGAGCCCTGTCGTGGTCAGTGGGCGACCGTCCGTGTCGCGTAGCACGTAGTAGCGCTTCTTGCCGGCGGCGTCCACCAGGGTGGCGCCGCCCAGGGAGTTGCCGTGCTTCAGAATCTCGGTTTCGTTGCCCCGAAGCTCTGCCGGAACAGCCTTGGGCTTGTCTGCAGTATTCGCCAGCTTGCCGGAGACCGTGAGGAATCCACCGCCATCGCGCTTCGCAGAGTGGATGGTGATTTCGAGACCCCCTTGGCCCTTCAGGACGGCGAGAGTCTCTGTGGGCTCCTCAGTCTGTGGCGCTTTGCCGTTCCCACTCGCCTTCGCGGAGGTTGTCGCGGCAGGCTTCTCCTCTTGCCCGTTACTCTCTCCACCGCAGCCGGATACGGCGAGGGCCAATCCCGCCACGATCGCGACCGCGGCAACCCCCCTGCGGGCCTTCGTTACGTACCGAGCACTCATGAAACGCGGTTCCTTTTCTCGTCGTTCGCTTGTCAGTCGGCCAGTCGGACAGTGAAGAGATCAGCAGCGTCGGGAAGCTTCGGGCGTTTCGGGTCGATGTCCCACGGGACACCGTCGCACGAGAGGCCGAGAATCGGTTTCGGGTCATCGTCCGTGTCGTCGCCCGGCCCCTCATCCTCACCCGGGTCCGGAGCTTCGGTCGGGTCCGGCAGCGGGGACGGCTTCGGCGGGTCGAAGGTGCACCGGGGCTTGATAACCGCCTTGGCCTCGGCGGTCGCATGCTGGTTCTCCGTGCCTGGGATGACGGACTCGCCGACCGTGCCGAGAGTACGCACCTTGACGCTGAACCCCTCTTCCCCACCCCATCGGGGTAGTCGGTCGCAGCCGTTCACCCCTTCGACGAGCTTGGCGTCGTTGCGGCCGGCGAACGATGCGGCCGCAGCGCACGCTGTGTGCTGGCCGAAGCGCTCACCCCTGAGATAGCCGTCCCACTCAGCTGGGTTAAGAATGACCTTCAGCCAGCCGTCCCTCAGTTGTTCCCGAGCGTCCTGCGCTGCCGCGAGTGCTGCCGCGTCGGCCGCCGTCTGGGCGCCGTTGCGGGTCGCAGCCGCCTGCCCTACCGCGAAGTAGGCGAACGCGAGAAAGAGCAGACCCCCCACCACCGTGATGTAGATGGGGAAGGCCTGCCCTCTGTCGCCGGATCGGCGTATGACCACTACTCGCCTTCGCCGCCACCGGTCAGCTCGGTGATCTTCGTGGTGATGGCCGTCTTGATCGAGGTGCCGATGTCCGTACCCGTGATCGCCACCACGATCGCCACGACCACCACGATGATGCCCAGGTACTCGACCGCCGTCTGTCCCCGGTCCTTCGCCTCGTAGCGGGCCTTCACCCGGTCCACGGCGGTGTTCGTCCAGTGACCCACGTACACCTTGGCCGTGGTCGCGGACTTCAGCATGACGTCGCTCATGGTGTTCCCCTCCAGGTCCGGCCGACCGCTGGTCGGCCGACGCGTAAGTCTCTGTGGTGCCTTCCGCGGTTCCGGCTTCCTCCTGGCCGGTGCCGCTTTCGACACGAGAAACGTACGCCGGGGCACCCGTCCCACCAGAGGGTCCGTGGGCCCAAACCCGGGCCCAATCGCGGGCCCAGGTCAGCGGGTTGGTGCGCTGGGACTTGTGGGGGGTCATCGGGGGGTACCTCCGTGGGCGGTGCCCAGCCAGGCTGCGATGGCCTCGCTGCGGCTGACGCTGTGGAGCTTGGAGAAGATGCGGTTGATGTGGTTCTTCACGGTCTTCTCGCTGATGAAGCAGGTGGCGGCGATTTGCTGGTTACTCATGCCTGATGCGATCAGGTCCATCACCTCCACCTCCCTCGAACTCAGGCCGTATGCCTCCCTGTTACGCTGCCCCGACTGTGACATGACAGGTTGCACATGCGAAGCGTTTTGCTGAGACTGCAATGAATTCGAGACACTTGGCGTCTCCGGAGTGTGTGCAGACGCACTGTGCCGTGGTTGGGGCTGGTACGGGGGATGGCTCCCGCCTTCGTACGGCACCCCGGACGCGTACACCGCCCCCAGCCCCTCCGGCAGCCGACCCGGGAGCGGGCCGCCCGGGGATGGCTCCTGGCTGCGGACCTGGGCCAGCAGGGCGCTGGCCGCCGTGGCCGTGAAGTGGGCCCGGCCCTCCTTGATGTCGCGGATCGCGCCCACCAGTTGGTCGGCCGTGAACTCGCCGTGGACCAGGTAGCCGCCCGCGCCCAGGCGCAGGGCCTCCTGGACGATGGAGCTCTCCCTGCTGTACGTCAGCATCATCACCGGGGCGATGCGTACGAGGTACGGCAGCGCGGAGATGCCGTCGACGCCGGGCATCCGGACGTCGAGGAGCACCACGTCCGGCTGGTGCTGCTGGGCCGCCTCCAGGGCTTGGCGGCCGTCGGCGGCCTCCGCGACGACCTCGATGTCGTCGCGGCCGCCGAGCAGGACCGTGAGGCCGGCCCGTACGACGGGGTTGTCGTCGGCGACGACCACCCTCAGCGGGGCCGCCTGGGCCCAGGGGGCCTGGGTGAGTTCCGAGCGGGGTTCGGGGGTGTACGAGGACGTGTGCTGAGAGACGTGGGACGACACCGATCGCTGTCCGGCGGTGTGGGAAACGTCGTCCGGCATGGTGCGGCCTCCTCTCGCGGGGTGGGGGACGGGTCATTGGGTACGGGCAGAAGCGGTCAGGTCAGGGGCGGTCCTGTAGGCGCGGGCGGGGGCGTGCCGGGGGGCAGGGCGCCGGCGGGGAGTTCGAGTCGTACTTCGGTGCCGCGGGTCGCCTTCCCCCGGCCGATGCGGATCCGGGCGCCGATGCCTGCCGCGCGTTCGACCATGCCCACCAGGCCGAAGTGGCCGGCCCTGCGCAGGTCGTCGAGGGTGGTTCCCGGGGGCAGGCCGCGCCCGTCGTCGTACACGCTGATGCGTACGTATCCGGAGACGACCCCGGAGGAGACCTCGACGTGGGTGGGGCGGGCGTGGCGGTGGGCGTTCTCCATCGCCTCGGAGGCGATGGTCAGCAGCTGTCGCGCGACGGCCTGGGGCACGGCGGGAACGGCGCTCTCGCCGACGGTCCGGTACGTGGCGCGCAGGCCGCTTCGGCGGGCGAAGTCGTCGACGCGGGCGGCCAGCTCCTCGCCCACGTCCACTCCGCCGCCGGTGTCGGAGCGGCGGCGCAGGTCGGAGAGGAGTTCGCGGGATTCGGCGGCGGCGCGGCGGGCGGAGCGGGCGACGAGGTCGGCCTGGTGTTTGACGGTGAGGGGGTCCATGCGGTCGGCGGAGGCGGCGAGGCCGTCGGCCGCGAGCGCCAGGCCGTGCAGGGTCTTGGCGACGGAGTCGTGCATCTCGCGGGCCAGCCGGGCCCGCTCGCCCTCCACGGCCTCGGTGACGGCGAGGCGGGCGCGGACTTCGGTGAGTGCCTGGGTGGCGGTGCCGAAGCGCAGGAGAAGGTTGCGCAGGGTGACGCCGACGGCGCCGGCCACGACACACAGGCCCGGCATGAGGGTCGATTCGCCGAACGACGCGTCGATCTTGGGGTCGGCGGTGTACAGGGCGATGAGGATCAGGGACTGGAGGCTGGCGAAGAAGGCGGCGCCGCGCCAGCTGTAGACGATGCCCGCGAGCAGGGGCGTGCAGACGCTGACGTATCCGAGAGGGCTCTGCGGGCCGGCGGTCACGAGGAGCAGGGCGCCGATGACGGTGTCGGCGGCGAGCAGGGGCGGGTATTTGAGCAGGAGTGGGCCGAAGCGTTCCCAGTCCCGGAAGGGGAGGTACGAGCCCATGAAGGTGACCAGGACGGCGCCGCCGACGAGCTGGCTGGCCAGGCCCGGAGCGGCGTTGAGCAGGGCGACCGGGGCCGACAGGGCGATCATGGCGAGGCGGAAGCCGAAGACCTGCCGGCACATGGCCTGCAACGCGCTCACCTGGATGTTGAGGGCGGGGGTGGGCACGGGTGTGGGGGTTGGGCCCTCTACGTTGCCCAGCTGGCGCGGGGACCCCGGGGAGGTCCCGAGCCGGAGCCGGGACCCGGACCCCAGACGGAGCCGTGAGCCGCGTCCGAGCCCGGCCCCCTTCCTGAGCCGGGACCCCAGCCCGCGCCGGGCCACGAGCCCTCCCCGAGCCCCCAGGCCCGCCTTCATCCCCGCGTACGGCCCCGCTGGAGGGCCGGACGCCAGGTGAGGTCTGCGGATCGCCACGTCCGCCTCACTCCCCCGTGAACGAGCCGAAGTTGGTGCCCGTACCGAGGAAGAGGCCCGCGCCCAGCAGGATGACCGTCGCGGGGACCATCAGCGAGGTGATCACGAGGGTGGCCTTGGGGACGGCCTTGGCGGCCTTGCGGCGGGCGTTCTGGGCGTCGGTGCGGCGCATGTCGTTGGCGATCTGGATGAGGGTGTCGACGATGGGTGCGCCGAGCTCCTCGCCCTGCTGGAGTGCGGTGACGAACTGGGCGACCTGTTCGGAGTCGTTGCGCCGGCGCAGTTCGTCGAAGGCCTGGCGGCGGCTGACGCCCATGTCCATCTGGCGCAGGGTGATGCGCAGCTCGTCGGACCAGGGGCCTTCGTACTTCTCGGCCACCCGGTCGAGGGCCTGGCGGAAGCCGAGGCCGGCGCTGACGACGACGGCGAGGACGTCGAGGAAGTCGGGCAGGGTGCGTTCGATCTGGTCGCGGCGGACGCGGATGGCGGACCAGATGCCGACCTCTGTCCAGAAGGCGCCGAACGCGAGGAGGAGCAGGGCGACGAAGACGCTGCCCTTGGAGAGCATGACCAGTCCGCCGAGCGCGCCGAGGAAGCCGTAGACGGCGCGGCGGGCGCCGTAGCGGTCGATGGTGAGGCCGCCGGGGTTGCCGGCGAGGTCGATCTTGCGGCGGACCTCGTTGACCCGCTTGGGGCCCATGAGGCGCAGTACGGCGGGTGAGTAGCGCATGCCGATGCGGTCGACGAGGGAGTCGACGGCGCCGGTGCGGGAGGACCCGATCTCCAGGGCGAGGGCGAGATCGCCGGGGAGCTTGGCTTCGGCGCGGTACATCCGGATTCCGTAGAAGACGCCGGCCACCGAGAGGCCGATGATCAGAGCGAGCAGCAGTTCCATTGGGTCCTCCTTCCTTGACGCCGGTCAGGCGCTCAGACGTCGATCTTCGAGAAGCGGCGGATGATGACGAAGCCGACCGCGTAGAGGGCGAAGGCGACGACGACGGCGACCTGGCCGATGCTGGAGCCGGTCATCTTGTCGAGGGCGCCGGGTTGCATGTTGTCGATGAGGAGGAGCGAGCCGACGCCGATGACGGGGACGGAGTACGCGGTCATGCTGACCTGCGACAGCTGGGTGCGGACCTCTCGTCGGGTCTCCTTGCGTTCCTCGAGGGTCTCGGTGAGGTTGCGCAGGGAGCCGACGACGGTGCCGCCGGCGCGGTTGGACAGGACGAGGGTGGTGACCAGGACGACGAGTTCGCGTGAGGGCAGCCGCTGGGCGAGTTCGCCGAGTGCCTCGTCGATGGAGCGTCCGACGGCGAGCTGGTCGGCGACCTTCTTGAGTTCGTCGCCTGCGGGCGCTTCGAGTTCGTCGGCGGCCATGCTCAGGGCCATGCGCAGGGCGAGGCCGGCCTGGGTGGCGTTGGCGAGGATGCGGGAGAGTTCGGGGAGCTGGTTGATGAACTTCTCGATGCGCTTCTGCCGCTGCCAGTTGAGGAAGGCCATGGCGACGTAGATGCCGAGCAGTCCGCACAGGGGGCCGAAGAACGAGGCCAGCATGGCCTGTCCGATCATCCACAGGGCGGCCACGGTGATCACCATGTAGACGACGAATTCGCCGGGTGTGAGGTCGAGGCCGGTGGAGGCGATGCGCAGTTCCAGCTTCTTGCCGAGCTGGGTGCGGCGCACGCGCCGGTCGATGCCGCGGAAGCGGCGGCGTCGGCGGCCCGGGAGGGCGATCTGGCCGGTCTGGGAGAGCCGTTCGACGAGGGCGGCGCGCTGGGCGGCGCCGGAGGAGTAGGAGTGGAGGCCGACCACGCCCAGCACGCAGCAGAGCATGGTGCCGCCGATCGTCAGCAGGGCGAGGTTGTTCATGTCCGGCTCCCTACTGGGCTTCTCTGAGGGCGAGCTCTTCGGCGGTCGATGCGACGCCGAAGGCCTGCGGGATGGGCTGACTGGCCATGTAGAGCCGCTCGGCGACGCGGCGCGGGAGCGGGTGGTACTCGAAGGTGCCGTAGACCCTGCCGTCGGCGGCCATGGGCTGGGCGTGGAAGCGGCAGACGGTGGCGATGGCGAAGCGTTCGCGGCCGCGGGAGGCGAGGACGCCGATCTCGCTGATCTTGCGGGTGCCGTCGGCGTTACGGGTGAGCTGGACGATGACGTCGACGGCGCTGTTGATCTGGTCCTGGAGCGCCTCGAAGGGGATCTTGACCTCGGACATGGAGGCGAGGGTCTGCAGGCGCATGAGCGCGTCCTCGGCGCTGTTGGCGTGGACGGTGGCGAGGGAGCCGTCGTGACCGGTGGACATGGCCTGGAGCATGTCGAGGGTCTCGCCGCCTCGGACCTCACCGACGATGATGCGGTCGGGGCGCATGCGCAGGGAGTTGCGGACCAGGTCGCGGATGGTGATCTGGCCTTTGCCTTCGACGTTCGGGGGGCGGGTCTCCAGGCGGATGACGTGTGACTGCTGGAGCTGGAGTTCGGCGGAGTCCTCGATGGTGATGACGCGTTCGCCTTCGGGGATGAGTCCGGAGAGCGCGTTGAGGAGGGTCGTCTTTCCGGTGCCGGTGGCGCCGGAGACGATGACGTTGAACTTCGCCTGGACGAGGCCGGAGAGCAGGATCAGCATCTGCTCGTCCAGGGAGCCGAGGCCGATCATCTCGTGCAGGGTGTAGGCGCGGGGGAAGCGCCGGATGGTGAGGGTCGCGCCGGAGAGCGAGAGCGGCGGGATGATGACGTTGACGCGTTCCCCGGAGGGCAGTCGGGCGTCGACCATCGGGTTCGCCTCGTCGACGCGCCGGTTGACGGTGGAGACGATGCGTTCGATGGTCTGCATCAGCTGGTCGTGGGAGGCGAAGCGGAGCGGGAGGAGTTCGACCCGGCCGGCACGTTCGATGAAGATCTGGTCGGGGCCGTTGACCATGATTTCGGTGATGGAGGCGTCTTCGAGGAGGGGTTCGAGGACGCCGAGGCCGAGGGCCTCGTCGACGACGCGGCGGATCAGCTGGGCCCGTTCGACGGTGGAGAGGACGGGGCCTTCGCGGCTGATGATGTGACCGAGGACGCGTTCGAGCCGGGCGCGCCGTTCGGCGGCGGCGAGCGCGGACATTTCGGCGAGGTCGATCTCCTCCAGCAGTTTGGCGCGGAAGGCGGCGACCAGATGGCCGTCCTCGCGCCCGCCGCTGTCCTCCTCAGGGGCGGTGATGCGTGCCCGCAGACTCATGGATCGTGTGCTCCTCAGTCCGTACGTGCTCAATGGGTCGGCTCGGTCGGCGCGGTCGGCCTAGTCGGTGGGGAGGGTCGCGGTTCTCGCCACGTCCCCCGGTTCGAAGCCGGGGATCACCGAGGGGATCCGTACGGTCGCCTCCGCCTCCACCTCGTCTCCTCCCCACGGCTGCTCCACGCGTACGTCGACATCGAGCCAGTCGCTCACCGCTTCCTCACCGGCCCGCTTCGGCGACATGTCCGTCCCGTCGTGGGTGGCGGTACGGGCCGCCACCCGGGCCGCCGTCCCGGCCTGCTGGGCGGCGTAGGCGGCGAGGCCCATCTGTACGCCGACCAGAGCGAGGAGCAGCAGGATGGGGAGGAAGCCGAGGTATTCGACGGCGACCTGCCCGCGGTCCCCGCCGCGCCGCGCCCGCTTCTTCGGCCCGCTCATGTCAGTACCTCTCTTCCAGTACGGCGGAGGCCTCCGCCGTGACCGTGAAGGGGAAGTCGATGGCGCCGGGGAAGAGCACGGGGACCCGCAGGGCGACGGTGGCGTCGACCATGTGGTCGGCCCCGTCGGTGGTGCAGTCGGCCACGTCGTGGCGGATCCAGGAGGCGGGGAGCTTGTCGCGGGCCGACTCCTCGCAGGTCGCCTGCCGGTAGGTGGCGTGGGTGAGGGCGGCGTCGCGGGCGGCCTCGTCGGCGGCGTTGCCGGCCAGCGTGAAGGTGTACCCGACCAGCACGAACTGCCACAGCAGGACGAGCGTCAGCAGGATCAGCGGGACGGTACCGAGGAACTCGACGGCCACCTGACCGCGGTCCCGCCGCGCCGCTCGGCGTACGGACTCGTGCGGCGCCGCTCGGCGTACGAGCTCCCGACGTGCCCCTTGGCATACGGACCCGTGCCGTGCCGCTCGGCGTACGGACTCGTGCCGCACCCCCCTGCGTACGGACTCACGCCAGGCAGGGCGCCGTGCGCGGTCCCGCCCTGTCTCTCGGCGTATGCCCTCCGCTGCTGCCATCCCCCGATGCCCCATGGGTCAGCTCGCCCCCTCGTTCCTCGACGGGCGTCGGCGGAATCCCACGGAGCCCCGGTCGTTGCGCGCCTTTCCCTGCTTCTCCGGGCCCGCCGGTGCCTTCACCAGTCCGAGCTCGCCCGCCAGTCCCCACAGTGCCTGCTTCACCGTGGACTTGGCGTCCAGTTCATGCATCCTCCCCGCGTCCACCACACCCTGGAGTTCCTTGAAGGCGGCGGGGATCGCGATGCCGGCCATGCGGGTGCCGGTGATCTTCTGGATCAGCGGCGGCTGGATCTCGGTCGAGCGGTTGTAGCGGTTGACGAGGGTGAGGGTCTCCTCCGCCTTGCGGATCTGGAGGCGGTCCCACATCCGGACGATGCGCTTGGCCGCGCGGACCGCGACGACGTCGGGGGTGGTGACCAGCAGCGCGATGTCGGCCATTTCGACGGCGGCGGCGTTGGCGCCGTTCATCTGGGTGCCGCAGTCGACGACGACGATCTCGTAGCGGGAGCGCAGGGCGCTGATGATCTGGCGTACGGACCGCTCGGAGACCTCTTCGCCGCGTTCGCCCTCGCCGGGGGCGAGGAGCAGGGCCATGCCGGTCTCGTGGGTGAAGACGGCGTCCTGGAGCACGCGCGGGGATATGTCGGTGATGGCGGCCAGGTCGACGACGGAGCGGCGGAACTGTACGTCCAGGTAGGAGGCGACGTCGCCGGCCTGGAGGTCCAAGTCGGCGAGGGCGACGGTGCGGCCGGAGGTGCGGGCCGCGAGGGCGAGCTGGACGGCGGTGACGGTGGTGCCGACGCCGCCCTTGGCGCCGGTGACCGTGACGACCGTACCGCCGGGTCCGGTGAAGACGTCGGCGCCGGAGCCGAGGTGGCGGCGGACGCCGACGGACCATTGGGCGGCGGCCTGGACGCGGTGGGCGAGCTCCTCGTAGCTGAGGGGCAGGGCGGCGAGGCCGCGGGCGCCGGAGTCCATGGCGGCGGAGAAGAGGCCGGGGCTGGCGTCGGCGGTGATGAGCACGACCCCGACGGCGGGGAAGCGCAGGGCCACCTCCCGGATCAGTTCCAGCGCCGGGACCGGACCGATCCGCTCGTGGACCAGCACGACTTCGGGCAGCTCGTCGAGGGACTCCCCGGCCAGCCGGGCGAGGGTGTCGATGAGCTGGGTGGAGTCGGTGACCGGAGCCGCCGGCTCCGCGTCGGGCAGCTGGCTGAGCAGAGTGGTGACGGACCGGGCCGCGTCGGGGTCCCCGACGGCCGGGAGGATTCTGGTCGTCATCCCATCCTCACTTGTCCTTGTCGAGCGTGTACGTGCGGTCGCCCGGGCGGATGGTGGTGTCGCTGCCGGGGGCGACCAGCGCGAGGCGGACATGCTGGGCGAACGACTCGGCGTAGGCGACGCGCTGGGTGTTGAGGGTGTTGAGGGCGAAGGTGATCGGTACGGCTTCGGAGCCGCGGCCGCCCCGGTCGTCCTTGTCGGGGTTTAGGGCGGTGAGTTTGCCGACGTCGAGGACCTTGGCGTTGTTGACGATGATCTTCGACTGGGCGGGTTCGCCCTCGCGCTCGCCGGCGAAGGTGGCGTAGATGTTCACCGTCGCGCCGGGGGTGATCTTGCCGGCCACGCCGGTGGCGGCGTCGATCATGATGGCGATCTCCTGTTCGCCGGGCTGGAGGGCCGGGCGTTTGACGATCATGTCGTTCTGCAGGAGCGAGCCGGGTTGCAGCCGGGTGATGGCGATCTTGCCGTTGATGTCGGAGATATCCGTGACGGCGTTCTTCGAGAGCCAGCGCTTGGGCATCGTGATCTTCTCGAACTGGCCGGTGTTGAGCGCCGTGTAGGGCACCACTTCGCTCTTGACGCGGTACGCCGACACTTCGGGGCCGACCTTGGAGTTCGCGTCGCTGATCACCGAGAGCACACCGGCGAAGGCACCGAAGGCGCACAGGACGGACAGCAGCAGGAGTATGACGCCGCGGCGCTGGCGGGAGTTCATGGCCGTACAACCTCGATCGGATGCCGTGAGCGGACGGGGGACGTACAGGGCACGAGAGGGACGAGGGGGCGAGCGGTCGCCCCCTCCTTATGGGACACGGTCGGGGGGCGTGTGGTTCTCGGCCGTGGGGAGCGGCGCGGAGCAGAAGCCGCAGCGGTCGCCTATGAGTTCCATGCCGCACCAGTGGCATTTCTCGCGCCGTACGGAGGCAACCAGTTGGTAGAGGACGGAGATGTCCGGGAGGTAGGCGGCGAACTCCACCAGCTTGCCGGTGCCCCACCAGCGGGGTGAGTCGGCGGGGAGTGCCGCTTCCTGGATGCCCTGGACCTGCCACGCGGGGGCGAGGACGGTGGTGGGCCAGTCGGACTGCAACTGGCCTTTGGCCAGCAGGAGCTGGGTGGTGAACTCCGGTCCCGCGAGGGCTTCGGTGTCCGGGGCGATCTTGAGGAGCTGGGGGGTGGGGGCGGCGAGTACGGCGAACTGCGTGCCGGGCATCCAGCCCTTGAGGTGGGTCTTGAGGCTGACGGGTACGCGGTCGAGCCGGGCGACGGAGTTGAGGACGGCTCCCGCGTAGATGTAGTGGGAGAGCAGTCGGGCCGCGGAGGCGACGACGCCGGGGCTGAAGTCGCAGATGGAGAGCTGGCGCAACTGCCGTACGAGGACGGCGATCCCGAGCGGCGGGAGGCTGGACTTGAGCAGGGCGACCCGGTCGCTCTCCATGATGGAGCGGACGGCGTGCAGCCGCTGCTCAAGGGCGGGGTCGACCGATGACGGGCACACCACGACGACGTATCCGTGCTGCTCCAGCAGGATCTGCATGTCGGCCAGCGCGGATTCCAGGGGCTGGACGTCCGGCGCCCGGAACACGGCTGCTGTGGGTGTCTGTTGGTCGGTCGGCGGAAGCACCAGGTCAGCACTGGTGACCGCAATCGCTGTCGGCACTTCTGGTTCCCCGTCCACTCCGGTCTCCGGTACTCCGGTGACCGCAGATCGTGTACTGCGCAGTGCGGCTGCATCTGCACTTTAGCCACGACTTACTGGGCAGTGAACACCCAATCTTTGACCCCAGGAACCAACTTGAGCATCTTTCGCCATCAAAGTCGGACAGAGCGGGCGGCACCTTCGGTAAACATTCGATCCCCTTCGTGATCCATTCGAAAGGTGAAGGGGAAACGACCGCGGAATTGCGCCGGTGAATCACCCGGCGAAGGCGGTTCCCCGATGACGTTCATATGAATGCGGAATCACGCGTTCGGGTGGTTTAAAGGGTGCGGATCATTGGGGCCCGACCCAGGATGAGTTGGGCCCCGCAGTGGGCCCGAGGGCCCATGCCTCCTGCCGTACGCCTCACTAGGCTCGCCGCCGACCAGCGGCCACAGGGGCACCCGCCCCGGGGGTGGCCTTCGGGCTCGGCGGCAGTGACACGGAGGGCATCGGAATGACTGAGGGGGGCCGGATACCGCCGGCGCGGGGGCTGCTGCGGTCGGACCGGGGCGCCACCGCCACCGAGTACATGGGGACCGTCGTGGTGGCCGCCGCTGTCATCGGCGCGCTGACGACCACCGGCATCGGGGCGCAGATCGCCGGCAAGATCGCCGCCGAGATCTGCCGGCTCACCGGCGGCACCAACTGCGGCGGCGGGACCCAGGACACCGCCGCGCCACCCCAGGACGGCGATTTCGAGCCACCGCTCTGCCAGATCTCCGCGATCAGCGACAAGGCCGGCGCCAAGGCGAAGTTCCTGTTCATCGAATGGGGACAGGAGTACGGCTTCCAGGAGCAGCGTTTCAAGACGAAGACCGACATCAACAAGGACGGGGTGGTCAACGACAAGGACGAGCTCATCATGGTCACCTTCACCGATGCCGCGTCGCTCGGGGCGAAGAAGGACTTCTCCCCCAAGGCCAAGATAGGCAAGCTCGGCTCGGACAAGATCGAGCTGGGTGCCGGAATCAAGGTCACCAACGGAGACACCTGGGTCTTCGAGAGCGAGGACGAGGCCAAACGCTTCCGGGACGACATCGAGAAGCTCAAGATGTACGAGATCCGGCGCAAGTCCCCCGGCGGCGCCGAGGCCAGCGTCGGCGACAGCATCCTCTACTGGTTCGGCAAGGGTCCCCTCAAGGACGAGGAGGAGACCCGCAAGCGGATCGAGCGGGATCTCGGCAACAACCGGCAGATCAGCTACGGCAAGATCGGCGTCGAGGGATCGGTGGCCGGCGGCATCAAGATCTCGGCCGGGGACGACAAGAAGCTCAGCGCCACGCTGGGCGGCAACGCCAAGATCACCCCCGAGGTGACCTGGACCGACAACAAGTACAAGAACAACAAGTCCTACACCTACTCCGCCTCGATCGAGTACGGCACGAAGGTCGGCTACGAGGCGGGCGCGATCAACGGCGAGTCCTCCGCCAACACCACCCAGACCGGCACGATCACGGTCACCAAGGACAAGACCACCGGGAAGATCATCCGCATCGACATGATCCGGACCGTCGAGAAGGGCGCGACCAAGGACGGCGCCAAGGTCAAGGGCGACAACGGCAAGAAGGACGACGACAAGAAGGACGGCAGCGTCGGCGGGAAGGGCACCGACACCGAGACCGGTATCGACGTCTACACCAACACCGTCACCTTCCCCACCGGCCCCGAGGGCGACGCCGACCGCGCGGTCGCCGAGAAGTGGCTGGACGGCTACGGCGACAACACCGCGCCCTTCACCTACATGTTCGACGAGCACGCCCCCACCAAACGGCCGGGCGCCGACGACCCCTTCGGTCAGCTGCTCTTCGACAAGGGCAAGTCCAGCAAGACGCGGTACACCGGCACGACGGACGCGGCGGAGTACGGCTTCGATCTGAACCTCGGCCTCAGCCTCGGCTTCTCGGTGAGCACCGAGAAGAAGGAGGAAATGCTCAACGACGCGCAGTTCCTGGGCGCGCCCCGAGGCGACCAGCGGTCATATGTTCCGTACAGCTACTGTGCGAACTGATCCGGACGACCGTGCACGCCACCCGTACGACAGAAGTGGGGAAGCCATGATCATCAGGACCGGCCGGCGCGCCGCGGCGGCCGTCGGCGCCGCGCTCCTCGCGAGCGCCGTCCTCACCGGCTGCGGGGGCGAGGACGCCGCCACGGCCGTGGTGCCTCAGGGCTGGGGGGAGCTGCGGACGGCCGGGGTCGACGTCGCGTACCCCAAGGGGTTCAAGGAGCAGGGCGCGGGTGAGCGGAGCAAGTACAACGCCGCCGCGGCCACGCTCACCGAGGGGGGCCGGAC
This sequence comes from Streptomyces sp. NPDC039465, assembly GCF_055639315.1. Taxonomy (NCBI): domain Bacteria; kingdom Bacillati; phylum Actinomycetota; class Actinomycetes; order Kitasatosporales; family Streptomycetaceae; genus Streptomyces; species Streptomyces sp. NPDC039465. The sequence goes on along the minus strand of NZ_JBVKAP010000005.1, from coordinate 507,295 downwards.
CGTCGGCATGATCACGGTCCAGCTGGACTTCACCAACGCCGACTCGGCCGAGGAGGCGGCGATCGGGGCCGAGGCGGGGGTGCAGTTGGGCTCCACGATCGAGGGTACGAAGGACGTCGAGATCGCGGGGGCGGACGATGCCAAGCGGGTCGACTTCGCGTTCACCTCCAGCGGCAAGGAGAACACCCCGGTCGCCGGGACGCGGGTGCGCGGCACGATCGTGACCGGTCTCGACTCCAAGGACGTGACGTTCGCAGTGCGGATCGACGCCCAGAAGGGCGTCCTCGACGACGCCGACCTCCAGAAGATCATCGAGTCGATCGAGGTGCACTAGGGATGCGGGTCCCGGGCGGCGAGTACCTCCTCTACGGGTTCCTGGCGGCGTTCTTCGGGTTCATCGCGGTGAGGTACGCGCTGCGGCTGGCGACGGTGGTGCGGACGCTGCGCCGCGGGGTGCGCACCACCGGGGAGTGTGTGCGGATCCGCCGTCCGCACAGCGACTCCGACGCCCGGGAGTACCACTTCGCCTTCCGTACCGAGGACGGCAGGACCGTCGAGTTCGAGGACTTCGCCGGCTTTGCGATGCGCACCGGTACGGCCGTCACCGTCACCTACGATCCGGCGGCCCCGGAGCGTACGGCGACCATCGCGGGCCGGGGCAGCTGGTCGCCGGTGCTGTCGAGTACCGCGCTGGTCGCCGGATGCGGGCTCGGCTTCCTGGTCTTCACCACCGTGCTGCTCTACGAGATCTTCGGCTGATCCCCCTTCCCCCCACCTCGTACTCCAGGGATTTCCATGTCGTACTACGGACACCACCACTCGCCCGCCCGCCCCGCGGGGAAGCCGTTCTTCGCGCTGATGAAGGCGTGGGGGGCGGGCCTCGTGGTCCTGATGCTCACGTCGTACGTCCAGGTCGCCTATTTCTACGAGACGTTCGCGAGCCCGGAGCGTCTGGAGAGCTTCGGCGGTGTGATGTGGCTGGTCCATCTGCCGAACGCGGTGTGCATCGCGCTGTCGGTGTGGGTGGCCGCGCGGGTGCACGCGGAGCCGTACCGGGACTCGCCGGTGCAGCACATGAGTGCGGCGTTCGCGGTGCCGGTGGTCGCGCAGCTGGTGTCGTACGCGATCGCGGCGGGCCTGCCGTGGCGTGATCTGGGGGTGATGAGTGTGGCGATGTCGCTCGCGGTGCTGGTGGTGGGGTGTGCGGCGGGGTACGTCGGAGACCGGTTGCGCGCCGAGGAGTGAGTGACAAGAAGGCTGTTTCGGGCCAGGGCCTCCGCCGCGGCGGGGGCCCTTTCGCGTGCGGGCTTGCGTCAGAGGTCTTGACAACCCCATTGGTCTGGACCACCTTGTAGCCCCAGCGGTGGCCACCGTTCCCTCCCCCTCCACACCCCCAACTCCCCCACCGGAGGCCGTCAGTGGACCGCACCACACACACGCCCCACGCCCGCCCGCGCAGACGCGCGCACGCCCTGCTCGGCGGCGCCCTGGCCCTCGCCGTCGGGTCCGGGCTCGCCCTCGTCGGCGGCGCCGGGGTCGCGCGGGCCGCCGATGTGAACGTCGCCAAGAACGCCGGCTTCGAGGCCGGGCTGAGCAACTGGAGCTGTTCGGCGGGCAGCGGGACGGTCGTGTCCTCGCCCGTACGCACCGGCGCCGGCGCCCTCAAGGCGACCCCGGCCGGGCAGGACAATGCCCGGTGCGGCCAGGTCGTGACCGTGAAGCCGAGCTCGACGTACACGCTCAGCGCCTGGGTGCGCGGCGGGTACGCCTACCTCGGCGCGAGCGGCACGGGCACCACCGACGTGTCGACCTGGACGCCGGACAGCACCACCTGGAAGCAGCTGACCACCACGTTCACCACCGGCGCGAACACCACGTCGGTGACGGTGTACACGCACGGCTGGTACGGGCAGAGCGCGTACCACGTCGACGACGTGTCGGTCTTCGGGCCGGACGGGGGCGGCGGGCAGGACCCCGACCCGGTCGTGCCGCCCGCGCCCGCCGGGCTCGCGGTGGGCGCGGTCACCTCCTCGTCCGTCGCGCTGAGCTGGAACGGCGCGAGCGGCGCCACCGGCTACCACGTCTACCGCGACGGCACGAAGGTCCAGTCGGTGACCGGGACGTCGGCGACCGTGAGCGGGCTCGCCGCGGACACCGCGTACCAGTTCCAGGTCTCGTCGACCAACGCGGCCGGTGAGTCCGTGAAGTCGGCTGCGGTGAACGGGCGGACCAGCCCCGGCGGCCAGAACCCGAACCCGGCGGTGCCCCGGCACGCCCTGACCGGCTACTGGCAGAACTTCAACAACGGCGCCACCGTGCAGAAGCTGCGGGACGTGCAGGCGCAGTACGACATCATCGCCGTGTCGTTCGCCGACTCGACCGCGACGCCGGGCCAGATCGTCTTCAGCCTCGACCCGGCCGTCGGCTACGCCTCGGTCGCCGACTTCAAGGCGGACATCGCGGCGAAGAAGGCCGCCGGCAAGTCGGTGATCATTTCGGTGGGCGGCGAGAAGGGCAACGTCACCATCAACAGCGACGCCTCCGCGACGGCGTTCGCGAACAGCGCGTACGCCCTGATGCAGGAGTACGGCTTCAGCGGGGTCGACATCGACCTGGAGCACGGCATCAACTCCACGTACCTGACGAAGGCGCTGCGTCAGCTCTCCGCCAAGGCGGGGGCGGGGATGGTGCTCACGATGGCCCCGCAGACCATCGACATGCAGAACACCGGCACCGAGTACTTCAAGACGGCGCTGGCGGTCAAGGACATCCTCACGGTCGTCAACATGCAGTACTACAACAGCGGTTCGATGCTGGGCTGCGACGGCAAGGTGTACGCGCAGGGCTCGGTGGACTTCCTGACCGCGCTCGCCTGCATCCAGCTGGAGGGCGGCCTGGACGCCTCGCAGGTCGGGCTCGGGGTGCCCGCATCGACGCGGGGCGCGGGCAGCGGCTACGTCGACCCGTCGATCGTGAAGAACGCGCTCGACTGCCTGACCCGGGGGACGGGCTGCGGCTCCTTCAAGCCGTCGAAGACCTACCCGGCGCTGCGCGGCGCGATGACCTGGTCCACCAACTGGGACGCGACCGCCGGGAACGCCTGGTCCAACGCGGTCGGCCCGCACGTGCACAACCTCCCGTAGCGCTACGGGTGATGCGGTGGCGCCACCCCTGACCCGGGCGGCGCCACTGGCCGAACCACCCCTCTTGACCGGAGCATGCCAACGCCCCATCCTGTGGCGGAACCGCACCATCACGTCGCACACCCCCACACTCCCCACCCAGGAGACAGCATGCGACTACGCATCCGCGGAAGAAGGTCCGCCACCCTCGCGGCCCTTCTGGCGGTCGCCCTGGCGGCGCCGCTCTCCGCCACCGACTCCTCGGCCGGATCCGGTCCGGCCACGGCCGCGGCGAGCTCCGCCGCGGCCGCCGAGGAGACGATCCGGCAGTACGAGATCCACGGCCCGTCCACCCCGGCCGACCGTACCGCCGTCGCGGCCACCGGCGTCTCCGTCGACGAGGCCGACGACCACGCGATCGTCGTCAGCGCCAACGAAGCCCAGCTGCGCAAGCTCAAGGCCCTCGGCTACGCCCCCAAGGCGCTGCCCGCCCCGCCCGCCCGCACCGGCGGCGCGGGCGTGAAGCCCATGGACTTCCCGTCGGCCGACTCGCGCTACCACAACTACGCCGAGATGAACACGGAGATCAACCAGCGTCTCGCGCAGTACCCGAACATCATGAGCAAGCGGGTCATCGGCAAGACGTACCAGGGCCGGGACATCGTCGCCATCAAGATCAGCGACAACGTCGCCACCGACGAGAACGAGCCCGAGGTCCTCTTCACCCACCACCAGCACGCCCGTGAACACCTCACGGTCGAGATGGCGCTCTACCTGCTGCGGGAGTTCGGCGCGGGCTACGGCTCCGACAGCCGGATCACCAACGCCGTCAACAACCGCGAGATCTGGATCGTGCCGGACCTCAACCCGGACGGCGGCGAGTACGACATCGCCTCCGGCTCGTACCGCAGCTGGCGCAAGAACCGCCAGCCCAACACCGGCTCCAGCTACGTCGGTACGGACATGAACCGCAACTGGGACTACAAGTGGGGCTGCTGCGGCGGCTCCTCGGGCTCCTTCAGTTCCGAGACCTACCGCGGCAAGAACCCCGAGTCGGCCCCCGAGGTGAAGGTCGTCGCCGACTTCGTCCGCTCCCGGGTCGTCGGCGGAAAGCAGCAGATCAAGGCCGGCATCGACTTCCACACCTACAGCGAGCTGGTGCTCTGGCCGTTCGGGTACACCAACGCGGACACCGCGCCCGGCATGACCCAGGACGACCGCAACGCCTTCGCCGCCGTGGGCCAGAAGATGGCCGCCAGCAACGGCTACACCCCCGAGCAGTCCAGCGACCTCTACATCACCGACGGGTCGATCGACGACTGGCTGTGGGGCGCGCAGAAGATCTTCGGCTACACCTTCGAGATGTATCCGTCCGGCTGGGGCGGCGGCGGTTTCTACCCGCCCGACGAGGTGATCGAGCGCGAGACGAGCCGTAACCGCGACGCCGTGCTCCAGCTCGTGGAGAACGCCGACTGCATGTACCGCTCCATCGGCAAGGAACAGCAGTACTGCACCAGTTGATGTTCCGCGTGGGTCTCTCTGTCCCAGTTCCGTCCCGGACAGGGAGACCCATGGAACACCCGCCCACACCGTGGCACTGTGGTGACGCAGGAATGCTGCGGCAGGGGGAGGTGCGGCATGGCTGGGGCACGCGTGCAGCCGCTCGGCTCGGACGATCCGGAGCGGCTCGGTCAGTACCAACTGCTCGGCCGGCTGGGATCCGGCGGTATGGGCAGGGTCTATCTCGGACGGACCGGAGGCGGACGGCTCGTGGCCGTCAAGACCCTCCTCGCCGAAGGCGTCGTGTCGGACACCGACCGCCGCCGCTTCGCCCGCGAGGTGGCGCTCGCCCAGCGGGTCAACAGCACCTACACCGCCCGGGTCCTGGAGGCGGACGCGGCCGCCGAGCGCCCCTGGATGGCGATCGAGTACATCGCCGCCCCCTCGCTCGCCGAACTGGTCCGCACCGAAGGTGTGCTGCCCGCCTCGGCCGTACGGTGGGTGGCCGCCGGCACCGCCGAGGCGCTGGTCACCCTGCACCGCCAGGGGATCGTGCACCGCGACGTCAAACCGCAGAACATCCTGCTGCCGCTGGCCGGGCCCCGGCTGATCGACTTCGGCATCTCGCACGCCAGCGACATCACCCGCACCCAGCTCACCCTCGGCACGATCGCGTTCACCTCGCCCGAGCAGGCCCGCGGCGAGGAGTCCACGGCCGCCGCGGACGTCTACTCGCTCGGCGCGACCCTCTTCCATCTGGCGGTGGGCCGGCCGCCGTACCCGGAGGACGGCGACACCCTGCGGCTGCTGTCGCGGGTGCAGCGCGGCGAGCTGGACCTGACCGGCCTGCCCAAGGAACTCACCCCGCTGATCCGCCCCTGCCTCGCCGCCCGGCCCGAAGGCAGACCCAGCCCCGGCGACGTGCTCGACCAGTTCACCGCCTCCCTGTCCGGGCTGCCGCACTCCCCCGGCGGCGGCCGCTGGCTGCCGCCGCGCTGGACGGACCTGATCGGCGCGTACGCGACGCAGGGCCGCCAGTTCCAGAGCGGGCCCGGCACCGGCGGCCCCGAGGCGCTCACCGTCGACCAGCGCACCGGAGCCGTACCGCCGCCCGGCCCCACCCGGATGTACACGCAGGACCGGGCCCGCGCCGAGAGGGAACAGCGCGAGCAGCGCGAAAGGGAGCTGCGGGCCGAGCGGGAGCGGGCGGCGGCCCTCCTGGCCGACAGGGCCCGCCAGGCCCGCGAGGAGGCCGAGCGGGCCCGCGCCGCCCATGAGCGCGGCCGCGCCCGGGCGGGCTCGGCGCCTGGTCAGGGGTCGCCGCCGCGCACCCCGAGGCCCGTCCCGGTGCCGGCCCCGGCTCCGCCGCCCCAGTCCCCCAAGTCCGGGATCACCGGCGGCACGGTCCTCGCCGTCATCATCGGGATCGCCGTCATGCTCTACTTCCTCAACAACGGCTCCGACTCGGACGGTTCGAAGACCTCTGCCAGCTCAGGCGGCTCCGGGTACACCTCGTCCAGCGGATACACCACCTCCAGCGGCGGCTCGTCCTCAGGAGGCTCGTCCTCGGGCGGTTACCGCTACACCCCGCCGCCGAGCCCCACGCCCGACAGCACGGACCTGGCCTTCCGCAGCGTCGACACCGGCGACTGCCTCAACGTCTACGACGACGGCTACGGCCGCTGGTCCAGCTCCACCCCGCACGTCGTCGGCTGCGGCGCCGCCAACGCCTATCTCCGGGTGACCAGGGCGAGCGAGGGGGTCAACTTCGGCAGCTGCCCGACCGGCACGGGACGGCACTACTGGTACCACTCGGGATCGCGGTACTCCTTCGCCACCTCGCTGTGCGTGGAGCGGCAGTTCCACAAGGGCGAGTGCTTCGTCGCCAAACGCAACGGCACCACCATCAGCGACTCCCGGCTGATGGGCGTCTGGAGCTGCAACGCGACCAAGGTACCCTCCGGCTACAACACGATTCTGCAGATCACCGGCTACTACAAGGCGCAGAAGTCCTATCCGAACGGCTTCTGTTCCCGCAGCCGGGACGACCGCAACTACTACTGGTGGTACGAGGTCGACGGGGGAAGGAACGTCCTGTGCACGACGACGGTGTGACGCTCGCCGCGATACTGGTCGCGGCGGCCGTGGGCTCGCTCGCCTGGCTGGTACTGCGCCGCTTCCAGGCCCTCGCGGCCGCCCGCCGCCCGGGCGTGGCCGCCGACTCCCCGTACGCCCCGGAGTCCGCCGAACCCCTGCTCGTCGCCCAGCTCATGGCCGGTCCGCCGCGGGTCGCGCTGACCCGGCTCTACCAGCTGCACGCCGCCGGATCGCCGCCCGGCAAGAAGGTGAAGATGTCGGCCCTCGCGACCGCGAAGGAGACCGACGCCCTCGATCTGCGGCTGGTCGAACACGGTCTGCTGGGCCCCGCCCGGCCGCTGCTGCGCTGGAGGTTCGCCTGGCGGCTGCACATCGTCCTGTGCGCCGTGTGTGCCTTCCTCGGCACCGGGCTGTACGAGGAGCGCGGCGGCGCCGCCTGGCTCAACCCGCTCTCGTACACGGCGCTCGGGCTGCTCCTCGCCGGGCTCGTGCTCGCCCCCCGGGGCCGTCTGCCCGTGGTCGGGCGGCGGACCCCGGCGGCCGACGCGCTGCTCGCGCGGCTGGGCGAGATCCACGGCCCGGTCACCGAATCCTCCTGGGCCGACGAGGCGGCCTGCGGGCTGCACGCCGACCCTGGCGGCATGCGGGTGGCGCTGTACGGCACGGCCGGGATCCGCAACGAACGGCTGCGCCGCGAGGTCCGCAAGGCCCGTGACCGCAGCTCCTCTTCGGGCGGCGGCTGCGGCGGGGGTGGCTGCGGCGGCGGCTGCGGCGGCTGAGCGGTCAGCCCAGCACGGCGAGCGCGTCGATCTCGATGAGGAGCCCGGCCGGCAGGCCGACGTAGACGGTGGTGCGGGCGGCGGCGGGGGCCTTGAGGCCCTGCTCCTCGAAGTACGCGTTGTAGATCTCGTTCATCTCGGCGAAGTGGTCCACGTCCGTGAGGTAGACGCGCATCATCATCACGTCGTCCCAGCTCGCGCCGCCCTCCTCCAGGATCGCCTTGACGTTGGCGAAGGTCTGGAGGGTCTGCTCGCGCAGGGTGGCCCCGGCGACGGTCGGGGCCTGCCCCTCGACCGCGGGGAGGAAGCCGACCTGTCCGGCGACCTGGAGGATGTTGCCCTTCTTGACACCGTGCGAGAACTTCGCGGGCGGGGCGGTGTGGGTGGCGGGGGTGAGCGCGATCTTCTCGGTCATGCGTGATCCTTCGGGGGTGGGGTGGCGCCTGAGTACTCGCGGCTGATGGCGTCGGCGGTGCGGCGCACCAGGGGGAGCAGGGTGAGGAGTTCCTCGGCGGTGACGACGACGTTCGGGGCCGAGACCGACATGGCGGCGACGGCCCGGCCGTCGGCGCCGCGGATCGGGGCGCCGACGCAGTTGATGGACTCCTCGTGGCCGCCGAGGTCGGTGGCCCAGCCCTGTTCGCGTACGGTCGCCAGCTCCCGGAGGAAGGCGGCCGCGTCGGGGATCGAACGGGGCGTGTACATGGGGTAGTCGAGCTTGTGGGCGAGGGCGGTCCGCTCGCGCTCGGGCAGGTCTGCGAGGAGCAGCTTGGCGACGGCCGCGACGGTAATGGCGACGGGCTTGCCGATGCGGGAGTACATCCGGACCGGGTAGCGGCTCTCGACCTTGTCGATGTAGAGGACCTCGCCCTCCTCGTACACGGCCAGGTGGACGGTGTGGCCGGTCTTCTCGTTGAGGGCGACGAGGTGGGGGTGGGCGATCTCGCGGACGTCGAGGTTCTCGACGGCCTCCTGGGCGAGGGCGAAGAGACGGGCGCCGAGGCGGTAGCGCTGGTCCTGCTGGCGGTAGACCAGGCCGTGTTCGTGGAGGGTGCGCAGCAGCCGCAGGGCGGTGGACTTGTGGACGCCGAGCGTTTCGGCGACCTGTCCGAGGTCGGCGGGGCCCTGCGCGAGCAGCGGCAGGATGCTCAGCGCGCGGTCGACGGTCTGGCTCATGGCGTACGTCCCTCCTGGTCGGCCGCCGTCCAGCCGGGGCCGAGGTGCAGTCTGCCCCAGGCGTCCGCGTCGAGCGCGACGAGGCGGTCGGCGTGGGCGCGCCCGGGCGGGGCGGCAAGGTCCCCGGGGACGGTGAGGGTGGCGGCGGCCGCGAGGTGTCCGTGGCGGAGCCGCGCCCTCATGTCGAGGCCGCGGAGGGTGGCGGAGAGGAACCCGGCGGCGAAGGCGTCCCCGGCGCCGATGGTGGAGACGACGTCGACGCGGGGCGGGCGTTCGAGGTGGGTGATGCCGTCGGCGTCCTCGATGTCCGCGAGGGCCTCGGGGCTCCGGTCGCTGACCTCGGCGCCGCCCTTGCCGAGCTTGAGGACGACGAGCTCGGGCCGGTGGAGGGCGTCGCAGACGGCCCGCGCGCCGTGCAGCCCCCACAGCCGCCGCGCCTCGTCGGCGCCGACGAAGACGAGGTCGGCACGGTTGGCGAGGTCGAGCAGCACCTCGGGTGCGGTGCTGTCGCGCCAGAGCGCGGGGCGGTGGTTGACGTCGAAGGAGATCAGGGGGCGGCCGGGCCGGGGCTCGGTGAGCTCGCGGACGAGGGCGAGGCAGTCGGCGGAAAGCGCGGCGGTGATGCCGGTGAGGTGCAGGATCCGGGCGCCGGCGACGGTGTCGTACGGGACGGTCGTCGGCGACATGGCGGAGGCGGCGGAACCGGCCCGGTGGTAGACCACCTCGTGGGCGTCGGTGGCCCGGTCGGCGTCGGTGCGGAAGTAGACGCCGGTCGGGCGGTGCGGGTCGCGCGCGACGGCGGTGACGTCGACGCCGTGGCCGCCGATCGTCTCGACGAGGTGGTCGCCGAAGCCGTCCCGGCCCACCCTGCCGACCCAGGCGACGCGGTGTCCGGCGGCGGCCAGCGCGCAGGCGACGTTGGACTCGGCGCCACCGATCGCGCGGGTGAAGGAGGGCACGTCGGCGAGGCGGCCGGGCCGGGAGGGCAGGAAGGTGACCATGGACTCGCCGAGACAGACGACGTCGAAGCGCGGGGGCGCTTCGGCGACCCCGGCGGGCCCGGCCGTGCCGGGGTCCCCGGCAGGGCGGGCGGGCCCTCCCGCGGGCGGGTCTCCGTTCACGCTCGGGCTCCCTGCGGCTCGGCTTCTGCTGCGGGTCCATTGACCCGGCGTCGGCCCGGATGTTAGACAGCTGTCAGCAGTATGCGCAATGGCCGTTGCATATAACGCAACGCAGCGGCTCCGAGGAGGAGGACCCATGCCCGACCTGGCGAGCGAGCGCGTCGACCACCGCTTCAAGGGCCTGCCCCCGGACGCCGAGGGCCTGACCGTCGGCGAACTCGCGGCTCAGCGCCGCAACCTCTTCTCCGGCGGCTTCACCACCCCCGTCCTCGCCCTCTCCGCCGAGTCCGTCGAGCACAACCTCCGCCTCCTGGAGACCTACGCCGAGCGCCACGGCCTCGCCTTCGCCCCGCACGGCAAGACGTCTATGGCCCCGCAGTTGTTCCACCGTCAGCTGGAGTACGGCGCCTGGGGCATCACCGCGGCCGTCCCCCACCAGGTCCGCGTCTACCGCGCCCACGGCATCGACCGGATCTTCCTCGCCAACGAGGTCGTCGACCCGGTCGCCCTGCGCTGGCTCGCCGCCGAGCTGGACGCCCACCCGGACTTCCACCTCATCTGCTACGTCGACTCCGTGCGGGGCGTCGAGCTCATGGCCGAGACCCTGCGCGCGGCGGGAGCGCGGCGCCCGCTGGACGTCGTGGTCGAGCTGGGCGCCGGCGAGGCCGGGCGCACGGGCGTGCGGACCGAGGCCGGGTGCGAGGCCGTCGCCGACGCCGTGGCGGCCACGGACCGGCTGCGCCTGGTGGGCGTGGCGGGGTACGAGGCCACGATGCCGGGGGCCGACGCCGAGCGCGTACGGGAGTGGCTGAACCGGCTCGTCGGGCTCGCGGCCGCCTTCGACAAGGCGGGCCGGTTCGCGCCCGACCTGCCGGAGATCGTCGTCAGCGCCGGCGGCAGCGAGTGGTTCGACACGGTCGCCGACGTCTTCGCCGAGGTCCCGGAGCTGTCCCGGCCGGTCCTCAAGCTGCTGCGCTCGGGCGCGTACGTCTCCCACGACGACGGCCAGTACCGCGAGAGGACACCCTTCAACCGGATCCCCGAAGAGGGCGCGCTCCACCCCGCGTTCCGGCTCTGGTCGCAGGTCGTCTCCCGGCCCACCCCCGAGCAGGCCTTCACCAACGCGGGCAAGCGCGACGCCCCTCACGACCTCCACCTCCCCGAGGCCCAGGTGGTGCGCGACGCCCGCACCGGCGAGCTCCGCCCCGCCGAGGGCGTCACGGTCACCGCCCTCTCCGACCAGCACATCTGGCTGCGCACCGAGCCGGGCGCGGACGTGGAGGTCGGCGACTGGGTCGGCATGGGCCTGTCGCACCCCTGCACCTCCTTCGACAAGTGGCAGCTCATCCCGCTCGTCGAGGCGGACGGCACGGTCGTCGACTACATCCGTACGTTCTTCTAGGAGCCCGCCGTGGATCTCGTCCTGCGTGACGCCGAGGTCTTCGACGGCAGCGGCGGTGACTCCTACCGCGCCGACGTGGCCGTCGACGGCGGCCGGATCGCCGCCATCGTCAAGGAAGGCGCGGCGGCCGGCTGCCAGCGCCCCACCGCACGGCGGATCCTGGACGCCGAAGGCCTCGCCCTGTCCCCCGGCTTCATCGACATGCATGCCCACAGCGACCTCGCGCTGCTCCGCGACCCGGACCACAGCGCCAAGGCCGCCCAGGGCGTGACCCTCGAAGTCCTCGGCCAGGACGGTCTTTCGTACGCACCGGCCGACGACCGCACGCTGGAGAAGGTCCGTACGGCGATCAGCGGCTGGAACGGTGGCGCCCCCGGGGACACGGACGTCGACTTCGACTGGCGGACGGTCGGCGAATACCTGGACCGGCTCGACCGGGGCGTGGCCGTCAACGCCGCCTACCTCGTCCCCCAGGGCACGGTCCGGATGTACGCCGTCGGCTGGGAGGACCGGCCCGCCACCGGCGCCGAGCTGGACCGGATGCGGGCGCTGGTCGCCGAGGGCCTGGAGCAGGGCGCGGTCGGCATGTCCTCCGGACTCACCTACACCCCCGGCATGTACGCGGACGACGCCGAACTGACCGAGCTGTGCCGCGTCGTCGCCCGCTATTGCGGCTACTACTGCCCGCACCACCGCTCCTACGGCGCGGGCGCGCTCCAGGCGTACGAGGAGATGATCGCCCTCACTCGCGCCGCCGGGTGCGCCCTGCACCTGGCGCACGCCACGATGAACTTCGGCGTGAACAAGGACCGGGCGCCCGAGCTGCTCGCCCTGCTCGACAAGGCCCTGGACGCGGGCGCGGACATCACCCTGGACACGTATCCGTACACACCGGGCTGCACGACGCTGGTCGCGATGCTGCCCAGCTGGGCGGCCGACGGCGGCCCCGAGGCGATCCTCGCCCGGCTGCGGGACGAGGAGAGCGCCGAGCAGATACGTCACACCCTGGAGGAGACCGGCTCGGACGGCTGCCACGGCGTGCCGATCGAGTGGGACACCATCGAGATCTCCGGCGTCCTCGACCAGTGCCTCGCGTCATCGGTGGGCAGCACGGTCAAGGAGCTGGCCGACGCGCGCGGCCGGACGCCGTGGGCCACCGCCCGCGAGCTGCTGATCGCCGACCGGCTCGGGACGACGATCCTCCAGCACGTCGGCCACGAGGAGAACGTCCGGGCGATCATGCGCCACCGCGTCCACACCGGCGGCTCCGACGGCATCCTCCAGGGCGCCAAGCCGCACCCGCGGGCGTACGGCACCTTCCCGCACTACCTGGGGCACTACGCCCGGGAGCTCGGCGTCCTGTCGCTGGAGGAGACGGTCCGCCATCTGACCGGTCGGCCCGCCGCGCGGCTGCGGCTGCCCGACCGGGGTCTGGTCCGGGAGGGCTTCCGCGCGGATCTGGTCCTCTTCGATCCGGCGACGGTCGCGGCGGGCGCCACGTTCGACGCGCCGCGCACCGCGCCGACCGGGATCCCGCACGTCCTGATCGACGGCAGGTTCGTCATCGAGGACGGACGGCGGACGGACGTCCTGGCCGGGCGGTCGGTGCGCCGGACTCCGTAGGCCGGCCGGGGGGCCACGGCTCGCGCCGCGCCCACACCACGCCCAGGGCGCACACCACCCCGGCGAGCACGAAGCCGTAGGCGGGGGTGTGCCCGGACGGCTGGGTCTCGTACACCAGCGCCGCCGACAGCACGGTCAGCAGCTGCCCGAGCCGGGTGTGCCAGGCCGTCGCGGCGACCACGGTCGTGCCCCACAGCACGTACCACGGCTGCACCATCGGCGAGAGCGCGACCAGCACGAGCAGCGCGACGCCGAGGGCGTGCACGGGGTCGGGCCGGCGCCGGGCGAGGTACAGGATGATCGCCGCGGCGGCGAGCAGACCGGCCTTCTGCACGACCGCCTTCACCGGGTCCGGGTCCGTGCCCAGCAGCAGCCGTCCCAGCTCGCCGAGGCCGAGGCCGACGTCGCTGGTGAGGGAGAGCGCGGTGTGGATGGTCCCGGCGACGCTCTGGGTGCGCAGCCAGCCGAAGCCGGTCCCGGCGAGGATGGTCGCGGCGGCGGCGACCGCCCCGGCCACCAGCCCGGGCAGGACGAACGCCTTCGCCAGGCGGGCCGGCAGCGGCCCCCGGGCGGTCCGTACCAGCAGCACGCCCAGGAAGAGCAGGGTCAGCGCGGCCGGGGACTTGACCATCATGGCGAGCCCGACGAGGGCGCCGGCGAGCACCCACCGCCCGCGCAGCGTCCACACGACCGCCCAGAGCACCAGGGCGGCCATCAGCCCGTCGTTGTGCATCCCGCCGACGACATGGATCAGGAGCAGCGGGTTGAGCGCGCCGAGCCACAGCGCCCCGGCGGGAGCGGTGCCGCGGGCCTGCGCGAGCCGCAGCAGGCCCCAGGCGATCAAGGCGAGCGCGGCCAGCGCGAGCAGGCGCATGCCGAGGACGGCGGGGACGAGAGTGCCGCCGGTGAGGGTGACGACGGCCTGGGCGAGGACGAGGAAGACGGGGCCGTAGGGGGCGGGGGTGTCGGTCCAGTGCCCGCCGACGCTCGCGGCGGCGTCGCCACCGAGCCCGCCGGGGTCGAGGACGGACGGTCCCAGGCGGTAGACGTCGTGCCCTTCGAGGACCATCGCGCCCTGGGCGATGTAGCTGTACACGTCGGCGCTGTACAGGGGCGGGGCGAGCACCAGCGGCGCGGTCCACCAGCCGAGGGTGACCAGCGTCTCGCGTACGGAGACGACGGCGCCGCCCGCGAGCAGCCGCCCGTACCGCCACCAGGCGAGGACGAGCGCGGTCAGGCCGAGGGTGGCGAGGACGGTGGCCGCGACGGTGGTCGCGGAACCGTAGCGCACCCACAGTCCCCACGGCTCCCGGGCCGGGAGGGTTCCGGCGGCGTAGCCGCCCACGGCGACGGCGGCCGCGCCTGCCGCGCCCAGCCTGCGGCACGCCGCGACACTCAACACCCACATGGCAGGTCAACCTATCGGCGTATCGACGTGGCGACCTTCAAGGGGCTTCCCGGCCCCGTCGCGCGCGTCTTCGCCGGGGTCCGGGCGCGTCCCTTGTGTCCCAAAACACGAGGCGCCTGCGACCGGGCCCCCGTAAGCTCTCGGCATGCAGGTGATCCAGTCGACGAAGCTCGCCAACGTCTGTTACGAGATCCGTGGTCCGGTGCTCGAGGAGGCGATGCGACTGGAGGCCGCGGGCCATCGCATCCTCAAGCTCAACACCGGCAACCCCGCCGCCTTCGGCTTCGAGTGCCCGCCGGCGATCCTCGAGGACGTGCTGCGCAATCTGCACGACGCGCACGGCTACGGCGACGCGAAGGGCCTGCTCTCGGCCCGCCGGGCGATCATGAGCCACTACGAGACCAAGGGCATCCCGCTCTCCGTCGAGGACATCTACCTCGGCAACGGCGTCTCCGAGCTGATCCAGATGTCGATGCAGGCGCTGCTCGACGACGGCGACGAGGTCCTCGTCCCGGCCCCCGACTATCCGCTGTGGACGGCGTCGGTCTCCCTCGCGGGCGGTACGGCCGTGCACTACCGCTGCGACGAGCAGGCCGAGTGGATGCCGGACCTCGCCGACATCGAGCGGAAGATCACCGACCGCACCAAGGCGATCGTCATCATCAACCCGAACAATCCGACGGGTGCGGTGTACGACGACGCGATGCTGCGCTCCCTGACGGAGATCGCCCGCCGGCACAATCTGGTGGTCTGCTCGGACGAGATCTACGACAAGATCCTCTACGACGGGGTCACCCACACCCCGACCGCGGCGATCGCGCCCGACCTGCTCGTGCTCACCTTCAACGGCATGAGCAAGAACTACCGGGTCGCGGGCTTCCGCTCCGGCTGGCTGGCGGTCTGCGGGCCCAAGGCCCATGCCTCCTCGTACATCGAGGGCCTGACGATCCTGGCCAACATGCGGCTGTGCGCCAACATGCCCGCGCAGCACGCGGTGGCCGCCGCCCTGCAGGGCCGGCAGTCGATCGAGGACCTGGTCAAGCCGGGCGGGCGGCTCCTGGAGCAGCGCGACACGGCGTACGAGCTGCTGACCCGGATCCCGGGCGTGACCTGTGTGAAGCCCAAGGGCGCGCTGTATCTCTTCCCGCGTCTCGACCCGGACGTCTACAAGATCAAGGACGACCGTCAGATGGTCGTGGACCTGCTGCGGGCCGAAAAGATCATGGTGGTGCACGGCACCGGCTTCAACTGGCACGAGCCCGACCACTTCCGGATCGTGACCCTGCCGAACGCCAAGGACCTCGCCGACGCGGTCACCCGGATCGGGAACTTCCTGGAGGGGTACGGCCAGCCGTAACCCCTGCGCGCCCCCGGCCCACCCCCCTTAGGTACCGGACTCGGCTCAACTTTAGATTGAATCTAAGCTAGGATGGCCACAGAGCTACAGGAGGCCGTCCCATGTACGAACCGATCCGCACGAAGTCGGTCCACCGGATGGCCGACGACGACCGCGACAGCTACCCGCACCGCTCCCGCGAGGAGGAGCTGGACATCCAGCTCGCCGGCCATCTCGCCGCGCTCCTCGCCGTCACCGACGAACTCGGCGACACGGCAGCGGCCGAGCGCATCGCCCAGCAGGTGGCCAGGCTGCGGGGCGCCCCGCCGGCCCGGCACGCCGGCCTGAGCGGCTCCGGGCACACCACCCTGCACCGGCGCGCGCACGCCCTCGCGGGCCGCGCCCTGGTCGTCGCCGCCTCCCGGGCGGACACCGCGGTGGCGATCCTCGCCGCCGAGCGCATGGACGCGCACACCGCCGCGCTGGCCGCATCCGATCTGGTCGGCGCCCCCTGACGGCCCCGGTCCGCGCGCCCGAGCGGCGCGCGGACCGGGCGCCACCCAGCATCTGGAGCGTCAGCTCACCGCGCTGCACGAGGAGATGGCAACAACCGGCCCCCGAAGCCGTGAGGGGGCTTCGGGGGCCGGTTCGTGTCGTGGCGGGCCGTCGTGACCCCACTGGTCAGGGCGGTTGTCGTGGGCAACCCGCCACGAGTCTCAGGGTGGGATCAGCCCAGGCGCTCGACCAGCGCGCGGTACTCGTCCCACATCTCCTTCGGCGTGTGGTCGCCGAAGGTGTTGAGGTGCTCGGGGACCAGTGCGGCCTCCTCGCGCCAGACGTCGGTGTCGACCTTGAGCAGGAACTCCAGGTCGTCCTCCGACAGGTCCAGACCCTCGGTGTCCAGGGCGTCCTTGGTGGGCAGGATGCCGATCGGCGTCTCGACGCCCTCGGCCTTGCCCTCCAGGCGCTCCACGATCCACTTCAGGACACGGCTGTTCTCACCGAAGCCGGGCCAGACGAACTTGCCCGCGTCGTTCTTGCGGAACCAGTTGACGTAGTAGATCTTCGGGAGCTTGGCAGCATCGGCCTGGGCGCCGACCTTGACCCAGTGGCCCATGTAGTCGCCCATGTTGTAGCCGCAGAACGGCAGCATGGCGAACGGGTCGCGGCGCAGCTCGCCGACCTTGCCCTCGGCGGCGGCGGTCTTCTCGGAGGCGACGTTCGCGCCGAGGAAGACACCGTGCTGCCAGTCGAAGGACTCGGTGACCAGCGGGACGGCGGAGGCGCGGCGGCCGCCGAAGAGGATCGCCGAGATCGGCACGCCCTTGGGGTCCTCCCACTCCGGCGCGATGATCGGGCACTGGGAGGCGGGGACCGTGAAGCGGGCGTTGGGGTGGGCCGCCGGCGTCTCCGAGTCCGGAGTCCAGTCGTTGCCCTTCCAGTCCGTGAGGTGCCCCGGCGCCTCCTCGGTCATGCCCTCCCACCACACGTCGTTGTCGTCGGTGAGCGCGACGTTGGTGAAGACGGCGTTGCCCCACAGGGTCTTCATCGCGTTGGCGTTGGTGTGCTCACCGGTGCCCGGCGCGACACCGAAGAAGCCGGCCTCGGGGTTGATCGCGTAGAGGCGGCCGTCCTCGCCGAAGCGCATCCAGGCGATGTCGTCGCCGATGGTCTCGACCGTCCAGCCGGAGATCGTGGGCTCCAGCATGGCGAGGTTGGTCTTGCCACAGGCGGACGGGAAGGCGGCGGCGACGTACTTCGACTCACCCTGCGGCGGGGTGAGCTTGAGGATCAGCATGTGCTCGGCGAGCCAGCCCTCGTCGCGGGCCATGACGGAGGCGATGCGCAGCGCGTAGCACTTCTTGCCGAGCAGGGCGTTGCCGCCGTAGCCCGAGCCGTACGACCAGATCTCGCGCGTCTCGGGGAAGTGCGAGATGTACTTGGTGGAGTTGCACGGCCACGGCACATCCTCCTGGCCCTCTTCCAGGGGGGCGCCGAGGGTGTGGACGGCCTTGACGAAGAAGCCGTCGGTGCCGAGCTCGTCCAGCACGGCCTGGCCCATGCGGGTCATGGTGCGCATCGAGACGGCGACGTACGCCGAGTCGGTGATCTCCACACCGATCGCGGACAGCGGGGAGCCGAGGGGGCCCATGCAGAAGGGGACGACGTACATCGTCCGGCCCTTCATGGAGCCACGGAAGATGCCTTTCTCACCCGCGAAGATGTCCTTCATCTCGGCGGGGGCCTTCCAGTGGTTGGTCGGGCCCGCGTCCTCCTCCTTCTCGGAGCAGATGAAGGTCCGGTCCTCGACACGCGCGACATCGGTCGGGTCGGACGCCGCGTAGTACGAGTTCGGCCGCTTGATCGGGTCGAGCTTGCGGAACGTGCCCTTGGCCACGAGCTCCCCGCACAGGCGCTCGTACTCGGCCTCGGAACCGTCACACCAGACGACGTTGTCCGGCTGCGTGATTGCTGCGATCTCGTCGACCCAGGAGAGGAGTCCCTGGTGGGTGGTGGGGACGGTGGTGGGAGCCGCGTTGTCGCGCGCCACGATTGCTCCTTGTTGAGGGGTTTTTTAGGTGTATGCCCCGTGGGGGCCGCGACCCGGATGCGTCGTAGCGCTCATCCGGTGCCGACCGCACTCATTTGATCATCCGACGTTGATGCGCATATGTCCAGGGGGCCGCCCACGTGAGCATCGCCACTCATGCAAGTCCCCTACGGTCGCCTCGCTACCATGCGGAGCATGGATGCAGCCGTACCCGAAGTGACCGGGACCGAGTCCTCTCAGCCGCCTCTGGTGAAGCCGCGGCTGCGCGGCTGGCTGCACGCCGGCATGTTTCCCGCCGCGCTGATCTCGGGACTCGTACTCACCGCGCTGGCCGATTCCACCCGCGGCCGGGTCGCCTGTGGCATCTACGCGCTCACCGCCTGTCTGCTCTTCGGTGTGAGCGCGCTGTACCACCGGGGGACCTGGGGCCCGCGTGCCACGGCGGTGCTGCGCCGGCTCGACCACGCCAACATCTTCCTGATCATCGCGGGTACGTATACCCCGCTGACGCTCCTCCTTCTCCCCGACTCCACCGGCCGGGTCCTGCTCTGGGCGGTCTGGGCGGCGGCCGTCGCCGGCATAGCGTTCCGGGTCTTCTGGGTCGGCGCCCCGCGCTGGCTCTACACCCCCTGCTACATCGCGATGGGTTGGGCGGCCGTCTTCTTCCTCCCCGACTTCCTGCGCACGGGCGGCATCGCCGTCCTCGTGCTGGTCGTCGTCGGCGGCCTGCTCTACAGCGCGGGCGGGGTGATCTACGGCATGAAGCGCCCCAACCCCTCCCCGCGCTGGTTCGGCTTCCACGAGGTCTTCCACTCCCTCACCCTCGCGGCCTTCGTCGTCCACTACGTCGGTATCTCGCTGGTGGCCTACCAGCACGCCTGAGCCGGACAATGACGGCCATGCCCGCCGAATCCCCCGAACCGCTGAGCCTGCGCGAGCGCAAGAAGCTCAAGACCCGCCTGGCGATCCGGAAGGCCACCTACCGGCTGCTCGCCACCCAGGGGTACGACGCGACCACCGTCGAGCAGATCGCCGAGGCCGCCGAGGTCTCCCCCAGCACCGTGGTGCGCTACTTCCCGGTGAAGGAGGACATCCTCCTCACCGACGAGCACGACGCCGCCCTGGAGGCCAGGCTGCGGGCCCGCCCCGCCGACGAGGAGCCGCTGGAGTCCCTGCGGGCGGTGGTGACCGAGGCGGTGCGGACGGCGCTGGCCCAGGAGCCGGAGGAGACCCGGCTGCGGGCCCGGCTGATGGTGGAGATCCCGGCGGTACGGGCCCGGCTCACCGAAACCACGGCCGAGACCGCACAGCTGCTGGCCCGCGCCATCGCCGACCGCACCGGCCGGGCCGCCGACGACCTGGAGGTACGGGTCTTCACGGCGGCGGTCCTCGCCGCGCTACGGGAGGCCACGCTCTGCTGGGCCGAGCGCGGCCAGGGCGACGACCTCCTCGCCCTGCTCGACCGGACCGTCGACACCCTCAAGGGCGGCCTGTCCCTGTGAAGAGGCCGGACACGAGAAGGCCGCGAGCCGCGCGATCGGCGCGGCCCGCGGCCCGGTGAGCACGCCCACCTCAACTGGTCCAGAAGTCCCACCATCGGGTGAGGATCAGCATCCCGACGATCCCGATGTGGAGGACCGGCAGGACGAAGGCGAACTCCTCGAAGAACCGCCGCACCCCGGCAGGCGCGGGCAGCGCTCCGGTACGGACGTTGTGCGCCGTGACGTACCAGAACATGACGATCGTGGCGGCCCAGGCCAGGCAGCACCACAGGCACAGCGAGTGGATCTCGTACAGCGACTGGTACTGGAGCCAGGTGCAGAAGCCGACACCGAAGAGGGTCCCGGCGTTGAGCCCCAGCCAGTACCAGCGCCGTGGGCGCGCCCCGGCGAGCAGGGCGGCGCCGATGGCGACCACCATGCCGTAGGTGACCAGGCCCAGCATCGGGTTGGGGAAGCCGAACACCGACGCCTGCGCGCTCTTCATGATGTTGCCGCAGGACACGACCGGGTTGAGGCTGCACCCGGGCCGGAAGCTGGGGTCCTCGAGCAGCTTGAACTTGTCCAGCGTGATCACCCACGCGGCCAGTACCCCGGCCGCGCCCGTGACCACCAGGAGCCATGCGAACGCGCGGCCCGCCCCCACACCCTCGCCCCGGGCCCCACGCCCGGCGCCGGTGTCCCGCCGCCCGGACGGTCCCGGGGAGGACACCTCGTCCCGCACGCTCGCATAGGTCATCGCGCGGCCCCCGTCAGCCCCGCACCCGCCGGACGGGAAGCATCACGTGCGCACCGGCCGTCACGACCTTCTCGTCGGTGACGAAGGCCCGCAGCTGCTCCTCCGTGATCGGCTCTCCCGGCACCGCGTCGGGCCAGGGGCGTGTGGAGACGATGAGGAAGACCTGACCGTTCTCGTGGGCGGCCTTCTCCCACTGCGCCGGCACCGGGCACTGCACCTTCATGAACGGCAGGGTGAGCACAGCCTGTTGGGCTTCGACGAGGAGGTGGGCGGCGACCGCGGTCTCCTGGGCGGCGTTGACCACCCGGTCCCCGATCGGCAGGCCCACGTCCTCCAGGGCCGCCCGCATGGCCGCCTCACCGGCCTCGGGACCGTCCCGGCCGTCCCCGAGCGAATACACCATCAGGAAGGGAACGATGGAGTCGTCGGGGGTGGGCCCGTTGGTCCACGGAACGATGGTGAGCGTGCCCAGCGGCGAGGCGCTGCGCTCGGCGGAAACTGCGTGGGGTGAGGTCATGCGTCCGGATGCTAGTGGTCCGGCGGGGGGCCTTCCGCGCCGGTTTCACCCGATCGGCCGAGTCCGTGCGGCAATGCGCCCACCAGCCCACTTCGTACAGATGTGCGCCGCAACGAATCGGCGGCGTTGTCGTTGGGCCCACAGGGCGTTCACGCCCCTCGTTGATACGTCCATATGCCGGGTTCGACCGGCACAGGAGGTCACGCATGCTGTCGCGCCGGGCCGCGCTGCGCACACTCTTCACCCTGGCCGCAGCCGCCTTCACCGGCGGCGCCCTGGCCCGTATCGTCACCACTCCCCGCCCGGCGGGAGCCGAAGCCGACGCCGCGCCCGCTTCGTTCGCCTTCGACGAGACGTACCGCGGCCGCCGCATCCAGGGCGGGCCGCTCACGCCGCGCGGCTCCGCCGAGGTCCTGATCGACGGCCGGCCCCTGCATCTGATGCGGCGCGCCGACGGCAGCTATCTGAGCGCCGTCGACCACTACGAGTCGTGTGCGACCCCGCTGGCCGCGGCGCGCGCGGCGGTGGACCGGCTGGGTTCGGCCCGGCTGTCGCCGGAGGCGGCCATCCATGGCGTACGGAGCGGAGGGGACCCGCGTGGTGTACACGCGTAAGAACCAGCGTGATCTGACCCGCACCGAGCGGCGGAAGTTCGTCGCGGCGGTGCTGGAGCTCAAACGCCAGGGCCGGTACGACGAGTTCGTGCGCCGGCACATCGACCACTACGTCGCGGACGGCGACGACCGTCTGCGGGTCGCGCACATGGCGCCGACGTTCTTCCCCTGGCACCGCCGGTTCCTGCTCGACTTCGAGCAGGCGCTACGGGCGGTCGACCCGTCGGTGTCGGTGCCGTACTGGGACTGGACCCGTGACAACACCCCCGCCGCGTCCCTGTTCGGCGAGGACTTCATGGGCGGTAACGGCCGCCGCGGCGACCTTCAGGTGACGACGGGGCCGTTCGCCCTGCGCGGCGGGCAGTGGCCGATCAAGCACTCGATGACCGAGGACCGCTTCCTCACCCGCGACTTCGGTCGGCCCCGGGATCCGATCGAGCTGCCGTCGAAGGCGGAGCTGGAGCGGGCGATGGCGGACCCGGTGTACGACACCGAGCCCTGGGACTCCACCAGCCGCTCGGGTTTCCGCAACCTCCTGGAGGGATGGGGGCCGGGGCGGGGGCGCTGGCTGAACCACAACCGGGTGCACCGCTGGGTGGGCGGGATGATGCTGAGCGGCGGCTCGGTCAACGACCCGCTGTTCTGGCTCCACCACTCCTTCGTCGATCTCCTGTGGACCCGCTGGCAGCGCCGCCACCCGCGCTCCGGCTTTCTGCCGGCGACCCCGCCGACCCTCGGTTCGCCGGGCTATCGCCGGGTCGTGGCCCGCGACGAGAAGATGCCGCCCTGGAACATCACCCCGGCCTCGATGCTCGACCACAGCCGGATCTACCGGTACGCGGAGTGAGGGCGCCGGACCGAGAACGGCGAAGCCCCCCGGCTCGGTGAGCCGGGGGGCCGTTTGCGCTCGCGGGCGGTGTCAGCTGCCGTAGCCGTCGTGGCCGCCGTGGCCGTCGGCGTTGATGCACGTGTTGCCGAAGGCCGGGTTCAGCAGGCCGGGGGCGTTAATGGTGTTGCCGCAGAAGTTGATCGGGATGTGCACCGGCGCCTGGACCAGGTTGCCGGAGGCGATACCGGGCGAGTTGGCGGCGACACCCTTGGCGCCGGAGTCGGCGATGGCCATACCGGCTCCGCTGAGGGCAACGGCACCCGTACCGGCGAGAACAGCGGCCGCCTTCGCGATGCGAGACATCAATAACTCCTTGAGCGTGGAAAGGTGACCGCGATGCGCGGTCATCATGCTCGTTCAACGCGGCTTTGGGGCAGGGGTAACGGTCTGGCGAGATTCCCGTCCACGAATGGAGGAAGGCCCGCAAGTCCGGCGGATCGTCCGCCGCTGGAAACGGTGGAACGAACTTTCGGACGTGCGGGCCGAGGCCATGCGACAAGCCTTACGTGGAACGAGCAACGACCCTTCGGGTAGTGGGGAAGAATCGTGTCTTCATGCATTCCCCACATTCGCCCCGCGCCGCTGCTTCCGGTCGGTTACGGCGCCATGCCCAGGTTGGAGTCGAGACCGCCGCGCAGATCGGGGGCGAGGAAGCCGGCCTTCGGCAGCGCGTAGCCCGGCAGCCCCAGGTATTCGGCCCGCGGGCCGGTGAGCGGTGCGACGACCTGGGCGCCGGGGGTCGCGAGGTTCATGTCGGAGCCCGGCGAGGTGAGCAGCGCCCGGCCCGGCTGGACTTCGTCGATCGTGTCCGGCGCCGGTGCCTCGACGACGGTCCGCGGGAGCTCGCTGGAGAGGGGGAGCTGCGGCAGCGAGACGCCGGGGACCCCCTGGGCCATGCCCTGGTGGAACTCGGTCGGTGCGCCCGGCACCGGCACCGGAACGCCGGTGCTCAGGGTGGGTTCCTTCAGCGCGGGGGAGACCGACTCCAGGCCTTCCAGCGGCACGGTGACCGGCGCATGGGCGGCGGCCGCGGGGGTGGCCATGGCGGCGGAGGCGAGGCACGACACGAGAATTCCCAGGCCGGCTTGAGATCGCAGGTTCATTACTGCGTACGCCCTTCACGAGCTTTTGACTACGGTGCGGTACTGGCTGTGCCCTGCGAAACGAGCGCATCGCCGAGAACGTCGCCAAATTCCCCCGGGTGCAGCAATGGCCCTGTCGAAAAACATATCGGCCCCCACTCCTGGAAGAGCGAAGGCCGACATGAATAAATGACCGGTCTGCGACGCGTACGGGCGTCGCGGGAGGCGGGAGCGACAGGGTGCGCCTACTTGCCCGGGATGGGGAGGCCGCCGACCAGCGGGAGGTTGGGCTTGGCCTCCTTCAGGTCGCCCGCCGTCTCGGTGACGGTGTTGACGACGGACCCGTCGGTGGCGCTGCTCAGCGCTTCAGGCGCGATCGGCTTGCTGGTCAGGGTGTCGAGGCCGCCGTCCAGGCTGGTGGGCACCGACGGCGTGGCAAAGGCCGGGGCGGCAGCGGCCAGGGCCATCATGGAACCGGCGACGACCGCGGCAACCTTGGTGGGCTTCATGGAATGAGTCCTTCCTGGTACGTCTCTTCGCGAGCAAGTCAGGTTCTACACAAGCCTCTTGGAGACTTCCTGTACGTCGTTCTCCTTCTGTAACGAGCCCTGCGCGTGGCGGAAACCCCAAGGGAAGGTATTTCTCTGTACTGCACCCGAATGACGGGAGCCGGTCCTATTCTCAGAATTTCAGAACATGATCGCGCCGGCCCGGGGGATCCGGACCGGCGCGATGTTCACCGCCGGGGCGACCTTGGTCACGTCGAGGGAGGTCGCCGCGATCAGGTCCACCACCGAACGAGCGAAAGGCCGGTGCGCCGCTTCCCTTTGCGGGGAATGCGGCGGCACCGGCCTTATCACGACGCGCTCACGCGGCTGTCGTGAGCGGCGTCAGTAGTTGACGCAGGTGTTGCCGAAGGTCGGGTTCAGCAGGCCGACGGCGTTAATGGTGTTGCCGCAGAGGTTGATCGGGATGTGCAGCGGCACCTGGACCAGGTTGCCGGAGGCGATACCGGGCGAGTTGGCGGCGACACCCTGGGCGGCGCTGTTGGCGGCGGCGACACCGGCGCCACCCGCGACGGACGCGGCGGCAGCCGCGGACAGGACAACAGCCTTCGCGATACGGGACATGGAAAACCGCTCCTCGGATGCGATCGTTTCGATGACAGTGCGGGCTGTTTCGCCCGGTGCAATCAAGAACGCCCGATGATGAGATTGGTTGCTCTCCCGAACGGGTGACGCAGATGCTTCCGAACGCCGGGTTAGCCTGAGTGGGCAGTTAATGCTGACCGTCGCGGCGTGTTGGAGTCATAAAGTTCGCGAACAGCGTTTCCGTGTCGCCGTGTCTCACTCATCAAAGCGGAGAACCTGCATGCGGAATTCAGTGGTTCTTGCTGTGCGTCACACGGACGCTGCACCGGAAGCGGCCGACCCCTCGAACAACTTTACGAAACCAGGCCCTGCTGATTTGAGAGTTAGTCAGATCGGGCGATTTCCTGCCCATCACAACACCCTGGTGTGCGACTCCCACGTTTTCGATCTGCGGACCTCACTGCGCAAGGGAGCCGATCGGATCAATGTCACGCTTACCGCACGGCCCTGACGTGCACCCTCCACGCCGGTCGGGCACCTCCGACTTCACTGCCCTGCATGTGGTCCAGCCCGTCGAGGGCGGAGTCGCGCGCGTCGTCGTCGACCTGGTCCGGGCGCAGATCGCCGACGGGATGCGGGTCGCGGTCGCCTGCCCGCCCGGGACACCGCTGGCCGCCGCGGTGCGCGAGGGCGGCGCCGAACCGTACGCCTGGGAGGCCGGCCGTGACCCCGGTCCCGGTCTGCTCCGCGAGTGCCGGCGGATCACCGAACTCGTCCGGCTGATCCGCCCCGACGTCGTGCACGCGCACAGCGCCAAGGCTGGTCTGGCCGCCCGGATCGCCGTACGGGGACGCATCCCGACGGTGTATCAGCCGCACGCCTGGTCCTTCGAGGCGGTCGACGGAACGACCGCCGCCCTGGCCCTGCGCTGGGAACGGTGGGCCGCCCGCTGGACCTCCCGGATCGTGTGTGTGAGCGACGCCGAGCGGCGTACCGGTGAGCGGGCCGGGGTCCGCGCCGCCTGGTCGGTCGTGCACAACGGGGTCGACGTGGCGCGCTTCGGCGCCGAGACCGACCCGCCGATCGCCGCCTTCGACGGCCCGACCGTGGTGTGCGTGGGGCGGCTGTGCCGGCAGAAGGGACAGGACGTCCTGCTGCGGGCCTGGCGGCAGGTCCTCGCCGAACTCCCGGAGGCCAGGCTTGTGCTGGTCGGGGACGGCCCGGACAGCGAGCGGCTGCGCGCCGCCGCCCCGCCGTCGGTGGTCCTCGCCGGCGCGGTCGACGACACCGCCCCCTGGTATCGCGCGGCGGATCTGGTCGTCCTGCCGTCCCGCTGGGAGGGCATGGCGCTCGCGCCCCTGGAGGCGATGGCGAGCGGACGGCCCGTGCTGGTGAGCGAGGTGGACGGGGCGCGCGAGAGCCTGCCGCCCGGTCACGCGCCCCACTGCCTGGTCCCGCCGGAGGACCCGGCCGCGCTGGCGGCGGCCCTGGTCCGGCTGCTCGCGCGGCCGGAGCTGCTCCACACCCTGGGCCGCGAGGCCCGACAGCACGTAGTCAGCAGATTCGACCTGCGGCGCACCGGCGCGGCCATCGCGGAGGTCTACCGCACGGTGGCCGGCTCGCCGTGCCCCGAGCTCAGAGAGCCGATTTCCCAGTGACAACGGAAAGCACCAGTTTTCCCCCCTCGCCCGGGCACCTGTCGTCGACGGCGGGCCCGGCCCACGGCGTCACCTCGCTCGCGCCGCCGCGCGGTGCGTCCGACCGGCCGGTCCTGCCGGCGCGCCGGCCCGTGCCGGTACGGTCGGTCGCCTCCCCGCTGGTCGCCGTGGACTGCACGGCCGTGCTCCTGGCGGCGATGCTGCTCGCCGAACCGCAGCGGCACGTCTGGTTCCTGGTCCAGCTGACGTTCTCCGTCCTCGCGTTGAACGCGTACGCCGGTCTGCACCGGCCCGCCGCGATCTCCTCGGTGCTCGACGAACTGCCCGCCCTGGCCACCCGCGCCTTGGTCGCCTGGTGCGTGGCGGCGGCCGTCCTCGCCGCGTACGCGCCCGCCCAGGCCATCGCCCTGCCGGCGCTCGGCTCGGCGTACGGCACGCATCTGGCCGTCGTCTGTCTGTGCCGTGGGGTGATCCACGGCCGCAGGCGGCGGGCGGCCCGGGCCCATCCGCGCTCGGCGCTGGTCGTCGGCGCGCATCCGGCCGCGCGGCGGCTGGCCACCGCGCTGGTCCAGCATCCGGAGTACGGGATCAGGCCCGTCGGCATCGTCGGCCCCCGGAAGGGCAGCGCTGCACCGGAGGACGGCCTGGCGCTGCTGCCCGTGCTCTCCTCCCCCGAGGAGGTCCACCGGGCGATCATCCAGAACACCGTGCGTGAGGCGGTGTTCGTCGGGGACGACCTGCCGGGGCAGACCGGTCTTGTCTCGCTTCTCCAGTACTACGGCTGCGCCACCTGGCGGATCGCGGACCCGTCCGGGGATCCCGGGCGGCGCTCGGCCATGAACGAGCACCTGTGGGGGTACGCCTGCCGGCGCATCACCCCCGGGCGGCCGCGGCGCGGCCGGACCGCCAAGCGGCTCCTGGACATCGCCGGCGCCGGTCTGATGCTGGCCGCCGCCGCGCCCGTACTGCTGGTGTGCGCGGCGGCGGTCCGGCTCTCGGACGGGCCCGGGGTGCTGTTCCGGCAGGAGCGGGTGGGGCAGCACGGGCGGCTGTTCACGCTGCTGAAGTTCCGTACGCTGCGTCCGTCCGACGAGACCGAGTCGGCGACCCGCTGGAGCGTGGCGAACGACACCCGGATGAGCGCGGTCGGCCGGTTCCTGCGCCGCAGCTCCCTCGACGAGCTGCCGCAGCTGTGGAACGTGCTGCGCGGTGACATGAGCCTGGTCGGGCCGCGCCCCGAACGCCCCTTCTTCGTCGCCAAGTTCAGCCGGATCCACGCCGGATACGCGGCTCGGCACCGGATGCCGGTGGGGCTGACCGGGCTCGCGCAGGTGCACGGGCTGCGCGGTGACACCTCGATCGAGGACCGCTGCCGGTTCGACAACCACTACATCGACACCTGGTCGCTGTGGCAGGACATCTGCATCCTGCTGCGCACGGCCGCCTCGCTGGTCCGACCGGCGGGGAGCTGAGGATGGCGGGGGGAGCGCTCGCGGCCCTGCCGCCCCGTCAGGTGCGGTGGGGCCGGGCGCGGGCGGCCTGGCCGCTGGTGCCCGTACTGGCGGTGATCGCCCTGCTGACCGTCCCGGCCGGGGGCGGGGCGCCGGGAGGTTCGGCCGGTACGGGCACGGTGGCCGACGCGGCCTCGGGGCTGCTCGTCCTCGTCGCCCTGGTGCGGCTGGGGCGGGAGGGGGCGCGGCCGCTGACCCGGACGGCCGCGGTGGTGCTCGGGCTGCCGGTGCTGGGCATCTGCCTGGCCGCGATCACCTCGTACGATCCGGCCGCCAGCCTGCCCGGGGTGGCCCGCTACATCCAGGTCTTCGTCCTCGTCCCGGCCGCGGTGGTGCTCACCGTCCGCTCCCGGCGGGACTTCGCCGTGGTGGCGTGGGGTCTGGTGGCGCTCGCGCTGGTCCAGGGGGCGGTCGGGGTGACGCAGTATCTGACCGGTACCGGCGCCTCGTACATGGGTGAGGACATCCGGGCGGTGGGCACCTTCGGGCCGACCGATGTGATGGGCATGGCGACGGTCGTCGCCTTCGGTCTCGTGGCCGCCGTGGGGATCGGGCTCGGTACGGGCAGCGCGCGGGAGCGCACGGCGGCGCTGGTGTGCGCGGGGCTGCTGACCGTACCGCTGGTGCTGTCGTTCAGCCGGGGCGCCTGGATCGCCACGGTCCTGGCGTGCGCGGCGCAGCTGGTCCTCGGCGGGGTGCGGCGGGCGGGCCGGGTCGCGCTGGCCGTCGGGGCGCTCGCGGTGGTCCTGGTCGGCGGGCTGGGGATCGGCTCGCAGCTGGTGAAGGAGCGGGCGGCCAGCATCACGCAGGTGACCGACGCGCCCGACCAGTCGGTGACCGACCGGTACACGATGTGGGCGGCGGCGGCCCGGATGTGGCGGGACGAGCCCGTCACCGGTGTGGGCCTCAAGGGCTTCGCGCACCACCGCGACAGCAACGCCTCGCTCGCCCTGTCCTCCGGCAGTGACACGGCGGGCGCAGGCCAGGCCTTCCAGCGCCAGGAGCTCCTGTCGCCGCACAACATGTATCTGCTGGTCCTCAGCGAGCAGGGCCTGCTGGGGCTGGTCGCGCTCGCGGGCAGCTGGGCGGCGCTGCTCGTGCTGGCGGTGCGGCGCCTGCCGGGCGCCCGCCGCGCCGGGCGGGGCGCGGACTGCGCGCTGGTCGCGGTGGGGCTCCTGCTGTGGCAGGTGGTCGACTTCGTGTACGCGGACATCGGCGGGCCCTCGACGGTGCTGACGGCGGTGGTGTTCGGCCTGGCGGCGTCGTGGGCGCTGGCGCCGTCCGCGTACGGCTGGGGGACGGCCCGTCATGGCTGACACGCGACCGGCCGCCCCGCCCCGCCGCGCCGGCCGGTCCTGGGCGCCGTCCCAGGGGTTCCTGGCGAAGGCGGCGCTGATCACGGCGGTGCTGACGGCGGTCGGCTCGCTGCTGGGGCTCGTGCGGGACCAGATCCTGGCGCACTTCTTCGGGGCGGGCCCGGACACGGACGCGTTCCTGGTCGCCTGGACGGTGCCGGAGTTCGCGTCGACGCTGCTGATCGAGGACGCGATGGCGCTGATCCTCGTGCCCGCGTTCAGCCGGGCGCTCGCCCAGCGGCATGCGGGCGGGGCCGCCGATCCGGTCCGGGCGCTGGTGCGGTCGACGCTGCCGCGGCTCGCGCTCGGCACGGGCGCGGTGGCCGCCCTGTTCGCGGCGGGCGCGCCGTGGGTCGTACGGGCGCTGGCGCCCGGTCTCGCCGAGCCGGGCCTCGCCGTGGACTGCACCCGGCTGACCGCGACCTGTGTGTTCACCTTCGCCCTGGCCGGGTACTGCAGCGCGGCGCTGCGGGCACACGGCCGGTTCCTGGAGCCGGCGGCGATCTACACCGCGTACAACACCGGGATCATCGCGACGGTGGTGCTGCTGTGCCGTGCGTGGGGGGTGCGGGCCGCGGCGGCGGGGGTGGCGATCGGCGGAGCGCTGATGGTGCTGATCCAGGCGCCGTCGCTGGTACGGAAGCTGACGCGGCGCCATGTGGGCGGCACGGTGACGGGCGGGGAGGGGCACCGGGTGGTGCTCGCGCTGGTCGCCCCCGTCATCGCGTTCGCCGCCGGGCGCCAGTCGCAGGTCCTCGTGGAGCGGTTCCTCGCCGCGCCGCTGCCCTCCGGGGCGATCTCGCATCTGAACTACGCGCAGAAGGTCGCGCAGATGCCGATGATCCTCTCGCTCATACTCTGCACGGTCAGTTTCCCGGTCGTCGCGCGGGCGCTGGCCGCCGGCGACACCGAGCTGGCCCGTCGCCGGGTCGAGCGGGATCTGTTGCTGGCGGCCGTGGTGGTGCTCGCGGGCGCGGCGGCGGTGATCGCGGGCGCCCCGGCCATCGTCGACGTGCTGTTCCAGCGCGGTGCGTTCGACCGCTCCGACACCGCGGCGACCGCGGCCGTGATGCGGGTCTACGCCCTGGGGCTGCTCGGGCAGACCCTGGTCGGAGCGCTCGTGCGCTGCTACTTCTCCGCCGCGCGGCCGCTGTGGTACCCGGCGGCCGTGATGCTGACGGGGCTGGTGGCGACCGCGCTGGCCGGTGCCCTGTGGGTGGGGCCGTGGGGTGTGCGCGGCATCGCCGCCGCGAACGCGCTCGGCATCACGCTGACCGCCGCGCTGCTCCTGGCCGGGATCCGCGGGCAGAGCATCCCGCTGCGCACCGGCGCGGTCTGCGCCGGTCTCGCCCGGCTCGGCCTGGCGGCGGCCGGTGCATGTCTGGTCGCCCACCGCTGCTCGGCCGCCGTGGACCGGCCGCTGCTCGCCGCGGTCACCGCCTGCGCGGTGGTCACCGTCACCTTCCCTCTCCTCGCCTGGGCCGTCCGGGCGCCGGAGGTCCCGTCCCTGATCCGCTCCGCTGCACGGAGGCTCGCTCATGTCCGCTGTCACGGCTCCCGACCGCTCCCGGACCGGGACGCGACGGACCCGTCGTCTGCTGCCGAGACCACCCCTGTGGGTGGCGATGTACCACGCCGTCGCCGACCCGACGGATGATCCGTACCGGGTGGCCGTCTCCCCGGTGACCTTGGCCCGGCAGCTGCACTGGCTCAGCGACCGGGGACTGCGCGGCGTCGGGGTGGGTGAACTGCTCGACGCCACGGCCCAGGGGCGGGCGGCCGGGCTGGTCGGGCTGACCTTCGACGACGGGTACGCCGACTTCCTGGACTGCGCCGTGCCACTGCTGCGCCGCCACGGCTTCACGGCCACGGTGTTCGTGCTGCCCGGCCGGGCGGGCGGGGCCAACGACTGGGACGAGCGGGGGCCGCGCAGGCGCCTGCTCGACGAGGACGGCATCCGCAAGGCGGCCGCGGCCGGGATGGAGGTGGCCTCGCACGGGCTGCTGCATGTGTCGCTGGCCGGAGCCGACGACCGGGTCCTCACCGAGGAGACCGGCCGCAGCCGCGAGCTGCTCCACGAGATCACCGGCCGCGCCCCGGACGGCTTCTGCTACCCGTACGGAGACGTCGACGCCCGGGCCATGAACGCCGTACGCGACGCGGGCTACCGC
Organism: Streptomyces sp. NPDC039465; assembly: GCF_055639315.1. Classification (NCBI taxonomy): domain Bacteria; kingdom Bacillati; phylum Actinomycetota; class Actinomycetes; order Kitasatosporales; family Streptomycetaceae; genus Streptomyces; species Streptomyces sp. NPDC039465. Next base: position 476,054 of record NZ_JBVKAP010000005.1, on the reverse strand, counting down.
TACGCCTGCGCCGTCAACCCCAAGGGGCTGAGCGGGGTGTTCGCCCTCCCCCGGGTCCACATCGGCGAGCAGGACAACGCCTGGCGGCTCACCGCCAAACGCGCCCTGCACGCGCTGCGGCGCCGCCACCCAGCCGATCTGCCCCTGCCCCGCCCCGAGCGGGTGGCCCGATGAGGACGCTGCACATCATCACCGGCCTCGGCATCGGCGGGGCCGAGCAGCAGCTGCGGCTGCTGCTGCGCCATCTGCCGACCAGCAGCAGCGTCGTGACGCTGACGAACCCGGGACCGGTCGCGCGGGGCATCGAGGCCGACGGCATCCCGGTGACCCATCTGGGCATGGCCGGCAACCGCGACCTCGGCGCGCTGCCGCGGCTCACCCGTCTCGTCCGTCAGGGCCGCTACGACCTCGTGCACACCCACCTCTACCGGGCCTGCCTCTACGGCCGGATCGCCGCCCGTCTCGCCGGAGTGCGCCCGGTCATCGCCACCGAGCACTCCCTCGGCGACGCCCAGATCGAGGGCCGCCCGCTGACCTCCGGGGCCCGGGCGCTCTATCTGGCCGGGGAGCGGCTCGGCACGTCCACGGTCGCCGTCTCGCCGTCGGTGGCCCGGCGTCTTGAGAAGTGGGGCGTACGGCGTTCCCGTATCCATGTCGTGCCCAACGGCATCGAGGTGGCGCGGTTCGCCTTCGACCCGGCGGCGCGGCGGGCGGCCCGGGAGCGGCTCGGGCTCGCGCCGGACGCGTTCGTCGTCGGCGGGGTGGGCCGGCTCGCCGTGGGCAAGCGTTTCGACCGGCTCGTACGGGCCATGGCGACGCTGCCCGAGGCGCGGCTGCTCCTGGTCGGCGAGGGCGACCAGAGCGAGGAGCTGCTGCGGACCGCCGGGGAGTGCGGGGCGGCCGACCGGGTGCTGCTGCCGGGCCGCTGCGAGGATCCGCCGCCCGCCGGGGCCGCCCCGGACGCCCTGACCCTTCCGTCGCTGCTCGCCGCGATGGACGTGTTCGTCTCGACCTCCCCGGACGAGGCGTTCGGTCTGGCGGTCGTGGAGGCGCTCGCCGCCGGACTGCCGGTGCTGTACGTCGCCTGCCCCGCCGTCGACGACCTGCCGCCGGGTTCGGTGCCGGGCGCCCGGCGGATCGGCCCGTCGGTGCCCGAACTGGTCGCCGCCCTGCGGGAGGTCCGCCCCGCGGGCGGCGCCCGTCTCCCCCAGCCCGCGGCCGTGCGCCGCTACGACATCGCGGCCGGCGCGCGGCGGCTGATGTCGCTCTACGAGAACGCCGTCCACGGCACGCCCCTGCCCCACGAGGTGAGTTGTTCATGAACGTTGTCCTGTCCCGGGCTTCGGCCCCGTGGCGCAAGCCCGGCCGCCGGTGGGTGGTGCCCGGCGCCGTCCTGCTCGGTGCGGCGGCGGGCGCCGGGTACGGGCTGGTGCAGACGCCGCAGTACGCGGCGACCAGCTACGTGATCGTCGTGCCCGCCGACAAGTCCGACCCGGCGGCGGCGGTCGGCTTCGCCACCGCCTACGGCCGGGTCGCCCTCGACCTCGCCGTCATCGGCGACGCGCCGGTGTGGGCGGGGGTCCCGGCCCGTACGCTCCGCGAGAGCGTGCAGACGGTGACGTCCCCGGACGCTCCGATGATCGCGGTCACGGCCCGGTCCCCGCAGCCGTCGAAGGCGGTCGCGATGGCCGACGGTGTGGCGCGGGCGCTGGTCGTCAACAGCACCCACACCCAGGGCGGTACGGGCGTGAAGGTGCTGCCGTTCTCCCGTGCCACCACGCCGACCGCTCCCGTCTCGCCGTCCACCCCGCTCGCCGCGCTGGTCGGCGGCAGCGCGGGCGGGCTCCTCGGCTGTCTCGCCCTGCTCGTGCGGCCGCGCCGTACGGGCTCCGGGGAGCGGTACGCGGCCGTGCCGGGGCCGGCCGGAGCGCAGAGCCAGGCCGCCCAGGCGCCGCAGCCGGAGACGGTGTGAGAGCCGCCGCGGCCGTGGCGGACGCCCCGTCCGTGCCGCTGTCGGTGTCCGTGGTCCGCGACGGGGACGCGTTCGCTGCGCTGGCCGAGGAGTGGACCGCTCTGCACGCGCGATGCGCGACGGCCACCCCGTTCCAGAGCCACGCCTGGCTGTACTCCTGGTGGATGTCGTACGGCGTCCCGGGCGCCCTGCGGGTGGTGCTGGTGCGCCGCGGCGGGAGCCTCGTGGCGGCGGCCCCGCTGATGCGGGCGCCGGGCGTGCTGCCCCGGCTCACCCCGCTCGGCGGCGCGATCAGCGACTTCAGCGACGTGCTGCTCGACGACGGCTGCCCGCAGGCGGCGGCCGCGCTCGCCGGGGCGCTGGGGGATGCGGCCCGGACGGCCCTGATCGAGCTGCGGGAGGTACGGCCGGGGGCGTCGGTGGAGCGGGTCTGCGCGCACTGGCGGGGGCCCAAGTGGTGGCTCGCGGACTCCCGTTGTATGGAGCTGCCCGGTCTTCCCCTGGACGAGCTGCTGGCGCGGCTGCCCAGCTCGACGGCGCAGCGGCTGCGCGCCAAGCTCCGCAAGGTCGACGCGGCGGGTCTGGAGGCCCGGGCGGTGACGGCGTCCGAGGTGGAGGCCGCGCTGAGGCGGCTCCTGACGCTGCACCGGGCGCAGTGGGAGGGGCGTGGGGTCAACGTCGAGCACACCCGGGCGCGCTTCGCCGAGCATCTGACCCGGGCCGTTCGGTCGATGGTGGCGGCCGGTGAGGCGCGGGTGACGGAGTTCCGGCTGGACGGGGACGTGGTGGCGGTGGATCTCTCCCTGCTGTCCCCACGGCTGTCGGGCGGCTATCTCTACGGCGCCGATCCGGTGCTGAGGGCGCGGAAGGTGGACGTGTCCGCGCTGCTGCTGCGCAACGGCGTGCGGGAGACCAGCGCGAGCGGCCGCGCCACGCTGAGCATGCTGCGGGGTACGGAAACGTACAAGAACCACTGGCGGCCCGAGACGGTCGTCAATCGGCGACTGCTGCTCTCCCGCCGCCGGCTGGGGCCCGTCCTGCTGCTGCGCGCGGCGGGGGCGGGGGTCCGGCAGTGGGCGGCGGACCGGCTGCGGGACCGGGCCTGGGTGCGGCGGCTGCGCGGCGGCGGATGACCTCCGCCGCCGCGGGTGGGTGCGCGCCGGTTCAGCGTCGGCGCTCCCACCAGTCGAAGTCGAATCGGATGCAGAGCTTGCCGCCGATCCACTGCTCGACCCAGGAACCGAGCTCGATCGGCATGCACTTCACCGAAGGGTCGGGCACCGGTGTGGGAGTCGGCGTCGGAGTGTCCTCCGGGGACGGCGTCGGCGTGGGGGTGTCCTCCGGGGACGGCGTCGGGGTGGGGACCGGGATCGTCGGCGCGGGCTGCGGCTCACGGTCGAAGAGCAGCGTCCGGAACACCTTCGACGACCGGGGGTTGTCGTCGCACTGCCAGATGCCGTGCGGGCAGTAGTCGGTGATCGTGTGGTACAGCGGCGGATGCTTTTCCATCCAGTTCAGCATGCGCCGCATGTATTCGGGGTTGTCGCCGTTGCGGAACAGGCCCCATTCCGGATAGGAGATCGGCTTTCCGTGCTCCTTCGCGAAATCCACGTGTTTCTGCAGCCCATACGGCTCGGTCACATGCTGGTCGAAGGTCGTGCCGGGCGGCTGGTCGTACGAGTCCATTCCGATGACGTCGACGACATCGTCGCCGGGGTAGCACTCGGTCCAGGGGATGGCGTCCCGGCCCCGGCTGGGCGCGAAGTCGAAACGGAATTTCTGGCCCGGGACGGCGCGCATGGTGGTGACGATGCGCTTCCAGTACGCCTTCCAGGCCGCCGGGTCGGGTCCGCACCGGTGGGTGTAGGTGATGCCGTTCATCTCCCAGCCGAGGACGAGGACGGTGTCCGCGGCGTTCAGGTCGACCAGGCGTTCGGCGAGTTTACGGAAGTGGTGGTCGTAGACGCCCCGCGCGCCGAGCTGGAGGTGGCGGCGGACTTCGGCGTCGGAGACCCCGGCCTCGTTGCGCTCCAGCATCGGGACGTTCAGCACGAACAGCCGGTCGCGCTGTTCGCCGCGCCACTCGGCCCAGCGCTCCAGGAAATTGGGGGACCCTTCGATGTTGGACCACAGGTCGCCGGGGAGGTAGGTGTGGCCGACGCGCAGTTCGGTTCCGCCGAGCCAGCGCTCCAGCTGCGCGAGGCGGGTGACGCCCTGGGGGCCGTAGTGGAGGTAGGCACCGAGCGCGGTGGCCACGGGTGGGTCGGGATCCCGGCTCGTGGGGGATTCGGTGGCGTGGCTCGGAGAGGACACGACAGAACCCGAGACAAGGAGACCGGCGGTGAACACCCCCAGCCAGGCGCTGGTTGTCTTTCGAGGGCGGTATCCCATGGGTGCTCTCCTTCACAAGCCGCCACAGTCTGTTGATCTGATCCTCCGAAAGTATTCCTAATAAGCCGATCGAGAATGCGGTCTCGCCTGACAGTTGGTCCATCAGGGGATTCCATCGCCCGGTTGGCGGGGTGTCAGAGCATGACAAAGGCCGGTCCCGGATCACTGGTGTGATCCGGGACCGGCCCTAGGGCTACGCCCCGGTGCGGGGCGCCGCGTCAGTAGGAGTTGACGCAGACGTTCCCGAAGGTGGGGTTGAGCACCCCGACGAGGTTGATGCTGTTGCCGCAGAAGTTGATCGGGATGTGGAGGGGTGCCTGGATGACGTTGCCCGACCCGATTCCCGGCGAATTGAACGCCACACCCTTGGCGTCCGCGTCGGCGACAGCAGGAGCGGCGCCACCCAGGGCCATGGCGAGTCCGGCGACGGCGACAGCGGCCTTCTTGCACAGCATTTCGGCTGGTTCCTTTCCGCGGCGGAGGAAATCACGACTTTCGCGATTCCCGGTGCCTGAGGCCCGTAATCTCCGCTGCACACATCACAACGACCATGCCAGGCAAAGGAAACCGCGCGACGCCCGCCCGCGCCGATCACTCATTTGACCCAGTGAATTCCTACGAACGGCGCGGCATTCGGCGGCACGCCGCACGCCTATTCGACATTCGGCGTCCGGCATCCGGCACGGCTCAGGTCGACCGGGTGTCCGACAGGGTCCGGTCCAGCACCGCGGGATCCGTCGTCGGCGCGTCGCAGGTGAAGTGGCGGCAGACGTACGCGGCCGGGGCGCCGTCGACCAGCGGACGGTCCTTCAGCAACGGGAACTCCTCGCTGTCCGGCGTGCCGAAGGCGACCACCGCGCCGGGGGCCGTACCGAGCAGAGCCGTACGCCACAGCCCGCGCGCCCGCTCGTCGTCGCCCTCCCCCACCACCGCGACCTCCCGCGGCCCGTCGAGCAGCGCCTCGGCCACCGCCAGCCCCCAGCCGATGAACCGGGGCGCGCGAGGCCCGAGCGCCTTGACGACGGCCAGCGCCCCCTCGGCCGCACCGCGGTGCGCCTCTGAGCCGGTGTGCGCCGCGTACGAGAGGAGCGCGCCGGCCGCGGCGGTCCAGCCGGAGGGGGCGGCGGTGTCGGTGGGGTCCTGGGGGCGGCGGATCAGCGGCTCGGCGTCATGGGCGGTGTCGTACAGCGCCCCGCCCTCGGCGACGAACTGGTCGAGGACGATGTCCAGCAGGAAGCCCGCGAACTCCAGCCAGACGCCCTCCCCGGTGGCCCCGGCGAGGGCGAGGAAGCCCTCGGCGACATCGGCGTAGTCCTCCAGGACGCCCGCGTGGGTGCCGGTCCTGCCGTCCTTGGAAGTGCGGGCGAGTCGGGCGCCGGTGTCCATGTGGAGACGTACGAGCAGGTCGGCGGCCTCGGTCGCGCGCTCGATCAGGTCCGGCCGGTCGAAGTAGGCGCCGGCCTCGGCGAGGGCGGCGACGGCCAGGCCGTTCCAGGCTGCGACGATCTTGTCGTCACGGCCCGGGCGTTCGCGCCGCTCACGGGCGAGGAAGAGACGGGACTTGATGAAGGCGATCCGGTCGGCGTCCATGACCCCTACGTCCTGCGGGAGTTGCAGCACGGAGGCGCCCTCCTCGAAGGTGCCCTTGTCGGTGACACCGAAGTAGTGGGCGGCGTAGCGGGCATCCTCGTCGCCGAGGACGTCGGCGAGCTGAGCCGGGGTCCAGACGTAGTACGCGCCCTCGACGTGCCTGCCCGTCCCGTCGTCGCTGTCGGCGTCGAGGGCCGAGGCGAAACCGCCCTCGGGCGTGCGCAGTTCGCGGACCATGAAGTCGGCGGTCTCCAGGGCGATCCGGCGGGCGAGATCGCTGCCGGTGGCGCGCCACAGGTGGGCGTAGACCCGGCAGAGCAGGGCGTTGTCGTACAGCATCTTCTCGAAGTGCGGCACCACCCACTCCCGGTCGACGGAGTAGCGGGCGAAGCCGCCGCCGAGCTGGTCGTAGATGCCGCCGCGGGCCATGGCCTCGCAGGTGTCGGCGGCCATCTGCAGGGCGCCCTCGGAGCCGGTACGGGCGTGGTGGCGCAGCAGGAACTCGAGGGCCATGGACGGCGGAAACTTGGGTGCGCCGCCGAAGCCGCCGTGCCGGCCGTCGTACTCCCTGGTCAGACCGAGCAGCGCCTGCGCGAGCTCCTCCTCGTCGGGGACGCCCGCGCCGCCGTACGCCAGGGAACGGCCCGCGAGATCGCGGACGATCTTCGTGGCGACCTCGGCGACCTCCTCGCGCCGGTCCGTCCACGCGCTGCGGACGCCTTCGAGCACCTGCCGGAAGGACGGCATGCCGTGGCGCGGCTCCGGCGGGAAGTACGTACCGAAGTAGAACGGCTCCCCATCGGGTGTCATGAACACCGACATGGGCCAGCCGCCCTGCCCGGTCGCCGCCTGCACGGCCTCCATGTAGACGGCATCGACATCGGGCCGCTCCTCGCGGTCCACCTTCACGGGCACGAAGTGCTCGTTCAGGAAGGCGGCCGTCTCGGCGTCCTCGAAGCTTTCGTGCGCCATCACGTGGCACCAGTGGCAGGCGCTGTATCCCACGCTCAGATAGACGGGCACATTGCGCCGACGGGCCTCGTCGAAGGCGGCGCGCTCCCAGGGCCACCAGTCGACGGGGTTGTCCGCGTGCTGCAGGAGGTACGGGGAGGTGGCGTGTGCGAGTCGGTTGGGCATGTTCCAATCCTGGCGCACCGGGCTGGGCCGTGCCCATCCGCCACGGGGAGTGGGGGAGCGGATACACGAAGCGGCCCCGTCCCCCGCATGAGCTGCGAAGAACGGAGCCGCTTCACGGCTGTTCCGTCCGGTCCGGCTGGAGGCCGGGACCGGAAGGCCCGAGGGCCGGGCCGACAGCAGGCGTCGGCGTCACTTGCCGGCGTTGCCGTTGCCCGAGAGGACCTCGCCCAGGATGTGCGACAGGGCGTTGTCGCCGTTCTGCTGCACAGAGTTCTGGGTGCAGGTCTGGTTCAGCTGCGGGTTGCCCAGGAGGTCCTGGACCGCAACCGCGGCGCCGATGGCGGCGACCGGGACCTGCGTCTGGATCTTCTGGATGTCGAAGCAGTGCAGGACACCACCGTTGATCAGGCCGAAGTTCGGGCTGAAGTGGCCGTCGGTGGAGTTGCTGCCGATCGACTGCTTGGAGAGGTTGCCGGCAACCACCGCGCTGTTGCCGTCGTCACCGGCCGCCATCGCCTGGGTCGCCGTCGTCGCGGAGATACCGACGACGGAGGCCGCAACTGCCGCCGTGGCAAGAACCTTCTTGATCACGAGTCTTCCTTCTTGAGCTGGAGGGCCCTCTGGATTGCTTCATTGCCGAAGCACGCTGCTCAACCGTCGCGGCGGGGATTGGTTCTGGGGCTTCACTCGGATGCCGCATTCGGCAGATCAACGCCAGGACGTGCGAAGAATCGTTGTCCCGCCGACATGGAGCAGGATGAGCCGAGGCGATGGCGCGAGCGGCGGACCCTCGCGCCGGACGGTGAACCGCAGGACACTTGATCCGGCGTGACGCCGTCATGGCGTCGCGGCGGGGACTCGCGGAGGGGGACCACATGCGGGACAGCCATCGCGTGGAGGCCGAGCGGCTGTTGGTGCGCGCCGTGGAGGAGGAGGTGCGGCGCTCCGGGGGCCGCTCCGACTCGGCGGTGCTGCTGGCGCGCGGCCGGGCCGCGCTGGACAGCCTGGCGGACGGGGCGAGTGAGGAGTACGCGGCGTATCTGCGCGCCCTGGAGGAGGCGGAGGCCGGGCAGCTGACGCTCGCCGAGCGGCTGCGCAAGGAATCCGTGGGAACCCCCGCGCTGGTGACGGCCGTTGCCGCGGCCGCGGCAGTCGGCGCGGATGTCGCGCTCGGTACGGCCGCGGGGGTGGCCCTGGGCGCCGGTGCGGTCGTCGCGGTCGCGGGGGCGGCGGCGACCGTGGTGAAGGTGACCGCCTCGCACTGGCCGGCCGCACACCGCAGGGCCGGGGCGATGGGCCGGCCCGGCGGGCCGGAGCAGCTGCGGCTCCAGTGGCTGACGGCCCTGGAGGTGCGGGGCATCCGGCCGTTCCTCGACCAGCAGCGGATGCTGCTCGCCACGAAGCGGGCCGCGCCGAAGGGGCCGGCGCTGCGCGGCGCCGACAAGAGCGCGGAGGCGCGGCGCCGTACGGTACTCGCCCAGTCGTTCGGGCATCTGCCGGATCCGGGCGGCCCGTTCGCGGGGCGGCGCCAGGAGCTGGCGCAGATCGCGCAGTGGGTGCACGCGGCGCGCGCGTCGAGCGAGACCCGGCCGACGGTGGTGGTCCTGTACGGCGAGCCGGGCTCGGGCCGCACCACGCTGGCCGTACGGGCCGCGCATCAGCTGCGCGACCAGTTCCGCGGCGCCTGCGTCGTCGACCTGCGCGGGGCCGGCCCCGGTGAGCAGCCGCTGCCGACCCGGGACGCGCTGCTGCATCTGCTGAACCGGCTGGGCGCCCCGCGTGAGCAGCTGCTGTTCCGGGAGCGGTCCTCGGCCGAGCAGCAGGTGCGCAGGCTGGGCGAGTTGTACCACCAGCAGCTGGCCGGGCTGCCGGTGGCGGTGGTGCTGGACGACGCGCGTGACGCCGGGCAGGTGCGCACCCTCATCCCCGAGCGTTCCGAGAGCCTGGTGCTGGTGACCGCGCGGGAGCCGCTGGACCTCGGGGTGGACGTCGCGGCGTGGGTGCACCAGCTGCCGGTGGCGGCGCTGGACACGGCGGGGACGGAGGAGCTGCTGCGGGCGGTGGCCGACGAGCCGGACGAGGGGCCGTACGACGCCGTGGCGGCCGAGCGGATCCGGGAGCTGTGCGGCGGTCTGCCGCTGGCGCTGCGGGTGGCCGGGTCGGCGCAGGGCGGCCGTTCGCTCGGGCGGCTCGCGTCTTTGCTGGACCGGCCCGGCGGGCCGCTGGAGCGCGCGCTGTCCTTCCGGTACGCCACCGACCTCGGCGAGGACGGGCGGCGGCTGCTGCGCCGGCTCTCGCTGGCCGGGCGGGCGTCGCTCGGCGCGGCGGCCGCGGCGGCCCTCCTCGGGCTCTCCGACGAGCAGGAGGCCCAGCGGCCGCTGCGGGAGCTGTGCCGGGCGGGGCTCCTCGACCATGTGCGCGGGGGTCCGGCCACGCCGCGGGGCGGAGGGGGAGAGCGGTACCGGCTGCACGACTCCGTACGGGCCTTCGCGGCGGCCCGGCTCACCGCGGAGGAGGAGACGGCGGAGATCACGGCCGCGCAGGAGCGGCTGATCCGGAACTATGCGGAGCTCGCGGACTCGGTGATCCGGATGGTCGACGGGAAGATGTCGACCCGGGCCGGGCAGTTCGGCGGGCACGGCTTCCCCTCGCTGGACGCGGCGCTGCGCTGGCTGGACGACGAGTCGAGCTTCATCACGTCGGCGCTGCGGCACGCCGAGGGCGTGGACCAGCAGACGGTGCTCGGTCTGCTCGGCGCGCTGTGCGACTACTGCCTGCTGCGCGGGGACCTGTACCGGCTGGGTGAGATCAACGAGCTGACCGAGGCGGTGGACCAGGGGCTGCTGGTGCGCTCGGTGCAGTGGCGTACGGGTATCGCGGCGCGCCAGCTCGGCGAGCTCGACAAGGCCCGTACGACGCTGACCTCGGTGGTCTCGCTGTACCAGGAGGCGCACCAGGACGCGGGGGCGGCGCTGGCGCTCTGCTCGCTCGGCATCACGCTGCACCACCAGGGCCGGCTGGCCGAGGCCTCGGCGAAGCTGCGGGAGGCGCTGGAGCTCCAGGCGCCGGCCGATCTCGCCGCCGACCGGGCCTGGACGCTGCACGCGCTCGGCGGGGTGGAGCGGGACCGGGCCCATCTCGCGGAGGCGCTGACGCTGCTGGGGACCGCGCTGGAGCTGCACCGGGAGGCGGAGTCGCTGCACGGCGAGGCGTGGACCCACTTCCACCTGGGGCAGGTCTTCCTGCGCATGGGCGAGGTGGAGCGGGCCGAGGCGGAGCTGAACCAGGCGCTCGACCAGTACGACCGCACCCACGACGCGCGCGGCGAGGCCTGGGCGCTCACCCAGCTGGCCCGGGCCCGCCTGGTGGACGGCGAGCCGGGCGCTGCGGTCGAGGGGCTGCGGGAGGCGCTGGCGCGCCACCGCGAGCAGGAGGACGCGCGCGGCGAGGCGTGGACGCTGTACTACCTGGGGCAGGCGCTGGAGGAGGACGGCGACCGGGACCAGGCGGTACGGGAGCTGGAGCGGGCGCGGAGCATGTTCTCGCGGATGCGGGACGTGTACGGACTGGCCTGCGCCCGGCACCACTCGGGCCGGGTCACCCGCGACCAGCGCGCCGCCCAGACCGGCAACCTGCGCAACTCCGGCTTCGCCCGTCAGCTCCTGGTCGACGCCCGGGCCGACTTCCACCGCGTCGGGGTGGCCCACGGGGAGGCGTGGAGCTGCCTGGAACTGGCGATCGTCGACGCGGGCAACAACCGCGCCCCGCAGGCGCTGGAGCTGTGCGACACGGCCGAGGCGCTGTTCCGTTCGTACGACGACCGCCGGGGCGCGGACTGGGCCGGCTTCCTGCGCTGCACGCTGCTGCCGTACGCCTCGCCGGGCGGGGTGGAGGTCGGCACGGTGGTCGCCGAGGAGGAGCTGTCCCGGCTGACCGCGGACCGCCACCCGAGCCGCGACGCCGCGCTGGAGGACTGCGCGGAGGCGTACCGGCTGATCCTGGAGCGCGGGGTGCAGCTGGAGGCGGGCTGGCAGGCCTGGCGCCTGGGCATGGTGCCGAACCGCCACGCGCGCGAGGTGATGGGGGTGCCGGTGCCGGAGCCCAAGTGAGGGCGGGGCGCGGCCGTCCACGCGGGACGCGGAGCGGGCGCGGCCCGCGTGCGGGCACGCCAACGGCGCCATGGCACCCGAGGGGTGTCATGGCGCCGTGGTGTCCGCTACGGCCGGGGGGCCGCCTCGCCCGGCTTCGTGGTGGGTGCGGCGGGGGCCGAGGGATCCGGGGCCTCCTCGAAGGTGACCCGGCCCATGTGGCGGTTCATCGACTTCATCAGCAGCCAGACGCCCGCGGCCATCACGGCGAAGACGACGAAACCGAGGAGCCCGGGGGTCACCTTGTTCTCGTCGATCTCCTTGGCGAGAGGGACGAGCTGGGTCAGTGCCAGGTGTGCGCTCATGCTAGGCATTGTCCCGGATGCCCGCGAAGAGGTCGTCCTCGGGGAGGGAGGTGTCCACCAGGGACTTGGCGAGCTCGTACTCCTCGGTGGGCCAGACCTCCTTCTGGATCTCCATCGGGACGCGGAACCAGCCACCGTCCGGGTCGATCTGGGTGCGGTGCGCGATCAGGGCCTTGTCGCGGGTCTCGAAGAAGTCGGCGCAGGGCACGTGCGTGGTCAGCGTCCGCTCGGTGCGCTCGAACTCCTTCCAGCGCTCCAGCCACTCGCCGTACGGGGACTCCAGGCCGCGCTGGAGCAGCGCGTCGTGCAGGGCCTGGGTGCGCGGCCGGTTGAAGCCCTGGTTGTAGTAGACCTTCAGCGGCTGCCAGACCGGGCCGAACTCCGGCTCCGGGTACTTCTCCGCGTCCGTCGCGCCCTCGAACGCCACCATCGTGATCTTGTGGGTCATGATGTGGTCGGGGTGCGGGTAGCCGCCGTTCTCGTCGTAGGTCGTGATGACCTGCGGGCGGAAGGCGCGGATCTTGCGGACCAGTTCACCGGCCGCCTTGTCGATGTCCTCCAGCGCGAAGCAGCCTTCGGGCAGCGGCGGCAGCGGGTCGCCCTCGGGCAGGCCGGAGTCGACGAAGCCCAGCCACTCCTGCTTGATCCCGAGGATCTCGCGGGCCTCGTCCATCTCCTTGCGGCGCACCTCGTGGATGTTCTCCTCGATGTACTTGTCGCCCTGGAGCTTGGGGTTGAGGATGGAGCCGCGCTCGCCTCCCGTGCAGGTCACGACCAGCACGTCCACCCCCTCGGACACATACTTGGCCATCGTGGCCGCGCCCTTCGACGATTCGTCGTCGGGGTGGGCGTGCACGGCCATCAGGCGCAGCTGCTCAGTCAAGACTCGATCCTCAGTGATTCGTCGCATCGGGCAACTCTTATAGTGACGGAATCGGGGGCGGGAAAATTCCTGCTGTCCGTACGTCGAGAGGAACGATCATGAGCGCGGTGCGCGAGGGCCTGCCCGAGGCCCGTTACGGCCGCTCGGCGGACGAGCGCGCCGACCGCAAGCTCAAGATCACCGGTTCCGTGCTCGGGGTGCTGTTCCTCGCGATGATCGGCTGGTTCGGCTACGACTACATCGCCGGTCAGGCCGTCAGCGCCGAGGTGATCAAGTGGGACGTGGCGAGCGACCGCGAGGTCAAGGTCCATCTGGAAGTCCGTAAGGACAAGGACGCCAAGGGCTCCTGCACCCTGCGCTCCCGCGCGGAGAACGGCGCCGAGGTCGGCCGCAAGGATGTCCGTTTCGACCAGCCCGTCGAGCGGATCGACCAGATCGTGACGGTACGGACGACCGCCGAGGCCACCAGTGCCGAGCTGGTGGGTTGTACCGCCGAGTAGCGATCATCCGGCCGGCGGCGCGTCGACCCCGCTGACCTGGCTTGACGTAATTCTGATGGCTTTCGTCCTCCCCCTTTCCGCCGGGAATTGTTAGGCTCGTGGTTTCGCCCACTCAGGAAGGAACATCCTTCTGGGTAGGGCGATGCTTTGTATTCCCAGTACCTACGAGGAGCACCTGTGACCCAGACCAGCGACAACGTCACCTGGCTCACCCAGGAGGCGTACAACCAGCTCAAGGCCGAGCTGGAGTACCTGTCTGGTCCCGCGCGAACCGAGATCGCCGCCAAGATCGCGGCGGCGCGCGAGGAGGGCGACCTGCGCGAGAACGGCGGGTACCACGCGGCCAAGGAGGAGCAGGGCAAGCAGGAGCTCCGCGTCCGCCAGCTGACGCAGCTCCTGGAGCACGCCAAGGTGGGCGAGTCTCCCGCCGACGACGGTGTCGTCGAGCCCGGCATGGTCGTCACGATCGCCTTCGACGGCGACGAGGACGACACGATGACGTTCCTCCTCGCCTCTCGCGAGTACGCGAGCGGCGACATCGAGACCTACTCCCCGCAGTCGCCCCTCGGCGTCGGCGTGCACGGTAAGAAGGTCGGCGAGGACGCGCAGTACGAGCTGCCGAACGGCAAGACCGCCACGGTGAAGATCCTCGACGCGAAGCCGTACGGCGGCTGAGCCTCCGCATCCCCTGGCATCAGCCCGGAAGGGCCGGACCGCATCTGCGGTCCGGCCCTTCTGCATGTACATGGAATGATGCGCTCGGGAGATCAATCGTGGACGGGGGAACACGTGTTGGGACCGCTGCGCGAGGGTGCGCCCCGGTGGATCGGACCGTACGAGGTGCTGGCGCGGCTCGGCGCCGGCGGCATGGGCGAGGTGTTCCTCGGGCGCGATCCGGCCGGTTCCTTCGTCGCCGTGAAGACCGTACGGCGGGACCTGGCGGGGGACGCCGCCTTCCGGGACCGCTTCCGGCGCGAGATCAAGGTCGCGCGGCTGGTCCGCAGCGGGTACGCGGCCGCTCCGGTGGGCGGTGACGCGGACGCCGAGGTGCCGTGGCTGGCGACGGCGTACATCGCCGGGCCCAGCGTCTCCCAGGTCGTGCGGCGCGGCGGCCCGCTGCCGGTGGAGACGGTACGGGCGCTGGGCGCCGGGCTCGCCCGGGCGCTGGCCGACCTGCACACGGCCGGGGTCCTGCACCGGGACCTGAAGCCGGGCAACGTCATGCTGGACGCGGCCGGGCCGCGCCTGATCGACTTCGGTATCGCCCGCAGCAACGGCGCCACGACGATGACGGCGACCGGGCTGATGGTCGGCACGCCCGCCTTCATGTCGCCCGAGCATGTGGCGGGGGCGCGCTCGGTGACGGGCGCGTCGGACGTCTTCTGCCTCGGCTCGGTCCTCTGTTACGCGGCCACGGGCCTCGACCCGTTCGGGGACGGGCCGGTGGCGGCCGTGCTGTACCGGGTCTCCCAGGCGGAGGCGGACCTCGCGGCCGTCCCGGAGGAGCTGCGGCCGGTCCTGGAGAGCTGTCTGGCCCTGGACCCGACGTCGCGGCCGAGCCCGGAGCGGCTGGTGGAGCTGCTGGGCGGGGAGCGGGCAGCGGCGCCCTGGCCGCAGGGCGTCCTGGGCCACATCGCGGAGTACGAGCGGGAGCTGGCGCAGGTCGCGGCCGCCGGGGTGCCGCTGCTGGCGGCCCCGGCCGCGCCCGGCCCGCAGGACCTGCTGCACCAGCTCCCGACGATGGCCCCGCCGCTCCCCCCGCCCCCGTCCGCCCCGGCGCCGGGACCCCGGAAGCGGCGGCGGGGGCTGGTGGCGGCCCTGGTCGCGCTCGCGGTGGTGGGCGGCGCGGGGCTCGGGTACTACGTGCTGAATGTGGACGACGGGACGGGGACGAGGACACCGCCCGCGAAGAAGCCTCCGGTGGCGGCGGGGCCGGTGATCCCGGGCGTGGACGACCGGGGCCTCGCGGACGCGTCCGGGGTCGTGCCGCAGAACGCCGCGCAGCGGCCGGGCGGCTGGAAGCCGTGGCGGGCGAAGCTGTCCAAGCCCGCGTTCGGCTGCTCGGCGGGGACGACGGTGCTGGTGTGCCGGACGACGGACGGGCGGTACGAGGCGCTGGACACGGCGAGCGGGAAGCTGCTGTGGTCGGCGGACCTGGTCGAGGACGAGCGGGACGACCGCAGCTTCGTAGGACCGACCGGTGGCATCTTCATCGCCGGCGACACGGCGCGCCCGGTCGTCCACGCCTCCGTGGCCGTCCTCGCCTCCGGCGACAGGCTTCAGGTACGTGACGCCCGCACCGGCAAGGTCCGCTGGGAGAAGGAGGCCTGGGGCTCGCAGGGCATCGGCAGCCGGCCGCTGGTCGCGGACGGCATCGTCTTCGCCGCGACGAAGGCGTCGCCTGAGCCGGACACGGCGCGGGTCGGGATGACGGCGTTCTCCCTGGCCGACGGGAAGGAGCTGTGGACGGAGGTCCTGACGAGCGCCGAGATCCCGCGTTCGGAGATCCGGGAGTTCGAGCCCGTGGCCTACGCCAAGGGCTCGGTGTACGCCCTGAGCGACGGTGGCCTGATCGCCTACGACGCCAGGACCGGGGCGGTACGCGGCCAGGTCGACAAGGAGGCCAAGTTCTGTGAGCTGCTGAAGGTCGTCGGCACGCTCGCCTACTGCGCCGACATCGTGCACTCCGCGGGCGCGGAGGAAAGGCTGCGCGTCCTGGACGCGGCCACGCTCGGCTCCAAGGGGAGCCTGCCCGCGCCGGTCGAGAAGCTACGGCCGGATGTCATCGGCCCGACAGCGGCGGTCGGCTTCGCCGACGGCCTGAGAATCCACGATCCGCGCGACGGCAAACAGCTGGGGCGGTACGCGGTGAAGGCCGCTCCCGCGGGCCTGGAGCAGGCGTTGTCGACGCCCCTCATCGCCGGTGACCAGGTGGTGTACGCGGACTTCTCCTCGCTGTTCACCGTACGGCTCGCCAAGGACGGCAAACCCGCCGGCCTGGTCGTCACACCGGTGCCGGGCGCTCCCGGGCCACGTGCCGAGAAGGGGTTCGACCCGATGGACGGTCAGTCCTTCGACGACATGATCCGTGGCACCGAGGTCCTGCCGATCGGCGGGATCGCGCACCTCGTGTACGACCAAGGCGTCGTCGTCTCCATGGAACTGCCCAAGTAACGCACCGAGAGGACCCGTTCCGTGCTGGAAGCACTGCCCGCCGGGCAGCCCCCGCGTCTCGTCGGCCCGTACCGGCTGCTCGCCCGGCTCGGGGCGGGCGGCATGGGCGAGGTGCATCTGGCGTGCCGGGCGGACGCGCCGACGGACGATCCGTACCGGATGGTGGCGGTGAAGACCGTCCGCGAGGACCTGGAGGTCGACGGCGACTTCCGCACCCGCTTCCGGCGGGAGATCACGGCGGCGCGGGCGGTGCGCAGCCCGTACGCGGCGCTGCTCGTGGACGGGGACGCGGACGCGGCCGCGCCGTGGCTGGCGACCGAGTACGTGCCCGGTCCCTCGCTCGCCGAGGCGGTGACGAGGACCGGTCCGCTGCCTGTCGAGGCGGTACGGGCGCTGGGCGCCGCGCTCGCCCGTGCGCTGGAGGCCGTGCACGCGGCGAAGGTGCTGCACCGGGACCTCAAGCCGGCGAATGTACTGCTGGGCGCGGGCGGGCCGAAGCTGATCGACTTCGGTATCGCGCAGGCCTTCGAGGCGACCGCGCTGACCTCGACCGGGCTGGTGATCGGCTCGCCCGGTTTCATGTCGCCGGAGCATCTGGTCGGCAGCCGGGCGGTGGTTCCGGTGTCGGACGTGTTCTGCCTGGGCGCGGTGCTGGCGTTCGCGGCGAGTGGGCGCGGTCCTTTCCACGACGACGAGATGGCGTCGGTGATCTTCCGGATCAGCCGCGCGGATGCCGAACTGTCGGGTGTGCCACACGAGTTGCGGCCGGTTGTGGAGCGCTGTCTACGCCTGGATCCGGCCGAGCGGCCGACGGCGGCGGAGCTGGCGGGGCTGCTGGCCCCTGAGATCCCGGTGGCGTTCCCGTGGCCGGGCGGGGTGCTGTCGCTGCTCTCGGAGTACGGGGACTCGGCGCGCCGGATCGGGGCGGCGGCCGCGTCCGGGGCGGGCGTGGCGGACCTGCCGACGGTCGCGCCGCGGGCGCCGTACTCCCCCACGGCGATGACCTCCCGGCCTCACGTCACGGCGGAGGCGCCGCGCACGCGGCGTCGGCCGTGGGCGGTGGTGGCGGCCGGTGCCGTGGCGGTCGCGGCGCTGGCGGGCGCGGGTGTGGTGATGCTCGACGACGGAGAAGGAGCAGGAGGCTCGGCAGGCCCGACGCCGGGGGCCTCCGGCGGCGCGTCCCCCATCGCCGGGGACAAGCCCGCCACCCTGAACCGGCTCATCCCTCCGTACGGCGGCGAGGGCCACACCGCCGACTACGGCAAGGACGGCGAGGCGCGTACCGCTCGGCCCGCCGGCTGGTCGCCCTGGATGACGAAGGTCGACGAGGGCGTCGGCCCCTGCACGCTCTCGCCCACCGTGCTGGTGTGCTCGGGCCCGGGCGGCGCGGTCGTGGCCCTGGGCGCGGCCGACGGCAAGCGGCTGTGGGCGAAGCCCGGCCGGGGCGAGGCACCGCGGCCGTCCGCGCAGTATCCGGCGGTCGTCGGCGACCAGGTCTTCGTCACGGGCCCGGACGGCGTCACCGCGTACGGACTCGCCGACGGCAAGGAGCGGGGCCGGATGCCCAAGCCGGACGGGCCGTGGGCGTTGAAGGGCACCGACGCGCTGGGCGGTGTCCTCTACACGACGTACGTGAACACGAGCGACGAGAAGTCGGGCCTGGTCACGGCGGTGCAGCTGACCGGCGGCGGCAAGGAGTCGTGGAAGTCGCCGCTCGACGCCATCCCGGAGTCGCCGGTCGCCGCGGGCGGGCGGGTGTACGTGCCGGGGAACGGCACGCCGATCGCGCTGGACGCCCGGACCGGCAAGGAGACGGCGCGCGGGGCGAGTGTGAACGGCTGCTATGCGGTGGTCGTGCACAAGGAGTCCGTGCTGTGCCAGGCCGGGGAGAGCGGCGGGGTCGCCGTGCTCGACGCGAAGACCTTGAAGCCGAAGCACACGCTCGGCGCGGGTCTTCAGCTGACGGCCGGCCCCGCCGTCAACGCCCAGGGGATCGTGGCGCTGAGCGACGGCCGCGCCTTTCGCACGTACGAGCTGGAGAGCGGCCGGGAGCGGTGGAGCCGGCCGTCCAACGGCATGGACGAGGAGGTGTACTTCGCGGGTGACCAGGTGCTGTTCACCAGTGGCTCCAGGGTCACGTCGCTGCCGCTGGACAACCCGCCGAGCGAGTCGGAGCGTTACGACACCATCGACATGAAGATCAACGACAGCGCCATCGCCGCCGAGGACGGCGCCGTCGGCGTTCTGGCCGCCGGAGGGGCGCTGTTCCTCACCCTCTTCGACGGCCAGATCGTCTCCGGTTACGCCCCCTGAGATCCGCGGCCGGCTCAGGCCGTCGCCGAGCGGTACTTCCGTACCGCCAGCGTCCGGAACACCAGGATGATCAGCACCGACCAGATGATCGACGCCCACACCGGATACTGCATCGGCCAGGCGTCCGACGGCGAGACGCCCGGGTTGCCGAAGAGTTCACGGCAGGCCTGGACCGTCGCGCTGAAGGGGTTCCATTCGGCGATGTGCCGCAGCCAGGGCGTCATCTGGCTGGAGTCCACGAACGCGTTCGAGATGAACGTGACCGGGAAGAGCCAGATCAGGCCGCCGGACGTGGCCGCCTCCGGGGTGCGGACCGAGAGGCCGATCAGGGCGCCGATCCAGGAGAAGGCGTAGCCGAGCAGGAGCAGCAGGGCGAAGGCGGCCAGCGCCTTGGGGATGCCGTTGTGGACGCGCCAGCCGACCAGGAGGGCCACGATCGCGAGGACGACGACGGTGAGCGCGGTCTGGACGAGGTCGGCGAGGGTGCGGCCGGTGAGGACCGCGCCGCGGGCCATCGGCAGGGCCCGGAAGCGGTCGATGAGGCCCTTGTGCATGTCGTCGGCGATGCCCGCGCCCGCGCCCGCCGTGGCGAAGGTGACGGTCTGGGCGAAGATGCCGGCCATCAGGAATTCGCGGTAGACGGCCGGGGAGGTCGTGCCGCCGATGTTCATGGAGCCGCCGAAGACGTAGCTGAACAGCACCACGAACATGATCGGCTGGATCAGTCCGAAGATGACCATCTCCGGGATCCGGCTCATGCGGATCAGGTTGCGCTTGGCCACCACGAGCGAGTCGGTGATCGACTGGGAGATGCCGCCGCGCGGCCTGGGGGCCGTGACGGCGTCGGTCACTGCGGTCACTTGGCCGCCTCCTTCCGGCTCTTCCCGCGGTCGCGGTCCTTGGCGTCCGTCGGCGCTTCGCCGTTCTCGTCCTCGGCCCGTTCGGCGGCGTGGCCGGTGAGGGAGATGAAGACGTCGTCGAGGGTGGGGCGGCGCAGGCCGATGTCGTCGATCTCGACGCCGACGGTGTCCAGGTCGCGGATGACCTCGGCGAGGAGCTTGGCGCCGCCGGTGACCGGCACGGTCAGTTTGCGGGTGTGCTCCTCGACGGAGACCTCGCCGTGGCCGATGCCGGAGAGTCCGTAGCGGCCCAGGACGTCACGGGCGGGGGCGATCATCTCGTGGTCGTGGACGACGACTTCGACCCGCTCGCCGCCGGTCTGCGCCTTGAGCTGGTCGGAGGTGCCGCGGGCGATGACCTTGCCGTGGTCGACGACGCAGATGTCGTGGGCGAGGTGGTCGGCCTCCTCCAGGTACTGGGTGGTGAGCAGCAGGGTCGTGCCGCCCGCGACCAGTTCCTGGATGATGCCCCACAGTGCCTGGCGGTTGCGGGGGTCGAGGCCGGTGGTCGGCTCGTCCATGAACATCACGGGCGGCGACACGACGAGGGCGGCGGCCAGGTCGAGGCGGCGGCGCATGCCGCCGGAGTACGTCTTGGCGGTGCGGTCGGCGGCATCGGCGAGGTTGAAACGTTCCAGCAGTTCGTCCGCCCGCTTCTTCGCCGCCTTGGCGTTCATCTGGTAGAGCCTGCCGACCATCTGGAGGTTCTCACGGCCGGTCAGATACTCGTCGACGGCGGCGAACTGGCCCGACAGACCTATGGACCGGCGCACTTCGTTGGGGTGCTTGAGCACATCCATCCCGGCGACCATGGCCTTGCCGCTGTCGGGCTGGAGCAGGGTGGTGAGGACGCGTACGGTCGTGGTCTTCCCGGCGCCGTTGGGGCCGAGCAGGCCGAGGACGGTGCCTTCGGGAACGTCGAGGTCGACGCCGTCCAGGGCCCTTACGTCACCGAAGGTCTTGACCAGACCTTCGGCGTGGATCGCGCCTGGCATGTGGGTTCTCCCAGGGTGGCAGGTGCAGAGCTCAGATGATCTTCGGTTTTCGATCTTTCGTTTCTTTTGGGCGTTTTCTCGCCAAAGCTTAGGGACGCGAGCAGGCGACCGCCCGCCGTATGGGTGATCTGAGCCAGACCGTAACGCGATACATCGCGACCCACAAGGGCCGTGTCGCGACTCATGCCATGACCGTGTACCCGGCCTCCCGCAGCGCCGCCGCGACCTCCCCGCAGTGCTCGGGGCCCTTCGTCTCCAGATGGAGCTCCACCTCGACCTCGGTCAGCCCCAGCCGCGGATCGGTCCGCACATGCCCCACGTCCAGGACGTTGGCGTCGACCACCGACAGCACCCCCAGCAGGTTCGCCAGCGCGCCCGGCCGGTCCGTCAGCCGCAGCCGCAGCGACAGGTAGCGCCCCGCCGCCGCCATACCGTGGCGCAGGATGCGCTGCATCAGCAGCGGGTCCACATTGCCGCCGGAGAGCACCGCGACGACCGGCCCGCGGAACGCCTCCGGCGCGGCGAGCAACGCCGCCACCGGGCTCGCCCCGGCCGGCTCGACCACCAGCTTCGCCCGCTCCAGGCAGAGCAGCAGCGCCGACGACAGGGCGTCCTCGGAGACCGTACGGATCTCGTCGACGAACTCCTCGACCAGCGGGAACGTCACGTCCCCGGGGCGGCCCACCTTGATGCCGTCCGCCATCGTCTGCGGCGACTCCAGCGCCATCGGACGGCCCGCCTTCAGCGAGGGCGGATAGGCCGCCGCGCCCGCCGCCTGCACCCCGACCACCCGGACATCGGGCCGGAGCGACTTCACCGCGACCCCGATCCCGGCCGCCAGACCGCCGCCGCCGACCCCGACGACGATCGTGCGCACCTCCGGGCACTGCTCCAGGATCTCCAGACCGACCGTGCCCTGCCCGGCGATGATGTCGGGGTGGTCGAAGGGGTGGATGAAGACCGCGCCGGTGTTGTGCGCGTACTCCTCCGCGGCGGCGAGGGTCTCGTCGACCACATGACCGTGCAGCCGGACCTCGGCGCCGTAGTCACGGGTCGCCGCGACCTTCGGCAGCGGGGCGCCGACGGGCATGAAGACCGTGGAACGGACCCCGAGGAGCGAGGAGGCGAGCGCGACGCCCTGGGCGTGGTTCCCGGCCGACGCGGCGACGACCCCGGCCGCCCGCTCCTCGGGCCGCAGCCCCGCGATCCGTACGTACGCGCCGCGCAGCTTGAACGATCCGGTCCGCTGGAGGTTCTCGCACTTGAGGTGGACCGGGGCTCCCACCAGGCGGGACAGGTAGCGGCTGCCTTCCATCGGCGTGAGGCGCGAGACGCCCGAGAGCATCTTCTGGGCCCCCCGTACGTCATCGAGGATCAGGGGGTGCAAGGGGCCAGTCCTACGGAAGGTCATGACATCAAGTCTCGCAGCTCACCGGGTACGGGGCCGCCCGGCCACCGGGCGCTCACACGGGTTTGTGCAGCGCCGGTACGGACCCGCCCCGGTCCGCGTACTCTGTCCCCCACCAACCGACCACCGCACGAGAGAGCCCCCTTGCCATGCCCACATCTCAGGACATGACGACTGAGCTTGACCCCGGTCTCCTCGATGCCCTCCAGCACCAGGTGGCCGTCTTCGCCCGCCGCGCGGAGCAGACGCGTCTGGGCGGCACGGGCCAGCTCCGCAACTCCATGGACCGGGCCGCCTATCTGCTCCTGAACCGGCTGGACCAGGAGGGCCCGATGGGCGTCAAGGCGCTCGCGGCCGGAATGGGGATCGACTCCTCGACCGTGACCCGGCAGGTCGCGCCGCTCGTCGACACCGGACTGGTCAAGCGCACCTCCCACCCCGAGGACGGCCGCGCGGTCGTCCTCCAGCTGTCCCCGCGCGGGCTGTCCCGCCTGGAGGAGGTCCGCTCCTCCCGCCGCCAGCTGATGGCCCAGGTCACGGACGGCTGGACGGCGCAGGAGCGGGAGTCCTTCTGCACCCTGCTGACGCGCTTCAACTCCGCGCTCTCCGCCCGCCAGTCGGGCCTGCCGCCCGCGGAGCCGCAGACTCCGCAGGCCGGCTGAGACCGGGGCCCGCACCAGGGCCGAACCGGGCCGTACCGACCTCTTGACCGGGTGCCCGCCGCTGGCCCCAAATGAGGACGTGCGAGAGCGGCAGGCATCCGAGGAGCGCCTCCGCGCCCGGGAGTTCGAAGCCTTCGTCGCGGGCGTGGCCGGCCGGCTGCTGCATGCCGCGACCCTGCTGACCGCCGAGGAGCCGCACCGCAACCCCCGCGCGCGGGGCCTGCTGACGGCCGCCCTCGCGCACACCTACGCCGGGTGGGACCGGCTGCGCGGCGAGGATCCGTACGACAGGGCCCGCCAGGAGCTCGCGACCCGTTTCGCCCGCACCGCCTGGCGCCACCACCGGGGCCGGGGCGGCGGGGTGCTGTCCCGGCTCTCCCCGCAGGAGCGGCTGATCCTCGTGCTGCGGCTGTACGAAGGGGTGGCCGAGGAGCAGACGGCGGCGCTCCTCGGGCTGCCGGCGGAGAGGGTACGGGCGATCTGCGCGCGGGCCGTCAGCGCGATGCGCACGGCCGGGCCGAGGGTGGCGCTGTGAGCGGGGGCAACCGGCGCGAGGAGGAGGTCCGGCGGATGCTGGACGGCCCGCATCCGCAGGTGCCGGCCGATCTGGCCGAGCGGGCCGCCGAGCGCGGTTCGGTGCTGCTGCGCCGCCACCGGCTGGTGCGGCGCACGGGCTGGCTGCTGCTGTCCGCGGCGGTGGTCGCGTTCGTGGTGTGGGCGTCGGTCGCGGAGCCGTGGGCGGTGCCGCCGCTGGAGACGTCGCCGCCGCTCGAAGGCTGGTGAGGACGGGCCTAGCCTGGAAGGAGCGGCACGCATCCAGTCAGAGGAGGCCGCCATGACCAGGAAAGTCGCCGACTGCCGTAAGTCCCCGAGCGTCATGAACTGCACCCTCGTCATCGCCGGCGAGGAGGAGGAAGTCATCCGGGCCGCCACCGAGCACGCGATCTCGGTCCACGGCCACGAGGACTCCCCCGAGCTGCGGAAGATGGTCAAGGAGTCGCTGGAGGACGAGAAGGTCAGCGCCTGAGCCGGCCCGGGGTTCAGCACACGGGCCCCGGGATCACGCGCACCGGCCCCGGGCTTGGGACTACTCCCGGGGCCGATGGTGAAAAACGCTAGCCGAGCGCCTCGCGCAGGTCGGCCAGCAGGTCGTCGGCGTTCTCGATACCGACGGAGAGGCGTACGAGATCGGCCGGGACCTCCAGGGCCGAGCCCGCCACACTGGCGTGCGTCATCCGGCCCGGGTGCTCGATCAGGGACTCGACACCGCCCAGGGACTCGCCCAGGGTGAAGAGCTTGGCGCGGTTGCAGACCTCGACGGCCGCCTCCTCGCCGCCCTGGACGCGGAAGGAGATCATGCCGCCGAAGGCCTTCATCTGCTTGGCGGCGATCTCGTGGCCCGGGTGGTCCTCAAGGCCCGGGTAGAGGACCTGGGTGACCTTCGGGTGCTGGGTGAGCATCTCGGCGACCCGGCCCGCGTTCTCGCTGTGCCGGTCCATGCGCACCGCGAGGGTCTTGATGCCGCGCAGCACGATCCACGAGTCGAAGGGGCCGGCGACCGCGCCCATCGCGTTCTGGTGGTAGGCGAGCTCCTCGCCGAGCGTCTCGTCGGCCGTCACCAGCGCGCCGCCGACGACGTCGGAGTGGCCGCCCATGTACTTGGTCAGCGAGTGCACGACGACATCGGCGCCGAGCGCCAGCGGCTGCTGGAGGTAGGGGCTCGCGAAGGTGTTGTCGACGACCAGCTTGGCGCCGGCGGTGCGGGCCACGTCGGCGACGGCCGCGATGTCGGTGATGCCGAGGAGCGGGTTCGACGGCGTCTCGACCCAGATGACCTTCGTACGGTCGTTGACCGCCGCCCGCACCGACGCCAGGTCGGAGGTGTCGGCGACGGAGAAGTCCACGCCCCAGCGCTGCACGACCTTGGCGAAGAGCCGGAACGTGCCGCCGTAGGCGTCGTTCGGGATGACCACGTGGTCGCCGGGGACGAGCAGCGTACGGAGCAGGCAGTCCTCGGCCGCGAGGCCGGAGGCGAAGGCGAGACCGCGCCGGCCGCCCTCCAGCGCCGCCAGGTTCTCCTCCAGGGCGGTACGGGTCGGGTTGGCGCTGCGGCTGTATTCGTATCCGCCGCGCAGACCACCCACACCGTCCTGCTTGTAGGTGGACACCTGGTAGATGGGCGGGACGACCGCGCCGGTCAGCGGGTCGGCGGTGTTGCCCGCGTGGATCGCGCGGGTCTCGAAGCTCTGGTGGGTGTGCTGGTCGCTCATGCGCCTGAGCGTAGTCCCGGTCACCGCCGGTTCCCGAGCCGTCCGGGACAATGGCGTCATGGAGATTCTCTGGTTCCTGATCGCGATGGCGATGCTGGTCGCGGCGCTCGGCCCCCTTCTGAGGCGCCGCCGGGGTGGTGGCATCCAGCTGGCCGCGCCCGGTTCGCCGGACGCCGCGGACCCGGGCGCCTATGGTTTCGTACGGCAGGAGCAGCTGGACGTCCGGCTGCCCGGCCCTGACCAGGACCTCCTGGACGTACTGGACCTGGTGCAGCGCACGCAGGACTGGCGGGCCGCCTCCCAGCTGCTCGCCGGGACGCCGAAGGACGGCGAGGCACGCTGGCAGCGGGTGCAGGCCTTCGCGGGCGCGGCGTCGCTCGAGCTCCAGGAGCAGCCCGGCACCGGTGGGGCGTGGCTGCGGGCGTGGCGGGCCGAGGCGCCGAAGGACGCGGGCGGGGCGGCCGTGCACGCGGAGTTCCTGGTGCAGCAGGCGTGGCGGTCGTCGACGGCCGGCACCGACGACTTCCGGATCATCCTCGAAGAGGCCAGGGCGGCCTGCGACCAGGCGGCGCTGCTCGCGCCCGGCGACCCGGTGCCGTACATCGTGGAGCTGGCCGTCGCCCGTGGACTGGCCTACGCCCCCGAGCAGTTCGACCAGGTGTGGGCGAAGGTGATGGACCGGGCGCCGCAGCACATGGGCGCGCATCTGGCGGCGCTGCACTACTGGTGCGAGAAGTGGCACGGCTCGCGCGACGACGCGGACCGCTTCGCCCGCTCGGCCGCCGCCCGCGCCCCGCAGGGCTCCCTGCTGGCGGCGCTGCCGCTGTTCGCGGTCTACGAGCATCTGCCCGAGATCACGCTGGTGCAGGGCTTCTACCAGACGGCGGTGGTGTCGCAGGCGATGGAGGGCGCGCTGTACGCGGTGCACTCGGCCCGCCCGGACGACCCGATGCTGGCGCATGTGCGCCATCTCCTGGTGATGTTCCTGGTCCGGGCGGAACGCTGGTCTGAGGCGATGCACCAACTGATCCATGTGGACGGCCACATCGGGGCGCTGCCGTGGACGGTCAGCGTGGACCCGCCCGCCGAGTACACGATCTACCGCAACCTCGCGGTGGCGGGGTTCGAGGCGAACGGCGGGAGCCCGGCGACGCTGCGGCACTGACGGGAGGCCCGCTCAGCCCCTTTCCGCGGGATCGCGGCCCGCTTCAACAGGATTGCGGGCCGCCGTCGCACTGTTGGATACTCCCCGTCCCCCACCAGCTCGGCATGGACATTGCCAGCAGCTCATGTGGTGGGGGACGTTCCCGTGGGGGGTTCCGAAACACCATGAGGGCAAGCCTGCGCGCCCTGCGCGCCCTCGTCCTGCTCGCCGGCTTCTATCTGCTCGGCTTCATCCTGCTGGCCGTGCTGGCCGGCATCGACTACGCGCTCTATCTGTGGGTGCCCGGCGCGGTGGCCGCCAAGCTCTACGTCGTCTCCTTCCTGCTCGTCGTCCCGGTCGTCCGCGGCCTGTTCATGCTCCGTACGCCCAAGGGCGAGCCGATACCGGGCCTGTCCGTCACCGAAGCGGACGAACCGCGGCTGTGGGCGGCCGTCCACGACCTGGCCGCCCAGGTCGGCACCCGCCCTCCGGCCGAGATCGTGCTCACCGCCGACGTCAACGCGGCCGTCACCGAGGACGCCCGCCTCCTCGGCCTGCTGCCCGGTCCGCGCCGCCTCTACCTCGGCGTGCCCCTGATGCAGGGCCTCAGCGAGGGTCGGCTCCGGGCCGTACTCGCACACGAGCTGGGCCACTTCTCGAACGCCGACACCCGCCTCGGGGCGCTCACCTGGCGCGGCCGCGCCCAGGTCATGCGCACCATCGCGCACTTCGAGGAGCGGGCCGCGAAGACGGCGGCCAAGGAGCAGGCCCGCCAGGAGCAGAAGAACGCCAGGGCCGTCGCCAAGGGCAAGCGGGCCAAGGAGGTCGACACCGGCGGCGCCGGGTTCACCTACCGGACGATGGCGAAGATCTACAAGGCGTACGCCAAGCTCTACCTGCGCGCCACGCTCGCCGGGTCCCGCCGGGCGGAGTACGCCGCCGACCTGGCCGCCGCCCGGATCGCAGGCCGGGACGCCGCCGCGGGCGCGCTCCGGGAGATCCCGGCGCTCGACGCCGCCCACGACTTCTACATGGGCTCTTACGCGACGCTGGGCGCCGGAGCCCGGCTGCTGCCGCCGCGCGGCGAGGTGTTCGGCGGCTTCGACCGGATGCTGGACGCGCGGGCGCTCGAACTCGTCGAGATGCGCGACGACCTGCCGACCGAGCCCGCCTCGCCGTACGACTCCCACCCGCCGATCGCCGACCGCGTCCGCCGAATCGAGGAGCTGCCCGCCGACGGCCGGACCGACGAGGCGCTGGGCGCGGCCATCGGGCAGCTGGTCTCCCCGGAGCGTACGCTCGCCGCCCTCGAGGACGCCGTCCTCGTCCCGGACGTGCTCACCTTCCGGCGCGCCGCCGACTGGCAGGAGCTGCTGGACGGCTCGATGGTCTCGCGGCTGAACGCGCTGGACACGCCCCTGCACCAGGCGCTGTGGATGCACACGAAGGAGCGCCCGACGACGGCCGCGCTGCTGAAGGTCATCGACGACGGCCAGCTGTGGAAGCTGGCCGAGCGGCTGCCGCTCTCGCAGGAGGCGGCGACCGCGACCGGGCGGGCGTTCCGGGAGTTCGTACGGCCCCCGCTGCGCAAGGCGGTCAACGCCATGGCGCTGGCCGACCTCGCTGCCCACGGCCGGCTCCGCTGGGAGTTCTCGTGGTCGCGGGCGGCGACCGTGCGCCTGCCTTCGAGCCCCGACGGCACGGAGACGGACCTCGACGCGGCGGTGGACGCGGCGGTGGACGCGGCGCTCGCGGACCGGCCGGACACGGGCCCGCTGCGCGCCCTGCTGACGCCGGGCGCCTCTCCTCAGCTGGACGCCTGAGCTCTCCCCCGCATTTCTCCCCTGATCTTCTCCCCTGAGTTTCTCCCCTGAGTTTCTCCCCCGAACCAAGGAGCCTTCATGGCCCGACTCATCCCGCTCATCGTCATCGGTGTGGCGGTCTATTTCTGGCTGAAGAGCCGCCGCAGCGCCGCGTCCGTGAGCTCCTCGCCGGACCTCGACACGAGCGGCGAGCGGCGCTCGGTCGAGCTCGGTTTCCTGCCGAAGGACCGGATCGACGGCGACCTGCCCGGCCCCCGCTCCCCCGAGCTCGCCGCGGCGCTGGCCGCCGCGAAGGCCGGTGAGTGGGAGCCCGCCGCCTCGCTCCTGACCGCCGTGGGCAAGGACTGGCAGCGCCGCTCGCACCACACCGCCGCGCTCGGATCCGTGGCCGCCGAGGACGACACGTGGCTCCTCGCCTGGGAGTCGGCCCGGCCCGACGACCCGGACGCCGCCGTGATCCGGGCCAGGAGCAGCGTGTCCCTGGCCGGGAAGGTGCGCGGCGCCGGGCGGGCCAAGGACACCAGCTGGGAGCAGTTCCACGGCTTCCACCGGATCATGAGGCAGGCCCAGACCGAGGCGGCCCGCGCCGCGGAGCTGGCCTCCGACGACGACCCGACGCCGGCCGTCGCCGACATCTGGACCGGGATCGCGCTCGGCCGCCCGCACGACGAGATGCGCGCGCTGTTCGCCGAGATCACCGCCCGGGACCCGTACCACTACGAGGCCCACTACCACGCCCTGCAGTACTGGTGCCAGAAGTGGTGCGGCTCGGTGGAGCTGGCCACGGCGTTCGCGGCGGAGGCGGCCGCGTCGGCACCGATGGGCAGCCTGCTGCGGGCGTTCCCGCTGATCTGCTGGTACGAGCACGAGGCCTTCGGCCACACCTCCCGCGGCTTCCGTACCCCCGAGGTGTCGGCCATGGTCGACGCGCTCGCCGCCGACGTCGCGGCCGCCGACCCCGGCCACCTGCGGCTGCCCGAGGTGCGGCTGCTGCTCGTCTGGTACCTGGTGAAGCTGCGCCGCTACCCCGAGGCGCTGGAGCAGTTCCGGCTCGTGGACGGCTACGCGGGCGCGTTCCCGTGGTCCTACTTCCCCGACCCGGTGGCGAAGTACGTGGCGGCCCGCGAGGAGACCGTGCGGAAGGCCCGCTGACCGGCCGAGGAATGCGGGACGGGCCGGGCACGTTGTGCCGTACGGACCCGACTCCCCGAGGAGCCCCCGTATGTTCCTGTCCCGCACCCCCGTCCTCCCCACCCCGGAGCAGGCCCTGAAGGGCCGCGCGACCCCCGAGTTCCTGGTTCCGTCCCGGCACACGGTCCTCGGCAACCCGCTGCTCGGCCCGTACCCCGAGGGGCTTGAGGTCACGGACTTCGGTCTCGGCTGCTTCTGGGGCGCCGAGCGGAAGTTCTGGCAGACGCCGGGGGTGTGGACGACCCTCGTCGGCTACCAGGGCGGCTACACCGAGAACCCCGCGTACGAGGAGGTCTGCTCGGGCCTGACGGGTCACACGGAGGCGGTCCGGGTCGTCTTCGACCCGTCCGTCGTCACCTACGAGCAGCTTCTGAAGCTCTTCTGGGAGTCCCACGACCCGACCCAGGGTTTTCGCCAGGGCAACGACGTCGGCACCCAGTACCGCTCGGCCGTCTACACCCACTCCCCGGCGCAGGCGTCGGCGGCCGAGGCGTCCCGTGAGGCCTACCAGAAGGTCCTGACAGGCTCCGGTTACGCGACGATCACCACCGAGATCCTGCCGGCGGAGGGCCGCCCCTTCTACCCGGCGGAGCCGTACCACCAGCAGTACCTGGACAAGAACCCGGGCGGCTACTGCGGCATCGGCGGCACGGGCGTCTCGTGCCCGATCGGGGTGGCGAAGGCGGACGGCTGACGGCGGTCAGGCGTTCTGGGCCGCCGCGCGGTCAGCGGTCGCCCGTGGTGCCCTCCGGGAGGCTGTCGGCGACATAGGCGTCCAGGTCCGGGGTGTCCGGGGCCAGGATGTGGCGGACCCAGGCGTCCCGTTCGTGGAGCAGCGGCGGGAGTTCCCAGACGCAGCCGATCCAGGGGCGGTTCGTGCGGACGAAGTGGGTCGGGTCGTGGTCGGGGCAGTCCAGTGCGGGCTGCCCGGCCGCCGCGCCGGTGAAGTGCAGGACGTTGTCCCAGACCCAGCTGTAGACGTTGAGGTAGGCGCCGTCGTCGTCCCCGCGGTGCAGGACGACGAAGGCGGCGGGCGGGGTCCCGTCCTGTTCCGGCAGCAGGTCGGGCAGGAGGGCGTAGGCCGCCTTCTCGACCTCCGGCGCGATGCCGGACGGGTCGGCGGTGACGTGGTAGCGCTTGATGCGGCGGCCCGCCACGTCGATCGGCGGCGGGACCGTGAGGTGCTTCTCGGCGAAAGGCATGCGAGGACCGTACGAGGGCTTCCCTGACACCTTGTGTCAGGGAAGCCCTCGTCGTCTGCTGCCGGTTCTGCTGCCGG
The DNA here is from genome assembly GCF_055639315.1 of Streptomyces sp. NPDC039465. NCBI lineage: Bacteria > Bacillati > Actinomycetota > Actinomycetes > Kitasatosporales > Streptomycetaceae > Streptomyces > Streptomyces sp. NPDC039465. Next base: position 445,970 of record NZ_JBVKAP010000005.1, on the reverse strand, counting down.
CCGGGCGCCGCGGAGGTGTCACCGCCGCGGGTCGGCCAGGCCCGCCTCCCAGGCCCAGGCCGCGATGCCGACCCGGTTACGCACCTTCAACTTGGCCTGGATGTTGGCGAGATGGGTCTTCGCCGTGCCGGCCGAGATGAACAGCCGGTCGGCGATCTCGGCGTTGGTCAGGCCCTGGGCGACCAGGGCGACGATCTCCCGCTCGCGGGAGGTCAGGGGGTCGGCGGGCGGGGCCGCGGGAGGCGCCGTGAGGCGTCGCAGGAGGCGGACGGTGATCTGCGGGCTGATGAGGGTGTCGCCGGCCATCGCGGCGCGTACCGCCTCGATCAGCAGGGTGGGGCCGGAGCGTTTCAGCAGGAAGCCGCAGGCGCCGTGGCACAGGGCGGTGTGGACGTACTCGTCGAGGTCGAAGGTGGTGACGACCACGACCCGGGTCTCGGCGGCGAGCAGGCGGGTGACCTCCAGGCCGTCGAGGCGGGGCATCCGGATGTCGGCGAGGACGACGTCCGGCCGGAGCGTGCGGGCGAGTTCGACGGCGGCCGTTCCGTCCGCGGCCTCGCCGACGACGGTCATGTCCGGCTGGGAGTCGAGGATCAGCCGGAAGCCGTTGCGTATGTCGTCCTGGTCGTCGGCGATCAGGATGCGGGTGGTCATGGGGTCCTTCCGGGAGCGGGGCCGAGGGCCGGGAGGGTGGCGGTGGTCCGCCAGTGGCCGTCGGCGGGGGCGGCTTCGAGGGTGCCGCCTAGTGCGCGGACCCGTTCGGTGAGGGCGAGCAGTCCGCTGCCGCCGCGCGGGCGGGTGGGTGCGGGGCCGGGCGGGATGTCGTTGGTGACGTCGAGCCGGACGTGGTGTCCCTGCCGGACGAGCGTGACGTCCACGCGGGCCGCGCCGGGGGCATGGCGGCGTACGTTGGTGAGCGCCTCGGTCACGATCCGGTGGACCGTGGCGGCGGCCTCGCGGGAGAGGGCGTCCGCGGCGTCCGGGGCGATGGTGAGCCGGGCCTCGGTGGCGCCGCTGTCACCGAAGCGCCGTACGAGGTCGTCGAGTTCGACGACGGTGGGCAGGGCCTCGCGGGCCGCGGGGGTTCCGGCGGCCCGCAGCATCGTCACCGTACGGTCGATCGACTCCAGGGCGGCGAGGCCGGCCCGCTCGATCCGTTCGAGGGCGGGCAGGACGGCGGCCGGGTCGTGTGCGGCCACGAAGCGGGCCGCCTGGGCCTGGGCGACGATGCCGCTGATGTCATGGGCGACGAAGTCGTGCAGGTCGTGGGCGAGGGTGAGTTGCTGGGTGCGGCGGGCGTCGTACACGGCCAGGCGTTCGCGGCGCTCACGCAGCCGGGGGTAGCCGCCCACGACGGCGGCGCCGAGCGTGGGCAGGGTCCAGAACGCGCCCATGCCGACGCGTTCCAGGAACGTGACGCCGGGCAGCAGGGGCTGAGTCCACAGCGCGAGCGCGGTGGCCGCGAGGCCGACGCCGAGACCCGCCTCCCGTATGGGAGCCCAGCGGAAGGCCGCCGCCTGGAGCGCGAGGAGAGCGGTGGCCGCCCCGAACAGCCAGCGCGAGCCGTCCTCGCCGGCGCCCTGCGCGTAGCCGAGCGCGGTGACGGCGAGGAGCGCGGCGGCCGCGGCGGCGCAGGCCCGGCCCGCGTGCCGGCGCCAAGCGCGGGGCCCGGCCGCCCCTGCGAGCAGAGCCGCGGCGGCGAGCGCGGCGGGCACGGCCACGTACGAACCGGCCGCGGCCACCCCCGCGCACGCGACGACGACCGCCGCCGTTCCCACCACCACGTCACGTCTCATCGGGCCAGCGTAGAGAGCGGGGCGCGGGCGCGGGCATCCGCCGATCGGCAGAGGCGGGCGCGCCGGGGCGCGCGGGGATCTGCCGGTCGGCCGATGGTGGCGCACCCCGCCCCCGGCGGAAGCTGATCACGTCAGAACGACAGCAGGAACCGCAGGTCAGCGACGAGCAAAGGGAGTTCGGCCGATGCGTCACTCGAAGATCACCTGGGGAGCGGCTCTGGGGACGGCCGCCATGGTGGGACTGCTCGCCTTCGGCGGCACCCCCGCGACGGCGACCCCCGCCGAGCCGACGGCGGCCACCGCGCGGAAGGCGGTGAAGGAGGCGAGCCTCACCGGCTCCGCCACGATGGACCGCGGCAAGGGCGGCGATCTCGTCACCTTCGCCTTCGACGCCCGTGGGTTCGCCCCGATCGAGGCCGGCGGCACCTCACGTGGCACGTTCCGCTTCAGCCACCACACCGCGGACGGCAAGAAGGGCGCGTGGTTCGAGGGCCGTATCGACTGTCTGCTCACCGGCGGCCCGGTCGCCACCGCCACCGGGGTCATCGAGCGCACCGACCATCCGGACCCGCGGATCGTGGGCAAGCGGGTCGGGTTCACGGTCTACGACGGCGGCAAGGGCGGCCGGCACGACCGGGTCGGCTACAGCTGGGCCATCGAGGACATCCCGGACGCGAACGTGCCGGTGTGTCTGAGCGCGGCGCCCTACGAGACCGCCAGGAGCGGCGACTTCACCGTCCGGCACGTCCTGCCGCCGACCCCGAAGGCCGACCGATGACCGCTCCTCACACCGGGCCGGAGCCGCCGCGCTGGGTCGTCCGTACGGCACAGGCGACCGCGCTGACCGTGCTGCCGAGCGGACTGTGGCGCCTGGCCGCCGCGTTCGGCATCGACACGGGCTTCACCGGCGGCTGGATGGCCGACGTACGGTTCGGCAGCTGGTTCTCGCTCTACATGATCGCGCTGACCCTGGTCGCCGAGGGCCTCGGGCTGCTCGCCCTCGGTCTGGTGCGGCCCTGGGGGCAGGTCTTCCCCCGCCGACTGCCGCTGGTGGGCGGGCGGCGGGTACCGACGGCGGTCGCCGTGGTCCCGGCGACCCTGGGAGCGAGCGTCCTGACCGTGCTGGGGGTGATGGGCCCCCTCGGCTGGAACGGCCCGGAGACCATGGGGCACCCCGACTCCCCCGACGGCATCGCGTACTGGGTGATGACCCTGTGCTATCTGCCGCTGGTGGCCTGGGGCCCGCTGCTCTTCGTGGTCACGTGGCACTACTGGCTGCGCCGCCGGCCCTCGCGCGGCCCGGCGGCGGCGTGACGCCGACGACGGTGCAGCAAAAAGGCCCCCGGGACGATCCGGGGGCCTTCTCATGTTCGTGTCGCCGTCGCTCAGACCGCCGAGCCGGCCTTCCACTGCGACCAGCTCATGTTCCAGCCGTTGAGGCCGTTGTCGGGCTTGATGGTGGCGTCCTTGGAGTTCTTGACGATCACGACGTCACCGACGATCGAGTTGTCGTAGAACCAGGCGCCGGGCTGGTTCGGGTCGTTGGCGCCCTTGGCGTCGTTCAGACCGACACAGCCGTGGCTGGTGTTGGTGGAGCCGAAGATCGAGTCCGGGCCCCAGTAGTTGCCGTGGATGAAGGTGCCCGACGTGGACAGCCGCATGGCGTGCGGGACGTCCTTGATGTCGTACTCACCCTTGCCGTCGTCGTCGGTGAAGCCGACGGTGGCGCCGTTCATCCGGGTCTCCTTGAACTTCTCGGAGATCACCATCTGACCGTTGTAGGTCGGGTTCTCCGGGGAGCCGGCGGAGATCGGGATCGTCTTGATCGTCTTGCCGTCCTGGGTGACCTTCATGGTCTTGGTGGCGACGTCGACGGTGGAGACCTGGTTGCGGCCGATCTTGAAGGTGACCGTCTTCTGCTGGACACCGAAGACGCCCTTGGCGCCCTCGACGCCGTCCAGGTTCAGCTTCAGCGTGACGGTCGAGCCCTCGGTCCAGTACTGGTCGGGGCGGAAGTCGAGCCGCTGGGAGTTGAACCAGTGGCCGACGACCTCCTGGCCGGTGCTGGACGACACCTTGATGCCGCTCTGGACGGCCTTCTTGTCGGTGATCGCCTTGTTGAAGTTGATCGACACCGGCATGCCGACACCGACGGTGGAGCCGTCCTCGGGCGTGAAGTTACCGATGAAGCTGTTGGCCTTGGAGACGGTGGTGAAGGAGGAGTTCTCGTGGGCCTCACGGCCGTCGGAGTCCTTGGCGGTGGCCGCGATCTTGTAGGCGGTGGCGCGGTCCAGCTGCTCGCTGGGCTTCCAGCTCTTGCTGTCGGCGGCCATCTCACCCTTGACGCTCTTGCCGTCGGCCGTGGTCATGGTGACCTGGGTGAGGGTGCCGTCGCTGACGGTGACCTTGGCGTCGTTGTTGATACCGGCGTTGTCGGCGCCGTTCTTGGGCGAGATGACTATTCGGGCCTTGGAGGTCTCCTGGGCGGCCGCCTCGTCGATCTGCGCCTGTGACTGCTTCGAGGCGTCGGCGGCCGCACTGCCGCCCTTGTCGCCGTCGCCCGTACAGGCCGAAAGCACCATCACGCCGCCGAGCAGCGCGGACGCGGCCACCAGGCCCCGCCGCTTGCTTGCCGTCATCACACGCTTCTCCATCGCTGCCGATTCCCTGCCATCTCTTTCCAACAACACCCATAACAACCCGAGCGGTTCCACATCTGGCCGAGATGTGGGGAACACCACTGAGCGACGCGCCCGTGCACCGGGGGGTTCCCGGTATACGCGCGGGGATGCCGAGGGAGCGGACGGGTCCCGGGCCGCGGCGCACCGCGGCGGGCCGGTGGGGCGCCCGGGGCCCGCCGCGGGTCGGCGTCGTGCCCTAGGAGCGGCCGGGATCCACGATCCCTTCGCCCTCGTCCTCTTCCTCCTCCTCATCTTCCTCGTCCAGGTCCCACTCCTGGGCGTCGGGGTCGTACTCGATCTGCTCGCTGCTCCAGGACGCCTGGGCGAGCTCGATCCCCGGCACCTCGCTGACCAGGTCGAACGGCTCGATCAGGTAGGCGAGCGCCTCCGCCTCGTCCTCGCGTACGGCGGAGCGGGCATGGGACCGCTCCTCCTCGGGCATGAAGTCGTCGTCCTCGATCCGGCCGATGGCGGCGGCGGTCAGCGCCTCGGTGTCCTCGATCTCGAGGACCACCTCCACCCGAAGCCGTACATAACGTGATGTCTCAGAAGTGCTCATACGTCGGAGCGTAGGCCGCGCGACGGTCGCGACTTTCCTGCGACCCGCTGAGTTCATTAGCATCGGCGGACACGCCAATTCCCGGTTGCCGTAAAGGGGATCGAATCTGTGTCTGTCGCTCGACGCCCCCTGTTGACCGCCACCGCCGCGGGCACCCTGCTCTGCGCCCTGTGGTTCGTGCCGTCGGCCAACGCCACGGACGAGGCCCGGACCGGGCATCAGCCGCGGACGGCGGCCGCGAGCGGGACGCAGCAGCTGAGACTGGCGGAGACGGGCTCGGTGAGCACGACCCCGTATCTGATCGGCGGGACCGCGTTCCTCGGGGTGGGAGCGGGGTTCGTGACGCTGGCGATGCGCCGGGCCGGCCGCCAGAGCTGACCGTACGAAGACGGCGAAAAGGGCCGCCCCCGGAGATCCGGGTGCGGCCCTTTCACGTCGGCGCGGGCGGCTCAGGCCAGTGGGCCGGTGACCGGCTCCACGGCCGCGAGCAGCTTGCCCTCCCGTACGAAGGCCTCGGCGGCGGCCAGGTCGGGGGCGAGGAAACGATCCGGCCCGGGGCCCTCGACACCGGCCGCGCGCAGGGCGGTGACGACGGCCTGGGTGGCGGGCGCGGGGGTGAGGCCGCGGCGGAGCTCGACGGCGCGGGTGGCGGCGTACAGCTCGACGGCGAGGATCCGGCTCAGGTTGCCGACGGCGGTACGCAGCTTGCGGGCGGCGGACCAGCCCATGGAGACGTGGTCCTCCTGCATCGCCGAGGAGGGGATGGAGTCGGCGGAGGCCGGGACGGCGAGCCGCTTCATCTCGCTGACCAGGGCGGCCTGCGTGTACTGGGCGATCATCAGGCCCGAGTCGACACCGGCGTCGTCCGCGAGGAACGGCGGCAGGCCGTGGCTGCGGTTCTTGTCGAGGAGCCGGTCGGTGCGGCGCTCGGCGATCGAGCCGAGGTCGGCGGCGGCGATGGCGAGGAAGTCGAGGACGTACGCGACCGGGGCGCCGTGGAAGTTGCCGTTGGACTCGACGCGCCCGTCGGGCAGGACCACGGGGTTGTCGACCGAGGAGGCGAGCTCGCGCTCGGCGACGAGGCGGGCGTGGGCCATGGTGTCCCGTCCGGCACCGGCGACCTGCGGGGCACAGCGCACGGAGTAGGCGTCCTGGACCCGGGGGGCCTCTTCCTCCTGGAAGTGGCCGGTGAGGCCGGAGCCCTTGAGGACGGCGAGCATGTTGGCCGCGGCGGCGCCCTGGCCCGGGTGGGGGCGGATGGCGTGCAGCTCGGGGCGCAGGACCTTCTCGGTGCCGAGGAGGGCTTCGAGGGTGAGCGCGGCGGTGACGTCCGCGGACTTGTAGAGGAGCTCGAGGTCGGCGAGGGCCATGATCAGCATGCCGAGCATGCCGTCGGTGCCGTTGAGGAGGGCGAGGCCCTCCTTCTCGCGCAGTTCCACGGGCGCGATGCCGTGGGCGGCGAGCAGCTCGCCGGCGGGGCGTACGGTCCCGTCGGGGCCCTCGGCGTCGCCTTCGCCCATCAGGGTCAGCGCGCAGTGGCTGAGCGGGGCGAGGTCGCCGGAGCAGCCGAGGGAGCCGTACTCGTGCACGACGGGCGTGATCCCTGCGTTGAGGACGTCGGCCATGGTCTGGGCGACGCTCGGGCGGACGCCGGTGTGGCCGGAGGCGACCGTCTTGAGCCGCAGGAACATCAGCGCGCGGACGACCTCGCGCTCGACGCGGGGGCCCATGCCCGCGGCGTGCGAGCGGACGATGTTGCGCTGGAGCTGGGCGCGCAGCTCGGGGCTGATGTGCCGGGAGGCGAGCGCGCCGAAGCCGGTCGAGACGCCGTACACCGGCTCGGGCTTGGCGGCGAGCGCGTCCACGATGCCTCGCGCGGCGGCGAGCGCGTCGAGGGCCTCCGGGGAGAGCTCGACCCGGGCGCCGTGGCGGGCGACGGCGAGGACGTCCTGTGCGGTGGTGCCGGTCGTCCCGAGCACAACTGTGTGCATATCCATATTCAGCAGCGTACGGATTGAATCCCAACGTGTCACTAGGTGTCCGTGTCACAAGTCCTTCAGCTGACGGACCCTTACGGCCGGACGGCCTTACGTCCCCGGCTCGCGCGGTCCGGGCTCAAGCGGCTCCACCACCGCGTCGCGGAAGCGGCGCCGGTCGCGGTGGGGCGGGGCGTCGGCGAGCCGGACGACCGAGCCGTCGCGGCCGGCCACCACCGGCTTCGAGGAGCGGGCGGCCTTGGCGCGGTACTGCGCCGCGTCCGCGAGGCGGAACAGCCGGCGGGCCGAGCGGAGCGGGCCGATCGGGTCACCGGTCGAGGCGATCCCGCAGGCCACCCCCTCACCGAGCTCCAGCTCACCTGCCCGTACGCACAGTTCGTCGGCGACCTTGACCACCTCGTCCGAGCTCGGGCCGACCGAGAGCAGGCAGAACTCGTCGCCGCCGAGCCGGGCCGCCAGCGCGCCCGGGAGCATGGCTCCGCACCGCGAGAGGACCGAGCCGAACCGTTCGAGCAGCCGGTCGCCGACCGCGTGGCCGTGGGTGTCGTTGACCCGTTTGAGGCCGTTCAGGTCGCAGACGACCAGGCTCACCACGGAACCGTCCGCGCGGTAGCGCTCGATCGCCTCGTCGAGCCGGGTGTCGACCGCGCGCCGGTTGGCGAGCCCGGTCAGCGGATCGGTGAAGGCGAGCCTGCGGACCTCCTCCAGGCGCTCGGCCTGCGCGATCCCGGCCGCGACCACGGACGCGAGGACGGTCGCGAAGTCCGCGTCGGCCCGGTCGAACACCGGCGCCCCGGCCGGCCGGGCCACGTACAGTTCGCCCCACGCCCGCCCGTGCAGCACGATCGGCGCGACCACGCAGCAGCCCCGGCCGCGGCGGCGCAGTGCAATCACGCGGTACCGGTCCAGGTCGCCGTCGGCGGTCTCCACCCAGGCGTCGGGCTCGCCGCCGCCGGCCCACTGCTCGTGCAGAAACTCGGTGATCTCGGGGAACTGATGCACCGGATAGGTCTCGGAGTCGGGGAACTCCTCCTCCCCCACCGCCCGCTCGCCCGCGTTGACCAGCACCTTCAGCCGGCCGAGCTCCCGCTCCCAGACGGACAGCGCCGCGAACGTCCCACCCAGCGCGTCCCTGGCCCCGAGCGCCGCGGCGCGCCAGAACTCACGCGGCGTGTGCGCCGCGGCAGTCGCCTGCGCCAGCGCCACCACGGCCCGCAGCCGAACATCCTCGCCCATTCCTACAGCTTAGGGAGGTTTCACCCGTTTTCCCTCGCGGGACGTCACCGTCCGCACCCAGTCACGGACAGTGACGCCGACACGGGCGGCTACGGGAGCGGGCTCACTCCCCCGGCCACTGCGGCTTCCGCTTCTCGTTGAAGGCGGCCACACCCTCCGCCCGGTCGCCCGAGAAGGCCACCGACCGCCAGGCCGCGTCCTCGACCTCGAGTCCGGCCCGCAGATCGAGCCCCTGCCCGAGCCGCATGGCCCGCTTGGCGGCGCGCAGCCCGACCGGGGAGTTGCCCGCGATCCGGCCGGCCAGTTCCAGCGCGGCGCTGCGGGCGTCCTCGGCGAGCTCGTCGACCAGGCCCAGCTCACGGGCCTCGGCCGCGGCCACCCGGCGCGCGGTGAAGACGAGTTCGGCGGCGCGCGCGGCCCCGACCCGGCGCGGCAGCAGCTGGGTGCCGCCGCCGCCGGGGATGACACCGACCGACACCTCGGGCAGTCCGACCACCGCGGTGCCGTCGGCCACGATCACGTCGCAGGCGAGCGCGAGCTCGAAGCCGCCGCCGAGCGCGAAGCCGTGCACGGCCGCGACGGTCGGCATCGGCAGTTCGAGGACGCCCGTGTAGGCGGAGCGCGCGGTGGGGCGCTGACGCACGAGCTCGGCGTCCGTGAGGGAGTTGCGCTCCTTCAGATCCGCGCCCACGCAGAACGCCCGGTCGTTGGACGAGGTGAGGACCGTGACCCGGACCGAGGGGTCGGCCGCCAGCGCGTCGCAGGCGGCGCCGATCGACCGGGCCATCTCGGTGGAGACCGCGTTCATCGCCTTGGGCCGGTCGAGCACCAGCTCCGCGACATGCCCGTCCCCGTGACGCCGTACCGCGACGAACTCACCAAAGCGCTGCTCGGACATGACCTCAGACCCTCCCGGTTAACGATGGTTCACCGGAAGCAGATCCTAGGTCGGCCGCCTCGTCAACAGCCAGGGCTCCACGACACCCAGTCCACGCACGGGCCGCTGCCACATCGGCTGGAGCGCGAAGCGGTACGAAGGGGGCGCCTCGCCCTCCTTCTCGGCCGCGGCGGCCTCCTCGGCCACCTGCGCCTCCGAGACCGGCGCGTCACCCGTGCGGGAGAGCTCCTCGGCGAACGCCCCGTCCACCAGGACCGCGTCCTTCGGCGCTATCGAGGTGAGCCGGCTGGCCAGATTCACGGTCGTGCCGAAGACATCGCCCATCCGGGTCGTCACGGTGCCGAAGGCGATGCCGACGCGCAGCGCGGGCATGGTCTCGTCGTGGGTGAGCGTCTCGATCAGCCGCAGCGCGATCTCGGCGGCCGTACCGGCGTCGTCGGCGCAGTACAGCACCTCGTCGCCGAGGGTCTTGATCAGCCGCCCGCCGTGCGCCGCGACCAGGTCGGCGCAGGTGGTCTCGAAGGCCTCGACCAGTTCGCCGAGCTCCTCCTCCTCCAGGCGGCGGGTGAGCCGGGTGAAGCCGACCAGGTCGGCGAAGCCGACGGCGAGCCGGCGGTCGACCATCTCCTCGTCGTCGGCGGCCTGCACGACCCGGCCGGTGGCGGCGGCGAGCTGGCGCCGCCACACATAGACCAGGAACTCCTCCAGCTCGGGCAGGAGCAGCTCGACCAGCGGATAGGTGACCTCGGTGCGGGTCATGCCGGGCTCGGGCGGCTCGGTCAGGCCCTCCAGGAACGAGTCGATCTGCCATTCGGCGAGCCGGGCGGTGGTCTGGCCGGTGGACCGGGCCACCTGCACCGCCATCGGCTCGCTCAGCAGTCCCGCCTCGACCAGACCGGCCAGCCGCCGCAGAGCCAGCACGTCGGCCTCGGTGAGCGCCTTGGCCTGGCCGATGTCGGCGAAGCCCATCGCCCGCCAGAACCGCGACGCCAGCTCCATCGAGACCCCGGCCGTACGCGCGGCCTGGAACGGCGTGTAGCGGCGCTCGGCACCGAGGATGAGCTGTTCGAGACGGATCGCCAGAGGGTCGTCCGTCGGCTCGGCCGTATGGTCGACAACATGGTGGGGGGTGGGATACGAGGGTGGCTCAGCCCCGCCCGAAGTCGTGTTGTCGACGGTCACCGGCCGCCTCCTGCCCGTTCCCTGCGCACTGCCCTGCCGATCTGTCGTGGATCGTCGTCCACGATACGGCAGGTGTGCCCTAGCTCACGTCCTGGTTCACCGCTCACATCCCGGTTCGGGCCACTGTGCGGCTGTGCGCGCACGGCCGGTCTCAGCCCTCCGCCCGCAGATGGACGATGTCGCCCGCGCCGACCGCCTCGGTGCCGCCGCCCTCGGTGGCGACGACCAGCCGGCCGTCCCCGTCGATGGCGACCGCGTCGCCGACCAGGGCGCGCTCCCCGGGCAGCTCGGCCCGCACGGCCCGGCCCAGGGTCGCGCAGCCGGCCGCGTACGCCTCCTGGAGCCCGGAGGCCGCCGGGTCGCCGTCCGCCGCGCTCCACTTCTCGTACCAGTGCTCCAGGGAGCGCAGCACGGCCCGCAGCAGGGTGTCGCGGTCGGTGGAGACGGCGTTCGCGAGGAGGAGGGAACCCGCGCCGGGGACGGGCAGCTCGTCCTCACCGAGGGTGACGTTGATGCCGAGGCCCACGACGATGGAGTCGGCGCCGACCCGCTCGGCGAGGATGCCGCCGGTCTTGCGCTCCTGGTCGCCGACGGTCACCAGCAGGTCGTTGGGCCACTTGAGGGTCATGTCGACACCGGCGGCCTTGGCGAGGCCGGCCGCGGCGGCCACTCCGGTCAGCAGCGGCAGCCAGCCCCAGCGGTCGGCCGGGACGTCGGGCTTGAGCAGGACGGAGAGGAACAGCCCGGAGCGCGGCGGCGAGACCCAGTCGCGGTCGAGCCGGCCGCGCCCGGAGGTCTGCTCCTCGGCGACCAGGACGGTGCCGTGGGCGAGCTCGTCGGCGCGTGCGGCCAGGTCGGAGTTGGTGGAGCCGGTGGTGGTCACCAGGTCGAAGGAGCTCCACAGTCCGTCCGGGCGGATCAGTGCGCGGCGCAGCGCGGAGGCGTTCAGCGGGGGCCGGTCGAGGTCGGACCAGCGGCTCTCGGGCGCATTCTGTGGCGTCATGCAAGCCAGCCTAGGTGTGGCAAACACCGCACTGCCGAACCGTATCCGCGCCACTACGCTACGGGTCAGTAGGCCATTCGTAGCCATCGAACCCCCGTGACCAGGCAGGGAGCCGCATCCCGATGTCCGAGCCGGCAATGCACCAAGAGATCGACATTCACACGACCGCGGGCAAGATCGCGGACCTGGAGCGCCGTATCCACGAGGCGACACACGCCGGCTCCGAGCGTGCCGTGGAGAAGCAGCACGCCAAGGGCAAGCTCACCGCGCGCGAGCGGATCGATCTGCTGCTCGACGAGGGCTCCTTCGTGGAGCTGGACGAGTTCGCCCGGCACCGCTCCACCAGCTTCGGCCTGGAGAAGAACCGTCCGTACGGCGACGGTGTCGTCACCGGCTACGGCACGGTCGACGGCCGTCCGGTGGCGGTGTTCTCGCAGGATTTCACCGTGTTCGGCGGAGCGCTCGGTGAGGTCTTCGGGCAGAAGATCATCAAGGTGATGGACTTCGCGCTGAAGACCGGCTGCCCGGTGATCGGGATCAACGACTCGGGCGGCGCCCGGATCCAGGAGGGCGTCATGGCCCTCGGTATGTACGGCGAGATCTTCCGCCGCAACACCCACGCCTCGGGCGTGATCCCGCAGATCAGCCTGGTGGTGGGACCGTGCGCCGGAGGCGCCGTCTACTCCCCCGCCATCACCGACTTCACGGTGATGGTCGACCAGACCTCGCACATGTTCATCACCGGCCCCGACGTCATCAAGACCGTGACGGGCGAGGACGTCGGCTTCGAGGAGCTGGGCGGCGCCCGGACGCACAACACCACCTCCGGTGTGGCGCACCACATGGCGGGTGACGAGAAGGACGCCATCGAGTACGTCAAGTCGCTGCTGTCGTACCTGCCGTCGAACAACCTCTCCGAGCCGCCGGCCTTCCCCGAGGAGGCCGACACGGCGGTGAGCGACGAGGACCGCGAGCTGGACACGCTGATCCCGGACTCCGCCAACCAGCCGTACGACGTGCACACGGTGATCGAGCACGTCCTGGACGACGGCGAATTCCTGGAGACGCAGGCGCTGTTCGCGCCGAACATCGTCACCGGCTTCGGCCGGGTCGAGGGCTTCCCGGTCGGCATCGTCGCCAACCAGCCGATGCAGTTCGCGGGCTGTCTGGACATCAACGCCTCGGAGAAGGCGGCGCGTTTCGTGCGCACCTGCGACGCCTTCAACATCCCGGTGCTCACCTTCGTCGACGTGCCCGGCTTCCTGCCCGGTGTCGACCAGGAGTACGGCGGCATCATCCGGCGCGGCGCGAAGCTGATCTACGCGTACGCGGAGGCGACGGTCCCGCTGATCACGGTCATCACGCGCAAGGCCTTCGGCGGCGCGTACGACGTCATGGGCTCCAAGCACCTCGGCGCGGACCTCAACCTGGCCTGGCCGACCGCGCAGATCGCGGTGATGGGCGCGCAGGGCGCGGTCAACATCCTGCACCGCCGCGCCATCGCCGAGGCGGGTGGCCCGGAGGAGACCGAGGCGACGCGGGCGCGGCTGATCCAGGAGTACGAGGACGCGCTGCTGAACCCGTACACGGCAGCCGAGCGCGGCTACGTGGACGCGGTGATCCGCCCGTCGGACACACGTGCCCAGGTGGTGAAGGGGCTGCGTCAGCTGCGGACGAAGCGGGAAAGCCTGCCTCCGAAGAAGCACGGCAACATCCCCCTGTAATCCGTCCCCCGCGGGCCTCCCGCAAAAGGCCCTTCTCCGGTGAGGAGTCGTTGTGATCAAGGTCGTTCGAGGTAATCCGACCCCGGAGGAGCTGGCCGCCGCACTCGCGGTGGTTCAGGCGCGGGCCGCGGCGACGGCGTCGTCCGCGGCCGGGGCGCCCGAAGTGCCGCAGGAGTGGTCGGCGCCCGCCCGGATCGCGCGGTACACCCGGCCCAGGCCGGGTCCGAGGTCATGGGCCAGGTCCTACTGGCCGGTCTGACCGATCGACGAAAAAGGAGGCCGGGCCCCGTGTGCGGGGGGCCCGGCCTCCTGGCCGTTCCGGAAGCGGCTCACAGGAGCGGGGCCACGGCCTCGGCCATGACGCGGTAGCCGGCGTCGTTGGGGTGCAGCCCGTCCTCGTAGGCGTAGGCGGGGTTGAGCGCGTCCGGGTCGGCGGGGTCGGCGAGTAGCCGGTGGAAGTCGACGACGGCGTCGAACTCGCCCGATTCCCTGATCCAGTCGTTGACCTCGGCGCCGGTCTTGGCGGAGTGGTGGCCCCAGTGGGTGGTGCCCTTGAAGGGGAGCACGGTGGCGCCGACGATCCGTACGCCGCGCGCGTGGGCCTGCCGGATCAGGGTGCGGTAGCCGGCGATCAGCTGCTCGGCGGTGACGACCGGCGCGGGCTTGTACGTGGGCTGGTCGTGGGCCTCGCTGTAGCCGAGGTCGTTGAGGCCTTCGAGCAGGACGACGGTGGAGACGCCGGGCAGGTCGAGGGCGTCGCGGTGGAAGCGGGCCGATGAGCGTTCGCCGTACCAGGCCGAGTCGTTGAGGACGAGGTTGCCGCCGATGCCGGCGTTGAGCACGGGCCGGTCGGTGAGGGCGGCCAGCGCGTCCGAGTAGCGGCGGTCGGCGCCGGGGGTGGAGCCGAAGCCGTCGGTGATCGAGTCCCCGAAGAGGACGACCGCGTCGGTACGGTCGGCGCCGCTCACGTCGATGCCGGCGAGGTAGTACCAGGACTGGGTGTGCTCGGTGAAGGGCTCTCCGGTGGTGTCGGCGAGCTGGTCGCCCTCGGCGCGGAAGGTGTCGGTGAAGCCCTGCGCGTGGAAGGTGGCGGGGCCGGTGGTGCCGTCGAGCTGGAGGGTGACGGTGACGGCGTCGAGGCGGGCGACGGGCAGGGCGACCGGGTCGCTGGTGAGCTGGCCGTGGGCGCCGACGGAGGCGGTGGTGCGGCCGCCGAAGGTGAGGGGGCGCGCGCCGGTGACGGCGGCGCCGCCCGCGCTGTGGCCGACGGTGGCGCCGCTGATGTGGAGGGGCGCGGTGCCGTAGGCGTTGGAGAGGCGGATACGGAGCTGGTCACCGGCGGCCGTGACGCGCACGATCTGGCGCAGGGTGTGGTCCGAGAAGCCCTCCTGGGACCAGTTGGGGGTGAAGCCGGTGGAGGGCAGCTGGGGGGACGCGGTCCAGGCGGCGGTCCAGGTGTTCATGTCGAAACTCCCTAATGGGTTAACTTTCCCGTTAAGATGGTTGGGACGCTAGCAGAGGATTCCGCTTTAACGGAACTGGAGACCCATTTGAGTGCATCGAAATCGGCCACGCCGGGGACGGTCCGCCCTGGTGGCCGTACCGCGAAGGTCCGCGCGGCGGTCCTCGAGGCCACCAGGGACGCCCTGGTGGCGCACGGCTTCCACGCCCTCCACCTGGACCGGATCGCGGCGGCGGCGGAGGTCGGGAAGACGACCGTCTACCGGCGCTGGGGCTCGCCGGTGGGCCTGGTCGCCGACCTCCTGCGGGACATGGCCGAGCAGTCCGTGCCGGCCTCCGACACGGGCTCCCTGGAGGGTGACCTGACCGCCAACGCCGACCTGGTGCGCCGCACGCTCACCGACCCCGCCTCGGCCCCGCTGTTCCACGCGGTGATCGCGGCCGCGGCCTGCGACGCCGACTGCGCGGCGGCCCTGAACGGCTTCTACACGACCCGCCTGAAGGAGTGGGCGCCGGTGGTCACCCGCGCCGCCGAACGTGGCGAGATCCCGGCGGCCACGGACGCGACGGAGCTCCTGCGGGCGGTCGCGGCGCCGCTGTACTACCGCTTCGCGATCAGCCACGAGCCCCTGACGGAGGACTCCGCCACCCGGGCGGTCCGGGCGGCCCTGACGGCGGCCCGGGCGGGTGTGTACGCCACGGGTACTACGCCGTGATTAGTCCCTTGGCACCGGTGCGCCTGAGTACGGGTACTCAGGCGCACCGGGCGCGCCGCCAGCAGGATCGATCACATGCTCTGGTCCGACCCGAAGAACGAGCCGCCGAAGGACATGCGCGACATGCAGGCGATGATGCGCCGCGCGGGCATCCTGCTGGCTTTGGCGATGGTGGTGGCGATGTTCGTGGCGGGCGTTCGCTGACGCGTCCGGCATTCGCCCGCCGGGCCGGTCGGCGGAACGGCCGGCCGAGGGGCCGGCAGCTGGGCCGCGGCCTTCGAAACCGTCACCCCGACGCCCTGGCCGCCCGCGCCGGGGCCTTCAGGCCCCGCGCGAACGCCGCCACCCGCCGTCGGCCCTGGTGCCGATTCCGTCGGCGGCCCGGGCCTGGATACCCTGCCTGACATGACTGCCGCCGCCCGCCGCCTCGTGCTCGCCTCCGCCTCGCCCGCCCGACTCGGTCTGCTGCGGCAGGCCGGGCTCGCACCCGAGGTGATCGTCAGTGGGGTCGACGAGGACGCGCTCTCCGCTCCGAGCCCGGCCGAGCTCGCGCTCGTCCTCGGTGAGGCGAAGGCCGCCGCCGTCGCCGCACGGCCCGAGGCCGCCGGGGCGCTCGTCATCGGGTGCGACTCCGTCCTCGAACTCGACGGTGAGGCGCTGGGCAAGCCCGCCGACGCCGAGGAGGCCACCGCCCGCTGGAAGTCGATGCGCGGGCGCTCCGGGGTCCTGCGGACGGGGCACTGCGTGATCGACACGGCCACCGGCCGCCGCGCCTCCGCCACCGCCTCGACCACCGTCCGCTTCGGCGAACCGACCGACGCCGAGATCGCCGCGTACGTCGCCAGCGGCGAGCCCCTCCACGTGGCGGGCGCCTTCACCCTCGACGGCCGCTCGGCCCCCTTCGTCGACGGCATCGACGGCGACGCGGGCAACGTGATCGGTCTGTCCCTGCCGCTCCTGCGGCGGCTCCTGGCCGAGCTGGGGACCCCGATCACCGATCTGTGGGTCTGAGCCCCGCTCAGACCCGGCGCGGCCCGGCCACGTCCAGCGCGTACAGGGTGCGCCCCTGCGCCACGTACAGCAGATCGCCGTCCAGGACCGGCCCGTGGACGGGTCCGCCGGGCATGGCGTGCCGCCAGACCATCTTCCCGGAGCGGCCGGCCAGGGCGTAGAGCGTGCCCTGGTCCGTGCCGAAGAGCAGCAGGCCCCCCTCCTCCTCGCCCGTCGGCGCCGTGGAGAGCCTCCCAGTGATCTGGCCGTCGGCGACGAACTTCCAGAGCCGGCCGCCGAACTTCCTGTTCACCGCGTAGAGCGCCTCCCCATACCGGAAGATCACCTGCTCCTCGACGATGGTCGGCGGCTCCTGGTCGACGTTCACGCTGTCGCCGTCCGCGGCGAACTCCCACCGCTCCCCGTCCGCGGTGAGCGGCTCGCACGCGACGCCGCGACGCGTGTGGAAGTAGAGATGCTTGTCAACCTCGGTGGCGGCGGAGGCCGTTCCGGCCGGCAGGGTGAGCGACGCCGACTCCTCGCCGTCCGGTACGGACAGGGTCCAGCGCTCCGGTCGCCCGCTCGGCGTCGCTTCCCCCAGGCCGTACAGCGCCACGGCGTCGCCCTCGTCCCACGCCAGGGCGGCGCCGTTCGGGTGTTTCTGCATCAGCTCGAGACCGTTGGCGCTCACGGCCGTGACCTTGTCGACGCCCGGGGCGCCGGTGACGACGAGGACGCGGCCGTCTCCCCGCTGGGGGAGCAGCCTGACGTCTTCTCCGGTGAACAACTCCGACCAGCGCTTCTCCCCCGACTCCCGGTCCAGGCCGTGCAGCTCCTTGTCCTCGGTCAGCGCCAGGACGATGTCGTCCTTGCGCTGCCGGGTCCGCCCCACGGCCACAGGCACCTGGGCCGGACCCACCCCGTCGCCGAGATCGACGGCCCATTCCAGTTCCTGCGAGTTCTGGCCCACCAGCGCGACCCTGCCCCGCTCGTCGCCGAAGGCGACGAAACCCCGCCCCGGCGCGGGCGGCGTGACGAGCGCGGCGTCGTGCGTGTACGTCCATGAGGGCGCCCGAAGCTCCTGGCCGGCGCGGCCACCGAGGCCCTGCCTCAGGGCCCAGGCCCCGCCGAGCAGCGCCGCCGAGAGGCCGACGCCACCGCCGAGCAGCGCCCGCCGGCTGATCCGCCTGGCCGGAGGGGAGGCGGCGGGCCGCGCGGGAGCGATCCGCGTCGGGGCGACCGGAGGCATGGGGGCCGTGGGCGCGGGGGCGGCGGGCGTCAGCACCCGCGTCGCCGCCTGGGACGACAGCGCCCGCAGCCTCCCCGACCGGCGCGTGACGTCCGCCAGTACCGGTCCCGGCAACCAGCTCTCCGCCCCGGCCGGACCCTCGCTCACCAGTTCCCGCGCCTCGGGCCGGTCGGCCGGATCCTTCGCCAGCATCCGGTGCACCACCCCCGCCAGCCGGGGCGGCAGACCCTCCAGGTCCGGTTCCTCGTGGACGACGCGGTACAGCAGCTCATATCCGGCCCCGGAGCCGAACGGGCCGCGCCCCATGGCCGCGTAGGCCACCACCGCCCCCAGCGAGAAGACATCGCCCGCCGACTCGACGGTCCGCCCCGACGCCTGCTCCGGCGGCATGTAACCGGGCGAACCGATCACCACGCCCGTACCGGTCAGCACGGTGTCGTCGGCCGCGCGGGCGATCCCGAAGTCGATCAGCAGGGGTCCTTCGGCGGCGAGCAGCACATTGGTCGGCTTGACGTCCCGGTGCACGAGTCCGGCGGCGTGGACGGTGACCAGCGCCTGGGCAAGACCGCCCAGCAGGCGGCGTACGGCCTCTTCGGGCAGCGGGCCGTGGGCGGCCACGGCGGCGCCCAGCGACGGCCCGGGGACGTACGCGGTGGCCAGCCAGGGCAGCGGCCCCTCGGTGTCGAAGTCGACGACCGGCACCATGCCCGGCCCGCTCACCGCCTGGCAGGCCCGCACCTCACGAGCGAACCGCTTCCTGAACCCGGGGGCGTCCGCCAGGTCCGGCCGTACGGTCTTGAGCGCGACGGCCCTTCCGTCGGCGGTCAAGGCGAGATACACCACCCCCATGCCGCCCTCACCCAGGCGGGCGAGCAACGGAAACGGGCCTATCTCCGCGGGATCCCCAGCACGCAGTGACTCCACAACACCCCCATGTGTCACCCTGGTTCTACCGCATGGAGGCGCAGCCCACGCCGCCTTCTAGGCGGGAGCGGCCCCCTCGGCCGCGGGGGGCGTCGATCCGGACGCCGGGCCGTCGTGGTCCGCGTCGGTCTCCCCGTACGCCACCAGGGTGAGCACGATCAGCCCCAGCACGACCATCATGAACGCGAAGGCCGCCCAGCCCACCAGCCCCACCGTCACCGCGCCGAGGATGCCGTGCACCACCGCGCAGCCGATCAGCAGTGCGCGGCTCGGACGGCCGGGACGGCGGTCGCGGACCCCTGCGAGCAGGCAGACCAGCGCGCACAGGGCGAGCAACACGCCCGAGACGATGCCGAGCGCCCAGGTGCCCGTCACCATCGCGTCGGGATCCAGGCCGTCGAGGGACATCGACTGGATCTCGACGAACCGGGCCATCACGGCGTTGAGGGCGACGATGCCCACCGCCTCAAGGAGCAGCACGAGCGCCGCCACGAGAGCTATCGGTCTGCGGGCCACGTGGGCCACCCCCTGAAACCTGCGTTACCAGCAGTACGGACGACAGCGCGCAGGCTACTAACGGGTAAACCTTGGGGCAAGGGTCCTGCGCGGCGCGATCCGATCGCCCTACGCTGGCAAAGAATCATTCGGCCATTCGTAGGGACTCCACAAAGAAACAGGAACGCCCGCTGGACGCCGCGACAGAGACCTTGGCCACACCGCAGGGTTACTGTGCCGTGCAGGAACCCTGCGTACCGTGGTGTGACAAGGGGTTTCACGAACGTGGCAAGCCGTGAATCACGCTCCGTGTGGGCAAGCTCACCATTGGGGACGGGTCGAAAGGCCGTGTCGGCAGTCCCTAAACTCAGCGTGTTCTGGGAAGTCATCGGCGCGGTGACCCGTCGAGCACCCTGGCTCGGGTGGATCCGGCCGGGGGTCCGGGGGCACGCCCCCTGGAAAAACACTGCAAGGAGGGAGCCATCGTGCGCAAGGTGCTCATCGCCAACCGTGGCGAAATCGCTGTCCGTGTCGCCCGTGCCTGCCGGGATGCCGGGATCGCCAGCGTAGCTGTCTACGCCGACCCGGACCGGGACGCACTGCATGTACGCGCGGCCGACGAGGCGTTCGCCCTGGGCGGTGACACCCCGGCGGCCAGCTACCTGGACATGGCCAAGGTGTTGCAGGCCGCGAAGGACGCCGGGGCGGACGCGATCCACCCGGGTTACGGATTCCTGTCCGAGAACGCCGACTTCGCACAGGCCGTGATCGACGCGGGTCTGACCTGGATCGGCCCGCCGCCGCAGGCCATCCGCGACCTGGGTGACAAGGTGGCGGCCCGTCACATCGCCCAGCGCGCCGGCGCGCCGCTGGTCGCGGGCACCCCCGACCCGGTCTCCGGCGCCGACGAGGTCGTCGCCTTCGCCGAGGAGCACGGCCTGCCGATCGCGATCAAGGCCGCGTTCGGTGGCGGTGGCCGCGGTCTGAAGGTCGCCCGGACCCTGGAAGAGGTGCCGGAGCTGTACGACTCGGCGGTCCGCGAGGCCGTCGCCGCCTTCGGCCGTGGCGAGTGCTTCGTCGAGCGGTACCTGGACAAGCCGCGCCACGTCGAGACCCAGTGCCTCGCCGACCAGCACGGCAATGTCGTGGTCGTCTCCACCCGTGACTGCTCGCTGCAGCGCCGCCACCAGAAGCTGGTGGAGGAGGCCCCGGCGCCGTTCCTCTCCGAGGAGCAGAACGCCCAGCTCTACGCCGCGTCCAAGGCCATCCTCAAGGAGGCCGGATACGTCGGCGCGGGCACCGTCGAGTTCCTCGTCGGTCTGGACGGCACGATCTCCTTCCTGGAGGTCAACACCCGTCTCCAGGTGGAGCACCCGGTCACCGAAGAGGTCACCGGCATCGACCTGGTCCGTGAGATGTTCCGGATCGCCGACGGCGAGGAGCTCGGCTACGACGACCCGGCCATCCGGGGTCACTCGTTCGAGTTCCGCATCAACGGCGAGGACCCGGGCCGTAACTTCCTCCCGGCCCCCGGCACCGTCACCACCTTCGACGCGCCGACCGGCCCGGGTGTCCGGCTGGACGCGGGTGTCGAGTCCGGTTCGGTCATCGGCCCGGCGTGGGACTCGCTGCTCGCCAAGCTCATCGTGACCGGTGCGACGCGTGAGCAGGCGCTCCAGCGGGCGGCGCGGGCGCTGGCCGAGTTCAAGGTGGAGGGCATGGCCACGGCCATCCCGTTCCACCAGGCCGTCGTCGTGGACCCGGCATTCACCGCGGACCCGTTCCGGGTGCACACGCGCTGGATCGAGACCGAGTTCGTCAACGAGATCAAGCCGTTCTCCACCGGTGCCGCCGAGGCGGAGGAGGACGAGGCCGGCCGCGAGACGATCGTCGTCGAGGTCGGCGGCAAGCGCCTCGAGGTGTCGCTGCCGTCCTCGCTGGGGATGACCCTGGCCCGTACGGGCCTGGCGGCCGGTGCGAAGCCGAAGCGCCGCGCGGCGAAGAAGTCCTCGTCGGCGGCTTCCGGCGACACGCTGACCTCCCCGATGCAGGGCACCATCGTCAAGGTGGCCGTCGAGGAGGGCCAGGAGGTCAAGGAGGGCGACCTGATCGTCGTCCTGGAGGCCATGAAGATGGAGCAGCCGCTGAACGCGCACCGCGCGGGCACGGTCAAGGGCCTGTCGGCCGAGGTCGGCGCCTCGGTCAGCTCGGGCGCCGCGATCTGTGAGATCAAGGACTGACGGTCGTAGCCGAAATACGCCGAGGGGCCCGTGGACCTGACCGTCCGCGGGCCCCTCTGCGTAGGGGCGATGGCATCCTGGAGGAGCCGGCGGGAGGAGGTCGGAACGATGACGGGTACGACAGGTGCGGCAGGCGCCGTGGCCGCGGTGCGGCCGATGCGCGCGGACGCCCGGCGTAATTACGAGCGTCTGGTGGACGAGGCCCGGGCCGCCTTCGCCGAGCACGGCACGGACGCGTCCCTTGAGGACGTCGCCCGCCGCGCGGGGGTCGGCATCGGCACGCTCTACCGCCACTTCCCCAACCGCCACGCGCTGATGAACGCCGTCTTCCAAGAGGCCCTGGCGTCGCTGGTCGAGCGCTCCCACGCACTGGCGGGCGCGGGCGAGCCGTGCCGGGCCCTGGTGGAGTGGCTACGCGACCTGATCACCCATGCAGGTGAGTACCGCGGCCTGGCCCCGGCGCTCATGTCGGCGTCGTACGACGAGAGTTCGGCGCTCTCGCAGTGCAGTGTGCCGCTGCGCGCGGCGGGCGAGCGGCTGCTGGCCCGGGCGCAGGAAGCGGGTGCCGTACGCCCGGACGTCTCGATCGGCGATCTGCTCCAGCTGACCAACGCGATCGCACTGGCGGCCGAACAGAACCCGGACGACCCGGCGTTGGCGGACCGGCTCCTCACCCTGACCCTGCGCGGCCTGAAGACCTGACCGTACGGCCCCGGCCGGTCCCGGCGCTCAGCGCCGCCGCAGGTCCGCCACCCGTACGGCGCCGCGGTCCTGGGGCGAGCCGTCGGCCAGGGTGGAGGCCGTGCTTCTGAGGGCGCCGGGGTGGCGGGCGCGCTGGCCCGGCAGCGGGACGTCCCGGCGGGGCTGGCGCCCCGGTGGGGCGGCGTCCGCCGGGCCCGTACCGGCGACCGCGATCTGTACGCCCTGGTCGGCCAGGGCCTGCAGTTCGGTGGCGGCGCGGTCGTCGTGGGCGGGAGGCTCGTCGGTGACCAGGCGGGTGATCACATCCGTGGGCACCGTCTGGAACATCGTGTCGGTGCCCAGCTTGGTGTGGTCGGCGAGGACCACGACCTCCGCGGCCGCCTGGACCAGCGCCCGGTCCACGCTCGCGGAGAGCATGTTGGACGTGGACAGGCCGCGCTCGGCGGTGAGCCCGCTCCCGGACAGGAAGGCCCGGGTGACCCGCAGGCCCTGCAGGGACTGCTCGGCCCCGCTGCCCACCAGCGCGTAGTTGGAGCCGCGCAGGGTGCCGCCGGTCATGACGACCTCGACGCGGTTGGCGTGGGCGAGGGCCTGGGCCACCAGCAGGGAGTTGGTGACGACGGTCAGTCCGGGCACCCGGGCCAGCCGCCGGGCCAGCTCCTGGGTGGTGGTCCCGGCGCCGACGACGATGGCCTCGCCCTCGTCGACCAGGCCCGCGGCGAGGTCGGCGATGGCGGTCTTCTCCGCTGTCGCGAGATGGGATTTCTGCGGAAAGCCGGACTCTCGCGTGAATCCGCCCGGCAGTACCGCACCGCCGTGCCGGCGGTCGAGGAGTCCTTCTGCCTCCAGTGCCCGCACGTCCCGCCGTACGGTCACTTCGGAGGTCTGGACGACGCGGGCGAGCTCACGGAGCGACACGGCCCCATTGGCTCGCACCATTTCGAGGATCAGTTGACGACGTTCTGCAGCGAACACGAAACTGACAGTAACCCCAGCAGCCGATACTTTTCAGCACTATGCGCCGAATAGGAGAAGTTATGCACAGCCGGGGCCGCCAAGTGGTATGGGCGACCCCGCACTTGTCCAGACTTGCCGGGGGTTCGTCGGGTTTTATCCGACGGTCACGCTTCCCCGGTCGCCTTACGGGTGTGCAACTGCCGTGCCACTTCCGCGATCGAGCCCGACAGGGAGGGGTACACCGTGAAGGCGTTTGCGATCTGCTCGACCGTCAGATTGTTGTCGACCGCGATCGAGATCGGGTGGATCAATTCGCTGGCGCGCGGCGCCACGACACAGCCGCCGACCACGATCCCCGTGCCCGGCCGGCAGAAGATCTTCACGAAGCCGTCCCGGATGCCCTGCATCTTGGCGCGCGGGTTGCGCAGCAGCGGCAGTTTCACGGACCGGGCCTCGATCTTGCCGGCGTCGACGTCGGCCTGGGTGTAGCCGACGGTGGCGATCTCCGGGTCGGTGAAGACGTTCGAGGACACCGTCTTCAGGTTCAGCGGCGTCACGGCGTCGCCGAGGAAGTGGTACATCGCGATCCGGCCCTGCATCGCCGCGACCGAGGCCAGCGCGAAGACACCGGTGACGTCACCGGCTGCGTAGACGCCGGGGGCGGTGGTGCGGGAGACCTTGTCGGTCCAGATGTGGCCCGAGTCCTTGAGCCGGACCCCGGCCTCCTCCAGGCCCATCCCGGCGGAGTTCGGGACGGCGCCGACCGCCATCAGGCAGTGGGTGCCGGAGATGACCCGGCCGTCGGAGAGGGTGACCTCGACGCGGTCGCCGACCCGCTTGGCGGCCTCGGCGCGGGAGCGGGCCATGACGTTCATGCCGCGGCGGCGGAAGACGTCCTCGAGGACGGCGGCGGCGTCCGGGTCCTCGCCCGGCAGCACGCGGTCACGGGAGGAGACGAGGGTGACGCGCGAGCCCAGCGCCTGGTAGGCACCGGCGAACTCGGCGCCGGTGACACCCGAACCGACCACGATGAGCTCCTCGGGGAGCTCCGCCAGGTCGTACACCTGGGTCCAGTTGAGGATCCGCTCGCCGTCGGGCCGGGCGTCCGGCAGCTCGCGCGGGTGGCCGCCGGTCGCGATCAGCACGGCGTCGGCGGTGAGGGTCTCCTCGGTGCCGTCGGCGGCGGTCACGACCACCTGGCGGGAGCCGTCCATGGCCTGCCGGCCCGACAGCCGGCCCCGGCCGCGCAGCACGCGTGCCCCCGCGCGCGTGACGGAGGCGGTGATGTCGTGGGACTGGGCGAGCGCGAGCCGCTTCACCCGTCGGTTGACCTTGCCGAGGTCGACACCGACGACACGGGCCGCCTGCTCCACATGGGGAGTGTCGTCCGCGACGATGATGCCGAGCTCCTCGTAGGAGGAGTCGAAGGTGGTCATCACCTCGGCCGTCGCGATCAGGGTCTTCGAAGGTACGCAGTCGGTCAGGACGGACGCTCCGCCGAGGCCGTCGCAGTCGACGACGGTCACCTCCGCGCCGAGCTGGGCGCCCACCAGGGCCGCCTCGTATCCGCCAGGTCCGCCACCGATGATCACGATCCGGGTCACGTGGGTTACGCCTCGCGCTCTCGTTCTGCCGGGGAGTGACCCCGCTGGGCGTGCAGTGCGTACTCCATTGTCCCGCACGCTTCAAGTGATCACGCCCCGGGGCCTCCATACGGGCCCGGCGGGCTTCGGCGAGCACCGGTCCGCCTCCCGTACCCTCGATCCCATGTCGCTCTACGCCGCGTACGCCGGCAACCTCGACGCGCGGCTGATGAGCCGCCGCGCACCGCATTCGCCGCTGCGCGGCACAGGATGGCTCAACGGCTGGCGGTTGACGTTCGGCGGCGAGCAGATGGGCTGGGAGGGCGCGCTCGCCACGATCGTGGAGGCACCGCGTTCACAGGTCTTCGTCGCGCTGTACGACATCGCGCCGATGGACGAGGACTCGATGGACCGCTGGGAGGGTGTCGGCCTCGACATCTACCGCCGGATGCGGGTCCGCGTGGACACCCTGGACGGCGAGGAGCCGGCCTGGGTGTACGTCCTCAACGGCTACGAGGGCGGGCTGCCGTCCGCCCGCTACCTGGGCGAGATCGCGGATGCCGCGGACTCGGCGGGCGCGCCCCACGACTATGTGATGGAGCTGCGCAAGCGGCCCTGCTGAACCGGGTCCGTACCCCCTACACTCGCCCCGGAAGCAGGGCGGAGGGAGCATCATGCCCACGTACCAGGTGTTCTTCACCGAGCAGGCGGCCGCGGCCCGTGACCGGCTCGACGACGAGCAGCGCGCGGCGTTCGACAAGGGCATCTCGCTGCTCGCCCGAGACCCGTTCCTGGACCTCTCCCGGCCCATAAGCGCCACCGGAGACGACCGCACGATCCGGCTCACCCAGAACATCCTCGTGGAGTACACGGTGAGCATGGGCCGATTGCTGATCTTCATCGTCGAGGTGTTCAACGACAAGGACGTCCTGGTCACGGACGCCAACGGCTGATCCCACCCGAGGTGGCGACGGCGTTCGTCGGATGCGACAAGACAACGATCGCATGTCCGTGGGCATCGTCATCTACGCGCGTAGGCATTCTCGGGCTACGCTCTTGCGCGTACAAAAAACCTCCCGGGGCCGACCCCGGGCCCCGGCCGGACCGATTCCGGGCAGGCCGGGACCACGCTCCTTCCCGAGGCGAGAGACTCAGTGAACGCATCTGCCACCCCGGACCACACCCTCGGCGACCCCCACGCCGCCGCCGACGCCGCCGCCGCGCGGCTGCGCGAGCTGACCGGTGCCGAGACCCACGACGTCGCCCTGGTGATGGGCTCCGGCTGGGCTCCGGCCGTCGACGCGCTCGGCGCACCCGAGGCCGAGTTCCCGGTGACCGAGCTGCCCGGCTTCCCGCCGCCCGCGGTCGAGGGCCACGGCGGCAAGATCCGCTCGTACAAGATCGGTGAGCGGCGCGTCCTGGTCTTCCTCGGCCGTACCCACTTCTACGAGGGCCGCGGCGTCGCCGCCGTCTCGCACGGCGTCCGCACCGCCGTCGCCGCCGGCTGCAAGACCGTCGTCCTCACCAACGGCTGCGGTGGTCTGCGCGAGGGCATGCGCCCCGGCCAGCCGGTGCTGATCAGCGACCACATCAACCTCACGGCGACCTCGCCGATCATCGGCGCGAACTTCGTCGACCTGACCGACCTGTACTCGCCGCGCCTGCGCGCGCTGTGCAAGGAGGTCGACCCCACCCTCGAAGAGGGTGTCTACGTGCAGTTCCCCGGCCCGCACTACGAGACCCCGGCCGAGATCAACATGGTCCGCGTGCTCGGCGGCGACCTGGTCGGCATGTCCACCGTCCTGGAGGCCATCGCGGCCCGTGAGGCGGGCGCCGAGGTGCTCGGCATCTCCCTCGTCACCAACCTGGCCGCCGGTCTGACCGGCGAGCCCCTCAACCACGAGGAAGTCCTCCAGGCCGGCCGCGACTCGGCCGCCCGGATGGGCGAGCTGCTCACGCGGGTTCTCGACCGCATCTAGCCGCACGCACGGCGACATACGGGGTACGGGTTACGGGGCAGGCCCCGCAAGCCGTACCCCGTACCCCTTCCCCGCACCACACCAGAGAGGCAGAACACCGTGCAGCAGCAGGACCTCATCGCCCGGGCCGAGGCGTGGCTGGCCGAGGATCCGGACAGCGAGACCCGCGAGGAGCTGGCCAAGCTCATCGAGTCCGGGGACACGGACGAGCTGGCCGCCCGGTTCAGCGGCACGCTCCAGTTCGGCACCGCCGGGCTGAGGGGCGAGCTGGGCGCCGGGCCCATGCGGATGAACCGTTCCGTCGTCATCCGGGCCGCCGCCGGTCTCGCCGCGTACCTCAAGGCGAAGGGGCAGACCGACGGGCTGGTCGTGATCGGCTACGACGCCCGCTACAAGTCGGCCGACTTCGCCCTGGACACCGCCGCGGTGATGGTCGGCGCCGGACTGCGCGCCGCCGTCCTGCCCCGCCCGCTGCCGACGCCGGTCCTCGCGTACGCCATAAGGCACCTGGGCGCCGCCGCCGGTGTCGAGGTGACCGCCAGCCACAACCCGCCGCGGGACAACGGCTACAAGGTGTACCTCGGCGACGGCTCGCAGATCGTGCCGCCCGCCGACGCGGAGATCGCCGCCGAGATCGACGCGATCGCCTCGCTGAAGGACGTGCCGCGCGCCACGGAGGGCTGGCAGACCCTCGGCGACGAGGTCCTGGAGTCGTACCTGGAGCGTACGGACGCGGTCCTGTCGGGCGGCTCCCCGCGCACCGCCCGGGTCGTCTACACGGCCATGCACGGCGTCGGCAAGGACGTCGTCCTCGCCGCGTTCGAGCGGGCCGGGTTCCCGGAGCCGGTGCTCGTGGCCGAACAGGCCGAGCCGGACCCGGCCTTCCCGACGGTCGCCTTCCCGAACCCGGAGGAGCCGGGCGCGATGGACCTGGCCTTCGCCAAGGCCCGCGAGGTCCGGCCGGACATCGTCATCGCCAACGACCCGGACGCCGACCGCTGCGCGGTGGCCGTCCCGGACAACGGCGACTGGCGGATGCTGCGCGGCGACGAGGTCGGCGCGCTGCTCGCCGAGCATCTGGTGCACAAGGGCGCGACGGGGGTCTTCGCCGAGTCGATCGTGTCGTCGTCGCTGCTCGGCCGGATCGCGGAGGCGGCCCGGCTCGGCTACGAGGAGACTCTGACCGGCTTCAAGTGGATCGCCCGCGTGGAGGGCCTGCGGTACGGCTACGAGGAGGCGCTGGGCTACTGCGTCGACCCGCAGGGCGTGCGCGACAAGGACGGCGTGACGGCGGCGCTGCTCGTCACCGAGCTGGCCTCGGAGCTGAAGGAGCAGGGCCGTACGCTCCAGGACCTCCTGGACGACCTCGCGGTGGCCCACGGCCTGCACGCCACGGACCAGCTGTCGGTGCGCGTCGAGGACCTGACCGTCATCGCGAACGCCATGCGCCGCCTGCGCGAGCACCCGCCGACGGCCCTGGCCGGCCTGACCGTCGTCACGGCGGAGGACCTGACCAAGGGCACGGAGACGCTCCCGCCGACGGACGGCCTGCGCTACTACCTGGAGGGCGACTTCAAGGCCCGCGTGATCGTCCGCCCGAGCGGCACGGAGCCGAAGCTGAAGTGCTACCTGGAGGTCGTGGTCCCGGTCGCCGACGCGAGCGAACTGGCCACGGCCCGCTCGACCGCCACAACGGTCCTGACGTCCGTCAAGCGCGACCTGGCGGCTGCGGCGGGCATCTGACGGCTTGGTCCCGCTGCCGCGCGCTGCGTGCCCGTACGGAGGGGTTCCGTACGGGCACGCGTGCGTGAAGGGGGGTGGCGGCGCGAGGGCGGGGGGCCTGCGCGGCCGTGCCTGCGCGGCCCCCGGGGCCGGTGGCGCCCGCGAGCGGCACGCGCGCGTGGGGCGGCGGGACGGCCCCCGGGCGCCCGTGCGGGCTTCCCTGCGCGGCCCCCTCAGGGAAGCCCCGCTGTGGGACGGGTGACGGCCCGTCCGGGCGCCACGCTCCCTCGGGCCGCGCGGCGACGGGCACGCGCGCGCCCGGACGGCGGGGCCCGCCGGGGACCGGCCGGCGCCACGCCCGCGAGCGGCACGCGCGCGTGGGACGGCGGAAGCGGCCCCCGGAGCGCCGCTCGTGGCGCCCTGGGCGGCCCCCGGCGGGGAAGCTCCGGCGCCGGGCCGACGGCCCGTCCCGGCGCCCGGCCCGTCAGGCCGCGCGGCGGGCCCGTACGCGACAGCGCTCGCGCGCGTTCGGGTGAGTGGGGGACGCCCGTGTGGGTGGAATCGCTACGGCAGGTGCCGCAACGCTTCGTGCGGCGTCCAGGGGGGCGCGTCAGGGTGACTCCCGCCCTTCGACGCCGAGTCCCTGGAGCCGCCTCCGTGACGCCGGTCATCACGCTCCGCCCCACCGTCCCGGCCTCCCGCAGGCCCGTGCCCCCGGGCGACGGCGGGGGCGGTGGCACGCCGGTCCGGGCGGTGCGGGGGGCGCTGCGGCACGCCGCGCCCGCGCTGCTGGGGTATCTCGCCGTACGGGCCCTGGGGCTGCTCGTGCTCGCCCGCTGGACGCATCTCAAGGGCCACGGCGTCTGGCCCGCGCTGGCCACCTCGTGGGACTCCCGCTGGTACCTGGAGATCGCCGACCGCGGCTACCAGGCCCACCTCGGCACCCTCCTCGACGACAACAACCTCGCCTTCTTCCCGCTCTACCCCGCCCTGATCAAGGCCGTCGCCGCCGTCACCCCCGGCTCGCGGGCCTCCGTCGGCCTGGTCATCGCGGTCGTCTGCTCGCTGGCCGCCGCCTGGGGGATCTTCGCCGTCGGCGACCGGCTGCACGGCCGCCGTACGGGGACGGTCCTCGCCGTCCTGTGGGGCGCCCAGCCGGTCGCCCTGGTCCAGTGGATGGGCTACACCGAGTCGCTGTTCACCGCCCTCACCGCGTGGGCGCTCTACGCGGCCCTGGACGGCCGCTGGCACGCCGCCGGCGCCCTCGCGGTCGCCGCGGGGCTGACCCGGCCCACCGGGATCGCCGTGGCCGCGGCGGTGACCGTCGCCGGGCTGCTGGCGGCGGCCCGCGGCGGCGGCCGCGCCCCGCTCCTCGCCGCGCTGCTCGCCCCGGTCGGATGGTTCGGCTACATCGGCTGGGTCGCCCTGCGCGTCGGCCGCTGGGACGGCTACTTCGCCGTCCAGAAGCTCTGGCGCAACGAGTGGGACGGCGGCACCCGCACCCTGCGCGAACTCCGCGACCACCTCGTCTACGGCCGCGATCCACAGCTCTTCCTCGCCATGGTCTCGCTGGTGCTGCTGGGATCCCTGTGCCTGTACGTACTGTGCCTGGCGGACCGCCAGCCCGCCGCGCTGCTGGTGTTCGGCGGGGTGCTGCTGCTGGTCGTCGTCGGCAGCGGCGGCGTCTACTTCCCCCGCGCCCGCTTCCTGCTCCCCGGCTTCCCGCTGCTGCTCCCCCTCGCCGTCGCCGTCGCCCGCGCCCGGCCGCACGTGGCGGCGCTGGTCCTGGGCGTGGCGGCGGTGACCTCGGCGTGGCTGGGCGGCTACATGCTGATGGTGTGGCCGGGGCCGCCGTGAGCGCGCTCCCGCGCGACCAGGTCGGGCGGCCCGGTCAGCCCGTGGCGAGGAGGACGACCAGCACCACCACGCCGGCGACCGCCGGGCCGATGACCTCGTACGCCCAGCGGATCTGCGCCTCGCCCTGCGCCTCGGGCCGCGAGGCGCTGCGCTCGGCGAGTTCGCGCAGGTCGGCGACGGCCCGGTCGGCCGGCGCCATCCGGGAGGCCGCGTCGGTGACGTCGACGTGGACGGACGTACGGCCGTGCGGGTCGTCCTGGGCGCGCTGGGTCTGCTTACGGGCGGCCCGCTTGCGCTGGCGCAGGGAGACCGGGATCGACCAGAGCTGGTACTTCTTGCCGTCCCGGGTGAGGACCTCGCTGGAGTATCCGGCGCGGACGTCGGCGACGGCGGCCCAGGGCAGCAGGATGTTCCGGAAGGGGTTGCGGATCCGCAGCCGGTCGTCGTTGGCGTAGACCGCCGGCCGGAGCGTGAACGCGACGATCAGCGGCACGACGATCAGCAGGACCGCGAGTGCGTGCCAGGGCGTACGGCCGTCGCCGCGGAGGAGGGCGTCGCCGCCGATCCAGGCACCGAGGGCGAGCAGCAGCACCCCTCCGGCGATCCCGAAGGGCGACCGGAAGACGCGGTCGGCGTGGGCCGGCTCGGAGGGCTGGGAGCTGGGCTGGGAGCTGCTCGTCATGCTGCCGATTCTGCCTCACGCCCCCGGGGGGACGAGATCGGCGTACAGGATGATGTTGTCGGGCCGGTGCCCGTCGACCAGGTCTCCGCCGCAGGTGATGAGCCGCAGTTCGGGGCGGGTCGTGTCGCCGTAGACCTTCTGGGTCGGGAAGGCCTTCTTGTCGACCTGCTCCAGCTCGCGGACGCGGAAGACGGCGGTGGTGCCGTCGGCGCGGCCGACGGTGATCTCGTCGCCGACCTTGATCCTGGAGACGTTCTTGAGGACGGCGGGGCCCTTCTCCGTGTCGAAGTGGCCGATGAGGACCGCCGGGCCGGTCTCGCCGGGCGTGACGCCCTTGTCGTACCAGCCGATGCGGTCGGCGTCCGCTACCGAGGGCACCTCGACGGTCCCGTCGGCGGCGAGCCCGAGGTCCAGGACAGGCCCGGTGTCGACCCCGGCGGCCGGGACCCGTACCCGTACCGGCTTCGACCTGGCCATCGGCGCGGCCGCGGCGGGCCGGGCCTTGGGCGGCGACGCGGAGGCGGTGGCCGCGATGTGCGCGGGCGGGGAGCTGGGCGCGGGCGCGGTCCCGGAACCGCAGGCGGTGAGGGAGGCCGTGGCGGCGAGGATGAGCGACGCGGCGGCGAGGCGGTACCTCATGGAGGGCTCCTGTACGAGCGGCGGGCCGCCGCAGGGATGCGACGGCCCGCCGGGGGTGGGGTGAGGGTGGTGCTCCTGCTCGGGTCAAGGGGCAGGCGGCGGGGCGCGCCCCGGGCCGGTTGGGGCCGACCGGGACGCGTGCCCCGCCGAGGGGGCCCGCGGCGGGGAGGGGAGTCCGTCACCGCGGCCCGACGGGGTGGGAGCCCGCCGGTTGACGGCGGGAGGGGAGCCCGCCGGTTGACGGCGGGAGGGGATCCCGCCGCCGGGGGTCCGGAAGGGCGCCGCGCCCTGCCGGGTACGGAAGGGTGCGGGAGCCCCGCCGGGGGTTCGGAGGGGCGCCACCGCCCTGCCGTGGTTACGGAAGGTCGGGAAGCCCCACCGGGGTTCGGAGGGCCCACCGTCCCGCCGCGGGTACGGAAGGGACGGGAGCCCCGCCGGGGTTACGGAAGGGGCGCGCGGCCCCTTCCGTACGTCCGATGCGTCAGCCGCGCGTGGCGGTCGCGCGGCGGCGCAGGGCGAGGAAGCCGAGGCCGGCCGCCGCGAGGGAGGCCGCGCCGGCGCCCGTGGCCACGAGGGCCGTGTTGTCGCCGGAGTCGGTGAGCTCGGCGCCCGCCGCGACGGCGCCACGCGGGACGACGGAGGTCTGGACGGCCGTGGTGGTGCCCTGGGCCGCGGTCTGGGTGGTCTTGGTGGAGGTGTTCTTGGCCGGGGCGCCCGCGCCCTCGGCGGACAGGTAGACGGCCGGGGCCTGCTTGGCCGCGGTGGTGACGTAGTTGCCGAACTTCTTGCCGTCGGGGGACAGGATCACCAGCGCGCCGCCGCCGAAGTCGAGGACCTGGTGCCGGCCGTTGCCCTTCAGGAACGGGTTGGCCACGGCGTCCGTCGCCCGCTTGCCGTCGTTGACGCCCCAGCGGCCGCCCGCGTCCTTGGCCAGGCGCACGTCCTTGCCGTTGGACAGGGCGTAGATGCCCGCCTTGCCACCGACGCTGTTGACGGCCCAGACGTGGGTCTTGCCGGCCGGGGTGAGCAGGAAGTACTCGCCGCCGTACACGGCCGCGCCGTGGCCGCCGTTGGCGTCGACGGTGCCGATGGAGGCGCCGTTGACGAAGGCGACCGCGCGGAACCCGGCGGTGCCGTTCTCGTAGACCTTGAGGACCGTGCCGTCGGCCATGTGCTCCGTGCCGACCAGCGCGCCCATGCCGCCGTGCAGCTGACGGGCGATCACCCGCGCGTCGGCCAGCAGGCGGATCTCGACGTTGTTGTAGGTCTTGATCTGACCCACCTTCAGCGAGAAGAGCTTGCGCTGGTCCTTGTGGATGTCGGCGCGCAGCTCGCCGGTGCCGCGGTCCTTGAAGACCTTGGCGCGCATGCCCTCCAGGAGGTCCTGCTCCTTGAAGAGCTCGTAGCCGCCCGGCTGCGGCTTCGCCGTGACGTCGCCGTCGCTGTTGATCGTGACCCACAGGCCCTTGTGCGCCTTGCCCTCGCCACCGCGCAGGGTGAAGATCACCGCGCCGCCCTCGATGATCTCGGCGAGGTAGTCCGGACCGTCGACCAGGTACACCTTGGCGGACAGGCCGTGGCCCAGGTTCACCTGCTTGACGAAGTTCCGCCCGTCGGCGGGCTTGGTCTCACCGGGCTTGGTCTCACCGGCCGTCTGCGCCGGCTTCTCGGCGGCGAACGCGGTGGCGGTCGTGGCCATCGGAGTCAGGGCGACGCCTGCGACGACGGCGGTGGCGATGGCGGTACGGAGGGCGAAACGCATGACGACTCCATGAAGCTCAGAAGTGGAAGGTGGTGGAGAGCCGCATGCCGCTTTCTCGTTCGGGTGGGGCCGGTGAGTTCGGCGGGCTGCACGAACAAAGTTATGGATCTTGTGTGTGGGCGGTGTCCGTGAGATGTCACAGGCGTGTGACAGGGCTCACGGAGGCCGTTACTCCGCTTCTGACCTGCCCGATCTCCCCTCCCGGACCGGCCGCCCACCTGCGGACCCGGGTGCACAGACGAGCACGGGGCTGTACAGGTCGCTACGCGCGTAGATATGCTCGACTGGTGACCATGCCCACCACTGCAACCGCAGCACATGCATTCGCCGACGTGACCGCGTCCGACAGTGCGCTGCGCCGCTTCCTCCACGGGCTGCCCGGCGTCGACGCCGTCGGCCTGGAAGCGCGCGCCGCGTCTCTCGGCACCCGCTCGATCAAGACGACGGCCAAGGCCTACGCCATCGATCTGGCCATCTCAATGATCGACCTGACGACGCTCGAAGGCGCGGACACCCCGGGCAAGGTCCGGGCGCTCGCCGCCAAGGCCGTCCACCCCGATCCGACCGACCGTACGACCCCGACGACCGCCGCCGTCTGCGTCTACCCGGACATGGTGGCCACCGCCAAGGCCGCCCTGAACGGCTCGGACGTCAAGGTCGCCTCCGTCGCCACGGCCTTCCCGGCCGGCCGCGCCGCGCTGCCCGTGAAGCTCGCGGACACCCGGGACGCCATCGCCGCCGGCGCCGACGAGATCGACATGGTCATCGACCGTGGCGCCTTCCTCGCCGGCCGCTACCTGGAGGTCTTCGAGCAGATCGCCGCCGTCAAGGCCGAGTGCGGGGACAAGGCCCGCCTCAAGGTGATCTTCGAGACCGGTGAGCTGTCGACGTACGACAACATCCGCCGCGCCTCCTGGCTCGGCATGATGGCCGGCGCCGACTTCATCAAGACCTCGACCGGCAAGGTCGCGGTCAACGCCACCCCCGCCAACACGCTCCTGATGCTGGAGGCCGTGCGCGACTTCCGCGCCCAGACCGGCGTCCAGATCGGTGTGAAGCCGGCGGGCGGCATCCGCAACACCAAGGAAGCGATCAAGTTCCTGGTGCTGGTCAACGAGACCGTGGGCCCGGACTGGCTGGACAACCACTGGTTCCGCTTCGGCGCCTCCAGCCTGCTCAACGACCTGCTGATGCAGCGTCAGAAGCTGGCGACCGGCCGTTACTCCGGCCCCGACTACGTGACGGTGGACTGATCGATCATGACTTTTGAGTACGCACCCGCGCCCGAGTCGCGCTCGGTCGTCGACATCGCGCCGAGCTACGGCCTCTTCATCGACGGCGAGTTCACCGAGGCCGCCGACGGCAAGGTCTTCAAGACCGTCTCGCCGTCCACCGAGGAGGTCCTCGCCGAGGTCGCCCAGGCGGGCGCCGAGGACGTCGACCGCGCGGTGAAGGCGGCCCGTAAGGCGTTCGAGAAGTGGTCGGCGCTGCCCGGCTCGGAGCGCGCCAAGTACCTCTTCCGGATCGCCCGGATCATCCAGGAGCGCAGCCGTGAGCTGGCCGTCCTGGAGACCCTGGACAACGGCAAGCCGATCAAGGAGACCCGCGACGCGGACCTTCCGCTGGTCGCGGCGCACTTCTTCTACTACGCGGGCTGGGCCGACAAGCTCGACCACGCGGGCTACGGCGCGAACCCGCGTCCGCTGGGCGTGGCCGGTCAGGTCATCCCGTGGAACTTCCCCCTGCTGATGCTGGCGTGGAAGATCGCCCCGGCGCTCGCCACCGGTAACACGGTCGTGCTGAAGCCGGCCGAGACGACCCCGCTCTCCGCGCTGTTCTTCGCGGACATCTGCCGTCAGGCGGGTCTGCCGAAGGGCGTCGTCAACATCCTCCCCGGGTACGGGGAGACGGGCGCGGCGCTGGTCGAGCACCCGGACGTGAACAAGGTCGCCTTCACCGGCTCCACGGCCGTGGGCAAGGCGATCGCGCGCCAGGTGGCGGGCACGTCGAAGAAGGTCACCCTGGAGCTGGGCGGCAAGGGCGCGAACATCGTCTTCGACGACGCGCCGATCGACCAGGCGGTCGAGGGGATCGTCACCGGCATCTTCTTCAACCAGGGCCAGGTCTGCTGTGCGGGCTCGCGCCTGCTGGTGCAGGAGTCGGTCCAGGAGGAGCTGCTCGACTCGCTGAAGCGGCGCCTGTCGACGCTGCGGCTCGGCGACCCGCTGGACAAGAACACCGACATCGGCGCGATCAACTCGGCCGAGCAACTGGCCCGTATCACCGCGCTCACCGAGCAGGGCGAGGCGGAGGGCGCCGAGCGCTGGTCCCCGGCGTGCGAGCTGCCGACGTCCGGCTACTGGTTCGCCCCGACGCTCTTCACCAACGTCACCCAGGCGCACACGATCGCCCGTGACGAGATCTTCGGCCCGGTGCTGTCCGTGCTGTCGTTCCGTACGCCGGACGAGGCCGTCGCCAAGGCCAACAACAGCCAGTACGGCCTGTCGGCGGGCATCTGGACGGAGAAGGGCTCCCGCATCCTCGCGGTGGCGAACAAGCTCCGTGCCGGTGTGGTGTGGGCCAACACGTTCAACAAGTTCGACCCGACCTCGCCTTTCGGCGGCTACAAGGAGTCGGGCTTCGGCCGCGAGGGCGGCCGTCACGGTCTGGAGGCCTACCTCGATGTCTGATGTGACTCGCCTCGGCGTCTTCAAGACCTACAAGCTGTACGTGGGCGGGAAGTTCCCGCGATCCGAGAGCGGCCGGGTGTACGAGGTGACCGACTCCAAGGGCAAGTGGCTGGCCAACGCCCCCTTGTCGTCCCGCAAGGACGCGCGTGACGCGGTCGTCGCGGCCCGCAAGGCCTTCGGCGGCTGGTCGGGCGCGACCGCGTACAACCGCGGCCAGATCCTCTACCGCATCGCCGAGATGCTGGAGGGCCGCCGCGAGCAGTTCGTGCGCGAGGTGGCGGACGCCGAGGGCCTGTCCAAGTCCAAGGCGGCGGCCGTCGTGGACGCGGCCATCGACCGCTGGGTCTGGTACGCGGGCTGGACCGACAAGATCGGCCAGATCGTGGGCGGCGCCAACCCGGTCGCGGGGCCGTTCTTCAACCTGTCGACCCCCGAGCCGACCGGTGTGGTGACGGTCCTGGCCCCGCAGGAGTCGTCGTTCCTGGGCCTGGTCTCGGTGATCGCCCCGGTGATCGCGACCGGCAACACGGTCGTCGTCGTCGCGAGCGAGAAGTCCCCGCTGCCCGCGCTGTCCCTGGGCGAGGTGCTGGCCACCTCCGACCTGCCGGGCGGTGTGGTCAACGTGCTGTCGGGCCGTACGGCGGAGATCGCCCCCTCGCTGGCGGCGCATCAGGACGTCAACGCGATCGACCTGACGGGGGCGGACGAGGCCCTCGCCAAGGAGCTGGAGATCGCGGCGGCGGACAATCTCAAGCGCGTGCTTCGTCCACAGCCTGTGGACTTCACCGAGGCCCCGGGCACACACCGCCTGACGGCCTTCCTGGAGACGAAGACGGTCTGGCACCCGACGGGCTCGCTGGGCGCGTCCGGCTCGGCGTACTGACCGGGCGTGAAGGCGCGAGAAGGCCCCGCGGGCGCTGCCCGCGGGGCCTTCTCGCGTCCGAGCGACGGACGGGCCGGGGACTGCGGCTGAACTGCCCCGGCCCGAGCGCGAGAGGGTCTACCCCAGCAGACCCGTCACCCCGCCCACCACGGGCAGGTCCTTGACCGCCGCACCCTCGGAGACAGGGCCGGTCGCCAGCGCCGTGCCGAGCGGCTGGAAGTCGGCGATCTGGGTGCTCAGCGTGTTGTCCAGCGGGTCCACCCCGGTCCTCGTCAGCGGGTCGAGCTGGAGGTCGGTGAGCGGACGGGTCACGTGCTGGACCGTTCCGGTCAGGGCCTGGCCGGCCGCGGTCGGGTCCACGCTGGTCAGCGGGGCGCCCGCCCCCTCCGCCGGTCC
Organism: Streptomyces sp. NPDC039465; assembly: GCF_055639315.1. NCBI lineage: Bacteria > Bacillati > Actinomycetota > Actinomycetes > Kitasatosporales > Streptomycetaceae > Streptomyces > Streptomyces sp. NPDC039465. Next base: position 408,967 of record NZ_JBVKAP010000005.1, on the reverse strand, counting down.
GGCGGCCTGCGGCTCGGCCTGGGCCCCCGCCGCGCCCAGGCCGAGGACCACACCGGCCGCCGTCACCATGAGGCCGGCCCGCAGCAGAGCGCGGGACGGGGGGTCGAAATACGCGTGACGAGCCATCAGGATCCTGTCGTCGAAATGCCGAGCGCTCGGTAATCGTGCGCACACCGAGAGTAGTTGAGGTGTGATGCTCGATACCAACCTTCCTCCGGAGGGGTCCCCTGCACGGGTCAATGGTTCACACTGGTGTCCCGTGAGTTCCCAAATCGCCCCGACCCGCGTCGTGCTGCTCGCGGGCCCCTCCGGCTCCGGAAAATCGTCGCTCGCCGCCCGCAGCGGCCTGCCGGTGCTTCGCCTCGACGACTTCTACAAGGAGGGCGCCGACCCGACGCTCCCTCAGGTGGAGGGCAGCGGCGACATCGACTGGGACTCCCCCGCGTCCTGGGACGCGGACGCGGCCGTCGCCGCCATAGCCGAACTGTGCCGCACGGGACGGACGAACATCCCGGTGTACGACATCGCCACCAGCTCGCGCGTCGGGCAGGAGGTGCTCGACATCGCGCGCACGCCGCTCTTCGTGGCCGAGGGCATCTTCGCCGCCGAGATCGTCGGGCGCTGCCAGGAGCTGGGGCTCCTCGCCGACGCGCTCTGCCTGCGCGGCCGCCCCTCCACGACCTTCCGCCGCCGGCTGCTGCGGGATCTGCGCGAGGGCCGCAAGTCGGTCCCGTTCCTGCTGCGCCGCGGCTGGCGCCTGATGCGCGCCGAGCGGGCCATCGTGGCCCGGCAGACCGCCCTCGGCGCCCACGCCTGCGCCAAGGAGGAGGCCCTGGGCCGCCTCGCCGCGGCCGCCGCCGGCCGCCACCGTACGCCCGTGGCCCGCTGAGCCCGGCCGCCGCACCGCGCACGACGCACGAAAGCGGGGCTGAACAGGTCCCCCCGGCCCGTCCAGCCCCGCTGTCGTTCTTCCCCCGTGTTTCCCCCGTGGGGATCCCCCGTGGGCCCGGCTCCCCCGTGAGCCCGGTCCCCCGTCGCCTCAGGCCACCAGCTCGCCGAAGGACTCTTCCTCGTCACGGCCGAAGCTGAGCACCTCGTCCTCGCGCAGCCGCCGCAGCGACCGCCAGATGCTCGACTTCACCGTGCCGACACTGATGTCCAGGATCTCCGCGATCTCCGGATCCGTACGACCCTCGTAGTAGCGCAGGACCAGCATCGTCCGCTGCAGTTCGGGAAGGCGGGCCAGCGCCTGCCAGAGCACCGCGCGCAGCTCCGTGCCACGCATCGCGTCGGTGTCGCCCGCCGTCTCCGGCAGCTCCTCCGTCGGGTACTCGTTGAGCTTGCGCCGCCGCCACGCGCTGATGTGCAGGTTCGTCATCGTGCGGCGGAGGTAGCCCCCCACCGCGGCCTTGTCGCTGATCCGGTCCCAGGCGCGGTACGTGGAAAACAGCGCGCTCTGGAGCAGGTCCTCGGCCTCGAAACGGTCACCGGTCAGGTGGTAGGCGGTGGCATACAGGGAGGCGCGCCGTTCCTGGACGTAGGCGGTGAACTCCGCCTCCGACCGGCTCGAACGCTCCCCCTGGACCTCCCCGTACGCCGCTCCCCCGTCAGTCACCGCGACCATGTAGGGCGCCTTGTACTGACGCCCGGCGCTGCGAACGCACCCCCGCCCGTTCACCGCGCCGGACTCCTTGGTGCTCCGGTTGACGTCGTGGAGACGCGTGACAACTGCGCTTGAGGTGGTGCTGTGCAGTGCGTTCATCTCGCGCCCCCCGTCGGTTGGAGTCTGCTTCGGTCCCTGTGCCAAAAAGCTTGCCCCGGGCAGTTCATAGCGGTGTCCGTCGACTGTCACAGACCTGTCACAGGGGGAGGTGTCGTGAGCACGTCGCTCCCTCAGTCGAAAACCGGCTCCCCCATGGGCCAGAATGGCGCTCGTGCCTTTCCTGTTGCTGATCGAGGACGACGACGCCATCCGCACGGCCCTCGAACTCTCCCTGTCCCGCCAGGGCCACCGTGTGGCCACCGCGGCGACGGGCGAGGACGGCCTGAAACTGCTGCGCGAGCAGCGGCCGGACCTGATCGTGCTGGACGTGATGCTGCCCGGCATCGACGGCTTCGAGGTGTGCCGTCGTATCCGGCGCACCGACCAGCTGCCGATCATCCTGCTCACCGCCCGCAACGACGACATCGACGTCGTGGTGGGCCTGGAGTCCGGGGCGGACGACTATGTCGTCAAGCCGGTGCAGGGGCGCGTCCTCGACGCGCGGATCAGGGCGGTGCTGCGGCGCGGCGAGCGGGAGTCCACGGACTCCGCGACGTTCGGGTCGCTGGTCATCGACCGGTCGGCGATGACGGTCACGAAGAACGGCGAGGACCTCCAGCTCACGCCGACCGAGCTGCGGCTGCTGCTCGAACTGAGCCGCCGGCCCGGCCAGGCCCTGTCGCGGCAGCAGTTGCTGCGGCTGGTGTGGGAGCACGACTACCTCGGCGACTCGCGTCTGGTGGACGCGTGTGTGCAGCGGCTGCGGGCGAAGGTGGAGGACGTGCCGTCCTCGCCGACCCTGATCCGTACGGTCCGTGGCGTGGGATACCGGCTGGACGTGCCTGCGTGAGCGCTGGTCCCGCCAAGAAAGGCATACTCGCGGGCCTCCGTTTCACCAGCCTGCGCCTGCGGCTGGTCGTGGTCTTCGCCCTGGTCGCGCTGACCGCCGCGGTCTCCGCGTCGGCGATCGCGTACTGGCTCAACCGGGAGGCCGTGCTCACCCGCACGCAGAACTCGGCGCTCAACGACTTCCGGCAGGAGATGCAGAACCGCGCGGCCACGCTGCCGGCCCGGCCCTCCGAGGACGACCTGCGGCGCACCGCCGAGCAGATGGCGGGCGACAGCGCGGGCTACAGCGTGCTGCTGCTCGGGGAGCGGGACGCCGGGAAGCCGATCATCGCGGCCTCGAACCCGGACGTCTTCACACTGGCGGACGTGCCCAAGGCGCTCCAGGACGCGGTGGAGACCAAGCGGGAGGTGACCGCGGCCAACGCGTACGAGTACCACCTCTTCTGGCTGCGCACCGAGCGCGGCAGGACGCCCTACCTGGTGGGCGGGACGCGGATCATCAACGGCGGCCCGACCGGCTACATGTTCAAGTCGCTGGAGCCGGAGCAGAAGGACCTCAACTCGCTCGCCTGGTCCCTGGGGATCGCCACCGGTCTCGCGCTGCTCGGTTCGGCGCTGCTGGCGCAGGCCGCGGCGACGACCGTGCTGCGGCCGGTGCACCGGCTGGGCGAGGCGGCCCGGCGGCTCGGCGAGGGCGAGCTCGAGACCCGGCTGCGGGTCTCCGGCACGGACGAACTGGCCGAGCTGTCCCGTACGTTCAACAGCGCCGCCGAGTCGCTGCAGAAGAAGGTCGCGGACATGAGCGCGCGGGAGGAGTCCAGCCGCCGGTTCGTCGCCGACATGTCGCACGAGCTGCGCACCCCGCTGACCGCGCTGACCGCTGTGACCGAGGTGCTGGAGGACGAGCAGGACAGCCTCGACCCGATGATCGCGCCCGCCGTGTCGCTGGTCGTCAGCGAGGTCCGGCGGCTCGGGGACCTGGTGGAGAACCTGATGGAGGTCACCCGCTTCGACGCGGGCACGGCCCGGCTCGTCCTGGACGACGTGGACGTCGCCGACCAGGTCACCGCCTGCATCGACGCGCGTGCCTGGCTGGACGCGGTGGACCTGGACGCCGAGCGTGGGATCGTGGCCCGGCTCGACCCGCGCCGCCTGGACGTGATCCTCGCCAATCTGATCGGCAACGCACTCAAGCACGGCGGGTCGCCGGTGCGCGTGTCCGTCCGTACGGAGTCCGTCGAGGGCGGCGAGGACGAGCTCGTCATCGAGGTACGGGACCACGGGCCCGGCATCCCCGAGGACGTACTGCCGCATGTCTTCGACCGGTTCTACAAGGCGAGCGCGTCCCGGCCGCGCTCGGAGGGGTCCGGGCTCGGCCTGTCCATCGCGATGGAGAACGCGCTGATCCACGGCGGTTCGATCACGGCGGCCAACTCGCCGGACGGGGACGGCGCGGTGTTCGTCCTGCGGCTGCCGCAGGACGCGTCCGGGATCGAGCGGGGCCTGCAGACCCGCAGCAGCCAGGGGGAAGAGGAAGGGGAGGCGCGGTGATCGCCCGTCGGGTCCGGCGTGGGGCCCTCGTACTGGCGGGGGCGGCCGTGTGCGCCGCCGTCGCCACCGGGTGCGGCATCAGGACGACGTCCGTACCGGTCGACGCGGGGGCGGCCCCGTCGCGGGTGCCGTGCAGCCTCTCCGGCAAGGAGATCGTCGCCCAGTCCCGCTCGGGGGTGCCGGTGCGGATCTATCTCGTGTGCGGCTCCCAGCTGGAGGCGGTGGAGCGGACGACGCCGGTGGGCGAGGAGCAGGCCGACAAGACCGCCCGGGGGCGGCTCGGGCTCGCCCAGGCGCTGATCGACGAGCTCCGCGCGGAGCCGTCGGACACCGAGCGCGAAGCCGGTTTCACCTCGTCGGTGAAGGGGTCGCTGACCGTCTCCCCGGGCCGCAAGGGCGATCCGGCGGGCACGCTGCGGCTGAGCCGCCAGCCCGAGGACCTGCCGCCCGCCGCGCTCTCCCAGATCGTCTGCACCCTCGCCGAGAGCACCGCGGTCACCGTGCGCAGAGCGGTCGTCCTCGGCGGTCCGGGCGACTACGCCCCGAACGGCTACGCCTGCACGCCCGCCCTGAAGGAGAGCCCGGAATCGGCGGCCCCGATGGTGAGCATGTCGCCGTCCGCGGCCCCTTAGGGGTGCGGCGGGCGGTGCGTGGGGCGTCACCCGCCTCTTACGGAACCGATCCCGCCGGTCGGCGCGTCTTGGGGGTCGTGCAGCGTCAAGGTTCGGGCGGCAGCGCCGTCATTCACTACCGCGTGGCGGGGTCCGTCCTCCTCCTCGCGCATCTGCTGCTCGTCGCCTGGCTGACGCTGCGCCCACTCGACGTCGCCTGGGTGGCGGGATCCAATCTGGAGCCGCTGGCCGGTATCAAGGCCGATCTCGCGCTGGGGCCGGTGGTGGCCGCCCGGCGGATCGGCGAGGGGCTGCTGCTGCTCGCGCCGCTCGGGGTGCTGCTGCCGCTCGCCGGCGGACGGCTGGACGTGTCGCCGTGGAGCTCGCTGACCCGGACCGTCGCGGCCGGGGCGCTGGTGTCCCTCGGTATCGAGCTCCTGCAGACCGGGGTGCCCGGGCGGGTCGTCGACGTGGACTCGCTGCTCCTGAACACGGCCGGGGTGGCGCTGGCGCACCTCGCCGTCGTACCCGCGTGGCGGAACCGGATGCGCCGCAGGGCCGTGCGCTCCTCCGCGGGGACCAGGCGGCGGCGTGGGACCGCCCTGCTGCGGGAGGAGTCCTCTCAGGGGTCGACCCCGACGATTCCCAGGGTCGGAATCGCACCGTAGAGCGACGCTTTGTCCGGGGCGCCGGAGCGAGTATGGAGTCATCGGGAGCCCGACGGAGCGGCTCCCGGACACTCGTAGAAGGAGCCCACCATGGCCGCACTTGTCCGCCCTCGCGAGGGACGAATGATCGGCGGAGTGTGCGCAGCGCTGGCCCGGCGTTTCGGCACCTCCGCGACGACGATGCGGGTGATCTTCCTGGTGTCCTGTCTGCTGCCCGGCCCGCAGTTCGTGCTCTACCTGGCGCTGTGGCTGCTGCTGCCCGCGGAGAAGAGCGCCTCGGCCGCCTGGTGACGCCCGGTGGCCGCGGGCAGCCGGAGGGGCACACGTCCGGTGTGACGTGTGCCCCGGTGGCCGGCTTGTGGCCGGTCAGCCGCCGAGCGGGAGACCGCCGAGCGGGAGACCGTTGAGACCGTTGGAGACCAGGCCGTTGATCGGCAGGCCGCCGATCAGCTGCTTGACCGGGCTGTTGGCGAGGGTCTGCGGCGCCGACTCGGCGAGCTGGCCGACCGCCCCCGGGAGAGCCTGGGCGCCGCTGTCGAGGGCGCCCTTGCCGGCGAGCAGGGAGTCGGGAGCGCCCGCGGGCAGCTTCTCGAGAATCTCGCCCCCGACGGGCAGGTTCTGGGTCACACCGCCCAGCGTGGAGGTGACGTCGGGCAGGGACGCGGCGTTGGCCGTGCCGGCGGCGGTGGCGGCGAAGGCGGCACCGAGGGCGGCGACACCGAGCGTCTTGGCGGCAGACTGCTTCATCGAGATTCGTCCTTGGGGGAATTCGGGGAATGATGAGCGGCTCAGCAAGCTAGTCAGCCCGTGGCCGCCCCGCAAACACCCTGAGGCGGCCGGGAGTCGTGTCTTCCGGCCGCCTCATTTGTTTTCTCCTCCGCCAGATCAGCCCAGGTCGGTGGTGGAAGCGCTGGTCGCAGCGGTCTGCCGGAACAGCCATTCGGATTTCAGCTCGGCGTAACCCGGCTTGATCACGTCATTGATCATGGCGAGGCGTTCGTCGAAAGGAATGAACGCTGATTTCATCGCATTGACTGTGAACCACTGCATGTCGTCGAGTGTGTAGCCGAACGTCTCGGTCAGCAGCTCGAACTCGCGGCTCATGCTGGTGCCGCTCATCAGCCGGTTGTCGGTGTTGACGGTGGCCCGGAAGTGCAGCCGGCGCAGCAGGCCGATGGGGTGCTCGGCGTAGGAGTCGGCGGCGCCGGTCTGCAGGTTGGAGGTGGGGCACATCTCCAGCGGGATGCGCTTGTCGCGTACGTACGCGGCGAGCCGGCCGAGAGTGATCGTGCCGTCGTCGGCGACCTCGATGTCGTCGATGATGCGGACGCCGTGGCCGAGGCGGTCGGCGCCGCACCACTGGAGCGCCTGCCAGATGGAGGGCAGGCCGAAGGCCTCGCCGGCGTGGATCGTGAAGTGGTTGTTCTCGCGCTTGAGGTACTCGAAGGCGTCGAGGTGGCGGGTGGGCGGGAAGCCCGCCTCGGCGCCGGCGATGTCGAAGCCGACGACGCCGAAGTCGCGGTAGCGGTTGGCGAGTTCGGCGATCTCCAGGGCGCGGGCGGCGTGCCGCATGGCGGTGAGGAGGGCGCCGACGCGGATGCGGTGGCCGCTCTCCCTGGCGCGGCGTTCGCCCTCGCGGAAGCCTTCGTTGACGGCTTCGACGACCTCTTCGAGGGTGAGACCCCGCTCCAGATGCTGTTCGGGGGCGTAGCGCACCTCGGCGTAGACGACACCGTCCTCGGCGAGGTCCTCGGCGCATTCGGCGGCGACGCGGACGAGGGCCTCGCGGGTCTGCATGACGGCGCAGGTGTGCGCGAAGGTCTCCAGGTAGCGCTCGAGCGATCCGGAGTCGGCGGCCTCGCGGAACCAGACGCCGAGCTTGTCGGGCTCGGTCTCGGGCAGGCCGTCGTAGCCCGTCTGCCGGGCGATCTCGATGATGGTGCCGGGGCGCAGTCCGCCGTCGAGGTGGTCGTGGAGCAGCACCTTCGGGGCGCGGCGGATCTGGTCCGCGGTGGGGATGTTGAGGGTCTGGCTCGTCATTTCGGCACTCTAGCCCCTACGCGCGTAGAGCGCCCCCTGTGGCGCAACTTGTCGATACGCAACAGTGACCAGGCGGACGGGTGGCGTACACCTGCGCTTCTGAGACTGTTCTGCCATGGCGCACTACGCACTCGTGGGGACGGCCGGGACGCGAACGCCCCGGCTGGGAAGGGCCGTACGGGCGGGCTCCCAGGCCGACGCGGTCGGCGGGGTGGTGCTGGTGCTCCCGGACGGCGAGACGGCCTCGGCGCGGCGGGCCTCGCCGCTGGCCCACGCGGCGGCGCTGCCGCTGGCCCGTTCGCTGGCGCGGGCGGGGGCCGCGGAGGGGCTGGTGGCGCATGTGGTGCGCTACCGGGGACGCGGCTGGAACGGCGCGGACGCCCAGCTCGCGGCGGACGCGTCCTGGGCGGCGTCGGAGGTGGTACGGCGCTACGGCGACGTGCCGCTCTGTCTGGCGGGGCACGGGATGGGGGCGCGGGCGGCGCTGCGGGCGGCCGGGCACACCGCAGTCAACTCGGTGCTCGCGATGGCGCCTTGGCTGCCGGAGGACGACGTGGCGGCGGAGCCCGAACCGGTGCGGCAGCTGGTGGGGCGGCGCGTGCTGGTCGTGCACGGCACGAACGACGCGCGGACCGACCCCGAGCTGTCGTTCCGCCTCGCCGAGCGGGCGAAGAAGGCCAATCGCGACACGTGCCGCTTCGAGGTCCACTCGGACGGCCACGCCTTGCGCCAGCACCACACGGAGGTCCTCGCCCTGGCCGCCGACTTCGTCCTGGGCGCCCTCTTCGGCCGGCCCTTCGCCCGCCCGGTGGCGGACGCCTTCGCGGCGCCGCCCCCGCTGGGTCTGCGCATGCCGCTGGCGGCGGGCTTCGGGCGGGCGCTGCGGCCGTAGGGTCCGCTCGGCCGGCCTCAGTCCGGGAGCAGCGTGCCGCGCTTGGAGAGCAGGAACTTCTTGAAGGCGGCCACCGGCGGGGTGTCGGGGTGGCCGTCGAGCCAGGCGACGCCGATCTCGCGGACCGCGCGGGGGGCCGTGACCGTCAGCTCGACGACGCCGGGGCGGGGGACGGCGGGCGGGGGCAGGAGGGCCACGCCGAGGCCGGCCGCGACCAGGCCGCGCAGGGTCTCCGCCTCCTCGCCCTCGAAGGCCACCCGCGGGGTGAAGCCCGCTTCGGCGCAGAGGTCGTCGGTGATGCGGCGCAGGCCGTAGCCGGGTTCCAGGGTGACGAAGGCTTCGTCGGCGGCCTCGGCGAGGCGGACCCGCTTGCGGGTGGCGAGGCGGTGGTCGTCCGGGACGACCAGGCGCAGGCGCTGTTCGTCGAGGCGGCGGGCGACCAGGTCGGGGGCGTCGGGCACCGGGGAGGTCAGGCAGAGGTCGAGGTCGCCGGCGCGCAGCCGTTCGATCATGGCCTCGCCGTAGTTCTGTACGAGCGTGAAGCGGATCCGGGGATGGTCGACCCGGAAGGCGCGGATGAGGCCCGGGACGGTCTCGGAGCCCATGGTGTGCAGGAAGCCGAAGGCGACCTTGCCGGCCGCCGGGTCGGCGTCGGCCCGTACGGAGTCGGCGGCCCGCTCGACCTCGGCGAGGGCGCGTTCCACGGAGGTGAGGAAGGTCCGGCCAGCCGGGGTGAGAGCAAGCGTGCGGCCCTTGCGGGCGAAGAGGCTGACCCCGAGGTCCTCCTCCAGGCGGACCATGGCGCGCGAGAGGGTCGACTGCGGCACGCCCATCTCCTGCGCGGCCCGGGTGACATGCTCGTGCCGGGCGACTCCGGCGAAGTAGGCGAGGCGAGGCGCGAGCAGCAGCCTCATGTCTTCTTCGTTACTGTTCGGTGACAGCCACTCCTGTGACCTGTACTCATGCGCCATGGGAACGATTAAAGCCGTTCCATGCATTGGACGCATCAGAATGCGGTGCCTACGGTCGACGTATGCCTGCTGCCAGTACCCAGGCGTCCACCGGCACGACCGTGGGCGCCGACCTCCGTCTTTCCCCCGGCCGCCCCGGCTACCGCCGGATGAGCTTCGCGCTCTTCGCCGCGGGGGTCGCCACCTTCGCCCTTCTCTACTCCACGCAGGCCCTGCTGCCCGCCGTCTCGGCCGAGTTCGGCGCGAGCGCGTCGGCGGCGTCCTGGACGGTCTCCGCCGCGACCGGCGCCCTGGCCCTGTGTGTGCTGCCTCTGAGCGCGCTGTCCGAGCGGTTCGGGCGGCGCACGCTGATGACCGCCTCGCTCGCGGTCGCGGTCGCCGTCGGTCTGCTGGTCCCGTTCGCGCCGAGCCTTGAGTGGCTGGTGGCGCTGCGCGCGGTGCAGGGCGCGGCGCTGGCGGGTCTGCCGGCCTCCGCGATGGCGTACCTCGCCGAGGAGGTGCGTCCCAAGGCGCTGATCGCCGCGATCGGGCTGTTCGTGGCGGGCAACTCCATCGGCGGGATGAGCGGGCGGATCGTCACGGGCTGGGTGGCCCAGCTGTGGGGGTGGCGTGCCGCGCTCGGCGCGGTGGGTGTGATGGCGCTGGTGTGCGCGGTGGTGTTCCGGCTGATGCTGCCGCGGGCCCGGCACTTCGCCCGGGGCTCGCTGAACCCGATGGCGCTGGTGCGGACGGTGCGGACGCATCTGGCCGATCCGCTGCTGCTGCGGCTGTACGCGATCGGCGCGCTGTTCATGACGGTGTTCGGCGCGGTGTACACCGTGATCGGCTACCGCCTGGTCGAGGCACCGTTCAACCTGCCGCAGGGCGTGGTCGGTTCGATCTTCCTGGTCTATCTGGTCGGTACGGTCTCCTCGGCCGCGGCCGGGCGGCTGGTGGGCCGGATGGGCCGGCGCGGAGCCCTCTACCTGGCCGTGGGCACCACCGCGGGAGGTCTGCTGCTGTCGCTGAGCGACGCGCTGGGGGCCGTACTGCTGGGCCTGGTCCTGATCACGGCGGGCTTCTTCGCCGGGCACGCGGTCGCCTCGTCCGCGGTGAGCCGGACGGCTACCTCGGGGCGCGCGCAGGCGTCGGCGCTCTACCAGTCCGCGTACTACCTGGGCAGCAGTGTGGGCGGCACGCTCGGCGCGGTCGCCTTCCACACGGGCGGCTGGGGCGGCACGGTCGCCCTCGGGCTGGTCGCGGTGGTCGGCGTCGTCTCGCTGACGCTGTACGGAACGCACGCCGCGCGGGTGCGCGAGCGCCGGCTGATGCCGGTGACCGCCGCCCGCTGATGCGGGGCCGGGTGGCCGGGGGGAATTCCGGCGTAAATCCCGCCTCGGCTACAACCATCCACCCCCTGTGCGCGTCCCACGCTCAGAGCGTCAACGCTCGCCGTGCACAGGGGAGTTGATCATCATGAACGTGATACGCCGCCGGGCGGGTGTCGCGCTCGGCCTCGCCGGTCTGGTCGTACCGCTGACCGTGGCCCTCGGCGCCGCACCCGCGCAGGCCGCTTCGTGCAACCTGTCGACGGGGCCGTACCAGAAGCAGGTGGAGAAGTTCCTCGGCCGGACGGTCGACGGGCGGCAGTCGGCCGCCGACTGCCGGGCCATCCAGTCCTTCCAACGGACCCACGGCATCACCCCGACCATGGGCTACGCCGGGCCGCTGACCTGGCAGACCATGAACACGATGCTGGCCCAGCGGGCGGCCGGCTCGAACCCCAACAAGGCGCGGGCGTGTCCCACCAACCGCGGCCGGATCGCCTGCGTGGACCTGACCCGGCAGCTCAGCTGGGTCCAGGACGGGGCCCGGCTGACGTACGGCCCGGTGCCGGTGCGTACGGGCAAGGACGGCACCGAGACCCGCATCGGCTCCAAGAAGATCTACTGGCGCAACATCAACCACTGGTCGACCATCTACAACGTACGCATGCCGTACGCGCAGTTCTTCGACGGCGGGCAGGCCTTCCACTCCACCACCAAGTCGATGTGGAACCCGCCGGGTTCCGGCGGCTGTGTGAACATGCGCGCGGCGGACGCGAAGGCGTACTGGAACCTGCTGCGCAACGGCGACGACGTGTACGTCTACGGGCGCAAGCCCGGCACCTGAGCGCCGTTGTCAGTCCCCTGCGGTAATTTCCCCTCACCGGTGCCGAGCGGCCGCCGGTGAGGGGCGACAGGGGTGACCCATGAGTGATCTGGCAACGTCCGCGGACCTTGAGTCCCAGCTGGAGAAGTACCGCACCGAGCTGACCGGTTACTGCTACCGCATGCTCGGCTCCGCCTTCGAGGCGGAGGACGCGGTGCAGGACACGATGGTCCGGGCCTGGCGAAGCCACGAGAAGTTCGAGGGGCGCTCCAGCCTGCGCTCGTGGCTGTACCGCATCGCCACCAACGTCTGCCTGGACGCGCTGAACGCGGGAAACAAGCGGGCCCGCCCGGTCGATCTGAGCGGCCCCTCCCCGCTGGCGCAGGCGGCCCTCAACCCGCTGCCGGAGAACACCTGGCTGGAGCCGGTCCCGGACGGGCGGGTGCTGCCCACGGTGGCCGACCCGGCGGAGACGGCGGTGGCCCGCGAGTCGGTCCGGCTCGCGTTCGTCGCGGCGCTCCAGCACCTGCCGCCCAAGCAGCGGGCGGTGCTGATCCTGCGCGAGGTACTGGCCTGGAAGGCGGCCGAGGTCGCCGAGCTCCTCGGCACCACGGTCGCCTCCGTGAACAGCGCCCTCCAGCGGGCGCGGGCGACGCTGGCCGAGACGGAGGGCCAGGTGCCCGACACCGCGGACCCGCTCGACGAGGAGCAGCGGCGGCTCCTGGAGCGGTACGTGACCGCCTTCGAGGGGTACGACATGGCGGCCCTGACCGCGCTGCTGCACGAGGACGCGGTGATGACGATGCCGCCGTTCGACCTGTGGCTCCAGGGGCACGACGACATCACCGGCTTCATGGTCACCTTCGGCGCGAGCTGCGCGGGGTCCAGGCTGGTGGCGACCGTGGCCAACGGCACGCCGGCGTTCGCGCACTACAAGCCGGACCCGGAGGGACCGGGTTTCGTGCCGTGGGCGCTTCAGGTCATCGACATCCGGGAGGGCGCGATCACCGGCATGCACTGCTTCCTGGACACCCAGCGCTGGTTCCCGCTCTTCGAGCTGCCGGACCGTCTGGAGGGCTAGGTGTATTGATCACGAGCGTTGTTGACAGTCGCGGGTCTTGATCATGGCGAAGACCTCCGGTGTGGTGGAGGTGTCTAGGCTCCACACCACACACGGAGGTCTTCGTGTCCCACCGTAATGCCCGGCTGCCCGTTCACGGGAGACGGATCCTGGTCGAACGTGTCCGCTCTGGCCGTCCGGTCGCGCACGTCGCGGCCGAAATGGGCATCTCACGGGCCACCGCCCACAAGTGCATGCGACGGTGGAAGGCCGAAGGCGAGGCCGGGCTCGTCGATCGCTCCAGCCGGCCACGCACGACACCGCACCGCACGTCCGATGTCCTCACCAGCAACACCGAGCGGACCGAGGCCCTGGCAGACTTCCTCCACACCTACAACCACCACCGCTGCCACACCGCACTGGACGGACACCCGCCCATCAGCCGCGTCAACAACGCTCCGGGTCAATACACCTAGGGCGGGTCCTGGAGCAGCAGCTCCTCCAGTCCGACGAGCCCGAGGATCAGCCTGAGACGCCCGTCGGCGCCGCGCAGCCGCAGGGTGTGGCCGAGGCGCTGGGCGGTCAGGCGGAGCCTGGCCAGGGCGTCGACGGCGGCGAGGTCGGCGTGCGTGAGCCCGCCGACCTCGCACACCACCTCGGTCGGATCACGTCCGGAGAGCCGGGCGGCGAGGTCGGCGCAGAGTGCGGGCACATCGGCGTGGGTGATCCGGCCGGAGAGCTGGAGAACGATCGGTTGTGTGGCTTCCACATACGGGAGACCCGCGCGAGGGCCGGAACTCATCGCGGGTGAACGGGACCGGGGCGGGTCCACCGGTCCCGTTCACCCGGGAGCCGAGGGCGTACGCCGTCAGGCGATGCGGTCCAGGACGATCGGGTTCGGGGTGAACGCCGTGCCCGCCGGGGCGACGTCGTAGGCGCCCTCCAGGGACTTCAGGGCGTAGTCGAACTTCTCCGGGGTGTCCGTGTGCAGGGTCAGCAGCGGCTGACCCGCGGTGACCGTGTCGCCCGGCTTGGCGTGGAGCTCGACGCCCGCGCCCGCCTGGACCGGGTCCTCCTTGCGGGCGCGGCCGGCGCCCAGGCGCCAGGCGGCGATGCCGACGTCGTAGGCGTCGAGGCGGGTGAGGACGCCCGAGGCGGGGGCGGTGACGACGTGCTGCTCGCGGGCGACCGGGAGGGCCGCGTCCGGGTCGCCGCCCTGGGCCGCGATCATCCGGCGCCAGACGTCCATCGCGGAGCCGTCGGCGAGCGCCTTGGCCGGGTCGGCGTCCTTGATGCCGGCCGCCTCCAGCATTTCGTGGGCGAGCGCGACCGTCAGCTCGACGACGTCGGCGGGGCCGCCGCCGGCCAGCACCTCGACCGACTCGCGGACCTCAAGGGCGTTGCCCGCGGTGAGGCCGAGCGGGGTGGACATGTCGGTGAGCAGGGCCACCGTCTTCACGCCGCTGTCGGTGCCGAGCGCGACCATGGTGGAAGCCAGCTCACGGGCGTCCTCGATGGTCTTCATGAAGGCGCCGGTGCCGACCTTGACGTCCAGGACGAGCGAGCCGGTGCCCTCGGCGATCTTCTTCGACATGATGGACGAGGCGATCAGCGGGATCGCCTCGACGGTGCCGGTGACGTCGCGCAGCGCGTACAGCTTCTTGTCCGCCGGGGCCAGGCCGTCGCCCGCCGCGCAGATCACCGCGCCGGTGGTGTCGAGCACGTGCAGCATCTCCTCGTTGGAGAGCAGCGCGCGCCAGCCGGGGATGGACTCCAGCTTGTCCAGCGTGCCGCCGGTGTGGCCGAGGCCGCGGCCGGACAGCTGCGGCACGGCCGCGCCGCACGCGGCGACGAGCGGGGCCAGCGGAAGGGTGATCTTGTCGCCGACGCCGCCGGTGGAGTGCTTGTCGGAGGTCGGGCGGGAGAGCGAGTCGAAGTTCATCCGCTCGCCGGAGGCGATCATCGCCGCGGTCCAGCGGGCGATCTCGGTGCGGTTCATGCCGTTCAGGAGGATCGCCATGTTGAGGGCGGCCATCTGGTAGTCGGCGACCTCGCCGCGCGTGTAGGCGTCGATGACCCAGTCGATCTGCTGGGGGCTCAGCTCGCCCCGGTCCCGCTTGGTACGGATCACGGAAATGGCGTCCATGGCATTCCTTCCGGCAATGAAGTACGTGCGTGCGCGACTCTACGCGCATAGAGGAGAAAAGGACCGGCGGCCCTTCCAACGGAGCGGAAGGGCCGCCGGGTTACTACCTGAGGTGATCCGGACCGAAGGCCTGCGGCAGCATCTCCGCCAGCGGCAGGATCCCCTTGGGGGTGTCCACGAGGAGTTCCGGGCCGCCGAACTCGTACAGCAGCTGCCGGCACCGCCCGCACGGCACGAGGATCTCGCCCCGGCCGTCCGCGCAGGTGAAGTGGGTCAGCCGGCCGCCGCCGGTGAGCTGGAGCTGCGAGACGAGACCGCACTCGGCGCACAGCCCGATGCCGTACGAGGCGTTCTCGACGTTGCAGCCGGTGACCGTCCTGCCGTCGTCGACCCGGGCGGCGGCGCCGACCGGGTAGCCCGAGTACGGCGCGTACGCCCGGGACATGGCGTCCCGCGCGGCCTCCCGCAGGGCCCCCCAGCCAGCGTCCGTCATTTGCCTTGGCCCTTCCGATACGGCAGACCGTCCGCCTTCGGCATCCTCAGCCGCTGCGCCGACAGGGCGAGGACCAGGAGCGTGGTGACGTACGGGGCCGCGTCCACGAACTGACTCGGGACCTGGTCGGTGAAGGCGTACCAGAGGTACAGACCCGCGGCCACGACCGCGGAGATCGCCGCGGCGAAGTACTTCTTCTTGTAGAGCTGCCACAGGACGACCAGCGTCAGCAGGATCGCGATCAGCAGCAGCATCGCGTGCACGTTCTCCGCGCCACCGCGCAGCTTGAGGCTGTCGGTGAAGCCGAAGAGCCCGGCACCCAGCGCCATGCCGCCCGGCATCCAGTTACCGAAGATCATCGCGGCGAGACCGATGTAGCCGCGGCCGCCGGTCTGGCCCTCCTGGTAGATACCGGTGGCGACGATGGCGAGGAACGCGCCACCGAGACCGGCCAGCGCACCAGAGACGGTGACGGCGATGTACTTGTACTTGTAGACGTTGACGCCCAGCGACTCCGCCGCGACCGGGTTCTCACCGCAGGAGCGCAGCCTCAGGCCGAAGGCCGTACGCCACAGCACCCACCAGGTGCCCGGGATGAGCAGCAGCGCGACCACGGTCAGCAGCGAGAGGCCGGTGACCAGACCGCCGAGGACCCCGGCGATGTCGGAGATCAGGAACCAGTGCTTGCTCTGGAGATCGGCGAGCCATTCGGACAGGCCCGGGATGGTGATCTCGGTGATTGCGTCGATGCGCGGGGACTGCTTGGAGGAACCGCCCTCGGCGTCGGCGAAGGTGAAGTTCGACAGGTAGCGGGTGGCACCGACGGCGAGGATGTTGATCGCCACACCGGAGACGATGTGGTTCACGCCGAAGGTGACGGTGACGATCGCGTGCAGCAGACCGCCGAGCGCGCCGCCGATGATGCCGAAGACGACACCGGTCCACGGACCCCACTGGAAGCCCGCCCAGGCACCGAACCAGGTGCCGAGGATCATCATGCCTTCGAGACCGATGTTGACCACGCCCGCGCGCTCGGCCCACAGACCGCCCAGACCGGCGAGGCCGATCGGCACGGCGAGTTCGAGGGCGCCGGAGACCTGGCCGACGGAGGTGAGGTCGTCGGCGCCGCTGATCACCCGGACCAGCGAGACCAGGGCGAGGCCGCCCGCGATGATCAGCAGGATCCAGGGCAGGGTGAGCTTGCGGCGGCCGCCGCCCTTCTTGGGCGCGGCGCTGGTCACCGAGACCGTGCTCGTGCTCTCGCTCATGCCGCAACCTCCTTGTCGGTCTTGATGGCGCCGCCGGCGGCCAGCTCCTCGCCGACCTTCTGCTGCTGGCGGCGGAGCCCGTAGCGGCGGACGAGTTCGTACGACACGACGACGGAGATCACGATCAGGCCCTGCATGATCGTGGCGATCTCCTTCTCGTAGCCGTGCTGGTCGAGGGAGGCCGAGGACTTGTCCAGGAAGGCGATCAGCAGCGCGCTGAAGGCGATGCCGATCGGGCTGTTGCGGCCGAGCAGGGCGATGGTGATTCCGGTGAAGCCCACGCCGGCCGGAAAGTCCAGGCTGTACGTGTGGGTCTCGCCGAGCAGCGTCGGCATGCCGGCGAGACCGGCGACCGCGCCCGAGATCAGCATCGAGGTGAGGATCATCTTCTTGGCGTCGACACCGCTGGCCTGGGCCGCGGACTCGCTGGCGCCGGTGGCGCGCAGGTCGAAGCCGAAGCGGGTGCGGTTGAGGACGAACCAGTAGAGGACACCGAGGCCGATGGCGACGAAGGTGAAGCCGTAGATCTCCCCGGCGCCCTCGCCCATCGACAGGCCCGGGAACCAGCCCGACTCGGCGATCTCGCCGGTGGTGAGGTTGTTGGAGCCCTCCGGCTGCTCACCGAAGTTCTTCGGCAGGATCAGATAGGCCACGAGCGCGGTCGCGATCGCGTTGAGCATGATCGTCGAGACGACCTCGCTGACGCCGCGGGTGGTCTTCAGGATGCCCGCGATACCGGCCCAGAACGCACCGACCAGCATGGCGACGAGCACGATGAGCAGGATGTGCAGCGGGCCCGGCAGCTCGATCGAGGCACCGACGAGCGCCGACAGCATGGCCGCGAGGCGGTACTGGCCGTCGACACCGATGTTGAAGAGGTTCATCCGGAAGCCGATGGCCACCGCGAGCGCCGCCAGGTAGTAGATACCGGCCTGGTTGACGATCAGCACCTGGACGTCGGTGTAACTGACCTGCTCGAACATGATGCGGTACGGCTCGATCGGGTTGGTTCCCGAGACGAGCAGCACCACGGTGGTGAGCGCGATGGCCACGACCAGCGCGACCACCGGGCCGGCCAGGCCCAGAATCAGCCGGTCCTTGTCGAATTTCTTCATCGGGCGTCACCGTCTTCCGGGTGCTCGAGGTGACCGGTGGCGGCGCCGGTCATGGCCGAGCCCAGCTCCTCCGGAGTGATCGTGGCGGGGTCCGCGTCGGCGACGAGCCGGCCGCGGAACATCACCCGCAGGGTGTCGGACAGGCCGATCAGCTCGTCGAGGTCGGCGGAGATCAGCAGGACCGCCAGGCCCTCGCGGCGTGCCTCGCGGATCCGGTCCCAGATCTGCGCCTGCGCGCCGACGTCGACGCCGCGCGTCGGGTGGGCGGCGATCAGCAGCTTGGGGGCGTGGCTCATCTCGCGGCCGACGATCAGCTTCTGCTGGTTGCCGCCGGAGAGGGAGGCCGCGGTGACCTCGATGCCGGGGGTGCGGACGTCGTACTCGCGCACGATCCGCTCGGTGTCCTTGCGGGCGGCCTTGAGGTCGAGGACGCCGCGGCGGGAGTTGGGCCGCTCGGTGACGTGGCCGAGGATCCGGTTCTCCCAGAGCGGGGACTCCAGGAGCAGGCCCTGGCGGTGCCGGTCCTCGGGGATGTAGCCGACACCGTCCTCACGCCGCTTGCGGGTGGAGGCGTGCGAGATGTCGTCGGTGTCGAGGGTGATGACACCGCCGTCGGGGTCGCGCAGGCCCATCAGCGCGTCGATGAGCTCGGTCTGACCGTTGCCCTCGACACCGGCGATGCCCAGGACCTCGCCCTTGTGGATGGTGAAGTTGATGCCGGCGAGGACCTCGCGGACGACTCCGTCGGGGTCGGTGGCGGTCAGCCGCAGGTTCTCGACCTTGAGCATCGGCACGTCGGTGACCGTCGACTCGCGGGTCTCGGGCGAGGGCAGCTCGCTGCCGACCATCAGCTCGGCGAGCTGCCTGGGCGTGGTGGTCTTCGGGTCGGCGGTGCCGACCGTCGTACCCCGCCGGATGACGGTGATGTCGTCGGCGACGGACAGCACCTCACCCAGCTTGTGCGAGATGAAGATGACGGTGAGGCCCTCGGCCTTGAGCTCGCGCAGGTTGTCGAAGAGCGCGTCGACCTCCTGCGGGACGAGCACCGCGGTGGGCTCGTCGAGGATGAGGATCTTGGCGCCTCGGTAGAGAACCTTGAGGATCTCCACACGCTGGCGGTCTGCGACGCCGAGGTCCTCGACGAGCGCGTCGGGGCGTACCCCGAGACCGTACGCATCGGAGATCTCAAGGATCTTCTTACGGGCCTTGGCGCCGATGCCGTGGAGCTTCTCGCCGCCGAGAACGACGTTCTCCAGGACGGTGAGGTTGTCGGCGAGCATGAAGTGCTGGTGCACCATGCCGATGCCGCGCTCGATGGCGTCGCCGGGGGTGGCGAAGGAGACCTGGGTGCCGTCGACGGTGATGGTGCCCTCGTCCGGCTTCTGCATGCCGTAGAGGATCTTCATCAGGGTCGACTTGCCGGCTCCGTTCTCACCGCAGAGGGCGTGAACGGTGCCCTTGCGCACGGTGAGGTTGATGTCGTGGTTGGCCACGACGCCGGGGAATCGCTTGGTGATGCCGTGGAGTTCTACGGCGGGGGGGCTGCTGGACGCGTTGATGACGCACTCTCCTTGGCCGAAAGGAGTGGGAGCGGGGGCAGGGCGGGGCGAAGTTATCGTGCCGGAGGAACGTCTACACGCGTAGCGCTGCCGGAATGTGAAAAGCGGGTGCGGAATGGGGCCGGGGCCCGGCTGCGGTGGAGTGCCACCGTGGCCGGGCCCGCGGGCTCAGGTCGTGACCTGCGTGTCCTTACGGAGCGGTCTTGACCTTGATCTTGCCGGCGACGATCTCGGCCTTGGCCTTCTCGACGGCGGCGATCAGGTCGGTCATCTTCTGGTACTCCGGGTTGGAGTTGGCCAGGCCGACGCCGTCCTTGTCGAGGCCGTAGCGGACCTCACCGGACTGCGGCTTGCCCTTCTTGACCGACTCGATCAGGTTGAAGACGGAGTCCGAGACGTCCTTGGTGACCGAGGTCAGGATCTTGGCCTTGTACTTGGCCAGACCCTTCTGGTTGTACTGGTCGGAGTCCACGCCGATGGCCCACTTGCCGGCGGTGGCGGTGGCCTCGATCGCGCCGGAGCCGGCGAGGCCCGCGGCGGCGTAGATCACGTCGGCGTTCTTGTCGAGCATGCCCTGCGCGGCGGCCTTGCCGAGGTCCGGCTTGGCGAAGCCGTCGAAGTTCGGCGGCTGGGTCAGGTACTGGGTGAGCACCTTCGCCTTGGGGTTGGTGTCGGTGACGCCCTGCTTGAAGCCCGCCTCGAACTTCTTGATCAGCGGAACCTCGACACCGCCGATGAAGCCGACCGTGCCGCTCTTGGACGCCTTGGCGGCGGCGACGCCGGCCAGGTAGGAGCCCTGCTCCTCGTTGAAGACGAGGTTGGCGATGTTCGGGCCGGTCTTCGAGGTGTCGTCGATCAGGCCGAAGGTGGTCTTGGGGTACTTCTTGGCGACCTTCTCGATGGCCGGCGCGTAGGCGAAGCCGACGCCGATGACCGGGTTGTTGCCGGCGCGGGCCAGCTCGGTGAGGCGCTGGACCTTGTCCGCGTCACCCTCGCCCTCGGACGGCTCGGCCTCGGCCCCCTTGATGCCGAGCTCGTCCTCGGCCTTCTTCAGGCCGGCGTAGGCGGCGTCGTTGAACGACTGGTCGCCACGGCCGCCGATGTCGTACGCGATGGCCGCCTTGGCCTGGCCGTCGGACCCGGCATCCGAGGAGGTCTTTCCGCCACAGGCGGTAGCAGTGAGGGCAAGCGCCGCGGAGGCGATGCCCACGGTCGTGATCCTGGTGATCCGGCGCAAGGGGAGGCTCCTTCAAACCTGACCGAAGCGCCTCTTCCGGCGCTGGTTTCGCGTGGATCGTAACGCGCGTAGATGTCAGATAAAGCCCCGTACGGAAGCTGTTATCGGATCGTCGCGAACGGCAGGTGTCAGAAATGTGTCGTGGCTGATTACCAATCGTTCACCGTTGGTCGCTGTCGATCAGCGCCGCCGCCGTGAAGAGCTCGACGCCCACCTTGATGGCGCGCTCGTCGGCGTCGAAATCACCGCAATGGAGGTCCCGCCGGGCCGTGTCGCCCGGCCTGCGCACGCCGAGCCGGGCCATGGCGCCGGGCACGTGCTCCAGATACCAGGAGAAGTCCTCGCCGCCGAGGCTCTGCTCGGTGTCCTCGATGGTGTGCGGCCCGCGCCGGGCGGCCATGGCGTCGCGCAGCAGCTCGGTGACGGCCGGGTCGTTGACGACGGGCGGGACGCCCCGGATGTAGTTGATCTGCGACTTGGCCTTGTGGAGGTTGGCGATCTCGTCGATGGCGGCGTGCACCAGGTCCGGGGCCTCGTGCCAGGCCGCGAGGTCCAGGCAGCGGACGGTGCCGGAGAGCTCGGCGTGCTGGGGGATCACGTTGCACGCGTGGCCGGCCTCGATCCGGCCCCAGGTCACGGCGAGGCCGGCGCGGGTATCGACCCGGCGCGACAGCAGGGCGGGGACCTCGGTGGCGACCTTGGCGGCGGCGGTGACGAGGTCGGTGGTCAGGTGCGGGCGGGCGCTGTGGCCGCCGGGGCCGTCGAGGGTGACTTCGAGCCGGTCGCAGGCGGAGGTGATGGCGCCGGGCCGCAGCCCGATCCGCCCGGCGTCGACCCGCGGGTCGCAGTGGACGGCGATGATCCGGCCGACCCCGTCGAGGACACCCGACTCGATGGCGTCGGGCGCGCCACCGGGCAGGACCTCCTCGGCGGGCTGGAAGATCAGCCGCACGGGGTGCCGGAGCAGCCCCTTGCCGTGCAGGTCGGCGAGGACGAGTCCGGCGCCGAGGACGGTGGTGGTGTGGATGTCGTGCCCGCAGGCGTGGGCGCGGTCCGGCATGGTCGAGCGGTACGGGGCGTCCGTCTTGGTGTCCGGGATGGGCAGGGCGTCGATGTCCGCGCGCAGCGCCAGCATGGGCCGCTCCCGGTCCCAGGTGCCGATGTCACACATGAGCCCCGTACCCGTGGCCAGAATCCGCGGGGCGAGCCCCGCGGCCTCCAGTCGGGCCTTGATCGCGGCGGTCGTACGGAACTCCTGGTTGCCGAGCTCGGGGTGCATGTGCAGGTCCCGGCGGAAGTCGATCAGCTCGGTGAGCAGGGGTTCGGTCAGGGTGCCGGTCAGGGGTGTGTCGCCGGGCAGGCCGGCGTCGGGCTCGCGGGACATCAACTGGTTCACCTGTTGAAGGGTACGGCGGGTCGGGGGCCAACTGTCCGTCGATCAACAAAAGTTCAGCCCGATAGGGGAAGAAAAGCGGTCGCGGGACGCATGACTTTCTCGCTGGGTGGGTACGCTGCCCCGACTTCGGCATCTTGCCCTGGACAGCGCGGCGTCCCTCTGTGCGCCTACCCCGTCCGCCTCGGGGCACCCACGACCTCCTTGGCCGCCAGGCGGTGTACATCTTGTGCCGCGGTGCCGGTGACTCCTTCCAGGAAGCCGCGTGCGCGGGGGGAGGCGGTGTGGCGTAGCCATTCGGGGGCGATTTCGCAGACCGCGATCCGTACGCCGGTGCCTTCCAGGGCGAGCGGGAGGGTGTGGACGACGGTGGAGGGGAAGCTGAGCACGGTGTGGCCGACCGGGCCGCGCCGGGCGATCAGTTCCAGGGGGAGTTCGGGGCGGACGATCTCCAGTCCGGTGTCGACGGCGATCCGGTGGAGTTTCTCCACGCCTTCGCGGCGGTGGGCGAAGTAGCGGGTCGCGCCGTGCGCCTTGGCGAGGGCGGCGACGGCGTCGGCGTACCGGTCGGGGTCGACGACGCCGGTCTCGACGAGTGAGGTGCCGACGAGGTCCGCGCCGCGGGTGAGGCGGGGTGGTCCGAAGCGGGCGCGGGTCCAGCGGAAGCCGTTGCGGGTGACGGTGGTGCCGGGGGGCGGCTCGACGGGGAGGGCCGTGAAGATCTCGACGGTGCGGCGGCGGCCGGGGGTGAGGCGGCGGCGGGCGAGGGCGCCGACGGGGGCGAGGGCGAGCTCGCGGGGGCCGCGGCTGCCGCGCCGGTGCCAGCGTACGAGCCGTTCGCGGCGGGCGAGCTGGCCGGCGAATTCCATGGTGGCGGTGCCGTCGTCGACGACGGTGATCCGGGTCGTACGGACGAGGGTCAGCAGGAGCTGGACGTAGCGGGAGAAGGGGTCGCCGATGACGATCCGTTCGGCCCGGTTCAGCTCGGGGACGAGCGCGCGCAGGGTGCGCAGGACGGCGCCGGTGCCGCCGCGGGCTTCCTGCCAGCGCACCGTCACGCCCTCGGCCCGGGCCAGCTCGGCCATGCGGCGGAGCTGGCCCCGGGACATCGGGTCGGTGGGGGGAAGGACCACGACGGTGATGTCCCGGCCGGGGGACGAGGGGGTGCGCTGGGCCGGGATGGCGGGGAGTGTCGAGGTGTGGGCCCATTCCAGGACGTTCAGGAGCTGGACGGGGCTCTCGACGAACGCCAGCTGGCCGGTCATGCCGCCACGAGGCCCTGGACCCGGCGGAGCTTCTTCATCGGGCCGAGCTCGGAGTCGTACACCTTCTTGATGCCGTCGCCGAGGGCGGTCTCGATGGTGCGGATGTCGCGGACGAGGCGGGTAAGGCCGCCGGGCTCGACGGAGGCGGCCTGGTCGGAGCCCCACATGGCGCGGTCGAGGGTGATGTGGCGCTCGACGAAGCAGGCGCCGAGGGCGACGGCGGCGAGGGTGGTCTGCAGTCCGGTCTCGTGGCCGGAGTAGCCGATCGGGACGTTCGGGTACTCCTCCTTGAGGGTGTTGATCACCCGCAGGTTGAGCTCCTCGGCCTTGGCCGGATAGGTCGAAGTGGCGTGGCAGAGCAGGATGTTGTCGCTGCCGAGGACCTCGACGGCGTGCCGGATCTGGCGCGGGGTCGACATGCCGGTGGAGAGGATGACCGTGCGGCCGGTGGCGCGCAGGGCGCGCAGCAGCTCGTCGTCGGTCAGGGAGGCGGAGGCGACCTTGTGGGCGGGGACGTCGAACTTCTCCAGGAAGGCGACGGCTTCGGTGTCCCAGGGGGAGGCGAACCAGTCGATGCCGCGCTTGCGGCAGTGCTCGTCGATCTTGAGGTACTCCTCCTCGCCGAACTCGACGCGGTGGCGGTAGTCGATGTAGGTCATCCGGCCCCAGGGGGTGTCGCGCTCGATGTCCCACTGGTCGCGGGGGGTGCAGATCTCCGGGGTGCGCTTCTGGAACTTCACCGCGTCGCAGCCGGCGTCGGCGGCGGCGTCGATCAGGGCGAAGGCGTTGCCGAGGTCGCCGTTGTGGTTGATGCCGATCTCGCCGGTGATGTAGACGGGGCGGCCGGGGCCCGCGGTTGAGGAGCCGAGGGTGCGCAGACGGGAGGTCATGGATCCGGGTTCCTTACGGGGTGTGGACTACAGGGGGGTGGGGGTGTGGGGGGTCAGGGGGCGGAGGAGGTGCTGAGGGTGGGTCCGAGGAGCCAGCCGGCGATCTCGCGGATGGCGCCGGCGCCGCCGGGGGTGACGGTGACGACCCGGGCCGCGGCCCGTACGGCGTCATGGGCGCTCGCGACCGCGACGGGCCAGCCGACCAGGGAGAAGCACGGCAGGTCGTTGACGTCGTTGCCGGCGTAGAGCACCCGCTGCGGGTCGACGCCGTACTCCTCGCACCAGTGCTTCAGGGCGAGGTCCTTGCGGTCGATGCCGTGCAGGACGGGGATGTGCAGCTTGCGGGCGCGGGCGACGACGACGGGGTTGCGCTCGGTGGAGAGGATGAGCAGGTGCAGTCCCGCGCGGCGCAGTGCGGCGATCCCGAGACCGTCGCCGCGGTGTACGGAGACCAACTCGCGGCCGTCGGAGTCGATGAGGACGCGGTCGTCGGTCTGGGTGCCGTCGAAGTCGAGGACGACCGCGTCGATGTCCTCGCGGGTCGGCGTCGCGGTGTGCGCGGGCCCGTCGAGGAGCGGGGCGAGGGCGCGGGCGCGCTCCAGGTCGTGCGGGTCGTCGATCTCCAAGGCGCGCGCCGGGTCGGTGGCGACCAGGGCGGTGCGGCCGAAGAAGCGGTGCTCGTGGCTGCGGAAGCCCTTGGCGTCCATGGCGTAGGCGGCGCCGGTCTCCAGGAAGTCCTGGGGGCGGTCCTGGCGGCGGGGGCGGTGGGCCTTGTCGTGGTTGACGCCGTGGGCGCCGTCCTCGGGCCGGCGCCAGACGAAGCCGTGGAAGGGGGCGACGGTGACGGCGGTGTCGGCGCCGTGCTCGGCGACCTCGGCGGCGACGCCGTCCACGTCCTCGCGGGTGAGGAAGGGGCTGGTGCACTGGACGAGGAGGACCACGTCGACCGGGCGCTTGTGCAGCGCCTCGAAGGCGTCCATGGCGTGCAGGACGGCCGACTCGCTGGTGGAGGTGTCGGTGGCGAGCTGGGCGGGGCGGTGGACGGCCTCGGCGCCGGCCGCGCGGGCGGCCGCGGCGATGGCCGGGTCGTCGGTGGTGACGACGACGTCGGTGACCAGGCGGGCGGCCCGGCAGGCGCGGACGGCGCGGGCGACGAGCGGGATGCCGCCGACGGGGGCGAGGTTCTTGGCGGGGACACCCTTGGAACCGCCCCTCGCGGGGATCACGGCGAGCACGGTCGTCATCAGAGTTCTCCCAGGCGGCGGATGAGGGGGGCCACGCGCTGGACGCCGTGCCGGTACGCGCCGCGTGCCAGGTCCCGGACCATGCGGCGTACGCCCGATGCGGGGGCGGCCGGCGTGGCGGCGTCGAGGCGGTGGCGGGCAAGGATGCCGGGCAGATAGCCGGGGGCGGTGGCGGGTGTGTAGTACGGGGCGAGCGGCGGCAGTTGGCCTTGGCCGCGCAGCTGGGCGACGCGGGCGCGGGCCGCGTCGAAGGCGGTGGCGTACGAGCCTTCCGCGGCGACGCCTTGGCGGGCGAGCCAGTCGGGGTCGGGCTCGGGGCGGTGGCCGCCGTCGAGCCGGTCCCAGGAGGTGAGCAGTCCCGAGCCGAGGAAGTGGTGGTTGCCGAGCGGCTCGCGGATCCCGAGGTCGGTGAGGATCGCGGTGGGGATGCGGCGGTGCAGGGCTTCCAGGGCGGCCGTGGAGGAGACGGTGACCAGCAGGTCGGTGCGGTCGAGGACCTCGCCCATGTGCCCGTAGACGAGGTGGAAGTTGGGCGGGGCCGCGATGCCTTTGACGAGCCGCTGGTAGGGGAGTTCCTCAAGATGCGTGGTGTGCTCGCCTGGCCTGGAGCGGAGTTTGAGGAGCACCTCGCGGTGCGGGTGGAGCCGGGCGTGCTCGACGAGGCGGCGCAGCAGGTACGTACGGTCGGCGCGGGATTCCGGTACGGACGGCTGCGCGGCGAAGACCACGGTGTCCCGGTCGGCCTTCGGGGCGTACGGGTCGCCGCCGAGGAAGGGCAGCGCGGCCTCGACGACCGAGGAGGCGTCGGCGCCCACGCCTTCGTACACCGCGCGGAAACGCTCGGCGTCGTGGCGGGAGTTGGCGA
Source organism: Streptomyces sp. NPDC039465 (assembly GCF_055639315.1). Classification (NCBI taxonomy): domain Bacteria; kingdom Bacillati; phylum Actinomycetota; class Actinomycetes; order Kitasatosporales; family Streptomycetaceae; genus Streptomyces; species Streptomyces sp. NPDC039465. The sequence continues at coordinate 382,958 of NZ_JBVKAP010000005.1, read as the reverse complement.
GGACGACGTCCGCGCCGTGCCGCAGGAGGAGTCCGTCGGCGAGCTTCTCGTAGACGACGCCGACATAGCCGGTGACGATCACGGGCCGGCCCTCGACGGGCTGTGCGGCCAGGCCCTGGAGCATGGCCTGGACGGTGCCGCCGACGAGGGCGAGGACCACGACGTCGTATCCGCCGTCCCGTACCGCGTGCAGGAACTCCCGCCCGGTCACCTCGCTCGGCGCCGCGACACCGGCCGCGACCTCGGCGAGCTGACGCGTGGTCGGGGTGGCCCGGCCGCGCAGCAGGAAGCCGGTCACCTCCGACTCCTCGGGGGCGATACGGCGAGCGGTGAGGGCGCCCCATTTCCACCGGGTGTCGGAGTCCGCGAGGACGGCGATCCGTGCGTGTTCGCTGGTACGTGATGGCACGTCGAGGACGTTAGAAAGGCATTCCGCTTCCTGGCCCAACTCGCCCACAACAAAGGATGAACAGCATCACTACACACCCTGAAAAAGCCAGGGATTCGCCCTGGAGTTCGCGCGGAACAAACGGGTTAACAGGTTCGACGCTCCGTATTCACCCACCATCCCTTTTCCGGTCAGGGTGAATGCCGGGGGGCGGCCTAGCGTCACGCGGGTGGTCAAGCTCTCCGTCGTCGTGCCGTTCTACAACGTGCAGACATATGCCCCCGACACTCTGCGAAGTCTGCGGGCCAACGCCCGCGACGACTTCGAGTTCCTGCTGGTCGACGATTGTTCGACGGATGGAACACCCGAACTCCTGCGGCGCGCCGAACGGGAAATCCCGCGCGCGGCCTTGATCAGACACGAGCGCAACGGCGGCCTGGCCACGGCCCGCAACACCGGGCTGGACGCGGCCCGCGGGCAGTACCTCACCTTCCTGGACGGCGACGACTGGCTGGCCCCCGGCCACTACGACCGGCTGGTCGCCGCCATGGACCGGCTCGGCTGCGACTTCGTCCGTACCGACCATGTGCGGTGCAAGGGCAGGGCGCGTACGGTCCATCGCGCCCCGGTGGGGCGGCGCGGCGAGGTGCTGGACCCGCGGGAAGCGATACTGCCGGCGCACCGCACGACCTCGGTGGACTACCCCTACGCCTGGGCCGGGATGTACCACCGGCGCCTCCTGGAGCGGGGGCTGCTGCACTTCACGGACGGGCTGCGGACGGCGGAGGACCGGCCGTGGATCTGGCGGCTGCACCGCGAGGCGGAGTCGTTCGCGGCGGTCGGCACGCTCGGGATCTTCTATCGCCGAGGGATCTCCACATCGCTCACACAGATTGGCGACATACGTCAGCTCGATTTCATCCGGGCATTCGACCAGGTACTCGAAGAAACGTCGCGGGATCCTGATTCCGAACGGCTGATGCCGAAAGCTGTGCGCACGTACTGTGCGATTATCGCCCACCATCTCGGGATGATGGACCGATACGAGCCGCAGGTGGCGAAGAAATTGCGGTCGTGGAGTGCGTCGGCGTTGAAACGGATGCCGCAGGACGCGCTGAAGGAGGCGCTGGCCGCGATGGACGCGGAGCGGGCGGCGAGGCTGCGGAAAGTGCGGCGCAGAGCGGTTTCGGCGGAGATCGCGGCATGAGTGCGGGGCCCCGGACGGAAATGATCACCGGCCGGCGGACGGACGGAAAGACGGACGGAAAGGCGGCACCACGGATGAGGACGACGCAGATCTTCTTCGCCTCCACGCTGTACGGCGCGGTCACCCTGGCCGCCGCGCTGGACAGCGGCTGCTTCGCCCCCGCCGACCGCCGGATGCTGCTGGTCAGCACCAACGGCCCGGTGCCCGAGACCGCCACCCCGCTCGACGAGATGCCCGGCTTCCAGCGGCTGCGCGGCCGGTTCGACACCGTCGTCTCGTGGAACGACACGATCGCGCCGCTCCATCCGTCGGGCTGGTCGCCGCGCCCGGACGACATCCCGCTGTGGGAGCGGCAGCTGCGGCTGCTGTGGGGCCTGGGCGACGACCGGGTCGAGCTCGCGGTGGAGTCCCTCCAGGTCGCCCCGGCCCTGTCGGTGGCCCAGCTCTTCCCGGACGCGCCGCTCGACGTGTATGCCGACGGTCTGATGAGTTACGGCCCCACCCGCAACAAGCTCGCCCCGCTGGTCGGCGAGCGGGTGCGGCGGGTGCTCCACCTGGATCTGGTGCCGGGCCTGACCCCGCTGCTGCTGGGCGAGTTCGGGGCGGTCCCCCGGCTCGTGCCGACCGAGGCCTTCACGAAGGTCGTCGCCGAACTGGCCCAGGACGAGGAGGAACGGGGTCTGGACGCCCCGGTCCTGCTGCTCGGCCAGTACCTCTCGGCGCTCGGCATCCTCTCCCCCGCCGAGGAGGAGGATCTGCACCTGCGGATGGTGCGCGGCGCGGTCGTCCTCGGCCACAGCCGCCTCCTCTTCAAGCCGCATCCCTCGGCCCCGGCGGCCTGGTCGAAGACGCTGGAGCGGGAGGCGCGGGCGCTGGGCGCCGAACTGACGGTCCTGGACCGGCCGGTGCTCGCCGAGGTCCTCTACCGTCAGCTGCGCCCCGCGCTGGTCGTCGGCTGCTTCTCGACGGCCCTGCTGACGGCGAGCACCTTCTACGGGATCCCGGTGGCCCGGATCGGCACGGGGATGCTGCTGGACCGGCTCACCCCGTACCAGAACAGCAACCGCGTCCCGGTCACCCTCGTGGACGCCCTGCTGCCCGATCTCAACGACCCGGCCGCCGTCACCGACTGGGCGCCACCGTCCGCGGCCCAGGTGCAGGAGCGGGTGGCGGGGCTCGTCGCCGCGGTCGGCTTCGCGATGCAGCCGCAGATCCGGGCGGATCTGCGCGGGGTGGCCGAGCGCCATCTGTCGGAGCGTCCGACCCCGCACACCTGGCGCTACTTCACCCGCCGCCGACTGACCGTCCTCGGCCTGCCGGGCGGCCTGCCGGTGCCGCGCCACGCGGCGGTCCGCAGGATGGCCCGCCGGGCGAGACGGCTGAAGAAGGCGGCGCTGGGGTAGAGGGGTCGGGGCCTGGCGTGAAGAGGGGCGCCCGACCTCGTGGCCGGGCGCCCCTCTGGTGTGCCTCAGGTCAGGCGCGGACCACCGGTTCCTGGAGCTCCGTCACCCACTTGGCCGGGTCCTCCGCGAACTCCAGGCAGAGTTCGCGGGCGTATCCAGCCGAGCGGTAGCCGTTGGTGTCGATCCAGGTCGCCAGGGTCTGGGCGGTCGGCAGGACGTCGTCCATCGACCCCCGGTGGACCACGGTCGCCGCCTGCTCGATGCCGGGCAGGACGACGACGTCGAAGTCCCCCTCGGCGCCCTCGGCGACCTGCAGACCCGCGTGGACGGTGATGCCACCGTCCGGGGCGTCCTCGTAGTACGCCAACCCGTTGCCGGTCGGGGTCACCCCGGCGGCCTCCAGGCGGCGGCACAGCTCCTCGTACAGCGGACCGATCACGGGCCCGACGTCCTCGGGCTCGTAGCTGGCGGCGAGCCCGGTCAGCTCGGCCAGCCGTACCGGCGGAACGCTCTTGATCACGACGTCGGTAGCGGACATGTGTCCCTCACTCTCGATCGCACGGAGCCTCGCCTCGACCTGGGCGAGCCCGGCGGCCGCGGCCGCCATCGCCGTCTCAAGCTCGGCGCGGCGCAGCCGCAGCATCCCGCGCAGCTCGTCCACGCCGAGCTCCTCGTCGAGGATCGACCTCACCTGCTCCAAGGTGAAGCCGAGGTCCTTGAGGGCGATGACGCGGTTGAGCCGGGCGAGCTGCCCCGCCTCGTAGAAGCGGTAGCCGGTGCGGGGGTCGCTGTGGGCCGGGCGCAGCAGTCCGATCGCGTCGTAGTGGCGCAGCATGCGGACCGACACACGGCCGTGGCGGGCGAAGTCTCCGATGGTGAACATGACGACTCCTACTGCACGGCCTCACACGGTGTGAGGGTCAAGCACCGGCCGTCGAGAGTTTGACGGCGAAGCCGAGGAAGAGGGCGCCGGCGGCCGTGGTGGCCCCCGCCGAGAGCCGCTTGCGGCTGCGGAACGCGGCCGCGAGCCGCGTCCCGCCGAAGATCAGCGTCGTCAGGTAGAGGAAGCTGCCGAGCTGGAGCAGCGTGCCGAGCAGCAGGAAGGAGAGCGCGGGGTAGGCGTATCCGGGGTCCACGAACTGCACGAAGAAGGAGATCAGGAAGAGGATCGCCTTCGGGTTGAGCAGGCTGATGATCAGCGCCCGCCGGTAGGGGCGTTCGACCCCGCCGGTGGCGGTCTCCGCGGGCTGCTCGCTCGCGGGCTCCGCGCGCCGGCGCCACATCGCCCAGGCCGCCCGCAGCATCCCGACGGCCATCCAGGTCAGATAGCCGGCGCCCGCGTACTTCACGATCATGAAGAGCAGCGGGGTCGTCTGGAGCAGCGAGGCCGCGCCCAGCGCGGCCAGGGTCATCAGGACCGTGTCGCCGGTGAACACCCCGGCGGCGGCCTTGTAGCCGGTCCGGGTGCCCTTGCGGGCGGCGACGGACAGTACGTACAGGGAGTTCGGCCCCGGCAGCAGAATGATGAGGACGAGGCCCGCGAGATACGTCGGCAGATCGGTGACACCCAGCATGGCCGGAGTCTCGCACAGGGCTCGGACAGCGCGCCGCCGTATTCCGCGATGCGGAATCCAATGACGCCGCGTCAGGAGGCACTGCCGGGATCCGGCTGGTCAGAAGGCGTCGCTCGGGACGTACGTGCCCCACACCTCCCGCAGCGCGCCGCACACCTCCCCCACCGTCGCCCGCGCCTTGAGCGCGGTCTTCATCGGGTACAGCACGTTGTCCGTGCCCCGCGCCGCCTCCTTGAGCGCCGCCAACGCCGCGTCCACGGCCGCCTGGTCGCGCTCGGCGCGCAGCCGTGCGAGCCGCTCGGCCTGCTGCGCCTCGATGGCCGGGTCCACCCGCAGCGGCTCGTACGGCTCCTCCACATCCGTGAGGAAGCGGTTGACGCCGACCACGACCCGCTCGCCGCTGTCGGTCTCCTGGGCGATGCGGTAGGCGTTGCGCTCGATCTCCTCCTTCTGGAAGCCGCGCTCGATCGCCGCGACCGCCCCGCCCAGGTCCTCGACCCGCGCCATCAGCGCGAGCGCCGCCGCCTCCACGTCGTCCGTCATGCGCTCGACGGCGTACGACCCGGCGAAGGGGTCGACGGTGGCGGTGACGTCGGTCTCGTACGCGAGGACCTGCTGGGTCCGCAGGGCGAGCCGGGCGCTCTTGTCGGTGGGGAGCGCGATGGCCTCGTCGAAGGAGTTGGTGTGCAGCGACTGGGTGCCGCCGAGGACGGCCGCGAGGCCCTGGACGGCCACCCGCACCAGATTGACCTCGGGCTGCTGGGCGGTGAGCTGGACCCCGGCGGTCTGGGTGTGGAAGCGGAGCATCAGCGACTTGGGGTCCTGGGCGGCGAACTCCTCCTTCATGACCCTCGCCCAGATCCGCCGGGCGGCGCGGAACTTGGCGACCTCTTCGAGCAGGGTGGTGCGGGCCACGAAGAAGAAGGAGAGGCGGGGCGCGAAGTCGTCGACGTCCATACCGGCGGCGACGGCCGTACGGACGTACTCGACGCCGTCGGCGAGGGTGAAGGCGATCTCCTGCGCGGGCGAGGCGCCGGCCTCCGCCATGTGGTAGCCGGAGATCGAGATCGTGTTCCACTTCGGGATCTCGGCCCGGCAGTAGCGGAAGATGTCCGCGATCAGCCGCAGCGAGGGCGAGGGCGGGAAGATGTACGTCCCGCGCGCGATGTACTCCTTGAGCACGTCGTTCTGGATCGTGCCGGTGAGCTTGTCCGCCTCGACGCCCTGCTCCTCGGCGACCAGCTGGTAGAGCAGCAGGAGCAGCGCCGCGGGGGCGTTGATGGTCATCGAGGTGGAGACCTTGTCCAGCGGGATCCCGTGGAACAGGATCCGCATGTCGTCGATCGAGTCGATGGCGACCCCGACCTTGCCGACCTCGCCGTGCGCGAGCGGGGCGTCCGAGTCGTGACCCATCTGGGTGGGCAGGTCGAAGGCGACGGACAGGCCCGTGGTGCCGTGGGCGATGAGCTGCTGGTAGCGGGCGTTGGACTCGACGGCGGTGCCGAAGCCCGCGTACTGACGCATCGTCCAGGGCCGACCGGTGTACATCGAGGGGTAGACGCCCCGGGTGAAGGGGTAGCCGCCGGGCTCGCCGAGCTTCTCGGCGGGGTCCCATCCCGCCAGGTCGCCGGGTCCGTAGACCGGTTCGACGGGCAGTCCCGACTCCGATTCGCGTGCCATGTAGCCTGCCTCCGCTCGCCACCGCTGCTGTGTCCGACCTGTTACTCAGCATGGGGCGCGGAGCGCAACCAAGCACGCCCGGCGAGCATCACTACGTACACACCGACCGTCCCGGGGGGGCACTGATGTACCGCAAGTCCGTCATGAAGAGAGCAGTCCTGGCCGCGGCAGCGGTGGCTCTGGCCACCGGCTGCACGGCGCAGGCCGCCGGCTCCACCGGCACGCCCTCGGCGTCCTCACCGGCCACGCCGCCCTCCGCCGCCGCGTCGGCCGAGTCCTCCGCGTCGCCCTCCGCGGAGCCGTCGGCGGAGCCCTCCGACGACAAGCCGTCCGCGTCGCCGTCGAGCGCGACGCCGACGCCGCAGTCGAAGGTCCTGATGAAGGACGGCGACGAGAGCGAGAAGGTCCGCGAGCTCCAGGCCCGGCTGCGCCAGATCGGCTACTTCGACCGCAGCCCCACCGCCTTCTACGGCTCGATGACCGGCGGCGCGGTCAAGGCGTTCCAGAAGAAGCGGGAGCTCCCGCAGACCGGTTCGGTGGACGAGATCACCTGGCAGAAGCTGCTCGGGATGACCCGTAAGCCGACCGCCGACGAGCTGAAGCCGTCCACCACCAACAAGCTGGACAAGCCCGACCCGCGCTGTCTGACCGGGCGGGTGCTGTGCATCAGCAAGGAGAGCCGCACGCTGGCCTGGATGATCGACGGCAAGGTCGTCTCGTCGTTCGACGTGCGCTTCGGCTCGGAGAACACCCCCACGCGTGAGGGCACGTTCAAGGTGGACCGCAAGGAGCGCACCTGGAAGTCGACGCTGTACCACACGCAGATGCCGTACTCGATGTTCTTCAGCCGGGGCCAGGCGGTGCACTACTCGGCGGACTTCGCGGCCCGTGGCTACGCCGGCGCCTCGCACGGCTGCGTCAACGTGCGGGACATGTCCAAGCTGGCGGAGGTCTTCAACCAGGTGAAGGTCGGCGACAAGGTCGTCGTCCACTGGTGATCTGAGCCAAGAGAGAGGGCGCGGGCGGGACCGGGGGAACGTGTCCCGCCCGCGCCATATGCGCGGAGCCGAAGGTACGGGGGGAACCTCGGCTCCTGCGCGGCCGATGACCAGTCGGCTCACTCAGTACTGCGTCACGGGGCGGAAAAACGTCACACCTCGTTGGCCAGAAAGTCGGCCGAATGTGAGCCGGGCAGGAAAACCGCAGGTCAGGCGCCGGAAGAGTGGCTCAGAAAACTTCCGCGGTGCTCGGCGCGGGGGCGATCGACGCCAGGGGCTCCTCGACCTCGGCCGGGACCTCCTGCGGGACCGGCTTGAAGGAGACCGCGGGCGCGGCGCCGCCGGTCCCGTCACCCTTCTCGCCGTCCGTGCCGCCGTCCGTGCCGCCGTCGCCCTTGCCGTCGTCGCCGCCGGTGCCGCCGGTGCCGCCGTCATCCTTCGTGGCGCCGAGCACCCGGTCGCAGAAACGTTTGACCGACTCATTGCCGGCCGCCGCCCTCAAATGGCGCCTGCGGTCGCCGTCGAGCTGGCCGTCGCGGAAGTCCTTGCAGGCCTTGACGGTCTTCCTGGCCACGTCGGCGTCGTCCCGGCCGCGCGTCGGCGACGACGTCCCCGGCTCGGGCTCTGCGGTCTTCCCGGTGCCGGTGGGGTCGTCCCCGCCCTGCTCCGGCCGTCCGGGCGAACCGGACGCGGACGGCGTGACGCTGTCGATGCCCGGCGGCTCCGGGGCGCGGCTCGGCCCGCCGGTGGGGTCCTGTGCGCCGACCGGCGGCGGCGTGGCCGCCGAGGACACGGAGGTGGCCGGCGCCCGCTCGCCGCCGAACGGCGTCGGCAGCACACCGGTGCTCGCGGCGACCGCGACACCGCCCACCGCGATTCCGGCGAGCGACGCGGCGAGACCCCAGCGCAGCGGGCGGGCCCAGCGCACCGGCCGCTCCGTACGGGCGGGCGGGGTGAGCTCGACGGCACCAAGGTCTGGGGCGCGGCCCGCGGCCGGGGTGCGGCCGCGGGCGGCCGATGCCGCCCGGAAGGCGGCCAGCGCCGCCCGCTCACCGGGGAGTTCCCCGGCTTCGACGATGTCGGGGCGCACCGCGTCCAGCGCCCGGGCGAGCCCTTCGGCCTGGTCACGGGCGTGGTCGTCGACGGGGTCGACGGACTCACCGCGCAGCAGCCGTTCTGCCGCGTCCTGGTCGAGCCATCTGTACCGCTCGTCGGCCATCACATGTCCTTCTGCGTCCGCGCCCGCGAATGCGTCACACCACCGGGGGCGGTGGCGCGCGCCCGGCGGCCGCGCTGCGATGGTACGGCTTCGAGCGCGGCGGGCTGCTGGCCGTCCGGGGCGGAGGGATCGGCCCCGAGCAGTTCGGCCAGCCGCTTCAGGCCCCGATGTGCGGCGGTACGTACGGCTCCGGGCCGTTTGCCCAGGGTGTGGGCGGCGCTCTTGGCGTCCAGGCCGACGACGACCCGCAGGACGACGGCCTCGGCCTGGTCCTGGGGCAGTTGGGCGATCAGATCCATGGTGCGGCCGGTGGCCAGGGCTTCCAGGGCCTCGTCCGCGGTGTCGGACTCGGCGGGCTTGTCGGTGAGTTCGGTCTCGTCGCCGCCGACCGCGGGGCGCCTGCCCCGCATCCGTATGTGGTCGAGGGCGCGGTTACGGGCGATACGGGCCGCCCAGCCGCGGAACCGGTCCGCGTCCCCGCTGAACCGGTCGAGGTCCCGGGCTATCTGCAGCCAGGCCTCGGAGGTGACGTCCTCGGCGTCCGCCTCGCCCACCAGCGTGCGTATGTAGCCGAGGAGCCGCGGGTGCACGGCGCGGTACACAGTACGGAAAGCGTCTTCGTCCCCGTCCTGTGCCGCGAGCACCGCGGCGGTCAGCTCCGCGTCGTCCCCCAGCACTCCCACAACCTGTCCGTCATCGCGGCTGGTCACCACCGCCGCGCTGCCCAGCGCGCAGCAGCACGCTACGTCCTTTCCGGGCGTCACGTCCATGTCTAGTACAACCTGCAACCTCGACCTGCCCCTGGGCGGTGTGACAGAAAACGCATCCATGGCGCTGAGTGGAGTACGGGGCCGTGCTGCGGCTCTGACGGATGGCGACCGGGGCCTCTCCTGTGGGGGGTGGCGGCCCCGGTCGTCTTCCATGAAGGCCCATTTCTGGAAAGACGCACCCCTAAACGTGATCCGCGCCACATTTGGCGTGTGAAGCGTGACGTAAAAGGCCCGTAAAACGCTGGGTGGTTCGGGGGCACACGCGAGGCGTGTGCGCCGGATACCAACTCCGTTGAAGGGTGGGGCATTTGAGCCCGCGTCGCAGGTCTCATGCGTACCGACCGCTCAGTCTGAAAAGACGCGCCTGGCTGACGCTGGGTGCCGTCGTGCTCGGCGGCGCCGGTGTGGTCACGGTCGCCATCGCCAGTCCGTCCGACGAACCGGTCGCGCAGGCGCCGTCCCCGCGCAAGGGCCAGGTCTTCGACTACGCCCTGCGCGGCAGCGGCGCCGAGCGCGAGCTGCCGTCCACGGAGACCAAGACGTTCTCCATGGTGGGCATCACCTGGGACTCGGTGAAGGCGAAGTTCGACGGCGAGGCGGAGGTGCGCACTCGGTCGATCGAGACCGGTGAGTGGACCGAGTGGAAGCAGCTGGAGAAGGCCGCCGACCTCACCGAGGGCGCGCCGGCCGGCGCGCGGGGCGCCACCGAGCCCGTCTGGGTCGGTCCCTCCGACGCCGCCGAGGCCCGGGTGATCGACGCCAACGGTTCGCGGATCCCGCTGCCGAAGGGCCTGGAGCTCACGCTGGTCGACCCCGGTCTGACCCCGCAGGAGGCCAAGGCGCCCGACGCGGTGACCGGCGCCGCCGAGGGCATGGAGCCCGCCGCGTTCGCCATGGAGGAGACGTCCACGCCGGCCGCGTCGCCGACGGGCTCGGCCACCGACACCCCGGCCGCGCCTTCCGCGTCGGAGGCGCCCGCCGCCGAGGCGTCCGCATCCGCTTCCCCGACCGCCTCGGCGTCCGCGACGGCGACCTCCTCGGCCCCGGCCGAATCGCAGGAGGAGCCCGCGCCGCAGGTTCCGACGGCTCTGCCGTCCACGACGGTCAAGCCGCCGATCATCTCGCGCGCGCAGTGGGGCGCCGACGAGACCAAGGTCGAGGACCCGGCGGAGTACATCGACAAGATCCAGGCGGTGTACATCCACCACACCACCGACAGCAACAACTACAGCTGCTCCCAGTCGCCTGCGATCGTCCGCGCGATCATGCTCTTCCACATACAGGGCAACGGCTGGAACGACCTCGGCTACAACTTCCTGGTCGACAAGTGCGGCCGGATCTTCGAGGGCCGGGGCGGCGGCACCGACCTGCCCGTCCGGGGTGCGCACACCTACGGCTTCAACTCGTACTCCACGGGCATCGCCCTGATCGGCAACTTCGAGGAGGCGAAGCCGACCAAGGCCGCGCTGGAGTCGGCCGCCCGGGTCGCCGCGTACAAGCTGGGGCAGTACGGCGTCTCCCCCACCGCCAAGGTCACGCTGACCCGGATCGAGACGAACCCGGACGGCACCACCTCCGAGGGCGCGGACGTCACCTTCAACACCATCTCCGGGCACCGCGACGCCTTCGCCACCGCCTGCCCGGGTGTGAACCTCTACAGCAAGCTCGGTGCGATCCGGGACTTCGCGTCCAAGCCCGGCCGCAACTCCGCGATCCCGACCACCGACTTCAACCGCGACGGCATCACCGACCTCGTCGCCGGTCTGCCGAAGACCGCCACCAGCTCCGGCCGGGTGACCGTGCTCCCGGGCACCACCGACGGCCCGAGCCACGAGGTCAAGAAGAACCTGGACCAGAACAGCGAGGGCGTCCCCGGCGCCTCGGTCGCCGGTGACCTCTTCGGCACCGGCAGCGCCTGGGGCGACATCAACGGCGACGGTTACGCGGACCTGGTCGTCGGCGCGCCCGGCAAGCGGCTCACCAGCACCCAGAAGAACAACGGCTCGGTCACCGTCCTCTACGGCCCCGGCCTGAACACCGGCGGGTACTACGGCATCCCCACCTCGCTGCGCATCGGCGAGGAGCGGCTCGGCACCGCCGTCACGGTCGGCGACTTCAACGCCGACGGCAAGGCCGACATCCTCGGCGTCGCACCGGGCAAGCCGGGCCGCTGGTGGGCCTGGAACCTGGCGAGCGGCCAGGTGCAGTACGGCTACCTGAACACCGCCGCGTACACCGCGGGCGTCGCCTACGCCTCGGCCGTCACCGGCGACTTCAACAAGGACGGGTACGCCGACGTCGCCGTCAACTACCGCGACCTCGCCTTCAAAGGCAAGCTGCTGTGGCTGAAGGGCTCGGCGACCGGCCTCCAGCGGGTCGGCATCCTGGACGCGCCCGGCGGCCGCGCGCTCGCCACGGGCGACGTCAACGGCGACGGCTACGCGGACGTGGTCGTGGGCCAGCCGTCCGGCGCCGAGTCGGGGCACGCCTTCACCGGCGGTGCGGTCACCACGGTCTTCGGCTCGTCGACGGGTCTCACCTCGCCGACCCGCAAGACCCTCGGGCAGGACTCGGCGAGCGTTCCCGGCGCGGGGACGGCCGGTGACGACATGGGCGCCTCGGTGTCCGTGGGCGATGTGAACCTCGACGGGTTCGGCGACATCCTGACCGGCGTTCCCGGCAAGGAGATCGTCAAGAACGGCACGCAGAAGGACGCGGGCTTCGTGATCCTCCTGCGCGGCGCGTCCACGGGCCCGACGGCGACCGGCTCGACCGCCTACGCCCAGGGCGCGGGCGGAGTCCCGGGCACGCCGGAGGCCGGCGACCGGCTGGGCTCGTCGGTGTCGCTGACCGACCTGTCCGGTTACCTGCGGGCGGACATCGCGATCGGCGCGGAGGGCGAGGACACGGCCAGCGGCACGATCCTCCAGATCGACAACAGCAGCGCGAGCGGCATCGTCACTTCCTCCGGCCGCTACTACGGCGCCCCGGAGCTGGGCGCCCCGACGGGCGTCCGCATCGGCCAGACGCTGATGCCGTAACCCACGGGCGGCGGCACAAGCAGTACGGCGAAGGCCGGGGTCCCCAATCGGGGGCCCCGGCCTTGGTCGTACGGGCCGGTCGAAAGGCCGGGCGTTGCCAGGCCGGGCGACGACGGCCGGCCGTGGGGGCGCGGCGGGGCGGCTGCGCGTCCGGCACGCCACCCGCGGCGCGCCGGCGCGTCAGGCCGTCCGCGCCCGGCGGGAGACGACCGCGCGGAGGACGCGGCGGCCCTCGACGGAGAGTTCGCGGGCGCGGCGCAGGCCGGTGGGGCCGTGGGCGACGGCGTCAAGGACGGACTGCTGGCGGCGGAGTTCGCCGGCGAGCAGCGGGCCCGCGGCGGCGCTCTCACCCGAGCGGCAGCGCTCGACGAGCGCCTCGCGCTCCTCCTCGGGCCCGGCGTCGAAGCGGGCGTGCAGCCCGAGCGCGGCGGCGGAGCAGCTGTCGGCCCATTCCCGCAGCGGCTCGGCCGCCCACGCGGCGGGCGCGGCGCCCAGCATCTTCCGTACCAGCGCGGCGCACTCACCCTCCCCGTCCCCGGACAGCGCGGCGCCCGCCTCGGTGAGGGTCTCGGTCCAGGCGGGCCCGCCGCCCCGGGCCACGGCCGCCCAGACGGGCCGCAGCACATCGGCGGCGTCGAGGTCGAGCAGGGGCAGGCAGCGGTCCAGGCAGGCGAGCCCGGAGGCGGCGAGACTCCGCTCGTCGGCCTGTGCGATCAGTTCCAGCAGGCTTCGGCTCGTTGCCGACGTCATGGGACGCCTCCCGTCGCGGACGCAGTACTTCCTCTTACTGCGCCGCGTGGCCGGAATGTGTCACAGCGTGGCCGGAACGGCACCTCCGGTCGCCTTGGTGTGCTGCATGGCCGGAAAGTTCCGGACCCTCACCCTCAGCGGACCCGGTCCGCCAAGGCGTCGAACTGCGACCAGCTCAGTGCCGGCTTCCGCGGATCCCACACTTTCTGGGAGAGCGCGGCCAGCGGCTTACGGATGCCCGCCGCCACTTGGTCCTGGGTCTGCGCCTGGGAGAGGTCGCACCAGACGGCGAGCCGGCCGCCGAGGATCTGGTCGGAGTAGCTCGCCGGGACGGCGGTGGTGCCGCGCAGGACCAGCGGGGTCCACTGCTCGTAGATGCGCCGACCGGTGGGGTAGGTGAACTCGTTGGGCTCGCCGAGCACGTAGTAGAGGTACTCGTCGTTGAGGTTCACCACCTGCCGGCCCTCGCGCAGGTACTCCAGCGGCGGCCGCGCCCCTATCTCCTTGCCCGTCCAGTACTCGACCTCGATGCCCTTGTCGGCGGTGACGACACCGCCGGGGAAGAAGCCGTCGTTCCAGGCCTTGGCCTTCTTGCCGGTGTCCGCGACGACGGCGGCGCGGTCGTTCAGCCAGCCCTCGGCGAGGTCCTGGACGCGGGCCTGAGCGCCGTACTTCTGCCGGGCGGCCTGGGCGAGCTGGGGGTAGGAGGCCTGCGGGTCGCGCACGGTCAGCGCCTGGTACTCGTCGGCGCCGACGTGGAACCAGCCGCCCGGGAAGAGTCCCGCGTACTCCCGCAGCAGATCGTCGACGATCCGGGCCGACTCGGGCTTGGAGATGTCGATGGCGCCCTGCCGCGGGGTGCCCTGGACGTTGCGCAGCTGGAGCTGGGGGTGGGCCTTGAGGACGGCGCCGAGGTGTCCGGGCGAGTCGATCTCCGGTACGACGGTGATGTGCAGGCTCTGGGCGAGGGCGAGGATCCGGCGGACCTCGGCCTTGGTGAGGTGCTGGGCGGAGACGACCTCGGGGTGGGAGTCGGAGGCGATCCGGAAGCCCTGGTCGTCGGAGAAGTGCAGACCGAACTGGTTGAGCTTGAGGTCGGCCATCTCGCGCAGCCGCGCCTCGATCCAGTCGGCGGTGAAGTGCTTGCGCGCGATGTCGAGGTTGAGCCCGCGCTGCGGCCGGTCGGGCCGGTCGGTGACGACGCCCTCGGGGACGGTCGCGCCCGACTTCAGGGCCTGCTTGACGGTCCGGGTGCCGTAGAAGACGCCGGCCTCGTCGGGACCGTTGATCCGGACGCGGTTGTCGCGGGTGGTGAGGGTGTACGACTCCGCGGGGCCGCCGCCGGAGGGGGTGAGGGCGAGCTCGACGTCACCGGCGCGGACGGGTTCGGCGCCGCGGTAGTCGATCTTGAGCTCCCGGGCGAGCAGCCGCCCCTCGTCGGCGAGCGCGTCGCTGCCCTCGGCCACGACGACGGCGCTGGTGGGGCCGGGCTTCCAGCCGGGGCCGCGGGCGGCCTCATGTGCCCGTACGGCCGGAACGGTGGCCGGGGCCTGGGAGAGGGCGTAGGTCCGGGTGGGGGTCGGAGTCGGGGTCGGGGTGGGCGTCGGAGACACCTGGGGCGAGGCGGGCGGGGCACTGGTGACACCGGCCGGCGGCGTACCGGCCCCCGCCGGGCCGCCGGAGCCGTTGCCGCAGCCCGTTGCAGTGACGGCGATCAGCGCGGCCGTCGTGACGGCCGCGCCGCATATTCGGCCGGTTCGCCGATGCGCGGAGTTCCACATCACTCGAAATACTCCCTCATCGGGCGATTGATCACCAACGGGCGATATACGCACGCATGGGGCAGGTGAACGTCCATTGCGGGGATCGAAACTCTCCCTTCCGGGTGAAAATCACGCATCCGTCGCACACGCGCTCCCGCCCGCCGATAGCGTTGCGGCACACTCACCCCACCCTTCCCAGCCGTTCAGCGGTTCGAGGAGCCCACGCTGTCCAGCGAATCCCACGCCGGCCACCTCTCCGGACCCCGTACCGGAACCGCCGCTCCCACGGCCATACCCAGCCAGACGCGCGGCGCCACCTCCCGTACCGGACTCGAACGGTTCAACACCGCCCCGCCCGGCGCCGCCGAGGCCGCCCTGCTCGCCTGCTGCGGCAGCCGCCGCTGGGCCCAGCGGCTCGCCGCCCACCGCCCCTACCCCACGCTCGATGCACTGCTCGCCGCCGCCGACGAGGCCAGCTACGACCTCTCGGCGCCCGACCTCGACGAGGCCCTGGCCGACGAGGCCTCCGCGGCCCCGCCCCCCGGCATCCCGGCGGCCGCGCTCACCGCGCTGCGCGCCGCGCACGCCGCGTACGAGAGCAGCTTCGGACACGCCTTCGTGATCAGCCTCGACGGCTACGCGCCGGACGAGCACCTGAACCAGGTGCTGGCGGGGATCCGATCCCGGCTCGGCAACGAACGGGACGAGGAGCGGGCGGTCGCCGCCGACGAGCTGCGCCGCCTCGCCCGCGCCCGCCTCGCCCACCTGGTCGCCGACGCCACCGGCCCCGGCGCGCCGGATAGCCCGTCCGTGCCTGTTTGATTGCCTGTTTGATCACACCTGTCGACCCCGAGTGAGCGAACCGACAACACGTCGCTACGATGGCCGGGGCCGGTGGACCGTACCCGGCCGGGCCAGACCGACAGAGAAGCCGGCCGGCCCTGATCCCCGCTCCCGGAGGGTTCTTCCGTGCCGGCTGGAACGCTGTACCGCGGCCGGGAAGGAATGTGGTCCTGGGTGGCTCATCGAGTCACCGGCGTCCTCATTTTCTTCTTCCTGTTCGTACACGTGCTGGACACCGCTCTCGTCCGCGTCTCCCCCGAGGCCTACGACGAAGTGGTCGCCACCTACAAGACGCCGATCGTCGCGCTCCTTGAGTACGGCCTCGTCGCCGCCATCCTCTTCCACGCTCTCAACGGCCTGCGCGTGATCGCCGTGGACTTCTGGTCCAAGGGCCCGCGCTACCAGAAGCAGATGCTCTGGACCGTCATGGGCATCTGGATCGTGCTGATGGCAGGTGCGCTGTACCCCGTGCTGGGCCACGCCGCCGCTGAAGTCTTCGGGAGCTGAGGCCAGACATGTCCGCTGACACCTCTTCCGCGATCGGGCCCGTCGAGGGCTCCGTCTACGACGTGGACAACCCCGCGCCGTACATCGAGGCCCCGCGCAAGCGCACCAAGAAGACCCCGCGCTCGACCCGCGGCAACTTCGAGATGGCCGCGTGGCTCTTCATGCGCCTCTCCGGCATCGTCCTGGTCGTCCTGGTCATCGGCCACCTGCTGATCCAGCTCGTCCTCGACGGCGGCGTCTCCAAGATCGGCTTCGCCTTCGTCGCCGGCCGCTGGGCCTCGCCGTTCTGGCAGGTCTGGGACCTGCTGATGCTGTGGCTGGCAATGCTGCACGGCGCGAACGGCCTCCGCACGGTCATCAACGACTACGCGGAGCGTGCCAACACGCGTCTGTGGCTCAAGGGCCTGCTGTACACCGCCACGGTGTTCACCATCCTTCTGGGCACGCTGGTGATCTTCACCTTCGACCCGAACATCCGCTAGGCACGGGGCTGAGGTAATCCACGTCATGAAGATCCACAAGTACGACACCGTCATCGTCGGCGCCGGTGGCGCCGGCATGCGCGCCGCCATCGAGGCGACGAAGCGCAGCCGCACCGCCGTCCTGACGAAGCTCTACCCCACCCGCTCCCACACGGGCGCCGCGCAGGGCGGCATGGCCGCCGCGCTCGCCAACGTGGAGGAGGACAACTGGGAGTGGCACACCTTCGACACGGTCAAGGGCGGTGACTACCTGGTCGACCAGGACGCCGCCGAGATCCTGGCGAAGGAGGCCATCGACGCCGTCCTCGACCTGGAGAAGATGGGCCTGCCGTTCAACCGGACCCCGAACGGCACCATCGACCAGCGCCGCTTCGGCGGCCACTCCCGCAACCACGGCGAGGCCCCGGTCCGCCGGTCCTGCTACGCCGCGGACCGCACCGGTCACATGATCCTCCAGACGCTGTACCAGAACTGCGTCAAGGAGGGTGTGGAGTTCTTCAACGAGTTCTACGTCCTCGACCAGCTGATCACCGAGGTCGACGGCGTCAAGAAGTCGGCCGGTGTGGTCGCCTACGAGCTGGCCACCGGCGAGATCCACATCTTCCAGGCGAAGGCCGTCATCTACGCCTCGGGCGGCACCGGCAAGTTCTTCAAGGTGACCTCCAACGCGCACACCCTGACCGGTGACGGCCAGGCGGCCTGCTACCGCCGCGGTCTGCCGCTGGAGGACATGGAGTTCTTCCAGTTCCACCCGACGGGCATCTGGCGCATGGGCATCCTGCTGACGGAGGGCGCCCGTGGTGAGGGCGGCATCCTCCGCAACAAGGACGGCGAGCGCTTCATGGAGAAGTACGCGCCGGTCATGAAGGACCTCGCGTCCCGTGACGTCGTCTCGCGCTCCATCTACACGGAGATCCGCGAAGGCCGTGGCTGTGGCCCCGAGGGCGACCACGTCTACCTGGACCTCACCCACCTGCCGCCGGAGCAGCTGGACGCCAAGCTCCCGGACATCACCGAGTTCGCGCGGACGTACCTCGGCATCGAGCCCTACACGGACCCGATCCCGATCCAGCCGACCGCGCACTACGCCATGGGCGGCATCCCGACCAACGTCGAGGGTGAGGTCCTGGCGGACAACACCACCGTCGTCCCGGGTCTGTACGCGGCCGGCGAGGTCGCCTGTGTCTCCGTGCACGGCGCCAACCGTCTGGGCACCAACTCGCTGCTCGACATCAACGTCTTCGGCAAGCGGGCCGGTATCGCCGCCGCCGAGTACTCGGCGAAGTCCGACTACGTCGAGCTGCCGGAGAACCCGGCGGCGTTCGTCGCCGAGCAGGTCGAGCGGCTGCGCAACTCCACGGGCACGGAGCGGGTCGCCGAGCTGCGCCGTGAGCTGCAGGAGACGATGGACGCCAACGTGATGGTGTTCCGTACCGAGCAGACCATCAAGACGGCCGTCGAGAAGATCGCCGAGCTGCGCGAGCGCTACCTGAACGTGTCCATCCAGGACAAGGGCAAGCGCTTCAACACGGACCTGCTGGAGGCCATCGAGCTGGGCAACCTGCTCGACCTGGCCGAGGTCATGGCCGTCTCGGCCCTGGCGCGCAAGGAGTCCCGCGGCGGTCACTACCGCGAGGACTACCCCAACCGCGACGACGTCAACTTCATGCGCCACACCATGGCGTACCGCGAGGTCGGCGACGACGGCTCCGAGACCGTCCGTCTCGACTACAAGCCGGTCGTCCAGACCCGCTACCAGCCGATGGAGCGTAAGTACTGATGGCTACCCCCGTACTGGACAAGGTGGAGAAGGACTCCGCAGCCTCTCCGTACATCACGGTCACCTTCCGGATCCGCCGCTTCAACCCCGAGATCTCGGACGCGGCGGTCTGGGAGGACTTCCAGATCGAGATCGACCCGAAGGAGCGCGTGCTCGACGGTCTCCACAAGATCAAGTGGGACGTCGACGGCACGCTGACCTTCCGTCGCTCGTGCGCGCACGGCATCTGCGGCTCGGACGCGATGCGGATCAACGGCAAGAACAGGCTCGCCTGCAAGACGCTGATCAAGGACATCAACCCCGAGAAGCCGATCACGGTCGAGGCCATCAAGGGCCTCACGGTCCTCAAGGACCTGGTCGTGGACATGGAGCCGTTCTTCCAGGCGTACCGGGACGTCATGCCGTTCCTGATCACCAAGGGCAACGAGCCCACGCGTGAGCGGCTCCAGTCGGCCGAGGACCGCGAGCGGTTCGACGACACCACCAAGTGCATCCTGTGCGCCGCATGCACGTCGTCCTGCCCGGTCTTCTGGAACGACGGCCAGTACTTCGGCCCGGCCGCGATCGTCAACGCGCACCGCTTCATCTTCGACTCGCGTGACGAGGCCGGCGAGCAGCGGCTCGAGATCCTCAACGACAAGGACGGCGTGTGGCGTTGCCGCACCACGTTCAACTGCACGGACGCCTGCCCGCGCGGTATCGAGGTCACCAAGGCGATCCAGGAAGTGAAGCGCGCGCTGATCACGCGTCGTTTCTGACGGGTTGTACGGCCGGAAGCCCGCTTCTGTACGCTCAGCGTCCAGAGGCGGGCTTTCCCGCGCTCGGACATCGGAGATCGGGGAGAAATGAGCGAGCCGAACCCGTACGCCTCGGACGGGGAGTACAAGTGGGGACCGACCCAGCCGCCCGGTACGCCGGGCTACGGCTACCCCAACCCCAGCCCCAACCCCGTGCCCGGCTACGGCTATCCGCAGCAGCCCGCGCCGCTGGGCCCCGGGGCCGGAGTTCCGGCGGCGGGCGGGGGGCCGCTGCTCTCCCTCGGTGACATCACCGTCATGGGCGACTCGATCGTCACGCCCGCGGGCACGATGCCGCTCAAGGGCGCGGTGTGGAACGCCACGGACATGTCCCGTACCGAGGAGAAGATGCCGACGGTCGCCATCGTCCTGGCCGTCATCTTCTTTATCTTCTGCCTGCTGGGTCTGCTGTTCCTCCTGATGAAGGAGAAGACGACGACGGGCTTCATCCAGGTGACGGTGACCAGCGGCGGCCGGCACCACTCGACGATGATTCCGGCGACCGGCCCGGACACGATCCACTGGGTGATGGGGCAGATCAACTACGCCCGCTCGCTGAGCATCTGAGACCTGAGACTGGGCCCTGGCAGGTCCTCAGGGAAGGTCTCAGGGCAGGTCTCAGGGGCGCCTCGGGGGTGCTCCCGGGTTCGCCGGGGGTGATCCCGGATGGGCCGGCGGGGTGATCGGCGGAAGACTTGTCGGCATGACGAACTCGCTGAGTCTTCACGCCCGTTGGGGCATGTTCGCGGCGGCCGGGGCCGCGCTCGTCGGTGTCGTGGGCACGATGGTCCCGGCCACCGCGGCGCCCCGTACCCCCGTCGCCGTGGAGTCGCCCCGGCACGACCGCCTGGACCGGGCGGCCCTGCGCGCCTCGATCGCGGGGCTGCCGACCCGGGTGGTGACCGGCGCGCTGGTGTCCGTGAGCGGCCGGGACGGACACTGGCGCGGGATCGCGGGCCCTTCCGTCCCCTCCCCGGACGCGCATGTACGCATCGGCAGCATCACCAAGCTGTTCACCTCCACCATCGCCCTCCAGCTCGTCGGCGAACGGAAGTTACGGATGGACTCGACGGTCCGGGAGGTGCTGCCCGGCGTCCTTCCGGCGGCATACGAGCGGGACATCACCCTGGAGCAGCTGCTCAGCCATACGAGCGGCATTCCGCAGCCCTCGTGCGTGGTCGAGGGCCCGCCCGAGGAGGTGGTGGCGGCCTCGCTGCGGTGCGGCACGCCGACGGAGCCCGGCAAGACCACGCAGTACAACGGCATCAACTACTACCTCGTCGGGATGATGATCGAGCGGGTCACGGGTCGTCCGTACCGGCAGGAGCTGCACGAGCGGATCCTGCGGCCGCTGCGGCTGCGGGACACCTCCCTGCCGGAGGCGCACGACACCTCGCTGCCCGCGCCGTTCTCCCGCGCCGCCGTCGTGCGCAGTCCGGACGACACGGAGCTCACGGACATCTCCGAGAAGATGAGCCCGTGGCCGTGGGCGGAGGGCGGCATGGTCTCCAACGCCCCTGATCTGACCCGGTTCATGACCGCGCTGATACGTGGCCGGCTGCTGCGGCCGGCCGAGCAGAAGCTGCTGTTCGAGATGCCTGAGGCGGCGGGGGCCAGGTTCAGCAAGGCCGGGATACAGCGGGCGCCTGTGGGCGGTGCGGTCGCCTGGGGCAAGTCGGGGTCGTACGGCGGGTACACCAACGGGGTGTTCGTGACGCGGGACGACAGCGGGGCGCTGGACCGGGTGCTGGTGTATTCGATGAATCCGACGGGCCGCGCGCCTCAGGGGAAGGAGCACTCGGAGCTGGACCACGTGATGAGGATCGCGGAGGCGGCGTTCCGGCGGCCGGGGCCTAGCGGAGCCGGGACTAGATCGGGCCGTGGCGGCGGTCGTCCTCCTCGGCCAGCAGCATGATGCGCCGCAGCATGGCGTTGAGCTGGGCGCGTTCGTCCCGGTCGAGGACGCCGAGCAGCCGTTCCTCCTCATGACCGAGGACGTCCATGGCGCCCAGCCACGTCGAGCGGCCGGACTCGGTGAGTTCGACGACGACCCGGCGGCGGTCGTGGGTGGACTGCGTGCGGCGCACGAAGCCGCGCCGCTCCAGGGCGTCGAGGCGGCCGGTGACGGAGGCGGGTGCGAGGTCGAGGTCGACGGAGAGTTCGGAGGGGGCGGCGCTGCCGCCGCGGCCGGCGAGCTTGTGGAGGGTGTCGAACTCGTGCCGCTCCAGGTCGAAGTCGGCGAGGGACTGTTCGCGCACGCGCCGCAGATGGACGGAGAGCTTCTTCATGCGGGTGACGGCGCCCTCGACGTCCGGGTCGAGGTCGGGCAGAACCGGCTTCCAGCGCGCCACGTGCTCGTCGGTCCAGTCGCGCGGGCCTTCGGTCTCCATGGATCCGATGGTACGTCGGGGGTCCTGGCGGGTGACGTACTTCGACACCGAATATTTCGTTGACGAATCATTTGGTAGCGAAATACTTTTGCCGCCATGCCGTCCACCACCGCACACCCGGTGCGTACCCGCCCCTTCCAACTCCTGCTCGCCGGGCGCACCCTCTCCCTCCTCGGCGACGCCGTCATCCCCACCGCGCTCGGCCTCGCCGTCCTGGAGGCCACCGGCTCCACATCGGCCCTCGCGCTGGTCCTGGCCTGCGCGATGGTGCCCAAGCTGCTCCTGCTGCCGCTGGGCGGGGTGGTCGGCGACCGCTTCAACGCGCGTACGGTCGCGCTCGTCACCGATCTCGTCCGGTGCGCCTGCCAGCTCCTGGTCGGCGCGCAGCTGCTCTCCGGGGCACCGGACCTGCGGGTGATCGCCACGGCCGGGGCGGTCGGCGGCGCGGCCGGGGCCTTCGCCATGCCGACGGCCTCCCCGCTGCTCAAGGGGGTCGTCGCCGAGGGGGCCCTCCAGCGGGCCAACGCGGCGATGGGGGTGGCCGAGAGCGCCACCCGGCTGGGCGGCCCGGCCTGCGCCGGGCTGCTGATCGTGACGGCCGGGCCGGGCTGGGCCTTCGTCCTGGACGCGGCGACCTTCGCCCTCTCGGCCGCGCTGCTCGTGGCCGTACGGGTCGAGCGCGTGCCGATCCCCCGCCGGTCGCTGGCGGCCGATCTCACCGAGGGCTGGCAGGAGGTCCGTGGCCGGGACTGGTACTGGACGAGCCTGATCGCCCATGCCGCGTGGAACGGCGCAGCGGCCGTGCTGATGACCCTCGGGCCGGCCCTTGTGCTGGCCGAACTCGGCGGTGAGACCACCTGGGTGGTGATGCTCCAGACCGGTGCGGTGGGCCTGCTGGCCGGTTCGCTGCTGGCCGGCCGGGCCCGCCCCCGGCGACCGGTCCTGACGGCCAATCTGGGCCTCGCGCTCTACGCAGCCCCGCTGCTCCTGCTGGCAGTCTCGGCCCCGGCGCCGGTGACGATCGCCGCGTACGGCCTCGCACAGGCCGGTCTCGGCTTCCTCTCGCCGGTGTGGCAGACGGCGGTGCAGCGCGCCTTCCCGCCCCACGCGCTGGCCCGCGTCACCTCCTACGACTGGCTGCTCTCCCTGGCGGCCATGCCGCTTGCCTACGTCCTGGCCCCGGCGGCCGCCTCGGCCTGGGGCCCGGAGGTGCCGCTGGCGGCCGCCGCGGTCCTGGTCGGCGGCTGCTGCCTGGCGACGGCCCTGGTGCCGGGGGTACGGCGGTTCGGCACCGGGTGATCCCTACGGGGCGGCGGGAGCGGCGAGGAAGTCGAGCAGAAGGGCCGTGGTCTCCTCGGGGCGCTCCAGGGAGGGGAGATGGCCCGCCCAGGGCAGCTCGACATGGCGGGCGGCAGGGAGGGTGGCGGCGAGGGTCTTGGCGATCTCACGGAAGTCGGAGGCGTCGTACGCGCCCGCGACGGCGAGGGTGGGGGCGGTGATGCGGGTGAGGTCGACGGCGGGCGCCACCTCCGCCTCGGCCTCAGGCTCCGGCTGCTCACCCTGCCGCTCCTGCGCCTCGGCGTCGGCGGCGAGCTGGATGTCGAAGGCGTGACGCTGCATCACCCGGACCTTCGCGCAGGCGTCGGCGTCCGCGTCCGGGCCGAGCCAGGTGTCCAGGTTGAGTTCGACCGCGCCGGACACGTCGTCTGCGTCGAAGAAGGCGTTCTCGCGGGCGTCGAAGGCGAGGAGCTCCGGGCCCGGTTCATGGCCGGGCATGCCCGCGCAGAGCAGGGCCAGGGCCGTCACCCGCTCGGGGTGGCCGGCGGCGAACTCCAGGGCGACCCGGCCGCCGAAGGAGGAGGCGACGACGGCCGCCCGGTCGACGCCGAGGGCGTCCAGCAGCTCCCGTACGTCCTCGGCGTCGCTGTAGTCCCCCGCGTCCGCGGGCGTTTCGCCATGGCCGCGGAAGTCGCAGCGCACCACGCGGTACCCGGCGTCCAGGAGGGGCTGCCACTGCGGGTCCCACATCCCGCGGTCGCAGACCGAGGAGTGCAGGAGGAGGACCGTGGGGCCGTCGCCGGCCATGTCATGAGAGAGCGTCACGCCCGTGATCGTAGGTGCCCGGCATCCGCCGGCGCCTGCGCTTTTCCACCCCGGCACCCCCGGACTTGAACACGTTCAAAGGAGGGTCTACAGTCAAGCACATCAACCTTTTGAACGCGTTCAAGGGAGGGTGGGGCATGGACCTCACTGTCGTCGCGTACATCGCCTACCTGCTCATCAGCGTGGCGTTGACCATCTGGGTGGCCCGGACCCTGAGCAGGAACGGCAAGATCTTCCTCGCGGATGTCCTGCACGGGAACGAGAAGCTCGCCGAAGCCGTGAACCACCTCCTGGTGGTCGGCTTCTACCTCGTCAACTTCGGCTTCGTCGCCCTCTACCTCAGCCAGGACGAGACGGTCGCCGACGCCCGCGGTCTCTTCGAGGCGCTGTCGGTGAAGCAGGGCGTGGTCCTGCTCGTCCTCGGCGTGATGCACCTCGGCAACGTCTACGTCCTCAACAAGATCCGCCGCCGGGGTGTGATGGAGCGCGAGCAGGTGCCGCCGGTGCCCCCGCAGGGCTGGACCGGTACGGGCCAGGGCCCCTGGGCCGCCCCCACCACCGGCGCGTGAGACAGCCGTGACCACCATGGCCCCGGGGACACCCGTCACGCCCGTCACCCGGCTCACGGTGCTCTACGACGCCCAGTGCCCGCTCTGCGTGCACGTGCGGGCCTGGCTGCTGCGGCAGCACCAGCTCGTCCCGATCGAGCTGGTGCCCGCCGGGTCCCAGGAGGCCCGCCGCCGCTTCCCCGGCCTCGACCACGACGCCACCCTGGCGGAGATCACGGTCATCGGCGACGCAGGCCAGATCTACCGGGGCACGTCCGCCTGGATCGTCTGCCTCTGGGCACTGGCCGAACACCGGCCCCGTGCCCACTGGCTGGCCACCCCCGCCGGGGCCCCGTTCGCCCGGGCGTGTGTGCTCGCCGCCGCCAAATGGCGCCAGGCCACGGCTCCGAGCTGCGCGGACGGGCGGTGCGGAGCACCGGCCGGGCACGGCTAGGCTCGGGCAGCGTGAAGGAAGAGAAGGAAGTGAAGGCGGCGGCGGCCGACAAGCCCGCCAAGGCGCCCAAGAGCGAGCAGACCCGCACCCTCATCCTCGAAACCGCGCTCCGGCTCTTCAAGGACCGCGGTTACGACAAGACGACCATGCGGGCCATCGCCCAGGAGGCCGGAGTCTCCGTCGGGAACGCCTACTACTACTTCTCCTCCAAGGAACACCTCGTCCAGGGGTTCTACGACCGGATCGCCGACGAGCACCAGGCGGCCGTCGCCGGAATCCTGGACAGCGACGAGAAGGACCTCGCGGCACGCATCCGCGGGGTCCTGCTCGGCTGGCTCGACATCGCCGAGCCGTACCACGAGTTCGCGGCGCAGTTCTTCAAGAACGCCGCCGACCCCGACAGCCCCCTGAGCCCCTTCTCCCCCGAGTCGGAGGGGCCGCGCGAGGCCGCGATCGACGTCCACCGCCGGGTCATCTCCGGCGCGTCCGTCAAGATCGATCCGGAACTCGCCGAGGCGCTTCCGCAGTTGCTGTGGCTCCAGCAGATGGGCCTGGTGCTGTTCTGGGTGTACGACCGCTCCGAAGGGTGCACCAACAGCCGCCGCCTGGTGGAGCGGCTGGCGCCGGTCTCGGCCCGGGCGATCTCGCTCTCCCGCTTCCGGCTGCTGCGGCCCCTGGTCAAGGAGACCCACGAACTCCTCGCGGACTTCATGCCGACGGCGGCGGGCATGGCGGCCTCCGGCAAGCCCAAGCGCTCCACGAAGAAGGCCTGACGGACCCGACGGCCCGCGTGCGTACGGCCCCGCTCACGTCTGGCGGGAGGCCAGCTCCACGAGCGTGATGTCGGACGGCGCCCCGACCCGTACGGGCGGCCCCCAGGCACCGGCGCCCCGGGACACGTACAGCTGGGTGTCGCCGTACCGCTCGAGTCCGGCGAGGGTCGGGTTGGCGAGATCGGCGATGAGATTGCCGGGCCACAGCTGTCCGCCGTGGGTGTGACCGGAGAGCTGGAGGTCGACGCCGTGGCGGACGGCGTCATGGATCACCACCGGCTGGTGCGCGAGCAGGACGGAGGCACGCGCCCGGTCCCGGTCCCCGAGCGCCTTGCCGAAGTCGGGGCCCTTGCCCTCGCTCTCCCCCGCGATGTCGTCGACCCCGGCGAGGTCGAACCCGCCGAGCTCGACCCGGTCGTTGCGCAGGGGCCGCAGCCCGAGCTCCCGGACGTGGTCGACCCAGGCGTCGGCGCCCGAGAAGTACTCGTGGTTGCCGGTGACGAAGTACGCCCCGTCCTTGGCCCTGAGCTGCGCCAGTGGCTCGGCGGCGGGCCCGAGGTTCTCGACGGTCCCGTCGACGAGGTCGCCGACGACGGCGATGAGGTCCGGCTGTGTGCCGTTGATCGTGTCCACGATCCGCTGGGTGTGGGCCCGCCCGAGGATCGGTCCGATATGGATGTCGGAGACCACGGCGATGCGGTAGCCGTGCACCCCGCGCCCGATCTTCGCGAGCGGCACGGTCACCCGCTTGACGCGGGGGCCGCGCAGCACCCCGTACGTCCCGTACGCCACGGTCCCGCCTGCGACGGCGGCGGCGCCCCCGCCGACGACCCGGGAGACGAAGAGCCGCCGGGAGAGGTGGGGCCGGGGGGAGTCGGACTCGGGGGCCGGGTCGGGGGCGGGGGCGGCCGGCTGCTCCGGTGGCGCCGGCGCTTCGGCGAGAGCCGCGGCCGGGCCGCCCGCGGTCGCCACGGAGGCGTCCGGGGCGGTGGGCGCCGCGACCACGGCGGAGGAGGTGACGGCGGCTTCAGGGCCGTCGGACCGCGACGGCACCGCTGCGCGCTCCGCCGTCGGCGCGCCCGCCACGGCTGCGGCCGCCGTCCCCGTCCCGGCTGCCGAGGCCCGGCGGTGGAGCCACCAGGTCAGGAGCGGGCGGACCGCCTCCCCCGCCACCAGGGCGAGGACCACGTACAGCAGCAGGGCGAGCCAGAGGTACCCGGGCCAGGCCACCGTCTGCTGGAGCCAGAAGGGGGCGCCCGCGCGGGCCGAGGTCAGCGCCGCGAGGGACAGCAGGGGCAGCACGATGACCGCGACCGTCCCTGCCTTGCGTGCCACGCTTCCGCGCGCCGTGACATCGCGCACCAGACGGCGCCAGACATACCAGTGGACCCCCGCCAGCAGGGCGAGCACCACGAGCAGCACGAGCAGGAAGAGCAGCACGTCCCGACACCCCTATCCGCGTTCGCGTCGTTCGCGTCGCAATGCGAGCACGCCACGCAACCCGATCACGCCGATCCCCGTCCCCAGGAGAAAGGACGTCACGGCGAGCAGCAGATGGACCCAGAAGTACCCGGTCGGGTCACCCGCGTCGTCGAAAGCGAGCCCGCTCCCGTTGGCCCACAGGTTCTTGACGAAAGTGATCCAGATGAACCAGCTCCACACCCCGAATGCGAGCAGGAACCAGGCGACGGGACGGGTGAGCTTCATGGGTTCAGTATCACCGGCCGGTGCGGGTGGGGTGCGGCGGGGTCGTGCGCCCGGCGCGTGCCCTGCGCCCGAGGGAAGTGGAGCCCAGACGTCCGCCACATACCGCCCCGCGGGGTTCGGTTCTTTGATCTCTCCCTGTACGTTCTCGACCGTGTCTGCCTTGAAAAAGACCGCTGTGACGGTCACCGCCGCCGCGCTGCTGCCTCTTCTCACCGCCGCGCCCGCCCTCGCCAGCCCCACGAAGCCCGGGGGCCCGGAAGACAAGCAGCCCAAGCCGCCGGCGGTCATGTCCACGGTCGGCGGCAAGCTCCTCGGGAAACCCGGCACCCAGGTGAATCTGGCCCCGGGCGTGCCGGTGCTGCCGAAGGAGCTGTCCGGCCGTTCGTGGATCGTCGCGGACGCCGAGACGGGTGACGTCCTGGCCGCGCACAACGCGCACTGGCGGCTGCCCCCCGCCTCGACCCTGAAGATGCTCTTCGCGGACACCCTGCTACCCAAGCTCCAGAAGAAGCAGACCCATACGGTCGCCCCGGCCGAGCTCGCCAATCTGGGCCAGGGGTCCAGCCTCGTCGGGATAAAGGAGAAGCTCTCGTACACCGTCCACGACCTGTGGCTCGGTGTCTTCCTGAAGTCCGGCAACGACGCCGTGCACGTCCTGTCCGCCATGAACGGCGGCGTCCCCAAGACGGTCAAGGAGATGAACGACCACGCCGCCGAGCTCCAGGCGCTGGACACGCACGTCGTGTCCCCCGACGGCTACGACGCCCCCGGCCAGGTCTCCTCCGCGTACGACCTCACGCTCATCGCCCGCAGCGGGATGCAGAAGCCGGACTTCCGGGAGTACGCCGCGACGGCGCGCGCGCAGTTCCCCGGGGAGCAGAAGCCCGGCAAGAAGCGCGAGACGTTCGAGATCCAGAACACCAACCGGCTGCTGACCGGCTCCCACGGCGTCGCCCCGTACCAGGGCATCGCCGGGGTGAAGAACGGCAGCACCACGCACGCCGGATGGACCTTCACCGGCGTGGCCGAGCGCGGCGGCAAGGTGCTGCTGGTGACCGTCATGAACCCGTCGTCCAAGGAGTCCTCCGCGGTCTACAAGGAGACGGCCCGCCTCCTCGACTGGGGCTTCGCGGCGTCCGGGAAGGTGAAGCCGGTCGGCGAGCTGGTGCCGCCGAAGTCGGCCCGTACGGGCGACGCCTCCAAGGGACCGGCGAAGGACGGCGACACCGCCCTGGCGAAGGCCTCGGCGGCGGAGAAGTCCGGCGGGATCGGGATCGCGCTCGGGATCTTCGGCGGGGTGCTGGTCGTCGTGGCCGGGGCGGTGCTGCTGGTCAACCGGAAGTGGCCGCTTCGCCGGGGCCGCTAGCGGTACGGGGCTCCTTGCGGTCCGTGGAGGAGCCCCCCTTGGAGGGCTCTTGGCCGCCCTCAGGGGGCCCCTGGCCCGCGGGGCTCTCCTCGGCGGTCTCCGCCCGTCCTGTGGCCGTCCACGCCGCGCAGAACAGCAGCAGCTTCGCGGTGAAGTTGATCCACAGCAGCAGGGCGACCGGCACGCCGAAGGCCCCGTACATCGACTTCGCCGCGACGCCCCGCATGTAGCCGCCGAGCAGCAGCTTCAGCAGTTCGAAGCCGACGGCGCCGATGAGCGCCGCCACCACGAGCCGGCGCCGCTCGGGATGGACGCCGGGCAGCAGCGTCAGGATGTAGAGCAGCATCAGGAAGTCGGCGAGGACGGCGACCAGCAGCGCGGCGATCTGGAGCAGGACGCCGCCCGCGCCGCCGCCCCCGATCCCCAGCCGGTCGGCGGTCCAGCCGACGGCGGTCGAGCCGAGCGCGGAGGCGGCCAACGAGGCGAGCGCGGTCGCGCCGAGCCCGACGAGCACGACGGCGTCCTTGGCCTTGCGTACGACCGGATTGCCCTCGTCCTCGTCGTCCTTGTCCCACACCGCGCGCAGACAGTCCCGCATCGAGCCGACCCAGCTGATGCCGGCGAAGAGCAGCACGGCACCGGCGACGAGGCCGACGGTCCCGGCGTTGGCGACCAGCGCGTCGATGTCGAGCTGTTCGGAGATGCCGGGCACCTGCTCGCCGATCTTCTGCTCGATGTCCTTGAGCTGGGCGTCGGTGAGCAGGGCGGCGCCGACGGCGGCTCCGACGGTGATCAGCGGGAAGAGGCCGAGGAAGCTGATGAACGTGATCGCGGCGGCGAGCCTGGTCCAGTGGACCCGGTCCAGGGTCTCGTAGGAGCGCCACGCGTGCGTGCGCATCAGCCGGGTGACGAGGGGTCCGACGACGGGGAGCTTGGTCAGCCAGTCCATGACGTACGCGTACCCCCTGTGCGGAAGACCAGTGTGCGGGTACCCCAGAATCGCAGGCAGGTGGCGAGTGCCATGCCGATGCCGAGTGCGGAGACCGTGTCGGCGCGGGCCGAGGTGAGGCCGAGGGCGTGGCGCGAGACCCCCAGGCACAGGAGCTGGACAAGGGCGCCGGCGGCGTTGACGCCGAAGAAGACGGCGTACTCCCGCAGGGCGACGTGGCGGCGCCGGTAGGTGCCGAGGGCGTTGCCGAGGTACGCGACGGTGCACCCGGCGAGGAAGGAGACGGCCTTCGCGGCGTACGGGTCCATGCCGAAAGGTCCGCGGAGCCAGACGAACAGCGCGAGATCGACTCCGTACGCGCACAGCCCCGTGGCGGCGAACCCGGCCACTTCACGCGCGCGTGGGGCTGCCCGGGCGTTTTCCGCCCCTTCACGCACGCGTGCCCCCGCCCGGCTGTGGGCCGCCCCTTCACACGCGCGTGCCGTCACAGGTCCGCGACCGCCATGCCGTACATCGCCGCCCACGCCACTCCGATGACGGCGATCGGCCGGTCGCGCAGGACGACGTCCTCGGGGGCGCCCGCGGTGCCCCGGTCGGCGAAGACGGCGTAGCGCAGCACGGCGAGGATGAAGGCGATCACCGACAGCTGGCGCCAGGGCAGCAGCGAGCCGTTGGCGGTGCCGCCGCTCTCCAGCGCCCACAGGCAGTAGCCGAGGACGGCGACGCCTGCGGCCAGCTGCCAGACGAAGCGGAGGTAGCCGGTTGTGTATTCGGTGAGCAGGGCGCGGGTGGCGCCCTTGTGGGAGGCGAGCTGGACGGCCTCCGAGTAGCGCTTGGCCGCGACCATGAACAGCGCGCCGAAGCCGGTGGTGATCAGGAACCAGCGGGAGAGCGGGATGCCGAGCGCCACACCGCCGATCATCGCCCGCATGAGGAACCCGGTGGTGACGACGGCGAGATCGACCACCAGGACGTGTTTCAGGCGGACGCAGTAGGCGAGTTGCATGACGAGGTAGCCGGTGAGCAGCGCGGCCGTCATGGGGTTGCACAGGACGGCCGCGGCGGCCGTGGCCGCGAGCCCGAGGAGCGCGCCGGTGGTGTACGCGAGGGGTACGGGGACGGTGCCGGCGGCGACGGGTCTGCGGCGTTTGACCGGGTGGGCGCGGTCGGCGTCGGCGTCCCGGGCGTCGTTGACGAGGTAGACGGCCGATGCGGCGGCCGTGAACAGGACGAACACCAGACCCAGTTGGCGTGCCGTCTCCAGGGATGCCAGTTCTCCGGCGGCTGCGGGCGCGGCGACGACGAGGGTGTTCTTGACCCACTGCCGGGGCCGGGCGGTGCGCAGCAGGCCGAGGGCGAGGGCCGCCGGGCCGCGCCGGGGCGGGTCGGGGTGGACGGCCCGCCGGGCGGGCCCGGAGGCTTCGAGCAGCGCCGTGCTGCGCTCAGACATGCGCGCCCCTCCCGCCGCCGTGCAGCCAAGGCCTGCCCAGGCCCGCGAGCGCGCCGCCCAGCAGGGCGCCGGCGGCCACGTCGGTCGGGTAGTGGACGCCGACGACGAGGCGGGAGAGGCACATCGCGGCGGCGAGCGGCGGGGCCAGGCGGCGGCCCAGCGGGCTCAGGGCGCCGAAGGCGACGGCCGCGGCGGCCGCCGAGGTGGCGTGCGAGCTGGGGAAGGAGTGGTGGCCGGCGGTCCGTACGAGGGGCTCGTAGGCGGCCGGTTCGGGGCGCGGGCGGCGTACCACCCGTTTGACGGCCATGCTGGTCAGATGCGCCGCGCCGATCAGGGCGGTGCCGCGCAGCCAGGCGGTTCGCCGCTCACCCCCGGCGGCGGCGCCGATCAGTCCGGCGCCGATCCACAGCGCCGCGTGCTCGCCGCTGAGCGACAGCGCGCGGGCGGCCGCGGCCACCTCCGGCCGCCGTCCGCAGCCGCGCAGCACGACGAGCAACCGCCGCTCGCGATCCGCGTACCGCATCTGCCACCCCTTCCGTCCTGTCGGCGTCCGGTGCGCGCCCAGGGACAGGGGCGAGAATGGCGCGGGTGCCCGCTCGCGGCACGGCTATCTTTCCTGACACTCCTTTAATCACCCATTTCGGCGAGCCTCGGGGCAAACCCGGCAATTACCTCAGTCATGCCGATACGGTCGCAACCATGGCTGCCGACACCCCTTCCGACGCGCTCCTGGACGCCGTCGAGGTCACCGGCTGGGGCCGTACGGCCCCCACCGTCGCCCGCGTCGTCCGCCCCCGCAGCTACACGGAGGTCGCGGCCGCCGTCCTCGCCTGCGGGGCCCGCGGCGGCATCGCCCGGGGCCTGGGCCGCGCCTACGGCGACGCCGCCCAGAACGCCGGCGGATCCGTCCTCGACATGACCGGTCTCGACCGCGTCCACACCATCGACGCGACCACCGGCACGGTCGTCTGCGACGCGGGGGTCAGCCTCCACCGGCTGATGGAGGTGCTGCTGCCGCTCGGCTGGTTCGTGCCGGTCTCCCCCGGTACGCGCTACGTCACCGTCGGCGGCGCCATCGGCGCGGACATCCACGGCAAGAACCACCATGTCTCGGGCTCCTTCTCCCGCCACGTACGCTCGCTCGACCTGCTCACCGCGGACGGCGCCGTCCGTACGGTCGCCCCCGGCACCGACCTCTTCGACGCCACCACGGGCGGCATGGGACTGACCGGTGTGATCCTGTCGGCCACCCTCCAGATGCACCCCGTCGAAACGGCGTTGATGTCGGTCGACACCGAACGCGCCACCGACCTCGACGACTTGATGGCCCGGCTCACCGCCACCGACCACCGCTACCGCTACTCGGTCGCCTGGATCGACCTGCTCGCGCGCGGCAGCGCCCTGGGCCGGTCGGTGCTCACCCGGGGGGAGCACGCGCCGTACGCCACGCTTCCGGCGCGCGCCCGGCGCGCTCCGCTCGCCTTCCGCACCGGCCGGCTGCCGTCCGCGCCCTCCGTCGTCCCGGAAGGACTGCTCGGCCGGACCACGGTCGGGCTCTTCAACGAGCTCTGGTACCGCAGGGCGCCCCGGCTGCGGACCGGGCAGCTCCAGCGGATCTCGACCTTCTTCCACCCCCTCGACGGCGTCCCGCACTGGAACCGCGTCTACGGCCGCGGCGGCTTCGTCCAGTACCAGTTCGTCGTCGGCCACGGCCAGGAGGAGACGCTGCGCCGGGTCGTCCGGCGCATCGCCCGCCGCGGCTGCCCGTCCTTCCTGGCCGTACTGAAACGGTTCGGCGCGGGCGACCCCGGCTGGCTCTCCTTCCCCATGCCCGGCTGGACCCTCGCCCTGGACATCCCTACGGGGATGTCGGGACTCGACTCGTTCCTCGACGAACTCGACGAGGACGTCGCGGGCGCGGGCGGCCGCGTCTATCTGGCGAAGGACTCGCGCCTTCGGCCCGAACTGCTGCACACGATGTACCCGAAGCTGCCCGCGTTCCTCGCCCTGCGGGCCGAGGTGGACCCGCGCGGGGTGTTCCGCTCGGACCTGTCCCGGCGCCTCGCCCTGTGACCCCCGAGATCCGGCTCTGTGAAGGAGATCCGCCGATGAAGGACGCCTTCGGCGCCCCCCAGTCCCTGCTCGTCCTCGGTGGCACGTCCGAGATCGGCCTCGCCACCGCGCGCCGGCTGATCGCCCGGCGCACCCGCACGGTCCTGCTCGCCGGGCGCCCCTCCCCCGCCCTGGAGTCCGCGGCCGAATCGCTGCGCGCCCTGGGCGCCGAGGTCCGCACCGTACCCTTCGACGCCCTGGACACCGCCGCGCACGAGGAGACCCTGGGGAAACTCTTCACCGACGGCGACATCGACATGGTGCTGCTCGCCTTCGGGGTCCTCGGCGACCAGGGCCACGACGAGGCCGATCCGCCCGCGGCCGTCCGGGTCGCCCAGACCAACTACACGGGCGCCGTCTCGGCCCTGCTGGTCTGCGCGCAGGCCCTGCAGGCGCAGGGGCACGGCTCGCTGGTGGTGCTGTCCTCGGTCGCCGGGGAGCGCGCCCGGCGGGCCAACTTCATCTACGGGTCGTCCAAGGCGGGCCTGGACGCCTTCGCCCAGGGCCTGGGGGACGCGCTGTACGGCACGGGGGTGCACGTGATGGTCGTCAGGCCCGGTTTCGTACGGACCAGGATGACCGCCGGTCTCGACGAGCCGCCGCTGACCACCACCCCGCACGCGGTGGCCACGGCGATCGAGCTGGGGCTGCGGCGCCGCTCGGAGACCGTCTGGGTGCCGGGGGCGCTGCGGGCCGTGATGTCGGCCCTGCGGCACGTGCCACGGCCGCTGTTCCGCCGGCTGCCGCTGTGAGGTGCCCGGCCCGCGGTCGCTAGGAGGCGGCGGGTGCGGGCGCGTCGACCGGGGAGCCCTGCGCCGGGACGCCCCCGGGGCGGCCGCCGCCGAACGCGTACGTGTGGAGCTTGCGCCACACCCCGTCCGGGCCCTGCTCGTAGAGCGCGAAGGAGGTGACCGACCAGGCGGCCTCGAACTCCGCCAGCTCTTCGTACGCCCGGTCCATCGCCTCCTCGGCGATGCCGTGCGCCACCGTCACATGGGGGTGGTACGGGAACTGGAGCTCGCGCACCAGCGGGCCGGAGGCGTCCCGGACCCGCTTCTGGAGCCAGGTGCAGGCCGCCGCGCCCTCGACGACCTGGACGTAGACGACGGGCGACAGCGGCCGAAACGTGCCCGTGCCGCTCAGCCGCATCGGGAAGGGCCGGCCGGCGGCCGCGACCGCGGCGAGGTGGGCCTCGATCGCGGGCAGGTCCGCGGCCGCCACCTCGGTCGGCGGCAGGAGGGTGACATGCGTGGGGATGCCATGGGCGGCGGGATCCCCGAAGCCCGCGCGCCGCTCCTGGAGCAGGCTGCCGTAGGGCTCCGGGACCGCGATCGAAACGCCGAGCGTTACGGTCCCCACGTCATTCTCCTCAGTGTCGGATGTCTGCGCAGCCGCCAGTGTGACGGCTGCGGCGCTCTTCCCGCCAGAGCCCTCGGGCCCGGCGCCGGACTCAGTGCTTGGCGGGCAGGAAGCCCACCTTGTCGTAGGTCTGCGCGAGGGTCTCGGCGGCGACCGCGCGGGCCTTCTCGGCGCCCTTGGCCAGGAGGGAGTCCAGCGTCTCCGGGTCGTCCAGATATTCCTGCGTACGGGCCCGGAAGGGGGTGACGAACTCCACCATGACGTCGGCGAGGTCCGTCTTCAGCGCACCGTACATCTTGCCCTCGTAGCTCTTCTCCAGCTCCGGAATCGTCGTACCGGTGAGGGTGGAGAGGATGGTGAGGAGGTTGCTGACGCCGGGCTTGTTCTCCGCGTCGAACCGGATCACGGTGTCGGTGTCCGTGACCGCGCTCTTGACCTTCTTGGCCGTCACCTTCGGCTCGTCGAGCAGGTTGATCAGGCCCTTGGGCGTCGACGCCGACTTGCTCATCTTGATCGTCGGGTCCTGGAGATCGAAGATCTTCGCGGTCTCCTTGACGATGTACGGCGCCGGGACGGTGAAGGTCTCGCCGAAGCGGGCGTTGAAGCGCTCCGCGAGGTCGCGGGTCAGCTCGATGTGCTGGCGCTGGTCCTCGCCGACCGGGACCTCGTTGGCCTGGTAGAGCAGGATGTCCGCGACCTGGAGGATCGGGTACGTGAAGAGGCCGACGGTGGCCCGGTCGGCGCCCTGCTTGGCGGACTTGTCCTTGAACTGGGTCATGCGGGAGGCCTCGCCGAAGCCGGTGAGGCAGTTCATGATCCAGCCGAGCTGCGCGTGCTCGGGGACGTGGCTCTGGACGAAGAGGGTGCAGCGCTCGGGGTCGAGACCGGAGGCGAGGAGCTGCGCGGCGGCGAGGCGGGTGTTGGCCCGCAGCTCGGCGGGGTCCTGCGGAACCGTGATCGCGTGCAGGTCCACGACCATGTAGAAGGCGTCGTGGGTCTCCTGCAGCGCGACGTACTGACGGATCGCACCGAGGTAGTTGCCGAGGTGGAACGAGCCCGCCGTGGGCTGGATTCCGGAGAGCGCGCGAGGACTGTCAGAGGCCATGCCCATCATTCTCTCAGGTACGGCGGACGGTTCGGGAACGGATCCCGGCCGACCGGTGTATCAAGAGTGTGAGGACGCGGGAGGGGGGCCTGATCGTCGATGAGGCCGCGGTGATCGCACGGGTACGCGCCGGGGAGCCGGAGGCGTACGCGGAGTTGGTGCACGCCCATACGGGCGTGGCGCTGAGAGCGGCCGTGGCGTTCGGGGCGGGGGCGGACGCGGAGGACGTGGTGCAGCAGGCCTTCATCAAGGCGTACTGCTCGCTGGGCCGGTTCAAGGACGGGTCGGCGTTCCGGCCGTGGCTGCTCCAGATCGTGGCCAATGAGACGAGGAACACAGTGCGCTCGGCGGCCCGCCGCAGGGCTGTCGCGGACCGGGAGGCGGGGCTGCTCGGCCCCGAGCCGCTGATACCGGAATCGGCGGATCCGGCGGTGGCGGCGCTGGAGCGGGAACGGCGGCTGCTGCTCACGGCGGCGCTGGAGGAGCTGGGTGAGGACCAGCGCCAGGTGGTGATCTACCGCTATCTCCTGGAGATGGACGAAGCGGAGACGGCGCAGGCGCTGGGGTGGCCGCGGGGCACGGTGAAGTCACGGCTGAGCCGGGCGCTGAAGAAGCTGGGCGGGCAGCTCGGCACCCTGAGGCCGGAGAGGCCTGAGGGGTCCAAGGGGTCGGAAGGGGGTGATGAGCATGGATGATCTTCCTCAGGAGCTGCGGGAGCTGGGGCGCCGGATGAAGGTGCCCGAGGTGTCCGGGGAGTCGATGGCCGAGCGGGTGCTGGCGCAGATACTGGCCGACGCCCTGCCGGCGCCGGTGGCGGAGCCGCCGGGGCGGTACGAGCGGCTGCGGCGCTGGGTGCGCCGGCGGTGGCGGGCGCTGACGGTGACGGTGTCGGGGGCGCTGGTGGTGCTGGTGCTCACGCCTCCGGTGCGGGCGACGGTGGCGGACTGGTTCGGCTTCGGCGGGGTGAAGGTGCGCTACGACCCGTCGGCGCCGCCGGTGCCGGGCGCGGCGGTGCCCGGCTGCGAGGACCCGGTGCCCTTGCGGGAGGCCGCCGCGCTGGCCGGGTTCGAGCCTCGGATACCGGCCGTGCTGGGCGAGCCGGACGCCGTGTCGGTGGCCCGGTCGGCGCCGGGACGGTCCGTGGTCGGCCTGTGCTGGACCGAGGGCGGCCGGACGATACGCCTGGACCAGTTCCCGGCGGAGCTGGATCCCGGCTTCGTGAAGACGGTGCGGGTGCAGCCGGAATGGGTCCGGCTGAGCGACGGCGGCACGGGCTACTGGTTCGCCGAGCCGCACCGGCTGGTCATCCCCATGACGGATGCCCGCGGTGAGATATGGACCCGTACGGAGCGGCCGGCGGGGCCGACGCTGCTGTGGACCGGGCCCGGTGGGGCGGGGCCGACGCTGCGGCTGGAGGGTGAGGAGTCGCTGGAGCGGGCGCGGCGGATCGCCGAGTCGGTCCGCTGACGTGCGGAGAGCCCGGCCGACGGCCGGACTCCCCGAGGGCGGCTAGGCCGGCAGGCCCGGGGCCGGGAAGGCGGCCATGAGGTCGGCCACCTCGGCGCGGATGGCGGCGATGGCCTCCTCGTCGCCGGTTCGGGAGGCGGTGACACCGCGGTCGATCCACTCCGCGACGGTCTCCATGTGGGCGGTGGTCAGACCGCGCGAGGTCAGGGAGGGGGTGCCGATGCGGATGCCGGAGGGGTCGAAGGGCTTCCGCGGGTCGTAGGGGACGGTGTTGTAGTTGACGACGATTCCGGCTCGGTCCAGGGCCTTGGCGGCGACCTTGCCGGGGACGTCCTTGGGGGTGAGGTCCATCAGGATCAGATGGTTGTCGGTGCCGCCGGAGACCAGGTCGAAGCCGCGGGCGAGGAGCGCGTCGGCGAGGGCCTTGGCGTTGGCGACGACGGAGTGGGCGTACTCCCGGAAGGAGGGCTGGGCCGCCTCGTGGAGGGCGACGGCGATCGCGGCGGTGGTCTGGTTGTGCGGGCCGCCCTGAAGGCCGGGGAAGACGGCCTTGTCGAGGGCCTTGGCGTGCTCCTCGCGGCACATCAGCATGGCGCCGCGCGGGCCGCGCAGGGTCTTGTGGGTGGTCGTGGAGATCACGTCGGCGTGGGGCACAGGTGAGGGGTGGGCGCCGCCCGCGATCAGTCCGGCGATATGCGCGACGTCGGCGACGAGGACCGCACCGCACTCGCGGGCGATCTCCGCGAAGGCCGCGAAGTCGATGGTGCGGGGCAGTGCGGTGCCGCCGCAGAAGATGACCTTC
Source organism: Streptomyces sp. NPDC039465 (assembly GCF_055639315.1). Classification (NCBI taxonomy): domain Bacteria; kingdom Bacillati; phylum Actinomycetota; class Actinomycetes; order Kitasatosporales; family Streptomycetaceae; genus Streptomyces; species Streptomyces sp. NPDC039465. The sequence continues at coordinate 345,171 of NZ_JBVKAP010000005.1, read as the reverse complement.
GGGCGCTCCTTGACGGCGAGTTCCCGGACCTCGTCGAAGTCGATCAGACCGGTGTCCTGGCGTACGCCGTACTGCACGCCGCGGAACCACTTGCCGGTGGCGGAGACGCCCCAGCCGTGGGTGAGATGGCCGCCCATGGGCAGGGCCATGCCCATGACGGTGTCGCCGGGCTCGGCGAAGGCGAGGTAGACGGCGAGGTTGGCGGGTGAGCCGGAGTAGGGCTGGACGTTGGCGTGGTCGACGCCGAAGAGGCTCTTGGCGCGCTCCACGGCGAGGATCTCGACCTGGTCGATGTTCTGCTGGCCCTCGTAGTAGCGGCGGCCGGGATAGCCCTCGCTGTACTTGTTCTGCAGGACGGTGCCGGAGGCTTCCAGCACGGCGTGGGAGACGTAGTTCTCGCTGGGGATGAGCCGCAGCGTCCGGGCCTGGAGCTGCTCCTCGGCGACGACGAGAGCGGCCAGCTCGGGGTCGGCCGCGGAGAGGGCGGGGTGCGCGGGCGGGGTGCTCATGGCGTTCCTCCGGGCGTGTCGGCGGATCCCGGGGCGCGGCGGTGAGTGCGGCGCCACGCGGGACAGGGTGCGGTCCCGCGGTGCCCAGGCGGGCGGCACCTCGTGTGGTCTGCCGCGCACGGCTCCCCCGGGGTCGCTTCCCCGTACGCCAGTCGCCGTGCGTGTTTCCAGCCTAGCGGGCGTGCCGTCACCGAGGTTTCTTCGTCCGGCATACGAGCGACGATAAGAAGTGGGCACCACATCCGCCCCAGGCCGCAGGATGAACGGAGATCCCGTGTCGAGAACAGAAGACGCGATCGCTTCGGCGGAGGCGCACAGCGCGCACAACTACCACCCGTTGCCCGTCGTCGTCGCGTCCGCGGAGGGCGCGTGGCTGACCGACGTGGAGGGGCGACGCTATCTCGACATGCTCGCCGGGTACTCCGCGCTCAACTTCGGGCACCGCCACCGCCGGCTGATCGACGCCGCCAAGGAACAGCTGGAGCGGGTGACGCTCACGTCGCGGGCGTTCCACCACGACCGGTTCGCCGAGTTCTGCGGGCGGCTCGCGCAGCTGTGCGACATGGAGATGGTGCTCCCGATGAACACCGGGGCGGAGGCGGTGGAGACCGCCGTGAAGACCGCCCGGAAGTGGGGCTACCAGGTCAAGGGAGTGCCGCCGGGCCAGGCGAAGATCGTGGTGGCGGCGAACAACTTCCACGGCCGCACGACGACGATCATCAGCTTCTCCACCGACCCCGAGGCCCGCGCGGACTTCGGCCCGTACACGCCGGGCTTCGAGATCGTGCCGTACGGCGATCTGACTGCGCTCGGCACCGCGATGAGCGCGAACACGGTGGCCGTGCTGCTTGAGCCGATCCAGGGCGAGGCGGGGGTGCTGGTGCCGCCGCCCGGCTATCTGGAGGGCGTGCGCCGGCTGACCCGTGAGCGGAACGTGCTGTTCGTCGCGGACGAGATCCAGTCGGGTCTGGGCCGGACGGGGAAGACGTTCGCGTGCGATCACGAGGGCGTCGTCCCGGACATGTACGTCCTGGGCAAGGCGCTGGGCGGCGGGGTCGTGCCGGTGTCGGCCGTGGTGTCGAGCGCCGAGGTGCTGGGGGTGTACCGCCCCGGTGAGCACGGGTCGACGTTCGGAGGCAATCCACTGGCATGCGCGGTGGCGCTGGAGGTGATCGCGATGCTGGAGACGGGTGAGTACCAGCAGCGGGCGGCCGAGCTCGGCGACCATCTCCACCGGGAGCTGGGGCTCCTGGTGGGCGGCGGGGCGGTGGAGGCGGTGCGCGGCCGTGGCCTGTGGGCCGGTGTGGACATCGCGCCGAGCCGGGGCACCGGCCGGGAGATCTCGGAGAAGCTGATGGACCGTGGGGTGCTGGTCAAGGACACCCATGGCTCGACGATCCGGATCGCGCCGCCGCTGGTGATCAGCAAGGAGGATCTGGACTGGGGCCTCGACCAGTTGAGGTCGGTCCTGGGCGGCTGAGTCCGCCCTGCCCGGCGCCCGCGCCGGGCAGGCAGGGCGGCCGGCTCATCCGTGGGCATGTACACGGGGGTTGGTCTTGACCCGGCCTGCGGCCCGCCCAGCTCAGGGACTACGTCAGAGAATGACGTGCGGCAGGAAGCGGGCGTATTCGTCCGTGACCGGCCCCGCCGACTCCCTGATGCCGAGCCCCGCCGCCTCGTCCTCGACGACCCACGCGCCGAGCACCACACGGTTGCCGTCGAAGTCGGGCAGCGGGGCCAGCTCCTGGTAGCAGCAGGCCTGTTCCCGGACGACGGGGGGCGCGCCGGCCTCGTGGAGGGTGACGCCGGCGCCCTCGCGGCCGAGCAGCGGCTTGGCGACGTAGCCGCCGGTCGCGGCCAGTTCGCGCGGGCCGTCGAGATAGGCGGCCAGCAGGTTCGGGTGGCCCGGGTAGAGCTCCCAGAGGATCGCGAGGAGCGCCTTGTTGGACAGCAGCATCTTCCAGGCGGGCTCGATCCAGCAGGTGGTGCCGGTGCCGCCGCCGTTGTCGAGGGTGTCCAGGACGTACGGGCCGAACCGGTCCGTGGTCAGCCACTCCCACGGGTAGAGCTTGAAGCAGCTGCGGATGAACCTCAGCCGCTCGTCGACGAAACGGCCACTGAGCTTGTCGAAGCCGATCCTCTCGACCGAGAGGGCCTCGGTGTCGAGCCCGGCCTGTTCGGCGGTCTCGCGCAGATACGCGACCGTCATCAGGTCCTCGCCGAGCTCGTCGCTCTCGGAGTGGACGAAGTGGACGGGCCCGGGCGGCAGCAGCGCGGCCTGCCGCTTCCAGGCGTCGACGAGCCGCTCGTGGAGGGAGTTCCACTGGTCGGCGCCGGGGAAGCGTTCCTCCATCCAGAACCACTGCGGGCTGGCCGCCTCCACCAGCGAGGTGGGGGTGTCGGCGTTGTACTCCAGCATCTTGGCCGGGCCCGTGCCGTCGTAGCGCAGGTCGAAACGGCCGTAGAGGGAAGGCACTTCGGCCCGCCGCCGCCAGGACTCGGCAACCAGCGAGGCGAGCCGCGGGTCGGTGATGCCGAGGTCGGCGAAGCGGTCCCGCTCGACGATGTGGGCGGCCGCCGCCAGACACATCACGTGCAGCTCCTCGACGACCTCCTCCAGCGCCTCGACCTCGGGGAGGCTGAAGGAGTAGTACGCGCTCTCGTCCCAGTAGGGACGCAGGGAGCCGTCCGGGTAGCGGGTGAGGGGGTAGACGAGCCCCTGCTCCTCGACGGTCTGCTGCCAGCCGGGACGGGGCTCGATGGTGTGCCGCTGCATCGGGGGTCGCTCAGCCGCCGCTGCTGCCGGAGCTGGAGCAGCCGAAGCCGCCCCGGTCGACGGCCTCCTTGTCGAAGCTGCCGCCCGAGACGGTGCCGCCGCTGTGGGAGCCGCCGTAGTAGTACCGGCCGGAGCTGCCGGAGCTGCTGGAACTGCTGGAACTGCTGTCGTCACACTTGTAGCTGGGCAGCACCTCGTACGAGAGAGGGTCCACGCAACGCTTGTCGGGCTCGGAGCCGCACGACGTGATCGTCAACGCGAGCATGCCCATTCCGCCGAGCACCACCGTGCTCGACCTCAGCCTGCGCATCTTCCGTGCCTCCCCGTCCCAGCGCCATCGAACGCCGGACAGACTAGAGGGCGGCTCCCGAAGCCGTTAACCCCGGTCCACCAACCCTTCACCAGCGACGCCGTTTCAGACGGCTTCGTGCGGTTTGCTCACCGCGGTGGCCTGATCAGCGGCTCGTCGTGCGCTCCGGGCTCCGGCGCCGCGAGGCCGCGCCCGCAGCCGGCCCCGCGTCTGCGGCCGGGGACCTCGGCAGGGCCAGGGCCAGGAGTGCCCCGAGGACCGAGGCGGCGCCGGCGAGGATCCCGGCGATGCGCAGGCCGTCGACGAGCGCGCCGGGGCCGGGGGATTCCCCGAGGCCGGCGTTGGCCACGGCGACCAGGACCGCGAGGCCGGCCGCGCCACCGATCTGCTGAGCGGTCGTGGCCAGCGCCGAGGCGACGCCCTGCTCGTGCGGGGCGACCCCGGAGGACGCCGCGACGAAGAGGGCCGGGAAGGCCGCCCCGCCGCCGATGCCCCACACGGCGATCCCCGGCAGCAGGGCCCAGAAGGATCCGCCGACCGACATCCCGAAGGCGAGCGCCCCGATGCCGGCCCCGTTGAGGACCATGCCGAGGAGCAGGGTCGTACGGACTCCGAACCGGCCCATCAGGGCGGGCCCGGTCCGCAGCCCGGCGATCACCGAGAGGACGGTGACGGGCAGAAAGGCGAGGCCGGCCTCGAGCGCGTCGTAGCGCAGGACGTTCTGGAGGTAGGTGGTGAAGAGGAAGTAGACGCCGTTGAGGGCGCTCTGGAACACGAGGATCACCAGCATCGAGGCGGCCTGCGCCCGGCGGGTGAGCAGCCGCAACGGTACGAGCGGGTCGCGTGAGCGGTGCTGGACCAGCAGGAACAGCCCGAGGAGGAGCACTCCGGCGAGGACCGCACCGCCGCCGGTCACGGTCGTCCAGCCCTCGTCGGGGCCGACGACCAGGCCGAGGACGACCAGCACGGAACCGGCGGTGGCGAGCAGGGCGCCCAGGACGTCGAACCCGCCCCGCTCACCGCCCTGGCCGTCGCGCGCCAGGAGGCCGAAGGCGGCGAGGAGCGCGGCCACCGCGGGCGGCGCCATCACGAAGAGCACCCAGCGCCAGCTGCCGTACTCGGTCAGGACACCACCGAGCAGCGCCCCGGCGGCCAGGCCGGCACTGCCGCCGGCCGCCCAGAACGCCAACGCCCTGATGCGGGCCGGCCCTTCGGTAAATCCGCTGGTGACCAGGGAGAGCGTGGCCGGGGAGACGAGTGCGGCGCCGAGCCCCTGGACCGCACGCGCAGCCACGAGCGTGCCCGGATCGCGGGCCAGGCCGCCGAGGACGCAGCCGGCGGCGAAGACGGCCAGGCCGAGGGCGAACATCCGCCGCCGGCCGAACCGGTCGACGGCCCGGCCACCGAGCAGCAGGAAGCCGCCGAAGCCGACGGCGTAGGCGCTGATGACCCACTGGAGGGAGCGCGGGGTGAAGCCGAGGCCCGACCCGATGTCGGGGAGGGCCACGTACACGATGTTGAAGTCGAGGGCCACCAGGAACTGGGTGAAGACGAGCAGGGCCAGCCTCAGCCCGGCCCGTGCGTCTGAAGCGGAATGCGTGGAAGCGGCGGACACGCCGAAGCACCTCTCAAGCACGACGGATCGATGTGAGTTCACAGCGATTTTCACGGCGTAGATTTACTACACGCCGTTCAGTAAAGGCACGCCGAACAGTAGCGCAACGCTGTAAGGTGTCAACCGTGGAAGATCAGGAAGTCCGCAGACCCAGTCGCCGGGAACGCCTGCGCGCCGAAACCGCCGCCGAGATCAAGGCTGTCGCGTTGCGGCTGATGGCCGACGGCGGACCGGACGCGATCACCCTGCGGGCCATCGCCCGCGAGATGGGCATGACGGCCGGCGCCATCTACGGCTACTACGCGACCCGGGACGACCTGGTCACGACGCTCGTCGCCGACGTCTACACCGCACTCGTCGACTCCACCGAGGCCGCCGCCCACGCACTGCCGCCGAGCGACCTGGCCGGCCGGATCCTGGCCTGGGCCACGGCGTTCCGCACCTGGAGCCTCGCCCACCCCGAGGGCTTCCGGCTGATCTACGGCGACCCCGTCCCCGGCTACCGGCAGCCGGCAGACAGTCCGGCGGCCGACGCCGGACGGCGCGCCTGCACCGGGCTCACCGGGCTGGTCGCGGGCGCCTGGCCGTACGCGGAGCCGCTGCAGGGCGACGGCGGCGCCGAGTGGGCCGACTTCCAGCCCGAGTTCGCGGAGTCGGTCCGTCACGACTTCCCCGACCTGCCGGCCGCCGCCGTGGCCCTCGCGATGCGGGTCTGGGGACGGATGCACGGCCTGGTGTCGCTGGAGATCTACGGGCATCTGCGCCCCCTGACGCACGAGCCCGCCTCGCTCTACGAGGCGGAAATGCGCGACCTCATCCGGTCCTTGGGCCTGACACCGGCCGGCTGACACCAGCCGCCGGTACGACGGCCCCTGCCGCCCGCCTACGGCCGGCGCCCCACACGGTCACGGCAGCACCCGGCACAGCGCGTCCAGCGCGCCCGCCCAGGCGCTGTCCGTCGGAGTGCCGTAGCCGACCACCAGGCGGTCGCGGTCCGGCGGGACCGACGGGTGGCGCAGCCGGTTGCAGCCCATCAGGGCGAGCCCCTGCCAGGCGGCCGCCTGGATCACGGTCCGCTCGGTGCCGGGAGGCAGCTCCAGGACGGCGTGGAGGCCCGCGGCGATGCCGGTGACCCGGATGTCCGGGGCGCGTCGCGCGAGGGCCGCCACGAGCTCGTCACGGCGGCGGCGGTAGCGCAGCCGCATCCCGCGTACATGGCGGTCGTACGAGCCCGAGGCCATGAACTCCGCGAGCGTCAACTGGTCCAGCGCGCTCGACATCCAGTCGACGCCGCCCTTCGCCTCCAGGACCTCCCCGACCATGCCCTCCGGCAGCACCATCCAGGCCAGCCGCAACGCCGGTGCGAGCGACTTGCTGGCGGTGCCGAGGTAGACGACCCGCTCCGGGTCCAGGCCCTGGAGCGCGCCGACCGGCTGGCGGTCGTAGCGGAACTCGCCGTCGTAGTCGTCCTCCAGAATCAGCCCGCCCGCGCCGCGCGCCCAGTCGACCGCGGCCGCGCGCCGGTCGGGGTGGAGAGTGCTGCCGAGCGGGAACTGGTGGGCCGGGGTCATCAGCACCGCGCCCACGCCCTTCATCGCGCCCAGTTCGTCCGTGCGGGTGCCACGCGCGTCGAAGGACAGGGCGGGCAGCCGCAGCCCGGCCTCGGTCAGGAGGTTCCAGTGGACGTCGAGGCCGTACGACTCGACGGCCACCTCCCGCACCTTCCGCGCCCGCAGCACCTTGGCCATCAGCGTCAGACCGTGCACGAAACCCGAGCAGAGGACGATCCGTTCGGGATCCGCGTGGACGCCGCGGGCCCGGGCCAGGTACTCGGCGAGGACCGTGCGCAGTTCGATCCGGCCGCGCGCGTCGCCGTAGCCGAAGGCGTCGTGCGGGGCGCTGGTGAGGGCCCGCCGGGACGCCTTGAGCCAGTCGGTGCGGGGGAAGGAGCCGACGTCGGGGAAGCCGGGGCGCAGGCTGTACGTGGGCCCGCCGGACGCCGGACGCGAACGGGGCGCCTGGGCCGCGGGCCGACGGGGCGCGGCGCGCGGGGCGACCCGGGTGCCGGAGCCCTGCCGGGCGGTGAGCCAGCCCTCGGCGACCAGCTCCGCGTACGCGTCGGCGACGGTGTTGCGGGCCACCCCCAGATCGGCGGCGAGGGAGCGGGAGGACGGCAGGCGGGTGCCGGGCGCGAGACGGCCGTTGCGCACGGCCTCGCGCAGGGCGCCCATCAGGCCCTTGCGCAGTCCCGGTCCGCGCAGTTCCAGATGGAGGTCCGCCCCGAAAGTGGCCCAGTCGTTTGCCATGGAAGTGGACCATACCCCTGAGCCACAACGCCCGTACGGTCGTGACCATGACGACGACGGAAACACGGACGTACGCCCCCGAGCACTCCCCCCGCCTTCCCCTCGCCCAGCTCGCCCCGGAGTTCTACCGGGCCATGGTCCGCCTGGAGGCGGCCGCGGCGAAGGGCCTCGACCCGGTCGTCTACGAGCTGGTGAAGATCCGGGCCTCGCAGATCAACCACTGCGCGTTCTGCCTCGACATGCACACGAAGGACGCGCTGGCGTCCGGTGAGTCGGTGGAGCGGATCGTCCAGTTGTCCGCCTGGGAGGAGTCGGAGCACTTCTACACCGAGAAGGAGCTCGCGGCCCTGGCGCTGACCGAGGCGATCACGGTCCTGACGGACGGCTTCGTACCGGACGAGGTGTACGCGCGCGCCGCCGCCCACTTCGAGGAGGCGGAACTGGCCCAGCTCATCGCCGCGATCACCACCATCAACGCCTGGAACCGGATCGGGGTCAGCACGCGGACGGTGCCGGGCCACTACACGCCGGGCATGTACAAGAGCTGACGCCCCGGCAGCCGAGACCAACGGAACGACACACACCGACCGAGAGGCCACGCACCCGTGCCTGCCCGAACCGACCGGCTGAGCGCCGACGTCTACCACGCGCTGGCCGCCGCGAGCACCGCGGCCAAGAAGGGCCTGGGCGACCCGGTCCTCGTCGAGCTGGTCATGCTCCGCGCCTCGCAGATCAACCGCTGCGCCTTCTGCGTGGACATGCATCTGACGCTCGCCCGCAAGAACGGCGTGAGCGAGCGGCGCCTGGATCTGCTCCAGGTCTGGGAGGAGACCGACGGCGTCTTCACCGCCCCCGAGCGGGCCGCGCTCGCGCTCACCGAGGCCGTCACCGTCCTCACCGACGGCTTCGTACCGGACGAGGTGTACGAGCAGGCCGCCGCCCACTTCGACGCGCCCGGCCTCGCCCATCTCATCGCCCTGATCACCGTGATCAACAGCTGGAACCGCATCATGGTCAGCCGCCGCACTCCTCCCGGGGAGCTGGTGTGGCAGTGACCGGTGTCGAGACGTTCCGCACGCTGCACCACGACCGGGCCCCCGGGGACCCGCTGATCCTGCCGGGCCCCTGGGACCCGCCCAGCGCACGCACCTTCGTGGCCGCCGGCTTCCCGGCCCTCGCGGTCCCCAGCGCCGGGGTCGCCGAGGCGCTCGGTTACGAGGACGGCGAGACCCCCGCCGACGAGATGTTCGCGGCCGTCGCGCGGATCGTCCGCGCGGTCGCCGTACCCGTCTCGGCGGACCTGGAGGACGGATACGGCCTCGCCCCCAAGGAGCTGGTGGAACGGACCCTGGAGAGCGGCGCGATCGGGATGAACCTGGAGGACTCCCGGCCCGGCGGGATCCTCAAGGAGCCGCGGGCGCACGCCGAGTGGCTCGCCGAGGTCCGGGCGGCGGCCGGTGACCGGCTCTTCCTCAACGCGCGCGTGGACACCTTCCTGCATGGCGGGAAGGACCCGGACGAGGCGATCGAACGGGCCCTGCTGTACCGCGCGGCCGGCGCGGACTGCGTCTACCCGATCATGGCCCCGCCGGAGCACTTCACCGCGCTACGGGCGGAGACCGACGTCCCCGTCAACGCCTTCACCCGGTCGAACGGTCCGACCCCGGCCGAGCTGGGCCGGCGCGGCGCCACCCGGATCACCTTCGGGCCGGGCCTGCTGCGCCGCTCGATGGTGGCACTCGGCGACATCGCCCGCGGCCTCGGCGGCGCCTGAGGGCGAGCCGGGGCCGCGCGTCCGGACATCCGGGGATCCGGCGCGTCCGGGCCGGGCTCAGTCCTCCTCGGGCTCGTCCTGGACGCGCAGCCCGCCGACCCACAGCGGCATCAGCCAGTGCGCGACGAGTGCCGCGAACAGGACCGGGAAGACCAGGCTTTCGACCCGCAGGCCGGCGAAGAGCGTGACCGCGCCGACGCCGACCGCCGTCCCGGCCAGCAGCCAGGTCATCACCTTGTGGGCGCGCGCCTGGACCGCGTCGCGCTCGGCGAGCTGGCGCTCGTCGAGGATCCGGCTGCGCAGTTCGAGCAGCCCGCGGGTGGCGCTGTTGAGGGCCCCGGTGAGGAACACCCACCCCACCATGCCCGTGAACAGGACGGCCAGGGACGGCACGAGGAGGACGTCGTACACGACACCGAGCCAGGCGGCGGCCGTCACCGCGGTCAGCAGGACGTGGGCGGCGACGACGGCCCGGCGGCGGGCGGCGGTGGCGTACAGGGGCGCCGCCGCGGGGTTGTTCATGAGCGCGTACATGCGCCGGTCGAAGCGCGTGGGCGTGTTCGCGGTCGTCGTGCTGGTCGTGGTCGTGGTGATCGTCATCGAGGTCTCCCCGTTGTGCAGCTACTCGCTTATGTATAAGAAGTACTACATCCGAGGGTAGGGGCGCAACAAAAGGCGCCGCCCCCGGCAGGCGGGGGCGGCGCTGAACTGCGCTCAGACGTATGCCCGATGGCGGTACGTCAGGATGCGACGGTGGATCAGATGAGGCCGAGGCCGCGGACGGCGTCGCGCTCCTCCACGAGCTCCTGCACCGAGGCGTCGATGCGGGTGCGGGAGAACTCGTTGATGTCCAGGCCCTGGACGATCTCGTACTTGCCGTCCTTGCAGGTGACGGGGAAGGAGGAGATCAGGCCCTCCGGGACGCCGTAGGAGCCGTCCGACGGGATGCCCATGGAGGTCCAGTCGCCCTCGGCGGTGCCGTTGACCCACGTGTGGACGTGGTCGATGGCGGCGTTGGCGGCGGAGGCCGCCGAGGACGCGCCACGGGCCTCGATGATCGCGGCGCCGCGCTTGGCGACGGTCGGGATGAAGGTGTCGGCCAGCCACGCCTCGTCGTTGACGACCTCGGCGGCGTTCTTGCCGGCGATCTCCGCGTGGAAGATGTCCGGGTACTGGGTCGCCGAGTGGTTGCCCCAGATGGTGAGGCGCTTGATGTCGGAGACGGCGGCGCCGGTCCGGGCGGCCAGCTGCGAGATCGCGCGGTTGTGGTCCAGGCGGGTCATCGCGGTGAACCGCTCGGCCGGCACGTCCGGGGCGGCGGCCTGGGCGATCAGGGCGTTGGTGTTGGCCGGGTTGCCGACGACGAGGACCTTGATGTCGTCCGCGGCGTGGTCGTTGATGGCCTTGCCCTGCGGCTTGAAGATGCCACCGTTGGCCGAGAGCAGGTCACCGCGCTCCATGCCCTTGGTGCGCGGGCGCGCGCCGACGAGCAGCGCGACGTTTGCGCCGTCGAAGCCGACGTTCGGGTCGTCGGTGATCTCGATGCCGCGCAGCAGCGGGAACGCGCAGTCGTCGAGCTCCATGGCGGTGCCCTCGGCGGCCTTCAGGCCCTGCGGGATCTCGAGGAGGCGCAGCTTGACCGGCACGTCCGCGCCGAGCAGCTGGCCGGAGGCGATGCGGAAGAGCAGCGCGTAGCCGATCTGGCCGGCCGCGCCGGTCACGGTGACATTCACGGGAGTGCGGGTCATGGCGATCTCCGTAAGACAGCTGGCGATGGGGGTCCCTGCCCCTGGTGCTGGACTCTCTCCTGATCGATCGGTGTCTCGACGTGAAGAGATATCCAGCGGTCAGGCTATCCGACCCGGGCCCTGTCCAACCCCCACCCCCTTGTGGGACGGCTCACTGCCGCCCGCTCCTTCACTTACTCGGCCGTGCATCCGCGTACGCCGGTGCTCAGCGTCGCGCAGGCCCGCGCCTGGGCGCCGGACGTCACCGCGACCATCGGGGTGTACGCGTCGGTGTCGCCGTCCACGACCCCGCTCTGGGTGCTGCGACCGGCGGTGATCCGTACGGTGTCGCCGGGCGCGGCGAGAGTGATACGGGCCCACGCGGCGCCACAGGTGCCGCTGTGCCGGACCTCGATCCGGGCGGGGCCCACGCGCGCGCTGCGGACGGTGGTGGCGAAGGCGCCGCCGCAGCCCATGTTCTCGGGGTCCTGGCCGGCGCAGTCGGGGCCCGCGCACTTGACGCCGGCCGGGAGTCGGGGGCTGGTGGCGGGGGCGGGCGAGCTGGGCGGGGCGGCCTTCGCGCCGCCGCGCGGGGCGCCGCCGAGGTCGGTGAGGAGGACGGCGGCGGCGATGACGAGAAGCGCGCCGACGACACCCGCGAGGAACATGGTGACCTTGCGGCGGTGTTGGGCGGCCGGGTCGGGGCGTGGCTGTGAGGCGGGCTCTGGGGCCGGGCCGGGGCCGGGGGGCCGGGCCGAGGACTCGGTGGAGACGGAGGGCGAGGGGAGGGGCGGCGGGGGCGGGGGCGGGCCGGGGAGCGACGCCGAGACCGTGGCCGCGGACGGGGAAGGGGAAGGGGAAGGGGAAGGCGACGGGGAGTTGGACGGGGATGCGGCGGCCGACCGGCTCCAGGCCCGTTCCGCGAGCTCCCACATGGTGCTCAGATGTACGGGGTTGGTCCCGGCGACCTCGGCGAGGGCGACGATCGCGGCCTTGGGCGGGAAGAGACGGCCGTTCAGATACCGCTCCCACGAGGTCCTGCTGTGCCCCGTACGGTCCGCCACGGCCGCCAGGCTCAGTCCGGTGCGGTCGACGAGCCTGCGCAACTGGCTCGCGAACTCCGTCACCTGTGGGTCGAGTTGCTCAGGCAGCGCTTTCCAACGAGGCATCGCTTCCCCCTGTCACCACCGTCACCGGTTTCGGCCACAGGATGACAGCCACGGACGCGGGCGCGCACCGGCGCATTCCGGCACAGGTTCCCGGAACGGTCACTTCCGTGCCACAGGGAGCTACGGACCTTGAAGCCAGTTGGCGCGTGCATGACCCTTGATCAGGACGGCGCCCGTCCTTCCTCGGGGGAGAGGACGGGCGCCGTCACCCAGGAGGGCGGACGTCAGGCTCGGGCGGCCAGCTTCCTCCGTAGACCGAGGTCAAGCGCGTCCAGGAACTGTTCCGTGGTCAGCCAGGGCGCGTCCGCCGCGATCAGCCGGGCCAGGTCCTGGGTCATCTGACCGCCTTCGACGGTCTCCACGCACACCTCCTCCAACGCCCGCGCGAAACCGGCCACCTCCGGTGTGGAGTCGAGCGCGGCGCGGTGCGCCAGCGCGCGGGTCCAGGCGAAGACCGAGGCGACCGGGTTGGTCGAGGTCTCCCGGCCCGCTTGGTGGCGGCGGTAGTGGCGGGTGACCGTCCCGTGCGCGGCCTCGGCGAGCAGGGTGCGGCCGTCGGCGGACATGAGGGTGGCGATCATCAGACCTGTGGAGCCGAAGCCGCGGGCGACGGCGTCGGACTGGACGTCGCCGTCGTAGTTCTTGCACGCCCAGACGTATCCGCCTTCCCAGGTGAGGGCGGCGGCGACCATGTCGTCGATGAGGTGGTGCTCGTACGTCAGCCCGCGCGCCTCGAAACCCTCGCGGAACTCGGCGTCGAACACCTCCTGGAAGAGGTCCTTGAACCGCCCGTCGTACTTCTTCAGGAGCGTGTTCTTCGTGGAGAGGTGGACGGGGAAGTCACGGGCGAGGCCGTAACGGAAGGTGGCGCGGGCGAAATCGCGGATGGAGTCGTCGAGGTTGAACATGGCGAGCGCCACGCCCGGTTCGGTGAACTCGTGTACCTCCGTCTCGACCGGCTCGGAGCCGTCCTTGGGGGTGAAGGTGAGGGTGAGCGTGCCGGGGCCGGGGATCTTCAGATCGCTGGCGCGGTACTGGTCGCCGAAGGCGTGCCGGGCGACCACGATCGGCCGCGTCCAGGCGGGTACGCGGCGGGGCACGTTCGCCATGATGATCGGCTCGCGGAAGCTGACCCCGCCGAGAATGTTGCGGAGCGTGCCGCCGGGGACGCGGTACATCGCCTTGAGGCCGAACTCCGCGACGCGGGTCTCGTCCGGGGTGATCGTGGGGCATTTGACGCCGACGCCGTACCGCTGAACGGCCGCGGCGGCGTCGGTGGTGACCTGGTCGCCGGTGGCGTCGCGGTTCTGGATACCGAGGTCGAAGTGGTCCAGCTCGACATCGAGGTACGGCAGGATCAGCCGGTCCCTGATGAACTGCCAGATGATGCGGGCCATCTCGTCGCCGTCCATCTCGACGACGGGCTGGGCGACCTTGATCTTGAGCATGAGGCGGTACGTCCTCTCGCGCTGCGGCTGGTACGGCAGCGAGCGGTCCTCCTCCGCCCCTGAGGCGTCAGGTCACCGTCACATGGAGGGCGTCCTCCAGGAAGGGGATCTCCAGCCAGGGCCGCGGCTGCACCATCAGCGAGAGCAGCACGATGATCACGCCCAAGAGCCCGTACGTGACCATGTCGGTGAAGCGGGAGCGGACCGCGAGCATGCCGACGGACGGCAGGGTACGGCGGAGTACGGCACCGGTGAGGAGAGCCACACCGATGAGCATCGTGCCGATCCGGAACGCCTGCGGGAAGGGAGAGGTCCCGACGATCAGCAGCCCGAGCGCGGTCATCCCGAGCACGGTGAGCAACGGCCACTGCCGCGCGGGCGCGGGCGCGTCCCCCGGGGCGGCCCGCCCGCCCCCTTCGGGCCGCGCGGTATCGGTCGTCACCCGCGGCGGCCGCCGCGACCGCCCCACGGCGCTGGCCCCGGAGGGCCGGGTTGCGCCACCGGCGGAGCCGTTGGCCCGGGAGGCGGCCCGAGCGCGCGCTTCGGCGGAGCCGCTGGCCCCGGAGGCGGCGCCCGCCTGATCGGTACCGGGCTCGCCGCCCGCGCCTGCTTCGCCGGTACGGGCGGAGGACGGGCCGCCCCCGGGGCCCGGGGCTGAGCCGCTGGCCCGGGAAGCGGCGCCCGGGCGCGGGGCGGGGCCGTTGGGGTGCACGGGATCGCCCTCGGCCGGAGCCGAGCCGCCGAGACGGTCCGCACCCGGCTCTTCCGCCTCCGGCGACCCGTCCCGGCCCGAGGCACTGGCCCCGGCGCTGTCGCCAGGCCCGCCCGACGCGGCGGCGTCGGTGTGGCCGTCACGCGCCGCGCCGGCCGCAGCCGAACTGTCGACGCCCTCCGCACCCGGCTCTTCCGCCTCCGGCGACCCGTTCCCGGACTCGCCGGAACGATTCCCGCGCGCCGCGTCGCCCGCGGCCGCAGCCGCAGCCGAACCATCCACCGCACCCGGCTCCGCCGCCTCCGGCGAGCCGTTCCGGCCCGAGGCACTGGCTCCGGCGCTGTCACCAGACCCGCCCGGCCCGGCGGCGTCAGTACGACCGTCGCGCACCGCGTCGCCCGCCTCGGCCGAGCCGTCGTCGCGACCCGCACCCGGCTCCACCGCGCCCGCGCCCTGCTCCGTCGCGCCGCCGCCGGGCAGCGCGCCGTCCCCGTCCTCGTTCGGCCGTACGCCCATCACGGGCACCCTTTCCGATTCAGCTCGCGGCAGCGGCCGCGCGCTCCGCCGCCTCGACGACGTTGACCAGGAGTTGCGCGCGGGTCATGGGGCCCACGCCGCCCGGGTTGGGGGCGACCCAGCCGGCCACCTCCGCGACGCCGGGGTGGACGTCGCCGACGATCTTGCCGTTCTCGTCGCGGCTGACGCCGACGTCGAGCACGGCCGCGCCCGGCTTGATGTCCTCCGGCTTGATCAGATGCGGCACACCCGCCGCCGCGACCACGATGTCCGCCTGCCGCAGATGCGCGGCGAGGTCGCGCGTACCGGTGTGGCACTGCGTCACCGTCGCGTTCTCCGACTTCCGCGTCAGCAGCAGCGGCATCGGCCGCCCGATCGTGATGCCGCGCCCGACCACGACCACATGCGCCCCGGCGATCTCCACACCGTGCCGGCGGAGCAGCGCCACGATCCCCGCCGGGGTGCACGGCAGCGGCCCGGTCTGGCCGATCACCAGGCGGCCCAGGTTGGTCGGGTGCAGCCCGTCCGCGTCCTTGGCCGGGTCCATCAGCTCAAGGACCCGGTTGGTGTCGATGCCCTTGGGCAGCGGCAGCTGCACGATGTAACCCGTGCACTGCGGGTCCTCGTTGAGCTCCCGGACGACCGCCTCGATCTCTTCCTGCGTGGCGGACGCGGGCAGTTCGCGCTGGATCGACGCGATACCGACCTGCGCGCAGTCGCGGTGCTTGCCCGCCACGTACTTCTGGCTGCCGACGTCCTCCCCGACGAGCAGCGTCCCGAGCCCAGGCGTGACGCCCCTGGCCTTGAGGTCTGCCACACGGGCGGTCAGATCGGACTTGATCGCGGCGGCGGTGGCCTTGCCATCGAGAATCTGGGCGCTCATACCCCCATACTCCCGGAAGACCCCCGCCTACTTCCAATTCGCCGTCACCGGACGGCACAGCCGCCCCGCCCCCAGGCGGAACGTGAGGTTGCACTTGCACAACACCGCGTCATATCGACTGGACAAAAAGTCGACGATAAGACCACGATGAGCGGCGCAGTGCCGCGGGCAGTGCCGGGGGGCAAACCGTTCAATTCTGTAAAGATCCTCCGCGCGGGCCGCGTCGTCCCCGCACAACCCACGGAGGAATCCAGCCATGAGCTTCGGCGACCCGAACAACCCGTACGGCCAGCAGCAGCAGCCGCAGCAGCCCGGTTACGGCTACCCCCAGGGCCAGCAGCCTGGCTACGGCTACCCGCAGGCTCCCCCGGTCCAGCAGCCGTACGGCGGCGGCTACCCGGGCGGCGCCATGGAGATGCCGGGCGGTGTGAAGGCGACGCGCGTGATGCTCTGGGTCATCGCGGCCTTCCAGATCCTCGGCGCGATCCTCGCGTTCGCGGGCGGCGCCATGGTCAAGTCCGAGCTGGAGAACTCCGGTGCGGGCGCCGATGCGGAGAACCTCGCCACCGGCCTCGTCGTGTTCGTCGGCATCCTGGCCCTGATCTTCGCCGCGATCTCCGTCACACTGGCGCTCAAGGTCAAGTCGGGCGGCAACGCCACCCGTATCTGCACGATCATCTACGGCGCGTTCATCGTCATCGGCGGCATCTTCCAGCTGCCGCTGGGCATCGTCTCCATCGCGCTCGGCGTGCTGATCATCGTCTTCGTCGCCAAGTCCGACGGCGCCGCCTGGTTCCAGCGCCCGCGCTACTGAACCGACGCCTCGCACGGCTGACACCGGAGGCCGTAACCCACCGCTCTGGGGCGGGGGTTACGGCCTCCGGCTTTTGTGCGTCCGCTCAGTGGAAGAAGTGGCGCGTACCCGTGAAGTACATCGTCACGCCCGCCTTCTTCGCCGCCTCGACCACCTGCTCGTCGCGGACCGAACCGCCCGGCTGCACCACGGCCTTGATCCCGGCCGCGGTGAGGATCTCCAGGCCGTCGGGGAAGGGGAAGAACGCGTCGGAGGCGGCGTACGAGCCGCGCGCCCGCTCCTCGCCCGCCCGCTCGACAGCCAGCTTCGCCGAGTCGACGCGGTTGACCTGGCCCATGCCGACACCGACCGAGGCGCCGTCCTTGGCGAGCAGGATCGCGTTGGACTTGACCGCGCGGCAGGCCCGCCAGGCGAAGGCGAGCTCGGCGAGCTCGGCGGCGGACAGGGCCTCGCCGGTCGCCAGCGTCCAGTTCGCCGGGTCGTCGCCGTCGGCCTGGAGGCGGTCGGTGACCTGGAGGAGCGCGCCGCCGTCGATCGGCTTGACCTCGACCGGGGCGGACGGGGCGCCCTCGGCGCGCAGGACGCGGATGTTCTTCTTCTTGGCGAGGATCTCGACCGCGCCGTCCTCGTAGCCGGGCGCCACGATGACCTCGGTGAAGATCTCGGCGACCTGCTCGGCCATCGCGACGGAGACCGGGCGGTTGACCGCGATCACTCCGCCGAACGCGGACAGCGGGTCGCAGGCGTGCGCCTTGCGGTGTGCCTCGGCGACGTCCGCGCCGACCGCGATGCCGCACGGGTTGGCGTGCTTGATGATCGCGACGCAGGGCTCGGAGTGGTCGTACGCGGCCCGGCGCGCGGCGTCGGTGTCCGTGTAGTTGTTGTACGACATCTCCTTGCCGTGCAGCTGCTCGGCCTCGGCGAGGCCGCCGGTGCCGTCGACGTAGAGCGCGGCGCCCTGGTGCGGGTTCTCGCCGTAACGCAGCACGTTCTCGCGCGTGTAGGTGGCGCCGAGGAAGTCGGGGAAGCTGCTGGTGTCGGCGGCGGCGTAGTCGTCGGCGAACCAGGCGGCGACGGCCACGTCGTACGCGGCGGTGTGCTGGAAGGCCTTGGCGGCGAACAGCTTGCGCAGCTCCAGGGTGGTGCCGCCCTCCTTGACCGCCTGGAGGACCGCGGCGTACGCGCCCGGGTCGGTGACGACCAGAACCGACGGGTGGTTCTTGGCGGCGGCGCGGACCATCGACGGGCCGCCGATGTCGATCTGCTCGACGCACTCGTCCGGGGTCGCGCCGGAGGCGACGGTCTCGCGGAACGGGTAGAGGTTCACGACCACCAGGTCGAAGGGCTCCACACCCAGCTCGGCGAGCTGCTCGCGGTGCGAGTCGAGGCGCAGGTCGGCGAGGATGCCGGCGTGCACGCGCGGGTGGAGGGTCTTGACGCGGCCGTCCAGGCACTCGGGGAAGCCGGTCAGCTCCTCGACCTTGGTGACCGGGACGCCGGCCGCGGCGATCTTCGCGGCGGTGGAGCCGGTGGACACGAGCTCGACGCCGGCCTCGTGCAGCCCCCGGGCGAGCTCCTCCAGCCCTGTCTTGTCGTAGACACTGATCAACGCGCGACGGATGGGCTTATTCACCGACATGAACCTTTCGTCCCTCAATGCGGTAGCCGTGCTGGGCCAGACGCCCCACGACCTCGACGAGCAGCGAGCGCTCGACTTCCTTGATGCGCTCATGAAGAGCGGCTTCGTCGTCCTCGTCCCGTACCTCGACCACGCCCTGGGCGATGATCGGTCCGGTGTCGACTCCGTCGTCGACGAAGTGGACTGTGCATCCGGTGACCTTCACGCCGTGCGCGAGCGCGTCCCGCACTCCATGGGCACCGGGAAAACTGGGCAGCAGGGCCGGGTGCGTATTGACGATCCGGCCGCCGAAGCGGGCCAGGAATTCCTTCCCGAGGATCTTCATGAAGCCGGCCGAGATGACGAGGTCGGGCGCGTACGCCGCGGTCGCCTCGGTCAGCGCGCGGTCCCACTCCTCGCGACTCGCGTGGTCCTTCACCTTGCAGACGAAGGTAGGCAGCCCGGCGCGCTCGGCGCGCTCCAGACCGGCGATGGCGTCGCGGTCGGCGCCGACGGCGACGATCTCGGCGCCGTACCCGTCGGGGTCGGCGGCGATGGCGTCGAGGAGGGCCTGCAGATTGGTACCGGACCCGGAGACCAGGACGACAAGGCGGGCGGCGGCCACGTGAACTCTTTCCGTGAAACGGCGACGTTGCGCGGTCGGACAGTGCGCGCTCGGGTTTCGTGTTTTCGTACGAGCGAATCGAGCCCCTCGATACGGGGAACTCTACGAACGGCCCGACCGTCAGCAACGATACCGGCACACCGAACGGCCCCCACGGGACGGGGGCCGGGCCGAGGGGTAGCGTCTGGGGGCAGGGCCGTTCCTGTACGGACGGACACGACGACACGAGACCCGGGTTTGCGCGGGGTCTGAGGGGAAGACGTTCACCACATGCCGGACCGACGCCGGGAACGCCAGTCCACGGACGACAACAATCCGTTCGCGCCGCCGCCGGAGGGGCAGCCGGACCAGCCGTGGCAGCCGCGGCGCCCGCAGGAGGGGGACTCCACGCAGCAGGGCTCCGGTGGGGGCCGTGGCCGCTGGAGTCCGCGCCAGCCGGGCCGCTCGTCCGACGGCTTCGGCCGCCGTCCGGAGCGCCAGGACCAGGGCCCCGGGGGCAGCCCCGACGGGCCCGGGCTGCGCTGGGACCCGACTGACCCGGCCCAGCGGCGGGCGCGGTACGCGCTGCTCGCGGGCATGTGGGCGTTCTTCTTCGCGATCTTCGACCTCTCGGAGATCGCGCTGCTGCTCGGCGCGCTCGCCCTCTACTGGGGCATCAGCTCGCTGCGCGCCAAGCCGAAGCAGCCGGCCGCCGCGGTCACCACCCCGCCTCCGCCGCCGGGCGGGACGCCCACGACGGCCCGCCCGCAGCGCACCGCCGCGATCAGCGGCCTGGTGACGGCGGGCCTGGCCCTCGCCATCGTGGCGGCGAGCTTCACGGTCCACATGGTCTACCGCGACTACTACACGTGCGTGGACGACGCCCTGACCAAGACCGGCCAGCTCTCCTGCAACGAGCTGCTCCCCGACCCGCTGCAGGACGTCTTCGGCGTCCAGGAGTAGGCGGGTACGGAGGCGCTCGCGGCGAGGGTCAGGGCGCCTCGGAGGGCTCCTGTGGGGGCTCCTCCGGCGGCGCGGGGAACTCGGGAGCCTCCGTCGGCGGTCCGGCCTGTGGCGGCTCGGACGGCTCCGGGGGCGCCTCCCACTGGGTCGGCAGGAAGCCGTACGGCTCGAAGGCCGGGTCCAGCTCCTCCGCCGTGAGCTCCTCCTCCCCCAGTCCGGCGAAGGGGGCGGCGAACGGAGCGGCGTACGCCCGCGCGTAGGGCGGGGAGCAGGCGGGGGCGTACGGCGGGACCGGGGGCGCGCCCGGCGCCGCGGCGGGCGCGGGGACCGGCGTGGGAGCCGCGAGGCGGCGCCGCAGACGCCGGCGGCGCCAAGCGTGCACGCAGAGCGCGCAGGGCAGGCCCACGGCCAGCGTCCACGCCGTCGCCGCCGCCCCCGTCTGCCACCACACCGGGCCGAAGGACGCGAGGCTCTGTCTGCCCAGCGGGCCGCCCGCCAGCGCTGCCGCCAGGGACACCGCCGCGCCGCACAGCACGGCGCCAAGCAGTGCGGCGAGCGCCGTCTCGCGCAGCTTGCGCGCCGGGGCGGCGGCCGTACGGTGGGCGAGCACCAGCCCGGCCGCGACCGGGATCCCGAGGGCCGCCCAGTGCTCCCAACCGCCCGGGCCGGGCCCCGGTGCGGCGGCGAGGAGCGGGAAGAGCGGAAGCGCCGGGGTGCCGCTCACGCCCAGCGGGGTCGCGACCGCGCCCGTACCGAGCGCGAAGCCGGGCCCCAGGCCGTACGCGGCCGCCCATACCGCCGCGTTCGGCAGCAGGACGAGACAGAGCAGCACCACCGCCACCCGCCCCGGCCAGTCCGCGGCGAGGGTGTCGAACGACGCCCGCGTCTCGCTCGCGTGCCACACCAGCGAGACGGCGACCAGCAGCGCACCGCTCGCGACCAGCGTCGCGAGGGCCGCGCCCGCGCCCCGTACCGCCGCCGTCATCCAGGTCCGCGCCAGGCCGACCCGCAGCCGGTGCGGGATCCGGCCGGGCAGCGGCCCCTGAGGCCGGCCGTGCGCGGTCCACACGCCTGTCGCGGCCGCCGCCAGGGTCACCAGGGGCAGCCTGAGAGCCGCGGCTGGCAGGTCCGGGGTTAGCGCCCCGCCCATCGCGTACACGACCGCCGCGGCGGCCACCAGCAGATACCCGGCGGACACCGCCAGCAGCGCCCCGCCGGTCGGCGGCCGGGGCCGCCCTTCGCCCGGGTCCAGGGAGTCCCGCGCGGCCCGGTGGGCCAGCCAGATGGGCAGGGCGAGCAGGAGCAGCGGAACGATCCCGAGTGGCGTGGGCGCGCCCGAGAGCGTGTCGGCCCGTACGAGCGTGACGCCATGGGCCAGCAGCCAGAGGGCCGCGGCGGCGCGCAGGGCCTCGCCGGGGCCGCTGTCGGGGTACGGCGAGCTGATCCACAGCACCGTCGCGACGACGGCCAGCGCACCGAGACCGAGCCCGGCGGCGATGGCGCCACGGACGAAGGACACGGCCAGCGCGGCCGAACGGCCGCCCTGCACCACGGGGTTCGGCGACAACGACGGGCTCTGTTCGGTCACTTGGCTCACGCGGACATGCTGCCAACGACACGCGCTTTTCTCCCGTAACAGGCAAACACCCGTTGTGTCGCTCAATATACGGTTATGTACTTTTTCGCCCAGTGCATCGCCGTGGGGAGCCGTCCATGAGCCGGACCCGTCCCTCCTCCTCCGCCCGCTCGCTGCCCTCCCCGAAGGAGCGCCGTCGACTGCGCGAGGCGAAGGCGTTGAGCGAGGAACAAGTGGCCGAGGCGGTGGGTGTCACCTGTGCCACGGTCCGGTCCTGGGAGACCGGCCGGACCACGCCCCGAGGCCGCAAGCTGCAGCTGTACGCGAGGCTGCTCACCGACGCCACCGTCGAGCCGTCAGAGCGGCAGCGTGATCGCTCCGACGGGCAGCCTGACCGTGCGAAACCGGCCACGGAGCCGTCCGTACCCGCGGCGGAAAGGACCCCCGCGGCGGAAAAGACCCCGGAGACCGCCGCCGAACCTACTGCCGAACCGACCGTCGAAGCCCCCGCCGTCAGCCCCTCCCCCGTACAGCCCCCGCCGCCGTCCCATCCGCCCGCACCGAAACCCGTGGCCGCCGCCCCGCTGCCCGAGGCGCGGGCCGCCGAGGTGCCCCGGCTCACCCCCGAGGAGGCCTTCGACGCGCTCTACGCACATGTCGCCCCCGGCCTCGTCCACCAGACCTTTCTGCTCACCGGCCGCCGCAGGCTCGCCCGGGAGGCCGTCGAGCACGCGTTCCATCTCGCCTGGCACCACTGGCCGGAAGTCGCCGTCGACCGCGACCCGGCGGGCTGGGTGCGGGCGGCCGCGCACGAGTACGCCATGTCCCCCTGGCACAGCTTCCGTCGCAGCCAGCGCCACCCCGACGCCGCGCCCACCGCCCCCTTCCGGCGGGAGCTGCTCGCTGCCCTGCTCGACCTGCCGCCGTCCTACCGCCGCACGCTGCTGCTCTACGACGGCCTCGGCCTGGATCTGCCCGACACTGCGGCCGAGACGGAGGCCAGCACCCCCGCCGCCGCGAGCCGACTGATCCACGCGCGCGAGGCGGTCGCCGAGCGGCTTCCGGAGCTAGGCGACCCGAAGGCGCTCCAACGGCGGCTGACGGCTCTGGTCACCGAGGGGCCGACCGCGACGATCGCGCCGCCCCGGAAGGTGCGCACCACCAGTGAGCGCAGGACCCGGATGTGGACGCGGGCCGCGATCGTCCTGACCACCGTGATCATCGGCGCGACGGGGTTCACCGTGACCACCGCGCCCACCCGGTACGTGCCGCCGCTGTCACCGGGTGCGACGGTCGGCGGCGTCCCGGTCCGCAGCGGCCCCGACCGGCTCACCTCCGAGGACCTCCAGCTGCGGGAGAAACTCCGCTCGGAGCCGATGAACGGCCCGGAGCGGCTGATCCCCGACCTCCAGTAGCCGTATCGGCCCAGGGCAAACGTGAGTGGGCCCGCACCCCGGTCTCCCGGGGCGCGGGCCCACTCACGTACGTCTCAGGAAGCTCAGCCCGCGAGGATCTCGCGCGCCAGCTTGGCCGTCTCGGTCGGCGTCTTGCCGACCTTGACGCCCGCGGCCTCGAGGGCCTCCTTCTTCGCCTGCGCGGTGCCGGAGGAGCCGGAGACGATGGCGCCGGCGTGGCCCATGGTCTTGCCCTCGGGGGCGGTGAAGCCCGCGACGTAGCCGACGACCGGCTTGCTCACGTTGGCCTTGATGAAGTCGGCCGCACGCTCCTCGGCGTCGCCGCCGATCTCGCCGATCATGACGATCAGGTCGGTGTCGGGGTCGGCCTCGAACGCCGCGAGGGCGTCGATGTGCGTCGTACCGATGACCGGGTCGCCACCGATGCCGACGGCGGACGAGAAGCCGATGTCACGGAGCTCGTACATCATCTGGTAGGTCAGCGTGCCGGACTTGGACACGAGACCGATGCGGCCGGGCTTGGTGATGTCGCCCGGGATGATGCCGGCGTTGGACTGGCCGGGGGTGATCAGACCCGGGCAGTTCGGGCCGATGATCCGGGTCTTGTTGCCCTTCGACTTCGCGTACGCCCAGAAGGCGGCGGAGTCGTGGACGGCGATGCCCTCGGTGATCACGACGGCCAGCGGGATCTCGGCGTCGATGGCCTCGACGACCGCGGCCTTCGCGAAGGCCGGCGGCACGAAGAGGACCGAGACGTTGGCGCCGGTCTTCTCCATGGCCTCGGCGACCGTGCCGAAGACGGGGATCTCGTGACCGTCGATGTCGACGGTGGTGCCGGCCTTGCGCGGGTTCACGCCACCGACGATGTTGGTGCCGTCACCCAGCATGAGCTTGGTGTGCTTCATGCCCGTGGCACCGGTCATGCCCTGGACGATGACCTTGCTGTCCTTGTTGAGGAAGATAGCCATGGCTGTGGTTTCCCCTGTCCCTTACTTCGCAGCCGCGAGCTCGGCGGCCTTGTCGGCCGCGCCGTCCATGGTGTCCACGCGCTGCACCAGCGGGTGGTTGGCGTCCGACAGGATCTTGCGACCCAGCTCGGCGTTGTTGCCGTCCAGACGGACGACCAGCGGCTTGGTGACCTCTTCGCCCTTGTTCTTCAGGAGCTCCAGGGCCTGCACGATGCCGTTGGCAACCTCGTCACAAGCGGTGATGCCACCGAAGACGTTGACGAACACGGACTTGACGTCCGGGTCGCCGAGGATGATCTCCAGGCCGTTCGCCATCACCTGGGCGGAGGCGCCGCCACCGATGTCCAGGAAGTTGGCCGGCTTCACGCCACCGTGGTTCTCACCGGCGTACGCGACGACGTCGAGGGTGGACATGACCAGACCCGCGCCGTTGCCGATGATGCCGACCTGGCCGTCGAGCTTGACGTAGTTGAGGCCCTTGGCCTTGGCAGCAGCCTCGAGCGGGTTGGCTGCGTCCTTGTCCTCGAGCGCCTCGTGCTCCGGCTGGCGGAAATCGGCGTTGGCGTCCAGGGACACCTTGCCGTCCAGGGCCAGGATGTCACCGGAGGCGACCTTGGCGAGCGGGTTGACCTCGACGAGGAGCGCGTCCTCGGCGATGAAGGTCTTCCACAGGGTCACCATGACCTCGGCGACCTTCTCGGCGACCTCGGCCGGGAACTTCGCCTGGGCGACGATCTCGCGGGCCTTCTCGATGCTGACGCCCTCGACGGCGTCGACCGGGACCTTCGCGAGGGCCTCGGGGGTCTTCTCCGCGACCTCCTCGATGTCCATGCCGCCCTGGACGGACGCCATGGCGAGGAAGGTGCGGTTGGTGCGGTCGAGGAGGTACGAGACGTAGTACTCCTCGAGGATCTCCGGAGCAGTCTCCGCGATCATCACCTTGTGGACCGTGTGGCCCTTGATGTCCATCCCGAGGATGTCCGTCGCGCGGGCGACGGCCTCGTCGGGGGTGGAGGCGAGCTTGACGCCGCCGGCCTTGCCACGGCCGCCGACCTTCACCTGCGCCTTGACGACCGACTTGCCGCCCAGCCGCTCGGTCGCCTCGCGGGCTGCCTCAGGCGTGTCGATGACTTCACCGGCCAGCACCGGTACACCGTGCTTGGCGAAGAGGTCCCTCGCCTGGTACTCGAACAGGTCCACGCGCGTCCGTCCCTTTTCAGTGGTATCGCGGTTCGTTGTCTGCGTGGGCGTGCCGCGGAGGGCAACGTGACTGCGCTGTCACTGAGGGAGGCGTACACGGTGTCCGTGGACGCGGCATGTCCGTCTCGCAGGTTATCCCCGTGGGCCGTAGGTCCCTAAATCGCAGATCACACCTGAGCGGTGATACCTGTCACAGATCATGCCGACGGCGGCGCCCCGACACCGCCGCGCCTGCGTGACCCCGGCCACAAAAGGTGGTACGGAATCCGTGCCGGAGGGGCCCGGCGCCGCCGCGGTTACGGATTTCGCAGCGCGTCGTACGGCATGTCCTGCCGGCGTGTCCTACTAATGAGTAGCCATGTCCGGAATGGGCAGGGGCCGCTTCTCGATCGCCGCCGCCATCACCTCGGGGAAGAGATCCGGGGTGCAGGCGAAGGCCGGCGCCCCCAGAGCGGCGAGGGCGGCGGCGTGCTCGCGGTCGTAGGCCGGGGCGCCTTCGTCCGAGAGGGCGAGCAGCGCCACGAACTGGACGCCCGAGGCCTTCATCGCCGCGACCCGCTTCAGCATCTCGTCGCGTATGCCGCCTTCGTAAAGGTCGCTGATGAGGACGACGACGGTGTCGGCGGGACGGGTGATCTGGGACTGGCAGTAGGCCAGCGCCCTGTTGATGTCCGTGCCGCCGCCGAGTTGGGTGCCGAACAGCACGTCCACCGGGTCATCCAGCTGGTCGGTGAGGTCGACGACGGCCGTGTCGAAGACGACGAGCCGGGTGGCGATCGAGCGCATCGAGGCGAGGACGGCGCCGAACACCGAGGCGTAGACGACGGAGGCGGCCATCGAACCCGACTGGTCGATGCAGAGGACGACGTCCTTCTTCACCGACTGCGCGGCCCGCCCGTATCCGATCAGCCGCTCCGGCACGACGGAGTGGTACTCGGGCAGGTAGTTCTTGAGGTTCGCCCGGATCGTGCGGTCCCAGTCGATGTCCCGGTGGCGCGGTCTGCTGACCTTGGCGCTCCGGTCGAGGGCGCCGGTGAGGGTGGCGCGCGTGCGGGAGGCGAGCCGCTTCTCCAGGTCCTCCACGACCTTGCGTACGACGATCCGGGCGGTCTCCTTGGTCGTCTCGGGCATGGCCTTGTTGAGCGAGAGCAGCGTGCCGACGAGGTGGACGTCCGCCTCGACGGCCTCCAGCATCTCCGGCTCCAGCAGGAGGGTGGACAGGCCGAGACGGTCGATGGCGTCGCGCTGCATGACCTGCACGACGGAGCTGGGGAAGTACGTACGGATGTCGCCGAGCCAACGGGCCACGGACGGGGCCGACGCGCCGAGCCCGGCCGAGCGGTCCCGGCCGCCCTGCCCGGTGCCGCCCCGGCGCTCGCCGTAGAGCGCGGTAAGCGCGCCGTCCATCGCCGCGTCCGTCCCGGACAGTGCGCGGCCCGTGCCGTCGGCCTCTCCCCCGCCGAGCACCAGCCGCCAGCGTCGCAGCCGCTCGTCCGGTCCGGTCATCGGCCCACCCCCACCAGGTCGTCGTCATCCATGTCGAGGTCATCCATGTTGAGCAGAAGCCGCAGCACCGGCAGGACGCCGTCGGCCCGTTCCTCGTCCAGGCCGGGCCCGAAGCCCGGAACACCGGCGGACGTACGGGCGGAGCCCGCGCCGGTGGCCGGGCCGCGGGCGACCAGCTCGCCCAGCGTCCGGCGGACTCCGGGCTCGTACGACGAGAAGGTGCGGCGCAGCAGCGGCAGTACGTCGGTGAACGCGTGCGCGGGCACGCCGGTCAGCCAGGCGTCGACGAGGCCGAGCAGGCGCTCGTCGTGGACCAGGAGCATGCCGCCGCCGGAGGCGCCACCGACGAAGCCTTCGATCCAGGCCGCCGCTTCGGCGGGCGGGGTGCCGGGCGAGAGGGCGAGCCCCATCAGCCGGGTGGCCTCGTCCTCGGCGAGGCGCCCGTCGTCCAGGAGCAACCGCGCCGCCCGGCCCCGTATCAGCCCGGGGACGCTGTCCCGGCCGGCGAGCCCGCGCAGTACGGCTCCCCAGCGGGCGGCGAGCTCGGCGCTGTCCGGCAGGAGTCCGATGGCGGTGTGCACGCCTTCCAGATGGCCGCGCATGTCGGCGGCCGCGTCGGTGTCGAGTGCGGTGCAGGCGGGGGGCAGTCCCACACAGATGCGCTGGGCGAGCCCGGCGGCGACCTCGGCGAGCGCGGCGGTGTCGGTGGACCGTACGTCGCCGTAGCGCAGGGAGCGGGCCAGGGCGGGCAGGGCCTGGGCGAGGTGCGCGACGTCGGTGTCGAGGGCGGCCCGGTCGGCGAGCGCGCGCATCACGACGGGCAGCGCCTGGGTGAGTTCGGCGAGCAGGCAGCGCTCGGCGAGGGCGGTGATGTCGGCGAGGGCGGTCGCGGAGGCGGCATCGGATGCCGCCTTGGCGGTGGCGGCGGAGAGCACGGTGGTGCCCCAGGCCCCGGCTTCGGCGATCTTCACATGGAGCTCCGGCTCCCAGCGCAGCCGCCAGCTCTCCCGGAAGGTGCCGGTGGAGCCGCGTCCGGCGGAGGGCTCTCCCCAGCCGACGCCGAGCAGTCGCAGCCGGTGCAGCAGCCTGCTGCGGGCGGCGTCCATGTCCTTGCGGAGGTCGAGGTCGAGCTCCTTCTCCAGGGCCTCCGGCTTGAGCCGGAGGCTTCGCTGGAGCCCGGCCAGATCGCGCTGGAGCGGGACGGCCGGGGCGTCCGGGGGCACTTCGCCCAGGACGTCCCCGATGATCAGCCGGTCCCGGACGAGATCGAGCGGCACGTCGGAGCCGTCGCACATCACGGCCCGTACGGCGTCGAGGGTCTCGCCGAGCCCCGCGAGGGGGCGGCCGCGCATGGTGGCGAGCGTCTCGGCGAGCCGTACGGCCTCGATGACATGGGCGGAGGAGACGAGCCGGTCCTCCTCGCGCAGGAGGCCGGCGACCTTGGTCATCCAGCGTTCGACGGGGCGGTCGGGGGCGGCGAAGAGATGGCCGTACCAGCCCGGGGAGTCGATGCCCGCGCCGTAGCCGGAGTGCCGGGCCAGCCTGCGGTGGGTCCAGGGGACCCAGGTGGTCTCCGCCTTGACCTTGGGCAGGCCTTTGAGCAGCGCGCGGTCGGCCGTGACCGCGGTGCGCCCGGTCAGCGCGGGCACGTGCCAGGCGCCGCAGACCACGGCGACGTCCTCGTCGCCGAACTCCTTGCGGGCGCTGCGCAGTTGGATCCGCATATGGGCTTCGCGAACGAGATCGCGCTGGTGGCCGCCGTGGCCGTAGGCCTCGCGGAGGGCTCCCATGGCGTCGGCGAGCGCGTCGAAGGGGGAGCCGGCGTCGCCGCTGCCCCGGTGTTCGATCACGTCCTCCCACCAGCGCTCGGGGTCGTCGTATCCGGCGGTCTCGGCGAGGACGCCGATCGGATCGATCCGTACGCCCTGGTCGGCCACCTCGTCCCCCTCCCCGTCGCCCCAGGTGGGGTCGAGGGCGAGGGAGTGGGCGGCGGGCAGGTCGATGAACCGTACGGCGGCCTTGTGGTCGAGCGCCCAGCGGATCGCCACCCATTCGGGGGAGAACTCTGCGAGCGGCCAGAACGCGGCCCGTCCCGGGTCGCCCACGGCGTGGGCGAGGAGCGCGACGGGCGGGCGCATCGCCTCGTCGGCGGCGAGCGGCAGCAGCGCGTCCCCCTCGGGCGGGCCTTCGACGAGGACGCAGGCGGGCTGCCGGGCCTCCAGGGCGGCGCGCACCGCGCGGGCGGAGCCGGGACCGTGGTGGCGGACCCCGAGGATCAGCGGCCCGGTGCGGCCGTCGGCGGCGGCCGTCATGCGCTCACCTCGCGGCAGGCGCGGTAGAAGTCCTTCCAGCCGTCGCGTTCGCGGACCACCGTCTCCAGATACTCCTGCCAGACGACCCGGTCGGCGGCCGGGTCGCGGACGACGGCGCCGAGGATGCCGGCGGCGACGTCGTCGGGCCGGAGGACTCCGTCGCCGAAGTGGGCGGCGAGCGCGAGGCCGTTGGTGACGACGGAGATGGCCTCGGCTGTGGACAGCGTCCCCGAAGGGGACTTGAGCTTGGTGCGGCCGTCGGTGGTGATGCCGTCGCGCAGCTCGCGGAAGACGGTGACGACCCGGCGGATCTCGTCGGTGCCCTCGGGTGAGGTCGGCAGGTCGAGCGAGCGCCCGAGCTGGTCGACGCGGCGCGAGACGATGTCGACCTCGGCATCGGGGGTGGCGGGCAGGGGCAGGACGACGGTGTTGAACCGGCGGCGCAGTGCGCTGGAGAGGTCGTTGACGCCGCGGTCGCGGTCGTTGGCGGTGGCGATCAGGTTGAAGCCGCGGACGGCCTGGACCTCCTGGCCCAGCTCGGGGATGGGCAGCGTCTTCTCGGACAGGATCGTGATCAGGGTGTCCTGCACGTCGGCGGGGATGCGGGTGAGCTCCTCGACGCGGGCGGTCATGCCTTCGGCCATGGCGCGCATGACGGGGCTGGGGACCAGGGCGTCGCGGCTGGGGCCGTGGGCGAGCAGCTGCGCGTAGTTCCAGCCGTAGCGGATGGCTTCCTCGGGGGTGCCGGCGGTGCCCTGGACGAGCAGGGTGGAGTCCCCGCTGACGGCGGCGGCGAGGTGCTCGGAGACCCAGGTCTTGGCCGTGCCGGGCACGCCGAGCAGGAGCAGGGCGCGGTCGGTGGCGAGTGTGGTGACGGCGACCTCGACGATGCGGCGCGGGCCGACGTACTTCGGGGTGATCACCGTCCCGTCGGGGAGCGTGCCGCCGAGGAGATAGGTGGCGACGGCCCACGGCGACATCTTCCAGCGGGCGGGCCTCGGCCGGTCGTCCGCGGCGGCGAGCGCCGCGAGCTCCTGCGCGAAGGCGTCCTCGGCGTGCGGCCGCAGGGCTTCGGCCCCGGTGTGCGCGGTGGTCTCGTCGGTTGTGGACACGGTCATGGAATCCCCCTCCAGATCGTTCGACCGGGTGTGGATCCCACCGTGCACCATGCCACTGACAACGGCCCGTCGTCGCAGGTCAGGGAGTGAAAAGCGGGGCCACGGGCGGAAGTTGCCCGGGGCCCCGCGTGAGAGGTCCGCGGCCGTCGCCGGCCGAGGCGCCTACTGCGCGATCGGGGAGACCGCGACGCAGCCGCCGGCCATGGCCTTGTCGCCGGTGGCCTCCTTGATGACCTTGCCCTTGTACATGATCTTGCAGGTGAGGTCGGCGGCCTCGAGGGACACGGGCATGACGGCCGGCGGCATGATGCCCTTGAGGGTGACGGTCTTCTTCCACGGCAGGGTGGGCTTGGCGGCCGACTCGATCTTCGGGTTCATGGCCTCGCCGCCACCGCCGTGGTACTCGATCGTCTCGACGGACTTGCCGGTGACCTCGTAGGTGACCTCGTAGTTCTCGTTCACGGCCTTGTCGACCTGGTCGGCGGCCTTGTCGGCGACCTCGGAGCAGGCGGTGAGACCGAACGCGAGACCGGCTGCGGCGACCGTGATCACTGCGGTGCGGATGGAGCGCTTCATGCGGGGTCCCCCTTGGTTCTGGCTGTCGACAGCGCAGCAAATCGTAAAGGGATGGCAAAGTCAAGGGCTCGGCGGGAGCGGCGAAATCGCAGGTCAGAGCGGATTGTCAGTGGCGCCCCGTAGCGTCGTGGCCATGAATCAGCAGGGGGTGCGCTGGACGGCGGAACAGGTGCTGGCTCTGGCTCCTGACGTCGCCTCACGCAGAGCGGGAAGCAAACTCGGCACGGCCGGCCCGTGGTCCGAAGCGGGCAGCAGCGGCGACGGCGCCGTGTGGGGCCTGTGCAAGGGCAGCGGAAGCAAGCCGTATCAGACGATCGTCGACACCACGGGCCCGGCGTACAAGTGCAGTTGCCCCAGCCGGAAGTTCCCGTGCAAGCACGCGCTGGGGCTGCTGCTGCTCTGGGCGGCCGGCGAGGACGCCGTGACGACCGTCCAGGACGGGGACGTTCCCGACTGGGCCGGGACGTGGCTGGAGGGCCGCCGCGAGCGGTCCTCCCCGAAGAAGAAGGAGACACCGGCCGGTGACGGTCCGGCCGCCGGGGCGGCGGACCCCCAGGCCGCACGCCGCAGGGCCGAGCGCCGGGCCGGCCGGATCACGGCCGGTGCGCAGGAGTTGGAGCAGCGGCTCGCGGACCTGCTGCGCGGCGGCCTCGCCTCGGCCGAGCGCGCCGGATACGGCCTGTGGGAGGAGACCGCCGCCCGCATGGTCGACGCCCAGGCGCCGGGACTGGCCGGGCGGGTGCGGGAGTTGGGGGCGATCCCGGGTTCCGGCCCGGGCTGGCCGGTACGGCTCCTCGAGGAGTGCGCCCTGATCCATCTCCTGGACCGGGCCTGGCTGGGCGTCGAGCGGTTGCCCGAGCCGCTCGCGGCGACCGTGCGCACCCGCGTCGGTCTCACCGCGCCGGTCGACGGCCCCTCGGTCCGGGACCAGTGGATGGTCCTCGCGCAGTACGACTCCGGAGACGGCCGGCTCACCACTCGTCGTATCTGGCTGTACGGGCGGACCGGCGGCCGGACCGCGCTGTTGCTGTCCTTCGGCGCCGCGGGCCGGGCGCCCCAACTGGCCCTTCCGGTCGGGGTGGTGATCGACGCCGAGATCACCCCGCACGCGGGGGCGGGGCAGCTGCGCGCCGAGTTGAGCGAGCGGTTCTCCGTTCCCGTCCCGATCGACTCCCCGCCGCCGGGCGGCCCGGTCGCCGCGGCCCTGGACTCGTACGGCCACGCGCTGCGCGACGACCCCTGGCTCGACTCCTGGCCGGTGACGCTCACGGACGTCATACCGGTGCCGGCGGACGGCGGCTGGCAGCTGGCCGACGCGGCCGGCGGGTCCGCCCTGCCGCTCACCGCGTCCCCGCACAGCCGGCCCGGGCTGTGGCGGCTGGTCGCCCTGTCGGGTGGCGGCCCGGTCACGGTCTTCGGGGAGTGCGGCCACCGCGGCTTCACGCCCCTGGCCGCCTGGTCCGCCGAGACGGCCGAGACGGTCGCGCTCACGTGAACGAACTGGAGGACCCGATGACCGCCACCACATCCTGGGAAGAGCTCGTCACCTCGGCCCTTCTCGGCACCGACCGCAGACCGCCGGCCGGCCCCGCGGCCCCGGGCCGGGACGCGCCCGCGGCCCTGCTGGACGCCGCCGCGCTGCACACCGTACGGCGCAGGGCGGGTCTGCGACCGGCGCCCGCCGCGCCCCTGCCCGAGCCCGCGCCGCACGATCCCCGCAAGCCGCTGCCCGAGGCGGCCCGGCACCGCCTCACCCAGCTGCTGGCGGGCCGCGCCGCGCCGTCCGGGGGGCGGCGCGGGGTGGCCCCGGACCTCGCCGAGCTGCTGCCGCAGTGGCTCGCCGCGGCCAACGACCACGGCTACCGCGCCCCGGCCTCCGCCCTGCCCGCCCTGCTGGACGCGGCCCGGGCCCGTACGGACCTGCGGCCGCAGGCGCTCGCCTTCGCCGGGCCGCGCGGGCTGTGGCTCGCCCGGCTCAACAGCGACTGGAAGTTCGCCCTGCGCGGCGGCTTCGGGTCCGCCCAGCCGGGTGGGCCTGACCATGGCGCGGCGCTGCCCACGCCCGACGACGGCGAGGCGGTGCGCCGCCTGTGGGACGAGGGGCTGTTCGCCGAGCGGGCCGCACTGCTGGGCTCCGTACGGGCCACGGACCCGGCCGCCGGGCTCGCCCTGCTCGCCGCCACCTGGGCCACCGAACGGGCCGAGGACCGGCTGATGTTCCTGGACTCGCTGCGGACGGGGCTGTCCGACGCGGACGAGCCGTTCCTGGAGCAGGCCCTCGCCGACCGCAGCCGCAACGTCCGCTCCACGGCGGCCGAGCTGCTGTCGGCGCTCCCCCACTCCGCGCTGGCCGCGCGCATGGCGCGCCGGGCCTGGTCCTGCGTCGGGCCGGACCGCTCAGGCGACGCGGCCGCGATCGTGGTCGAGGCGCCGCACGAGTGCGACGCGGCGATGCAGCGCGACGGGGTGATACCGAACCCGCCGTCCGGCCGGGGCGAACGATCCTGGTGGCTTGGCCAGTTGATCGAATCCGCGCCGCTGGCGACCTGGACGGCGCGGCTCGGCGGCCGTACGCCGGAGGAGATCGTCGCCCTGCCGGTCGGCGACGGCTGGCGGGACGAACTGCACGCCGGCTGGTGCCGGGCGGCGGTGCGGCAGCGGGACGCGGCCTGGGCCCGAGCACTGCTCGGCCCGCCGACGACACCGCCCGCGGCCGGGCCGGGCACGCAGTCCCTCGCCGAGCGGTCCAAGCTGCTGTCCGTGCTTCCGGCGGACGAGCGCTCCTTCTGGGTCGCGTCGTTCATCGCCGCCCACGGGCTGTCCGAGGCGTTCCAGCTCCTCGGGGTCTGCGCGGTGCCGTGGTCCGAGCCGCTGGGCCGGGCGGTCGTGGACGCCCTCGACATCGCCAGGGACGCGGGCAGCTACCCCTGGAGCTTCAGCGGGGTGATGGGCCTGGCGGAACGGTGCCTCGACCCGGGCGAGGCGGACCGTCTGGAGGTCCTCACCACCCTCCCCGACGAGCCCGAAGGGGCTTCGCCGGGCGCGGGCGGCTACTGGTCGGAGGCGTTCCAGCGGCTGGTGTCCACGCTGAGGCTCCGCGCGGCGATGCGGTCCGAGCTGGCACCCGACGGCTGACCGGGACCAGCGGGCGCGGGCGGCCCGGACGGGGCCGCCCGCGCCCGGCCGCGACCGGGCCGGGTGGGGCCTCGCCCGTGACCGGGGCTACGCCTCGGCGTTCTGGCGGACGTTGGCGTTGACCCAGTCCACGATCGACGTCGTCGTCGCGCCCGGAGTGAAGATCTCCGCGACGCCCTTCTCCTTCAGCGGGGCGATGTCCGCCTCCGGGATGATCCCGCCGCCGAAGACCTTGATGTCCTCCGCCTCGCGCTCCCGCAGCAGCTCGAGCACCTTCACGAAGAGGGTGTTGTGCGCGCCGGACAGGATCGACAGGCCGATGGCGTCCGCGTCCTCCTGGATCGCGGTGTCCACGATCTGCTCGGGCGTCTGGTGCAGCCCGGTGTAGATGACCTCCATACCGGCGTCACGCAGGGCACGTGCGATCACCTTCGCCCCGCGATCGTGGCCGTCGAGACCCGGCTTGGCGAC
This sequence comes from Streptomyces sp. NPDC039465, assembly GCF_055639315.1. Taxonomy (NCBI): domain Bacteria; kingdom Bacillati; phylum Actinomycetota; class Actinomycetes; order Kitasatosporales; family Streptomycetaceae; genus Streptomyces; species Streptomyces sp. NPDC039465. The sequence goes on along the minus strand of NZ_JBVKAP010000005.1, from coordinate 311,150 downwards.
CACCACGCGGATCGGACCGGTCACACCCATCACTGCCTCCGAATGCGTCCCCCGTACCTGATGCCGGGGAGGTGAACGAACGTTATCTACAGCATCCCGCAACCAGCCGTTTCGCGGTGGACACCGAGGGGGAAATCACACGTGGGACATGTTCGTCAGCGCCGTATCCCTCCGCGCGGGCCATCCGGCCCCACTCGGGACGGCCGCCAGGGCAGCCGCTAGCAGTCGCCGTACCACCGCGCCGTCCAGCCGCACGGCGCGGCGGTACGGCTCACTGGACTTCAAGGGCTCCCCTTTCCGTTCGGGAGGCCGGCGATGAGGTTCACCTTCTCCCTGCATCTCTCGATCGCCCTGCTGAAGGCGACCGCCCTGGAGCTGGCGGTCCTCGCGGGTCATGTGCTGCTCTACCCCACCGGCGTGATCCCGGAACGCCGCCCCGCCCCCGACACGCCCGGGACGACCGTCTCCCCCGGTCCCCCGCCCCGGCCACCGGTGGTCCTGCTCCACGGCTTCGTCGACAACCGCTCCGTCTTCGTCCTGCTGCGCCGCTCCCTCGCCCGGCACGGCCACCACCACATCGCGTCGCTCAACTACTCCCCTCTCACCGGCGACCTGCGCACGGCCGCCGCGCTGCTCGGCCGCCATGTCGAGGAGATCTGCGCCCGCACCGGCCAGCCACGCGTCGACATCGTCGGCCACAGCCTCGGCGGCCTGATCGCCCGCTACTACGTCCAGCGGCTCGGCGGCGACCGGCGGGTCCGCGTCCTGGTCACGCTCGGCACCCCGCACGCGGGTACGTCCGTCGCCCCGGCGGCCGGGATCCATCCCCTGGTCCGCCAGATGCGCCCCGGCTCGCCCGTCCTGCGTGAACTGGCGGCGCCCGCACCGCTGTGCCGCACCCGCTTCGTCAGCTTCTGGAGCGATCTCGACCAGATCATGGTCCCGGTCGAGACGGCCCGCCTGGACCACCCCGACCTGATCGTGCGCAACGTCCGGGTCAGCGGCATCGGTCATCTGGCGCTGCCGGTCCATCCGGCCGTCGCCGCCGGCATCCGCGAAGCCCTCACGGCGGACGAGTCCGCATCCGGTGCGCCGGGAGCCGCCTCGGTCGCCTGACACCACGTAGGGCTGAAGAAGGAGCCCGGCGCTGGCGTGTGTACGCCACTCGCATCGAACACCTGTCGAACGCAGGGCCAACACTCTGCCCACAGTCCGCCGAAAGGCGGCCGAATGCCCGTTTCCCGAGGGCGTAAAACCCGCGGAAGATTGTCGGTTGCGCATACCGCCGGGTACAGTCACGCCACTGCTTCCCCCTGGGACCCCCTCATGGGATGAGCCCAGACCGGTCCTGCTGCCGAGGCGAGAGAGAAGTTGGTGAACGACCAGCACCCCCACGCCGGGTACGTCGGAGACGACGCCTACACCACAGGCAGCTTCGCGACGGATCCGCTCTTCGGTGCCATGCCTGGCAGCCAGAACAGCTACGACCAGAGCAGTTACGACCAGAGCGGCTACGACGCCGGCCACAGCGGCCAGTACGACACCACGCAGTGGTCCGTCGGCCAGCAGTGGGACGTCGGCTCGTACGACACCTATGTCGCCCAGCAGCAGGTGTCGCCGCAGCAGTACGACACCACGGGGCAGTGGGACGCAGCGGCCTGGAACCAGGCAGGTCAGACAGGCCAGTTCGAGGCCGCGCAGTTCACCTCGTACGACACCACCGGCCAGTGGACCACTCCCACCTTCGAGACCGGTACGTACGACGCCACCGCCTGGAACTACCCGGCGCCCGAGCCTGAACCCGTCGTACCGCACCAGTACACCCCCGAGCAGGGCGGGCCGGAGTACCTCACCGAGCCCGAGTACACCGCCGAGTACGCCGGCGAGTCCGGCCCCGAGTTCCTCGACGCCGAGCCGCGTACCGAACTCCTCACCGAGGTCCCGCAGATGACGCAGGCCGATCCGGCCGGCGCCGCGGACCACCTCGGCGCGGACCATCTCGCCGAGACCATGACCGCGCCGGTCGTCTCCGCGTACTCGCCCGCCACGCAGCCGGCCGCCGCCCGCCCGGTGCGCCGCGCCGGTGGCAGCCGCGGCCGTCGCCGCACCCCCGCCAAGCGCTCCGCGCTCCTCACGGTCGCCGTCCCCTCCGCCTGCGTGATGGGCGTGGCCGGGATCGCCGCGGCGTCGGTGAGCGGGCTCACCAGCGGCACGACCGAGAAGAAGGACGACACGACGTCGCTGGCGGCCGCCGACCCGGCCTCCGTCAAGCCGGTCGCCGCCAACAGCCAGCTGGACACCCAGCTCGCCGCGCTCAGCGCCGACGCCCGCGACTTCGGCGACCGCGCGAGCCGCACGCAGGAGCGCATCGACCTCAAGGCGCGCCAGGAGGCGGAGCGCAAGAAGCGCGAGGAGGAGGCGGCCCGCAAGGAGGCCATGCGCCCCAAGTTCGTGCTGCCGGTCGAGCTGCACCAGCTCAGCGCGCGGTACGGGCAGGCCGGTGTCAACTGGATGTCCCTGCACACCGGTATCGACTTCCCCGTGCAGTACGGCACGCCGGTGATGGCCGCGACCGACGGCACCGTACGGACGCAGTGGAACAGCGCCTACGGCAACATGGCGATCGTGACGGCCAAGGACGGCACCGAGACCTGGTACTGCCACCTCAGCACCACGAAGATCCGTTCCGGCAAGGTGAAGGCCGGTGAGGTGATCGCCTACTCCGGCAACTCCGGCAACTCCACCGGCCCGCACCTCCACTTCGAGGTACGGCCGGGCGGCGGCGCGGCCATCGACCCGCTGCCGTGGCTGCGCAGCCATGGGCTCGACCCGACCGGCTGACAAGATCGCAGAAGAAGCAGACGAAAGGGGAGGCGGGCCCGTCCGGGCCCGCCTCCCCTTTCGTCTGCCGTTGGCTAGAGCTTCTCGACCGGCGCGTACCGCAGCAGCAGCCGCTTGGGCTTCTCGTCGCCGAAGTCGATGGTGGCCTGCGCGTCGGCGCCCACGCCGGTCACGGCCATGACGGTGCCCAGGCCGAACTGGTCGTGGGTGACCCGGTCACCGACCTGGAGGGCGATCACCGGCTTGTCGGTCGCGCGGCGCGTGGCGAAGCCCGAGGGGCCCGAGCGGGAGCGGGCCGAGGACAGCGAGGACGTGATCCCCGCGGTCGGCCCGGCGGGCTTGGCCATCCGGCCCGTCCGCTTCCACTCCAGATACGTCTCCGGGATCTCCTCCAGGAAGCGGGAGGCCGGGTTGTACGACGGCTGGCCCCAGGCGCTGCGCATCGAGGAGCGGGTCAGATAGAGCCGCTCGCGGGCGCGGGTGATCCCCACATAAGCGAGGCGCCGCTCCTCCTCCAGCTCCTTGACCTGGCCCAGCGCGCGCATGTGCGGGAAGACGCCGTCCTCCATGCCGGTCAGGAACACGACCGGGAATTCGAGGCCCTTGGCGGTGTGCAGGGTCATCAGCGTGATGACGCCGGAGCCGTCCTGGTCCTCGTCGGGGATCTGGTCGGAGTCGGCGACCAGGGCGACCTTCTCCAGGAACTCGGCGAGCGTGCCCGTACCGGCGCCTTCCGCGCCCTCGGCCTCCGCCCGCTCCTGCTCGAACTCCAGGGCCACGGCGGCGAGTTCCTGGAGGTTCTCGATCCGGGTCTCGTCCTGCGGGTCGGTGGAGGCCTGCAGCTCGGCGAGGTAGCCGGTCCGCTCAAGGACGGCTTCGAGCACCACGGCGGGGCCGGCGCCGGAGTCGACGATCGTGCGCAGCTCCTCCATCAGCGTGTTGAAACGCTTGACGGCGTTGGCGGAGCGGGCCGCCATGCCGTACGCCTCGTCGACCCGCTTCAGCGCCTGCGGGAACGTGATCTTCTCTCGCAGGGCGAGCGCGTCGATCATCGCCTCGGCGCGCTCGCCGATGCCGCGCTTGGGGACGTTGAGGATGCGGCGCAGCGGGACGTTGTCCTCGGGGTTGGCGAGGACGCGCAGGTAGGCGAGGACATCGCGGACCTCCTTGCGCTCGTAGAAGCGCACGCCGCCGACGACCTTGTAGGGCAGTCCGACGCGGATGAAGATCTCTTCGAAGACACGGGACTGGGCGTTCGTCCGGTAGAAGACGGCGACGTCACCGGCCTTCGCCTCGCCCGCGTCCGTGAGCCGGTCGATCTCGTCGGCGACGAACTGGGCCTCGTCGTGCTCGGTGTCGGCGACGTAGCCGGTGATCTGCGCGCCCGCGCCCGCGTTGGTCCACAGGTTCTTGGGCCGACGGGACTCGTTGCGCTCGATGACCGCGTTGGCGGCGGAGAGGATCGTCTGCGTCGAGCGGTAGTTCTGCTCCAGCAGGATCGTCGTCGCGTTCGGGTAGTCCTCCTCGAACTGGAGGATGTTGCGGATGGTCGCGCCACGGAAGGCGTAGATCGACTGGTCCGCGTCACCGACGACGCACAGCTCGGCAGGCTCCAGGTCCTCGTAACCGGTGCCGACCAGCTCCCGTACGAGGGTGTACTGGGCGTGGTTGGTGTCCTGGTACTCGTCGACGAGGACGTGGCGGAAGCGGCGGCGGTAGTGCTCGGCGACGTCCGGGAACGCCTGGAGCAGATGGACCGTCGTCATGATGATGTCGTCGAAGTCCAGGGCGTTGGCCTCGCGGAGCCGGGCCTGGTACATGCGGTACGCCTCGGCGAGGGTCTTCTCGAACCCGTCGGCGGCCTGGTCGGCGAAGGCCTCCTCGTCGATCAGCTCGTTCTTCAGATTCGAGATCTTGGCGCTGAAGGACTTCGGCGGGAACTTCTTCGGGTCGAGATCCAGATCGCGGCAGACCAGGGCCATCAGGCGCTTGGAGTCGGCGGCGTCGTAGATCGAGAACGAGGAGGTGAAGCCGAGCTTCTTCGACTCGCGGCGCAGGATGCGCACACACGCGCTGTGGAAGGTCATGACCCACATGGCGTTTGCGCGCGGGCCGACGAGCTGCTCGACACGCTCCTTCATCTCACCGGCGGCTTTGTTGGTGAAGGTGATCGCCAGTATCTGGCCGGGGTGGACGTTCCGGGTGGCCAGGAGGTGGGCGATGCGGTGGGTGAGGACCCGGGTCTTGCCGGAGCCGGCGCCGGCCACGATGAGCAGCGGGGTGCCGGTGTGGACGACGGCGGCGCTCTGCTGTTCGTTCAGCCCTTCGAGGAGCGCGGCGGCGTCCACGACGGTGCGCGGGGCGCCGTCGCGGTAGTACGCGTCGCGGGCCGGGGGCACGTCGAACTTGCCGTCGAAGAGGTCGTGCGGGACCTCCTCCGCGGCCGGGTCGTCGTCCTCGGGCGGGGGCGGGTGCTCCTCCGAGGTGCTGCTCCGGAGGTCCGTCAGGAAGCTGTCGTCAAAGAGGCTGCTCATCGCCTAACGAGTCTAGGCCGCCGCACTGACACCTCGGGGCGGTATCGCCGACCGCGGGACGGTCGGCCACCGCCCGTAACCGGAGGATGCGGTTCCAGTGACGGGCCGACGCCACCCTGTCAAAGGTCACGGAAATGTATCGGACATATCGAGCAACGTCCTTCACAGCAGCACCACAGGTTGGCTAGCGTGCCTGCCCAAGCGGCCCGAGAGACTCCACCGATGCTTCGCCGAACGGCCGCTCCGCACCGAACCTGGCTTCCCCGCACGGGAGTTCATGGGCCACGGAAGGAGATGCCGGCCTTGGCCTCGCATCGCAAGCCGCGCACCGCACGTACCACGCACTCCCCCGCCGTCGGGGTGACGACGGCCGCCCTCGCCTCGGTCACGCTGCTGTCCACGCAGGGCGCGGGTGTGGCGGGCGCCACTCCGGCGGCGCCGCCGAAGCCCACGGTCGAAGAGGTCCAGAAGAAGGTCGACGACCTCTACCGGCAGGCGGGCACGGCGACCCAGGAGTACAACCGGGCCAAGGAGGCCACCGACCAGCAGCGCCGTACGGTCGGCTCCCTGCTGGACGACGTCGCGCGGCGCGCGGAGGCCCTGAACACCTCTCGCCGGGCGCTCGGCTCGTACGCCGCGGCGCAGTACCGGACCGGCGCGGTCAGCCCGACGGCGGCCCTGATCTTCGCGGACAGCCCCCAGTCGTACTTCGACCAGACCCAGCTCATGGACCGGATGGCCGACCGGCAGGAGCAGGCCGTCGCGGACTTCCGGCGCGAGCAGGCCGCCACCGCCAAGAAGCGCGCCGAGGCGACGAAGAGCCTGGAGAGCCTCGCCTCCTCGCAGGCGAGGCTGCGGGCCAAGAAGCAGACCGTGCAGGGCAAGCTGACCGAGGCCCGCGCTCTGCTGGCGCGGCTGACGGCCGAGGAGCGGGCCCGGCTCGCCGAGCTGGAGCGCCGCCGCGAGGCGGAGGCCCGCCGCAAGGCCGAGGAGCAGGCCAAGGCGGAGGCCGAGCGCGCCCGCCGCGAGCGGGAGGCGGCCGAGCGGCCCAGCACCCCTGCCGCCCCCACGGCCCCGACGACGCCGGTGGCACCGGGGAGCGGCTACGCGACCAAGGCCGCCAAGGCCCTGGCCTTCGCCCGCGCCCAGATCGGCAAGCCGTACGTGTGGGGCGCCACGGGCCCGAGCTCGTACGACTGCTCCGGGCTGACCCAGGCGGCCTGGAAGGAGGCCGGCGTGGAGCTGCCCCGGACCACCTGGGACCAGGTGAAGGTCGGCACCCGGGTCGCCACCGAGGATCTCCGCCCCGGTGACCTGGTCTTCTTCTACGACGACATCAGCCACGTCGGCATCTACCAGGGCAACGGCACGATGATCCACGCGCCGAAGCCGGGGGCGAACGTCCGCGAGGAGTCCATCTACTACATGCCGATCTACGGCAGCGTGCGCCCGGCCTGAGTCCCGCTCCCCAGAGGCCTCGGTCGGGGATATATGAGTCGGCGCAGGGCCGCCTCGGCCGGGCCTCGGCGGCCGGCCCGCTCCAGGGCGTAGGCCCCGGCGACCGTGATCAGCCAGACGCCGACGGCGAACAGGGCCATGGTGGCGCTGCTCAGGTGCCGGCCGAGTCCGAGGCCCCAGGCGGCGAGGAGCGGGGCGAAGATCAGGGAGTGCGTGAGGTAGCAGGACAGAGAGCGCTTGCCGACCGCCGATATCGCGGTGACGGCGGTGGCCGCGCCTCCCGTGGTCCGTCCGGCCGCCCGGCGCCGCGTCCACCAGTGCGTGAAGAGGGCGATCGCGGCGACGTAGCCGATCCCCGCCGCGTTCCCGGTCACGTCGCGCAGGAGGGTGAGCACCCCCGTCTCGCTCTGCGCGTTGTCGGGCACGGACAGCGCGCCGATGTGGGCGAGCGCGGACGGCAGCGCGCCGAGCCAGCCGATGGTGACACCGATGACCGCCGTGCGGCGCAGCAGCGGCAGGTGGCGTCCGGGCTCTTCGAGCACGCGCCGCCGCGCGGCCCAGAAGCCGAGCAGGAAGACGACGTACGTACCGCCGACGAGGGCGGCGAGGGCGCCGCCGAAGGTGACGAACAGTCCCGTGGTCAGGCGGGTGCCCGCGGCGGCGAGCCAGCTGCTCTCGGCCCCGGCGTACGCCTCGACACCGGCCTCCGCGCCCGCGTCGCCCATGGTCCACAGGGTCCCGTCGAGCAGGGCGGCCACGACCGGGAGGGCGGTCACGAGCAGCAGCTGCGCGCAGGCGATGCCGATCCACCACTTCAGGGCGCGGTCGCTGCGCCGCAGGAACAGCCAGCCGAGGAAGAAGCTGAGCAGGCCGTAGTAGCCGAGGATGTCGCCGGCCATGAGGAGGGCGGAGTGCGCGAGGCCTATGACCAGCAGCCAGAGGCTGCGTCGGCGCAGGATGGCGACGGCGGTGCGCTCGGCGGCCCCGGCCGCGGTCTGGCGCAGGTAGAGCTGCGTCATGCCGTAGCCGAAGAGGAAGGCGAAGAGCGGATAGATCCGCATGTCCAGGACGGTGATCATGGTGAACTGGATGGCGCGGTCGGCCCATGAGCCGTCGACGGGGTGCCATCCGGAGGCGCCGTGCGGCGCCGCCCACAGATGGAACGCCGTGTTGGACAGGACGATGAGCAGCAGCATGATCCCGCGGGCGAGATCGGGGGCGAGCGCGCGCTCGTCGGGCCGCACGGCGCCGCGGGGCGACGGGACTTCTCTCGTCTCGACTGTCATGGCCTCACGTTAGGAAGGCCATGGGTAGGCGGACATCCGCCGTCCGTCGCGGGACGCACCGACCTTCGGATGACGATCGGCCCGTCCCCGCGCGACGAAAGACCTACCCGGCGAAGGTTTGTTCGCCCAGAGCGGCGGCGGTCACGTCCAGAGCGTGGCGATGAAGATGTTGGCCACGGTCAGCCCGCCCACCGCGCCGAACAGCCCCTTGTCCACCTTCTCCTCGTCCCGCTTCACATAGACGAGCGCCAGGATCACGACCAGGACGGCGAGCTTGATGCCGACCTTGAGGTTGTTCACGGTCTGGTCGTCCGCCTGGTTGAGGCCCACCAGCGCCACACCCGTGACCAGCATGGTCAGCGCGCCGTGCAGCATCGCCGGGGTGAAGCGGGCCGTGCCCGTGCTCATCGCCTTCATCTGCGTGAGGAAACCGCCGAGGAGGGAGGCGATGCCGATGATGTGCAGGGCGACGAAGACATTGATGAGTACGTCCATGAGGCGGAGCCTAGCCGGGCCCTTATCACCCCCCGTCGGGCAGGTGGGCCTCATTGGGCGCATCGGTCACAGCCGTACAGGAATCGGAGGTTCCGCTGTTCTGGCGGTCGTAAGGAAACGATCCCGCGCGTCCATCTGCGGCCAAGACCGAGCAAGCCTCCACCCGCCCGTGACTCCCGGCCTAGCGTCCTCCCGCACGTGGCCACTCCCCCGGGCCACACCCGTGACCGTAGGGAAAGGATGTGACCCGCCCTCGTGGCAGCGCATCGGAAACCCAAGCAGCGCCCGCTCGGCGGCCCGGCCGCCCGCACCGCCGCCACGCTCGCGCTCGCCGGCGCCGCGACCGCCACCGCCTTCGAGGGCTCCGTACACGCCGACCCCAGGCTCACCCCCGCGCAGGTCAAAGCGAAGGTCGACAGGCTGTACCAGGAGGCCGAGGAGGCGACGGAGAAGTACAACGGCGCCAAGGAGAAGGCGGACAAGGCCCGCGCCGCCTTCGACCGGCTGCGCGACGAGGCGGCCCGCCGTACGGACCGGCTCAACTCGCGCCGCAACGCGCTGGGGTCGATCGCCACCGCACAGTACCGCTCCGGCGGCATCGACCCATCCGTGCAACTGGCCCTCACCTCGAACCCGGACGAGTACCTGGAGCGCGCCGCGCTCGCCGACCGCGCCGGGGACCGACAGGCCGCCGCCATCGCCTCCGTACGCCGCGAGCTCACCGAGATCGGGCGGCTGCGCGCCGAGTCCAGGGAGCGGCTCGACGAGCTCCAGGCCAGGCAGGCCGAGCTGAAGACGCACAAGACGGCCGTGCAGGGGAAGCTGCGCGAGGCCGAGTCGCTGCTGGCCAGGCTCACCGCCGAACAGCGGGCGCGGTACGCGCGCGAAGGCGCCGGCGACGGACGGTCCCCGGCGGCGGACCGGGCCGGCCGCGGCGCCCCGCGCGGCGCCGTACCCGCCCCCAACTCCCGGGCCGCGCAGGCCGTCTCCTTCGCGTACGGGGCGCTCGGCAAGCCGTACGTATGGGGGGCGACCGGGCCCGATGCCTTCGACTGCTCCGGTCTGACGCAGGCCGCGTGGCGCTCGGCCGGGGTCTCCCTGCCGCGCACCACCTACACCCAGATCAACGCCGGCCGACGGATCTCGCGCTCCGAACTCGCCCCAGGTGACCTGGTGTTCTTCTACTCCGGCATCAGCCATGTCGGCCTGTACATCGGCGGCGGGCAGATGATCCACGCCCCGCGCCCGGGGGCACCGGTGCGGGTCGCGCCGCTCGACGAGATGCCGTTCGCGGGGGCGACCCGGGTCGCGTAGGGCGCTGTGGCGGGGCGCGCTACGCGCCGGTTCCCGTGCCCGGCTGTCCCAGCGTCTGCTGCCCCATGCGCCGGGTCAGCCACTCGAAGACCGGCCGGACCTGGCGCTGCCAGGTCGGGGTGGTGTGCGGGGCGTCCACCTTGCGTGCCTCGATGTACGTGGGCGGCTTCGACGCGTCGCGCAGCTCCAGGCCCTGGCGGTAGCCGTCGCGGCCCTTGCCGGTGAACAGCAGCGAGAGGCGGGGCGGGGTGGGCGCGGCCTTCAGGATGTTCAGGGGGTTGTTGTCGCGGCGCAGCTTCGGGTCCTTGGCGGTGAGCGCGTCCGGCTCGGCGGCGGGGTCGTTGTAGCCGTTCATCGCCACGGCCGCGCTGTAGCGGTCGGGGTGGGCGATGGCCAGCTTGGCGGCGCAGTGCGCGCCCGCCGAGTAGCCGGCGATGGCCCAGTCCGAGGCCTTGGCGGAGGCGCGGAAGTTGTCCACGACCATCTTGCGTACGTCGACCGTGAGCCAGGAGTCGGCGTTGACCTTGCCGGTGACGTTGGCGCAGCCGGTGTCCGCGTTGGGCAGCAGGTTGGTGCGCGGGGCGACCAGGATGAACGGAGCGACCTTGCCCTGCTTCATGAGCGGACCGAGCGTGTCGTTGGCGTGCAGGCTGCCGAACCACGCCTTCGGGGAGCCGGGGTAGCCGGACAGCACCTCGACGACCGGGAACGTCCGGTCCCGGTAGGCCGGGTCGTCGTACTGCGGCGGCAGCCACACGTACACCTCGGCCTTCACCCCGGAGACCTTGCCGTCGAGCGTGGTCTGCTGGACCCCGGCGCCCATCTTGGGGTCGGTGGCCGGGGTGAACGTCTGCCTCACCTTGGGCAGATCGGCGATCTTCTTCCCGCCCGTGCCGTCGGGGCCGAGGTCGGCGGCCTTGTCGACGTGGTTGGCCGTGCCCAGCAGGTCCGCCCAGGTGTCGTAGAGGCTGTTGGTGTTGTTCACCGCGACGAACACCACCAGGACCGCGGTGACCTGCGCGAACCCGACCATGAGGAGCCGCACCACGCCCCTGACGAACGCGGGGCCGCGCAGCCGGCTCCACAGCACCAGCGGCAGCAGGACCGCGATCACCGCGAGCACGATCGCGGTCACGAAGAAGGGGGTTCCAGTCAGGCTCATCACGAGGACTAAGAGGCCTCGGTCACCCGCTCGGTTGCCGCGACCGTGTACCAATTACCGCACGATTGCCCGACATCCGGCTGTTACAAAAGCCGGCCGTCCGACAAGCCGGCGGTCAGACCAGCCTTCGGGCCGTCGCCCAGCGCGTCAGCTCGTGCCGGTTGGAGAGCTGGAGCTTGCGGAGCACCGCCGAGACATGGGACTCGACCGTCTTCACGGAGATGAAGAGCTGCTTGGCGATCTCCTTGTAGGCGTAGCCCCGGGCGATCAGGCGCAGCACCTCCCGCTCGCGCTGGGTGAGCCGGTCGAGGTCCTCGTCGACCGGCGGGGCGTCCGTCGAGGCGAACGCGTCCAGCACGAAACCGGCCAGCCGGGGCGAGAAGACCGCGTCGCCCTCCTGGACCCGGAAGATCGAGTCGACCAGGTCGGTGCCGGTGATCGTCTTGGTGACATAGCCGCGTGCCCCGCCCCGGATGACTCCGATGACGTCCTCGGCGGCGTCCGAGACGGACAGCGCCAGAAACCGCACGGGGTGTTCGGCGGCGGCCATCAGGCTCGCGCATCGGCGCAGCACCTCGACGCCGCCACCGCCGGGCAGATGGACGTCGAGCAGCACGACCTCCGGGCGGGTCGCGTTGATCACCGTGACCGCCTGGTCGACGTCGGCGGCCTCCCCGACCACCTCGACACCGGTCACCTCGGTCCGGCCGATCTCGGCCTGGACGCCCGTACGGAACATCCGATGGTCGTCGACCAGCACCACACGGACCCGACGCTCCGTCGTCTCCTCGGTCATCCGTCCGCCCTCTCCATCTCAAGCTCCACTTCCGTACCCCCGCCGGGCACGGACCGCAGGCGGGCCGAGCCTCCGTTGCGCTGCATCCGGCCGATGATCGATTCTCGTACGCCCATCCGGTCGTCCGGCACCGCGTCCAGATCGAAGCCCGGCCCCCGGTCCCGGACGGAGACGAAGACCGTACGGCCCTCGACCTCCGCGTACACCTGCACCGCCCCGCCCTCGCCACCGTACTTCGCGGCGTTGACCATCGCCTCGCGCGCGGCCTGCATCTGTGCGGCCAGTTTCTCGTCGAGGGGGCAGTCGCCGACGACCACGACCTCCAGCGGGACGCCGTGCTTGTCCTCCACCTCGGCGGCGGCCCTTTTCACCGCCTCGGCCAGCGTCTCCGGTTCCTCGGCCTCGTCCTTGCCGGTGCCCTCCGGCTTGTAGAGCCAGTTGCGCAGCTCCCGTTCCTGGGCGCGGGCGAGCCGGCGCACCTCGCCGGGGTCTTCCGCGTTGCGCTGTATCAGGGTGAGCGTGTGCAGGACAGAGTCGTGGACGTGCGCCGCGACCTCGGCCCGCTCCTGGGCGCGGATGCGCATCGTCCGCTCCTCGGAGAGGTCCTGCGACATGCGCACCAGCCAGGGCCCGGCGAGCAGCGCGATACCGGCGAGGACGGCGATGGCGGCGGTCAGGGCCGTGCCGAGCTGGGCGGCCGAGCCGCGGACCACCATGAAGGCCGTCAGGCCCATGCCGACCAGGGCGACTCCGGCGAAGCCGCGGGCGAGCTGGAGGGTGCGGCGGCGGCGCGTGGACTCGGTCCAGCGGGCCCGGCGGGCGTTGTCCGCCTGCCGCCACACCAGGATCACGCCGACGCCGATCAGCAGGGTCGGCCAGATGTAGCGGTTGGCCCGGCTGCTCATGTCGACGTTGCCGACGAACACGATCGCGCCGATCATCAGCGCGATCAGGGCGAAGACCTGGCCCTTGTCGGGCTTGCGCAGTCTGCGTCGGCCGTCGGGGGTGACCTCGAAGACCGAGCGCGGCTGGGCCGCCCGGCCGCCGACGCCCAGCGGTACGACGATCCAGAAGACGGCGTACAGCAGCGCGCCGAGCCCCTCGGCGAGGAACAGCGCCAGGAACACGAACCGGACCCAGACCACGGGCAGCCCGAGGTGCCCGGCGAGCCCCCGCGCGACACCGCCGAGGAGCCGCCCGTCGGCGCTCCGGTAGAGCTTGCGCACGGGCGGGTCGTCGGTCTCGGGCGGACGGGCGGCGACTGGCATGCCCCGATCGTCACACGTCCGTACGGGCGAGGACATCAGGGTGCGCCCCTGACGCGACCCTGAGGCGCTGGGGGCGGTGCCGGCCGCCGGGCCCGCCGCCCGGCGGCCGCGTCTCGGTCGTGGCCGCGGGGCGCCGACCCGGGTCTCGGGTTCCGGTCTCGGGCTCGGGGCCCCGGGCCCGGGGTTTCGGTCCCGGGTCTCGGTCCCGGCCCTCGGGCTCGGGTCTCGGTCTCGGGCTCGGGTCTCGGTCTCGGGCTCGGGTCTCGGTCTCGGGCTCGGGTCTCGGTCCCGGCCCTCGGGCTCGGGTCCCGGCTCTCGGGCCCGGGTCTCGATCCCGGACCCCCGGCCCAGGTCTCGGGGTGAATATCAGGGACCGGCCAGGGTCCGGACGGGTGCCGTGCCGCGCTACAGCCCGTCACCATGGAGGCATGACGAGTACGACGCCCCCTCCCCCGGAGGCCCCGCCCGCCCCGCAGCTGCGGCGCACGCCGCGGCAGAAGGTCGTGGCGGGCGTCTGCGGCGGTCTCGGTCGGCACTACGACCTCGATCCGGTCTTCTTCCGGATCGTGATCGGTGTGCTGTCCGTGACGGGCGGCCTCGGCCTGATCTTCTACGGCTTCGCCTGGCTGATCCTGCCCGCCGAGGGAGAGGACGAGAACGAGGCCCGGAGGGTGCTCTCGGGCCGGGTCGACGGCGCGGCGCTGACCGCGATACTGCTGGCGCTCGTCGGTTGCGGGGTGTTCCTGACCATGCTCGGCAGCGGCGGCACGCTGGGCTTCGCCATGATGCTGGCCATCGCGGCGAGCGGCGCGGCCGTCTGGTCGCAGCGCCGCCGCCTGGTCACGGACCCGGAGGCCGCCGTGGACCCGGCGACCGCCCAGGCCGTGGCTGAGGCCCCGCCGGAGACGAAGGCGCCTCCGCCGCCCGAGAGCCCTTCGTGGTGGCGCGACCCCATCGTGAAGGACGGGACGACCGGGCCGGTCCCGGTCGGCTATCTGTGGGGCCCGCCGGGCGCGGCCGAGGCGGACGCGGCGGCGGCCACCCGTATCTCGAAGACCCCCGCCCCGCGCACCGCGCCCGTGCGCGGTCCGCGCTCGATCGGCGGTCTGGTGCTCGTCCTCGCGCTGGTCGCGGGCGCCCTCGGCACGACGCTGAGCTGGGACGCCCACCCGCTCGGCACCAGCCTGCAGATCGGTCTCGTCTCCGCGCTCGCGGTGTTCGCGTTCGCTCTGGTGCTCAGCAGCTTCCTGGGGCGTACGGGCTTCGGCACGGTCTTCATGACCGTGGTCACCGCCGTCCTGCTCGCCCTCGCGGCCGCCCTGCCCAAGGAGATCAGTACGGACTGGGCCCGTACGACCTGGAAACCGGCATCGGTCTCGGCGCTCCAGCCCCGCTACGAACTGGGGTCGGGCGTCGCCACGCTGGACCTCTCGGCGCTCGCCGTCCCCAAGGGCACCACGGTCGAGACGGTCGCGGAGGTCGGCGCCGGTCAGCTGCGGGTGGTCGTGCCGAAGAACGTCACGGTCACACTGCGCGCGGAGGCCGGCCTCGGCGATCTCCAGCTCCCGGGCGAGCCCCCCAACGACATCGACGTCGCCCCGGACCGGCAGGCGACCCGGACCCTCGCACCACCGTCCGGCGTCACCCCCGCGGGCACCCTCGACCTCACCCTTGAGGTCGGGCTCGGCCAGGTGGAGGTCACCCGTGCTGCTTCATGAGTTCCGCCCCGGCCGGCTGCTCGCCGGCGCCACCGGCCTCACCGTCGCGACACTCTTCGCGGGTGACGCGGCCGGCGCCTGGAACACCCCCGCCTACGCGGTCCTCCCTCTGCTGTGCGGAGGCCTCGGCCTGGCCGGCGTGGCGACCTGGATCGCCTACAGTCTGCGCCGCCGCTCGGCCAGGGCCGCGTCGACGGAGAACAGCGACGCCCCGGCGAGCACGAGCGGCAGCCAGGCCATGAGATAGGCGAGGTCGTTGCCGTAGTAATAGGGGTCGGTCTGCCAGCTGACGGTCAGCCAGAGGCTGAGCGAGATCAGCGCCCCACCGACGGCGGCGAGCCGCGCGAACAGTCCGATCAGCGTCCCGATCCCGACGACCAGTTCACCGACCGCGATCGCGTACCCGAAGGCGACCGGGTCCTTCAGCGCGAGGTCCACCAGCCACGGCACGGCCGAGCCGTCCCGGACGGACCGCATCATCTCCCCGATCGAGCCGGAGCCGCCGGCGGCCATGAAGGCACTGTCGGTGATCTTGTCGAGCCCGGCGTAGACGAAGGTCGCGCCAAGGAAGATCCGCAGTGGGAGGAGGGCGTACCGCGAGGCGGTGGCCTTCCACCCGCTCTGCCCGTCCCATCCGCCCCCGCTGCCGTACGTCGCCGTCGCCCGGTGCATCCGTGCTGCCATGGCAGGCCTGCCTCTCACGCCGCTGTCCGCCGCAGGTCCGATTCTGCCCGCGCCCCGTCGATTGGGATACGCGGGAAACCCACGCGTGGTTCAGCCCCGCCTCGGCACCCGCGCCCAGGCGTCGCCGACGAGCCCTTCCACCGGGGGCACGTCGATCCCGAAGGCCCGGAGCCGTTCGGCCACGTCGGTGACGGTGGTGCAGAGGCGGTGGGCGGCGACGAGGAGGTGTTCGAGGCAGACGGGTTCGTCCAGGGGGAGCCACCGGCCGTGGGGCGAGGCGTTGTCCCGCAGGACGATTACGGACTGCGTACTGGGCCGCTCGTCCGGGTACGTGGCGTCCTGGAGCTCCGCGCCAAGGGCGCGCAGCCGCTCGGCGATGGAGTGGACCGTATGGCCTTCGGTGGCCGCCACCATCCATGCATAGGCCGCCGGGATGGCTCGGCCCGCCTTCATGAACCCGTGGAGACCGTTGGGCGAGCGGCCCGGACTGGTTTGATGCCGTACGTAGAACAGCGCCTCGTCCTCGATGACTCTGCCCCGAGATGCGGCCAGCCCCAGGACGTGGAACCGCCTCCTGGCCTCCTCCACCGTCACACCGAGGGCGGCCGCCGCCGCCACGACTTGCACGGTGGACAGGTGCGGCCTCGCAAGGAGGGGGGTGGGATGGCGACCCCGTCCCAGACTCAGCAGCACCCTGTCCTCCTCCGTGAGCTCCGCCCAGGCTCCTCCCTCGGGGTCGGCCAGCCGCAGGCCCCGTACCCGTAGCGCGCGTGCCGCGCCTGCCACGGTCCACCCCTTGGCCAAGGCCACGGTCATCACAAAGCCGAGGGGCACCTCGGGGGCCTCCTCCCGGTCGCCATAGGGAATCCACAACCGGGTGAGCTGGGCCTCCTCCGCCGAGCTCAACCATTCGGGCTCGGACTGGGGCAACGCATCAACGGTCAGACCCAAGGCCATCAGCCGCTCCCGCGCCGCTCGCACCGTCACGCCCACGCGGTCGGCCACGATCGCCACATGGGCGAGCGGCACCGGGTACCGGGGATCGAGGCCCTTCTCCGACGCCCCCGACACCTCGTGGCGCGTGACCAACGTGACGTCCACGTCGTCGAGTTCATCGGGCAGTTCGTCATACGGCACCTCCACGCCCAGTGCCCGGAGCCGGTCACGTGTCTCCGCCAGGGTGTAGGCGAAACGCTGGGCCAGCGTGTTGAGGCTCAGCAACGTCACGGGCCGGTGAAGGTCCAGTACCTCGCGGTTGCGCAGTACGGCCGTCAGCAGCATGGCATCGGCGGGTGCAGGCGTGTCGTCGAATTCGGCCTCCTGCACCCGGTAGCCATGCGCCTGAAGGAGCAGGGCAGCCTCGTTCACCGTGCGGGAACGCAGATGGGCGAGCCGGTAGACGAAGGGCAGTCCGAGGCACAGCGGCTCCGCACCCTCCTTTTCGTGCGGCCACCGCCAGCGCACCATGTCCGCCGCTTCCAGATCCGTGCCTCTGGGCAGGTAGAAGCCCTGTTCCGCGAGGACAGCCCTGACCTCCTCAATGGTCATGCCGGTCTTGGCCGCCGCGGCGATGAGATGCGACGTCATGTCCACACGTGCAATCCAGGGGGCGAGACCGTTCAGCCGCTCGCTCAGCAACACACGAAGCCGCCTCCCGCTCGCCGACTCCGGTTCCAGCAGCGCCATACACGGCTCCGTGTCGAAGCCGAGGGCCGCCAGCTGGCGGACGGTCTCTCCCAGGGACAAGGAGTTTCTCGCGACGTGCGCCAGCACGCTGTCCGCGTGGATCCTGTCCCCAGGCCGCAGCCACGAGGAGACCCCTGCGGAGCTACCGCTGGTCATGGCGATGAGGGCCGCGGCCGGGATGGACAGAGGCCCGGGCGGAAGGGGCGAGGGCAGACCCAGCTCCCCCATGCGGTCCAGCACCCAGGAAAGGGGCTGGTGCAGATCCTGGGCGTAGGAGAGCACCGCGCCCGGGGCAGGCTGGTTGTCCCACACCATGCCCTCGGAATTGCGCATGGCGCCGAAGACGACCCCGTCCGAAGGAAACGCGGGGCGCAGCTCGGCCGATTCCAGGTCCGCCGGGCAGAGATCCCCGAGCGCAGCGCGCACGTCGGCGGGGAACAGGGCGGCGTAGCGCCACAGGGCGAGGTGCGCCGGCAGCCGTTCGGAGTGCGACGCCCCTCCCATGGGACCGTGCGGCGTACCCGGCGCACTCCCCCGCACCCACATCCCTGTCAGATACCGGTCCCCCGAGAAGTACCCCGTCCGCGCCAGCTCCGACGCACCCTTCCCCCGCCCCAACCGCGCGCCGCGTGTAATCAGGCCGCGGACGACCGCGTCCGCGACGAGCGGCTCCGCGTCCGCGACCTCGCCGAGCCAGCTCTCCGTCAGGACCTCGCTCTCCGCGAGCCGCTGCGCGGCCTTCCGCTTGCGCAGCATCGAGAACACCGTCTCGGCGATGTCGTCGACGACATGGCCGCGGTCCACGGAGAGTCTCGGCGCCGCCTTCTGGCCGCCTTCGACCCGCAGGGCCCGGCCCTTGAGGTTGACCACCGCGCCGCGCAGCTTCATCGGTTCGACCGGGCGGCGCTCGCCCGTACGCTCGTCGGTCGCGAACCAGCGGCCCTCGACCGCGATGCCGTCGACGAGCAGCGCACCGCCGTGCTCGCACCAGAAGACCTCGCCGTCCGGGTCCGGCACGATCGTGCCGCCGGCGTCGATGACCTTGCCGCCGCCGGTGTCGGGGCGGCTGCGGTACTCGTCCGGCTCCCATTCCTCGCGGTCCGTCCCGTACTCCGCCACGGTCTGGAACTGGGCGACGCCGAGCACCGACCGCAGCGCCTGCACGCAGGAGAACTCGGGCAGGTCGTCGCGGAGCCACCAGCGGATACGGGTGCCGCAGGTCGCGCCGTGGAAGTCCGTGCCCTCCTCGTGCGGCATCACCTGGAAGAGGTGGTCCGGGCCGGAGATCGTCACGCGCAGGGCGTCGCCTTCCGTGCCGTCCCGGCGCAGTTTGCGTGTCGTGACCTCGATCTCGTCGGCCAGCATGAAGTAGCTGAGCACGCCGATGCCGAAGCGGCTGTTCTCCTGGAAGGGGATGCCGCGGCGCTCCCAGTCGAGCTTCTCCTCCTGGAACGACGTGAGATGGGCCAGGCGAACGCCGCCCTGGGCGAAGGAGTAGAGCAGTTCGCCGCGGCCCATGCCGGAGCCGTTGTCGACGCAGTCGAGATATCTGCGGTTGCCTTCGGTGCCCTGGCGGAGCTCGATCCGGCCGGTCCACCGGCCGCCCTGGCCGCCCGAGGAGAGGGCCGCCTCGCGGGCGCGCCGGACCTGGCAGGCGTCCATGGCGTTCTGGTAGAGCTCGCGGACCGCGAGGTGCCGGTCGGGGTAGAGCTGTTCGCCGACGAGCAGTTCGCGGACGCGGGTTCCGTCGAGGCCGAAGCGGGTGGCGACGGGGAAGAACTTGTCCTTCTTGGTGACCGGGTCCTTCTCGGGGCGTACTTCGACACCGGACGCGCGGCTGGGCATCCGGGAAAGGCCCCGGACGGCGAGGTCGCTGCACAGCAGCCCGTCGAGCGATTTGGCGCGTTCCTGGAGCGCCACCATCAGGGCCTGGTGGCCGCATTCGGCGACCAGGCGCAGGGTGCCGCCGGCGTTCTCACCGGTGGGGATGTCCCAGCGGGCGCTCTCGATGGCCCGGCGGACATGGGCGAGCCCGATGCGGTCGCTGCCGCCGATGTGTTCGACGAGGACGGCGGGCATCTCGTACCGGTCGAGCGCCATCGTCTGGGCGGCGCACAGCAGCAGGCCGACGGTCTCGGGGCGGACCGCGGGGCCGGTGGGGGCGGCCAGCTGGGGCGGTTCGGCGAGGACGCCGCCGCCGTGCTGCATCGCCCGGAAGAGCCAGGAGACGAGCTGGGGTGTGCAGAGGTCGGTGAGTTCGTCCGTACCGGCCAGCATCGTCTTGAGGAACGCCAGCAGCGCGTCCGGGTGTTTGTGGGCGTCGCCGGGTCTCGCCCGGGTCTGGTGCAGCACCCAGGCCTCGACGACGCGCCGGTCGCGCAGCCGTCGGCGGGGGTCGGTGGTGGTGTCGGTCTGGCGGCGCAGGCGGGGGTACTGGACCCATTCGGCGCCCAGGTCCTTGTCGGCGCGGGAGACGAGCCGGACCCGGAAGCCGTGGAAGAGGGCGGGGGCCAGGGCGAGCAGGGCCGCCTCGGCCGGGGTGAAGGTGACCTCGTCGGGGAGGGAGGCGAGCAGGTCGGAGAGGCGGGCGGAGGCGCGCTGGTCGGCCTCGCGGTCGAGCCATGGGTCGTCGTCGAGGGCGGTGAGTTCCTTGGCCAGCCAGCTGTTGAGGGTGGCGAGGACGCGTTCCGCCTCTTCCCTGTACTCCTCGGCCTCGGCGCGGTCGGTGACGCGCCGCCAGGCCTCGTGGTCGCGCAGCCGCCGCGCGCGCTGCGCGGCCGGGTCGCGGCGGGCGGGCAGGACGGCGAAGCGGGGGCCGCCGAGCTCGCCGCTGAGCCGGGGGACCTGGCGGCGCGGCGGCCTCTGCTGCCGGGTCCGCAGGTCCTCCATGGCCTTCTCCAGGAGGTCGCGCAGCCGGTCGGCGGGCAGCTCGCCGGGGGCGTCGGCGAGGACTTCGCGCAGCGCCTGGGTGAAGAGGCTGTAGCGGCCGCCCGGTGCCGAGGCGTCCCCGGCGACGGCCGCCGTACTCTCCGGCTCGCACGCCATCAGGTAGCTGAGCCGGTCCGACCCGTCGGGCGGGTTCACCGGCGACTCCAGGGCGCTCGCCTCGTCGTCGACCAGCCGGTCCCGGCAGGCGTCCACGACGAACATCACCTGCTCCGCCTCGCTGCGCTCGGCCTGCGCGGCCCAGTCCCTGCCCAGCTCGACGTTGGTGGCGGGCAGGGTCTGGGCGCTGAGCAGGTCGACGGTGGAGTCGCCGCCGGCGAACCAGTGCCGGCCGTCGTGGTGGAAGCCGTGCCCGCTGAGGAACACCAGCAGGCGCTCGCCGCGGCCGGCGGAGGCGAGGAACTCGGTGATGCGCTGGATGAGTTCCAGGGCGGGCAGCGAGTCGCAGGCGCTCGCCTCGTCGATCGCGTAGCCCTGGTCGACGAGGGTGGCGCGGATGTCGCGGTACTCGTCGGTGAGGTAGCCGAGGTCGCGCCAGACGTCCGAGCGGTAGCGGGGGACGAAGAGCAGCAGGGCCCGGTGCGTTCTCATACGGGCGCGGTCCTTCCGGGCTCGTTCTCGGGCCGGCCGGGGTCAGCCGGCGTCCGGCCGTGCGGTGCCGAAGGTGAGCGTGACGGCGCCCTTGCCCTGGACCTCGCTGGTGCCGACGAGCTGGAAGCCTCCCTTGGCGGAGATCTCGAAGGAGACCTGGACCTGCTGGAGGGGGAAGGCGGATTCGGTCTGGGCGACGCGCTCGAAGATGCCGCGCAGGGCGGCGACGGAGGCCTCGACGCTGCGGGCGACCTCGTCCGTGGCGACGGATACGGAGGCCACCGCGGTGTTCCGCGCCCGGCGCCGCAGGCCCTTGGTGTCCGCGCCGCCGCCGGGAGCCTCGTCGGGTCCTCCGTCGACCGTGTCCGCGTCGACCAGGATCTCCAGCCGGGGTGCCGGGACGATCGTGGTCCTTGCTGCGTTCTGCCCCGTCATGTCCGTCACCGCGCCCCTCATTTCGTGCCACTTCCAGATCATCTGAAGGGTACTCACCTCAGGGAACCGGCAGGGCCACAAGCCGAAACCGCTACTCCGTCACATCGATGAGGACGCGGTTCGTCTCCACGCCCGCGGCGGTGACCACCCACACCTCCACGCGCCCCGGCTCGACGTCCACCGGCAGGGGCACCGTCAGGGCCGAGTCCGTCGGGTTGGCGAACCCGCCGGGGAGCGGGACCAGCGGGACCTGGGTGTGAACCGGGCCGATCCGGACGATCAGCCGGGTCAGACCGTCGGGGGTGGCGGCTCCCGGCGGGACGAAGCCGCTGCCACGGATCTCGATGTCGTCGCCGGTACGGATGGCGGCGTCCAGATCGCCCGCCTCCCGCGCGCGCACCACGGACAGGATCACGGGGCGGCTGCCTTCGGTGAACTTCCCGGCGAGGTACAGGACGGCGGAGAGGCCGATCAGCAGCGCCAGGGACCAGGGCGGGTCGGGCAGTTCGCCGGGCCGGCGGCCGAGCAGGACCGCCGTGTAGAGCAGCGCGACCGTGCTCGCGGCCAGGTACTGGACGTCGGTGAGGCTGGCGCTGCCGTTGTCGTCGCACAGGAGGTCGGCGCCGCGGGGCCGGGAGGCGCGGATCTTCTGCAGGCGGCGGGCCAGGATCCGTACGACGACCACGCGGCGTACGGCGACGGCGACGGCGCCCGTCACGGCGAGCACGGTCAGCAGGGCGGCTCCGCGGGCCGGTTCGAGTCCGGCGAGCAGCCGGTCGCGCTCAGCAGGGCCGGAGGCGGTGGCCAGGCGCAGTGCGAGGAGCAGCAGCGCGAAGACGGCGAGCAGCAGCCAGGACGCGGCGACCGCGCGGGAGGTGGAGAGCCGGTTGTCGTCGCCGATGAGCGGGGCGAGCAGGCCGCCGCGGGCGCGGTGGGCGCGGGCGGCCGCGGTGAGCGGGACGGCGGTCAGCAGGGCGGCCGCGAGCGTGGCGGTACGGGCGGGGGTCCAGCCTGCTCCTACGGCGGTGAGCGCCTGTCCGAGCAGCAGGGCGACGATGCCGCCCCACAGGGCGAGGAGGGTGCCGTGCCAGACCCGCCGGAGCCAGGCGGTGCCCGCCTCGCGGCCGCGGTCGGCGACCGTACGGGCGGACTGGCTGAGCTCGTCGGAGACCCACTGGCGGGAGGCGACCGGTGAGTGCGCGACCGCCGCGGGCACCCCCGTACCGACGGCCAG
Organism: Streptomyces sp. NPDC039465; assembly: GCF_055639315.1. Classification (NCBI taxonomy): domain Bacteria; kingdom Bacillati; phylum Actinomycetota; class Actinomycetes; order Kitasatosporales; family Streptomycetaceae; genus Streptomyces; species Streptomyces sp. NPDC039465. Next base: position 288,702 of record NZ_JBVKAP010000005.1, on the reverse strand, counting down.
TTCGTCACGCCGGGCCAGGAACGCCGCGACGGCCCGCCGATGCCCCTCGCGTGCACCGTGCGCGCACTCGTCGCACTGTCTCGCCTCCTGCACCGTCACGGCGAACCTCTCCCTGGTCGTCGACAGGCCATCGACGGGCCATAGTCGGGCCGTCAACTTGCTGGTGATTCCAGGGAATTGTCCCGCACCTGACCACCCGATTCCGTGCTCGGGTACCGGGCCGAAGAGTGATTGGCCCGTCATCACATTGACGTAAAGGCCGCTTCTCCGACGGGATTACGACAGGAGTTCGGGTTCCGCGCGGCTGATCCGGCGCCACAGCGGCTGGTAGTTGATCCACGCCACCAGATCCGAACCGAGCTGCTCGCGGGTGGCCACGGCGTCACGGTGCTCGATGAGCACGGGCTTGCCCGCCGCCCGCGCGGCGAGCTGGACCTGGCTGCAGCGCTCCATCGCGATGAACCACCAGGCCGCCGCGTCGACGGAGTCGCCGACGGTCAGCAGGCCGCGGTTGCGCAGGACGATCGCCTTGTACGGGCCGAGCGCGGTGGCGATCCGGCGGCCCTCCTCCTCGTCCACGACGACCCCGGTGTAGCCGTCGTACAGCGCGTGGTCCTCGTAGAAGCCGCAGGCCCCCTGGGTGATCGGCTCGATCAGTTCGCCGAGGGCAGCCAGCGCCCGGCCGTGGAGGGAGTGGCAGTGGACGACGGCGACGACGTCGGGCCGGGCCCGGTGGATCTGGGCGTGCACGGCGAACGCGGCCTGGTTGACGTGGTCGCCGCCCTGGACGACCTGGCCCGCGCCGTTGACGAGGACGAGATCGCTCGCGGTGAGGTCGGCGAAGGGCGCCCCGAAGGGGTTCACCCAGTAGCAGTCGGCGTACTCGGGGTCGCGTGCGGTGATGTGGCCGGAGACGCCGTCCTCGTACCCGAACCGGCCGAAGAGCCGCAGCGCGCCGGCGAGCCGCTGTTTGCGGTGGGTCCGCTCGTCGGCGGCGGACTCATGGACGGGCGGCATCGCGAAACGCAGCTGGTCCACGGGGACGGGGGCCGGTATCTCGGTCATGGGCCGGAAGCTACCGCGCGGTACCACAGGTGAACAGAGGCGTGCGGGCATACGACGGCGCCGCCGTCCTCGGAGGGCGGCGGCGCCGTTCATGTCCGGCGGTCAGCCGGTCGGGACTACTCCCACTCGATGGTGCCCGGGGGCTTGCTCGTCACGTCGAGGACGACGCGGTTCACATCGGCGACCTCGTTGGTGATCCGGGTCGAGATCTTCGCGAGGACGTCGTACGGCATCCGCGTCCAGTCGGCCGTCATGGCGTCCTCGGACGAGACGGGCCGCAGCACGATCGGGTGGCCGTACGTACGGCCGTCGCCCTGGACGCCGACGGAGCGGACGTCGGCGAGCAGCACCACGGGGCACTGCCAGATGTCGCGGTCCAGGCCGGCCGCCGTGAGCTCCTCGCGGGCGATGGCGTCGGCCTCGCGCAGCAGGTCCAGGCGCTCCTTGGTGACCTCGCCGACGATCCGGATGCCGAGACCCGGGCCGGGGAAGGGCTGGCGCTGGACGATCTCCTCGGGCAGGCCGAGCTCCTGGCCGACCATCCGGACCTCGTCCTTGAACAGCTTGCGCAGCGGCTCGATGAGCTTGAACTCCAGGTCCTCCGGGAGTCCGCCCACGTTGTGGTGCGACTTGATGTTCGCGGTGCCGGTGCCGCCGCCGGACTCGACGACGTCGGGGTAGAGCGTGCCCTGGACGAGGAACTCCACCGGGTGGTCGTTCGGGGCCTCGGCGACGATCTCGGCCTGCGCCTGCTCGAAGACGCGGATGAACTCCCGGCCGATGATCTTCCGCTTCTCCTCGGGGTCGGAGACCCCGGCGAGCGCGGTGAGGAATCGCTCCTGCGCATCGACGACCTTCAGCGAGACGCCGGTCGCGGCGACGAAGTCCTTCTCGACCTGCTCGGTCTCGTCCTTGCGCATCAGACCGTGGTCGACGTATACGCAGGTGAGCTGGGAGCCGATGGCCTTCTGGACGAGGGCCGCGGCGACCGCGGAGTCCACACCCCCGGACAGGCCGCAGATGGCGCGCTTGGTGCCGACCTGCTCGCGGATGGCCGCGACCTGCTCCTCGATGACGTTGCCGGTGGTCCAGGTGGGCTCGATGCCGGCGCCGCGGTAGAGGAAGTGCTCCAGCACCTGCTGGCCGTAGGTCGAGTGCATCACCTCGGGGTGGTGCTGCACGCCGTACAGCTTCTTCTCGTCGTTCTCGAAGGCGGCGACGGGCACGACGTCCGTGGACGCGGTGACCGTGAAGCCCTCGGGAGCGGCGGAGCAGGCGTCGCCGTGCGACATCCACACGGACTGCTCGGCCGGGGTGCCCTCGAAGAGGGTGGAAGAGGTCTTGGTCACGTGCAGGGGCGTACGGCCGTACTCACGGGCGCCGGTGTTGTCGACGGTGCCACCGAGGGTCGTCGCCATCAGCTGGAAGCCGTAGCACATGCCGAAGACGGGAACGCCCGCCTCGAAGATCTCGCGGTCGAGGCGGGGGGCGCCCTCCGCGTACACGGAGGACGGGCCGCCGGAGAGGATGATCGCCTTCGGGTTCTTGGCCAGCATCTCGGCCACCGGCATGGTGGACGGGACGATCTCGCTGTAGACCCGGGCCTCACGGACTCGGCGGGCGATGAGCTGTGCGTACTGGGCGCCGAAGTCGACAACGAGGACCACGTCGGGGGTGGTGTCCGGGTTGGTGACGTCGGGCGCGGCAGCGGGAGTCGCTGATGACACTACGGCGGCCTTCCGGCGGTAGGGAGGATCCCCCGGAGGGGGCTATTTGTCGATTCTACCGGCGCGCCGGTGTCTCTTTTCGTCTCACCATCCGAACCCGGGTTGGCTCCGGCTCCCCGGGGCGGGCCATACTGTCGCCATGCGCACGCTCTCGACCTTCGTCTTTACCTATGGCACCGGCCCGTCCGGCTGCCATGGTCGAGCTGCTTGAGCAACTGACAAGCGACTTTCCAGGCGCCCCGGGCCGACAAGGCCCGGGGCGCTCTGTCGTTCACGGGCCGAGTCGCTCCAGGGCCCCGGAACCTCCGTACCGAAGGAGCCCCCCGTGACCACCACCCAGACCGAGAAGACCGGCGCCCGTACCGACGAGGCCGCGGCGCTGATCGGGGATGCGCGTGAGCGTATCGACGCGCTGGACGACCGGATCATCGGTCTGATCCAGGAACGTATGGCCGTCTCGGCCGTGATCCAGGAGGCCCGGATCTCCTCCGGCGGGCGGCGGGTGAACCTCAATCGTGAGATGGAGGTGCTCGGTCACTACCGGGACGCCCTCGGCAAGCCGGGTACGGCGCTGGCCATGACGATGCTGGAGCTGTGCCGGGGCCGGATCTGAGGCTTGCGCGGGCTTCTCTACGGATCTGAGTTCGGGCCCGCCCTCACCCGTACGGCGCGTGACCGGGCCCGGCGCGGCTTCGTTGGTCCCGTTGTCCGCACCAGCCAGGGGCGGGTCCGCACCACACCACGCGTGGCTCCGCTGGGGCGTGTGGCGTACCGCAAGTACGTCGTGGGACCTCGCCCCGGCGCGTGTGACCGGACGGCAGGGGACAGCAGCCCGGTCACCCAGAAAGGACGGTCGGTCCCGGGGACGCCCGGGGCCGGCCGCATCCGGTCCGGCAGGACCACCCATTCCAGTCCCCCGCGGCGCTTCCCCGGGCGCCGCTCCGAGGCACCCGCGCCACCCCGCCCGCCGGTGCCGACGGCCGAGGGCCCCGCGCACGGGATGTGCGCGGGGCCCTCTCTCGTCTCTCGTTCGTCCGCTGGTCAGACGCCCGGGGTACGGCGGCGGCGGGAGGCCAGGAACAGCGCGCCGCCGATCGCGAGGGCGGCCGCGGCGCCGCCCGCGACGATCAGCACGGTGGTGCCGGTCGAGGCGAGGCCGCCGGAGGTGGTGACGGTGGTGGTGGTGTCACCGGAGCCGGAGCCGCCGGCCGAGCCCGTGGCACCGCTCGTGGAGCCGGTCGTGGTGGAGCCGGTCGTGGTGCTTCCCTCGCTCTCGGAGGGGGTGGGGCTGGGACCGCCAGTGGTCGTGCCCGCGGTGGTGCCGGGCTTCACGTCGGGGTCGTTGACGACGAGCTCGGCGGTGTTGTTCGACCGGTCGGGGTCGAAGGGGACGATGTCCTGTACGGGCTCGTCGGGGTCCTCGGTGAACCCGCGCTTCAGATACACCTTGCCGACCGACTTGCCGGGCTTGTCGATCCTCAGCTCGAACGGGTACGGCATCGTGTGGCCGCTCTCCAGCATGCTGACCCCGCGGGTCTCGGTGAGCAGGCACCAGTAGTAGACGCCGCCCGTGCGGACCCACCTGCCGTTCTTGTCCCTGCCCTCGCACCGCTCGGGCGCCGCGGTGACCGTGACGTTCTCCGGGATCTCCACGATGTAGTGCGCGAAGGGCTCTTCGCTGAAGTACTGGATGCGGGCGGGGCCGTCGTTGCGGAACCTCAGCTCGGCCTTGACCGTCTCGCCGACGGCGCCGTGCGCCTGGGCGCCGGTGACCTGGAAGTCGGCGCTGTTCGCGACGCTGAAGTAGAAGTCCTGCCGCTGGTTCCACGGGTCCGGGTCGGGCAGCGACATCTTGGCGGCCGACACCTCCTTCAGGCGCAGCGCGGGGCCCTTCCCGGGGGTCATCTTGGCGGCCTTGCGGACGGTCTCGCGGTTCGCCGGGGTGTCCGGCTGGGCCACGTAGGAGAACTGCTCGAAGCTCGCCTCCCGCTGCACGGTGAGGGTCGGCGGGGCGTCCAGCGCGTACACCTTGCCCGGCTCGATCGGACCCTCGAAGTAGCAGACGGTCGTGCGCCGGAAGATGTCCGTCGAGTGCTGCCGGACGTCGCCGGACTCGCAGTTCGAGAACTGGTCGGGGAGGCTCAGGCCCTTCGTGCGGGTCATGTGGAGCATGACGGCTCCGACCGGCTCGCCGCCGACGTTGGTCAGGGCGATGGGGGCGGTCAGCCGCTCGCCGACCAGCGGCGAGTGCTTCAGCTCGAAGGGCTTCACCGCGAGGTCGGCGCCGCCGACGGTGACCTTCGCCTTGACTCCCACGCCCTCGGTCTCCGGGGCGTCGGAGGTGTACGTGATGTCGATCTCGCCGCTGTCACCGAGCTTGCTGCCCTTGGCCGCGGAGAGGTCCAGGGCACCCACGAGCCCGTTCTTCCTGACGTACGCGCCCTCGCACACCACGGTCGCGCCGGGGACGGTGACCTTGCACGGCTGGGGACCGCCCGCCGGGCTCACGTCGGCGATGCCGGCGAGGCCCCTGATGTCGAGCGTGATCCGGTAGGCGACCTTCCAGCGGTCCGCCTTCGTCTCGCGCAGGGCCAGCTGAAGCCGGGAGGTCCTCGGGTCGCGGCCCTCTGCGTACTGCGACAGCGCGACTTCGGCCGGTTCGACCAGTTCGAAGCGGGGGTCGTCGACCACGACGGCCTCGGCCGCCGCGGTGGAGAGCCCGACGGCCATCAAGGTCGCCGTCAGCAGAGCGGAGATGCGTTTCATGATCAGTCCGACCCGGCACGGGGGCTCCGGGTTGTACGCCACAAGATCACGGAATGAACACGGGGTGGACGACCCCGGGTGGACGAGGGGCCCCGTGGATCGTGTCGGATCCGCGGGGCCCCTCGTCCGCCTCTGCCTCGGTCAGCCCGTCGGCGCGGGCGGCCAGGACTTCGTCGGGCGGGCGCCGAGCGACGGAGCCGGAGGGCGCTCCGGGGTCTGCGGGGCGGATTCCGGAGCCTTCGGGGTCTCCGGGGTCGCCGCCGGTGTCCCCGGGGTCCCCGCTACGGACGACGCGGGCGATGTCGACGCGGGTGCCGACGGGGAGCTCGGTCCTGCGTCCGGGGACGCCGTGCAGGCCGTGCCGCCGACGGCCACAGCCGCCAGGGCGGCCAGCAGGCCGACCGTGCCGGGCAGGGAGCGCGGGCCCGGGGTCATCGGGCCGCGCGGCGGCGGGAGACGGCGATCACGATGGCGCCGGCCGCGAGGGCGAGCACCGCGCCGGCCGCGGCCATGGCCACGCTCGTACCGGTCGAGGCCAGGGCGCCCTGGGTCGTGACGGTCGTACCGGTCGTGGTCGTGCCGGAGGTGGCCGCGGTCGGGGACGGGGTGGGGCTCGGGGCGCTGTCGGCCTTGCCGTTCAGGACGATCTCCGCGGTGTTGTTGGCGGTGTTGGGGTCGAACGGCAGCTCCGGCTTGGCCGGGAGGGCGCCGCGTACGGTCACCGTGCCCGCGGCGTCCTTGACCACCTTCTCGATCGTCAGCTCGAACGGCAGGGGCTTGTCCGCGTCCTCCCGCACGATCGGCGAGAGCGGGCAGAGGTAGCGGGGCGCGCCGAGCGGGGTGGTGAGGGGCTCGCCGGAGGCGGAGACGGCGTTGCACTCCGCGGGCTTGCCGGTGACCTTGGCGCCCTCGGGGACGATGACGTCGACGACGCCGGCGGCGTCACCCGAGCGCTGGTTCCCGATCCAGGCCGGGCCCTTGTTGCGGAAGCCGATCTCGGCCTTGACCTTCTCGCCGACGCGGGGCTGCGCCACGTGCGCGCCGTGCACCGTGAAGTCCGCGGTGTTCCGGACCTGGATGGTCTCGTCCCGTACGTTGTCCGACGGCTCGAGGTCCTCGGCCAGCGGGGCGGCCGTCCGCTTGGTCAGGGTGAGGGCGCGGCCGGTGCCCTGGGCGGAGGCGCTCTGCGCCGGCTTGCGCTCGACGATGCTGTAGACGAAGTGCTCCTGGTAGGCGTGGGCGGCCGCCTTGAGCGTGAGCGGCTTCGACAGGACGTAGACCGCGTCCGGCTCGTACAGGCCGGGGAAGGAGCAGGTCATCTCGGAGTAGCCGGCCATCGGGAGGCCGTGGACGTCGTCGAGCTCGGCCTCGCGGTACTCGCAGTTGGAGAACCGCTCACGGATCTGCAGCCCGTGCGTGGGGCGCAGCGTGAGCCGTACGCCGTCGGCGGGCACCGTGCCCACGTTCGCGAACGCCACCGCGGCGGGCTGGGTCTCGCCCGGCTTCATCTCGGACTTCAGGTTCAGCGGCCGCATGACCAGATCGGCGCCGCCGACCGTCACCTTGGTCGAAAACGGGGTGAAGGTGGCGCCCTGCGCCGCGCCGGACACCTTGAGGGTGCCGGAGTAGGTCGGCTCGGAGCCCTCGGCGGCGGTGATCTTCAGCCGGGCGACCGTGCTGCGGCCCGGCCCGACGCCCGTGCCGGTGCACACGCCGGTGGTGCCGGTGAGCGTGCACTCCGGTCCGCCGGCCACGCGGTCGAACGTCACGTCGGCGATGTGGGCGAGCCCGGCGAGGTCGAAGGTGACGGTGTACGCGCCGGGGAAGGTGCCCGCGGCGTCCGTGCTCGGGTTGAGCACGGTGAAGTCGACGGTCTCCGTGTGCGGGGTGCCGCTCGTGGGGTACGGCCGCAGCACGACCCCGGACGGCCCGCCGAGCGTGAACTCGGGGTCGGCGGCGTACGCCGGGGCGGCGCCGAGGCCGACGGCGGCCAGCCCGGCCGTGGCGAGCGCGGCGACGGCCCCAAGGACCTTCGCGGGGAAACGACGTGACATCTGCGTACCTCTGGTCAGCTGGTGTGGGGGTGCGGCACACCCGTTCGACCCCGGTGCGGACGCAAAGGTTGCACAGCTGAAGATCACGAAATGGGCACGCGGACCGGCGCGGGAGGCGGTGTGACAGGCGCCACATAAAGATTCCGTGAGATTGGATGCAACCAATCCGCTTCCTCGCGGGTCATGCATGCGGAGCCAACGGCCCCGGTCTAGCCGGAAAGGCGCTGCACTCGGAGGGGGGTGCAGCGCCTTTCTTGTTCCGCGACCTAGGCGGGCTTCTTGGGCGGTACGACCGGCATCCCCAGGAACGGCAGTTTCAGCGCGCCGAAGGCCTCGGCCGGGACCGCGGGCGACTTCGGCTCGATCGGCGCCAGCCGTACATAGCCGGCGCCCTGCCTCGGCCGGGGGTCCTCCTCGCCCTTGTTGGGCCAGAAGGACATGGCCCGCTCGGCCTGCGCCGTGATCGTCAGCGACGGATTGACCCCGAGGTTCGCCGAGACCGCCGCGCCGTCGACGACCGAGATGCCCGGGTGGCCGTACAGCCGGTGGTACGGGTCGATGACGCCGTCGTCGGCGGTGGCGCCGATCGGGCAGCCGCCGAGGAAGTGGGCGGTGAGCGGGGTGCCCATCAGCTCGCCGATGTTGGAGCCCGCGAAGCCGTTGATCTCCTTGGCGAGGAGGGTGGCGGCCGTGGTCGCCTCGGGGATCTGGTTCGGGTTGGGGGCGCCGTGGCCCTGGCGCGCGGTGAGCAGGCCCTTCCCGATGCCCTTCGGCTTGCGGTACGTGGTCAGTGAGTTGTCCAGGGACTGCATGACCAGACCGATGATGGTCCGCTCGGACCAGCGGCGGTTGGAGAGCGAGCGGACCGCGAGCGTGGGGTGCTTGAGCATTTCGAGGAGCCAGTTGCGGACCCGGTGCGCGCCGTACGGCACCTGAAGGATGGTCATGCCGCCCATGGCGTTGGAGCCCTTGCCGTACCGCACGGGCTCGATGTGAGTGTTCTCGTCCGGGTGGATCGAGGAGGTGATCGCCACGCCTCGGGTGAAGTCGACCCGCGCCGCGCCGTGGCGCTTGCGGTAGCGCCGGTCGGTGGTCTGCGAGCCGACGAGCGCCTCGGAGTTGGTACGGGTCAGTTCGCCGAGCCGGGCCGGGATCCGGGGCAGGAGGCCGGAGTCCTTCATCCGGTGCAGCAGCGTCTGCGTGCCGTACGTCCCGGCCGCGACGACGACCCGCCGCGCCGTGAACGTCTTCCCCCGCCCCCTGCGCTTGTTGTCGGTGGGCAGCGTCCTGACCGCGTATCCGCCCCGCGAGTCCTCGGTGAGCGCCACGACCGAGGTCATCGGGTGGACGACGGCCCCGGCCTTCTCGGCGAGGTACAGGTAGTTTTCGTTGAGGGTGTTCTTGGCGCCGTGCCGGCAGCCCGTCATGCACTCGCCGCACTCGGTGCAGGCCCGCCGCGAGGGCCCCACGCCGCCGAAGTACGGGTCGTCGACCTCGCCGCCCGGCGCGGCCCTGACCTTGCCGTCGGCGTCGTCCCCGTCCCCGAAGAAGACGCCGACGGGGGCCATGTGAAAGGTGTCGCCGATGCCCATCGCCTCGGCCGTCGCCTTCAGATGCACGTCCGAGGGGGTGGTCGTCGGGTTGAGGCGGACGCCCAGCATCCGCCTGGCCTGGTCGTAGTACGGGGCGAGCTCGTCCTGCCAGTCCGTGATGTCCTTCCACTGCGGGTCGTTGAAGAACGGCGCGGGTGGTACGTACAGCGTGTTGGCGTAGTTGAGGGAGCCGCCGCCGACCCCCGCGCCGGCGAGCACCATCACATTGCCGAGCAGGTGGATGCGCTGGATGCCGTAGAGGCCGAGCGCCGGCGCCCAGAGGAAGTTCTTCAGGTCCCAGGAGTTCCTGGGCAGTTCGGTACGGGCGAAACGGCGGCCGGCCTCCAGCACGCCGACGCGGTAGCCCTTCTCCGTCAGCCGCAGGGCCGTGACCGAGCCGCCGAAACCGGAGCCGACGACGATGACGTCGTAGTCGTACGAACCGTCCTCGTCCTGATTCTGGGCAGGGGGTAGCGCGGTCATGGCTCTCCTCGTACGAAAAGGGACGGGTGGATCAGCGCAGGCGCAGGGCCTTCATCGCCTTCAGGGAGGCGCTCATGAACGCCGCGTACTTCTCGTCGTCCATCCCGAAGGCGGGCGCCAGCGGCATCAGCCGCTGCTGGGCGACGGTCTGGGCCTCGGTGTACTTGAGGATGCCCTCGGAGCCGTGCCGGCGGCCGAGGCCGGACTGCTTCATGCCGCCCATCGGGGACTGCACGCTGCCGTAGGCGGGCGCGTACCCCTCGTTGATGTTGACGGTGCCGGTGCGCAGCCGGGCGGCGACCGCGTGGCCGCGGCGCGCGTCGGTGGTCCACACGGAGGAGTTGAGGCCGTACGGCGTGGCGTTGGCCAGCTCGACGACCTCGTCCTCGTCGGTGAAGCGGTAGATCGACACGACCGGGCCGAAGGTCTCCTCGGAGCAGACCGCCATCGGGGCCTCGACGCCGTCGAGGATGGTCGGCTCGAAGAAGTACGGGCCGATGTCGGGGCGGGCGACACCGCCCGCGACGACCTTGGCGCCCTTGGCGACGGCCTCCTCGACGTGCCGGGTGACGGTCTCCAGCTGCCGCTCGCCGACGAGGGAGCCCATGTCGGCGCCGTACGCGAGGGAGTTGCCGAGCCGCATCGCCTTCGTACGGGCGGCGAAGCGGGCGACGAACGCGTCGGCGACGGACTCGTGGACGTACAGCCGCTCGATGGAGATGCAGAGCTGTCCGGCGGAGGAGAAGCAGGCCCGTACGGCTCCGGCCGCTGCCTGCTCGACGTCCGCGTCGCGCAGCACCAGCATGGCGTTCTTGCCGCCCAGTTCGAGGGAGACGCCGACCAGCCGGTCGGCGGCGCCCTTGGCGACCTCGCGGCCGGTGCGGGTGGAGCCGGTGAAGGAGACGTAGTCGGCGTGCTTGACGACCTCGGGGCCGACGACCGGGCCCTCGCCGAGGACAACCTGGAAGACCTCGGCCGGCAGCCCGGCCTCGACGAGCAGGTCCCTCGCCCAGAGCGCGGTCAGCGCGGTCTCGGTGTCGGGCTTCATGACGACGGCGTTGCCGGAGACGAAGGCGGGCAGGGCGTCGCCGACGGAGAGCTCCAGCGGGTAGTTCCAGGGGGCGATCTGGCCGACGACACCGCGCGGCTGGCGCAGTTCGGTGACCTTGGTGAGGGTCGGCACGACGCCCGTGTGCCGCTTGGGGCGCAGGTAGGAGGGGGCCTTGCGGCCGTAGTGGCGGGCGGCGACGGCGACGGCCTGGACCTCTTCGTGGGCGTGCAGCCGTGCCTTGCCGGTCTCCAGCTGGATCAGGTCGAGGATCTCGGCCTGCCGCTCCAGGACGAGGTCGTGGAATCGGAGCAGGACGGCCGCACGCGCGCGTACCGGCGTCGCCGCCCATGCGGGCTGGGCGGCACGCGCGCGGGCGAAGGCCTCGGCGACGTCCTCGGGCGTGGACTCGGGCAGTTCGGCCAGCTTCTCGCCGGTGAAGGGCGTGTGGTTGGCGGTCCGGCCGGAGCCGACGACGGCCTTGGTGAGCTGGGCGACCACTTCGGGCGTGACCACGTCGGCCGCGGTGCGCGCGCCTGCCGGGGCGGGGGCGAGGGGGTTCGTTCCGGGGGCGGCGATGGCCTGCGAGTCCGTCATGGGGGCGAGGGTATGCCGCATCCGGGCCTTTGGGTACCCGTCGGTAATGGCTTTCACGGGGTGCGCACAACCGCGCCAGCGATCACTGGCACATAAGCCCTGATCAGGGGCTCATGGCCGGTGCCGGGCCCCATGAAGGAGGCCCGGAACTCGGCCCCGGCGGCATTCGCGAGCGGTCGGGCGGGCGGTCAGGAGCTCTGGATCTTCAGGCCCTTCACGACCTCCGCGTACAGCGCCTCGCCGTCCTGCACGGCCTTGCCGGCGGCCGGCATCTTGACCCGCAGGTGCCAATACGTCTTGCCCTCGCCCTTGATCAGCAGCTCGTGGAAGCGGTAGCGCAGCGGGTCGGGCTCGCTCGCCGAGAACGGGGTCCAGTCGGTGACCACCTCGGACGCCGCCCTGCCCTGGTGCTGCACCGCCTTGACCGTGGACTTCGCGTCCTTCATCTCCGTACCGTCCCGGCCGCCTTTGCCATAGCGCGCCTTGCGCGCCTCCCCGTCCGCGCCAGGGTCGTCCGGGGTTCCCTTGGCCTCGGAGCGCCAGAAGGCGATCTCGAAGACGCCGCTGGGGTCGGCGAACCACACCGACCCGCCCTCTTCCGCCTGGAACCGCTTGTAGTCCTGAGGCACGGTCACCTGCGCCCGCAACAGCTCGTTCTCCGGACGCACCAGCCAACCGGGGGGCAGCTCGTCCCCGGCGAAGGGGTTGGCCAGCAGCAGGACGAGCGCGACGGCGACCGCGACGATCCCGCTCAGCAGCCCGTACAGCGCCTTGCGGCTCTGCCTGAGCACCGGCGGGATCCAGCCGCTCGCGGCGGGCGCGGACGCTCCGGCGGCGTACAGCGCGGTCGCGGCGAGTGCCTGCGGCGGCCGGGCGACGGACTCAAGGGTCTCGCGGATCTCCGGGGCGGCCGGCCGGGCCGCCGGGTCCTTGCGCAGCAGCCGCATCACGAGGGTGCCGAGCGCGCCGGTGCCGCGCGCCGGGGTCTGCGGCTCGGCGGAGAGCACCGCCTGGAGCGTGGCGGGGGTGTGCGAGCGGCGGAACGGCGACATGCCCTCCACCGCCGCGTACAGCACCACCCCGAGCGACCACAGGTCCGACTCGGGTCCGGGCCGCTGCCCGAGCAGCCGCTCCGGCGCGATGAACTCGGGCGAGCCGACGAAGGCCCCGGTCTCGGTCAGCCCCTGCTCGCCCTCGACCTGCGCGATGCCGAAGTCGGTCAGTACGACCCGGTCGCCCCGGCCGAGCAGGACGTTGTCGGGCTTGACGTCGCGGTGCAGCACCCCGGCCTCGTGGGCGGCGGTCAGCGCGCCGAGGACGGCGAGTCCGATGCGGGCGGCCTCGCGCGGATCGAGGGTGCCCTCCTGGAGGCGGGCGGCCAGCGACTGGCCGCGGACCAGCTCCATCACGATCCACGGCCGGCCATCCTCGACGACGACGTCGTGCATCGTCACGACGGAGGGGTGGTCGATCCGGGCGGCGGCGCGTGCCTCGCGCTGCATCCGCAGATGGACCGTGTCACGCTCCCGCTCGGAGAGCTGCTCCGGTACGCGGGGCTCCTTGATGGCCACGTCACGGTCGACGACCTCGTCGTGGGCGCGCCAGACCGTGCCCATGCCGCCGTGTCCGAGCCGGGACACGAGCCGGTAGCGGCCGCCGATCACCCGCCCGGCGCCGGGATCCGTCTGCGGCTGGGGTGTCGGTGCGGCGCCGCCCTGCCGCGGCAGGGCGGCGACGGCTTCCGTGGCCGGGTGCGGGTCCTGTCCGACCGCCGGTCGAGGCGGCTGGAGTCCGTAGCTGGTGGGCTCGCTCGCCCGTCCCCCGTCGTTGTTCATGGTCCCTATCCTGACGAACGGTGATCGCCGTTGTCAGCGGGGTTCTTGAGCGGATGCAGACCCGTGACACGCCGGAGCCGTGACACGCGCCCGTGCGAGGGCCAGGGGCCGGGGATCAGCCGCCCGGCGGCTTGAAGCTCTTCGTCATGGTGTCGAACTGCGTCCGGGTGGTGCCCCAGTCCGACGCCGGCGAGGACATGTAGAGCGCGTACTCGGTGCCGTCGTCCCCGTAGTAGACCTGGTCGATGGCCCGGCGCTTGCCCGGGTGGTTCTTCTTCTCGGTCCAGGTGAACTCCCACAGACAGGATTTGGTCTGGTCCCGGAAGGTGTTCTGGTCGAGCTTGTGCCGCTTGTAGTCGGGCAGCCGGTCCTTGAGGCTCTTCTCGACGTTGAGCATGTGCATGTACGGGTTCTCGAAGTCGGGCGACGTGTCGATGCTGATCCGGATGCGGTGCCGGCCGTTGTCGGGCGTGTAGTCGATCTGGTCGCCGTCCATCTGGCGCTTCCAGCCCTTGGGGACGAGCAGGCTGAAGCCCTCCGGGTCCTTGACCCGTTCCCAACCGGCCTTCGGCCCCGCCTTCTCCGCCTTCTCGGATGTGTCCGGGGAGGACTCGGAGCCGCCGGTACCTGCCTGGGTGCCGCGGCCGCCGCCGTCCGAGTACGTCATCGCGGCGAAGACCCCCGCACCCCCGATCGCGGCCGCGAGCACCGCCACCAGCACCGCCGTACGCCACCGGCCGCGCCGCGCACCGCCGTCCGTGGTCGCCGGTATGGACTCCGAGGGCGACAGCTTGGCCGTGGAGGAGGTGGTGGTGAAGGGCCGCCGGTCCTGCTCCGCGGGCCGCCGCGCGGGCGCGTGCGTCTGCGTGGTGTCGGGCGTACGGCCCTCCATCACGTCTCTGAACATCCGCTCGGCCTCGGCCGCCGTGGGCCGGTCCGCCGGATCCTTGCTGAGCAGGGCGGTGATGACCGGCGCGAGCGGCCCGGCCAGGACGGGGCGGTCCAACTCCTCGGTCACCACGGCCTGCATGGTCTCGATCGGCGAGGCGCGGCGGAACGGCGAGGTGCCCTCCACCGCCGCGAACAGCGTGGCGCCCAGCGACCACAGGTCGGAGGCGGGCCCAGGGTCGCCGCCCCGTACCCGCTCCGGCGCCAGATAGTCGATGGATCCGACGATCTCCCCGGTCCGGGTGATGGTCGAGTCGCCCTCGATGGCGGCGATACCGAAGTCGGTGAGCAGGACCCGGCCGTCCCGGGCGAGCAGGACGTTGGCGGGCTTGACGTCCCGGTGCAGGACACGGGCGTCGTGGGCGGCGCGCAGCGCGCGTAGAACGTGCAGTCCGATGCGCGCTGCCTCGCGGACCTCGATCGGGCCGGACTGCTTCATGGCGTCGCCGAGGGAGGGGCCGTCGACGTACTGCATGACGATCCACGGCCGGCTGTCGTGCTCCAGCACGTCGTGGACGGTGACGACGCCGGGGTGGGTGATACGGGCTGCGGCCCGCGCCTCCTTCTGCGTACGGGCGTGAAGGACGACCCGGTCGGCCTCGGAGACGTAACGGCCCGCCGTCAGTTCCTTGACCGCCACGATCCGGTGGAGGACTTCATCGTGGGCACGCCAGACACGGCCCATGCCGCCCTTGCCGATGGACTGGCCCAGTCGGTAGCGACCCGCCAGCAGCAGACCCTCGCCCGTGCTCTGTGAATGTTCCACTTGCCCCCGCCCGTTCCTTCGGATGCCAGGTTACGGAGGGGGGTACGGGCGGCGGAAGCTCGGGGCGGCCTTAGGTACCGCACTGTTACTGGCGAGGTGGCCGAGCCCCCTGAGGAGGGGGCGATTAGGGATGCTTCGGGGGTTGTTGAGCGGGTCGGGCTGTGTTCAGCGAGTGACGCGGTAGTGCTGGGTGGCCTGCTGGTAGATCTCCGAGACCTTGTCGCGCTGGCCCTCCGGGCCGATGACCTGGACGACGTGGTAGCGGCCCGCGACGATCATCGCGAGGTTGCGCACGAAGACCTCCCTGCCGCTGCTGTCCTGCCAGGTGAACTGCCCCTCTGCCATGGCCTGCTGCCCCACGTCGATCCGGCGCAGCCCGGAGGCGCTGGACCAGGAGGAGTCCCGCCAGGGCTGGAGCTCGCGCTCCTTGGTGCGCTGGTACGCCATGGGGTCGGCGCCGTTGGCCTGCACGGTGTCGCGGCCGGGGACGACGATCAGGGTGAATTCGCCCGCGTTGTAGCGGACTTGTCCGGCGTCGTTGATGGGGCTGCGCCGCCAGTCCTTGCCGACGGCGGTCTGGAAGCCCTCGGTGTCCTTGCGCAGGGTGTAACCGGCGGCGGGCGGCGGCCCGGTGACCGGTGCGGCGGGCGAGTTGGCCGTGCTGGGCTTGGCGGGCGTGCTGGGTGTGGTGTTCGCCGGGGCGCTGGGCTGCGCACCGGGCTGCTGCTGGGCCGGAGGCCTGCTGCCTTGTCCGTCCTGACCGCCCTGTTCACCGGACTTGGGCATGAACAGCATGGCGTACGCCACCGCTCCGGCCAGCAGAAGCAGGATCAGGAGCAGCAGGGTCCGGCCCAGGGACCGGGGGGCGCGTCCGGGCGCCTGCGGTCTGCCGGGGTTCTCCGGGCGGCTGTAGCCCTCGGAACGGCTGTAGGCGGCTCCGCCCCGCCCAAGCCCCTGAGATTCCTCGGACCCTGACGACCGGCGGGACGGGCGCGGCTGCCGGGTCTGGCGCGGTTCCTTGGTCTTGCGGTGGCGGTGCCGGCCTTGGGCCGCCGCCCCTCCCCCGCGCCGCTTGCGCACCAGCTCACCGCGGCGGCGCACGATGGGCAGCCGGGTGTCGTCGGCGGACGGCAGCGGTACGACGTCCGTACCCGCCTCGGGTTCGGGCGCCGAGCGGACGAGCGAGCGCAGCCAGCCGCGGAGCTCCTCGAAGTCGGGCCGTTCCGTGGGGTCCTGGCGCAGCAGCGACTCGACGACCGGGCGCAGGGGGCCGCACTCCTCGGCGAAGGCGGGCGGCTCGGAGCAGACCAGCTGGACGAGCTCGGCGGCATTCTCCTCCGGGTACGGCGCGTGGCCCTGGACGGCTCGGTAGAGCAGCGCGCCGAGGGCCCAGAGGTCGGTGGACGGGCCGATGGGCGGGGCGAGCTGCCAGTTCTCGTGGACGGGTCCGGCCTGTTCGGGCGCCCAGCGTTCGGTGACGGCTCCGACGACCATGATCCGGGCCTGCCGGGCTCGCTCGGCGGCGAGTGGGGTGGCCGGGCCGCGGTAGGGGGCCGGGGCGGGGCCTCCCGCGACGACCTCCTCCCAGCCGCCGGTGCTCACGGCGGGTCCGGGCGCAGGCGTGGCGCGGCGCTGGGCGTCGGCGCGCAGCGCGTCTCCGCCGCTGACGCTGTGCCAACTGCCGTCGGCGGCGGGGGCTGCCTCGCGCGGCTGGTAGCCCGCGGGCAGGGCGGGGCGGCCACCGCCCCCCGCCGGCACGGGCCGCGAGCCGTCCCGCCCGGCCGGTCCGTCGTGCCACGTCCCGGTGAGCAGCGCACGCGGCGTCCCGCCGCCGCGCGGCGGCGTGTCGTCCTCGCCGCCCCCGGAGCCGTACTCGGGCTCGTCGTCCTCGTCGTCGGCGGCCTGGGACCACCACTGCGGGTCGTAGCCGTCGGCGGCCCGCGCGGGCGGAGCCGGGGGGAGAACCGAGGTCTCGGCGTCGTCGGCGCGGACGTCGTCGACGCGGGCGGCGGCGCGGGCGCCCGCGCGGTAGGCGGCGATGGCGCCCGCGCGGGCCGCGCGCACGTCCGCCGTCGCCGGGGGCGCGGCCGGCTCGGGCCGGGCCCCGGGGACGAACGGACCGGCTGCGGACCCGTCGTCGTCCGGATCGGTGCCGAGGTCGCCTTCGGGTCCAGTGCCGACATCGGCTTCAGAAGCAGGGGCGACGTCGGGCTCGGGGACGGGGGCGTAGCCGCACAGCGCCTCTTCCGCCGCGCCCGCGGCGAGGCCGGTCAGGACGACCCGGCCGTCGTCGCAGACCAGGACCGTACGGGCGGTGATGTTGCGGTGCGTCCAGCCGTGCGCGTGCAGGGCGCGCAGCGCGGTGAGGACGTCGGCGCCTATCTCGGCGGCGCGGTACGGGCTCAGGGGCCGTTCGGCGAGGAGCGCCGCGAGGGGGCGGGCGGCGACGAGTTCACTCACTATCCACAGCGAGCCCCCCTCGGCGAACACGTCGAAGACCTGGTCGAGGCGGGGGTGGTCCGGGATCTGGGCCGCGGCCTGTGCGGCCTCTATGGCCCGTCGCACGGCCGGGTCCGTGGGGCGCCGGGTCGCCCGCCCCGGCGCACGCCGCGGCGGCGTGCGCCCGGCGGCTCCGTCGGCGTCGAGGACCTCGGCGTCCACGACCTCCGGCAGGGGCAGTTGGCGGACCAGCACTTCCTGGCCGCTGTAGGTGTCGAAGGCGCGCGTCTCGACGAGTTCGTACTCGTCGGAGGGCGGCAGCGGCAGGCGGTAGCGGTCGGCGAGCACCCGTCCCGCGTATTCGTCCACGTCGCCTCCCCACCAGCGCGCTGTCCCCCGACCCCGCGAGCCGTGCGGAACCCGTCATTTACGGTCCCGTGCAGGTCCGTTGTGGTTGCGCACCGCCCATGAGCTCTCACGATACGTGGCCCTACCCACCCGCGGTAAAGGGACGGGTGTTTTCCCCCGGCTCACGGGGGTGGTCCGTCAGGCCTTGGGCATGAAGGTGGTGGTGAAGGTCTGCCACGTCCCCTGCGTCGTGGCCGACTTCCACCGGGCGTCCTTGGCGGTGAACATCAGGCCGTACCCGAGCTTGCTGTTCACCACGAAGCCACGGTCGACCGACCGGTACCTCTCGCCGTCCTCGGAGAAGGTGAACACCCAGTCGGCCGTGGGCCAGCCGCGGTACTCCACCTTCTCTATGCGCTCCCGCTTGTATCCGGAACGGCGCATGAAGGCCTCCTGGGCCTGCCAGTCGGCGACCGGGTCGGCCTTGGGCGTGGAGGTCCAGCCGACGAGCAGACGCGCGTTGTCCGGGCCGGTGAACCGGGCGCCGGCCGCGCTGGTGGAGACGTACTTCCACCCCTTGGGCAGACCGATCGTGAAGCCCTGCGCGTGCCGGTACGTGGAGACGGCGGGGGCCGCCCCACCCGTGCCCGCCCTCGTCGCGGGCGCCAAGCTGGCGCCGCTGCCCTGGCCCGGCTTCTGGCCCTGACCGGCGGCGCCGCCCTCCGGGTCCTTGCCCGCGTCCTGGCCCTGGGTGCCGCCCTGGTCCTTGTCCGGGTTCTGCGCGGTGCCGCCGTCCTTGCCCTGGCCACCGCCGCGGGAGGCGGTGCTGCCCGCGGTCGCGGCCTGGCCGCCCTTGCCCTTGCCCTGTCCGCCGGTCTCGTCGTCCCCGCCCAGCGTGAGGTAGAGGACGGTGGAGAGCACGGCGAGGACGGCCACGACCGCGATGATGACGAGTGTGCGCCGGGGCACGACGTCGGTGATCGGCGCGCGCGGGGGCGCTGGCCGGGCCGGGCTGCCGTTGACCGGGGGCGGGGCCGGCTGCTTCTGCTCGGACTTAGCGGCGGCGGTCGCTGCGGTGGCGGCGGCCGCCGCGGCGTTCCGTACGGACTTCAGCGCACCGCGCATCCGCTCCGCGGCGAGGTCGGCGGCCTCCCTCGCCTTCTCCTTGGTGCGGTTCTCCGGCGGCGCGGGCGGGATCGGGGGCAGCGCGACGACCCTGGTCGCCTCCGGTGAGGGCTCGGGCGCGACGGCGGTCGGCTCGGGGGCGTGGATGACGGCGTTGAGCAGCACACGCGCGCCCGCGTCGTCGAGCCGCTCGGCGGGGTCCTTCGCCAGCAGGCCATAGATGACCTTCTCCAGCAGCGGACCGGCGTTTTTCGGCGGGTCGACCGGCTCGGTCATCACCGCGGTCAGCGTCGCGATCGCGGAGCCCTTGTCGTAGGGCGGGCTGCCCTCCACGCTCGCGTAGAGCAGTCCGCCGAGCGACCACATGTCGGCGGCGGGTCCGGGCTTGTGGCCACGTGCCCGCTCGGGCGAGATGTACGAGGGCGCGCCGACGAGCATGCCGGTCGAGGTGATGGACGGGTCGCCCTCGACCTGCGCGATGCCGAAGTCGGTGAGGACGACCCGGCCGTCCTCGGCGATCAGTACGTTGGACGGCTTCACATCGCGGTGCAGGATGCCCTCGCGGTGCGCCGAGCGCAGCACGTCGAGGATGGCGAGGCCGACCTCGGCGGCGCGGCGCGGGGTGAGGGTGCCGTCCTCGCGGACGGCCTCCGCGAGCGACTTGCCCTCGACGAGCTCCATGACGATCCACGGGCGGTCGTCCTCGTCGACGACGTCGTAGACGGTCACGGCGCCGTTGTTACGGATCCGGGCGATGGCCTTCGCCTCGCGCAGCGTACGGGTGATCAGCCGGCGCTTCTCGTCCTCGTCGATGCTGCTGGGGAAGCGCAGTTCCTTGACGGCGACGGTCCGTCCGAGCGTCTCGTCGACGGCCCGCCAGACGGTACCCATCCCGCCCCGGCCGAGCACGGCGCCCAGCCGGTAACGCCGGGCCAGCAACCGCCCTTCCGTGGTCACGACCCGCGCGGCCGGTACGGCGCCCGCGCTCTCCCTGCCACCTTGGGGCTTGGCGTCCTTGGGTGCGTCGGACTTGGGCGCGGTGGTCTTGGGCGCCGTGGTCTTCGGGGCGTCAGCCTTCGCGACGTCAGTCTTCGGCGACGCGCCGGGCTTCGGTGCGTCAGCCTTCGCCGCCTCCGCCTTGGGTGCGTCGGGCTTGATCGCGTCCGTCTTCGGGGCGTCCGTCTTCGGGGCGTCGGCCTTGGGCGGCTCCGCCTTCGTGAGCGCGGGCTTCGGCGCCTCGTCCGTCCCGGAGCCGGCGCCCGGCGTGGCGTCGGCCGGCGTGGCCTTGGGCTCACTGCCGCGGTCCCCGTCGGCCTCCGCGTCCGAGGGGCGCTTGGCGTCCGCCGCGGCGCCCCCGGCCGTACCGGGCCGCGTGGCCGGTTCCTTGGTCCGCTGCGCGGGGACGGCGTCCCCGTCGCGGTCGGCTCCGGCGGCCGCGCCGCCCCCCGGTTCGACGTCCGTGACTGCGTCCCGCCGAGGTTCCCGCGCCGTGTCCCGCGACTGCTCCGACTCCGACATGCGTCCCCTCTGCGATCCCTGAATCTTCGCCCGCGCCTGCCGCTTCCCGCGCGATGCGGTAACCCGCCCTGGAAGAGGGTCCATTGTCCCTCACCCCGGGGCAGGCACTGCTCCGGGGTCCGCACACCGACACGACGACCCGGGAGCGAACGGTTCCCACCATGCCACCACGAGGGACACAGGTCACCGCTCCACCGACGGCGCGCCTCCCCGGACGCCCCCCGCCCCGCACCTCCCTCCCCTCACCCCTCTGTCAGTCCTCTCGCTCAACACCCGTCCCATGGACGGCAGATGACACGGGCATACTCACGACCGACCGACCGACCGACCCGGGCGGGGTCTAGATCGGCACGATGTCCGGCGCCCCGAGCCGCGCCGCGTCGGCCGTCAGATCGTCCGGCTGCCGCTGCGACTCCCGCTCCGCCTCGACCCGCTTCTCGTAGTGGGCCACCTCCTTGTCGAGGTGCGCGGAGTCCCAGCCGAGGACCGGCGCCATCAGCTCGGCGCACTCCCGCGCGACCCGGGTGCCCCGGTCGAACGTCTCGATCGAGATCCGGGTGCGCCGGGTCAGTACGTCGTCCAGATGCCGCGCGCCCTCGTGGGAGGCGGCGTAGACGATCTCGGCGCGCAGATAGTCGTCGGCGCCGCTGAGCGGCTCCCCGAGGCCGGGGTCCTCGGCGATCAGCTCCAGCAGTTCGTCGGTCATCGATCCGTAGCGGTTGAGCAGATGCTCGACCCGGACCACATGGAGCCCGGTCCGCGCGGCGATCCGGGCCCTGGCGTTCCACAGCGCGTGGTAGCCCTCCGCGCCGAGCAGGGGTACGTCCTCGGTGACGCAGGCCGCGACCCGCTGGTCGAGCCCGTGCACCGCCTCATCGACGGCATCCTTGGCCATCACGCGGTAGGTCGTGTACTTGCCGCCGGCGACGACCACGACCCCGGGGACCGGGTGCGCCACGGTGTGTTCGCGGGACAGCTTGCTGGTGGCGTCCGACTCGCCGGCGAGCAGCGGGCGCAGCCCGGCGTACACGCCCTGGACGTCGTCACGGGTGAGCGGCACCGCGAGGACCGAGTTGACGTGTTCCAGCAGGTAGTCGATGTCGGCGCTGGAGGCCGCCGGATGGGCCTTGTCGAGGTCCCAGTCGGTGTCGGTGGTGCCTACGATCCAGTGGCGTCCCCACGGGATCACGAACAGGACGGACTTCTCCGTCCGCAGGATCAGTCCGGTGGTGGAGTGGATCCGGTCCTTGGGCACGACCAGATGGATGCCCTTGGAGGCCCGTACGTGGAACTGCCCCCGCTCCCCGATCATCGCCTGGGTGTCGTCGGTCCAGACCCCGGTGGCGTTGACGATCTGCTTGGCGCGGATCTCGTACTCCCCGCCCGCCTCGACGTCACGCACCCGGGCACCGACGACCCGCTCGCCCTCGCGCAGGAAGCCGACCACCCGCGCCCGGCTGGCCGCCTTGGCGCCGTAGGCCGCCGCGGTGCGGACGAGCGTGGTGACGAAGCGGGCGTCGTCCATCTGGGCGTCGTAGTACTGCAACGCTCCGACCAGCGCGTCCTTCTTCAGGCAGGGCGCCACCCGCAGGGCGTGACGGCGTGTGAGGTGACGGTGGACCGGCAGGCCCCGGCCGTGTCCCGAGGAGACCGACATCGCGTCGTAGAGCGCGACGCCCGATCCTGCGTAGAAGCGCTCCCAACCCTTGTGCTGCAAGGGGTAGAGGAAGGGGACCGGCTTCACCAGATGGGGTGCGAGCCGTTCGAGCAGCAGTCCGCGCTCCTTGAGCGCTTCCCGTACGAGCGCGAAGTCCAGCATCTCCAGATAGCGCAGGCCGCCGTGGATCAGCTTGCTCGACCGGCTGGACGTGCCCGACGCCCAGTCGCGCGCCTCCACGAGCCCGGTCGAGAGGCCTCTCGTCACCGCGTCGAGGGCGGTCCCGGCGCCCACCACTCCGGCGCCCACGACCAGCACGTCCAGTTCACCCTCGGCCATGGCCGCGAGCGCCTCCGCGCGCTGCGCGGGTCCCAGTGTCGCTGTCCTCACCGCTGCCTCCCGTCGTCCCCCATGTGGGTCGGGCTCACAGATTCGATTCTGGCTCCGCTCACCGACTTCAGCCACCGCCTGTGGATATCTCCGGGTCCCTGGGGGTGACGGGGACATCCACAACCGGACAACACTCGGTGCACTCGCGGCACCACAATGCCGCATATCGGTCATATTTACGCCTAGTCTGACATTGCGTTCGCCTCGTTCTGTCCACCGGGCTTGCGCGTCTCGTGCCCTCCGGCTACAGGGAAGGACGGCCCCACATGCCCGCCGACCTCGCCGTCATCGGTCTCGGCCACCTCGGACTACCGCTCGCCCAGGCCGCCGTAGCCGCCGGTATCGACACCATCGGCTTCGACACCGACCCGCGCGCCGTCTCCGAGCTCTCCGCCGGACGCCCGCCCGTCGACGGCTCCCTCACCGCCTCGGAGATCCGCCGGATGCTCTCGGGGGGCTTCCGGCCCACCACCAACCCGGCCGAGCTGGGCCGGGTCCGTACCGCCGTGATCTGCGCCCCCACCCCCCTCGGCGCGGACCGCACCCCCGACCTCACCGCCGTCGCCGACGCCGCCCGCGCCCTCGCCGCCCGGATGCGCCCGCACACGACCGTGCTGCTCGAATCCCCCGTCCACCCCGGCACCACCGAGGGGCTCCTGCGCACGCTGGTCGAGGAGGGCTCCGGGCTGCGGGCCGGCCGCGACTTCCATCTGGCGTACTCCCCCGGCCGTGTCGACCCCGGAAACCGCGGCCACGCCTACGCCACCACCCCCAAGGTCATCGGCGGTCTCACCCCCGCCTGCACCGAATCCGCCGCCGCCTTCTACGGCCGGCTCACCGACAAGGTGGTACGCGCGCGTGGCCCGCGAGAGGCCGAGACGGTCAAACTCCTGGAAACCAACTTCCGCCACGTCAACATCGCCCTGGTCAACGAGATGGCCGTGCTCTGCCACGACATCGGCGTCGACCTCTGGGACGTGATCCGCTGCGCCGAGACCAAGCCCTTCGGTTTCCAGGCCTTCCGCCCCGGCCCCGGCGTAGGCGGCCACGGCGTCCCCGTCGACACCATCGGCGCCCACCGGCCCCTCCGCCTGGTCGAGTTGGCGAGCCAGGTCAACGAACGGATGCCGCGCTACGTCATCCAGCGCTGCGCCACCCTCCTCAACGAGCACGGCAAGTCGGCCCGCGGCGCGCGCGTGCTGCTCCTCGGCATCACCTACAAGCCCGACCTCGCCGACTGTGAGGGCTCCCCCGCCCCCGAGATCGCCCGCCGCCTGATGGACCTGGGCGCGGCGGTCAGCTACCACGACCCGTACGTCGCGGACTGGCGCGTACGCGACCTCCCCGTGCCCCGCGCCGACTCCCTCTACGACGCCGCCGCCCACGCCGACCTGACCGTGCTGCTCCAGCACCACCGCACGTACGACCTCCAGGGCCTGGCGGTCAAGGCGCAGCTCCTGCTGGACACCCGGGGCGCCACCCCGGCGGGCGCGGCCCACCGCCTGTGACCGCCCACTCCTGCGGCATACGGAAGGGGCCCCGCACCTGCTGGTGCGGGGCCCCTTCCGTACAGCGGGATCTACGGCGTGATCAGCGGCTGTGCTGCGAGTCCGCGACGGTCACCTCGACGCGCTGGAACTCCTTGAGCTCGCTGTAGCCCGTGGTCGCCATCGCCCGGCGCAGCGCGCCGAAGAAGTTCATCGACCCGTCCGGGTTGTGCGAAGGGCCGGCCAAGATCTCCTCGGTCGTCCCGACGATGCCCAGGTCCACCAGCTTGCCGCGCGGCACGTCCTCGTGGACGGCCTCCATGCCCCAGTGGTGCCCCTTGCCGGGCGCGTCCGTGGCACGGGCCAGCGGGGAGCCCATCATCACGGCGTCGGCGCCACAGGCGATCGCCTTCGGCAGGTCACCCGACCAGCCCACACCGCCGTCGGCGATGACGTGCACGTACCGGCCGCCGGACTCGTCCATGTAGTCACGGCGGGCCGCGGCCACGTCGGCGACGGCGGTCGCCATCGGCACCTGGATGCCGAGCACGTTACGGGTGGTGTGCGCGGCACCGCCGCCGAAGCCGACCAGGACGCCCGCGGCGCCGGTCCGCATCAGGTGCAGGGCCGCGGTGTACGTGGCGCAGCCGCCGACGATGACCGGGACGTCGAGCTCGTAGATGAACTGCTTCAGGTTCAGCGGCTCGGCCGCGCCGGAGACGTGCTCGGCGGAGACGGTGGTGCCCCGGATGACGAAGATGTCCACACCGGCGTCGACGACGGCCTTGGAGAACTGCGCGGTGCGCTGCGGGGAGAGCGCGGCGGCGGTGACCACACCGGAGTCGCGCACCTCCTTGATGCGCTGCCCGATCAGCTCCTCCTTGATCGGCGCGGCGTAGATCTCCTGCAGACGGCGGGTGGCGGTGGCCTCGTCCAGCTCGGCGATCTCGTCGAGCAGCGGCTGCGGGTCCTCGTAGCGGGTCCACAGGCCCTCGAGGTTCAGCACACCGAGGCCGCCCAGCTCGCCGATGCGGATGGCGGTCTGCGGCGAGACGACCGAGTCCATGGGGGCGGCCAGGAAGGGAAGCTCGAAGCGGTAGGCGTCGATCTGCCAGGCGATCGAGACCTCCTTCGGGTCCCGGGTGCGCCGGCTCGGTACGACGGCGATGTCGTCGAACGCGTACGCCCTGCGGCCGCGCTTGCCGCGCCCGATCTCGATCTCAGTCACGATGTGTGGCCTTTCCCTCTACGTCTGCGCCTACCAGTATCCCCGACACACACAGGAGGGGCGGCCCCGGGAATCCCCGGTTCCGCCCCTCCACGCGCGTGTGGGTCCTTCTTACTACTTCCTGCTGTAGTTCGGCGCCTCGACCGTCATCTGGATGTCGTGCGGGTGGCTCTCCTTGAGACCCGCCGAGGTGATCCGGACAAACCGGCCCCGGTCCTGGAGCTCCGGCACGGTCCGGCCGCCGACGTAGAACATCGACTGGCGCAGGCCGCCGACCAGCTGGTGGACGACCGCGGAGAGCGGGCCGCGGAAGGGCACCTGGCCCTCGATGCCCTCGGGCACCAGCTTCTCGTCGGAGGCGACGCCCTCCTGGAAGTAGCGGTCCTTGGAGAAGGAGCGCTGCTCACCGCGGGACTGCATGGCGCCGAGCGAGCCCATGCCGCGGTACGACTTGAACTGCTTGCCGTTGATGAACATCAGCTCACCGGGCGACTCCTCGCAGCCCGCGAGCAGCGAGCCGAGCATCACCGTGTCGGCGCCCGCGACCAGGGCCTTGGCGATGTCGCCCGAGTACTGCAGACCGCCGTCGCCGATGACCGGGACACCGGCCGCCTTGGCGGCGAGGGAGGCCTCGTAGATCGCGGTGACCTGCGGAACGCCGATACCGGCGACCACGCGGGTCGTGCAGATGGAGCCGGGGCCGACGCCGACCTTGATGCCGTCCACACCGGCGTCGATCAGCGCCTGGGCGCCGTCGCGGGTGGCGACATTGCCGCCGATGACGTCCACCGACGCATTCGACTTGATCTTGGCGACCATCTCGCCGACCAGCCGGGAGTGGCCGTGCGCGGTGTCGACGACGATGAAGTCGACGCCCGCCTCGATCAGCGCCTGGGCCCGCTCGTAGGCGTCCCCGGCGACACCGACGGCCGCGCCGACGAGCAGCCGGCCCTCTTTGTCCTTGGCGGCGTTCGGGTACTTCTCGGCCTTGACGAAGTCCTTGACCGTGATGAGGCCCTTGAGCAGCCCGGCCTCGTCGACCAGCGGCAGCTTCTCGATCTTGTGGCGGCGCAGCAGCTCCATGGCGTCCACGCCGGAGATGCCGACCTTGCCGGTGACCAGCGGCATCGGGGTCATGACCTCGCGCACCTGGCGGCTGCGGTCCGACTCGAAGGCCATGTCGCGGTTGGTGACGATGCCGAGCAGCTTGCCCGCCGCGTCGGTCACCGGGACACCGCTGATGCGGAACTTGGCGCAGATCGCGTCGGCCTCGCCGAGCGTGGCGTCCGGGTGCACGGTGATCGGGTCGGTGACCATGCCGGACTCGGAGCGCTTCACCAGGTCGACCTGGTTGGCCTGGTCGGCGATGGAGAGATTGCGGTGGAGCACACCGACGCCGCCCTGACGGGCCATGGCGATGGCCATCCGGGACTCGGTGACCTTGTCCATGGCGGCCGAGAGCAGCGGGATGTTCACCCGCACGTTCTTGGAGATGTACGAGGAGGTGTCGATCTGATCCGGGGCCATGTCGGACGCGCCCGGCAGCAGCAGCACGTCGTCGTAGGTCAGCCCGAGTGTCGCGAATTTCTCGGGCACTCCGTCGACGTTTGCAGTCATGACACCTTCCCCAAATGGCCTTGATCGGTGCGGATGTCCATGCTAACGGGCTGCGAGGGTGTCTCATTCCACGATCAAGATCACTCAGCAGATTTGTGTGTTCGTACGTGTACGAGACGACGTACAGGTGGCCGCTACTGCTCCGCGAGGGCGCGCAGCCGGCTCAGTGCGCGGTGCTGGGCGACCCGCACCGCGCCCGGGGACATGCCGAGCATCTGACCGGTCTCCTCGGCGGTGAGCCCCACGGCCACCCGCAGCACCAGCAGCTCCCGCTGGTTCTCCGGGAGGTTCGCCAGGAGCCGCTTGGCCCACTCGGCGTCGTCGCTGAGCAGGGCGCGCTCCTCGGGGCCCAGCGAGTCGTCGGGCCGCTCGGGCATCTCGTCCGAGGGGACGGCGGTCGACCCGGGGTGCCGCATCGCGGCCCGCTGCAGGTCGGCGACCTTGTGCCCGGCGATGGCGAAGACGAACGCCTCGAAGGGGCGGCCGGTGTCCTTGTAGCGCGGCAGCGCCATCAGGACGGCGACACAGACTTCCTGCGCGAGGTCCTCGACGAAGTGGCGAGCATCACCGGGAAGCCGGTTCAGCCGCGTACGGCAGTAGCGCAGGGCGAGAGGGTGAACACGGGCCAGAAGATCGTGCGTGGCCTGCTCGTCGCCTTCGACGGCACGGTGAACGAGTGCACCGATCACCGTGGTCTCGTCGTCGCGCATCGCTCCATGGTGCCTTGACGCCCGCTCGTTCGTGGCATCGCGCCCACTGTTGTGCACCGAAGCGTTATGAGCAGGTGCGCCGGAACTCATCTCCTGCGCCCTCCCCTTCCGCTCGATCGACTCGTCCCCGAGGAACTCCACACCTCAAGGATGCGGCATCCGGGAGGGAAGTGACACAAGCCGTCGCCGCCTTGGGCCCCAGGGCCCGCCCCGCCCGCCCGACGACGGGCGGGGATCCGGCCGGTCATGCGGCTAGCGGACCAGGCCCCAGCGGAATCCGAGCGCGACCGCGTGCGCCCGGTCCGAGGCGCCCAGCTTCTTGAACAACCGCCGCGCGTGCGTCTTGACGGTGTCCTCCGACAGGAAGAGCTCGCGGCCGATCTCGGCGTTGGAGCGGCCGTGGCTCATGCCTTCGAGCACCTGGATCTCCCGCGCGGTGAGCGTGGGGGCCGCGCCCATCTCGGCCGAGCGCAGCCGCCGCGGGGCGAGCCGCCACGTCGGGTCGGCCAGCGCCTGGGTGACGGTCGCGCGCAGCTCGGCGCGGGACGCGTCCTTGTGCAGATAGCCGCGGGCACCGGCGGCCACGGCGAGCGCCACGCCGTCCAGGTCCTCGGCGACCGTGAGCATGATGATCCGGGCGCCGGGGTCGGCGGAAAGCAGCCGGCGGACGGTTTCCACACCACCCAACCCGGGCATGCGCACGTCCATCAGAATCAGATCCGAGCGGTCCGCACCCCAGCGGCGGAGTACTTCCTCGCCGTTGGCCGCGGTGGTCACGCGCTCGACGCCGGGCACGGTCGCGACCGCGCGGCGAAGCGCCTCTCGGGCAAGCGGGGAGTCGTCGCAGACGAGGACGGATGTCATGGCCGCCCTCCGCAGCTGATGCGCGTCACCTTGAGCCTCCAGGGCTGGTACGTATCGTCACCTGTGCGGTTGACGCTCTCGGACACCTGCCCGATCGCTTGTTCTTTCAACCGCCTCCGCACTCTCAACGATGGTCACTCGAAAGAGTTACGGGTCGGACGGCAGCCTTCGGCACTCTATGTGAGGGAGCGTATGCAGAGCAGAGCGTCGCAGGTCATCCATCCTCGATGTCAAGCTATGCCCCATTTAGCCTGACTTCTTTCCATTTCGCGGTGTCTGCGACTAGATTCGCAATGAGTCATATTTACATCTACTTAGACAGTAGTTGTACGGTCGGAACGGACCCATCAGCCGTCCGCCGGCCACCGCCGGACCCGTCGGCCCACCGTTGGCCCCAGCTATCAGCCATCCACCCGCCTATCCGTTCAGCACGGTTTCAAGGGGACAAGCGCAATGGCAGATTTCTCCCGCCTTCCCGGACCCAACGCCGACCTGTGGGACTGGCAACTCCTCGCAGCCTGCCGCGGAGTGGACAGTTCCCTGTTCTTCCACCCCGAGGGAGAGCGCGGCGCTGCACGGAGTGCGCGTGAGAACTCGGCGAAAGAGGTCTGCATGCGGTGCCCGGTCCGCGCGGAGTGCGCGGCGCACGCACTCGCCGTACGGGAGCCGTACGGCGTGTGGGGCGGCCTCACCGAGGACGAACGCGAGGAACTCATGGGACGGGCGCGCAACCGCCTGGTCACGGCGAGCGCATCGAGCGCGGCCGGCGCGGGGCGCACCTGAAGGAACGTTTCTGCACAACGCCTGGACACGTATGCCTGAACAGCGGCCGGCCCGCCGCGCGTGGGGAGCGGGCGGTGGGCAGGGGTGTGACGTGCGGACCGGGAGGGGTTTTACGCGCGCGTAGCCGCGAGGATGAGCTGGTCGAGGGTGGCCGCGACGGCCGGGACCTGGGCGAGGTCCGGCAGGGTCAGGGCGACGATCTCGCGCTCCACGGCCGGTTCGACGGCGACCGTCCGGGCGCCACGGGGGCGTACCGACTCGATCGCGAGCCGGGGCAGTACGGCCACGCCGAGTCCGGCGGAGACCAGTCCGACCACGGCCGGGTAGTCGTCGGTGGCGAAGTCGATGCGGGGGGTGAAGCCCGCGTTCTCGCAGACGTCCACGAGCTGGCGGCGGCAGCGCGGGCAGCCCGCGATCCAGGACTCCTCGGCCAGTTCGCCGATGGCGACGGCGTCCGCGTCGGCCAGCCGGTGGCCCTCGGGGACCAGGCCGACGAGACGGTCGGCGAGCAGGGGGCGGACGACCAGGTCGTCCCATTCGGTGGCGTTGGTGCCGTAGCGGAAGGCAAGGGCCACGTCGCAGTCGCCCTCGCGGAGCATCTCGACCGACCGGGGCGGCTCCGCCTCGACCAGGGAGACCCGGGTGCCCGGGTGGGCGGCGCGCAGGGCGGCGAGGGCGGTGGGCACGAGCGTGGAGCTGCCGCTGGGGAAGGAGACCAGCCGGACCCGGCCGGCCCGCAGGCCCGCGATGGCGGCGACCTCCTCCTCGGCGGCGGTGAGTCCGGCGAGGATGCCCGCGGCGTGCCGTACGAGGGCCTCGCCGGCCTGGGTAAGGCGCATCTCGCGGCCGGTGCGGATCAGCAGGGGGGTGCCGGCGGAGGTTTCGAGGGCCTTCATCTGCTGGCTGACGGCGGGCTGGGTGCAGCCCAGCTCGCGCGCGGCGGCGGAGAAGGAGCCGGTGGCGGCGACAGCGCGCAGGACACGGAGATGACGAGCCTCGATCACCCTTTGAGCATAAGTGAAGCTTGGGCATCTCGGCGAATACCCAGAGGAATCTTTGAGCCAAGGCCGCTGAGGGGTCACTTAGAGTGCCGGTCATGAAGGTACTGAGCGTCAACGTCGGACAGGCCAGGGCGGCGGAGTACACCGATGCCCCCGGCGGGAGGACGGGCATCGACAAGCGGCCGGTCGAGGGGTCCGTACGGGTGGTGGTGCCTGGGCCCAGCGGGGCCGGGGGGAGCGGGATCGTCGGGGACAACGTCTGCGACCTGCGCTTCCACGGCGGTACGGACCGCGCCGTGACCGCCTTCGCCCGGGAGGACCTGGACGCCTGGGAGCGCGAGCTGGAACGGCCGCTGGCCAACGGCGGGTTCGGCGAGAACCTCACCACCACCGGCCTCGATGTGAACGGCGCTCTGATCGGCGAGCGCTGGCGGGTCGGCTCGGGCGTCATCCTGGAGGTGTCCGGCGGACGCATCCCCTGCCGGACCTTCGCGGGTTTCCTCGGTGAGAAGGGCTGGGTGCGGCGGTTCACGCAGGCGGGCCGGCCGGGCGCGCTGCTGCGGGTGATCGAGCCGGGCGAGCTGACGGCGGGCGACCCGGTCGAGGTCGTGCACCGTCCCGACCACGGCATCACGGTCTCCCTGCTGCACCGGGCCGCCACGACCGAGCGCTCGCTCCTGCCCGGCACGCTGGTGGCGGCCGAGTGGATGGAGTCCGGGCTCCTGGACGTCGCGCGGTCGTACGCGGACAAGTACGGCTCGTAGCGGCTTCTCGCCGCCCCCTGCCGGCCGTACGGGCCCGCGCGCGGTGGGCGTTACCGTGCCGCATATGACGACTGCACTGATTACGGGAGCGACGGCCGGCATCGGCGCCGCCTTCGCGCGGCGCCTCGCGGCGGACGGACATGACGTGGTGCTGGTGGCCCGCGATGCGAAGCGGCTGCGCGAGCAGGCCACCGAACTGCACGACCGGCACGGCGTGGAGGCGGAGGTCCTGGTCGCCGATCTCGCGGAGGAGGAGGGGATCGCGGCCGTGGAGGCGCGGCTCTCCGACACCCGCCGGCCGGTGGATCTGCTGGTGAACAACGCCGGGTTCGGCAACAAGGGCCGGTTCCTGGAAGTGTCCATGGCCGACGAGTTGAAGATGCTGAAGGTGCACTGCGAGGCCGTGCTGCGGCTGACGTCCGCGGCGGCGGAGGCGATGCGGGAGCGGCGCCGGGGCGGTGTGGTCAACGTCGCGTCGGTGGCGGCCTTCGTGCCGCGTGGCACGTACGGCGCCTCCAAGGCCTGGGTCGTGCAGTTCACCCAGGGCGCGGCGCGGGACCTGGCGGGCAGCGGGGTGCGGCTGATGGCGCTGTGCCCGGGGTTCGTACGGACCGAGTTCCATCAGCGGGCCGGGATGGGGACGGACAACATCCCCGGCTGGCTGTGGCTGGACGCCGACAAGCTGGTCGGGGCCGCGCTGACCGATCTGGCGCGGGGCAAGACGCTGTCGATCCCGGACCCGCGGTACAAGGCGCTCATGGGTGTGGTGAAGCTGGCCCCGCGCGGCCTGCTCGGCGGGGTGAGCTCGAAGGCGGGGCGTAAGTACGGCCCGAAGTAGCGGCGGCGGCAGGGGTTTCGGGGGCCTACGGGGCGGGGTCGAGGGCCAGTGCGGTCGTCGTTCCGTCCTGCCAGGTCACCTCGATCGTGGCGCCGTCGATCCGGACCGTGGCGAGGGTGGCGACCGGGGCGGGGTCCGGCTCCGCGGTGAGGGAGGCGAGCGCGACGAAGAGCGCTCGGGGGCCGGTGACCGTGCCGTGCAGGGCGGCGGTGCGCGAGCGGGGGCCCTGGAGGGTGGAGCCGGTGTCCATCTCGACCGTTTCGGTGCGCCAGGCGTAGCCGTGGACGGGGTGGAGCTGGGCGGTGGGGCCGCCGGGGGTGGTGGCCCAGCCGGTCTGGCGCACGGGGGTGCGTTCGGGGGCGCCGGTGACGAGATGGGCGCGGACTTCTGCGCGTCCGTGGGCCAGGGTCGCCGACAGGATCTGGATGCCGCGCAGCGGGGAGTGGCGGGAGGCTGCCCAGCCGGGGCCGGTGCCGTGCGGGGTGGCCGGGCCGCGGGTGGTGACCTTGCCGCCGACGACCAGGGCGAAGTGGTTGTCGGCCTGGTCGCCGGGGGTGGTCGGGCCGGTGCGGGTGGAGTAGGCGAAGCGGGCGTAGAGGGGGTCGTCGGTGCGGTCGCGGCCTGGGGCCGGGGTGGCGCCTGGGTTGCTGCCGTGGTTGTGGAGCCGTACGAGACCGTCGGCGGCGGTGGACTGGATGAGCAGGCCGGGGGCGGCGAGGGGGGTGACGGCGTCGGCGGTCTCGGCGGGAAGGGGCTGTTCGGGGGCGGTCCAGGCCGGGTGGCCGGGCGGCAGCAGGAGGCCGAGGAACCCTTTGGCCGCCCAGTAGGGGGAGGCCGGGCCGGAGTAGCTCTGGACGACGGGGGCGTACGGGCCGTGCCAGCCGAGGGTGAACAGGCCGCGCTCGTCGGTGGCGCCGCGGTCGAGGAAGTGGCGCAGGGTGCCGGAGGCGAGGCGGCGGGTGGCGCCGGGGGTGAGCGGGGTGTGGCCGGTGAGGGCGCCCAGCCAGGGGGCGGCGGCCGCGGCGAAGCGGTAGGTGAGCGAGCGGCCGTACGGGAGCGGGGAGCCGTCGGCGTCGAAGAGCCGGACGTATCCGTCGAGTTGGGCGCGCAGCCGGGGGCCGTAGCGGTCCAGGAGCTCCTGGTCCCCCGCGAGGTGGGCGTGGAGGACGGGGTAGAAGTGCAGGGCCCAGGCGTTGTAGTGGTCGAAGGCGCGGTTGTCGCCGTCGCTGTACCAGCCGTCTCCGGCGTACCACTGCTCGATCCGGTCGAGGGAGCGTTCGAGCGTACGGGCGGCGCGGTCGGTCTCGATGCCCGCGTCGAGCAGGAAGCCCGCGACCGTGAGGCCGAAGAGCCACCAGTTGTTGTCGACCGGTGAGGGGTCGAGGGCGGGCAGCAGCCAGTCGACGGCCTGTTGGCGGGTGCGGTCGTCGAGGGTGTCCCACAGCCAGGGGCGGGTGAGGCGCAGGCCGAGGGCGAGGGAGGCGGACTCGACGACGGCCTGGCGTACGTCGGCCATCAGGGGCCAGGCGTCGGGGGTGGCGGGCGCGCGGCCGTCGCCGGGGCCGGGGTCGGTGCCCGCGGCGAGGCCTTCGGCGTAGCGGGCGAGGTGGCCGTGGGGGTCGTCGCCGGAGGCGCCCGCGACGCGCAGGGCGGCGAGGAGGAACGTACGGGCGTGGCCTTCGAGCCCGTCGGAGCGGGGGCCGGACCAGCTGGGGCGGGGGCCGGGGAGGGCGATCAGGCCGTGGCGCGGGGAGGCGTAGGGGCGTACGGCCAGCAGGAGTTGGTCGGCTGCGGTCTCCCAGTGGGCGCGGGTCCAGCCGGTGTAAGGACTCAGCACACGGTTCTCGGGTGGCGTGGGCATGATGCTCCCCTGGAGGCGGCCTGCTGCGTCGCCGGAATCATGAACACGGTTCTGATCGAGCGTCAATGGATCGGACCGAATGATCGAAGCACCCATCGTTCGATCAGCTTGGATTAGGGTCTGGCTACCCGGGACGACGCTCGACCGGGCCACCACACTGCGAGGGGGCTTCCGCCGTGCGCGAGAGTGCTGCTGAACGTCACGACCGTCTGCTGGCCCTGGTGCGGGAGCGCGGTACGGCGCGGGTCTCGGAGCTGGCCGCGCAGCTCGGCGTCTCGCCCGTCACCGCACGCCGCGACGTGGAGGCGCTGGCCGGCCGGGGCCTCCTCGACCGGGTGCACGGGCAGGTCTCCTGGCCGGGCCCGCAGGGCGACCCGGGCCGGACCCGGGCCGGCGAGGGGCTGGTGCTCGGGCTGCTCGCGCCCTCCTCCACCTACTACTTCGCCGAGGTGATCAAGGGGGCGCACGAGGCGGCGGCGCGGGTGGGGGCGCGGCTGATCCTGCGCATCTCCGACTACCGGCCGCAGGAGGACCGGGCCGGTACCGAGGGCCTGCTGGCGGCGGGCGCCCAGGGCGTGCTGGTCGCGCCGGGGTGGCGGGGGCCGGAGGACAGGGCCGCGTACGGCGACTGGCCCGCCGAACTGCCCGTACCGGCCGTGCTCCTGGAGCGGCGGGCCGCGCCCGGCTCACCGCTGGACGGGCTCGACCGGGTGGCGTCCGACCATGGGCACGGGGTGCTGCTCGCCGTGCGGCACCTGGTGGGCATGGGACACCGGACGCCGCTGCTGGTGGCCCGCTCGGACAGCCCGACCGCGCTCGCGGTGCGCGCCGGGTACACCGACGCGCTGGCGGCGCTGGGGCTGCGGGCGCCGGGGCCGGTGGTCGGTTCGGTGCCGGCCGAGCGGGAGCCGGAGCGGTTCGAGGAGGCCGTCCGCACGGTGCAGTCGGCGGTCGCCTCGGGAGCGGTGACGGCGGCGCTCGTGCACAACGACGTGGACGCGATCCGGATGGTGCAGCGCCTGGCCGAGCTGGGCGTGCGGGTGCCCGGGGACCTGGCCGTGATCGCGTACGACGACGAGGTCGCGGCCCTGGCGGACACCCCGCTCACGGCGGTGGCACCGCCCAAGCACCAGGTGGGGCGGCACGCCACGGAGCTGCTGATCGAGCGGCTGACGGGGGAAGGCGAGGGCGACGGGGAGACGCCCCGGCGGCATCTGTCGCTGCTGCCGCGGCTGCGGATCAGGGCCTCCTGCGGGGCGGCCGCGCCACTCTGATCGGTCTGTGCGGGGGCCGGTCGGACCGCTCTGATCGATCTGAGCTTTTTTCGATCAATCAATCGTTCGCTCTTGACTTCGGTCATGTCTGGTTCAAGGATCGCGGCCAACCACCCGCCCTTCCTCAGGAGCCGTGCTGTGAACCGTAGTTGGAGCAGCAGTTGGAGCAGAACGACCCGTGCCGTGGCCGCCACCGCCACCGCTCTCGCCGTACTGACGGCCTGTGGCGGCGGCGGGGACGACACCTCCGCCCAGGGGACCGACGGCAAGCCCGTGACCATCACCTTCTGGGGGTGGGCCAAGGGCTCCAAGGAGGTGGTGGACGCCTTCAACGCCTCGCACACGAACATCCGGGTGACGTTCGAGGAGATCCCCTCCGGCAACGCCGGCGGCTACGCCAAGATCTCCAACGCCGTGAAGGCCGGCAACGCACCCGACCTGGTCTCCATCGAATACCCGTCGCTGCCCGAGTTCGTCAGCGCCGGCTCTCTCAAGGACATCGGCGCCCACTTCACGGAGGACGACCGGAAGAAGCTGCTGCCGCAGGCCGTCGACCTCACCACCCTCGGCGGCAAGACGTGGGCCGTCCCCTTCGACGCCACGCCGCAGGTCTTCTACTACCGCAAGGACCTCTTCGCGGCGTACGGCATCGAGGTCCCCAAGACCTGGGACCAGTTCAAGACCGCCGCCGAGAAGGTGAAGAAGGCCGATGCCAAGGCCCGGATCGCCACCTTCTTCCCGGACGACCCGACCACCTTCGAAGCGATGGTCTGGCAGGCCGGCGCCCAGTGGTTCAAGGCCGAGAACGACACCTGGAAGGTCGACACCACCGACCCGGCCACCACCAAGGTCACCGCCTACTGGCAGGGCCTCCTCGACGCCGGGCTCGTCCACAACAACGCCTCCTTCAGCCCCGAATGGACCGGCTCGCTGAAGAACGGCGGCACGATCGGCTACCTCGGCGCGTCCTGGGGAGCGGGCGTCCTCAAGGGCACGCTGCCCGAGCAGAGCGGCAAGTGGGCGGCCGCCCCGATACCCACCTGGGACGGCAAGCCCGCCAGCGGCATGCTCGGCGGCTCCACCTTCGCCGTGACGAAGGGCAGCCGGAAGGCCGCCGCCGCAGTCGAGTTCGCGAAGTGGATGGCCACGACGGAGGACGGCGTCAAGGCCCGGATCGCCTCCGGCACCTCCAGCGCCTTCCCGGCCGCCACCGCCCTGCGGCCGGTCGCCAAGGAGGTCTTCGACACCCGCTTCTACGGCGGCCAGGACCTCTACACCCTCTTCGAGCAGGCCGGCGCCTCAATCCGTACGGACTGGGCCTGGGGCCCGACCACCGGCACCACCAACACCGCCGTCAAGGACCGGTTCGGCAAGGTCAAAGGCGGCGGCGCCACCCTCGCGGAGGGGGTGAAGGCCGGTCATGACGCGACCGTCGCCGAGCTGACCAAACGCGGCCTGAAGGTCAAGGGCTGACGGCGATGAAAGCCCGCACCCGCGCCGCCACCGTCCTGCTCACCCCCTTCTTCACCCTGTTCACCGCGGTGCTGGTGGTGCCGATCGGATACGCGGTCTGGCTCAGCCTCTTCACCGAGAAGCAGTCGGGGCTGGGCTTCGGCGGATCCGAGACCGCCTTCAGCGGCCTCGACAACTACCTGGCCGCGCTGGGTGACCGGGCCTTCCTCGACGGCTTCGGCGTACTGCTCGCCTACTGCCTCCTCTACATCCCGCTGCTGCTCGCCGGCGCCCTCGCCCTCGCGCTGCTCCTCGACTCCGCCCTCGCCCGCGCCCGCCGCTTCTTCCAGCTCGCGCTCTTCCTGCCGCACGCCGTCCCCGGCATCATCGCGGCGCTGATCTGGGTCTACCTCTACACACCCCAGCTCTCCCCCGTCGTACGCGCCATGGAGGCCGGTGGCATCGGCTTCGACTTCTTCTCGCCCTCCGGCACCCTCCCCTCCGTGGTCAACATCGCGCTGTGGGAATGGCTCGGCTACAACATGGTGATCTTCTACGCGGCGCTCCAGGCCATCGACCGGTCCGTCCTCGAAGCGGCGACCGTGGACGGCGCCGGGTCCTGGCGGATCGCCTTCAGCGTCAAACTCCCCCTCATCCGCGCCTCGCTCGCGATGGTCGCGCTCTTCACCGTCATCGGCTCGCTGCAGCTGTTCACCGAGCCGCTGATCCTCAACAAGGGCACCGGGTCCGCCGTCAGCTCCACCTGGACCCCGAACATGTACGCCTACAGCGCCGCCTTCGACCGCAACGACTACGGGCTCGCGGCCGCCGCCTCCGTACTCCTCGCGCTCACCGCCGCACTGCTGTCCTTCGCGGTCACCCGCGTCACGGGGAGGAGGGCCAAGACCGCATGACACCCCGCCGCGCCACCCACCGCCTGCTGTCACGGGCCGCCGTCAACGGATCGCTGCTCCTCGCCGTCGTCTACATGCTCTTCCCCCTCGTCTGGCTCGTCACCGCCGCCACCAAGGACGCCGGGGGCCTGCTCGCCGGGGACTCCTTCTCCTTCGAGGGCTTCGACCTCGGCGGCAACCTCACCCGGCTCGCCGCGTACGGCGACGGCGTCTACTTCCGGTGGTACCTCAACAGCCTGCTCTACGCGGGCGGCGGCGCCCTCGCCTGCGCGCTGATCAGCGTCGCCGCGGGCTACGCCTTCGACAAGTACGACTTCCCGGGCAAGGAGAAGCTGTTCGGGCTCGTCCTGCTGGGGGTGCTCGTCCCCACCACGGCGCTGGCCCTGCCCATGTACCTGCTCGCCAGCGAGGCCGGGATCGTCAACACCTACTGGGCCGTCCTCGTCCCAGTCCTCGTCAACCCCTTCGGGGTCTATCTCGCCCGGGTCTTCAGCGCCGGCTACATCCCCGACGAGGCCCTGGAAGCCGCCCGTATCGACGGCGCCGGCGAGCTGCGCGCCTTCTGGTCCATCGGGCTGCCCATGGTCATGCCCGGTTTCGTGACCGTCTTCCTCTTCCAGTTCACCGCCATCTGGAACAATTTCTTCCTCCCCCTGGTGATGCTGTCGGACCAGAAGCTCTTCCCGCTGAGCCTTGGCCTGTACGCGTGGAACAGCAACGCCCACGCCGAACCCGGCTTCTACCCCCTCGTCGTCACCGGTTCGCTGCTCGCCGTCGTCCCCCTCGTCGTCGCCTTCGTCTCGCTCCAGCGCCACTGGAAAGCCGGTCTCACCGCCGGCAGCGTCAAGTGAGGAGCTGCGGATCTCCACCATGCACCACACCACTGACAACCGGCCCGCCGTGCTGCTCGTGATGGGCCCGGACATCGCCGACCGCCTGTTCACCGACGCCCACCGGGCCCGTCTGGCCACGCTGGCCCGTACCGACCCGGAGCTCGTCGCCCACGACCTCGACTCGCCCGCGCTCGCACCCGCCCTCGCCACGGCCGACGCGCTGCTCACCTGCTGGGGCGCGCCCCCGCTGACCGCCGAGGTCCTCGACCGGGCGCCCCGGCTACGGGCCGTGATCCACGCGGCCGGCTCCGTCAAACACCACATCACCGACGCCTGCTGGCGGCGCGGCCTCACGGTCACCTCCGCCGCAGCCGCCAACGCCCTGCCGGTCGCCGAGTACACGCTCGCCACGATCTTGCTGGCCGGCAAACGGGTCCTGCCCGCCGCCCACCGCTACCGCGAACTGCGCACCGGCCACGACTGGCGCCGCGAACTGGACGACGCCGGCAACTACGGCCGTACGGTCGGCATCGTGGGCGCGTCCCGGATCGGCCGCCGCGTCATCGAACTGCTGCGCCCGTTCGACCTGACGGTCCTGCTCCACGACCCGTACGTCACCGCCGCCGAGGCCGAGACGCTCGGCGTCCACCTCGCCTCCCTCGACACCCTGTGCGCCCGCAGCTCGGTGGTCTCGGTGCACGCGCCCCAACTCCCGGCCACATACCGCATGATCGGCCCCCGCCAACTGGACCTCATGCGCCCGGGCACCACCCTCATCAACACCTCCCGCGGCTCCCTCCTCGACGAACCCGCGCTCCTCCCCCACCTCACCTCGGGCCGCCTCCACGCGGTCCTGGACGTCACGGACCCGGAACTCCCACCGGCCGACTCGCCGCTGTACGACCTGCCGAACGTGCTGCTGACGCCGCATGTGGCGGGGTCGCTGGGGAACGAGCTGCACCGGATGGCGGACTGGGCGCTGGACGAGCTGGAGCGGTTCGGGAGGGGGGAGGGGTTCGCGGATCCGGTCAGGGCGTCAGATCTGACGCGCTCGGCGTAGGGCGGCGACGACCAGGGGAACCGTGCCCGGTTCGGCCCGGAGCAGCTCCGGCAGGGCGTTGACCCACCAGCTCACCATCATGGCCCGGCCCAGGAACACCCGCGCGTCGGCCGGTTCGGCGTGGGACGCCACGGCCGCGTAGGCGCGCCCGGCGGCGTCCTCGTCACTCGCGTGGATCAAGAACAGAGCCACGCGTTCGGCCTCGTCGAACCGGCCCGCGGCAGCGAGCTCGCCGGCCAGCCAGGCCAGCCGGTCCGGCGCTTCGTGGACCGGGGAACACCCCACGACAACCTTCCTCGCCTCCTCCCAGTCGCCGACCGCCGCGAAGGCCGCCGCGACGGCGGGCACCTCCTCGGGCGCGCACGGCGCCGCGAGGAGCCGGTCGAGGGCGTCGGCGACGACCGGATCGTCGACGCCGTACGCCCCGCCCGCGACCAGCGCCGGGACCAGCGCCGCGGCCACACGCCGGTCCGTGCGCGGCAGCTCACCGGCCTCGTCCCGGGCCTCCCCGAGCACCTCGTCCGCCTCCTCGTCCCGGCCCCCGGCCCGCAAGGCCAAGGCGACGGCCGCCAGTCCCGAAACGCGCCCGTGGACATCGGCGCAGGCGCGGACCAGGCGCCTCGCCCGTACGAACTCCCCCGCCTCGACGAGCAGCTCGGCGACACCGGTGCGCACCCTCGGCTCGTGCTCGGATGTGGTGGCCTGCCCGACCAGCGCCTCCGCGCGAGCCGGCTCCCCCGCCCGTACGTATCCCTCCGCCAGGGCCAGCGCCGCGCTCGGCCAGGGGTCCTGCCCCGCACAGAGATCCAGCAGCCCGGCGGCCCGTTCGACCTGCCCCGCGGCGGTCAGCACCCGGATCCAGCAGTGCGCGTCCCAGGCTGTGGGCGACCAGGTGCGACGCCGCTCGGGCGGGCCGTAGGCGTCCTCCATCAGCGCCATGGCGTCCTCGGTGTGCCCGGCGTCGGCGAGGGCCTCGGACACCGACTCCACATCGTCCACACCCACCGGGGACAGCTCGGACCGGGCCACGGACTCGGCATGCGTCAGCACCTCGTGCGCACGGCCCTCCTGCCCCGCTTCTCCCAGAGCACGGCCGATCGTGATCAGCGTATGGATCCGCAGGTCGATGTCGTCGAGCCGGTCCGCGAGAGCGAACGCGGTGTCGAAGTCGCCGGCCTGCGCATGTCCCTCAGCCACACACGCGCGCCCAGCCCCTTGGGCGCGCGTTCCGGTCAGCAAGTCGGCCAGGGCTTCGCCCCGCTCCCGCTCGCCCCCCGCGACCAGCAGTCCGGCGAGTTCTGCCAGCGCGTACTCCTGGGTGTTCTCACGCAATTCCGCCCAGATCAGCCGTACCGCCCGGTCCGGGTCGCCGGCCCGCGCGATGCTCAAGGCGATGGCCTCCCACGCCCTCTCCCTCAGATGCCGTTCGGTGAGGAGAGGCACGAGCAGCGCGGCCCGGTCCGGTTCGCCCGCCTCGGCAAGGGTCGTCGCGGCCTCCACCGGATCGGCCGTCTCCGCGGCGGCCGCCTGCGCCTCGTCGAACAGTTCCCGGGCCCGCGCGGGCGACTCCGGGCGCAGCGTCTCGGCGACCCCGGCCAGGACCACCGCCCTCAGCTCGGGTTCGACCTCACGCGCCAGCTTCACCGCCTCGTCCCGGTGCCCCTTGCCCGCCATGTCACGCGCGATCTCGTACATCACCCGCGCGTGCGCCTCACGGGAACGCAGTCCGCGGCGCGCCGTCAGCGCCCACACGTACTCCCCGGCGCGCGCCACAGTCGTACCGATCGTGACCAGGCCCTCCTCGCGCAGCCCCGGCCCGCCCGCCCTCCGTACGTGCTCCTCCGTCTCCCGGAGCAGCGCGAAGGCCCGCTCGTGCGCGCCGTGCCGGACAAGCTCATCGGCGACTCCGATCAGCGCCAGGTGGCGCTCGGACAAGAGAAACAGGCTGCGTGCCAGCGCCTCGGCCCGGGCCGTCCGTCCGAGCGCCGCCCAGGCCACGGGGAGGGCACCGGGCACGGCTCCGTTGCGGTGACGGAGTTCCTCCCGCTTCATGGCGAGCCGGAGCAGGAGCCGCAGGTCGGTCGCTCCGCGCGCGATGGCGCATTCGCCGGTGTCCCGCAGCTGGCCCAGAGCCATCGCGTCCCCGCCCGTCGCCTCCAGCAGCCGGTCGTGCCGTACGGCGTCCAGTGCGCACGCCGTCATCCGCTCCAGATCGCCGTCCGACCGCAGCAACGAGAAATAGCCGCGCAGCAGATACTCCGGCGTGGCCTGCGGCCAGCCCCGCTCGCGCCAGTCCGCCGCCCAGGTGTGCAGCCTGCCCCGGAAGCGGGCGAGCTCCCGCGCGCCGAGCATCTCCCGTGCCTGGACCTGGAGTTCCTCGTGCGCCAGCAGGTAGGCCTCGCCCCGGGTGGCGAAGGTGCGGCCCGGGCCGGTGCGCAGGATGTCGCGTACGTGGTACGGCACCGCGTCCGTCAGTTCCGCCAGGTCGTCCGCCGTCAGGCCGCCGCCCGCGGCCGCGAGCAGGGCCAGCAGGTCGTACTCCAGACCGCCGGCCCCGAGCAGCCGTTTGAGTTCGCGTTCGGCCTCGGCGCGGATCGCGTGGGCGTACGGGGACGGCTCCAGGATCCGGACCGCTTCGGGGGCGCGAAGCGGGTGGTCGCGCGGGACGTCGCCGGGCAGGGGCGGGTTCAGGCGGCCGGCCACCACGGTCCGTAACGCCGTGGGGAGCAGGCTCGCGATCGAGTGCGCGTCCGGGCCCGTCGTCACGCCCCGGTCCTCGTCCAGGCCGTCGACCAGCAGGACCAGCCGTTCGCCGCGGCGCGCGCAGGCCTGGGCCGCCTCCCCGTACAGGCGGAGCAGATGGGCCTCGCGGGTGGCGGCGGTGAGCAGTGCCGGGAGGCCCTCGCCGACGATTTCGGCGAGCTGTTCCAGGACGACGTCGACGAAGGCGACGACGTCGTTCTGCATGCCCAGGCGCGCCGTGATGAAGAACGGCACCACCCGCACGCCCTTCGGCGGGTGCAGGGCGAACCACGCCATCAGGGCCGTCTTGCCCGCCCACGCCCCGGCTCGCCACCAGGCGTACGACGGGCCCGAGTCGGCCAGACAGAAGGCCGCGAGCTCCGCCAACTCGCGCTCGCGTCCGATCAGTTCGGGCGGGGCGATGCGGCGGACCTGTTCCCCGTACGCCGAGCGGACCCGTGGCGGGCCCAGGGTCAGGTGGTTGTGGTCGCCGGTGACGACGACGCCCGCGTCCCGGCCCACCGCGACCGACTGTCTCCCCCGTGCCTGCTGCATGGCGCCATGATGCCAAGGCCCCGGAAGAGTGCGCGGCCTAAAATGGACGTATCCCACCCGGTCCGGGAGGCGTCATGAAATTCGCACAAATAATCGATTGCAAGACGCATCACTTCGACGACCTGAACCAGCTCATGGACAAGTGGGTCGCCCAGACGAAGGGCAAGCGGACCGCCACCCACAGCCTGGTGGCCAAGGACCGTTCCGACGCCTCCCACGTCGTGGAGATCGTCGAATTCCCGTCGTACGAAGAGGCGATGAAGAACTCCCAGCTCCCCGAGACGGACCGCATCTTCCGGGAGATGGTCGCGCTCTGCGACGAGGAGCCGACCTTCACGGACCTCGACGTCGTACGGGACGAGCAGCTGCTCAAGACCACGGCCCAGCGGTTCTTCGAGCTGGCCGGCACGAGGGGCGAGCTTCCCCCGCTCGACGAGGTCTTCGCGGAGAACTACCACGACCACGACCCGACCAACCCCCAGGACGTCATCGGTATGGACGCCATCCGCCGTGAGGTCGAGATGTGGCGCGGCGGGTTCGACTTCGAGTTCACCGTCGAGGACCAGATCGCCGAGGGCGACCGGGTCTGCACGCGCTGGACCTGGAACGGCCTGCACAAGGGCGAATTCATGGGGGTCGAGTCCACCGGCAAGAAGGCCTCCATGACCGGCGTCGTCATCCACCGCTTCACCGTGGACGGCAAGATCATCGAGGGCTGGTGGCAGTACGATCTGCTCGGGCTCATGGAGCAGCTCGGCGCGGTTGAAGCGTGAACGAAGCCTGCCGACGCCTGGCGGAGCCTGCCGAAGCCTGAAACGAAGCGGCCCCCGTCCCCACAACAGGGGACGGGGGCCGCTCAGAGCTCAGAGCTCAGAGCTCACAGAGAGCGTCAGTGCGAGTGACCGTGGCCGTGGCCGTGGCCCGCGTCCGCCGACTCCTCTTCCTTCTTCTCGACGACCAGGGTCTCGGTCGTGAGCAGCAGGGAGGCGATCGACGCGGCGTTCTCCAGCGCGGAGCGCGTGACCTTGACCGGGTCGATGACGCCGGCCTTCACCAGGTCGCCGTACTCGCCGGTCGCGGCGTTGAAGCCGTTGCCCTTCTCCAGCTCCGCCACCTTGGAGGTGATGACGTAGCCCTCGAGGCCGGCGTTCTCGGCGATCCAGCGCAGCGGCTCGACGGCGGCGCGGCGGACGACGGCGACACCGGTGGCCTCGTCGCCCTCCTTGCCGAGGTTGCCCTCGAGCACCTTGACGGCGTGGACCAGGGCGGAGCCACCACCGGAGACGATGCCCTCCTCGACCGCGGCGCGGGTCGCGGAGATGGCGTCCTCCAGACGGTGCTTCTTCTCCTTCAGCTCCACCTCGGTGGCGGCGCCGACCTTGATCACGCACACGCCGCCGGCCAGCTTCGCGAGGCGCTCCTGGAGCTTCTCGCGGTCCCAGTCGGAGTCGGTGGACTCGATCTCGGCCTTGATCTGGTTGACGCGGCCCTGCACGTCCGCGGAGTTGCCGCCACCGTCGACGATGGTGGTGTCGTCCTTGGTGATGGTCACGCGGCGGGCGGTGCCCAGCACGTCCAGACCGGCCTGGTCGAGCTTGAGGCCGACCTCCTCGGCGATGACGGTGGCACCGGTGAGGGTGGCCATGTCGCCGAGCATCGCCTTGCGGCGGTCGCCGAAGCCCGGGGCCTTGACGGCCACGGCGTTGAACGTGCCACGGATCTTGTTGACGACCAGGGTCGACAGGGCCTCGCCCTCGACGTCCTCGGCGATGATCAGCAGCGGCTTGCTGGAGCCGGCCTGGATGACCTTCTCCAGGAGCGGCAGCAGGTCCTGGATCGAGGAGATCTTGCCCTGGTGGATCAGGATGTACGGGTCGTCGAGGACGGCCTCCATACGCTCCTGGTCGGTCACCATGTACGGCGAGAGGTAGCCCTTGTCGAAGGCCATGCCCTCGGTGAAGTCGAGCTCCAGGCCGAAGGTGTTGGACTCCTCGACGGTGATGACACCGTCCTTGCCGACCTTGTCCATCGCCTCGGCAATGAGCTCGCCGACCTGCTGGTCCTGCGCGGAGAGCGCGGCCACAGCGGCGATGTCGGCCTTGTCCTCGATGGGACGGGCGGTCGCCAGAAGCTCGTCGGAGACGGCCTTGACCGCCGCGTCGATGCCCTTCTTCAGGGCGGCCGGGGAGGCGCCGGCGGCGACGT
Source organism: Streptomyces sp. NPDC039465 (assembly GCF_055639315.1). Taxonomy (NCBI): domain Bacteria; kingdom Bacillati; phylum Actinomycetota; class Actinomycetes; order Kitasatosporales; family Streptomycetaceae; genus Streptomyces; species Streptomyces sp. NPDC039465. Next base: position 244,156 of record NZ_JBVKAP010000005.1, on the reverse strand, counting down.
TGCGCAGACCCTCGCGGACCAGCGCCTGGGCGAGCACGGTGGCGGTGGTGGTGCCGTCACCCGCGATGTCGTTGGTCTTGGTCGCCACCTCCTTCACCAGCTGGGCGCCGAGGTTCTCGTACGGGTCCTCGATCTCGACCTCACGGGCGATCGTGACACCGTCGTTGGTGATGGTGGGAGCGCCGAACTTCTTGTCGATGACGACGTTGCGGCCCTTGGGGCCGATCGTCACCTTGACCGTGTCGGCAAGCTTGTTGACGCCGCGCTCGAGGGCGCGACGGGCGTCCTCGTCGAACTTCAGAATCTTCGCCATGGGAGCGTTTCAGTCCTCTTCTGATACGAACAGCGCCCCGGGCGCCCGGATATGAGTCAGGGAGCCAGGGGCGCAGTTCAAAGCATCTGCTTCGGGTGAATTACTTCTCGACGATCGCGAGCACGTCGCGAGCCGAGAGGACGAGGTACTCCTCGCCGTTGTACTTCACCTCGGTGCCGCCGTACTTGCTGTACAGCACGATGTCGCCGGTCTTGACGTCGAGCGGCAGGCGCTCGCCGTTCTCGAAGCGGCCCGGGCCCACGGCCAGGACGACGCCCTCCTGGGGCTTCTCCTTGGCGGTGTCCGGGATGACCAGGCCAGAGGCGGTGGTCTGCTCGGCGTCGAGCGGCTGGACCACAATGCGGTCCTCGAGCGGCTTGATGGCAACCTTGGAGCTGGTGGTCGTCACGATCCGACCTCCCCCTTCGGAGATCACGGGGTTGACTGTCTGAGGTGGCGACCAGGTGGATCCGTCGTCGCGGGTGCCGGACCTGCCCGTCGCTGTGTTGGCACTCTCCAGTGGGGAGTGCCAGAGCCGAGACTATGACCGCGATTAGCACTCGGTCAAGCGGAGTGCCAATTCACCACCCGCGAGCCGTCGCGGCCAACCCCAAGGAACCGTCTTCTCAGACGTAGTCCTCCAGCCTGGCCACGGCGTACCCCTTCGCCGTGACGGTCTTCATCACCTGGCGGATCATGTCCGGCATCGTGCCCTTCCAGTCCTCTCGGCCCCGGAAATGCGTGAGGATGATGTCGCCGGGGTGCAGGTCGCGGTCCCACTCGCGCCATTCCATCCGGTCCGGGAACGCCTCGGCCGCCCACAGCGGCACGGCCTTGATCCCGCAGGACTTGGCGGCGCGCAGGGTGGCCTCGTTGTAGTTGCCGTACGGCGGCCGGAAGAGGGGCGGCCGCGTGCCGTACCGCTTCTCGATCTTGTCCTGCTGCCCGCAGATCTCCCGTTCCTGCTGCTTGTACGAGAGCGCGGGCATGTAGCGGTGGTTGAGCGTGTGGTTGTGCAGCGCGACCCCGGCGTCCCCCATCCTCTTGAAATAGCCGTAGTCCTCCTTGATCAGGTAGTCGCTGAGGAAGGCGCTGTAGGGGATCTGCAGCTCGGACATCATCCGCAGCAGCGCGGGGTCCTTCTCCGCGCCGTCGTCGATCGTCAGGAAGACGACCTTCTCCTTGGTCGGCACGGTGGTGAAGACGGGCGGCAGGCCCTCGCCGGCGGTCTCGAAGCCCTTGCGGGTGGTGATGGTCGGCTTGACGGCGGGCGGCGGGGGCGCGGTCAGCGGGGTTTTGGTGAGGCCCCACTTCTTGGCGGCGAGCGCGCGGGCGGCCTGCGCGCGCCGGGTCCGCTCGACATACGCGGCCAGGGCTCCGGCCGCGCCGCGCGCCTGCTGGGGCTGACCGGCGGCGGGCGTCGCGGGCCCGGCCGCACCGGCGCCCGGGGCCCCCTCCTCGGTGGAGTCGGCGCAGGCCGCGCCGAGGGCGGCGATCAGCGCGGCGGCGAGGGCCACCCGGACCCGCCGCCCCCGACGCGCATGCGGATTTCGTACGGGAATACAACCCTCTGCACCGTTTTGTCGTACTAGCTGCATGGGGTCGCATCCTGTCAGCGCCGAACGCCGGAAGAACGCCGACACCGCCGCCGTACAGCGCACCATCCCCCGCCTGGCCCACAATGGGCCGCGTGACCGATCTTGCCGCCTTCCACGCCCTGCTCACGCCCGAGGGCCAGACCCTGCTGGCCGTCCTGCGGGACTACGACCCCGCGCAGGAGCTGGCCGTCGCCTCCCGGCTGCGCCGCGAGCACCCGGCCGAGCTGGTCACGGCGGCGCTCGGGCAGGCCCGGCTGCGGCAGCGCGCGGTGGCGAAGTTCGGCGCCGAGGACGCGTACCGCATGTACTTCACGCCCCATGGCGTCGAGCAGTCGACCCGGGCGACGGTCGGCACGTACCGCGCCGCGCGCTTCAAGGAGCTCGGTGTGCGCGGGGTCGCGGATCTGTGCGGCGGCATCGGCGGCGACGCCCTCGCCCTGGCCCGGGCCGGGATCTCCGTCCTCGCGGTGGACCGGGACCCGCTGACCGCCGAGGTGGCCCGGGCGAACGCCGAGGCGCTCGGTCTCGCCGAGCTGATCGAGGTGCGCTGCGCGGATGTGACGGAGATCGACACCGCGCCGTACGACGCCGTCTTCGTGGACCCGGCGCGGCGCGGCGGACGCGGCCGGATCTTCGACCCGGAGGCGTACTCACCCCCGCTCTCCTGGGCCATCGGGGCCGCTCGCACCGCCCCGCACGCCGCCCTGAAGATCGCCCCCGGTGTGCCGCACGAGGCGGTCCCGGACGACGCCGAGGCGGAGTGGATCTCGGACGGCGGGGACGTGAAGGAGGCGGTGCTGTGGTTCGGCACCCGCCCAGGCGGCCGGCGCGCCACCCTCCTGCCGTCCGGCGCGAGCCTGGTGGGCCGCGGCCTGCCCGATCCCGCGGTCCGGTCCGTGGGCCGCCACCTCTACGAGCCGGACGGCGCCGTCATCCGCGCCCATCTGGTCGCCGAGGTGGCCGAGGAACTCGACGCCGGGCTGATCGACGAGACCATCGCCTACATCACCGCCGACGAGCTGCGCCCGACGCCCTACGCCACCGCCTACGAGATCACCGACGAGCTCCCCTTCAACCTCAAGCGGCTCAAGGCACTGCTGCGCGAGCGCGAGGTCGGCCATCTCACCGTGAAGAAGCGCGGCTCGGCGGTCGAACCGGAGGAGCTGCGCCGCAAGGTGAAGCCGAAGGGCCCGAACGCCGCCACCGTCTTCCTGACCCGGGTGGCCGGGGCGCCGACGATGCTGATCGGACGGCCTGCCCAGCCATGACGCTGCACCCCGAAGGCATACTCACCAGCGGGCCACTCGCACATCTCGTGGGGCTCGCGGCGGCCGGCGCGGACCCCCTGGAGTGGGAGGTGCTGCGCTACCGGCGGGTGGTCCGGACGGAGTACTGGGACGCGCACTGGCGCCATCCCGCCCAGCCGCTCGCCTCCCAGCTCGACTATCTGGCCGAGACGTTCACGGAGGACTTCTTCGCGAGCTGCCCTCAGAGTGCCCGGCGGGCCTGGACGGCGGCCGCGGCCCCCAAGTCCGTGCCCGCGTTCATGACCGAACTGGCCATGCTGCTGCGGCTGGCCGACCGCGAGGACGCGTCGTACGAGGAGGTGCCGCTTGCCCAGTGGGAGGTTCGGGCCCGCTTCCCGCTCCTGCTCGACCTCGACACCTGGGCGTACGACGGTGAGTACGCCTCCTACGAGGAGAGTGTGCGGGCGTTCGTCGACAACGAGCACCCCTTCTGCGACGGGGAGGTGGTGCCCCGCCTCACCCAGGCCACCGACGCCCTGACCCTCTGCGGCCGCTCGCCCGCCTTCGCCGCCGCCTTCCGTACGTACGCGCCCGCCGCCGATCCGGCCACCCTCGCCGCCCTCGCGCGGGTGACCTTCACCCATCTGTCGGAGCACCATGTCTGAGCTGCCGTACACGGTCCTCAAGGACGACCCGTTCCCCGAACTGTTCGCGGGCCCCAGTCAGGTGGTGACCAGCGCCGACGGGGAGTGGATCGCGGTCTCGTCGCTGAACCACCGGGCCAGCAGGGTGGCCGTGTACCGCGCCGCCGACCTCTCCTGCGCTCATCTGCTGACGTTCACGAAGGACGCCGAGTCGATCGCCTTCCACCCCACGCTTCCGCTGCTCGCCGTCGGGCTCGACAACTACGACGAGTACGACCGCGAGGGCGGGCTCACGCTGCTCGAACCGGCCACCGGGCACCGCGTCGACTTCGACGACCCCCGGTGGGGCATCGACCCGGTCCGCTGGGTCGACGACCGCACGCTCGAACTCGACCTCTTCGCCATCGACTCCCGCACCTACCCCGGCGAGCATCTGACGGGCCGGTACGTCATCGAGCGCGACGACTGGCTCGGGCTCACACCCGACTCCCTCGACCTCACCACCCTCGACGTGCTCCCGTACGCCGAGCCGCCCGAGGCCCCCTGGGAGGACCCGAAGGACACCCTGCGGCTGCTCGCCGAGCGCTTCGGCAGGACCTACGACGGCCCGGGCGGCGTCACGGACGTCGCCGGACTGAGCGACGGGCGCACCCTCGCCACCCGCGCCGGCGCCCTGGTCGAGTGCTGGTCCGCCGAGGGCACCCTGCTCTGGTCGGCGCCCGCGCCCACGGGGCAGAGGGGCCGGCGCCTCCACGTCTCGTCCGACGAGCGCACCGTACGGATCCTGGTCCCCGGCGAGGACCACCGCTTCCGCACGGACATCGTGAACGTCTCGCTCACCGACGGAACCGTCCTCGGCAGCGTCTCGGTGCCGTTCGCGGCCGCCCTCGCCGTCCGGACGACCGACGGGGCCTTCGCCGTCCGCGACACCTTCGACCGGAGCATCGACGCCCCGGACCCCGAGGGCCCCAACACCCGCGTCTACCGCGCCGACGGCACGTACACCGGAGGGTTCGACGCCGTGCGGTACGCCGTGAGTCTCGTCGACGTACGGCGCTGCCCGCTGCTGCTCTGCGCGGCCGGGGCGGGCCTGGCGTCCCTGGCGCCGGACGGGTCCCTCACCCAGCACTTCGCGCTCGACGGGCTGTTCCCCTGGCGCGGGGTATACGTCGAGGACGGCGCCGGCCCCGGCCTCGTCCTGGCGGTCCAGCACAACCACACCGGCCACGCGCTGGTCCGCCGGGCCTTCCCCGGCGGGGAGGTCCTGTGGACGCACCCGCTGGACGCTCAGCCGGTCGGTGTGGACGCCCACGACGGCGTCGTCCACATGGTCGGCACGGCCGGGGAGCTGCTCTCCCTGGACGCGGTCGACGGCCAGGTCCAGGGCCGCCGCCCGGTGCCGCCGTACCACGCGTCCTGTCTGAGTGTGGCGCCCGACGGTACAGTCCTGGTCGGGACGGTGTCCGGGCCGGTCCTCCGGTACCGCGCGACGAGGGGGCGTCAGACGTAGTCCTCCAGGCGGGCCACGGTGAAGCCCTGCTCCTGGATGTGGCGGAGCATGTTGGCGGTCATCTCGGTCATCGTCGTCCCCTTGAGCTCGGACGGGCCGCGGAAGTGGGCCAGGATGATGTCGCCGGGGTGCAGCTTCTTGTCGCCGCGCTGGTACTGCATGTTCGTGATCTGCATGGACTCGCGCCACAGCACGATCGCCTCGACGCCGCACCGGCCGGCGGCGGCGCGGGTGTCCTCGTTCCAGTTGCCGTACGGCGGGCGCATGAGGCGCGGGGTGGTGCCGTACTCCTTGGCCAGCTTGGTCTGCTGCCCGCAGATCTCGCGCTGCTGGGCGGCGGCGCCGAGGGTGCGCAGATTGGGGTGGCTCAGGGTGTGGTTGGCGACGCCGTTGCCGAGCTGCTGGAGTGGCTTGAAGTAGCCGTAGTCGGGGCGTATCGCCGAGTCGGTGAGGAACATCGTCACCGGGATCTTCAGCTCGCGCATCATCTCGACGAACTTCGGGTCCTTCTCGGCCCCGTCGTCGATGGTGATGAAGACGACCTTGTCCTTGGTGGGTATGTCGCTGATCACCGGGACCGGGCCGGCGCCGCCTGTCCTGACCGGCTTGGTCTTCGGCGGGGCGGGCGGTGCGGCCAGCGGCTTGAGGCCCCACTTGCGGTACGCGGCCGCGGTGTCCGGCGCCGATTCGGGGGCCTTGCCCCCGGCGGCGGGCGCCGAGGCCGAGGTCGAGGCCGACGGGGTGGGTGCCGCGCCCACCGGGTCCACCGAGCCCTGGAGCCCGACCGAGCAGCCCGTCATGACCAGGGCGGCGGCGAGCGCCGCCCCCACGTACCGCTTGCGCACCTGTGAAACCCGCCGTCCGAACGCCTGAACCCATCCTGCGGAGAGGAGGACGGCTCATTCGAACGCGTGGTTGCCTGCGGAGGCGGGTCAGTCACCCGTCCCATGGGACTCGAAGCGCCAGCGGTGCACCGGACGCGTGATCAGGTCGGCGGCCGGTTCGGGCAGTTCCGGCAGTTCGGCGTCGAGCGGCGCGTCCCACCAGGTGAGGACGAGAACGCGGTCCTGCGGCGCCGAGAAGAGCTCCCGGCGCAGCGGCTCGGCCGCGAGCTCCTGGGCCCGCGCCCACTCCAGGAGTTCGGCGCCACGGCCCTGCACCGCGCGCGCCTCCCACATCAGGGCCACCGTCGTCACGAGTACAGGTTCTCCTTGCTGATCTCGTGCACGTGGTCGTGGCTGTGGTTGCCGGGGACGTGCGGGTCGGTCACCGGCAGCGAGGAGTCCGCGGACAGCTCCAGGTCGGAGGCGGGGCGGTTGCGGGCCACCATCTCCGCGCCGAGCGCCGCGACCATCGCGCCGTTGTCGGTGCACAGCCCCGGCCGGGGCACCCGCAGCCGGATGCCGGCCCGCTCGCACCGCTCCTCGGCGAGCGCCCGCAGCCGCGAGTTGGCGGCCACGCCGCCGCCGATCATCAGATGGTCGACGCCCTCGTCCTTGCAGGCCCGTACGGCCTTGCGGGTGAGCACGTCCACGACCGCCTCCTGGAAGGAGGCGGCGACGTCCCGTACGGGCACCTCCTCGCCCGCCGCCCGCTTGGCCTCGATCCAGCGGGCCACGGCGGTCTTGAGGCCGGAGAACGAGAAGTCGTAGGCGGGGTCGCGGGGGCCGGTCAGGCCGCGCGGGAAGGCGATCGCCTCGGGGTCGCCCTCCTTGGCGAGCCGGTCGATGACCGGGCCACCGGGGAAGCCGAGGTTCAGCACCCGCGCGATCTTGTCGAACGCCTCGCCCGCCGCGTCGTCGATCGTCGCGCCCATGGGGCGTACGTCGGCGGTGATGTCGGGCGCGAGCAGCAGCGAGGAGTGCCCGCCGGAGACCAGCAGGGCCATCGTCGGCTCGGGCAGCGGGCCGTGTTCGAGCTGGTCGACACAGATGTGCGAGGCGAGGTGGTTCACCCCGTAGAGCGGCTTGTTCAGCGCGTACGCGTACGCCTTGGCCGCCGAGACGCCCACGAGCAGCGCGCCCGCGAGGCCGGGACCGGCGGTGACGGCGATGCCGTCGAGGTCCTTCGCGGAGATCCCGGCCTGCTTGAGGGCGCGCTCGATGGTGGGGACCATCGCCTCCAGGTGGGCGCGCGAGGCGATCTCGGGGACCACGCCGCCGTAGCGGGCGTGGGTGTCGACGCTGGAGGCGACGGCGTCCGCGAGCAGGGTCGTGCCGCGCACGATGCCGACACCGGTCTCGTCGCACGAGGTCTCGATGCCGAGTACGAGCGGTTCGTCAGCAGCCATCAGTCAGTCTCTTCTGTTCCTTGAACGGTCAGTCGCATCACGAGCGCGTCGACGTTGCCCGGCTGGTAGTAGCCGCGCCGGAAGCCGATGGGCTCGAAGCCGAAGCGCTCGTACAGCTTCTGCGCCCGGGTGTTGTCCACACGGACCTCCAGGAGCACTTCCTCGCACTCGAAGGCCGTGGCGTACTGCAGCAGATCGGTCAGGAGCCGGGCGCCGAGGCCCGTGCCCCACTGGTCGCGGGAGGCCGCGATGGTCTGTACGTCGCCGAGTCCGCCGGCCGCCGCGAGGCCCGCGTATCCGACGATCCGGCCGGTGCCGTCCTCGGCGACGACATAGCGCCGGGAGGCGGCCGGGCCGCGGGCGTGCGCGAGCTCGGACCAGAACATCCCGGCGGACCAGGCGTCCTCGGGGAAGAGGTCGTGTTCCAGCTCCAGCACCGGTGCGATGTCCCACCAGCGCATCTCGCGCAGCTCGGCGGCCGTACGGGTCACGAGGGGGTGACCACCTTGTAGTTCTTCGGCACCTGCGCGTCGGGGCGGCGCAGGTAGAGCGGGAGGGGCTCCAGGAATGATTCTCCGGCCTTCAGCCGCTCGGCGGCGAGCGTGGCGAGGGCCGCCGCGGACTGGTGCTCGGGGGCCCGGGCGTCGGGAAAGACGTCGGGGTAGAGCACGGCTCCCGCGCCGACCGCCGGGAGGCCGGCGACCTGCTCGGCGATGTCCGCGGGCCGGTCGACGGCCGGTTCGCCGACCCGGGTGCGGAAACCTTCGTACCGTGCCCAGTAGACCTCCTTGCGGCGCGCGTCCGTCGCGACGACGAACGGCTCCTCGATGCCGGAGGCGTACGCCAGACCGTCGAGGGTGCACAGGCCGTGCACGGGGACGCCGAGGACCGAGGCGAAGGTGGTGGCGGTCACCAGGCCGACCCGCAGGCCCGTGTACGGGCCGGGGCCGACACCGACGACGACGCCCGTGACCTGGTCGAGCGTGCGTCCGGCCGCGGTGAGGACGCGGTGGACGGAGGGCAGCAGCAGTTCCCCGTGCCGGCGTGCGTCGACCTGACTGGATTCGGCGACGACGGACTCACCGTCGTGGAGGGCGACGGTGACGGCGGGTGTGGCGGTATCAACGGCGAGCAGGAGCACGCGAACAGCCTACGGCTCCACGGCCCCAGGCACGCCGCCCCGCCCCTGTCGGCCCCGGCTGCTACCGTCACCACGGGTACATACGTCTGAGAGGTGGACACCGTGGCAAGGAGCAGCTCGGGATTCGTGGCCGGGCTCACCGTGGCGGCGATCGCCGCGGTCTCTTTCCTCGCCTACCAGGCGTCGGCCAGCGTGCCGGCGGATCTGTCGGCGAAGCCGATGACCCCGGCGGCCCCGCCCGCCCCGTCGGCCGGCGGACCGCGCAAGCCGGTCAAGGACCCGCTGGCGGTCCCCGCGAAGTCGGGCTCCGGCCAGCGGGTGGTCTACGGACTCGCCGACCGGCGGGTGTGGCTGGTGGACGGCTCCAACCGCGCGACGCGGGCGTTCAGTGTCATGCCGAGCACGGTCAGCCCGAAGCCCGGGACGTACGCGGTGACCTCCCGGTCCGGGCTGGTGCGCGGGTCGGACGGGGTGCAGGTCGAGCACGTGGTGCGGTTCGCCAGCGTCGACGACGTCCCGATCGGGTTCAGCGCGGCCGTGGACGGCACGCTCGCCAGCCCGGATCCGAAGCGCCGCACCGGCGGCGTGCGGATGAAGCGGGCCGACGGCGACGCGCTGTGGTGGTTCGCGACGATCGGCTCGAAGGTGGTCGTCGTCCCGTAGGTGGGACACATCCCCCGATCGGGCTACGCGGCGTCGCGCCGCGGCTCACGCTCCTCGGTGACCTCGTCGGCCTCGGTCTTCCGCGGCGGCGTCGACACCGCGCTGGCCGCCGCGCAGGCCGCCAGCAGATCCGTCATGGACACCGCGGACACCGCCCGCGGGGACGGGGGCGTGCGCGTTTCACGGTCACGCTCGGATGCCGGCATGGATGCCTCCTGAGGCTCCGGGGGCAGGCGTGGTTAGGTAGACCTAACCAGCTTGTAGGACCATGTCACCACGCTTCGTACGACCGGCGCAACATCTTGCCGACGTCTTGTCGGAACGTACGGCACCCAAGGGGCCCTAGACCAGCGTGAGGTCCTCGGTGGACCAGCGGCTGCCCAGGCCGCGCAGGGTCACCGTGCGCCGGTCGTCGTCGGTGTCGCCCACCACGCGGTGGATCAGCACGTGCAGCCGCTCCTCGGACAGGTCCTCGACCTTGCCGTCGCCCCACTCCACGACCACCACCGACTCGGGCAGCGAGACGTCCAGGTCGAGGTCCTCCATCTCGTCGAGACCGCCGCCGAGGCGGTACGCGTCGACATGGACCAGGGCCGGGCCGCCGGTCAGGGAGGGGTGGACCCGGGCGATGACGAAGGTCGGCGAGGTGACCGCGCCCCGCACGCCGAGGCCTTCGCCGAGGCCACGGGTGAGGGTCGTCTTCCCGGCGCCGAGCTCGCCGGTGAGCATCACGAGATCGCCCGGGCGGAGCAGTTTCGCGAGACGCCGTCCGGTCTCCTGCATCTGCTCGGGCGAGTCGACGGCGAAGGTGGCCTCAGTGGCCTGGCTCTGCGGTGCTTCCATACGAGCCAACGTTAGTCGCTGCCGGTACGGCCCCGACCCGCACGAGCAGGTCCGCGAGCCGGTCGGTCACCGCCTCCGGGTGCTCCAGCATCACCAGATGGCCGGCGTCGGGGACGATGACCAGCTCGGCGTCGGGCAGCAGATCGGCGATGGCCTCGGTGTGCGAGCTCGGCGTGACCAGGTCGCGGTCGCCGGCCAGGGCGAGCGCGGGCACCTCCTGGAAGATGTCGAGCGCGTCGGCCTTGTCGTGCTCGGTGAAGGCCGGGTAGAACTCCGCGACCACGTCGATCGGGGTCGACTCGATCATCCGCTCGGCGAACCGCGCGATGGCCGGGTCCACGTCCCGGGACGAGAACGAGTACCTCTTGATCAGCCCGGCGAACAGGTCGGCCGTGGCGCGGCGGCCCCGCTCGACCAGCTCCGCCTGCGAGCCGAGGGCCCGCAGTACACCGGGCAGGACACGCCGTACGGCGTTGACCCCGGCGACCGGCAGACCGTAGTTGACCTCGCCCAGCCGCCCGCAGGACGTCCCGACGAAGGCGACGCCGACGACCCGGTCCCGGATCAGCTCGGGGTGCTGGTCGGCCAGGGCCATCATCGTCATGCCGCCCATCGAATGGCCGACCAGGACGAGCGGGCCGGTGGGCGCGGCGGCGTCGATGACCGCCTTCAGGTCGCGGCCGAGCCCGTCGATGGAGACCGGCACCCCGGCCGGGCCCTGCTGCGCCACGCCGCGGGCCGAGCGGCCGTGGCTGCGCTGGTCCCAGTGGACGGTACGGACCAGGCCGCGCAGGGCGGCGCGCTGGAAGTGCCAGGAGTCCTGGTTCAGGCAGTAGCCGTGGCTGAAGACGACGGTGACGGCGGCGGGCGCCTTGCGCCCGAAGAGCCGGCGCCGACGCGGGCCGGGGACCTCCGCCTCGACCTCGTCGACCTCGTAGTACAGCTCGGTGCCGTCGTCCGCGACGGCCCGGCCGGGCGTGCCGCGCAGGGCGCCGTACGGTCCTGCCGCGTCGAGGGCGAGCCGGGCCTTGCGGCGGATCCCCCGGCCGACGGTGAGCCGCTCGATGGCGACGCCCGCGGCGGCCCCGGCGGCGATCACACCTATCGCGGCGCCTGCGAGGCCCGCGCGGCGCCAGTTGTCGGTGGCGGCGGCGACGATCTCCCCCGTACTGGTCTCGCTCACTCCCGCTCCCTACTGATCCAGGACCTCATTCAGTTCGTTCAGTTCAGTTCGGTTCGTTCGCTTCGTCGAGCTCATTCAGATAAACACGCGGAACCCTCGAACCGATCCTGGTGACGATCTCGTACGCGATGGTGTCGGCGGCCCGCGCCCAGTCCTCGGCCGTCGGCTCGCCCCGGTCCCCCGGTCCGAACAGCAGGGCTTCGGTGCCCGGCGCGGGCGTGTCGCCGCCGAGGTCGACCACGAACTGGTCCATGGCGACGCGCCCGGCGACCGTACGGACCTTGTCGCCGACCAGCACAGGGCCGCGCCCGGAGGCGTGCCGGGGGATGCCGTCCGCGTAGCCGACGGGCACCAGACCGAGCGTGGTCTCGCGCTCGGTGACGTAGTGATGCCCGTAACTGACGCCATGACCCGCGGGGGCCTGCTTCACCAGCGCGACGCTCGCCGCGAGGGTCATGACCGGGCGCAGGCCGAAGTCGGCCGGGGTGCCGATCTCGGGGCTGGGCGAGATGCCGTACATCGCGATACCGGGCCGGACCAGGTCGAAATGGGTCTCGGGGAGGGTGAGCGTCGCCGGGGAGTTGGCGAGGTGCCGTACCTCCGGCTCGACGCCCTCCTTCTCCGCGTACGCCAGCATCGTGCGGAAGACCTCCAGCTGGGCGGCGATGGAGGGGTGGCCGGGCTCGTCGGCGCAGGCGAGGTGCGACCAGACGCCGGTGACCTGGACCAGGCCGTCCTGCTGCGCCTTCAGCGCCTCGCCGACGAGCTCGGCCCAGTCGGCGGGCTGACAGCCGTTGCGGCCGAGGCCGGTGTCGGCCTTGAGCTGGATCCGGGCCCGCTTGCCGGTGGCGCGGGCGGCCTCGGTGACCTCGCGCAGCGCCCACAGGCCGCTGACGGTCATGTCGAGGCCGGCCTCGATCCCGGCGTCCCAGGGGTCGCCGGGCGTCCACAGCCAGCACAGGATCCGCGCGTCCCGCAGCCCGGCGGCGCGCAGGGCGAGTGCCTCGTGCGGGGTGGCCGTACCGAGCCAGGTCGCGCCGGCCTGGAGGGCGGCGCGGGCACACCGGACGGCCCCGTGTCCGTACGCGTCCGCCTTGACGACGGCCATCACCTGGGTGCCGGGCGCGACCCGGGCGCGCAGCGTGCGGACGTTGGCACGCAGCGCACCGAGGTCGATCTCGGCGCGGGCTCGCGGGGGCGGCGGTGTCTCAGTCATCGCGCCCAGTGTCTCAGGTGTCAGCCACCGGGCCGTGTGCCCCAGATGTAGACCCGGTCACCCTTGTGCAGCACGCCCCGGAGTTTCTTGGCGTCCTTGTGGCGCAGAGTGACGCAGCCACGACTGCCGCCGGAGCTGTAGATGTTGTCGTAGACGCCGTGGAGGGCCTGGCCGCCGCTGAAGAACTGGCTGTAGGGCATGGGGACGTTGTAAGGGGCGTGTCGGGGCGGGATTAGCCCATGCGGGGCGGGGTCGGGGTGGCCTGGGCGCCCCTGCTCGCGCCTTGAGCCGGGGCCTGCTCCGGGACCGGCGCGCCCGCGCCGCCTCCGTTGGACCGGCCCGAGGCCAGGCCCGGGGTTGGCCCGGTTGCCGGCCCCGGGGGCCAAGGGCCTACTTCGTCACATCCCGCCACGCACCCGGCAGCGCCGCCGCGACGTCCTGTGCCGAGACGGGCGCGCCCGAGGAGGCGCGGCGGGCCGCGAGGCCGTGGAGGTAGGACGCGGTGGAGGCCGCGTCCGCAGGGCGCAGGCCCGCCGCGAGGAGGGAGCCGGCGAGGCCGGAGAGGACGTCGCCGGAGCCGGCCGTCGCCAGCCAGTGCGTGCCCGTGGGGTTCGCCCGTACCGCCGCCCCGCCGTCCGGGGACGCCACCAGCGTCGTCGAGCCCTTGAGCAGCACCGTCGCGCCGTACCGCGCCGCCAGCTCCCGTACCGCCCGCAGCCTCCCCGCCTCCACCTCGTCCCGTGACACCCCGAGCAGCGCCGCCGCCTCCCCCGCGTGCGGGGTGAGCACGGTGGGGGCGCTGCGGGCCCGGACGACCGCGGCGTCCAGGTCCCGCAGCCCGTCCGCGTCCACCAGCACCGGCACGTCCGAGGCCAGTACGTCCGCCACCCCCGGCGCGTCGCCGAGCCCCGGCCCGACCACCCACGCCTGGACCCGGCCCGCCTTGGCCGGCGGCCCGTCGTGGACCAGGGTCTCCGGGAAGCGCCCGATCACCGCGTTCCCGGCCGGGCCCACGTACCGCACGGCACCCGCCCCGCCCCGCAGCGCCCCGGCCACGGCGAGGACGGCGGCGCCGGGGTAGCGGGCGGACCCGGCGACGACGCCCACCACTCCGCGCCGGTACTTGTCGCTCGACGCCGTCGGCACCGGCAGCATCCGGGCCACGTCCTCGTGCTGGAGCGCCTCGACGTCCGGTACGGACGGCAGATGGTCGTCGAGCCCGATGTCGACGAGGCGTACCGCCCCCGCGTACTCCCGCGCCGGGTCGATCAGCAGCCCGGGCTTGTACGTGCCGAAGGTGACCGTCGCGTCCGCCCGCAGCGCCTCCCCCGTCACCTCCCCCGTGTCCGCGTCCACGCCGCTCGGCAGATCGACGGCGACCACGAACGCGTTGGAGCCGCGGGCCGCCCGCGCCACCGGCAGCGCGTCGGGGCGCAGCCCGCCGCGGCCGCCGATGCCGGTGATGCCGTCGAGGACGAGGTCCGCGGTGGCGAGGACCTGGAAGGGGTCGTCGGTCACCCGCCCGCCGGCCCGGTGGAGCGCGGCCAGTCCGCCTTCGTGGGCGCGGGAGCCGAGCAGGACCGCCTGGACCCCGGCGCCGCGCCGGGCGAGCCGCGCCCCGGCGTACAGCGCGTCGCCGCCGTTGTCGCCGCCGCCGGCGAGGACGACGACCCTGGCGCCGTACACCCGCCCCCGGCCGAGCAGCGCGCAGCAGGCCGCGGCGAGCCCGGCCGCCGCCCGCTGCATCAGCGTGCCCTCCGGCAGCTTCGCCATGAGTTCGGCCTCTGCGGCCCGTACGGTCTCGACGCGATGAGCGGTACGCATGGGCCGAGTCTGCCGCAGAACCGGCCCGTTCACGATCACGCCGACGGGCGCCCGCTCTGACTGCGCGCCCGCGCTCACGCCTCCGCGAGTACGCCCGGGCGTCCGCGCCTGTGCTTACACGTCCGGTGCGGCTAGGCGCGCAGCACTCACGCCTCGGCGATCACGATGCCGCACCGACGCCCGCTCAGGCCCGCCCCCGCGCTGAAGCGCCCTGGCGGACGCCGAGTTCCTCGACGCCGGCGGAGCCGCTGGGCGCACGCCACCGCGGCGCGCGGCGGGGGCGGGCGGCCCGGCGCCCACACGTGGCTCCGCCCGCGCCCGCGCTCACGCCTCCGCGATCACGACCGCGGACGCCACCCCCGCGTCATGGCTGAGCGACACATGCCAGTTCCGTACGCCCAGCTGCTCGGCCCGTGCCGCCACCGAGCCGCGTACCCGCAGCCGGGGCTGCCCCGACTCCTCGACGTACACCTCCGCGTCCGTCCAGTGCAGACCGGGCGGCGCGCCCAGCGCCTTCGCCAGGGCCTCCTTCGCCGCGAACCGCACCGCGAGCGACGCCGGTCCACGCCGCTCGCCGCTCGGCAGGAGCAACTCGCTCTCCACGAAGAGCCGTTGCAGCAGCCCCGGCGTCCGTTCCAGCGACGCGGCGAAGCGGTCCACCTCGGCCACGTCGATTCCCACCCCGATGATCATTCGCCCCTTGCTCCACTCACTCCACCGTCACGGATTTCGCCAGATTGCGCGGCTGGTCCACCTCGTTGCCACGGGCGGTCGCCAGTTCGCAGGCGAAGACCTGCAACGGCACGGTAGCGACCAGGGGCTGGAGCAGCGTCGGCGTGGCCGGGATCCGGATGAGGTGGTCGGCGTACGGCTCGACCGAGGTGTCGCCCTCCTCCGCGATCACGATGGTCCGCGCCCCGCGCGCCCTGATCTCCTGGATGTTGGAGACGATCTTGTCGTGCAGGACGGACCGGCCGCGCGGGGAGGGGACGATGACGACCACCGGCAGGTCCTGTTCGATCAGCGCGATCGGACCGTGCTTGAGCTCGCCCGCCGCGAAACCCTCCGCGTGCATGTAGGCGAGCTCCTTGAGCTTGAGCGCGCCCTCCAGGGCGACGGGGTGGCCGACGTGCCGGCCGAGGAAGAGGACGGTGTTCTTGTCGGCGAGGGAACGGGCCAGGGCCCGTACCGGCTCCATCGTCTCCAGGACCCGCTCCACCTCGTCGGCGATCTTCGCGAGGTCCCGGATGACGGCGTGGATCTCGTCGCCCCACTGGGTGCCCCGGACCTGCCCGAGATACAGCGCGACGAGGTAGCAGGCCACGAGCTGGGTGAGGAACGCCTTGGTGGAGGCGACCGCGACCTCCGGTCCTGCGTGCGTGTAGAGCACGGCGTCGGACTCGCGCGGAATGGTCGAGCCGTTGGTGTTGCAGATGGCGAGCACCTTCGCGCCCTGCTCGCGGGCGTGCCGCAGCGCCATCAGGGTGTCCATGGTCTCGCCGGACTGGGAGATGGCGACGACGAGGGTGCGCCCGCCGAGGATGGGGTCCCGGTAGCGGAACTCGCTGGCGAGCTCCACCTCGCAGGGGATCCGGGTCCAGTGTTCGATGGCGTACTTGGCGATCAGCCCGGCGTGGAAGGCGGTGCCGCACGCCACGATCACGACCTTGTCGGCCTCGCGCAGCACCGCGTCGGGGATGCGGAGCTCGTCCAGGCTGAGCCGGCCGCTCGCGTCGATCCGGCCGAGGAGGGTGTCGGCGACCGCCTTGGGCTGCTCGGCGATCTCCTTGAGCATGAAGTAGTCGTAGCCGCCCTTCTCGGCGGCCGAGGCGTCCCAGTCGACGTGGTACGAGCGGACGTCGGCGGCCGCGCCGTCGAAGTCGGTGACGGTGACGCCGTCCCGGCGCAGCTCGACGACCTGGTCCTGGCCCAGTTCGATCGCGCTGCGGGTGTGGGCGATGAACGCGGCGACGTCGGAGGCGAGGAAGTACTCGCCCTCGCCGACCCCGACGACGAGGGGGGAGTTGCGGCGGGCGCCGACCACCACGTCGGGGTCGTCGGCGTGCACGGCGACGAGCGTGAAGGCGCCCTGGAGCTGCCGGCACACCAGCCGCATCGCCTCCGCCAGGTCCCCGCAGGACGAGAAGGACTCGGCGAGCAGATGCGAGACGACTTCGGTGTCGGTCTCGGAGGCGAGGATGTGGCCGCGCTCTTCGAGCTCGTCGCGGAGCGCGGCGAAGTTCTCGATGATGCCGTTGTGGACGACGGCGACCCGGCCGGCGTTGTCGAGGTGCGGGTGCGCGTTGGCGTCCGTCGGCGCGCCGTGGGTGGCCCAGCGGGTGTGCCCGATGCCGGTGGATCCGGTCGGCAGGGGCCGGTCCACCAGCTCCTTCTCCAGGTTGACGAGCTTGCCCGCCTTCTTCGCCGCGGCCAGCCCGCCGTCGACGAGCACCGCGACCCCGGCCGAGTCGTAGCCCCGGTACTCGAGCCGCTTGAGACCCGCGATCACCACATCGAGCGCCGACTGCCCGCCGACGTACCCCACGATTCCGCACATGTCCGGCAGCCTACGACCCGTCGGCCCGGCTCACCTCAGCTTGGCGGCCTGCGCGTCGAGGACGTCCAGCGGCTCGGCGACCGGCCCGCCGGAGGGGCTGACCGTGGAGTAGGTGGCGAGGTGGTTGCGGACCTGCGACGCCATGACCTTAGAGATCACCGGCTCGCCGGCCACCTCGCTCGTCACGGTCCAGGCGAGTCTCGAGCGACCGGCCATGACCATCGGCTCCACCTTGACGACCTTCGTCGTCTCACCCATCAAGGTGAGCGTGAAGCCGCCGGCGCACGCCTCGGTGGAGGTACGCAGCGCCCGGAAGGCCTCCTGGGCGCCGGTGCCGTCGTACGAGGCGAGCCCGACGGAGGTGACCGGCGCCTCGAGCGCGGCGCGAGCGGCCTCCTCCGGCGAGGCCGTGGCGGTCTGGACCGACCCTTCGGCGATCTTCACGCGCGCGGTGGCGCCCGGCTTGCCGATGGCGACCATGGACATGGCGTGGGCCAGCGGCTTGCAGGCGGGCTTGTCCGTGACGACCGCACTCCCCGGCACGACATCCGCCGCCCCGCCCTTCGCCACGGTGAACCTCGGAGGAAGGTCCGCCTTCACGACGGCCCGCTCCTCCAACTCCACCCCACTCAACGCCCTGACCCCGCCCGCCCCTTTGCCCTTGGCGTCCCCGCTTTCCGCACCCTGGCCCGTACAGGCGGTGGCCGACAGGGCGCAGCAGACGGCGGCCGCGGAGAGGGCGGCACGACGGACGAGGGAGGTTCTCATCGGGTTTCCTCGGTTTCCGTGGTGGGACACGTGATCGAGCCAGTTGATCACGCACCGCCGGGAAAACCGGTCGATATCGCCCATCGCGTCGGGTGCGTCGGGTGTACGCCACGTGACCGAGCACACGACCCACAATTCCCGGTCACCCCCGACAATGTCCTTGTGATCACCTCGCCGCCACGAAGCCGCAAGACGGAGACGTCCCCGTACGTCGACCTCACCCGTGCCGAGTGGAGCGCGCTGCGCGACAAGACGCCGCTGCCCCTCACCGCCGAGGAGGTCGAGCGGCTGCGTGGGCTGGGGGACGTCATCGACCTCGACGAGGTGCGGGACATCTATCTGCCGCTGTCGCGGCTGCTCAATCTGTACGTGGGGGCCACCGCCAATCTGCGCGGGGCGCTCAACACCTTCCTCGGTGACGCGGGCAACGGGCACGGCACCCAGCAGGGCACCCCCTTCGTCATAGGCGTCGCCGGATCCGTCGCCGTCGGGAAGTCGACCGTCGCCCGGCTGCTTCAGGCGCTGCTCGCCCGCTGGCCCGAACACCCGCGGGTGGAGCGGGTCACCACCGACGGGTTCCTCTATCCGATGGAGGAGCTCAAGCGGCGCGGGCTGATGTCGAGGAAAGGTTTCCCCGAGTCCTACGACCGGCGCGCGCTGACCCGGTTCGTCGCCGACATCAAGGCGGGCAAGGACGAGGTCACCGCCCCGGTCTACTCCCACCTCATCTATGACATCGTCCCCGGCGAGCGGCTCGTCGTCCGCCGCCCCGACATCCTCATCGTCGAGGGGCTCAACGTCCTCCAGCCGGCTCTGCCCGGCCAGGACGGCCGGACCAGGGTCGGCCTCGCCGACTACTTCGACTTCAGCGTCTACGTGGACGCGCGCCCCGAGGACATCGAGCGCTGGTACCTGAACCGGTTCCACAAGCTGCGGGAGACCGCCTTCCAGAACCCGTTCTCGTACTTCCGCAAGTACACCCAGGTCTCCGAGGAGGAGGCCCTCGACTACGCGCGCACGATGTGGCGGACCATCAACAAGGTCAATCTCCTGGAGAACGTGGCTCCCACGCGCGGACGTGCGACGCTCGTCGTACGCAAGGGTCCGGACCACAAGGTCCAGCGGCTGTCGCTGCGCAAACTCTGAGGAGCCAGGACGTGCTGCACCTCCGCCTGATCGTCCCGGCCGACCGCACCGACGAGGTCGTCCGGACGATCGAGAAGACCGTGGGCACGACGCATCTCGCCGTCGTGCCGGGTGCCGCCCGCAACCCCTCGGGGGATCTGGTCCTGTGCGACGTCGCCCGCGAGGCCGGGGACGAACTCCTCGGCTCACTACGGGCGTTGGGCATCGACAAAACGGGTTCGATCGCCGTCGAGAACATCGACCTGAGCATCTCCAAACGCGCGGAGAAGGCCGAGGAGGAGGCCCCGGGCGAAGGCGCCGACGCCGTGCTATGGGAGCACCTTCGGGACGCGACGCACGAAGAGTCGACCCTGAGCATCACCTACGTGGCGTTCCTGGCCGTCGCCACCATGCTCGCCGCGTGTGGCGTGATGCTCGACAACGCGATCCTGATCGTGGGCGCGATGGCGGTCGGGCCCGAGTTCGGCCCGCTGGCGGGCATCTCCACCGCACTCGTGCAGCGCGCCCCGCGCCTGGCGTGGCGCTCGCTGACGGCCCTGCTCGTCGGCTTCGCCGCGGCGATGCTGCTCACCGCGGGCTTCGCCTGGGTCCTGGACCAACTCGGCCTCTTCGAGAAGGCGATGGTCGAGGCGGAGCGCCCGAACACGGCCTTCATCTACCAGCCGGACTGGATGTCGTTCGTGGTGGCGCTGCTGGCCGGCGTCGCCGGCACCCTCTCGCTGACCTCCGCCAAGTCCGGCGCCCTGATCGGCGTCGCCATCTCGGTGACCACGGTCCCCGCGGCGGCCAACGCGGCGGTCGCCTTCAGCTACCGGGACTACGGCCAGACCTGGGGTTCGACCGGGCAGCTCCTGGCCAACCTGGGCGGCATCGTGCTCGCGGGCACGATCACGCTGCTGCTCCAGAAGGCGCTCTGGGCGACCCAGAAGCGCGCCTAGAAACGCGCCTGCGTACGGGAATGGGCCGGGCGCACCCCGCGAGGTACGCCCGGCCCGTTGCCGCGAAGAGCGTCTAGCCGAGCGCCGACTTCACCACGTCGGCGAGGCGGCCGGCCACGGTCCGCGCCTGCTCGATGTCGGCGGCCTCGACCATGACCCGTACCAGCGGCTCCGTACCCGACGGCCGCAGCAGCACCCGCCCGGTCGTGCCGAGCTCGCGCTCCGCCTCCGCCACCGCCGCGCCCAGGTCGGCCGAGGTCTTCACCCGCGACTTGTCGACGTCGGGGACGTTGATGAGGACCTGCGGCAGCCGCTCCATCACGCCGGCCAGGTCGGCCAGCGACCGGCCGGTCGCCGCGATCCGGGCCGCCAGCATCAGACCGGTCAGCGTGCCGTCGCCGGTGGTGGCGTGGTCCAGGACGATGACGTGCCCGGACTGCTCGCCGCCGAGCGCGTAGTCGTTCTCCTTCATCGACTCCAGGACATACCGGTCGCCGACGGCGGTCTGGACGAGCTGGAGGCCCTCGCGCTCCATGGCCAGCTTGAAGCCGAGGTTCGACATGACCGTCGCGACGACGGTGTCCCCGCGCAGCGTGCCCGCCTCGCGCATGGCGAGGGCGAGGACGGCGAGGATCTGGTCGCCGTCGACCTCCTGGCCGGCCGCGTCCACGGCGAGGCAGCGGTCGGCGTCACCGTCGTGGGCGATGCCGAGGTCCGCGCCGTGCTCGACGACGGCGGCCTTCAGCAGCTCCAGGTGGGTCGAGCCGCAGCCGTCGTTGATGTTGAGGCCGTCGGGCGTGGCACCGATGGTGACGATCTCGGCCCCGGCCCGGGTGAACGCCTCGGGCGAGACCCGGGCGGCCGCGCCGTGCGCCTCGTCGAGGACGATCTTCAGGCCGTCGAGGCGGTTCGGCAGGACGGAGATGAGGTGGTCGACGTACTTGTCGAAGCCCTCGTCGTAGTCGCGGACCCGGCCGACGCCCGCACCGGTGGGACGGTCCCAGGGGGCGCCGGTGCGGTGCTCCTCGTAGACGGTCTCGATCCGGTCCTCCAGCTCGTCGGCGAGCTTGTGGCCGCCGCGGGCGAAGAACTTGATGCCGTTGTCGGGCATGGCGTTGTGGCTCGCGGAGAGCATCACGCCGAGGTCGGCTCCGAGCGCACCGGTGAGGTACGCCACCGCCGGGGTGGGCAGCACGCCGACGCGCAGCACGTCCACGCCCGCGCTGGCCAGGCCGGCCACGACGGCGGCCTCCAGGAACTCTCCCGACGCACGCGGGTCCCGGCCGACCACGGCGGTCGGCCGATGTCCCTCAAAGGTCCCCGCCTCGGCGAGCACGTGCGCCGCCGCGACCGACAGACCGAGCGCCAGCTCCGCCGTCAGATCCGCGTTGGCGACACCGCGCACGCCGTCCGTGCCGAAGAGTCGTCCCACAGCTGTCCTCCGAAAATGCTCCGAAAATGCAGGCCTCCAAGGCTTCGTGTGCCCCGAGGTCGTGGAAAGACGTACGCCCCGGCAGCACGGAGGTGCCGCCGGGGCGTACGTGAAATGCAGGCCGAGCAGGCGATTTAGCGCTTGCTGTACTGCGGGGCCTTACGGGCCTTCTTGAGACCGGCCTTCTTGCGCTCGACCGCACGGTCGTCGCGGGAGAGGAAGCCGGCCTTCTTCAGCGCCGGGCGGTTGTTGTCGACGTCCGCCTCGTTCAGCGCACGGGCCACGCCGAGGCGCAGGGCGCCGGCCTGGCCGGAGACGCCGCCACCCGAGATACGGGCGATGACGTCGTAGCGGTTGTCGAGCTCGAGCACCTTGAAGGGCTCGTTGACTTCCTGCTGGTGCACCTTGTTCGGGAAGTAGTCCTCGAGGGTGCGACCGTTGATCTTCCACTTGCCGGTGCCCGGAACGATCCGGACGCGGGCGATGGCGTTCTTGCGACGGCCCAGGCCGGCGGCCGGCTGCGGGTCGCCGAAGCGGGACGCGAGGGACTCCGAGGTGTACTCACCCTCGACGGGGACCTCGGACTCGAAGGTGGTGACCTCGGCGTAGGTCTCCTCGCCCTCGATGGGGTTCTCAACAGTGGTCTCGGCCACGATGCTCCTCAGATTCTGTTTCGTCTTAGGGGGTGGCCGGAATTACTGCGCGACCTGGGTGATCTCGAACGGGACCGGCTGCTGGGCAGCGTGCGGGTGGTTCTCGCCCGCGTAGACCTTCAGCTTCGAGAGCATCTGACGGCCCAGGGAGTTCTTCGGGAGCATGCCCTTGACGGCCTTCTCGACGGCCTTCTCGGGGTTCTTGTCCATCAGCTCGTCGTAGCGGACGGAGCGCAGACCACCCGGGTAACCGGAGTGGCGGTACGCCATCTTCTGGGTCCGCTTGTTGCCGGACAGGTGCACCTTGTCCGCGTTGATGATGATGACGAAGTCACCAGCGTCAACGTGCGGCGCGTAGATCGGCTTGTGCTTGCCCCGGAGAAGGGTGGCGGCGGTGGTGGCCAGACGGCCCAGGACGATGTCCTGCGCGTCGATGATGTGCCACTGGCGCGTCACATCGCCGGGCTTGGGGCTGTACGTACGCACGGTCGTAGCCTTCGCTTCTTCAGTGAGTGGTCCTGACAAGGCCACCCGGACGATGCACGACAGCCCTGGCAGTGCGACGGGGACGCAACCCGTGCACATGCCGCTGGTCATCGGCCCGGTGGACCGGCGTAAGGGCCTCTCACGTGAGATAGAGCAAGCCAATACGCATAACAAAGCAGAAGCGTACCCGGGCTCCCCCGGGCGGGTCAAAACGGGTTGCGCACGACCGACCGCGCCGCCTCACGGCGCGCCGAGCGCCCGGGCGAGCGCCTGGGCTTGGTTGCGGGTGTACCCGCCGGTGATCTGGGCGCTTCCCCCGGACAGCCGCTCCAGCACCATGATGTTGCTCACCAGCCGGTCCTTGCCGAGCACGAAGGCCAGCTGGTTGCGCGGCTCGCTCTGCCCCGCGACCTTCCCGGTCAGCTCGGCGAAGGCCTGCGCGTCCTTGTCCTGGAAGGTGATCTGCACCTCCCAGGTGCCGGAGGTCGACGCCTCCACCACCTGTATCTCCCGAAGGCGGTCGACGCTCATTCCGCCGGAGTCCCTGGCCACCACGCACTTGTCCCTGTTGTCCGAAGTGAACGAGAGCCCCTCGGGCGGCGGCGACTCGCCCGCCGGCAGCTGCGCCCCGGGCCGGTCGGGGAAGCACACGCCCTGGCGCACGCTCTCCACCTCCATGATCCGCAAGGGCTGCTCGGGCGCGCCGGGCGCGGCGGTGGCGCCGCTCTCCCACGGCCGTACGACGGCCAGGACGACCCCGGCGGCCGCGACGGCCACCCCGGACGCCACCGGCCACCAGGGCCGCCGGGCGCCGCGCGTGGCCGGTGCCGCGGCCCCGGGGAGCGCCCCGCCACCGAGCGGCGACGTCGGCCCGGGAGCCGGTACGGGCCCCGTCGCCGCGTCCGGGTCCACCCGCCGGCGTGCCTCCTCGACCGCCCGCAGCCGCTCGTCGCGGTGGAGCTCGATCGCCTCGGTCCAGGCCGGGCTCAGCCACGCCCGGCGGGCGTCGGCAGCCCCGTCCAGCCGCCGCGAGCAGTACGCCAGCAGCGCGGCGGGAGTGGGGCGGTCGGCCGGGTCGGGGGCGAGGCAGGGCAGCACGAGCGGCGCCAGTTCCTCGGGCAGCCCGGTGACGTCCAGGTCGTTCGTGGCCGCCCGTACCAGCTGCTCGATCGCCGGGCCGGCCCCGCCGCCGACGTACGGCGCCCGGCCCACGGCCAGGTGGAAGAGCGTCGCCCCCAGCGAGAACACGTCCGACGCCGTGGTCGTCGGCTCGCCCCGGGCCTGCTCGGGGGAGGCGTACGCGACGGTCCCGAGCGCCGCGTCGGTGCGCGTCACGTCATGGGCCTGCGAGATCCCGAAGTCGATCACCCGGGGCCCGTCGAGCGGCAGCAGCACGTTGGACGGCTTCACGTCCCGGTGCACCAGACCGGCCGAGTGCAGCGAGACCAGGGCCTCGGCCATGCCGGCCGCCACCCAGTACAGCGCCCGGGGCTCCAGCGGCCCACACCGCTCCACGAGCTCCTTGAGCGACGGCGCGGGCACGTACTCGGTCGCCATCCAGGGGACCGCCCCCGAGGCGTCGGCGTCCACCACGCTCGCGGTGTAGACGCCCTTCACCCGCTGGGCGAGGCCGACCTCCCGGGCGAACCGCCGACGGTCGTCCTCGCCGTACGTGAGCAGCGTCTTGACCGCCACCAGCCGCCCGCCCGGCGAGCGCGCCAGAAAGACCCGACCCATCCCGCCGCCGGCCAGCTCCGCGAGCACGGTGAACGGCCCGAACTTCTCCCCCGGCTGCATACGCCACCCCCGGCGGGCACCTTACCCACGGGCGCCCCGGCGCACGCCGGTTCCCGGCCGCTCGGCTCAGCGGGCCCGCTCGACGCGCCGCTCGTCCCAGACCGGCTCGCTCGTCTCCCGTACGACCCCGTCGGAGCCGAAGACCAGATAGCGGTCGAAGGACTTCGCGAACCAGCGGTCGTGGGTGACCGCGAGGACCGTGCCCTCGTACGACTCCAGGCCGTCCTGGAGGGCCTCGGCCGACTCCAGGTCGAGGTTGTCCGTCGGCTCGTCCAGGAGCAGCGCGGTGGTGCCGGCCAGCTCCAGGAGCAGGATCTGGAAGCGGGCCTGCTGGCCGCCGGAGAGCTTCTCGAAGGACTGGTCGCCCTGACGCTCCAGCTCGTAGCGGCGCAGCACCGACATCGCCCCGCCTCGGTCCTTGGCGTGCTCGGTCCACAGGATGTCGACGAGCGAGCGGCCCCTCAGCTCGGGGTGGGCGTGCGTCTGGGCGAAGTGCCCGGCGACCACTCGTGCGCCCAGCTTCCAGGTGCCCGTGTGGGCCACGTCCTCCCCGGCCAGCAGCCGCAGGAAGTGCGACTTGCCCGAACCGTTCGAGCCCAGGACCGCCACCCGCTCCCCGTAGAAGATCTCCAGGTCGAACGGCTTCATCAGCCCCGTCAGCTCCAGGCCCGCGCAGGTCACCGCCCGTACGCCCGTACGGCCGCCGCGCAGCCGCATCCGGATGTCCTGCTCGCGCGGGGGCTCCGGCGGCGGCCCCGCCTCCTCGAACTTCCGCAGCCGGGTCTGCGCCGCCGCGTACCGGGAGGCCATCTCATGGCTGACCGCGGCCGCCTGCCGCAGGTTCACCACCAGCTTCTTGAGCTGCGCGTGCTTCTCCTCCCAGCGCCGCTTCAGCTCCTCGAACCGCGCGAACCGCTCCCGACGCGCCTCGTGGAACGTCCCGAAGCCGCTGCCGTGCACCCAGACGTCGCTGCCCGCGGGCCCGGGCTCCACCGCGACAATCTTCTCGGCGGCGCGGGCGAGCAGCTCCCGGTCGTGGGAGATGAACAGCACGGTCTTACGGGTCTCCCGCAGCCGCTCCTCCAGCCACCGCTTGCCGGGCACGTCGAGATAGTTGTCCGGCTCGTCCAGGAGCAGCACCTCGTCGGAGCCGCGCAGCAGCGCCTCCAGGACCAGGCGCTTCTGCTCACCGCCGGAGAGCGTGCGGACCTCCCGGAACTGCGCCTTGTCGTACGGCACGCCCAGCGCCGCCGTCGTGCAGATGTCCCAGACCGTCTCGGCCTCGTAGCCCTGCGCCTCCGCCCAGTCGCTGAGCGCCTGCGCGTACGCCATCTGCGCGGCCTCGTCGTCCACGGTCATGATGCGGTGCTCGGCCTCGTCGACCGCCTTCGCCGCCTCCCGTATCCGCGGCTGCGCGACCGAGACCAGCAGGTCACGGACCGTACGCTCGTCCCGCACCGAGCCCACGAACTGCGGCATCACGCCCAGCCCGCCGCTGACCGTGACCGAGCCGCCGTGCGGCTGGAGCTCCCCGGAGATCAGCCGCAGGAGGGTCGTCTTGCCGGCGCCGTTGGCGCCGACCAGGGCTACGACGGAGCCCTCCCCGACCCGGAAGGAGGCGTCCGCGAGCAGCACCCGCCCGTCCGGAAGGTAGTACTCGAGGTGCGCGGCTTCGACATGTCCCATGCTGCGCATTGTCGCCGCAGGCCCGGCCCCCACCCAACCGGTTTAGGATGCGCGGCATGAGCTTTGGGGGACCGCAGGAGCCGCAGCAGCCGGGACAGCAGCACGGACAGCAGCCGTTTCAGCAGCCGAACAGTTTTCCGTCACACCAGCCGCAGCAGCCGTTCGGGACGCACACCCCGGACTGGGGCGCGCTCGCCGACGCCTCCGCGGCCCGCAACCGCCGTAAGCGCTGGCTGCTGATCGGCGGCGGCGCCCTGGCCACCGCGGCGATCGCCGCGATCGTCGCGACCGCCGTCGTCTCCTCCAACAGCTCCCCCGGCAAGGGCGCCCAGGACAAGAACGCCACCGCCCTGTCCAGCGACACCGCGCTGCCGAGCGACACCACCCAGCCGCAGCCGTCCTTCTCCTCGGTGGCTCCCCCGCCCCCGCCGAACCCGAGGGACTTCATCGCCACTGACAAGAAGGACCGCGCCCCGCTGAGCGCCGACTCCCTCTTCCCGGGCAAGAAGCTCACCATGAACGGCCGCGTCTACCAGAAGGGCGCGACCTCCTCCACGACCAACTGCGCCTCCGTCACCCAGGGCGCCCTCGGCGGCGTACTGCAGCGCAACGGCTGCGACCGGGTCATCCGGGCCACGTACGAGAAGGACGGCGTGGCGATCACCGTCGGCGTCGCCGTCTTCCCCACCGAGGCCCAGGCCCTCAAGGCGAAGGAGCAGGCCAGCGGCGGTGTCGCCCCGCTCGCCGGCGGCGGCGTCGACGACTTCTGCCGCGCCACGGTCTGCCTGCGCCGGGCCAACGCACTCGGCCGGTACGCCTACTTCACCCAGGCCGGGTTCACCAACGGCAAGAAGGTCACCAAGGGCGACAAGGCCGTCTTCACCACCAGCGACGACCTCGCCGCCTTCACCTTCAACCAGATCTGGGCCCGGGGCCGCGCCCAGGCGTCAGCCGCAGCCACCGCACCCGCCGCCTGACCCGGCGACCGGCAGCGTCCGCTTGTTACGGGCCTCCAGGTTCCGGGCGGCCAGCAGCTCGTCGGCCGGGTAGCCGACCTCCTCCAGGGTGAGCCCGTGGGGCCGTACGACATGCACGGCCGAGTCCCGCACACCCGCCGCGAGGACCTTCCCTGGCCACTCGACCGGCCGGTGCCCGTCCCCGACGAAGAGCAGCGCGCCGACGAGCGAGCGGACCATGTTGTGGCAGAAGGCGTCCGCCTTCACGGTCGCCTCCAGGATCCCGCCCGGCCGCCGCTCCCAGCGCAGCTCCTGGAGGGTCCGGATGGTGGTGGCGCCCTCGCGCTTCTTGCAGTACGCGGCGAAGTCGTGCTCGCCGACGAGCCGCTCGGCGGCGGCGTTCATGGCGTCCATGTCGAGCGGCCAGTCGTGCCAGAGCACATGGCCGCGCAGCAGCGGGTCGACACCGCCGGGGTTGTCGGTGACCCGGTAGGCGTAGCGCCGCCAGATCGCCGAGAAGCGCGCGTTGAAGCCGGCCGGGGCCTCGGCGACCTTCCAGATCCGTACGTCGTGCGAGAGCCGCCCCGCCAGCCGCCGCAGCAGCTTGTCCTGGTGCTCGGCCCACACCTCTTCGGGCAGATCGACATGGGCGACCTGGCCGCGGGCGTGCACCCCGGCGTCGGTCCGCCCGGCGACGGTCAGCTCGTACGTCTCCTTGGACCGGGTCACCGTCCGCAGGGCGTCCTCGATGTCGCCCTGCACGGTCCGCTGGCCGCGGGCCTGCTTGGCCCAGCCGGAGAAGTCCTTGCCGTCGTACGAAAGATCCAGCCGCACCCGTACGAAGCCGGGCTTCACCTCATCGCTCACGCGATCCATCCTCTCAAGCAGATCAAGCGGAACGGGCCCGCCCCCCGAGGGGGACGGGCCCGTTCACCAGCCTTCAGAACGCGATCAGGCGTCCTTGGACTCCGCGGCCGGGGCCTCGGCGGCCTCGTCCTTGGTCTCCTCGGCCTTGGCGGCCTCGTCGGCCTCCTTGACGGCGCGCTTGGTGGCGGCCTCGGCCTCGGCGACGGTCGCC
Source organism: Streptomyces sp. NPDC039465 (assembly GCF_055639315.1). Classification (NCBI taxonomy): domain Bacteria; kingdom Bacillati; phylum Actinomycetota; class Actinomycetes; order Kitasatosporales; family Streptomycetaceae; genus Streptomyces; species Streptomyces sp. NPDC039465. The sequence goes on along the minus strand of NZ_JBVKAP010000005.1, from coordinate 216,187 downwards.
TTCTTCGCGATCTCGCCCTCGACCAGCTCGATCACGGCCATCGGGGCGTTGTCGCCACGACGGTTGCCGACCTTGGTGATGCGGGTGTAGCCACCCGGACGCTCGGCGTAACGCGGAGCGATCTCGGTGAAGAGCGTGTGGACGACGCCCTTGTCCGTGATGGTCTGCAGCACCAGGCGACGGTTGTGGATGTCGCCCTTCTTCGCCTTGGTGATCAGGCGCTCGGCGACCGGACGCAGGCGGCGGGCCTTGGCCTCGGTCGTGGTGATGCGGCCGTGCTCGAAGAGCGACTTCGCCAGGTTGGCGAGAAGCAGCTTCTCGTGCGCGGCGCTGCCGCCCAGACGGGCTCCCTTGGTGGGACGCGGCATGGTGTTTCTCCTCGTGATCTGCACCGGCCGTACGAGGTACCGATGTCAGTGTCCGAGCGGGCGGTTACCCGTCGGAGATCCGGGACAGCCCCGTCAGGGGCGGTCCCGGAGGGGGCGCGGGGCTGAGTCGATTGACGGCTCCGCCGTGTGTGCGCGATCAAGCACAGCGCACCCGCACCCGAGTACGGACCGTGAGGCCCGAGCTCTTAGTACTGCTCGGTCTCGACGAACCCGGCATCCGCGTCGTCGTCGGCGCCGAAGGCGTCGGCGGCGGCGGTCGGGTCGAATCCGGGCGGGCTGTCCTTGAGGGCCAGGCCCATGCCGGCCAGCTTCGCCTTGACCTCGTCGATCGACTTCGCACCGAAGTTGCGGATGTCGAGCAGGTCGGCCTCGGAACGGGCGACGAGCTCACCCACGGAGTGGATGCCCTCACGCTTGAGGCAGTTGTACGACCGAACGGTGAGCTCGAGCTCCTCGATCGGCAGCGCCAGGTCGGCGGCGAGGGCGGCGTCCGTGGGGGACGGGCCCATGTCGATGCCCTCGGCGTCGATGTTGAGCTCGCGGGCCAGACCGAACAGCTCGACCAGGGTCTTACCGGCGGACGCCATGGCGTCACGCGGGCGCATGGCCTGCTTGGTCTCGACGTCGACGATCAGCTTGTCGAAGTCGGTGCGCTGCTCGACTCGGGTCGCCTCGACCTTGTAGGTGACCTTGAGCACGGGGCTGTAGATGGAGTCGACCGGGATACGGCCGATCTCCTGGCCCACCTGCTTGTTCTGCACGGCGGAGACGTAGCCGCGACCGCGCTCGACGGTCAGCTCCATCTCCAGCTTGCCCTTGCCGTTGAGCGTGGCGAGGACCAGGTCGGGGTTGTGCACCTCGACACCGGCCGGCGGGGCGATGTCGGCGGCGGTGACCAGACCCGGGCCCTGCTTGCGCAGGTACATCACGACCGGCTCGTCGTGCTCCGAGGAGACGACCAGCTGCTTGATGTTGAGGATGAGGTCGGTGACGTCCTCCTTGACGCCCGGCACGGTGGTGAACTCGTGCAGGACACCGTCGATACGGATGGACGTGACGGCCGCACCCGGGATCGAGGAGAGGAGCGTACGACGCAGGGAGTTGCCGAGCGTGTAGCCGAAGCCCGGCTCCAGCGGCTCGATGACGAACCGCGAGCGGTACTCGTCGACGACCTCTTCGGTCAGCGAGGGACGCTGAGCGATCAGCATGTTGTGAATCCTTCAGTCATGGACACCCACTATTTGATGTCCTGAGACACCGGGCGGAGCCCGATGGTGTTACGTGCAAGGGTACGGGCGGTACGCCCCCGAAGAGCCGTACCGCCCGAAAGTCCTGCTCCAGCAGCCGTGCGTCAGACGCGGCGGCGCTTCGGCGGACGGCAGCCGTTGTGCGGCGTGGGGGTGACGTCCTGGATCGAGCCGACCTCGAGGCCGGTGGCCTGGAGGGAGCGGATCGCGGTCTCACGGCCGGAGCCGGGACCCTTGACGAAGACGTCGACCTTGCGCATGCCGTGCTCCTGCGCGCGGCGGGCGGCCGACTCGGCGGCCATCTGCGCGGCGAAGGGGGTGGACTTGCGCGAGCCCTTGAAGCCGACGTGGCCGGCGGAGGCCCAGGAGATCACGTTGCCGGACGGGTCCGTGATCGAAACGATGGTGTTGTTGAACGTGCTCTTGATGTGCGCGTGGCCGTGAGCGACGTTCTTCTTTTCCTTGCGGCGCACCTTCTTGGCAGCGCCCTGACGACCCTTGGGGGGCATCTATATCTCCTACGGGAGGTGGTCGGTCCTACAGCGAAGACCGCGTGGTCAAGCGTCCGCTGAGGACTACTTCTTGCCCGGCTTCTTCTTACCGGCGATGGCGCGACGCGGGCCCTTGCGGGTACGGGCGTTCGTGCTGGTGCGCTGACCGTGGACCGGCAGGCCACGGCGGTGGCGCAGACCCTGGTAGCAGCCGATCTCGACCTTGCGGCGGATGTCGGCCTGGATCTCGCGGCGGAGGTCACCCTCGGTACGGAGGTTGGCGTCCACGTACTCGCGGATCTTGACCAGGTCCTCTTCGGCCAGGTCACGAACGCGGGTGTTCGGGTTCACGCCGGTGGAGGCGAGGATCTCCTTGGACCGGGTGCGCCCGATACCGAAGACGTAGGTGAGTGCGATCTCCACGCGCTTTTCGCGCGGGATGTCGACACCGGAAACGCGTGCCATTCAATGGCTCCTGTGTGATCGGGGGTCTTCCGCAAAGCCGGTCCCGACTGCCGTATGAGGTACAGATCGGGTCCCCGGCCCCCGCCGGAGGTGTCGTCAGCCGTGGAACACGGCCCGACGGGCTCTGCGTATGTACGTATTACTTGCGTCGCGCGATGAACTGCGAGGTGCAGGTCGGCGTGCGTCAGCCCTGGCGCTGCTTGTGGCGCAGGTTGTCGCAGATGACCATGACCCGGCCGTGACGGCGGATCACCTTGCACTTGTCGCAGATCTTCTTGACGCTCGGCTTGACCTTCATGGGATGTGAGGTTCTCCGGGTCAGTGCCACCACCCCGCCGGAGCGGATGCCCCGCCGCGGGTGCGACAAGATCTACTTGTAGCGGTAGACGATCCGGCCACGCGTCAGGTCGTACGGAGAAAGCTCCACGACGACCCGGTCATCCGGGAGGATGCGGATGTAGTGCATCCGCATCTTGCCGCTGATGTGCGCGAGGACCTTGTGACCGTTCTGGAGCTCCACCTTGAACATGGCGTTCGGGAGGGACTCGATCACGGTGCCCTCGATTTCGATGGCACCTTGCTTCTTGGCCACGCTTCGCCTTTCGAATCGGCTACCTTGATCGACTCCCGCAGCCGTGTGCGGACACACGGGTACACGAGAGCCGACGCATCAGTCTACGTCAGGGCCCTGGAAAAGACGAATCCGAGAAGTTTGCCCAGCGTAGAAGATTTTTAAGCGAGGGCTATGCCAGCGGGTCCGGCGCGGCGGTGATGCCCAGCTCGGCGAGCTTCGCCTTGCCTCCGTCGACCGCCGTCAGGACCAGCGGGCCCTCTTCCGTCAGGGCCACCGAGTGCTCCCAGTGCGAGGACCAGGTGCCGTCGGTGGTGATGACGGTCCAGTCGTCCTCCAGCACCTCGGTGCGGGGCGTGCCCAGCGAGACCATCGGCTCGATCGCCAGACAGAAGCCGGGCACGAGCTTGGGGCCCTTGCCGCGCTTGCGCGCGACGTAGTTCAGCAGGTGCGGGTCCATGTGCATCTCGGTGCCGATGCCGTGGCCGCCGTAGTCCTCGATGATTCCGTACTTGCCGCCGCCGGGCTTCGGCTGGCGGCGGATGTACGTCTCGATGGCGCGGGAGATGTCGACGAGGCGGTTGCCGTTCTTCATCGCGGCGATGCCGGCCCACATCGACTCCTCGGTCACCCGGGACAGCTCGATGAGCTCCGGAGCGTGACCGTCACCCACGAAGGCGGTGTACGCGGCGTCGCCGTGCCAGCCGTCGACGATCGCGCCGCAGTCGATGGAGATCACGTCGCCGTCCTTGAGGACGGTCTTGTCGTCCGGGATGCCGTGGACGACGACCTCGTTGACCGAGGTGCAGATGGTGGCCGGGAAGCCGCCGTACCCGAGGAAGTTCGACTTCGCGCCGTGGTCGGCGATCACCTTGCGGGCGACCTCGTCCAGGTCCTTGGTGGTGGCGCCGGGCACCGCCGCCTCACGGGTCGCCGCATGGATGGCGGCGACGACCAGTCCCGCCTCGCGCATCTTCGCGATCTGCTCGGGGGTCTTGATCTGCACCATTGGGGCGGGCGCCTTTCCATCGGGGGGTTTCGTGCGTGGGACACATCAACGATACGGCCGCGGCGCCCCTGGGGGGCACCGCGGCCGTATCCGTAACAGCTGTCGGGCTCAGGCGGAGGCCTGGTCCTTCTGCAGGGCCTCCATGGCCCGCGCCGTGACCTCGTCCACCTTGCCGAGCGCGGAGATCGTGACGACCAGGCCCTGGGCCTTGTAGTAGTCGATGATCGGCTCGGTCTGGGTGTGGTAGACCTCCAGGCGCTTGCGGACGGTCTCCTCGGAGTCGTCGTCGCGCTGGTACAGCTCGCCGCCGCAGGCGTCGCAGACACCCTCGGTCTTCGGCGCGGAGTACGTGACGTGGAAGACATGCGCGCTGTCGTTGCGGCAGATGCGGCGGCCCGCGATCCGCTTCACGACCTCGTCCTCGGGGACCTCGAGGTCCAGCACCGCGTCGAGCTTCATGGACTCGGACTCGAGCATCGCGTCGAGCGCCTCGGCCTGGGCGACGTTCCGCGGGAAGCCGTCGAGCAGGAAGCCGTTCACGGCGTCCGACTGCTCCATGCGGTCCTTCGCCATCCCGATGGTGACCTCGTCGGGCACCAGCTCACCGGCGTCCATGTACGACTTGGCCTTGAGGCCCAGCTCCGTACCCTGACTGATGTTGGCGCGGAACAGGTCGCCCGTGGAGATGTGCGGGATGGCCAGGTTCTTGGCAAGGTACGCGGCCTGCGTACCCTTGCCGGCCCCGGGCGGTCCGACGAGGACGATTCGCATCAGCGGAGGAACCCTTCGTAATTGCGCTGCTGGAGCTGGCTCTCGATCTGCTTCACGGTCTCCAGGCCCACACCCACGATGATGAGAATGCTCGTCCCACCGAACGGGAAGTTGGCGTTCGCGCCACCGAAGCCTGCCAACGCCATCGTCGGCACAAGAGCGATCAGACCCAGATACAGCGAGCCCGGCCAAGTGATCCGGTTGAGCACGTAGCTCAGATACTCGGCAGTAGGTCGACCAGCCCGGATACCCGGGATGAAGCCACCATACTTCTTCATGTTGTCGGCGACTTCCTCGGGGTTGAACGAGATCGCCACATAGAAGAAGGCGAAGAACACGATCAGGAGGAAGTACGTGGCGATGTAGTAGGGGTGGTCACCCTTGACGAAGTGGGCTTCGATCCAGGTTTTCCAGCCCGCGGTCGAGCTGGAGAACTGCGCGACCAAGGCCGGGATGTAGAGCAGCGACGAGGCGAAGATGACGGGAATCACACCCGCCTGGTTCACCTTGAGCGGGATGTACGTGGACGTACCGCCGTAGGACCTGCGGCCGATCATGCGCTTCGCGTACTGCACCGGGATGCGGCGCTGGGCCTGCTCGACGAAGACGACCAGGGCGACCATCACGAAGCCGATGAGGATGACCGTGCCGAACTCGATCCAGCCCTTGGCGAGCTTGCCGCTCTCCTTGATGGCCCACAGGGCGCCCGGGAAGCCGGCGGCGATCGAGATGAACATCAGGATGGACATGCCGTTGCCGATGCCGCGGTCGGTGATGAGCTCACCGAGCCACATGACGACGGCCGTTCCGGCGGTCATCGTGATGACCATCGTGGCGGTGATGAAGATCGACTGGTCGGGGACGACCTGGTCCGCGACGGTGCAGCCGCTGAACAGCGCGCCGGTACGGGCGGTGGCCACCAGACCCGTGCCCTGGAGGATCGCCAGCGCGACCGTCAGGTAACGCGTGTACTGGGTGATCTTGGCCTGGCCGGTCTGGCCCTCCTTCTTGAGGGCCTCCAGGCGCGGGATCACCACGGTGAGGAGCTGCAGGATGATGCTCGCCGTGATGTACGGCATGATGCCGAGCGCGAAGATCGTGATCTGCAGCAGCGCTCCGCCACTGAACATGTTCACCAGACCGAAGAGGCTGTTGTTGCCCTGGCTGGCCTGGTCGACACACTGCTGCACCGCTTTGTAACTGACACCGGGGACCGGGATGTGGGCCCCGAGCCGGTACAGCACGATGATGCCGAGTGTGAAGAGCAGCTTCTTGCGCAGGTCGGGCGTCTTGAACGCCCGGGCGAACGCGGTGAGCACGGTGCCTCCTGCGACCCCCGCGCTATGCGTCAGAGGTGACGGTCTTGAGGTTCGACGAATAGATACCGGTCATGAAAACCGTGCGGGCATACCGCACGGAGCATAGACGTGCACGCCACCTTACCGGCGACCATGCCCCCCTAGGAACGACCAACCGGGGATGCCCCTTTTGGGAGGCATCCCCGGTCGGATGTTCAGGCCATCGAGTCGTCTCAGACGAGCTCGGTGACGGAGCCGCCGGCGGCGGCAATCTTCTCCTTGGCGGAGCCGGAGACGGCGTCGACCGTCACCTGCAGCGCCACGGAGATCTCGCCGGTGCCAAGCACCTTGACGAGCTGGTTCTTACGAACCGCACCCTTGGCGACCAGATCGGCCACCGTGACCTCGCCACCCTGCGGGTAGAGCGCGGCCAGCTTGTCCAGGTTGACGACCTGGTACTCGGTGCGGAACGGGTTCTTGAAGCCCTTCAGCTTCGGAAGACGCATGTGGAGGGGCATCTGGCCACCCTCGAAGCGCTCCGGAACCTGGTAACGGGCCTTCGTACCCTTGGTACCACGACCAGCGGTCTTACCCTTGGACGCCTCACCACGACCCACACGGGTCTTGGCGGTCTTGGCGCCCGGGGCAGGACGGAGGTTGTGGGCCTTCAGCGGGTTGTTCTCCGCCATGTCAGTCAACCTCCTCAACCGTCACGAGGTGGCGGACGGTGTGCACCATGCCGCGGAACTCGGGGCGGTCCTCCTTGACAACCACGTCGTTGACCTTCTTCAGGCCAAGCGAACGCAGGGTGTCGCGGTGGTTCTGCTTGCTACCGATGTACGACTTCGTCTGCGTGATCTTGAGGCGGGCCATCAGACACCCGCCCCGGCACGCGCACGAAGCAGAGCCGCGGGAGCGACGTCCTCGAGGGGCAGACCACGGCGAGCCGCGATCTCCTCGGGACGCTGCAGGCCCTTGAGGGCCGCCACGGTCGCGTGCACGATGTTGATCGCGTTGTCGGAGCCCAGGGACTTCGACAGGATGTCGTGAACGCCGGCGCACTCGAGCACGGCACGCACCGGGCCACCGGCGATAACACCGGTACCGGGGGAAGCCGGCTTGAGCAGGACGACGCCCGCGGCCTTCTCACCCTGAATCGGGTGCGGGATGGTGCCCTGGATACGGGGGACCTTGAAGAAGTGCTTCTTGGCCTCCTCAACACCCTTGGCGATGGCGGCCGGCACCTCCTTGGCCTTGCCGTAACCGACACCCACGGTGCCGTCACCGTCGCCCACCACGACCAGCGCGGTGAAGCTGAAGCGACGACCACCCTTCACAACCTTGGCGACACGGTTGATCGCGACAACGCGCTCAACGTAAGCGGTCTTCTCGGCGGCAGCTGCGCCGCCGTCACGGCCCTTCCGGTCCCGCCGCTCGCCGCCACCGGCACCGCTTCCGCGGCGCTGGGGTCCAGCCATTGGAATTACCTCTCTTCGTTTTCCGCTGAGCTACGGAACCGGCTCAGAACTTCAGGCCGGCTTCGCGGGCGGCGTCCGCCAGGGCGGCGATGCGCCCGGCGTACCTGTTGCCGCCACGGTCGAACACGACAGACTCGATGCCGGCAGCCTTGGCACGCTCGGCCACGAGCTGGCCGACCTGCTTCGCCTTCGCCGACTTGTCGCCTTCGCCGCCGCGGATGGACGAGTCCAGGGTGGACGCCGACGCGAGCGTGTGACCCGCGAGGTCGTCGATGACCTGAGCCGTGATGCCGCGGTTGGACCGCGTGACGACCAGGCGCGGACGCTCGGTCGTACCCGCGATCTTCTTGCGGATGCGGATGTGGCGACGCTTCAGAGCAGCGCCCTTGTAGGCCTTGCCCTTGGCAATCTTCACGCCGTATGCCATGGCTTACTTACCAGCCTTTCCGACCTTGCGGCGGATGACCTCACCCGCGTACTTCACGCCCTTGGCCTTGTAGGGGTCGGGCTTGCGAAGCTTGCGGATGTTCGCGGCGACCTCGCCGACCTTCTGCTTGTCGATGCCCTCGACCGAGAACTTGGTCGGCGACTCGACCTTGAAGGAGATGCCCTCGGGGGCCTCCACCAGGATCGGGTGGCTGTAGCCGAGCTGGAACTCCAGGTTGGAGCCCTTCGCGGCGACGCGGTAACCGACACCGCTGATCTCGAGCGCCTTCGTGTACCCCTGGGTCACACCGGTGATCATGTTGGCCACCAGCGTGCGGGACAGGCCGTGGAGGGCCTTGTTCTGACGCTCGTCGTTCGGACGAGTGACGTTCAGAACGCCGTCCTCACCCTTAACGATCTCGATCGGCGCGGCGACGGTGTGCGTGAGGGTGCCCTTGGAACCCTTCACGGTGACCGTACGGCCATCGATGGTGACGTCCACACCGGCGGGAACCTGGATGGGGAGCTTGCCAATACGCGACATTAGCTATTCCTCCGTTCCCGACTACCAGACGTAGGCGAGGACTTCCCCACCCACGCCCTTCTTCTGCGCCTGCTGGCCGGTCAGGAGACCGTGGGACGTGGAGATGATCGCCACGCCCAGGCCGCCGAGAACCTTCGGCAGGTTGGTGGACTTCGCGTAAACCCGCAGACCGGGCTTCGAGATCCGCTTGATGCCCGCAATGGAGCGCTCACGGTTCGGACCGAACTTCAGCTCGAGAACGAGGTTCTTGCCAACCTCGGCGTCCTCGACCTTCCAGCCGGTGATGAAGCCCTCCTGCTGGAGGATTTCCGCGATGTGAGACTTGATCTTGCTGTGCGGCATCGACACGGAGTCGTGGTATGCCGAGTTCGCGTTCCGCAGACGCGTAAGCATGTCTGCGATCGGATCAGTCATGGTCATGAATTGGCCTTCGGCCTCTCTCGCCGGGGTTTCCTGTATGCGCCATCCCTCTCCCCGCTCAGAGGCGGGACGGGTGCGGTGCGGGGACCTACGGCGTAGTAAGTCGGTCAGGGCGGCGGACGCCCAACCCCACAAGCCTACGGCATGTGGAGAAGGGCACCCGCCGACCGGATGCTTACCGAGAGCCCGGTATCAACCCAAGTGGGTTGTTACCAGGAGCTCTTGGTCACGCCCGGCAGCTCGCCACGGTGAGCCATCTCACGAAGGCACACGCGGCACAGGCCGAACTTGCGGTACACGGAGTGGGGGCGGCCGCAGCGCTGGCAGCGCGTGTACGCACGCACACCGAACTTGGGCTTGCGGGCAGCCTTCGCGATGAGAGCCTTCTTCGCCATCTCGCTTACGCCTCCTTGAACGGGAAGCCGAGGTGACGGAGAAGGGCACGGCCCTCGTCGTCGTTGGTCGCCGTGGTGACCACGGTGATGTCCATACCCCGGACGCGGTCGATCTTGTCCTGGTCGATCTCGTGGAACATGACCTGCTCCGTGAGACCGAAGGTGTAGTTGCCACGGCCGTCGAACTGCTTGGGGGACAGGCCGCGGAAGTCGCGGATGCGCGGCAGCGCGAGCGACAGGGTGCGGTCCAGGAACTCCCACATGCGGTCGCCACGGAGCGTGACGTGGGCACCGATCGGCTGACCCTCACGCAGCTTGAACTGCGCGATGGACTTGCGGGCCTTGGTGACGGCCGGCTTCTGACCGGTGATCGTGGTGAGGTCGCGGATGGCGCCCTCGATCAGCTTGGAGTCGCGGGCGGCGTCGCCCACACCCATGTTGACCACGATCTTGACGAGGCCGGGAACCTGCATGACGTTCTCGTAGGAGAACTCCTCACGCAGCTTGCCCGCGATCTCCTCGCGGTACTTCGTCTTCAGACGCGGAGTGGTGGTGGTAGCCATCAGATGTCCTCACCCGTCCGCTTGGCAACGCGGATCTTGTTGCCTTCGTCGTCGAAGCGGTAACCGACGCGCGTGACGACCTTGTTGCCGTCCTTCTCCACGACGAGCTGAACGTTGCTCACGTGGATCGGGGCCTCGGTGGTCACGATGCCACCGGTCTGCGAACCGCGAGCGGTCTGACCGGCCTTGGTGTGCTTCTTGACCCGGTTGACACCCTCGACCAGGACACGGTCCTCGCGGGGGAAGGCCGCGATGACCTTGCCCTGCTTGCCCTTGTCCTTACCGGTGATGACCTGGACCAGGTCGCCCTTCTTGATCTTCATGCTTACAGCACCTCCGGCGCGAGCGAGATGATCTTCATGAACTTCTTCTCGCGCAGCTCACGGCCCACGGGGCCGAAGATACGGGTGCCGCGAGGGTCGCCGTCGTTCTTCAGAATGACGGCGGCGTTCTCGTCGAAGCGGATGTACGAGCCGTCCTGGCGGCGGCGCTCCTTGACGGTGCGAACGATGACCGCCTTGACGACGTCACCCTTCTTCACGTTGCCACCGGGGATCGCGTCCTTGACGGTGGCGACGATGACGTCACCGATGCCCGCGTAGCGGCGACCGGAGCCACCGAGAACACGGATGCAAAGGATCTCCTTGGCACCAGTGTTGTCGGCGACACGCAGTCGCGACTCCTGCTGGATCACGTCTATCTCCTGTTTGTCTGCCGGTTCCCGGCCGGGGCTGATTGCTCAGCCCCGGCCGAGCCTGGCGGAACTGACCTGAGGAGAAACCTCAGGTGATTACTTGGCCTTCTCGAGGATCTCGACGACGCGCCAGCGCTTGGTCGCCGACAGCGGACGCGTCTCCATCAGGAGGACGCGGTCGCCGACGCCGGCAGCGTTCTGCTCGTCGTGCGCCTTGAGCTTGTTCGTACGGCGGATGACCTTGCCGTACAGGGCGTGCTTCACGCGGTCCTCGACGGCGACGACGACGGTCTTGTCCATCTTGTCGCTGACGACCAGACCCTCACGGGTCTTGCGGAAACCGCGCTCGTTCGTCTCAGTCACATTCTTCTCGCTCATCAGGCGCTCTCCACCGTCTCGATGCCCAGCTCACGCTCGCGCATCAGGGTGTAGATCCGGGCGATGTCCTTACGGACGGACTTGAGCCGGCCGTGGTTCTCGAGCTGCCCGGTCGCCGCCTGGAAGCGGAGATTGAACAGCTCTTCCTTGGCCTCGCGAAGCTTGGCAACAAGCTCCTCGTTGCCCAGCTCGCGCAGCTCGGACGCCTTGGTTCCGGCCGACATCACAGCTCACCTGCCTCGCGCTTAACGATCTTGCACTTCATCGGCAGCTTGTGGGCCGCACGGGTCAGGGCCTCGCGCGCGATCTTCTCGTTCGGGTAGGACAGCTCGAACATCACCCGGCCCGGCTTGACGTTCGCGATCCACCACTCGGGAGAACCCTTACCGGAACCCATGCGGGTCTCGGCGGGCTTCTTCGTGAGCGGACGGTCCGGGTAGATGTTGATCCAGACCTTGCCGCCACGCTTGATGTGGCGGGTCATCGCGATACGAGCGGCCTCGATCTGGCGGTTCGTCACGTACGCCGGGGTCAGCGCCTGGATGCCGTACTCGCCGAACGCAACCTGCGTGCCACCCTTGGACATACCGCTGCGCTTCGGGTGGTGCTGCTTGCGGTGCTTGACCCTACGGGGGATCAGCATTTCGGTCAGGCCTCCGTTCCGGTGCTCTCAGCCGGAGCGGCGGCAGCGGCCTCGGCCTTGGGGGCCTCGGCAGCAGCAGCCTGCTGCGGCTTACGACCGCGACCGCCACGCTCGCCACCGCGGCCACCGCGGCCGGCCGGACGGTCAGCGCCGCCACGGGCCGGGCGGTTGCCCGCACGGGCAGCAGCGTTCTCGGCGCGGACCTCGGCGATGTTCTTGACGTCGCCCTTGTAGATCCAGACCTTCACGCCGATGCGGCCGAAGGTGGTCTTGGCCTCGAAGAAGCCGTACTCGACGTTCGCGCGCAGCGTGTGCAGCGGCACACGACCCTCGCGGTAGAACTCCGAGCGGGACATCTCGGCGCCGCCGAGACGGCCGCCACACTGGATCTTGATGCCCTTGGCGCCGGCCTTCATGGCGGACTGCATGCTCTTACGCATGGCCCGACGGAAGGAGACGCGGGAGGACAGCTGCTCGGCAACGGCCTGGGCCACGAGCTGAGCGTCGACCTCGGGGTTCTTGACCTCGAGGATGTTCAGCTGGACCTGCTTGCCGGTGAGCTTCTCGAGGTCGCCGCGGATGCGGTCGGCCTCGGCGCCACGGCGGCCGATGACGATGCCGGGACGCGCGGTGTGGATGTCCACCCGCACGCGGTCACGGGTGCGCTCGATCTCAACCTTCGAGATGCCGGCGCGCTCCATGCCGGACGTCATCATCCGACGGATGGCGACGTCTTCCTTGACGTAGTCCTTGTACAGCTTGTCGGCGTACCAGCGCGACTTGAAGTCGGTGGTGATGCCGAGCCGGAACCCGTGCGGGTTTACCTTCTGGCCCATTACCGGGTTCCTTCCTTGCTGCTGACGACCACGGTGATGTGGCTGGTCCGCTTGCGGATCCGGTAGGCACGGCCCTGAGCACGCGGACGGAACCGCTTCAGGGTCGGGCCCTCGTCGACGTACGCCTCGCTGATGTACAGCGAAGAGGCGTCCGTGTGGTCGTAGTTGTGCGCGGCGTTGGCGATGGCGCTGTCCAGCACCTTGCCGACCGGCACGCTCGCGGCCTGCGGGGCGAAACGCAGGACCGCCTGAGCCTCCGTGGCGTCCATGCCACGGATGAGGTCCACCACGCGGCGGGCCTTCATGGGCGTGACGCGGATGTACCGCGCCTGGGCCCTGGCTTCCATGGTTGTCCCTTCGGTGTTAGTCATAGTCGATTCCACCCCGCCTTAGCGGCGCTTCGACTTCCGGTCGTCCTTGACGTGACCCCGGAAGGTGCGCGTCGGCGAGAACTCGCCGAGCTTGTGGCCGACCATCGACTCGGTGACGAACACCGGGATGTGGGTCTTGCCGTTGTGCACCGCGATCGTGTGGCCGAGCATGGCCGGGACGATCATCGAGCGGCGGGACCAGGTCTTGATGACGTTCTTGGTGCCGGCTTCGTTCTGGGCGTCCACCTTCTTTACGAGGTGGTCGTCGACGAAGGGCCCCTTCTTGAGACTGCGCGGCATCTAAACCCGCTCCTAGCGCTTCTTGTTCGTCTTGCGGCGGCGGACGATGTACTTGCTGCTCGCCTTCTTGGGAGAACGAGTACGACCCTCCTTCTGACCCCACGGGGAGACCGGGTGGCGACCACCGGAGGTCTTGCCCTCACCACCACCGTGCGGGTGGTCAACCGGGTTCATCGCCACACCGCGAACGGTCGGGCGAACGCCCAGCCAGCGCTTACGGCCGGCCTTGCCCCAGTTGATGTTCGACTGCTCGGCGTTGCCGACCTCGCCAATGGTGGCGCGGCAGCGGACGTCGACCAGGCGGATCTCACCGGACGGCATGCGCAGGTGGGCCATCTGGCCCTCCTTGGCGAGCAGCTGCACGGAGGCACCCGCGGAGCGGGCGAACTTGGCGCCACCACCGGGACGGAGCTCGATCGCGTGGATCGTGGTACCGACCGGGATGTTGCGCAGCGCCAGGTTGTTGCCGGGCTTGATGTCGGCCGTGGGGCCGTTCTCGACCCGGTCACCCTGCGACAGGCCACGCGGGGCGATGATGTAGCGCTTCTCGCCGTCCACGTAGTGGAGCAGCGCGATGCGCGCGGTGCGGTTCGGGTCGTACTCGATGTGAGCGACCTTGGCCGGCACGCCGTCCTTGTCGTGACGACGGAAGTCGATCACGCGGTAGGCACGCTTGTGGCCACCGCCCTGGTGACGGACGGTCACACGACCGGTGTTGTTACGGCCGCCCTTGCTGTGCAGGGGGCGGACCAGCGACTTCTCCGGCGTGGACCGCGTGATCTCGACGAAGTCGGCGACGGAGGAGCCACGGCGGCCCGGCGTCGTCGGCTTGTACTTGCGGATTCCCATTTCTCAGTCCTCGTCCGATTCCGGACGACTCGACCGCCGTCAGGCGGTCGGGCCGCCGAAGATGTCGATACGGTTGCCCTCAGCAAGGGTCACGATGGCGCGCTTGGTGTTGGCGCGCTTGCCGAAACCGGTGCGGGTGCGCTTGCGCTTGCCCTGACGGTTGATCGTGTTGACCCCGGTGACCTTGACCGAGAAGACCGCCTCGACGGCCTGCTTGATCTGGGTCTTGTTGGCGCCGGGCGCGACGATGAACGTGTACTTGTTCTCGTCCAGCAGGGCGTAGCTCTTCTCCGAGACAACCGGCTTGACGAGAATGTCGCGCGGGTCCGAGAAGGTCTTGCTGGTGACGACGGCCTCAGTCATCAGGCGTCGCTCCCTTCGGTCTCAGCGGTCTGGGGGCCAGACACGAAGGACTCGAGGGCGGCCTTGGTGAAGACCACGTCGTCGGAGACGATCACGTCGTACGTGTTCAGCTGGCCCGGCTCCAGGATGTGAACCTGGGGCAGGTTGCGGGCGGAGAGCCACGCGGCCTCGTCGGAGCGCTCGGCGACCAGGAGCAGGTTCTTGCGCTCCGAGATCTTGCCGAACAGCGTCTTGGCAGCCTTGGTGGAGATCGCGCCCTCGACCACGCCGGTGACGACGTGGATGCGGGAGTGACGCGCCCGGTCCGAGAGGGCACCGCGCAGGGCGGCGGCCTTCATCTTCTTCGGGGTGCGCTGCGAGTAGTCACGCGGCACGGGGCCGTGGACGACGCCACCACCGGCGAACTGCGGGGCGCGGGTCGAACCCTGACGGGCGCGGCCGGTGCCCTTCTGGCGGTACGGCTTCTTGCCGCCACCGCGGACTTCGCCACGGGTCTTGGTCTTGTGCGTGCCCTGGCGGGCAGCGGCCAGCTGGGCGACGACGACCTGGTGGATCAGCGGAACGCTGGTCTTCGCGTCGAAGATCTCCGCGGGGAGCTCGACGGTCCCGGCCTTGTCGCCTGCCGGCGAAAGGATGTCAATGGTGCTCATCGGTTACCTCAGGCCCCCTTGGCCGCGGTACGGACCAGGACGAGGCCGCCGTTCGGACCGGGGACCGCGCCCTTGATGAGCAGCAGACCCTTCTCCGCGTCAACGGCGTGGACGGTCAGGTTCTGGGTGGTGACCCGCTCGTTGCCCATGCGGCCCGCCATGCGGAGGCCCTTGAACACGCGGCCCGGGGTGGCGCAGCCACCGATGGAACCGGGCGAGCGGTGCTTGCGCTGGGTGCCGTGTCCGGCGCCCAGGCCACGGAAGTTGTGGCGCTTCATGACACCGGCGAAGCCCTTGCCCTTGCTCTTGCCGGTGACGTCGACCTTGACGCCCGCCTCGAAGACCTCAGCGGTGATCTCCTGGCCGAGGGTGTACTCGGAGGCGTCAGCGGTGCGGAGCTCCACCAGGTGGCGGCGCGGGGTGACGTCGGCCTTGGCGAAGTGGCCCTTGAGGGGCTTGTTCACCTTGCGCGGGTCGATCTCGCCGAAGGCGATCTGGACCGACTCGTAGCCGTCGATGTCGTTCGTGCGGACCTGGGTGACGACATTGGGCCCAGCCTTGACGACGGTCACCGGGACAACCCGGTTGTTCTCGTCCCAGACCTGGGTCATGCCGAGCTTCTCGCCCAGGATGCCCTTGATGTTCTTAGCCATCTCGCGCGTCACCTCAGAGCTTGATCTCGATGTCAACGCCCGCCGGCAGGTCGAGGCGCATGAGCGAGTCAACCGTCTTCGGCGTGGGGTCGAGGATGTCGATGAGGCGCTTGTGCGTGCGCATCTCGAAGTGCTCGCGCGAGTCCTTGTACTTGTGCGGCGACTTGATGACGCAGTACACGTTCTTCTCAGTGGGCAGCGGCACCGGGCCCGCGACCGACGCACCAGTGCGGGTCACCGTCTCGACGATCTTCTTCGCCGAGGAGTCGATGACCTCGTGGTCGTAGGCCTTGAGCCGGATGCGGATCTTCTGTCCCGCCATGGCTACTCAGTAGTCCTGTCTCTCGTAACGCTCTGGAACCCGATCGGCTGTGCGCGATGACACTGCCTTCCTCCGACCCACGCGGTCGGGCGTGTCGCAGTCCCTCTACGAAGAATTCCCGAAGGATTTCCCAACCAAGGGGTGCGGGCCTGATGACCGCGTGCCGGGGGAGAAACACCCACCGGGTGCCTGGTCGGCACCCCGCTGACGCTTCCCGGAAGATTCCCGTACGTCCGTCCCTATAGGGACGACGAGTACTGTGGGACTCGCTTCCGGTCCTCCCGGCGGGAGACGCGCAGCATCGGCACTCAACCGAGCAACCCCGACAGTCTGCCATACGGGGCCATCCGGCCGCCAATCGGGGCGGAAGACTGTACCCCACGTCACGTGTGGGTACACGCGGGGGCACCGACGGTGCGTCGGAGCACGCGCCGGGCAGGGACACGATGTGCGCACCAGTGACGAGATCTACCACCGGGTCCTGTGGGATCCCCGCTTCGATCCGGACCGGTTCGTGATGGGGATCGGCGAGCGGGGCGCACCGCCCGCGAGGATGCCGCTGGGCGACTTCGAGCCCGGTGGGGAGATCCCCTGGCACCGGGTGCTGTTCTTCGAGGCGGACGGCGAGGTCGTCTGGGACCGGGCCGCGGGGGTGGACCGGATGGACGAGACCGGGGCGGGGCGCGTGCCGGGGGCCGTGGTGCCGCGGCGGGAGGGGCCGGCCGAGGTGCTCGCCGTGCGGCCCACGTCCCGTACGGCGCTCGCCTGGCTTCCGCCGGACCGGCTGTGGCCGCTCATCCAGCACATCCGGCGGGACCACGACCGCCAGATCCACCGCTGGCCGCCGCACGTCAACGTCCTCTTCGGCTTCGTACCGGAGTCCGACTTCCCGCGGGCCGCCCCGCTGCTGTCCGCCGCGGCCGCCGAGACCCCGCCGTTCACGGCGCGGCTGGAGGGCGTGCACTGGTTCGGCCACCGGGACGACGCCACGGTCTGGCTCGACCCGGCCGCCGCGGGCGACGCGCCCTGGGCACGGCTGCGCCAGGCGCTGGAGTCCCGCTTCCCGCTGTGCGTGGGGCGCTCCGCGGGCTTCACCCCGCATCTGTCCCTGGGCCGGTCCCGCGATCCCCAGCGGCTCGCCGCCCACTGCGAGGACCTGCTGGCCCCCGCGTCGGTCCGGATCACCGAGCTCGTCCTGCTCTCCCGCCGCGCGGACGAACCGATGAGGGTACGGGCGACGCTGGCCCTGGGCAGCGGTGAGCTGCGGTGGACACCCGAGGACTCCTGAGCCGGAAGTGACGCGAAATCCGCGTTCCTGAGGCAACCACCTCCTCTTTCCGACCGTCTAGAAGAGCGCGGCCCGGCCCCTCGACCGGTCTGGGCCGCGCCTTTGGGGATCAGGGGTAACGCAGCAGGGGGGCGTGGTCACGCCGGACGCTGCGGGGGAAGCGGACGGAGCTGGCGTACAAGTGAAGAAGACACCTGTGTCCGGGCTGCGTGCTGCCCTGCGGCGCCGCAGCGTGCTCGCGTCCGCCGCCGCGCTCGGCGTGGCCGGCCTCGCCGGGTGCTCGGTGCCCGCCCCGCGGCGGCGCGGCCCGGTGGCCGATCCCGCGCCGGGGCTGCCGATCGCCAGCGCCCGCCACGCACAGCTGATGCAGATAGCCGCCCACCCGGACGACGACCTGTACTTCATGAACCCGGACACGCAGCGGATGCTGGACGCCGGGATACCCCTGGTGTCGGTCTACGTCACCGCCGGCGAGCACGACGGCAAGAACCACATACCGGGGAAGCCCGACACCCCCGCCGACCAGCCCGCCTACTCCTCCGCCCGGCACCAGGGCCTGCGCCAGGCGTACGCGACGCTCCTCGGACTCGACAAGTTCGCCCCCTGGCACAAGGGCGTGGTGACGCTAGCCGGGGACCGCAAGGCCGAGATCAACACCCTCACCAACGGCACCCGCCGGGTCGAGCTGATCTTCCTCAATCTGGCGATGCACGCCCCCCGCCGCTACATGGCCCTGCCGGCTCTGTGGAAGGACCGGGCGCTGGGCCTGCGGACCGTCGTCGCCGCCGACTCCCCCGTCCGCCGCGCCGACACCTACGACTACGACCAGCTCATCAACGTGCTGGTCGGGCTGATGGAGCGGTACCGGCCGACCGTGATCCACACGCTGGACCCGGACCCGGACATCCAGCACAGCGACGAGGCGACCCGCAAGAAGGACAGCGAGCAGCCCGGCTACTCCGACCACGGCGACCACACTGCCGTCGCCTGCTTCAGCTGGGCCGCGATGGTCCGCTGGGTCGCCGACGCCAGCGCCGGCGGCGGTACGGTCCCGGCCTTCGCCGCCACCGCCTTCCGCGGCTACTACAACCGGCACTGGCCCAAGAACCTCCCGCCGCAGACCCTCAAGGAGAAGGCGGCGCACCTCGTCCCGTACGGCGGCGATCCGGCCTGGCAGTGCGGCAACGCCTCGGGCTGCGGCGACTACATGGTCGGCGGCACCCGCCCGCTCACCAACAAGAAGGGCTGGGTGCGGGCCACCCACTACCGCTACCCGAGCGCCGGACCGGTCGCCGCGACCGAGACGGACGGGCGCCTGTCGGTCTACGGCGTCCTCGGGCTGCGCGCGGTGCGCTGGCGGGAGACGGAACCGGGCAGCGGGCAGTGGACCGAGCCGGACGACCTCGGCGGCGGGCCGCTGGCGCCCGCCCTGGGCGCGGCGACCCTGGGGGACGGGCGGAAGCTGCTGTTCGGGCTGCGGTTCGAGGCCCTCGGCGGTCACGGCGGCGCCAACAAGCGCGAGATCGTCTGCCTGGAGCAGCGCTCCCCCGGTGGCGCCTTCCTGCCGTGGAAGGGCCTCGGCAATCCGGAGCGCGGCGCCGACCGGGGCCGGCGCATCGGTGTGCCGGTGGCCGTGGCGGGCTCCGACGGCCGGATCCATCTCTTCGTCCGCAACGCCGACAAGGGTGTCTCCACGCGCGTACGGGACACCTCGGGTGTCTGGGGCGGCTGGCGCGACCTGGGCGGCGAGGAGATCCAGGACGGGCTGTGCGCGGTGGTCGACGCGGCCGGGCTCGTCCATGTCTTCGCGGCCGGGCGTGAGTCCGTGCACCGCTGGTCGCAGAAGACCGCGCAGGGGCCGGTGGAGTTCGCCTCCGACGCGGGGCTGCCGGTCTCCGGCGACCCGGTCGCCGCGGTCCCGTCCGGGGACTCGCTGGCGCTGTTCTACCGGCGCCCGGCGACCAAGGAACTCGCCTCGGTCCGGGTCGGCGGCGGCTCTTCGCCCGTCACGCCGTTCGACGGGTACGGGCCGGTGGCCGCGGCGGCGGTGCCGGGCGGGACCGTCCTCCTCGGCAAGGATCTGCGGGGCCGCGTCCAGCTGCGCCAGGACGGCCGGCTGCACACCCGTACCCAGGGGACCGTGGCGCTGGAGACCGCCGCCCTGCATGTGCGCGGCAGGTCGGTCACGGCCGTGGGTCTCGGTCCGGACGCCCAGCCGTGGGCGTGGGCACCGGCGTCGGGGACGGCCGGCTGACGTCCTTCGCCTGGTCGGCCAGGCATGCGAAAGGGCCCCGCACCTCTCGGTGCGGGGCCCTTTGCTTGGTGCTCAGCGAGCTACCAGGTCAATCACCAGGAAATTACTTGGTGATCTTGACGACCTGGCCGGCGCCCACGGTCCGGCCACCCTCACGGATGGCGAACTTCAGGCCCTCCTCCATGGCGACCGGCTGGATCAGCTGGACGGTCATGGAGGTGTTGTCGCCCGGCATGACCATCTCGGTGCCCTCGGGGAGGGTCACGACGCCGGTCACGTCCGTGGTACGGAAGTAGAACTGCGGGCGGTAGTTGTTGAAGAACGGCGTGTGGCGGCCACCCTCGTCCTTGGACAGGATGTAGGCCTGCGCCTCGAACTCGGTGTGCGGCGTGACCGAACCCGGCTTGATGATGACCTGGCCGCGCTCGACGTCCTCGCGCTTGATGCCACGGAGGAGCAGACCGACGTTCTCACCGGCCTGGCCCTCGTCGAGCAGCTTGCGGAACATCTCGATACCGGTGACCGTGGTGGTGGTCTTCTCTTCCTTGATACCGATGATGTCGACGGTCTCGTTGACCTTCAGGACACCACGCTCGATACGACCGGTGACGACGGTGCCACGACCGGTGATCGTGAAGACGTCCTCGATCGGCATCAGGAACGGCTTGTCGACGTCACGCTCGGGCTGCGGGATGGACTCGTCGACGGCCTTCATCAGACCGAGGAGCTTGTCCGCCCACTCCTTGTCGCCCTCGAGCGCCTTGAGCGCCGAGACGCGGACGACCGGCAGGTCGTCGCCCGGGAACTCGTACTCGGTGAGGAGCTCACGGACCTCGAGCTCGACGAGCTCCAGGATCTCCTCGTCGTCCACCATGTCGGCCTTGTTCAGGGCGACGACGATGTACGGAACGCCGACCTGGCGGGCCAGGAGCACGTGCTCCTTGGTCTGCGGCATCGGGCCGTCGGTGGCGGCGACCACGAGGATGGCGCCGTCCATCTGCGCCGCACCCGTGATCATGTTCTTGATGTAGTCCGCGTGACCGGGGCAGTCAACGTGCGCGTAGTGACGCGACTCGGTCTGGTACTCGACGTGCGCGATGGAGATGGTGATACCGCGCTGGCGCTCCTCAGGAGCCTTGTCGATCTGGTCGAAGGCCGAGGCCTCGTTCAGGTCCGGGTACGCGTCGTGCAGCACCTTGGTAATGGCGGCCGTGAGGGTCGTCTTACCGTGGTCGATGTGACCGATGGTGCCGATGTTGACGTGCGGCTTAGTCCGCTCGAACTTCGCCTTCGCCACTGGGGTCCTCCTGTGGAGTGGTTCTGAACGCCTTGCTTCATCGGCGCCAGGTGATCTTTGCTGGAAAGCCCGGGGCCCGGGGCACCCCGCCACTGTTGTAGCGGAATGCCCCAGCAGGCTCCGGAGTCAAGCCTAAAGCGTGAACTCGGGTGAGTTACTCGCCCTTGGCCTTCGCGATGATCTCCTCGGCGACGTTCCGCGGAACCTCGGCGTAGGAGTCGAACTGCATCGAGTAGCTTGCGCGACCCGACGTCTTGCTGCGGAGGTCGCCGACGTAGCCGAACATCTCCGAAAGCGGCACCAGACCCTTGACGATCCGGGCGCCCATGCGCTCCTCCATGGCCTGAATCTGACCACGGCGAGAGTTGATGTCGCCGATGACCTCACCCATGTAGTCCTCGGGCGTGGTGACCTCAACGGCCATCATCGGCTCGAGCAGTACGGGGCTGGCCTTGCGCGCGGCCTCCTTGAAGGCCTGCGAACCGGCGATCTTGAACGCGAGCTCGGAGGAGTCGACCTCGTGGTAGGCGCCGTCGATGAGGATGACGCGAACGCCAGTCATCTCGTAGCCGGCCAGGATGCCGAACTGCATGGCCTCCTGCGCACCCGCGTCCACCGAGGGGATGTACTCCTTGGGGATGCGGCCACCGGTGACCTTGTTCACGAACTCGTAGGAGGCGTCGCCGCCCTCGATCGGCTCGATCGCGATCTGCACCTTGGCGAACTGACCGGTACCACCGGTCTGCTTCTTGTGGGTGTAGTCCACGCGCTCGACGGCCTTGCGGATCGTCTCGCGGTAAGCGACCTGGGGCTTGCCGACGTTGGCCTCGACCTTGAACTCACGGCGCATACGGTCGACCAGCACCTCGAGGTGCAGCTCGCCCATACCACCGATGATGGTCTGGCCGGTCTCCTCGTCCGAGTGGACCTGGAAGGAGGGGTCCTCCTCCGCGAGACGCTGGATGGCGACACCCAGCTTCTCCTGGTCACCCTTGGACTTGGGCTCGATGGCGACCTGGATGACCGGGGCCGGGAAGTCCATGGACTCCAGGATGACCTGGTCCTTCTCGTCGCACAGCGTCTCACCGGTCGTGGTCTGCTTGAGACCCATGACGGCGATGATGTCGCCCGCGCCCACCGAGTCGATCTCCTCACGCTTGTTCGCGTGCATGCGGTAGATCTTGCCGATGCGCTCCTTCTTGCCCTTCACGGAGTTCATCACGGCGGTGCCGGACTCCAGGCGGCCCGAGTAAACCCGGACGAAGGTGAGCTTGCCGAGGTGCGGGTCGCTCATGATCTTGAACGCCAGCGCCGACAGCGGCTCGTCGTCGGACGGCTTGCGCTTGACGACGACGTCCGCGTCCTTGACGTCGTGGCCCTCGATGGCCTCGACGTCCAGGGGCGACGGCAGGTAGCGGATGACCGCGTCGAGCAGGGGCTGAACGCCCTTGTTCTTGAACGCGGTACCACAGAACACCGGGGTGACCGTGGTGTCGCTGGACTTGCCGGAAGCGATCGTGATGCGGCGGATGGCCGCGTACAGCTGCTCCTCGGAAGGCTCCTGGCCCTCCAGGTACAGCTCCATGATCTCTTCGTCGTTCTCGGCGACCGTCTCGAGCAGCTTGCCGCGCCACTCGTCGGCGGCCTCGGTGTGCGTGGCCGGGATGTCGACGACGTCGTACATCTCACCCTTGGCGGCTTCGGCGGACCAGACCAGGGCCTTCATACGGACCAGGTCGACAACGCCCTTGAAGTCAGCCTCGGCACCGATCGGAAGCTGCATGACGATCGGGGTCGCGCCGAGGCGGTCCGAGATCATGTCGACGCAGCGGTGGAACTCCGCGCCGGTCCGGTCGAGCTTGTTGACGAAGCAGATGCGGGGCACGCCGTAACGGTCGGCCTGACGCCAGACCGTCTCGGACTGCGGCTCGACACCGGCAACACCGTCGAACACGGTCACGGCGCCGTCGAGGACGCGGAGCGAACGCTCCACCTCGACGGTGAAGTCCACGTGACCGGGGGTGTCGATGATGTTGATGGTGTGATCGACGTCCTCGAGCGGCCAGTGACAGGTCGTCGCGGCGGACGTGATCGTGATGCCGCGCTCCTGCTCCTGCTCCATCCAGTCCATCGTGGCGGCGCCGTCGTGGACTTCACCGATCTTGTACGAAACACCGGTGTAGAACAGGATGCGCTCGGTGGTCGTCGTCTTGCCCGCGTCGATGTGAGCCATGATGCCGATGTTGCGCACCTTGGCCAGGTCAAGCGAAGTGGTAGCCATAAGGCTTCAGTCTTCTCTCGGTCTCGATGTGGGTGCGACTACCAGCGGTAGTGCGCGAAGGCCTTGTTGGACTCGGCCATCTTGTGCGTGTCCTCACGCTTCTTGACCGCAGCGCCGAGACCGTTGGAGGCGTCGAGCAGCTCGTTCATGAGGCGTTCGGTCATGGTCTTCTCGCGGCGGGCGCGGGAGTAACCCACGACCCAGCGCAGCGCGAGGGTGGAGGCGCGACCGGGCTTGACCTCGATCGGCACCTGGTAGGTGGCGCCACCGACACGGCGGGACTTGACCTCGAGCGCCGGCTTGACGTTCTCGAGGGCGCGCTTCAGCGTGATGACCGGGTCGTTGCCGGTCTTCTCGCGGAGGCCTTCCATGGCGCCGTACACGATCCGCTCGGCGGTGGAGCGCTTGCCGTTCAGCAGGATCTTGTTGATGAGCGAGGTCACCAGAGGAGAGCCGTAGACCGGGTCGATGATGACCGGGCGCTTCGGGGCGGGGCCCTTACGAGGCATTCTTACTTCTCCTTCTTGGCGCCGTAGCGGCTGCGGGCCTGCTTGCGGTTCTTGACACCCTGGGTGTCGAGGGAACCGCGGATGATCTTGTAGCGAACACCCGGCAGGTCCTTCACACGGCCACCACGCACGAGCACGATGGAGTGCTCCTGCAGGTTGTGTCCCTCACCCGGAATGTAGGCCGTGACCTCGATGCCGGAGGTCAGACGCACACGCGCGACCTTCCGCAGGGCCGAGTTCGGCTTCTTCGGGGTGGTCGTGAACACACGCGTGCAGACGCCGCGGCGCTGAGGGGAACCCTCGAGTGCGGGCGTCTTGTTCTTCTCGACCTTGTCCTGCCGGCCCTTACGGACCAGCTGCTGGATCGTAGGCACTACTTCTCCGGTTTCTGTGTGCCGTGTAGTAAAGCTAACCTGGAACGTTGCCGACCCACGCGGTCGGGTGTGTCGAATGCTGCGGATCCCCGCCCGAAGGCGAAAAGGGCGCAGATTACGGCGGCCGTTGGCGACTCGCCGTGCGGTTGAAGACACGCACGCGAGCCCAGGCACACCCCAGGCACAAGGTCTGAGCGTACCTATCGCATGGACTCCGGTCAAAACAAATGCCCGCGCGCAGCGGGGCCCGGCCGACCTCGGCAGACGCGCCCGGGACGCGGTTCCGCCGGGGGCGTCAGACCGCGTCGTCGTCCGGTGCTCCCGGTGCCGGGCGGCGGGTGGCGGACGGGTCGCGCCGGGGCCGGGGCAGACCGCTGAGCCTCGGGATGGTGGGCACCTTCGACCGGCGGCTCTTGGGGACGAAGCCGGGCGGGGTGCTCCGTGGGCCCTCCGAGGCCCCTGTGGCGTCCGTGGCGTCCGTGGCGGACGGGGCGTGGGGTGCGGAGGTGTCGCCGCCTTCCCCGGGCCCCGTGGCGGCCTCCCCGACCGGGGCGGAAAGGGACTCCCCCGGGCCCGCCGGGCCTGCCGGGCCTGCCGGGCCGCTGTCGGCGCGGTCGCCCGGGGGGCCCGTCGGCGTACGTCCCTTGGGGAAAGGGATGACGGCGGCCTGGCCGGGGATGCGGTCGACGAGCCGCAGCGTGCGGGCAGGCGTCAGCCGGGCCTCCTCCAATGCGGGAGTGAAGTGCGCGGCGGCGTCGCGCCAGCCGTTGGCGTACGCGCTGAACTCGCGTCGCTCGATCTCCTCGCGGAGCACCACGGCGACCTCGTCGGGGGCGTGGTCCTCCAGCAGTCTGCCGAGTAAGGCGAGGAGGCCGGGGACGTCGTCCGGCGGTATCCGTGCGTCCTCCCCGCCCGACGGATGATCCTCGACCGAGGTGGGACCCGGTGCGCCGTCGGCGGCGTCGGCGGCGTCGCGACTGTCGCCCGAGGGCAGGGAGCGCTCGTTGCCCTCGGCCATGCGTATTTCTCTCTCGCGTCCCATCGCTGCCAATCCCGCCCATGGCGTCGGAGGCACACTTCGGCGACGCGTCCGGCCTGGCGGCGCCGGCGTGTGCGGCTCTCTTGGGGGGTGTACAGCCTGTGTGAGTGTGGGGGACAGGCCGTGACAGTTTACTGGGACGCGAGGGAGGCGGCCGTTCCGGACGCCCTTCCCCGACGCAGCGCTCGGGGCGGGGAGCGTCCGGCGCGTGAGAAGCGGAGCGGTCGGTCCTTGCGCGCGGAGCGGTCGGCCGGAGCGGTCAGTCCTTGGCGAGGGACTCGCGGCGGACCGGGGACGCGGACAGGAACTGGCCCGCGACCTTGATGAACATCTCCCGCTGGTCGGCCGGCACGCCGAGCCCGGCCGCGGCCTCCTCCAGCGTCATCCGGCGCTCCCCCGCGACGGCCGGGGACGCCGCGGCGACCTGCGGCAGCGGCAGGTCGTCCTCGGTGAGCCGTCCGGACCGGATGAGCATGTCCCGCACCGGCACGTCCAGTACGTGCGCGAGACGGCGGGTCGTCTCCAGGTCCGGCATGCTCTGCCGCTGCAGCAGGCGGGTGATGGCGGCGCGGTGCACCCCCGCTTCGTCCGCGAGGCGGGACTTGCCACCGCCGCGCGGGCTGTCGATGTCGTAGCCGCGACGGCGAATCAATTCCTCGATCCAGGCGGCGAACTGTTCCAGATCACTGGCGGTCATGGCTGGTCGCCTCCCTCCAAAGCGATGCCCACCTTATCGCGCTTGCGCGCACGGAATTACGTGCTGCTGCGCGCGCACGGTGTCGATTTTGCGAAGGTGACGGAGTTTTGAGTTGCGTGCGAGCGCGCAACGTGTCAGTGTGCGTGTTCGCAACCGCCTTTCGAGGCGGTACGAGCCGTCCGATCGCCGCCCGAGACAGGAGCGCCGTCATGCCGTCTGCCCCAGCCCTGCCGTTGTCCGAGGTCGTGGAGTTCTTCGGCTGGCGGGCCGCCGCCGCATGCTCGGGACTGCCCCCGCAGGTGGTCTTCAGCAAGCGGGAGACAGAGGCCCGGCCTGCGCTGATGGCCTGTGAGCGGTGCCCGGTGGTGCGTCGCTGCGAAGAGGCCGTGGCCCCGGCGGAGAGCTTCTTCGACGGGGTGAGCGCCGGGCGTCTGTGGCGCAACGGCCGTCCGGTCGTCCTCAACGACGCCCGGCGGCGAGCCCGCGGCGCGGCGTGACGACCACCCCGCCAGTTCGTTGCGCCTGCGCGCGCATGCCATGTGAACCGTACGACCCCGCGTGCGCACGGAATGACTGAATACGTATCAACGACTACGCCAGCGGCTCGCTCCACAACGCCCTGTGACGTAGACGCGTCTCGTACGGGTCCTGCCGCGCCGGCCGACTTCACGTCCGCTTCACCATTGCCACACCTGCCGCACCTGGGAGGCATCTTGTTCACACCAGTCGCATCCGCATCAGCAGCACCTGAGACCACTTCTGTTCCCCTGCCTTCCCCGTCCGACGCGAAGAACGACGTGAAGAACGACGCGAAGACCGTCCGGGACGCCGCGCTGTGGATCGAGGCGCTCCTCAAGCAGTTCCCCGAGCTGCTGACCGAGCTGGCCCCGGGCCGCCCGTCCGCCGCCCCCGGCGAGCGGCGCGCGCCCTCCCCCGAGCTCGACCGGCGCATCCGCGAGGAGCGGCGGGACTCCCTCCTCGCCCAGCAGCGGCACGGCACGGCCGTACCGGGATACTCGGCCGCCCCGCTGCGCCTCCATGTCTCCGACGCCATCCGGGACATCACCGACGGGGTGATCGAGCTGGACGAGGCCGTCCACGACAAGCTCGGCCTGGGCCGTCCGCGCCACGCGCGCGTGCCCCAGCGGCTGATGCGGATCGCCGGCCTCCTTGCCCAGGTCGCCGCCCATCCGGCGCTGGCCACGCACGTACGGGACGAGTCCCGGCGGATGGCCCGGCGGTGCGCCCGGGTGCTGGGCGACTCGGAGACGATGGTCCGGGTCCAGGGCCGCTGCCCGTGGTGCGACTCGGTCTCCCTGCGGGCGTTCCCGGCGCGTCGCGCGGTGCTGTGCGTGAATCCGGCGTGCCGCTGCGCCGACGAGGAGTGCGACTGCCGTACGGATCCGGCGTACCGGCACGTATGGCACGAGGGCGACTGGGAGGCTCTGGCGGGCGCCGCCGGGGCGGACCGCGCCGAGATCGACGCGTCGATGGACGAGTCCGCCACCCCCCTGCGTCCGCACGAAGGAGCCCGCCGATGACGATCCTCGCCGCCGACACCCTGATCAACGGCGCGCTCGCCGCCACGGAGGCGGGAGTGGTGCCCGCCACGATCCGTAAGTGGGTTCAGCTGGGGCACCTCGCACCGGCCGGACGTCAGGGCCGGGCGCAGCTGTACCGGCTGGAGGACGTGTTCGCCGCGGAGCGTGCCACGCGCCGCAGGCCCGGCCCCGCGGCGAAGGCCACCGGCTGACGGCGCCGGGCCCCGGGAGAGACAGGAACTGTACGTACGAGAAGAGGCGGTCGCCCCGAGGGGCGGCCGCCTCTTTCGTATGCCATGCGGTCCCGATCTCACGGTCCTGCGTCCCCTTCCGGTCGTATGTGCACCACCCGCGCGCCCCCGGGGTCGGGCCGGCTCGACCCGATGTGGGCGACCGCCTCCTGCCAGCCGCCGGTGAACCCGCGCATCTCCGCCTCGACGGCGATGCGCGCACCGACCTTGCCGACGACGGCGGTGAGGGTCCGGGCCATGTCTCCTGTGTATGTCCCGGCCTCCCCCGCTTCCGCCGCGACCTCCACGGCGGCCGCGACCACATCGGTCAGCCGCTCATGAGCACTGCCGGCACTCCTGACCACGCGCACCTGCCGTTCCCTGTCCGCACAACGAGCTGACATCGACTCACCGCACCTATCGAATCTCTGTTCGAAGTATCGAGAGTAACGCCCCGTGGCCGCGCGACACCACTCCAAAGACATATGCCGCGTGCGCTCTCGCGCGCACTAGTTGCGCTCTCGCACGATCTGAATCACAATAGGTGCAGCGGCGGAGCTGTGCCCGCATCCCTCCAGGGCCCCTCTCCGCCGCCTCGCGTCCGGGCGGTGCCCCGCAGGCCCCGCGCGCCGGCGGCCGGCTCCCTCCCCAGGCCGCCGCCAGCGCGCCGCGTGCGCCGCGGGCACCGCCCGTACGCCGTCAGCCCCCGTACGAACAGGAGTGATTCCCCGTCATGAGCTCAGCCCCGAGCACCTTCCCCGATGTGGAGGCCATCGTCGTGGACCTCCTCTCCGACCGTCCGGAGCTGGCGGGCGCGATCGTGGACGAGACCCCGCCGGCCGGCTTCAACGGCACCCAGCGGGCCGTGATCGTCTCCCGCCGCGGCGGCGCCTGGATCGACGATCTCCACATCGACCGGCCCATGATCGAACTCGAGGTGTACGGCCCCGACAAGACGGCCGCGCACGTCCTGGCCAACGCGGCCCGCGCGGTGCTGCTGCAGAGCGCCGGCACCGCGTTCGGCACCTCGGTCATCACCGACGTCGCCGAGGCGGACGGCCCTCGCTGGCTGCCCGACTACGTCTACACCGCCGCGAACCGCTACCTCTGCGTGATCCAGCTCTCCGTCCGTACGGTCTGACGCCCCGCCCGTACGCCACGGACCGTACGGGCCCTCTGCCGGCCCGTACCCCACAGACCAGGCCTCGCCGATCCCGGCGGGGCCTTTGCCGTACCCACGGCACCCACCGATGCACCACACCATCCCTTTGAAGGAGCACAACATGGCAGGCAACTCCGCGTCCGAGATCCGCGTCGCAGGCACCGGACGCGTCCTGGTCGCCCCGCTGAACGCCCCCCTCCCGACCACCTTCTCCGCCAACCCCTCCGCGGACTGGGGCACCGGCTGGGTGGACCTCGGGTACACCACGACCGACGGCGTGACCTTCGCCAAGAAGGACAAGCTCGACCCGGTCGAGACGTGGCAGTCGATCAGCCCGGCCCGGTTCGTCTACTCGGACCGTGACCTGACGCTGAAGTTCTCGATGCTGCAGTTCAACGAAGACACGCTGCCCTTCTTCATGGGCGGCAGCAAGGCCGACATCGTCTCCGGCGGCACCACCAACCCGGGCGTCTTCACCTTCGACGTCCCGGACGGTCCGACCTTCGACGAGCGCGCCCTTGGCCTGGAGTTCACCGACGGCAAGGACGTGACGTACCGCTTCGTCATCCCGCGCGGCCAGGTCACCGCCACCGACGACATCAAGCTCGCCCGCAAGGCGGCCGCGTCGCTCGGTGTCACCTTCACCGCGCTGTCGGCCGGTGACGGCGAGCCGCTCGCCACCTTCGTCATGAAGGACCCGGCGTACGCGGCCGCGGCCGGCGCCTAAGCACCGCCCCGCCGGGCGGGAGCTCTCACGGCTCCCGCCCGGCGCACAGCTCCATGTGCACGAACTTCACATCTGAGTCCCAGAGATACGGAGACATCCCATGGCCTCGTTCAACGTCAACGCCGCCCGCGCCCAGCGCCTGGAGGCCCTCGGCCAGCGCTGGTCGTTCGAGCTGGACGGCGACACCTTCGAACTGCCCACCGAGCTCTCGCGCGCGACGGCCAAGGGGCTGCGCCGGCTCGACGACGACGATGTGGACGGTCTGCTGAAGCTGCTGCTCGGCGAGGAGCAGTTCACCCGCTTCGAGAAGCACAACGTCACGATGCAGGACATCGGCGCGATCCTGAACGCCTACAGCAAGGAGACCGGGCTCGGCCTGGGGGAAGACTGAGCCTCGACGAGTTCGTCACCGAACACGCCGAGGCCCTTGAAGCCGATCTGCTGCGCCACTACGGCGTGGACCTGCTGGACTGGTACCGCGGCGAGCTGTCCACCCGACGGCTCTCGGTGCTGATCAAGCACATGCCCCGGGACAGCGCGCTGCTGAGCGAGACCGACGGCGAGGCCGCGGAGTGGTCCACCTCGGACTACCTGCTGGCAGCGGTCGTCGACCACCTGGCAGCCGCCAACTGGATGTTCGCCTCCGTCCACTCGGACGAGGACTCCGAGCCGCCGGAGCGCCCGGTGCCGGTACCGAGGCCGGGTGACGCGTCGGCCGATGCGACCCCGGCTCCGTCGGCTCCGCAGCCGGCCGCGGAGCCGGAACAGCCGAGCGCGCTGGAACTGGCGGGCTTCTTCAGCTGAAGACGGTGGCCAGGAGTACGGCGACGGTGACCAGTACCGCCAACGCCGCCTGGAAGGCATAGCCGAGCTTTGTCTCCCGGGTGGCGAGGTACTGGGCCGACGCCGCATCCGTCGGCTTCTGTGGATCGAAGACGAGCCTGAAGGTCTGCCCCACCTCGGGGACCGGCTTGGGGCTGTTGATCCTTACGGCCATCGGGGTCCCGTTTTCCTGCTGGAACGTGCACCGGACGTAATGGACGGTGATCCCGCTCGTCCTGATGTGCTCCCGGCAGACGGCCTCGGTCTCCACCCCGCGCCGCTTCAGCCGGTTGTCACGCAGTTGTCGCGGCAGGGATACCAGGACCAGTGCCGCCAGCGGAAGACAAAGGAACCCGATGGCCGCAGAGGCGACCGCAGGACCCGACATCGCCAGATTCATGAAACCCCCGAACACGCCCGCCCCACTGGAACCGCGCGCAGTCTACAACTCACGCCACGTACGGGAGGACCCAAGTGGCCGAGGATTTCATCACAGAAGCAGAACTAGAAAAGAAGCTGGCCGAGCACGGCATCGAGAAGGAGACGAAGGGTGTCACGACATCCAAGGACGTCTCCGAGAAGATCGATGCCGCGATCAACGCGCACAAGGCCGAACTGAAGAAAGCGGAGGACGACAAAAAAGCCGAGGAAGAAAAACCGGTCAAGGACTGGACCTGGTGGGTCCCCACCGAGCTCAACTTCCTCAAGTCGGAGATGACGAGCCTCAAGGCCGAGCTCGTGCCGATCGTCACCGGCTGGGCGATCTTCAATGCTGCCTTCCCGTCGTTCTGGAGCTTGGAAGAGCTCATGAAGAACAAGTACGGGTGGGACTACAGCGAAAACGGCTTTCTCATGCGTCCCAGTACCGCGGCGAGACGGGAACAGGAGAGGGAAAGGGCCGAGCAGGAACGGATGGGGGCCGAGCTCGCCCGCCAGGCGGACCAACGGCGCGAGAGCCTGCCGCCCGAGCAGCGGTGGGAATCCCCGGAGGAGCGTCTCCAGCGGCGGGACGAAGAACGACGGCGGGCCGAGGAAGCACGACGTGCCGAGGAGGAACGGCAGCGAGCCGCTCGCAACACACCGCCCGGCGACGGAGGCGATCCCCCTCCCACTCGACCCGCCGGACGTCCCACCCCCACCCCACCTGCCGGAGGTCCCGCCGGACGCACCCCGCCCGCCGGAGGCCGTACGCCGCCCCGGACACCCCGCCCGGCCTCCGACCCGGTACGTCCTGTCGGCGACGGCGCTCGCGCGGCGACCGGGCCCATTCAGGGGGCGACCCGCGCCGTGAACGACTTCACCCGGGCCGGGGACGGCGCAACTCGCACCACCGGCTAATCCACAGAAACCTGGTGGCCCATGTCTCTCGTCAGCTCTCTCGGCAGAGCGTCCAATTCATTCAAGGATTTCCAGTCAAAAGCAACTGCCACCGACCGCGCGCTCAGCGGACTCCGCAGCAGCGCCACCCGCGGTGAGCAGGGCCTCAAGAACATACGGAGCGCCGCACAGGGCTCCACGCGTGAACTGAACAACCTCAAGTCCGCCGCCGACAAGGCCGACAAGTCCCTAGCGAAGGCCGGGAAGACCGGCACCACAAGCGGCAGTCAGATCGGCAATTTCAAGAAGGGCGCCGACAACGCGTCCAAGGGAATGAACGGCCTCAACAAGTCCATGAAGGGCAACATCTTCGCCCGCCTCATGGAACTGTTCATGCCGCTCATCGAGAAGGTGGTCGAGATGGCCACCCGCTCGAAGACCATGCAGAAGGTCCTTCAGGTCGCCTTCGACGCGATCAAGAAGGTCATCAGCACGGTCATGAAGGCCGTCGGCCCGATCATGAAGGCGGCCGGCAAGCTGATCAAGACGGTCTGGGACGGCATCAAGAAGGCGATCACGGTCGTCGTCAACGCCGTGTCCAAGGTGATCAGCACGACGTTCAACGCCATCAAGAAGGTCATCACCTCGGTGATGAACGGCGTGAAGTCCGTGATCTCCACCGTCTGGAACGGCATCAAGAACATCATCATGCCGGTCGTGAACTGGATCAAGGACGTCGTCCCGAAGGCCTTCACGGCCGTGAAGGACAAGCTGTCCAGCATCTGGGGCGGCCTGAAGGACATCGCGGGCAAGGCGTTCGACAAGATCAAGGGCGCCGTGAAGGGCCCGATCAACGCCGTCATCGGGCTGATCAACGGCGCGATCGGCAAGCTCAACGGCATCAAGGTCTCGATTCCCGGCTGGGTCCCCTTCGTCGGCGGCAAGACCTTCGGCGTCAGCCTGCCGAAGATCCCGCAGCTCGCCCAGGGTGGTGTCGTCCAGCCGCGCCGCGGCGGTGTCCACGCCATCGTCGCCGAGGCCGGTGAGGCCGAGGCCGTGCTGCCGCTGTCCAAGCTGGACCGGCTGCTGCGCCACACGGCCCGCGCCGCTCGCGCCCAGGCGGTCAACGCCGGTGCGGGCGCCACGCACGGCTTCCAGATCGAGCACTACTACGAGGCGTCCTCCAGCGACCTGCGGGAGACCGCCTCCGCCCTGCTGTTCCTGTCGAAGGCCCGCGGATGAGTACCGCCCTGGTCGTCTCCGTGAACCGGGCGATGCCCCACCTGCGGGGGCTGCCCAACGCCGCGAAGCTGTTCCAGGGTCATGTGCGCGCAGCCACACGGGCGTTGAACGCCTACCGCAGCGGCGTCACCCGAGGCACCTCCGCCGTCGACCGCGTCCGCTCCTCCGCCTCCTCCGCCGCCACCCAGGTCCAGCAGATCAAGGCCCGGGCCGACGGCGCCGGCCAGTCCCTCACCAAGGTCGGCCGGACCGCCGGCAGCGCCGGGACGCAGCTCAAGGGCGGCGCCGGCAAGGCCAAGGGTGCAGCGGCCCCGCTGAAGTCGGTGGCGTCCGGTGCGGGTTCGTTCGGCAAGATCGCCGGGCTCCTCGGCAAGGCCACCGGGCCCATCTCCCGGATCATGTCCGTCCTCGGCACCGGCCTCACCCTCGCGGCCGGCGTCATGACCGGCATCAACGTCGCCATGCGCGCCAACCCGCTCGGGTTCCTCGCCGGGCTGATCGTCCCCCTCCTGGCGGCGATCATCACCTACGCCGTGAACACCGAGACCGGCCAGAAGATCATGAAGCAGGTCTTCGACCACGTCCTGAAGATCTTCCAGGAGATCATCAAGTTCCTGGGCCCGGTCGTCACCTTCTACGGCACGATCATCGGCACCTACTTCAAGGCCATGGGCGTCATCATGACGACCGTCGTCGAGGTCGTCGGCGCCGCCGTCTCCGGTGACTTCGGCAAGGCCAAGGGCGGCATCTCCCGGGCCACCGAGGCGCTCAGCAACCTCGTCCGGCGGCCCTGGAACGCGTTCAAGACCGCGATCCAGCCCACCCTGGACTGGATCACCAAGAAGATCCCCGAGCAGTTCACCAAGGTGAAGGACGCCACGTCGAACACCCTCGGCGGCATCGGCGACTTCATGTCCACCGGCCTGCAGACGCTGGCGGGCGTGATCACCGGCCCCATCAAGGGCCTGATCGCCTTCGCCAACTGGGTCATCGACGGACTCAACAGCCTCAGCGGTGAGTTCTTCGGCAAGAAGTTCGGCGTCGAGCTCGACAAGATCCCGCAGCTGGCCGAGGGCGGCATCGTCGACCCCTCGCGCGACAACGCCTCCGCCGTACGGCCGCTGTCCTCGCTGGACCGGCTGCGACCCGCCGAGGCCGCGCACCGGGCGCGCGGCGCCATCCGCCCCCCGTCCCACCGCGCCCGGCTGCACACGTACCGCGAACCGGAGGGCCGCAGCGCCCTCGCCATCGCCGAGGACCTGCTGTTCCTGCACCGGACCGCGGCTTGACCGCGGCCTGAGCGCGGCCTGATGAAAGTGAGGTGACGGCCCGTCATGGCCGAGACCACAATCGCATACACGGACGAGACCGCACCCGGCTCACTGATCACCCGCGACGGGCAGATCCAGTGGGCCGGACTGCTGATGGGCCCCGGCACTCCGTACGAGATCGACCGTTCCGGCATCACCGGCTGGGACGACCTGCCCACCCTCGACACGGGTGACGTGCCCCGCCCCGACCAGCACGGCGCCTGGCCCGGCGCCGTCTGGGCGCAGCCCCGGCTCGTCACCGCCACCGTCTGGCTGGCGCCGGCCACCGTCGCCCAGGCGCTGGAGACCAGCCTCGCCTTCCGCGCGGCCACCGGCCCCGAGGGCGGCGAGCGCTGGCTCGCGGTGCGGCTGCACGGCGAGACCCTGGCGGTACGGGCCCGGGTCAGCCGCCGGGTCGTGCCGCAGGACCGGGCGTACGTCCGGCAGGGCCTGGGCAAGGCCAGCCTGCAGTGGACGGCGACCGACCCGCGCCGCTTCAGCACCACGCTGCGCGAGGGCCAGGCCGTCCTGCCGGTGCCCGAACCCGGTCTGAGCTGGGACAACGAGACCGGCAGCGGGCTGTCGTGGCCGCTGGACTGGGGCGGCGACGCCGAGGCCGGCAGTTTCACCGCCGTCAACGAGGGCGGCGCGGCCACGCACCCGCTGATCGAGTTCCGCGGTCCCGTACGCCGCCCGACGCTGAGCCGGCTCAGCGACGGCCGCCAGCTCCAGTACGACATCGCGCTCGGCGCGGGTGAGGTCCTCACCGTCGACACCGAGGCGGGCACGGTCCTGCTCAACGGCACGGCGTCCCGGCTCTA
The DNA here is from genome assembly GCF_055639315.1 of Streptomyces sp. NPDC039465. Taxonomy (NCBI): domain Bacteria; kingdom Bacillati; phylum Actinomycetota; class Actinomycetes; order Kitasatosporales; family Streptomycetaceae; genus Streptomyces; species Streptomyces sp. NPDC039465. The sequence continues at coordinate 181,150 of NZ_JBVKAP010000005.1, read as the reverse complement.
CACGGCGTCCCCGGCCTCGACGCCCGAGCAGCTGTTCCGGCTGGAGCCCGGGCGTACCTCGCTCGCCTTCCGCTCCAACGACGCGACACCCGACCCCCGGGCCTCGGTCACGGTCCGCTGGCGCGACTCCCACTGGTGACCGGCCCCGCAGCACCGACTTCCCGCACCGCATATTCCAGGAGGACCTCATGCCCGTACGCAGCGCATGGCTGATCAACCGCACCACGACCGAGTCCGGCCAGTCCCGCACCGACACCCGGCTCGCCCCCACCGGCACCATGGCCCCCACCGGCGCCCTGACCAGCGCCTCCGGCATCATCCCGGGGTCGAAGGACGGCCGGTACATCATGGACGCCCTGTACGTCTACGGTGACACCGCCGGGATGACCGCGAACGTCGCCCCGGGCCGGGCCGTCATCCAGGGCCCCGCCGCGGCCGGCGCCTACCCGGTCGTCCTCACCGACTACACCCAGATCACCTTCGACGACGGCGACGCCAACAACCCGCGCGTCGACCTGGTCCTGCTGCGGGTGTACGACGCCCAGTTCGACCCGGTCTCCGGGCGCACCGAGGCCGTCCTGGAGATCCTCAAGGGCGCCCCCGAGCCCAACCCCAAGCCGCAGCCGGTCCCGGACGGCGCCCTGGCGCTGGCCCAGGTCAACGTCCCGGCCGGCGCGTCCGTCGGCACCGGCGGTCTGGACTGGACGAAGGCCGTGTACGACCTGCGCCACACCACCGTGGCGGCGGGCGGCATCCTCGCCGAGTCCTGGAACCGCGACACCAAGGGCGGCTACACCGGCCAGTACCGCGACAACGCCACCCAGCTCCAGCGCTGGGACGGCACCCGCTGGGTCTCCTACCCGCGGCACATCGGCGGCATCGCCCCGCAGGGCACGCTGGCGAACGGTGAGTACGTCGGCCAGTACCGCGACGAGGGCGGCAAGCTGCAGCGCTGGGACGGTACGGTCTGGCGCCCGATCGTGCCCGCGACCGGCTGGGCGTACAACAACGACGGCGGCTACTGCAAGTCCGTCACCTGGGTGGAGACGATCACCGACACCACCGGTCCGGGCATCTCGGCCTCGTTCACCACGCCGGTCTCCGGCGCGGTGCTTGTCACCGTCGGGTACCACGGCAGCAGCCCGGTCGACGCCGGCTGGTCCCGGATGTCGGTCAACATCCGGCTGAACGGCGCCGTCGTCGTCCCCGCCGACGAGGAGCGGGCCGCCATCGCGACCGGCAAGATGGGCATGTCCGTGATGCACACCTTCCGCATCACCGGCCTCAAGCCGCACACCGTCTACGACGCCGTCGGCGCGTACATCTCGTCGGCCACCAGCAACAACGCCTGGATCGACAACCGGTTCATCCGCGTCGACCCGATGCTGTGAGCCGCCCCATGAGCCGAGCCGTCATCACGCCCGCTTACCGGGCGATCTTCTGCGACCTGCGCACCGACCAGGTCCTCGACGTCCTGCCGCTCACGGAGGCCAAGTACGACGACTTCATCGGCAAGTCGGGATCGCTGTCCGCGACCGTCCCGCTGCCCGAGCCCGCCCTCGCCGCGCGCGCCAAGGAAGCTCTCCAGCCCGGCCGTACCGCGGTCTGGCTGGAGCGGGACGGGGACATCTGGTGGGGCGGGGTGCTGTGGACCTGCACCCCCGCCACCGACGAACAGGGCCGGATGACCGTGCAGTTCCAGGCGGGCACCTTCGACTCGTATCTGGACCACCGGATCCTCTCGGCCGATGTGATGCTCGTCCAGGCCGACCAGTTCGACATCGCCCGCTCCCTGGTGGCGCACGCCCAGGAACAGGAGGGCGGCGACATCGGCATCAGCCTGGGCGCCGAAATGTCCGGCGTACGCCGCGACTTCGCGGCCGGCTACACCGCGCTGGCCCGGGTCAGGGAGCTACTCGACAAGCTCGCCCAGCTGGCCGACGGCTTCGAGTGGCGGATCCACTGCTACCGCGACGGCCAGGGCCGCCGGGTCAAGCGGCTCCAGCTGGGCCATCCGCGGATCGAGTCCAGCCAGGCCGACATCGTCCTGGATCATCCGGGCTCGATCCTGACGTACAGCCTGCCCACGGACTCCACCGTGCAGGCGAACGTCTGGGTGGCCCGCGGTGAGTCGGACAACACCGACCAGGCGAAGGACTCCGTGCCGCTCACGGTCATGGAGTGGGACCAGGCCGATCTGGTCGGTGGCTGGCCGCGGCTCGAGCGCACCTCGGACCACAGCGGGGTCAAGAACACGGCCACCCTGAGCTCCCTGGCCAAGGCCGAGCTGGCGCGCCAGCGCCGTCCTGAGCTCATCCCGGAACTGACCGTCGTCCTCGACGGCCGGATCACGCCCGCGCTGCTGGGCGCCCGGATCCGGCTGCGGATCCGGGACCTGTGGCACCAGGAGGGGCTCGACACGCAGTACCGCATCGTCGGCCTCGCCGTGAATCCTCCGCAGCGCACCAAGCCGGAAACGGCCACGCTCTACCTGGAAGGGGTGTAACCCTTGGCGATCATCCCCACCGATCTGCTGGACCGCATCCGCACCCTGGAACGGCAGATCCGGGAGCTGATGGGCAGCGCCAACACCACACCGGCCCTCAACCAGATCAATGACGGCGAGGTCGTCATCGGTGACGGCGGCCGGCTGCGGGTCCGTACCGCCGACGGCGAGGACCTGATCCACATGGGCCGGGTCCAGCCGGACCGCGGCCCGGACAAGCCGCAGCAGGGCCTGATGATCCGCCGGGACGACGGCTCGCTGGCCCTGACCGTGCGGACCGCGGCCCCCGAGCAGCTGGACACCCAGCCGGTGCAGATCTTCGACCGGCGGGGCAACGTCGTCGTCGCCGACGACGCCGCCCAGCGCGGGCTCGCCCGCCCGTACCTCCCCTATCCGCTGCCCCGGCCGGTCGACCAGGCCCGCTGGGAGTCCACCGGCAACATCGACTGGACCACGCTCTACAGCGGTCCGGCCATCTCCCAGCATCCGCGGCTGTACGCCCGGATCGCCGTCCAGGGCAGCGCGGGCGCCGAGGTCCGCCTCCTCGTCGACGGCTCCCCGCTGGGGCCCGTCGGCGGTCCCGGCGCGGACCTGGAGTTCACGGAGTCCCTGGGCGCCGGCTTCAGCGCGACGGTCACCTTCGAGGTCCAGGCGAAGGTCGCGGCGGCGGGCGACACGGTCCGCTGCCGCCCGCTCGCGCTGTACGGCGTCCAGTCCTGATCCCGGGTCCCGCCCCGCGGACCGTACTTCCGCGGACCGCACCCTCCCCGCCCGGCGCCACGCACCCGCGTGGCGCCGGGCACCCCACCGGACCGAGGACCGGTCCGCCGGGGCGGGACCCGCCCCCCTTCAGCCCGCGCCTCCGTCGGCCAGGCACCGCACCCGAACCTGTGAAGGAGACCCTCCGTGCTCCCCCCGTCCATTCCCACCGTCCGTGTCAGCGCCCGTTACCTGACCCCGGACGGCACCCCCATGAGCGGATCCGTCGAGTTCCGCCCGCCGTCCCTGCTCACCCACTCCACCGCCGACGTCTTCGTCGGCGGCCCGACCGTCGCCCGGCTCGACGGGGAGGGCCGCATCAGCGTGGTGCTGCCCGCCACCGACGCCCCCGGCTGGAACCCGGTCGACTGGACGTACCAGGTGACCGAGAAGCTCGGCGGCCTCGGCCGCATCCGGTCGTACCAGATCGCCCTGCCGGCCTCCCAGCCGACGGTCGACCTGGCCGACTCGGCCCCCGCCGACCCCAACACCCCGAACTACGTCGCCGTCCCCGGTCCACCCGGGCCCGCCGGCCAGATGGGCCCGGCCGGTCCGGCCGGCCCGGTCCGCTCCGTCAACGGGCGTACGACCCCTGACATCACCCTCACCGCCACCGACGTCTCGGCCGTCGCCGCGAACAAGGTCGGCGTGGCCGGCGGTGTCGCGGCCCTCGGCCCCGACGGCAAGGTGCCGGCCGCGCAGCTGCCGGCCACCGGCGGCGCGGTCGCCTCGGTCAACGGGCACACCGGCGTGGTCAACCTCACCGCGGCGGAGCTCGGCGCGCTGACCCCGGCGGCCGGTGACCTCCGCTACCTGGGCATCAACGCGGCCCCGGTCAAGACCGTCAACGGCCAGGCGGGCGCGGTCCAGCTGACCGCCGCCGACGTCTCCGCGGTCGCGGCGGACGCCGGAGTGCTGCTCACCGGCGACCAGACGGTCAACGGCGCCAAGACCTTCGCCACGCCTCCGTCGACCGCCGCGAACCCGACGACCGCGAACCAGCTGGCCCGGCGCGGCTACGTGGACGCGGTCTCGGCCGCGGGCACCTGGTCGCCGGCGTCGATGGGCTTCTCGGGCTGGGCGTTCGACCCGGCGGCGTCCTCGGCCAACTCGGTGCAGTACTGCATCAACGGCTGGATCTACCTGATCGGCATCCCGCTGCACTCGGCCACCACCGTCAAGAACGTGGTGTTCTACGTGCCCGGGTACGTGGGCGGCACCCTCGCCGCCACCTCCTTCGCCGGTCTGTACACCAGCGCCGGTGTGAAGGTCGGCCAGACAGGGGCGCTGAACACGGCCCTGTCCGCGACCGAGGGCAGGACGTTCGTCCTGCCGCTGACCGCCCAGTACAACGCCGCCCCCGGCAGCTACTGGGTGGCCCTGCTGGTCAACGGCCCGAGCCCGAACACCAACGGCCCCGCCTTCATGCGCGGCGCCTCCATGGGCGAGGCGCCCGGCGGTAGCGCCCGGATGCCCGGTGCGTTCATCCGCCACGGCCGGCTCCCCACCACCGGCCAGACCGCGCTGCCCGCGTCGTTCACCCCGTCCACCGTGATCGCCGACTCCAACGCCATCTGGGCCGCGCTGTCCTGACCGTTCCCTCCATCGCACCACCGCCCCGTGCCGGCCGACCGGCACGGGGCGTTTTCGTTCTCCGAAAGGAGCCTCCTATGGCCACTCCCCTGACCGCCGACCAACTCCTCGCCGCGCTGCGCGCCGAGGGCGTCACCGTCGTCGAACACGAAGGCTGGCGCACCCACAACCGCAACCACATCGGCGCCTGGGGCCCGGTCAACGGCGTGATGATCCACCACACCGTCTCCAGCGGCACCGAAGCCTCCGTCGAGCTCTGCTACAACGGCTACGACCAGCTGCCCGGGCCGCTCTGCCACGGCGTCATCGCCAAGGACGGCACCGTTCACCTCGTCGGCAACGGCCGCGCCAACCACGCCGGCGGCGGCGACCCGGACGTCCTCAAGGCCGTCATCGCCGAGAGCTACGGCGAGAAGCCGCCGGCCACCAACGAGCACCAGGGCAGCGCAGGAGCCGTCGACGGCAACGCCCGCTTCTACGGCTTCGAGTGCATCAACCTGGGCGACGGCGCCGACCCCTGGCCGGCCGAGCAGCTCGACGCGATCGAGCGGGCGTCGGCGGCGATCTGCCGCGCCCACGGCTGGGGCGCCAAGTCCGTCATCGGCCACCTGGAGTGGTCGGACCACAAGAGCGACCCGCGCGGCTTCACCATGCCCTCGATGCGCAACCGGATCGCCACCCGCCTCGGCGCCGCCCCCACCAAGGCCACGACGGCCGGCACCACGCCGCAGGCCCGGGAAACCCCCCGCTACCAGCCGTTTCCCGGCCGCGACTTCTTCACCGGCGCCACCAGCTCCCCGGTGATCACCGCGATGGGACGCCGACTGGTCGCCGAGGGCTGCTCGGCGTACGGCGTCGGGCCCGGCCCCCGCTGGACCGACGCCGACCGGCGCAGCTACGCCAAGTGGCAGCGCAAGCTCGGCTTCCGCGGCTCCGACGCGGACGGCATCCCCGGCCATGCCTCCTGGAACGCCCTCAAGGTCCCGTACACCCGCTAAGGAGCCCCCCATGTCCGATGCCGCCAAGCGCACGGCCCGCACGATCCTGCAGACCGCGGTCGCCATCGCGGTCGTCCTGCCGGCCGTCGTCGACGCCTCCGGCGTCCCGGCCAGCCTCCCGTGGGTCGCCGGGGCGCTCGCCGTCGCGGGCGCGCTGAGCCGTGTGATGGCGCTGCCGGTCGTGCAGCGACTGCTGCCGTCCTGGCTCCGCAGCGAGGACCCGTCCGCCGCCACGTCCCCGGGAGCCGCGGATGACCGAGTCTGATCCGGGCGACCCGGTCACCGTCGCGCTGGAACTGGAACGGCTGCGCGGCACGCTGGAGGCCGGGTTCGCCCGGGTCGACGGCCAGCTCGCGTTGCTCGTGCAGCGCAGCGACCAGACCGACAAACAGCTCGCCGACCACGAGGTCCGCCTCGACGCCCTGGAGCGCTCACGCTGGCCGCTGGCCAGCGTCACCGCGCTGGTGGCGAGCGCCGGGCTGATGCTCGGCCTCTGGCAGGCCGCCGGCCGCTGAACACGCCGAAGGGCGGCCACCCCGGCTTCGGGGTGACCGCCCTTCGGTCAAGCTGCTCGCTTACTGGTTGTACGGACCGTAGTCGTAGTCCTCCAGCGGAACGGCCTGGCCGGAGCCGGTGCCGAACGGCGAGTAGTCGATGTCGTCGTAGCCGACGGCCGAGTACATCGCGGCCTTGGCCTCCTCGGTCGGCTCGACCCGGATGTTGCGGTAGCGGGACAGACCCGTACCGGCCGGGATGAGCTTACCGATGATGACGTTCTCCTTGAGGCCGATCAGGGAGTCCGACTTGGCGTTGATCGCCGCGTCGGTCAGAACCCGGGTCGTCTCCTGGAAGGACGCCGCCGACAGCCACGACTCGGTGGCGAGCGAGGCCTTGGTGATACCCATCAGCTGCGGACGGCCGGAGGCGGGGTGACCGCCCTCGGTGACCACACGACGGTTCTCGGTCTCGAAGCGCGAGCGCTCCACGAGCTCGCCCGGCAGCAGCTCCGCGTCGCCGGACTCGATGATCGTCACGCGGCGCAGCATCTGCCGGATGATGATCTCGATGTGCTTGTCGTGGATCGACACACCCTGCGAGTTGTAGACCTTCTGGACCTCGCCGACCAGGTGGACCTGGACGGCCCGCTGGCCGAGGATGCGCAGCACGTCGTGCGGGTTGGTGGCACCCACGGTGAGCTTCTGGCCCACCTCGACGTGGTCGCCCTCGCCCACCAGCAGACGGGCACGCTTCGAGATCGGGTACGCCGTCTCGTCGGTGCCGTCGTCCGGGGTGACGACGATCTTCTTGGTCTTCTCGGTCTCCTCGATCCGGATGCGGCCGGCCGCCTCCGAGATCGGGGCGACACCCTTGGGCGTACGAGCCTCGAAGAGCTCGACGACACGGGGCAGACCCTGGGTGATGTCGTCACCGGCCACACCACCGGTGTGGAAGGTACGCATCGTCAGCTGGGTACCGGGCTCACCGATGGACTGGGCGGCGATGATGCCGACCGCCTCACCGATGTCGACCAGCTTGCCGGTGGCCAGCGAGCGGCCGTAGCAGAAGGCACAGGTGCCGACGGCCGACTCACAGGTCAGGACCGAGCGGGTCTTGACCTCCTCGACACCGGCCTGGACCAGCGCGTCGATGAGCACGTCGCCGAGGTCCACGTTGGCCGGGGCGATGACCTTGCCGTCGATGACGACGTCCTCGGCCAGCATCCGGGCGTAGACGGAGGTCTCGACGTCCTCGGTCTTGCGCAGGACACCGTCCTCGCCCTTGACCGCGATCTTCAGCTTCAGACCGCGCTCGGTGCCACAGTCCTCCTCGCGGATGATCACGTCCTGCGAGACGTCCACCAGACGACGGGTCAGGTAACCCGAGTCGGCGGTACGCAGGGCGGTGTCGGCGAGACCCTTACGGGCACCGTGGGTCGAGATGAAGTACTCGAGCACGGAGAGGCCCTCACGGAACGAGGCCTTGATCGGACGCGGGATGGTCTCGTTCTTCGCGTTCGACACCAGACCACGCATACCGGCGATCTGCCGCATCTGCATCATGTTTCCTCGGGCACCCGAGTCAACCATCATGAAGATGGGGTTCGTCTTGGGGAAGTTCGCGTTCATCGCCTCGGCGACCTCGTTGGTCGCCTTGGTCCAGATCGCGATGAGCTCCTGCGTGCGCTCTTCCTTGGTGATCAGACCGCGCTCGTACTGCTTCTGGACCTTCTCGTCCTGCGCCTCGTACCCGGCGACGATCTCCTTCTTCGCCTCGGGAACGACGACGTCGGAGATGGCCACGGTGACACCGGAACGGGTCGCCCAGTAGAAGCCCGCCGCCTTCAGGTTGTCGAGCGTCGCCGCCACGATGACCTTGGGGTAGCGCTCGGCGAGGTCGTTGACGATCTCGGAGAGCTGCTTCTTGCCGACGGAGTAGTCGACGAACGGGTAGTCCTCGGGCAGCAGCTCGTTGAAGAGCGCGCGGCCCAGGGTCGTCCGCAGACGGAACGAGTCACCCTGCTGCCACTCGGGCTCGCCCTCCTCGGCGACCGGGGGAACCCAGCCGCGCGGCGGGACGGTGCCGATCGGGAAGCGGATGTCGACCTTCGCCTGGAGCGAGAGCTCCCGGGCGTCGAACGCCATGATCGCCTCGGCGGTGGAGCCGAAGGACCGGCCCTCGCCCTTGACCTCGCGCTCCTCCTCGTCCGTGGTGAGGAAGAAGAGGCCCAGCACCATGTCCTGGGTAGGCATGGTGACGGGACGGCCGTCGGCCGGCTTGAGGATGTTGTTCGAGGACAGCATCAGGATGCGGGCCTCGGCCTGCGCCTCCGCGGAGAGCGGCAGGTGGACGGCCATCTGGTCACCGTCGAAGTCCGCGTTGAACGCGGTGCAGACGAGCGGGTGGATCTGGATGGCCTTGCCCTCGACCAGCTGCGGCTCGAAGGCCTGGATGCCGAGGCGGTGCAGCGTGGGCGCACGGTTGAGCAGCACCGGGTGCTCGGCGATGACCTCTTCGAGGACGTCGTACACGACGGTGCGGCCACGCTCGACCATGCGCTTGGCCGACTTGATGTTCTGCGCGTGGTTCAGGTCGACCAGGCGCTTCATCACGAACGGCTTGAAGAGCTCCAGCGCCATGGCCTTGGGCAGACCACACTGGTGCAGCTTCAGCTGCGGGCCGACGACGATGACGGAACGCGCCGAGTAGTCGACTCGCTTACCGAGCAGGTTCTGACGGAATCGACCCTGCTTACCCTTCAGCATGTCGCTGAGGGACTTCAGCGGGCGGTTGCCGGGGCCCGTGACCGGGCGACCACGACGGCCGTTGTCGAACAGCGCGTCGACGGCCTCCTGCAGCATCCGCTTCTCGTTGTTCACGATGATCTCGGGGGCACCGAGGTCAAGGAGACGCTTGAGGCGGTTGTTGCGGTTGATCACACGGCGGTACAGGTCGTTCAGGTCGGAGGTCGCGAAGCGGCCACCGTCCAGCTGCACCATCGGACGCAGGTCCGGCGGGATGACCGGCACGCAGTCGAGCACCATGCCCTTGGGGCTGTTGCTGGTCTGCAGGAACGCGGAGACGACCTTGAGGCGCTTGAGCGCACGGGTCTTCTTCTGGCCCTTGCCGGTACGGATGATCTCGCGGAGGCGCTCGGCCTCCTCGTTCAGGTCGAAGGACTCCAGGCGCTTCTGCAGCGCCGCGGCACCCATCGAACCGTCGAAGTACGTGCCGAAGCGGTCACGCAGCTCGCGGTAGAGGAGCTCGTCGCCCTCCAGGTCCTGGACCTTGAGGTTCTTGAAGCGGTTCCACACCTCGTCGAGACGGTCGATCTCGCGCTGCGCACGGTCACGCAGCTGCTTCATCTCACGCTCGGCGCCCTCGCGCACCTTGCGGCGCACATCGGCCTTGGCACCCTCGGCCTCGAGCTCGGCCAGGTCGGTCTCGAGCTTCTTGGCGCGGGCCTCAAGGTCGGCGTCGCGGCGGTTCTCGATCTGCTGACGCTCGACGGAGACGTGAGCCTCCAGCGACGGCAGGTCACGCGTACGGCGCTCGTCGTCGACGAACGTGATCATGTACGCGGCGAAGTAGATGACCTTCTCGAGGTCCTTCGGCGCCAGGTCCAGCAGGTAGCCCAGACGCGACGGGACGCCCTTGAAGTACCAGATGTGGGTGACGGGAGCGGCCAGCTCGATGTGGCCCATCCGCTCACGGCGCACCTTGGCGCGGGTGACCTCGACGCCACACCGCTCACAGATGATGCCCTTGAAGCGGACACGCTTGTACTTGCCGCAGTAGCACTCCCAGTCCCGGGTCGGACCGAAGATCTTCTCGCAGAAGAGTCCGTCCTTCTCGGGCTTGAGGGTGCGGTAGTTGATGGTCTCCGGCTTCTTGACCTCGCCGTGGGACCACTGTCGGATGTCGTCCGCGGTGGCCAGGCCGATCCGCAGCTCGTCGAAGAAGTTGACGTCGAGCACTATGCGTCAATCCCTCTCAGGGTTGAGTCTCAAATGGTCTGATGGGGGTCCCGGGGTCGGTGGGGGGCTCGTTACCAAGCCCCCCACCGGACTCCCGTCAGACCTCTTCGACGCTGCTCGGCTCGCGCCGGGACAGGTCGATACCGAGCTCCTCCGCTGCGCGGAAGACGTCCTCGTCGGTGTCGCGCATCTCGATGGACATGCCGTCCGAGGACAGCACCTCCACGTTGAGGCACAGGGACTGCATCTCCTTGATGAGCACCTTGAAGGACTCGGGGATGCCGGGCTCAGGGATGTTCTCGCCCTTGACGATGGCCTCGTAGACCTTCACGCGGCCGGTGACGTCGTCGGACTTGATGGTCAGCAGCTCCTGGAGAGCGTAGGCGGCTCCGTAAGCCTCGAGCGCCCACACCTCCATCTCACCGAATCGCTGGCCACCGAACTGGGCCTTACCACCCAGCGGCTGCTGGGTGATCATCGAGTACGGACCGGTCGACCGGGCGTGCAGCTTGTCGTCGACCAGGTGGTGGAGCTTGAGGATGTACATGTACCCGACCGAGATCGGGTCCGGGAACGGCTCGCCGGAGCGGCCGTCGAACAGGCGCGCCTTGCCGGACGGGAGCACCATGCGCTCGCCGTCGCGGTTCGGGATGGTGTGCTGGAGCAGACCGGCCAGCTCGTCCTCGCGGGCACCGTCGAAGACCGGGGTCGCGACGTTGGTGCCGGGGGCGACCTGGTCGGCGCCGATCGCCTGGAGGCGCTGGGCCCACTCGTCGGCGAGGCCGGAGACGTCCCAGCCGCGGCTGGCGAGCCAGCCGAGGTGGATCTCCAGGACCTGTCCCGGGTTCATTCGGGACGGGACACCCAGCGGGTTGAGGATGATGTCGACCGGGGTGCCGTCCTCGAGGAACGGCATGTCCTCGATCGGGAGGATCTTGGAGATGACACCCTTGTTGCCGTGACGGCCGGCGAGCTTGTCACCGTCGGTGATCTTGCGCTTCTGGGCGACGTAGACGCGGACCAGCTGGTTCACGCCCGGGGGAAGCTCGTCGCCCTCCTCGCGGTCGAAGACGCGGACGCCGATGACCTTGCCGGTCTCGCCGTGCGGCACCTTCAGCGAGGTGTCACGGACCTCACGGGCCTTCTCACCGAAGATCGCGCGGAGCAGGCGCTCCTCCGGGGTCAGCTCGGTCTCACCCTTCGGGGTGACCTTGCCGACCAGGATGTCGCCGGCGACGACCTCGGCACCGATCCGGATGATGCCGCGCTCGTCCAGGTCCGCGAGGACCTCCTCGGAGACGTTCGGGATGTCCCGGGTGATCTCCTCGGGGCCGAGCTTGGTGTCACGGGCGTCGACCTCGTGCTCCTCGATGTGGATCGAGGAGAGGACGTCGTCCTGCACGAGGCGCTGCGACAGGATGATCGCGTCCTCGTAGTTGTGACCCTCCCACGGCATGAACGCCACGAGCAGGTTCTTGCCGAGCGCCATCTCACCGTTCTCGGTGGCCGGACCGTCGGCGAGGACCTGGCCCTCGATGACCCGGTCGCCCTCGGAGACGACGACCTTCTGGTTGACCGAGGTGCCCTGGTTGGAGCGGGAGAACTTCGCGACGCGGTACGTGGTGTACGTGCCGTCGTCGTTGGCGACGGTGATGTAGTCGGCCGAAACCTCCTGGATCACACCGTCCTTCTCGGCCTTGATGACGTCACCGGCGTCGGTGGCACAGCGGTACTCCATACCGGTACCGACGAGCGGGGCCTCCGACTTAATCAGCGGCACCGCCTGACGCATCATGTTCGCGCCCATGAGGGCACGGTTGGCGTCGTCGTGCTCGAGGAACGGGATCATGGCGGTCGCGACCGACACCATCTGGCGCGGCGAGACGTCCATGTAGTCCACGTCCGACGGGGAGACGTAGTCGACCTCGCCGCCACGGCGGCGGACCAGGACACGGGCCTCGGTGAACTGCAGGTCGTCGTTGAGCGCGGCGTTGGCCTGCGCGATGACGAAGCGGTCCTCCTCGTCGGCGGTCAGGTAGTCGACCTCGTCGGTGACCTGGCCCTCGACGACCTTGCGGTACGGCGTCTCGACGAAGCCGAACGCGTTGACGCGGCCGTACGAGGCGAGCGAACCGATCAGACCGATGTTCGGGCCTTCGGGGGTCTCGATCGGGCACATACGTCCGTAGTGGGACGGGTGCACGTCTCGGACCTCGAAGCCGGCCCGCTCACGGGACAGACCACCGGGACCCAGCGCCGAGAGACGACGCTTGTGCGTCAGACCCGACAGCGGGTTGTTCTGGTCCATGAACTGCGACAGCTGGCTGGTGCCGAAGAACTCCTTGATGGAGGCGACGACCGGCCGGATGTTGATCAGGGTCTGCGGCGTGATCGCCTCGACGTCCTGGGTGGTCATGCGCTCACGCACGACGCGCTCCATACGAGCCAGACCCGTACGGACCTGGTTCTGGATGAGCTCGCCGACGTTACGCAGACGACGGTTGCCGAAGTGGTCGATGTCGTCGGTCTCGACGACGATCTGCGAACCGTTCTCGCCGACCGTCTCGGTCTCGCCCGCGTGGAGCTTCACCAGGTACTTGATGGTCGCGATGATGTCGTCGGTGGTGAGGACACCCGCGTCCAGCGGCTCGTCGGCGCCGAGCTTCTTGTTCACCTTGTAGCGGCCGACCTTCGCGAGGTCGTAGCGCTTCGGGTTGAAGTAGAGGTTCTCGAGCAGCGTCTGAGCGGCCTCGCGCGTCGGGGGCTCGCCCGGACGCAGCTTGCGGTAGATGTCGAGCAGCGCGTCGTCCTGGCCCTGGGTGTGGTCCTTCTCCAGGGTGGCGCGCATGGACTCGTACTCGCCGAACTCCTGCAGGATCTGCTCGGTGGTCCAGCCGAGCGCCTTCAGCAGAACGGTGACGGACTGCTTGCGCTTGCGGTCGATGCGGACACCGACCATGTCGCGCTTGTCGATCTCCATCTCCAGCCAGGCACCCCGGGACGGGATGATCTTGGCGGAGAAGATGTCCTTGTCGGACGTCTTGTCGATGGAGGAGTCGAAGTAAACACCCGGCGAGCGGACGAGCTGCGACACGACGACACGCTCGGTGCCGTTGATGACGAAGGTGCCCTTGTTCGTCATGAGCGGGAAGTCGCCCATGAAGACCGTCTGAGACTTGATCTCGCCGGTCTCGTTGTTGGTGAACTCGGCGGTCACGAAGAGCGGGGCGCCGTACGTGAAGTCACGGTCCTTGCACTCGTCGATGGAGTTCTTCGGCGGCTCGAAACGGTGGTCGCGGAAGGTCAGCGACATCGACCCGGAGAAGTCCTCGATCGGCGAGATCTCCTCGAAGATCTCCTCAAGACCGGACTTCCTGGGGACGTCCTGTCCCGACTCAAGAGCTGCCTCGACACGAGCCTTCCAGGCGGCGTTCCCGAGCAGCCAGTCAAAGCTCTCGGTCTGCAGCGCGAGGAGGTTCGGAACCTCGAGGGGCTCCTTGATCTTTGCAAAGGAGATGCGCAGCGGGGCGGTGCTGGCGCCGTTGTTCGTATTGGTCGAGGCGTTGCGCGAGGCGGCCAAGAGGGGGTCCTTCCGAGGGCTCGGACTCACTACGCGCGTACCGGTCCCTAGCGGGGCACGGAGACAAACGTTCCTGATTTTGATCAAAAGACCAGGTCAGGGCCGTTCGGCCAACGATGCTCTTGCGAGGGGATGCCCCTGGTGACGGGCAGGGGGCAGCTAACAGGCAGCGCAAAGGGTCAGTGTAGCCACTTGGCCCACTGATGTCCAGGGCGAGTTCCTCAAGACCCTCGTTGTTCTCAACTCCGCGGTACCTCGCGCCGTGTGGCGCACATCGATACTGCCCGTTCGGTCGTCGATCCATGCCTCGGATACGGATCGTTGTGACGACGCGTCCTGAGAATTGCGCGCTGCGTGCGGTTCGTCAAGGCCCCCCGGCTGGCGGGGCGCACGGCGAAGATCACCATACTCCGCCCGGCGGCGGGCGCAAGACAGCCACCACCTACGTCCCCGGATACGCCGAAGGGCGACCACCCGGATGGGTGATCGCCCTTGGCAAGCGCCTGTACGGCGCTCAGGAAGAGTCAGCAGACTCGCGAGGTCTTACTTGACCTCGACGGAGGCGCCGGCGCCCTCGAGGGCCTCCTTGGCCTTGTCCGCGGCGTCCTTCGCGACCTTCTCGAGGACCGGCTTCGGGGTGCCGTCGACGAGGTCCTTGGCCTCCTTCAGACCCAGGGAGGTCAGCTCACGCACGACCTTGATGACCTGGATCTTCTTGTCACCGGCGCCGGTGAGGATGACGTCGAACTCGTCCTTCTCCTCGACGGCCTCGGCGGTGGCGGCCGGGCCCGCGGGGCCGGCGACGGCGACGGCCGCAGCGGCGGTGACGTCGAACTTGTCCTCGAACGCCTTCACGAACTCGGAGAGCTCGATGAGGGTCATCTCCTCGAACTGCGCGAGCAGGTCTTCCTGAGAGAGCTTCGCCATGATGGGCGATCCTTCCACTAATTCGGCAGGTGCCGGATGTACATGTGAGGCGGGCGTACGTTCGGCCCGCTGCGACCCGCGCCGCCTAGGCGGCGCTGATCATTGCGCGAGCCGAATTACTCGGCACCGCCCTGCTCGGCGAGCTTGACGCGAAGCGCCTCCGCGGTGCGGACGAACTTCGACGGCAGCGCCTGGAAGAGCGAGGCAGTCTGGGACTGCTTGCCCTTGAAGGCACCGGCCAGCTTGCTGAGCAGAACCTCGCGGGACTCGAGGTCCGCAAGCTTCTTGATCTCGTCGGCGGACAGCGCCTTGCCGTCAAGGACACCGCCCTTGATGACGAGGTTGGGGTTGTCCTTGGCGAAGTCACGAAGACCCTTGGCCGACTCCACCGGGTCACCGGTGATGAAGGCAGCGCCCGTCGGACCGGTGAACTGGTCGTCGAGCGTGGTGATCCCGGCCTCGTTGGCCGCAATCTTGGTCAGCGTGTTCTTCACCACGGCGTACTGGGCGTTCTCACCGAGCGAACGGCGCAGCGTCTTGAGCTGGGCCACGGTGAGACCCCGGTACTCGGTCAGCACGACGGCGCTCGAGCTCTGGAACTTGTCCTTGAGCTCGGCTACCGCGGCAGCCTTGTCGGGCCTTGCCATAGAGCGTCGGCCTCCTTCCGGGTGATGAGGACCGCTCAGAAGGGGCTAACAAAACAAAACGCCCCGGGCGCAGGCGCACGGGGCTCAGCTCAACCGAGTCATACGATCCGGGAACTTTTCCACTGTCACCTGCGCGGGTCGTTCGCATCTCAGCGAATCCTTCGGCCACCGCACCCTCACGGGCACAGCAACGACCAGCGGTCTTTGGCTTCGATGGAACTGTACGCGATGACGCCGATCCGAAGCAAATCGGGCGAAGGCCCTGGTAGGAGCCGTGGGAGTTTTCCCGAAAGACACAGCACGACGGGCCTCCCACGCCCCGTGAGGGGGCGGAAGGCCCGTCGTGGCCACTCAGCGAGCCATAGGGGCTCAGACCGCGGCCGGGTCCTCCTCGACGAGGAGGTTGCGGGTGCGGTTGGAGTCCAGCGGGATGCCGGGACCCATCGTGGTGGTGAGGGTCGCCTTCTTGATGTAGCGGCCCTTCGCGGCGGACGGCTTCAGGCGGAGGATCTCCTCCAGCGCGGCCGCGTAGTTCTCGACCAGCTTCGTGTCATCGAAGGAAACCTTGCCGATGATGAAGTGGAGGTTCGAGTGCTTGTCGACACGGAACTCGATCTTGCCGCCCTTGATCTCGTTCACAGCCTTGGCGACATCGGGGGTGACGGTGCCGGTCTTCGGGTTCGGCATCAGACCACGGGGGCCGAGGACGCGGCCGAGGCGGCCGACCTTGCCCATGAGGTCCGGGGTGGCGACGACGGCGTCGAACTCGTTCAGGCGCTGGCCCTTGGAGATCTCGTCGATGAGCTCGTCGGAGCCGACGATGTCGGCGCCCGCGGCACGCGCGGCCTCGGCACGGTCACCGGTCGCGAAGACCAGGACCCGGGCGGTCTTACCGGTGCCGTGCGGAAGGTTCACGGTGCCACGGACCATCTGGTCGGCCTTGCGCGGGTCGACACCCAGGCGGAAGGCGACCTCGACGGTGCCGTCGAACTTGGTGGCTGCGGTTTCCTTGGCGAGACGGACGGCCTCGAGGGGGGCGTAGTTACGCTCCCGGTCGATCTTGGCGTCCGCGCCGCGGAGAGCCTTGCTGCGCTTCACTTCTTCTCCTGTGCAGTAACACCATGCGGCTGCCGCCGCGTGGCAGGTGTGGAGTCGTGGTGCGGACCAGCGCTGGTCCTACCACAAGGTCACAAGGGGGGTGATCAGCCCTCGACCGTGATGCCCATGGAACGGGCGGTGCCGGCGATGATCTTCGACGCGGCGTCCAGGTCGTTGGCGTTCAGGTCGGGCAGCTTGACCGAGGCGATCTCGCGGACCTGGTCGGCCGTGAGCTTGGCGACCTTGGTCTTGTGCGGCTCGCCGGAGCCCTTGTCCACACCTGCGGCCTTGAGGATCAGCTTGGCGGCCGGCGGAGTCTTCGTGATGAAGGTGAAGGAACGGTCCTCGTAGACCGTGATCTCCACCGGCACGACCATGCCACGCTGCGACTCGGTCGCGGCGTTGTAGGCCTTGCAGAACTCCATGATGTTGACGCCGTGCTGACCCAGCGCGGGGCCGACCGGCGGCGCCGGGTTGGCGGCGCCGGCGTTGATCTGGAGCTTGATAAGCCCCGTGACCTTCTTCTTCTTGGGAGGCATTGCTCTCTCCGGGTCCTAGTGAGAGTTTTCAGCCGGCCACCCGGTCATCCGGATGGAGGCATACCGCACAACGATAACGGGTATAGGTGCGCGGCTAAAAACCGAGCAGGTCAGAGCGGCTACAAGAGCCACTCTGACCTGGTCGGAAACCTGTGAGCGTCAGTTCTTCTGGATCTGGTCGAAGCTGAGCTCGACCGGGGTCTCGCGACCGAAGATCTCGACGAGGCCCTTGACCTTCTTCGAGTCGGCGTTGATCTCGTTGATCGTGGCCTGGAGGGTGGCGAAGGGACCGTCGGTGACGGTGACCGAGTCGCCGACCTCGAAGTCCAGGACCTGGACCTCGACCTTGCGGGCCGGAGCCGGCTTGCCCTCGGCCTCGGCGGCCTCGCGGGCGGCCTTCTCCTCGGCCTCCGGGGCGAGCATCTTGACGATCTCGTCCAGGGTCAGCGGGTACGGGTCGTAGGCGTTGCCCACGAAGCCGGTGACGCCGGGCGTGTTGCGGACGACGCCCCAGGACTCGTTCGTCAGATCCATCCGGACGAGCACGTAGCCGGGCAGCTTGTTCTGCCGGACGTTCTTGCGCTCGCCGTTCTTGATCTGGACGATCTCTTCCTCGGGCACCTCGGCCTGGTAGATGAACTCCTCGACGTTCAGCGAGACGGCGCGCTGCTCCAGGTTGGCCTTCACGCGCTTCTCGTAGCCCGCGTAGGTGTGGATGACGTACCACTCGCCGGGCAGGCCGCGGAGCTCCTCGCGCAGGGCGGCGATGGGGTCGACGGGAGCGGCGGGCTCCTCCTCGGCCTCTTCGGCCTCCTCGTCGAGCTCGACCTCGGCCTCGGCCTCGGCGTCCTCGTCGGAGTCGGCCTCGGGCTCGACGTCCTCGTCCTCGATGTGGAGCGCGGCCTCCTCGGCCGCCTCGCCCGCAGCGGCGTCAGCAGCTTCGGCCTGGTCCTCGTCGGCCGCCTCCACGATGTCGATCTGGTCCTCGATGGACTCGGCCGACTCGTTGGCGTCGTTCAGGTTCGGGTCAGACACGGTGGCTGCTTCTTCCTGCGATACAGATGGGGTGGAACATGCGAAAAGGGGCGCCCGCGGGGGCGCCCTCCGCGGGAATCAGCCGAAGACGGACTTGACTGCTTCCTGGAAGCCCAAGTCAATCACGGTCACAAGACCGATCATGATGACAACGAAGACAATCACTACGGTGGTGTAGGTCGTCAGCTGGCTACGAGTGGGCCAGACGACCTTGCGGAGCTCGGCGACGATCTGCCGGTAGAAGAGCGCGAGACGGCCCAGGGGGCCCTTCTTTCCGCGCTTACCGCCCTTGCGGGCCTTCTTCTTGGACTCCGGAGCTTCGTCCTCGGCATCAGGCATGTCGATGGAGCCTACGGCGTCCGTCACGATCTCTCACCTGATTCCGGGTCGTGGCCGTGCCGCGCCCGGGGTGGAGCCGCACGGCGGTGCAATGAAGTACGTACATGCGCACACAACCTGGCGGTGTGTGTAGCAGGGCCGGAGGGACTTGAACCCCCAACCGCTGGTTTTGGAGACCAGTGCTCTACCAATTGAGCTACGACCCTTTGCGGTGTCCCCCAACCTACCCCATCCGGAGATGTGGTCTGTGCGGGCCAACGACCAGTGAGTGTACGTGTTCAGGGCGCGAACGTCGAACAGATAGCACCGCTGACCGCCGATGTCCGTTCCTGTCCGCTCCTCGAAACCTGTGTGCCGGGTGAGAAGAGGGTCTGGGACGATGGCCGTATGAGCGCTGCTACCTCTCCCACCGAGCGCCGGGTCTCCGCCCGCATCGGCGCGATCTCCGAGTCCGCGACCCTCGCCGTCGACGCCAAGGCGAAGGCCCTCAAGGCCGCCGGCCGTCCGGTGATCGGCTTCGGCGCCGGTGAGCCCGACTTCCCGACCCCCGACTACATCGTCGAGGCCGCCGTCGAGGCCTGCCGCAACCCGAAGTACCACCGCTACACGCCCGCCGGCGGGCTGCCCGAGCTGAAGAAGGCCATCGCCGAGAAGACGCTGCGCGACTCCGGCTACGAGGTCGACCCGGCGCAGGTCCTGGTGACCAACGGTGGCAAGCAGGCCATCTACGAGGCGTTCGCCGCGATCCTCGACCCGGGTGACGAGGTCATCGTCCCGGCTCCGTACTGGACGACGTACCCCGAGTCGATCCGCCTCGCGGGCGGTGTCCCGGTGGAGGTCGTCGCCGACGAGACCACCGGCTACCGCGTCTCGGTGGAGCAGCTGGAGGCGGCCCGTACGGAGAAGACGAAGGTCGTCCTCTTCGTCTCCCCGTCCAACCCGACCGGCGCGGTCTACAGCGAGGCCGACGCCCGCGCGATCGGCGAGTGGGCCGCCGAGCACGGTCTGTGGGTGCTGACCGACGAGATCTACGAGCACCTGGTCTACGGCGACGCGACCTTCACCTCGCTGCCCCAGCTCGTGCCGGCGCTGCGCGAGAAGTGCATCGTCGTCAACGGTGTCGCCAAGACGTACGCGATGACCGGCTGGCGTGTCGGGTGGATCATCGGCCCGAGGGACGTCGTGAAGGCCGCGACCAACCTCCAGTCGCACGCCACCTCCAACGTCTCCAACGTGGCGCAGGTGGCCGCGCTGGCCGCCGTCTCCGGCGACCTGGACGCCGTCGCGGAGATGCGCAAGGCCTTCGACCGCCGCCGCCAGACGATCGTGAAGATGCTGAACGAGATCGACGGCGTGGTCTGCCCGACCCCCGAGGGCGCGTTCTACGTCTACCCGTCGGTGAAGGGCCTGCTCGGCAAGGAGATCCGGGGCAAGCGCCCGGCGACCTCGGTGGAGCTCGCGGCGCTCATCCTCGACGAGGTCGAGGTCGCGGTCGTCCCGGGCGAGGCCTTCGGCACGCAGGGCTACCTGCGTCTTTCGTACGCGCTGGGCGACGAGGACCTGGTGGAGGGCGTGTCCCGGATCCAGAAGCTGCTGGCCGAGGCCCGCGACTGACCTACGGATTTTCGTATGTGGGGCCCCTGGTTCTTCGGAACCAGGGGCCCATTCTTGCGTTCGAGCAAGGTCCCGATCGGGGAAAGGGGCTGCCGTACGCCGGACGGGTGCGGCAAGATCCTGCAATGGCGCAACATCGCGATCTCAGTCTTCTGCCCAAGGCACATCTGCACCTGCACTTCACGGGCTCGATGCGGCCCACGACCCTGATCGAGCTCGCCGACAAGTACGGCGTTCATCTGCCCGAGGCCCTGAGCAGCGGTACGCCGCCGAAGCTGCGGGCGACCGACGAGCGGGGCTGGTTCCGTTTCCAGCGGCTCTACGACATCGCCCGGTCGTGCCTGCGGGAGCCGGACGACATCCGGCGGCTGGTGCGGGAGGCGGCCGAGGAGGACGTACGGGACGGGTCCGGCTGGCTGGAGATCCAGGTCGACCCCACGTCGTACGCCCCGCTCCTCGGCGGACTGATCCCCGCCCTGGAGATCATCCTGGACGCGGTGGAGTGCGCCTCCCGCGAGACCGGGCTCGGGATACGGGTCCTCGTCGCGGCGAACCGGATGAAGCACCCGCTGGACGCCCGGACGCTGGCGCGTCTCGCCGTGCGCTACGCGGACCGGGGTGTGGTGGGCTTCGGGCTCTCCAACGACGAGCGGCGGGGCCTCGCCCGCGACTTCGACCGCGCCTTCGCCATCGCCCGGGAGGGCGGCCTGCTGGCGGCCCCGCACGGCGGTGAGCTGACCGGCCCGGCGTCGGTACGGGACTGCCTGGACGATCTGCGGGCGGCGCGGATCGGGCACGGTGTACGGGCGGCGGAGGACCCGCGACTGCTGCGCAAGCTCGCCGAGAAGGGCGTGACCTGCGAGGTCTGTCCGTCGTCCAACGTGGCTCTGGGGGTGTACGAGCGGCCGGAGGACGTGCCGCTGCGGACCCTCTTCGACGCGGGGGTGCCGATGGCGCTGGGCGCGGACGACCCGCTGCTGTTCGGCTCGCGGCTGGCGGCGCAGTACGAGCTCGCCCGCCGCCACCACGGTTTCACCGACGCCGAGCTGGCCGAGCTGGCGCGGCAGTCCGTACGGGGCTCGGCGGCGCCGGAGCCGGAGAAGAACAAGCTGCTCGCCGGCATCGACGACTGGCTGGCCGGCTAGTCGGCTAGCTGAGCCCGCGCAGCAGGGTGCGGGCGATCGACGCGGCGAAGGTATCGAGGTCCTGCGGGGGCTCCTTGCCGACGGTGGCGTCGTAGGCGAAGGCCCGCTGTACGCAGGCGCCGAGCAGCAGGGAGGCCGCGGCGAAGGTGTCCGCGTCTGCCCGGATGCGGCCGGCGGCGCGTTCGGCGCGCAGATAGGCGTCGAGGCGCTCGATGGGGGTGTGCGGGCCGGTGCCGAGCTCCCGCAGGGCTTCGTCGTGGCGGGCCTTGAGCCGGGTCTCGGCGAAGAGCGAGGCGCCGATCGGGAAGCTCTCGGCGTAGAAGCGCGCGGCCTGGCGGGCGACCTCGGTGAGGTTCTCCTCGACGCCGCGCTCCCCCGGGTCCGCGGCGAGCCGGTCGAGGAGCGGGGTGAGCTCGGGCAGCCGCTCGCGCAGCACGGCGACGAAGAGCTCCTCCTTGCTCGCGAAGTACTTGTAGAGCGCGGCCTCGGAGCAGTCGGCCGCCCGCGCGATCTCCTTGGTGGTCGTACGGGCCAGTCCGACCGTGAGCCACAGCTGATGGGCCGCGTCGAGGATCCGCTCCCGGGTGGGCTTCATCTCCGGCTGCTCCGTCCGCGCTTGACGACAGGTGGGTGAGTACTCACCCTAGGGGGTGAGTGAGCACTTACCAACCCGTAGATTCACCTGTAGATCCACCTGGAAGAGGTGTGCGATGGAACTGACCGTTTTCGGCGCGACCGGCGGCGTCGGGCAGCAGATCGTCCGGCAGGCGCTGGAGGCGGGGCATCAGGTGACGGCGGTGGTGCGCGACCCCGCGCGGTTCACCGTGACCGGCCCGCGCCTCGAGGTGTTCCGGGCGGATCTGAAGGACCCGCGGGAGCTGCGCCGGGCGGTCGCCGGGCGGGACGCGGTGCTCTCGGGTCTGGGCGCGCCGGGGCGGAAGACGGACGGGATCACGACCCGGCTGACCCGTGCGGTGGTCGGGGCGATGGAGGCGGAGCGGGTCCGGCGGCTGGTGGTGGTCAGCGCGGCCCCGGTGATCACGACGCCCGCGGACGAGCCGCTGATCGACCGGATGTTCGTGGCGGTGGTGCGGGCGGCCCTGAAGGAGGTCTACGCCGACCTGCGGGTGATGGAGGGCGAGCTGGCCACGAGCGCGACGGACTGGACGGCCGTACGGCCGCCGAGACTCACCGACGGCCCGCGGACCGGTGTCTACCGCAAGGCCGTCGGCGCCAATCCGCGCTCCGGGCGGAGCATCGCGCGCGCGGACGTGGCCCACGCGATGCTGGCGCTGCTGGACGACCCGGCGGCCCTCAAGCAGGGCGTCGGGGTCGCCTACTGATCCTCTGCCGGGCGGGCGTCTCTAGATCTCGACGCCGACCGTCACCGGCTCGTTGACGAGCGTGATCCCGAAGGCGTCGCGGACCCCGGCGACGACCTCGCGGGCGAGGGCGAGGAGGTCCTCGGTGGTGGCCTCGCCGCGGTTGGTGAGGGCGAGGGTGTGCTTGGTGGAGATACGGGCCGGGCCCGAGCCGTACCCCTTGGTGAATCCGGCCTTGTCGATCAGCCAGGCGGCGGAGGTCTTCACCAACCCCTCCCCCGCCGGGAAGGCGGGCGGGGTGACGCCGTCGCCGAGGCGGTCGCGGACCCGGCCGAGGAAGTCCTCGTACTGCCCGGCGTCGAGGATCGGGTTGGTGAAGAAGGAGCCGGCCGACCAGGTGTCGTGGTCCTCGGGGTCCAGGACCATGCCCTTGCCGGCGCGGAGCCTGAGCACCGTCTCGCGGGCGGCCGCGGCGGGCACCCGGTCGCCGGCCTGGACTCCGAGGGCGCGGGCGGTCTCGGGGTACTTCAGCGGCGCGGAGAGCCCTCCGGCGTCCTCCAGCGCGAAGCGGACGCGCAGGACGACATAGCGGTCGGGGTGCTCCTTGAAGCGGCTGTGGCGGTAGGAGAAGGCGCACTCGGCGTTGGTGAGCGTGACCGTCTCGCCCGCCCGGCGGTCGTAGGCGACGACCTCCGTGATGGTGGCGGAGACCTCCTGGCCGTACGCCCCGACGTTCTGGATCGGGGTGGCACCGGCCGAGCCGGGGATGCCGGCGAGGCACTCGATGCCGGCGAGCCCGGCCTCGACCGTGCGCGCGACGGCGTCCGTCCAGACCTCGCCCGCGGCCAGCTCCAGGGCCGTGCCCTCCAGCCGGAAGCCCTTGGTCGCGATGCGCAGGGCGGTCCCGTCGAAACCCTTGTCGCCGATGACCAGGTTGGACCCGCCGCCGATGATCAGCAGGGGCGTCCCGGCGTCGTCGGCCTCGCGGACGACGGCGATCACTTCGTCATCGGTGGTGGCCGTGACGAGCCGGCCGGCGGGGCCGCCGAGCCGGAAGGTGGTCAGGGGAGCAAGGGGGGCGTCGTGGAGTTCCTGCACGCGCTCAAGAGTACGGGGCGGCACCGACAGCGCCGCCCCGTCCACGTCGTGCCGGCGCTCAGGCGAGCCTGACCACCGCGCGGGACATGCCCAGCACCTTCTGGCCCGCCGAGGTCGCCGTCAGGTCGACCCGCACCCGCTGGTCGTCCAGCTTGGCCGCGACCTTGGCGCTGACCTCGATGAGCGCGCCCTTGTCGTCGTTGGGCACGACCACGGGCTTGGTGAAGCGCACGCCGTACTCGACGACCGCGCCCGGGTCGCCGGTCCAGTCCGTGACGACGCGGATGGCCTCGGCCATGGTGAACATGCCGTGGGCGATGACGTCGGGAAGCCCGACCTCGACGGCGAACTTCTCGTTCCAGTGGATCGGGTTGAAGTCGCCGGAGGCGCCCGCGTACTGGACGAGTGTGGCGCGAGTCACGGGGAAGGACTGTGCCGGCAGTTCGGTGCCGACCTCGACGTCGGCGTAAGCGATCTTCGCGGTCATGTTCAGGCCCCCTCTGCCGTGGGCTCGGCCGCGCGGGCGACGAGCTTGGTCCAGGCGGTCACGACGTGCTCACCGGACTCGTCGTGCACCTCGCCCCGGATGTCCAGGATGTCGTTTCCGGCCATCGACTTGATCGCCTCGATGGTGGAGGTGACGGTCAGCCGGTCTCCGGCCCGTACGGGACGGACGTACGCGAACTTCTGGTCGCCGTGCACCACACGGCTGTAGTCCAGCCCCAGCTGAGGGTCTTCGATCACCAGCCCGGCCGCCTTGAACGTGATCGCGAACACAAAGGTCGGCGGAGCGATCACATCGGGGTGTCCGAGCGCCTTGGCGGCTTCCTGATCGGTGTAGGCGGGATTCGTGTCTCCCACCGCCTCGGCGAACTCCCGGATCTTCTCCCGGCCGACCTCGTACGGCGCGGTGGGCGGATAGCTCCGCCCCACGAAGGACTGGTCGAGGGCCATGGACTCGCTACCTCCTGAAAAAAATGACGGCGACAAACGACACGAGGCCGCCCCCTGATGGGGACGGCCTCGTGATCGAGCCTGGTTAACGCGTTTCGCGGTGCGCGGTGTGCGAGTTGCAGCGCGGGCAGTGCTTCTTCATCTCAAGACGGTCCGGGTTGTTACGCCGGTTCTTCTTGGTGATGTAGTTCCGCTCCTTGCACTCCACGCAGGCCAGCGTGATCTTCGGGCGGACGTCGGTGGCAGCCACGTGAGTGCTCCTTGACGGACGGATGGACGGATGAACGCAAGAAAGAGTAGCCGATCGATGGACCGACCCAGCAATCGGCTACTGTGTGTAGCGGTGACCGGACTTGAACCGGTGACACAGCGATTATGAGCCGCTTGCTCTACCGACTGAGCTACACCGCTTTGATGCAGGATCCCCTCACCCGAAGGTGAGGTTCCCCGACACCAGAGCCCCAATACGGAATCGAACCGTAGACCTTCTCCTTACCATGGAGACGCTCTACCGACTGAGCTATTGGGGCGAGCGATGAAGACATTACACGGTCGGATACCCATCGCCCAAATCCGTTTCGCGACCACTCTTCCGTCGCCCCTGGGAAGCCCGCCCCTGCCCGCCGCCCGCGGGTCGCCCGGCCGCCGCCCGGAGGTCATCCGACAGACGTCACGTACGCCCCGTACGCCACTCGTGGCCTCACCGGTACGACTATTGCGCTCCTCCTCGATGCCCGGTCGGGGCGCCCCTAGGCTCGAACCACGCTCGTGATCTTGCACAGAACGCCCGAGCCCCACAGGAGCGCGATGTCCGCCGACAGTCAGCAGCCGCAGCCCCCGGACGACCGTGCCGCCACGACCGCGGACACCACCTCGCTGCTGCTCTGCGGCGCCCGCCTGACCGACGGGCGGACCGTCGACGTACGGCTCGCCGCGGGACGGATCGAGGCCGTCGGCACCGCGGGCAGCCTCACGGCCGTCGGCGCCCGGGTGGACCTCGCCGGATATCTGCTGCTGCCGGCCCCCGCGGAGCCGCACGCCCACGCCGACACCGCGCTCAGCGCCGACTTCCCAGGACCCGTCTCGTACGCCACCGAGGAGGTCCAGCGGCGGGCCACCGAGGCCGCGCTGTTCCAGCTCGGTCATGGCGCGACCGCCCTGCGGGCGCAGGTGCGGATCGACGACGTGCAGGAGGTCGGCCCTCTGGAGGCGGTCCTGCAGGCCCGGCGCTCGCTGCGCGGGCTGGTCGACCTGACGGCGGTCGCCATGCCCCGGCTGCTGACCGGGATGGCCGGGGCGGACGGGCTGGCCATGCTGCGCGACGCGGTCAAGATGGGGGCGGGCGTGGTGGGCGGCTGCCCTGACCTGGATCCCGACCCGGCCGGGTACACGGAGGCGGTCCTGGAGATCGCCGCCGAGCACGGCTGCCCGGTCGATCTGCACACGGACGGTGACGATCCGGCGCGGCTGGCCCGGCTCGCGGCGATGGCGGGCGGCCTGCGGCCCGGCGTGACGATCGGCCCGTGCGCCGGTCTCGCCCGGCTGCCCTCGGACGTCGCAGCCCGGGCGGCGGACCAGCTGGCGGCGGCCGGCGTGACCGTGGTATGCCTCCCCCAGGGCGGCTGCGGGGGTACGGAGCTGCGGGGCACCGCGCCCGTACGGCTGCTGCGCGCGGCCGGTGTGCGGGTGGCGGCGGGCAGCGGGGCGCTGCGGGACGTGTCGAACCCGGTGGGCCGCGGGGACCCCCTGGAGGCCGCGTATCTGCTCGCCTCGCAGAGCGGGATGTCGACGGCGGAGGCGTACGGGGCGGTGAGCGCGGCCTCACGGGCGGCCATGGGGCTCGCGGAGGTCCGGGTGGAGGCGGGCTTTCCCGCCGAGCTCCTCGCGGTGCGCGGCGAGCGGCTCTCGGGCGTCCTCTCGCTCGCCTACAGCCGGATCGTGGTGCACCGGGGCCGCGTGGTGGCCAGGACCAGCGCGGTGCGGGAGTACTGCGACTCGGCGGCGGCGCTGGACCTGCCGCGCCAGAGCCGCCCGGAGACAGGCCCCTGAACGGCCGCTTCCTGCGCGGTTTTCGCCGTGGCGACGTACGGTCGTGAGCATGCGCATTGTCATCGCTGGAGGACATGGTCAGATCGCGCTGCGCCTTGAGCGGCTGCTCTCGGCGAGCGGACACGAGGTCGCGGGCCTGATCCGCGAACCGGCCCAGGCCGACGACCTGCGGCAGGCGGGCGCCCAGCCGATCGTCATGGATCTGGAGTCGGCCTCGATCGAGGACGTGACAGGCGCCCTGGCGGGCGCGGACGCGGCGGTCTTCGCGGCGGGCGCGGGCCCGGGCAGCGGCACCGAACGCAAGGACACGGTGGACCGGGCCGCCGCACAGCTCTTCACCGAAGCGGCGGAACGGGCGGGCGCCCGGCGCCTGATCATGGTCTCGTCGATGGGCGCCGACGCGAACCGCGAGGGCGACGAGGTCTTCGACGCCTATCTGCGCGCCAAGGGCGCCGCCGACGAGTACGTACGGGCCAAGCTGGGCCTGGACTGGACGGTGTTGCGGCCCGGCATCCTCACCGACGACGCGGGCACGGGGCTGGTCCGGCTGGGGGCCTCCACGGGCCGTGGGCCGATCCCCCGGGACGACGTGGCGGCGGTGATCGCCGAACTCCTGGAGACCCCCGCGACGGCCGGGCTGACCCTAGAGGTGGTCGGCGGGTCGATCCCGGTCGCGGTGGCGGTCAAGGACGTGGCGGGCAACTGACCGAGTCGTATCGCACCGCGAGGAACGAGAAAACCCCCGCTCACTGCGTTTCCGCAGATGGACGGGGGTCTCACTCGCGTGGCGGCGCCAGGATTCGAACCTGGGTAGGCTAAGCCGACGGATTTACAGTCCGCTCCCATTGGCCACTCGGGCACACCGCCATGGGATCGCTGCCGGGAGGTCCGCTTGTGGGCGGTGCTCCGTGGCAACGACGTAAACGATACCCGATGCCCGGGGGTGCTTCGCCACCGGATTGATCAGCGCCCGGGGCGGGTGTGGGTGGCTAGGCTTTGCGGTGGTGGTGCGGGCAGCCCGTCGCGCCGCCACGCAACCTCTACGCACCCGATACAAGGAGCCACAGGACATGGCCGACTCCAGTTTCGACATCGTCTCGAAGGTCGAGCGGCAGGAGGTCGACAACGCCCTCAACCAGGCGGCGAAGGAGATCTCGCAGCGCTACGACTTCAAGAACGTCGGGGCTTCGATCTCCTGGTCCGGCGAGAAGATCCTGATGGAGGCGAACTCCGAGGAGCGGGTCAAGGCCATCCTCGACGTCTTCGAGACCAAGCTGGTCAAGCGCGGGATCTCGCTGAAGGCGCTGGACGCCGGCGAGCCGCAGCTGTCGGGCAAGGAGTACAAGATCTTCGCCACGATCGAGGAGGGCATCTCCCAGGAGAACGCCAAGAAGGTCGCGAAGATCATCCGTGACGAGGGCCCGAAGGGCGTCAAGGCGCAGGTGCAGGGCGACGAGCTGCGGGTCAGCTCCAAGAGCCGGGACGACCTGCAGACCGTCCAGCAGCTGCTGAAGGGCAAGGACCTGGACTTCGCGATCCAGTTCGTGAACTACCGCTGACCCCCGCCGGCTCCGGCGGGACCTCGGGCGTCTTCGGGGGCGGACGCGGCTTGGCCGCTCCGCCCCCGCCCTGTGCCCGCGCCCGCGAACCCGCAGGGATGCGGTGTCCGAATTCCGCCAGCTTCGGTGGGCGGCGCGGTCGCACACTGGGATCTGAGCGAGGACGCGGGAAGGAGCGGATCATGACGGTGTACACGGTCGTCGACGGGCCTCTGGGCGAGATGCTGCTGGTCGGCGAGGTGACCGAGGACGGCGGGACCGCCCTGGTCTCGCTGTCGCTGCCCAGGCAGAAGGGCGCCGCCGTCGTCCAGGACGGCTGGCTGCGCGCCCCGCGGGCCTTCGAGGAGATCGCCGCCCAGCTGGGCGACTACTTCGCCGGGCGGCGGACACGCTTCGACATCGCGTACGCCGGCGGCGGCAGCGACTTCCAGCGGCGGGTCTGGCAGGCGCTGGAGGAGATCCCCTACGGAGCCACCGTCTCGTACGGCGAGATCGCCCGGCGCGTCGGGTCCTCCGGGGCGGGGGTGCGGGCCGTGGGGACCGCGATCGGGCGCAATCCACTGCTGGTCGTGCGGCCCTGCCACCGGGTGATCGGGGCCGACGGGAGCCTTCGGGGGTACGCGGCCGGGCTGGAGCGCAAGGAGCGGCTGCTCGGCCTTGAAGGCGCGCTCGCGCCGTGACCGAGGGGCTGTTCCCGGTCGAGCGGGCGCGGACGGAGGTCGCTCCCGGCGCCGTGCACGTGCCCGGCTGGCTGTCCGCCGAGCGGCAGCGAGAGCTGGTCGCGGCCTGCCGGGAGTGGGGGCGCGGTCCCGTGCCGTTCCAGCACACCGTGCTGCCGGGCGGGGGCGTGATGTCCGTACAGACCCTCTGCCTGGGCTGGCGGTGGGAGCCGTACCGCTATGTGCCGGGCGCGGCCCTACTTCCCGCGTGGCTCGCGGAGTTGGGGCGGGAGGCGCTGGTCGCGGCCTACGGGGAGCACAGCGGTTACGCGCCGGACACCGCGCTGGTGAACTTCTACGAAGCCGGTGCCGGCGCGAAGATGGGCATGCACCGGGACCGGGAGGAGCGCTCCGGCGCCCCGGTGGTTTCGCTGAGCCTCGGCGACACCTGCGTGTTCCGGTTCGGGAACACCGAGACCCGTGGACGGCCGTACACCGATGTGGAGTTGGTCTCCGGCGATCTGTTCGTCTTCGGCGGGCCTTCGCGGTTCGCGTACCACGGGGTCCCGAAGGTGTACGGCGGGACGGCCGACCCGGCCCTGGGGCTGGCCGGGCGGCTGAACATCACCCTGCGCGAGACCGGGCTCTCCTGACGCCCTGGCGGGCGGCCGGCGGGAGTCAGCGGGAGCGGGAGTGGCCGAACAGGATCCGGTACGCGATCAGGAGCACGAGCGCGCCGCCGACGGCGGATATCCAGGTGGCGCCGTCGTAGAACTGGGCGTTGATCGGGCGGTCGAGGAAGCGGGCGGAGATCCAGCCGCCGACGAACGCGCCGGCGACGCCGACGAGGGTCGTGCCGATCAGGCCGCCCGGGTCACGGCCCGGGAGCAGGACCTTGGCGATGACGCCCGCGAGCAGCCCGAGAACGATCCAGCCGATGATGCTCATGCCGTGAACCTGCCTTTCCGTGGCCTTGCGTGCGGTGCTGCCCTGGAGGACGCACGCGGTCGGGTGCGTGGTTGCGGTGGTCAGTAGGGTGCGGTCCATGACACAGGAGCTGCGCCGGTCGCTGGGCGTGTTCGACGCGGTCGTCGTGGGCCTCGGGTCGATGGTGGGCGCCGGGATCTTCGTGGCGCTGGGGCCGGCGGCGCAGGAGGCCGGGTCCGGGCTGCTGCTCGGCCTGGCGCTGGCCGCCGTGGTGGCGTACTGCAACGCCATGGCGTCGGCCCGGCTGGCCACGCGCCATCCGAAGTCGGGCGGTACGTATGTGTACGGTCGCGAACAGCTCTCTCCTTTCTGGGGGTATCTGGCCGGCTGGAGCTTCGTCGTCGGCAAGACCGCGTCGTGCGCGGCGATGGCGCTGACCGTCGGGGCGTACGTGTGGCCGGGACAGGCGCACGCGGTGGCCGTCGCCGCGGTGGTGGCACTGACCGCCGTGAACTACCGGGGGGTTCAGAAGTCGGCGCTGCTGACCCGGGCGATCGTGGCGGCCGTGCTGGCCGTTCTGGCGGCGGTGGTCGTCTCCTCCCTGTCGTCGGGGCGCGCCGACGCCGGACGGCTGGCGCTCGGCGGGGACGTGTCGGTGGGCGGGGTGCTCGGGGCGGCGGGGCTGCTGTTCTTCGCCTTCGCCGGATACGCGCGCATCGCGACCCTGGGCGAGGAGGTGCGGGACCCCGCCCGGACCATTCCGCGCGCGATTCCACTGGCGCTCGGGATCGCGCTGGTCGTCTACGCGGCTGTGGCTGTCTGTGTCCTCTCGGTCCTGGGCCCGCAGGCGCTGGGGGGGTCGGTGGCGCCGCTCGCCGATACGGCGCGGGCGGCGGGGGCGCACTGGCTCGTGCCGGTGGTGCGGGTGGGCGCGGCGGTGGCCGCGCTCGGCTCGCTGCTTGCGCTGATCCTCGGGGTGTCCCGTACGACGCTGGCGATGGCCCGGGACGGCCATCTGCCGACCGCCCTGGCCGCCGTGCACCCCCGCTTCCGCGTACCGCACCGGGCGGAGCTGGCGGTGGGGCTGGTCGTCGCGGTGGTGGCGGCGACGGCGGACGTGCGCGGGGCGATCGGTTTCTCGTCGTTCGGCGTGCTCGTGTACTACGCGATCGCGAATGCCTCGGCCTGGACGCTGGGTGGCCGGGGCCGGGTGTCGGCGGCGGTCGGTCTGGTGGGGTGCGGGGTGCTGGCGTGCGCACTGCCGTGGGAGTCGGTGGCGGCGGGCGGGGGCGTCGTGGCCGTGGGCGCGGCGCTGTTCGCCCTACGACGGCGCTGAGGCCGGGGCCGCCGCCGCCTCACCGCGGGGTCATATCCGGGCGAGGGCCGCGTAGTCGGGCCAGGGCAGGGCCGACTCGACGTCGTCGTCGGGTCCGTACTCCAGGCACGGCTCGTCGTCGGCGAGCCGGTCAAGCAACTGCTCGATCTCGGTCATGCGTTCATGGTGGACCACGGCACTGACAATCGGCCGTGGACGACCTGCGGGGCGCGGCCGCCGAAGGCCGCGTCGGCCTAGCGTGCCGCGAACGGCTGGTCGGTGGGCACGATCTCCTTGCCCAGCGGCAGCAGCGAGACGGGGATCAGCTTGAAGTTCGCGATGCCCAGCGGGATGCCGATGATGGTGACGCACAGGGCGATGCCGGTGAAGACATGGCCGAGCGCCAGCCACCAGCCCGCCAGGATCAGCCAGAGCACGTTGCCGAGGCAGGAGGGCGCGCCCGCGTCGCGGCGGTCGACGACGGTGTAGCCGAAGGGCCACAGGGCGTAGAGGCCGATCCGGAAGGCGGCGACGCCGAACGGGATGCCGATGAGCGTGATGCACAGCAGCAGGCCGGCGACGATGTAGCCGAGGAACATCCAGAAGCCGCACAGCACGAGCCAGATGACGTTGAGGATGGTTTTCACGGGCGGCCTGCCATCTGCTCGAGTCGGGAGATGCGCTCCGCCATCGGCGGATGCGTGGAGAACATTCTGGAGAGGCCCTGCCCCGGCCGGAAGGGGTTCGCGATCATCATGTGGCTCGCGGTCTCGAGCTTGGGCTCGGGCGGGAGCGGCAGCTGCTTCGTCCCGGCCTCCAGCTTGCGCAGGGCGCTGGCCAGGGCCAGTGGGTCGCCGGTGAGCTGGGCGCCGGACGCGTCGGCCTCGTACTCCCGCGAGCGGCTGATCGCGAGCTGGATGACGGAGGCCGCGATCGGGCCCAGGATCATGATGAGGAGCATGCCCAGCAGGCCGGGGCCCTCGTCGTCGTCGGAGCGGCCGATCGGGATGAGCCAGGCGAAGTTCACCAGGAAGAGGATGACGGAGGCGAGGGCGCCGGCGACCGAGGAGATCAGGATGTCGCGGTTGTAGACATGGCTGAGCTCATGGCCGATGACCCCGCGCAGCTCACGCTCGTCGAGGATGCGCAGGATCCCCTCCGTGCAGCAGACGGCGGCGTTGCGGGGGTTGCGGCCGGTGGCGAAGGCGTTCGGCGCCTGGGTCGGTGAGATGTAGAGCCGGGGCATCGGCTGGCGGGCCTGGGTCGACAGCTCCCGGACCATCTTGTAGAGGCCGGGGGCCTCGAATTCGCTGACCGGGCGGGCGCGCATGGCTCGCAGCGCCAGCTTGTCGCTGTTCCAGTAGGCGTACGCGTTGGTTCCCAGCGCCACGACGAGCGCGACGATCAGGCCCGTACGGCCGAAGAAGCTGCCGATGAGGATGATGAGTGCGGACAGTCCGCCGAGGAGTACGGCGGTCCTCAGCCCGTTGTGCCGGCGGTGCACGGTACGCCCTCCAAGTGGTGCGGCAGGGGGACCCTTTGCCTGGTGCTGGTCCAGCCTTCAGTGGACCCTCCCGTACTGGTCAACGCCAGGCGAGAGGTGCGGGTTCCCTTGCACGCGCCGGAGGCGGCGTGAGCCGTACGGGTGAATCAGTGTTGGGCGGGGAGACGGTTCGTCGTCAGAACAGCGTCTTCGCCGCGAAGCGGAGGACCAGCTGGGGGTAGCCCGACAGCACGACGCCCGCGACGGCGGTCAGCACGATCGCCAGGGTGAGCGGCGCGGGGGCCCGGTGGCGGCGGGGCTCGGCGCCCTCGGCAGGGACAGTGACCGGTGCCGGGGCGCGGAAGAGGATCGCGGTCCACTGCAGGTAGTAGTAGAGCGCGATCACGACGTTCACGCCCATGACGACGGCGAGCCAGCCGAGGCTCGCGTCCACCGCCGCCGAGAAGACCGTGACCTTGGCGAAGAGGCCGATGATGCCGGGCGGCAGTCCGGCCAGGTTGAGCAGGAAGAAGCCCATGGTCAGCGCGGTCAGGGGCCGGGTGGCGTACAGGCCCCGGTAGTCGGAGACGCGGTTCTGGGGGTGCGTACGGGCGACCAGGGCGGCGACGGCGAAGGCGCCCAGGTTCACGACGGCGTACATCAGGGCGTACGCGACGGTGGAGCCGATCTGGTCGTCGCCGGAGTACGCGGCGGCGGCGATCGGCACCAGGAGGTAGCCGGCCTGGGCCACGGAGGACCAGGCCAGCAGGCGGACCGCGCTCCACGCGCGCGTGGAGACCTGGCGCAGGGCGGCCACGTTGCCGACGGTCATGGTGAGCGCGGCGAGCACGGTCAGGGCCGGGCCCCACACGTCGGCGTAGAGGGGGAAGGCGATGACGGTCACGAGGATGAGGCCGGAGAAGCCGACCGCCTTGCCGACGACGGAGAGGTACGCGGCGACCGGCAGCGGTGCGCCGACGTAGGTGTCCGGGACCCAGAAGTGGAAGGGCGCGGCCGCGGTCTTGAAGGCGAAACCGACGAGGGTCAGCGCCACGCCCACCTGGGCCAGGGTCTCCAGCTGGGCGGGGACGTCGTCCAGGCGCTGGGCGATCTCGGTGAGGTGGAGCGTGCCGGTGGCCGCGTAGACGAAGCTGACGCCGAGCAGCATCACGGCGGTCGCGGTGACCGAGGAGAGGAAGAACTTCAGGGCCGACTCGCTCGACATCCGGTCGCCGCGCTTGAGGCCGACCAGCGCGAAGGCGGGCAGCGAGGCGACTTCGAGGGCGACGACCAGGGTCGCGAGGTCCCGGGAGGCGGGCAGCAGCGCGGCGCCCGCGGCCGAGGACAGCAGCAGGAACCAGAACTCGCCGGCGGGCAGCTTGTCCCGGGTGTCGGAGAGGGAGAGGAGCGCGGTCAGCAGCGCGCCGCCGAGGACCAGGAACTGGATGACGACGGCGAAGTGGTCGGCGGTGTAGCTGCAGACGTCGGGGGCGGTGGTGAGGCAGAAGGTGGAGCGGTCGCCCGTGCGCAGCGGCGCCAGCAGCAGGATCGAGGCGGTGAGACCGGCGATCGACGCCCAGCCGAGGAGCTGCTTGCGGCTGTCCGGCAGGAAGAGGTCGGCGACCAGGACGATCAGGCCGACCACCGCGGCGAGGGTGGGCGGCGCGATCGCGAGCCAGTCGACGGACTGGACGAGGCCCGCGGCAATGGGGGTCACGACTTTCCTCCCGCGAGGAGCTTCTGCACGGCCGGGTCGGTGAGGCCGAGGAGGACCGCGGGCCACAGTCCGGCGAGGACGGTGAGGGCGACCAGCGGCGTCCAGGCGGCGAACTCGTAGCCCTGGACGTCGGCGAGCCGCGGCTGGTCGGCGGTGGGCCGGGGGCCCATGCAGACCCGGCGTACGACGACGAGCAGATACGCGGCGGTGAGCAGGGTGCCGAGGGCGGCGATCGCCGTGAAGGTGACGAAGGCGGGGCGGCTGAGGCCCGGGGCGGGGTCGAAGGCGCCGAACATCGCGAGCATCTCGCCCCAGAACCCGGCGAGGCCAGGCAGTCCGAGGGAGGCGACGGCCCCGAAGACGAGCAGGCCGCCGAAGCGGGGGGCGCGGCCGTAGAGCGCGGCGCCGCCGCTGCCGGCGAGCGCGTCGATGTCGGTGGTGCCGTACCGGTCCTTCAATGCGCCGACCAGGAAGAAGAGCAGGCCGGTGATGAGGCCGTGGGCGATGTTGGCGAAGAGCGCGCCGTTGACGCCGGTCGGGGTCATCGAGGCGATGCCGAGGAGGACGAAGCCCATGTGGCCGACGGAGGAGTACGCGATCAGCCGCTTGAGGTCGCCCTTGGCGCCGGGGCGGGCCAGCGCGAGGCAGGCGAGCGATCCGTAGATGATGCCGGCGACCGCGAAGGCGGCGAGGTACGGCGCGAAGACGTGCATGCCGTCGGGGGTGATCGGCAGGGCGATCCGGACGAATCCGTACGTACCCATCTTCAGCAGGACGCCGGCGAGGAGGACGGAGCCGACGGTCGGGGCGGCGGTGTGGGCGTCCGGGAGCCAGCTGTGCAACGGCCACATCGGAGTCTTCACCGCGAGGCCGATCCCGATCGCGAGAACGGCGATGACCTGCACGGATGTGGTGATGTCACGGCCGTTGTCAGTGGCGAGTGCCACCATGTCGAACGTGCCTGCTTTTAGTCCGATCAGGAGCAGGCCGAGCAGCATGACGACGGAACCGAGCACCGTGTAGAGGATGAACTTCCAGGCGGCGGCCTGCCGCTGGTCACCGCCCCAGCGGGCGATGAGGAAGTACATCGGGATGAGCACCATCTCGAAGGCCAGGAAGAACAGCACCAGATCGAGGACGGCGAAGGTCGCCAGCGTGCCGGACTCGAGGACGAGCAGCAGGGCGACGAAGGCCTTGGGGGAAGGCCCGCTCGGCATCTTGAAGTAGCTGTAGAGCGCGCAGAGGAAGGTCAGCAGCGCGGTCAGGACCAGAAGGGGGAGGGAAATGCCGTCGACACCGAGGTGGAGCCGCACGTCGAGTGCGGGGATCCATTTGATGTCCGTGGTGGCCTGCATCGTCGACGGTTGGTCGTGGTCGAAGCCGAGGGTGAGGACGATCGCGGCGGCGAGCATGACGCCGGTGACGGTCACGCCGTGGCGCAGCACGGCCTGGTCGGGGGACTTCCCCTTCAGCCCGGGCGGGGCGGGCAGGAGGGCGGCCGCGGCGCCGATGAGCGGGCCGGCGACGAGGAACGCCAGAAGGAACTGCATCACGGATTCGCTGATATCGATCACGGCTCACGCTCCGGCGGCTACGAGTACGGCGGCGATCGCCAGGACGACGGAGCCGGCGAGCAGGGCGCTGAGGTAGGTCTGCACGTTGCCGGTCTGGGCGGCGCGGACGGCCCGTCCCAGCCAGTTGGTGCCGGTGCCGGCGCCGTTGACGTAGGTGTCGACGACTTCGCGGTCGAGGAAGCGGACCAGTGAGGCCGCGGCCAGGACGGGGCGTACGAACAGCGCGGTGTAGACGGCGTCGAGATGGAAGCCGTCGGCGGCGTGGCGGTGGAGGGGGCCGAGCAGCGGGCGGCCCGGGTCCGTGGGGCCGGCCGCGGGGTGCGGCAGCTGGAGCGCCTCCGCCTCGACCAGGGCCGGTTCGGCGTCCGGGTGGGCGACGGTCTCCGGGGCCGCGGGGCCGGCCGGGAGGCGGGCGGCCTTGACGGAGAGGGAGCGCCAGACGGCGTAGGTGACCAGTCCGCCGACGAGGGCGATGCCGGTGCCCAGGACCGCGGTGACGGCGGTCGGGGTGAGGGCGTGGCCGTCGAACCAGTCGTCGAGGCGGACGACGGCCAGGCCGAAGGCGAGGGAGGGGATGGCGAGCACCCACAGGACGGTGTTCATGGCGAGCGGCTGGCGGCCGTGGTCGGGGGCCGCGGGTCCCCGGCCGCGGAAGGCGAGCAGCCACAGGCGTGTCGCGTAGGCGGCGGTGAGGAGGGCGGTGAGCAGACCGGCGACCAGGACGGTCCAGCCGGCGCCGGCGGGGGCGACGGTGCGGTCGCCGAGGGCGGTGTGCTCGGCGGCGACGAGGACGGCTTCCTTGGAGAAGAAGCCGGCGAACGGCGGGATCGCGGCGAGGGCGAGCAGGGCGACGGTCATCGTCCAGTACGCGTCGGGGATCCGCCGGGTGAGGCCGCTCATCCGGGACATGGCGGTCAGGGAGTTGGTGCCGGCGGCGTGGATGATCACGCCGGCGGCGAGGAAGAGGAGCGCCTTGAACGCTCCGTGGGACAGGAGGTGGAAGACGGCGGCGCCAGGGTCGCCGACGGCCAGGGCACCGGCCATGTAGCCGAGCTGACCGATGGTCGAGTAGGCGAGGACGCGCTTGATGTCGTCCTGGGCGAGGGCGGCGAGCGCAGAGCCGACCATCGTCACGGCGGCCATCACGGCGAGCACGGTCAGGGCCGCGGTGGAGGCGGCGAAGAGGGGCAGCAGCCGGGCCACGAAGTAGATACCGGCGGCGACCATCGTCGCGGCGTGGATCAGCGCCGAGACGGGGGTGGGGCCGGCCATCGCGTCCGGGAGCCAGGTGTGCAGCGGGAACTGCGCGGACTTGCCCGCCACGCCGGCGAGGAGGAGCAGCGCGATCAGCGTGGGGTGGTCCAGGCCGTCCCTGCCGACGGCGCCGAGGATGCCGGAGATCCGGAAGGTGCCGGTGTCGGCGGCGAGCGCGAACAGACCGATCAGGAAGGGGACGTCGCCGAGCTTGGTGACCAGGAAGGCCTTGAGGGAGGCGGCGCGTGCTTCAGGCGTCTCCCAGTAGTGGCCGACGAGGAAGTACGAGCAGATGCCCATGATCTCCCAGCCGACCAGCAGCACCATCAGGTCGCCGGAGTAGACGACGAGCAGCATCGCGGAGGTGAAGAGGGAGACCAGCGCGGCGTATGAGGGGTAGCGCGGGTCGTCGCGGAGGTAGCCGGTCGAGTAGATCTGCACGCAGGAGGCGACGACGGCGACGAGGACGGCGACGAGGGCGGCGAAGCCGTCGATGTGCAGGGCCAGGTCGATGGGGACCGAGCCGGTCGGGGTGAGCCGGGTGGCCGCGGCGATGGTCTCGTCGCCGCCTTGGCGGGCGGCGACGAGGACGGCGAGCACGGCCGCGGCCAGGGTCGGCAGGACGGCCAGGGGGCGGACGAAACCGGGGGCGCGGCGGCCGAGCAGCAGGCCGGCGGCGGCACCCAGGAAGGGAAGGAGGGGGACGAGGACGGCGAGGGTCGTGGTGGTCACGCGGTGGCCTCGGCCTTCTCCCCGGCCGCCGTGTCGGGGCCGGCCGGCTCGGTGGGGTCGTCCGCGCCGGGGACCTCGGTCGTG
Source organism: Streptomyces sp. NPDC039465 (assembly GCF_055639315.1). Taxonomy (NCBI): domain Bacteria; kingdom Bacillati; phylum Actinomycetota; class Actinomycetes; order Kitasatosporales; family Streptomycetaceae; genus Streptomyces; species Streptomyces sp. NPDC039465. Next base: position 143,168 of record NZ_JBVKAP010000005.1, on the reverse strand, counting down.
TCGCGGAGTTTGTCGATGTCCGAGGTGCCGCGGTTGCGGTAGACCATCAGGACGATCGCCAGGCCGATGCCGATCTCGGCGGCGGCGATGGCGATGGTGAAGAGGGTCAGCGCCTGGCCGGTGTGGAGGGTGTCCCGGAGCCAGACGTCGAACGCGACCAGGTTGAGGTTGACGGCGTTGAGCATCAGCTCGACGGACATCAGGACCAGGATCGCGTTGCGGCGGGCGAGGACTCCGTAGAGGCCGACGCAGAAGAGCAGGGCGGCGAGGACCGCGGGATAGGCGAGGTGCATCAGCGCTTCCCCTCCTGGGCCGGGCCGGACTCCGGGCGGTCCTTGCGGGAGAGCACGATCGCGCCGACCAGCGCGGCCAGCAGGAGGACGGAGAGCGCCTCGAACGGCAGCACCCAGTGCCGGAAGAGGATCTCGCCGGACACCTTGGTGGCGCCCTGGGCCGGGCCGTCCAGGTCGATCCAGGTCGTACGGAAGGCGTCGACGACCACCCACACCAGGGCGGCCGCGGCGGCCAGGGCGACCGCGAGGGCGGCTACGCGGTTTCCGGAGTCGGCGTCCGGGGAGCGGCCGATGGGGGCCTTGGTGAGCATGAGACCGAAGAGGAGGAGGACCACGACGGAACCGACGTAGATCAGCACCTGCACCCAGGCGATGAACTCGGCCGTGAGGAGGAGGTATTCGACGGCGAGGCCGCCGAGCGCCACCACCAGCCAGAGGGCGGCGTGCACCAGCTGCTTGGTGGTGACGGTCACCGCGGCCGCGGCCAGGGTGACGAGACCGACGAGGAGAAACGCGATCTCGACGCCGGTCGGGGAGAGGAAGCCTTGGGCTTCGGCTGCGAGGACGGGGTTCACGACTCCCCTCCCGGCGGGGCCTCTTCGGTGGACTGCTGGGCCGGCCCGGTGGGCGCCTGCTCGGCCTCCGCCTCGGCCTCGGCCTGGGCGGCGGCGAGCTTCTCGGCCGTCTTGCGGGCCGCGGCGAGCTCCTTCGGCTCCTCGGCCCCCGGGTCGAGCGCGGGCGGGGCGGGGACGGTCCACATCCACTCGCGGAGCTTGTCGCGCTCATGGGTGAGCTCGTGGATGTCGGTCTCGGCGTACTCGAACTCCGGCGACCAGAACAGCGCGTCGAAAGGACACACCTCGATGCAGATACCGCAGTACATGCAGAGCGAGAAGTCGATGGCGAAGCGGTCGAGGACGTTGCGGCTGCGCTCGCGGCCACCGGGGGTGGCGGCCGGGACCGTCTCCTTGTGGGAGTCGATGTAGATGCACCAGTCGGGGCATTCACGGGCGCAGAGCATGCAGACCGTGCAGTTCTCCTCGAACAGGCCGATCACACCGCGGGTGCGGGGCGGGAGTTCGGGCTGGACGTCGGGGTACTGCGCGGTGTGGCTCTTCTTCGTCATCGTGCGCAGGGTGACGGCCAGGCCCTTGGCCAGGCCGCTGCCGGGAATGGGGGACATGGCTACATCACCACCTTGACGACGCCGGTGAGGGCGATCTGGGCGAGGGCGAGGGGGACGAGGGTCGTCCAGGCGAGCTTCTGCAGCTGGTCCTCGCGCAGCCGCGGGTAGCTCACCCGCAGCCAGATCACGACGAAGGCGAGCACGGCGGTCTTGAGCAGGGTCCAGACCCAGCCCAGGCCCTCCCCGCCGAACGGGCCGTGCCAGCCGCCGAGGAAGAGGACGGTGGTCAGACCGCACAGGACGACGATGCCCGCGTACTCGGCGAGCAGGAAGAGGGCGAAGCGCAGGCCGGTGTACTCGGTGTACGCGCCGAAGATGATCTCGGAGTCGGCGACCGGCATGTCGAACGGCGGGCGCTGGAGTTCGGCGAGGCCGGCCACGAAGAAGACCAGGGCGCCCACGATCTGCCAGGGCAGCCACCACCACTCGAAGGCGTTGAGGATGCCGGGGAGCGAGACCGTGCCGGCGGCCATGGCGACGGAGGCGGCGGCGAGCAGCATCGGCAGCTCGTACGCGAGGAGCTGAGCGGCGGTCCGCAGACCGCCGAGGAGGGAGAACTTGTTGGCCGAGGCCCAGCCCGCCATGAGCGAGCCGAGCACGCCGACGCCCATGACGGCGAGCGCGAAGAAGACACCGGCGTCGATGACCTGACCGACCGCGCTCTCGCTCGGGCCGATCGGGATCACGATCAGTACGAGGAGGTACGGGAGCAGGGCGACGGCGGGGGCGAGCTGGAAGACGCGGCGGTCGGCGTTGGCCGGGACCACGTCCTCCTTCTGCGCGAACTTCACGCCGTCCGCGACGAGCTGGGCCCAGCCGTGGAAGCCACCCGCGTACATGGGGCCGAGGCGGCCCTGCATATGGGCCATGACCTTGTGCTCGGTCTGGCCGATCACCAGGGGCAGGACGAGGAACACGGCGAAGATGACGATCAGCCGAAGGGCGACGTCGAGTGCGTCGTTCACGCGAGATCGCCTCCGGTGGTGTTGTCGGATCCGGTCGTGCCGTCGGGGTCGGTGTCGGGGGTGGGCTCGGGCGCGGGGCGACGCTCGGCGGTGGGCTCGGGCTCGGGGGCACGCTCGGCGGTGGGCTCGGGCTCGGGGGCACGCTCGGCGGTGGGCTCAGGCTTGGGCCGGTCGGCCGGTTCGGGCTCGGGCTGGGGCTGGGCAGCCCGCTCGGGAGCAGGCTTCGCCTCGACCTTGTCGGTCGGCTCGGGCGCGGGCTTCCCCTCGGCCTCGTCGGCCGGGGTGCCCGAGGGCTCCTCCGGTGGCTTGGCCGGCGCCTCGTCCGGCTGAGGGGCCTGCGGCCGGTCCGTCGCCGGGGTGGCCTCGTCGAACGCCGGGCGCGCGTGGTGCCAGGGCGCGTCGCTGCTCCGGGGGGCCTTCGGCGGGGCCGCGGGCGTAGCGGGCTCCGGGGCCGTTTCGGCGGTCTGGCTCGCCGAGCCCTGGGAGGCGGTGCGCATCCGGCGCGGCGGGCGGGGCGGGGTCTCGGCCTGTGGGGCGTCCGCGCCGGTGGCGGCCGCGGGTGTCCCGGCCGTCTGGCTCGCCGAGCCCTCGCCGGCCGTGCGGGTGCGGCGGGCCGGACGCTCACCGGGTGCCGCGCCGGTGGCGGCCGCGGGTGTCCCGGCCGTCTGGCTCGCCGAGCCCTCGCCGGCCGTGCGGGTGCGGCGGGCCGGACGCTCGCCGGGGGCCGCGCCGGCGCCGGCGCCGGACGCGCGGGCGGCGCGGGCCGGACGGGCCGGGGCAGGCGGCAGCTGGCCCTTGAGGGGGCCCCAGTCGTTCGGGTCGGGGACGCCGGGCGGCAGCATCTGGCGGCGCTTGGGGCCGCCGTCGTGGGACTCGCCGGGTTCCTTGGCACCCGGCCAGGCCTTGGCGACCCGGGCCGCGAGGACGAAGTCCTTGCGCAGCGGATGGCCCTCGAAGCCCTCCGGCAGCAGCAGGGGCTCCAGGTGGGGGTGGCCGGTGAAGGTGACGCCGAACATCTCGTACGTCTCGCGCTCGTGCCAGCCGGCGCCCGCGTAGAGGTCCACGGCGCTCGGCAGGGCGGGGGCGGCGTGCGGGACGGTCGTACGGACGAGGAGGCGGCGGACGCGGCCGCCTTCGAGGGCGACGACATGGGCGCAGACCCGGAAGCCGGTGCCCGGTTCGTCGACGGCGCTCAGCCAGTCGAAGTAGGTGCAGCCGAGCTTGTCGCGGGCGGTCTCCAGGGCGGCGATCCAGGAGCCGACGGGCACGTCGACGGTGAGCAGGTCGTAGGCCCGCTCGGCCGTCGCCTCCGCGCCGAAGATCTCGGTGACGGCCTCGGGCAGGGTGTCGTACGCGTTCACCGCGCACCCCCCGTCCCAGGGGTAGGCTGCTCCGTCGGCGGGGTGACCAGGCCGCTGGTCAGCTGCGCCACCGACGGGCCGTTCGCGTACCGCTCGCCGAGCGACTCGCGGGCGATCTTCTCCTGGAGCTTGAGGATGCCCTGGAGCAGCGCCTCGGGCCGGGGCGGGCAGCCGGGGACGTAGACGTCGACGGGGATGATCTGGTCGACGCCCTTGGTGACGGAGTACGAGTCCCAGTAGGGGCCGCCGCAGTTCGAGCAGGCGCCGAAGGAGATCACGTACTTGGGCTCGGGCATCTGCTCGTACAGACGCTTGACCGCCGGGGCCATCTTGTCCGTCACCGTGCCGGAGACGATCATCAGGTCGGCCTGACGCGGCCCGGGCGCGAACGGGATCACGCCCAGCCGGATGAAGTCGTGTCGGGCCATCGACGCGGCGATGAACTCGATGGCGCAGCAGGCGAGGCCGAAGTTGAAGACCCACAGGCTGTAGCGGCGGCCCCAGTTCAGGACCACCTTCATCGGCTCGGGGGCCAGCCGGGACAGCACACCCAGCCGCTGGGGCTCGGGCAGGTCCACGGGGGCCGGAGTCACGTCCATGTCAGGACGCCCTTCTTGTACGCGTAGAGCAGTCCCACGGCCAGGAAGCCGAGGAAGATGAACATCTCGACCAGCGTCGTGGCGCCGTATCCGGCCGCGGCGAAGACGGTCGCCCAGGGGAAGAGGAAGATCGAGTCGACGGCGAAGATCACATACAGAAACGCGTAGACGTAGTAGCGGACCTGGGTGTGGGCCCAGCCCTCGCCGACGGGGTCGACGCCGCATTCGTACGTGAGGAGTTTCTCCGGGGTCGGGACGACGGGCCGCAGCAGGCGCCCGGCGCCGAAGGCCACGGCGACGAAGAGCACGCCGAGGACGGCGAGCAGTCCGACGACGGAATAGCCCTCGAAATAGTCAGCGGCGATCACCGCCGCGGAAACGTCCCCTGAGGGAACGTCCCCCGCGGGAATGCCCCCTGAGGGAATGCCCGCCGCGGGAATGTCCGCTGCGAGTGCGGTCGGTTCGGTCGTTTCCCGCACGTCCGTTCCTCGCTCCCTGGGCCCGTTCGCCGATATGTACGGACGGGAGTCTAGGGCCTGTTAAAGGGCCCGTAAGCAGCCCGTCCACGGAGCGGGTGGGGTTATCCCCACTTCGCCCCACCCATGAACCCCATGGTGTCCCGATCTTCGGCCCGGCAGGCTTGACGCCATGACCGAGACCACCGACACCGTGGGCCGGGTCGGCGACGACCGCTCCCGGCCGCTTCCGCCCGTGCGCACCGCCTTCGGGCGGCACACCTGGAAGGAAGCGGCGTACCTCCTGTCCAACCTGCCGGTCGTCCTGCTCGGTTTCGTCTATGTGGTCGTCATGGTCGCCACGGGCGTGGCCCTGGCCGTGACGGTGATCGGTCTGCCCCTGCTCGCCGTCGGCCTGACCGGGGCCCGCGGCCTCGGCCGCGCCGAGCGGAGCCGGGCCCGGCTGCTGCTCGGCGTGGAGGTCGAGGAGCCGAGCCCGCTGCCGCCGCCCGCCGGGGGCGGGTTCTTCCCGTGGCTGTGGACCCGGCTGAAGGACCCGGTCGGCTGGCGGACCGTGCTGTTCGCGTTCGTCCGGCTGCCGTGGGGCGTACTGACCTTCGCGCTCACGCTGGTGTGTCTCATCCTGCTCCCCCTGCTGCCCATTGTCGTGCGGGGCCTGGCGAGCGCGGACCGGGCGATGGTGCGCGGCCTGCTGTCGCCCTCCGACGAGCTGGAGCGGCGGATCGCGGAGCTGGAGTCGGACCGGGGCGTGGTCGTCGACACGGCCGCCGCGGACCTGCGGCGCATCGAGCGCGACCTGCACGACGGCGCGCAGGCCCGGCTCGTCGCCCTCGCCATGGGGCTCGGCCTCGCCAAGGAGAAGCTCCTGGAGGACCCGGAGGCGGCCGCGGCCATGGTGGACGAGGCCCACGGCGAGGTGAAGCTGGCGCTCCAGGAGCTGCGGGACCTGGCCCGTGGCATCCATCCGGCGGTCCTGACCGACCGCGGCCTGGACGCGGCGCTCTCGTCCGTCGCCTCGCGCTGCACGGTCCCGGTGCGGGTGACCGTCGACCTGGCCGAGCGGCCGGCCGAGGCGATCGAGGGCATCGCCTACTTCACCGTCTCCGAGCTGCTCCAGAACGTCTCCAAGCACTCCCGGGCGCGCAGCGCCTCGGTGGAGGTGTGGCGGACGAAGGACCGGCTGCTGCTCCAGGTCAGCGACGACGGGCGGGGCGGGGCGCGGCTCGACGGCGGTACGGGCATGGCGGGGCTCGCCGAGCGGCTGGGCGCGGTCGACGGGCTGTTCGTCCTGGAGTCGCCGGAGGGCGGCCCGACGACGGTCACGGCCGAGCTCCCCTGGCGGCCCCGGCACCCGGCACGGGACCGGTAGCCCTGCCCGTACCCCCGCCCGGTAGGGAAAACCCCCGGGCCAAGAGGGATACGGCCCTCATGGCCGCCGGACGGCCGCCTCGACGAACCTTGTACCGAGCACGGAACCGAGCACACCCCGCTCACCCCACTCACCCCCGGCAGAACGGAAGACACGACGATGGCCACGGCTTACGGACCGGCACCGGACACCCGGCTCTCACGCGTGCCCGCGGCGCTGCGCGCGCCGATCGAGGGCCGCACCTGGCGTGAGTTCGCGTACGTCCTGACGGGGCTGCCGCTCTCCGTGGCCTTCTTCTGCCTCGCCGTCTCCTTCACCGCCCTCGGCCTCGGTCTGGTCGTCACCTTCCTGGGCATCCCGCTGCTGGCCGCCACGCTCGCGATGTGCCGGGGCTTCGGCGCCGTGGAGCGGGCCCGCGCGCGCGGGCTGCTCGGTGTGGACGTCGCCGCCCCGGCCCCCGTGGTCAACCGCCACGGCGGCACCATGTCCTGGGTCGGCGGCGTCCTCAAGAGCGGGGCGTCGTGGCGGCATCTGCTCTACGCGGTGCTGCACATGCCGTGGGCGACCTTCACCTTCTCGGTCACGGTGGCCTTCTACACGTACGGCTGGGGGCTCTTCACGTACCCGCTGTGGCGCTGGGTCTTCCCGGCGTACGCGGACGTGGAGGGGATCCAGCTGTACGGCGACGGCACCCGCAACTTCATCCTCGACTCGCCCTTCGAGCAGGCGGTGACCAGCCTGGTCGGACTGGTCGTCGTGGTGGTGGCGCCGTGGCTGGTGCGCGGCATGGTCCAGATCGACCGGCTGATGGTGTCGGGGCTCCTCGGGCCGTCCCGGCTGGCCAGCCGGGTCTCGGAGCTGGAGTCGGACCGGGGTGTCGTGGTCGACACCGCCGCCGCGGACCTGCGGCGCATCGAGCGCGACCTGCACGACGGCGCGCAGGCCCGGCTGGTCGCCCTCGCCATGGATCTGGGGCTGGCCAAGGAGAAGCTGACCGAGGACCCCGAGGCCGCGGCGCGGATGGTGGAGGAGGCGCACGGCGAGGTCAAGACGGCCCTTCAGGAGCTGCGCGACCTGGCCCGGGGCATCCATCCGGCGGTTCTGACCGACCGTGGCCTGGACGCGGCGCTCTCCTCGGTGGCCTCCCGCTGCACGGTCCCGGTCGCGGTCGAGGTGGATCTGCCCTCCCGCCCGGCCCCGGCGATCGAGGGGATCGCCTACTTCACCGTCTCCGAGCTGCTCCAGAACGTCTCCAAGCACTCCGGGGCCCGCCGGGCCTGGGTGGAGGTGTGGCGGACGGAGGACCGGCTGCTGCTCCAGGTCAGGGACGACGGCCGGGGCGGCGCCGACCTGACGGGCGGCAGCGGTCTGGCGGGGCTCGCGGAGCGGCTGGGCGCGGTCGACGGGATTCTCGCGGTGGACTCCCCGGCGGGCGGCCCGACGACGGTCACGGCGGAGCTCCCCTGGCGCGGCTGACCGCCCACGCCTCCCCCATGCCCGGGGCCCGAGCGTGTCCGGATCTGTTCGGCGGCGGGGCCGCGGGACGATCGCCGGGCTGGGATGCTGGAAGGAAAGCAGTCCAGTACACCGGAGCATGGGGGACGGAACGTCGTGGAAAACAGGGTGCGGGTGGTCATCGCCGAGGACTCGGTACTGCTCCGGGAGGGCCTGACCCGCCTTCTGACCGACCGTGGTCATGATGTGGTCGCGGGCGTCGGGGACGGAGATGCCCTGGTCAAGACCGTGAGTGAGCTGGCCGACCAGGGCGAGCTGCCGGATGTGGTGGTCGCGGACGTACGGATGCCGCCGACGCACACGGACGAGGGCGTCCGGGCCGCGGTGCGGCTGCGCCAGGACCATCCGGGGCTGGGGGTGCTGGTCCTGTCGCAGTACGTGGAGGAGCGTTACGCCACCGAGTTGCTGGCCGGATCCAGCCGCGGGGTGGGCTATCTGCTGAAGGACCGGGTCGCCGAGGTCCGGGAGTTCGTGGACGCGGTGGTGCGGGTGGCCACCGGCGGTACGGCCCTGGACCCGGAGGTGGTCGCGCAGCTGCTGGGCCGCAGCCGTAAGCAGGACGTCCTGGAGAGGCTGACCCCCCGGGAGCGGGAGGTCCTCGGTCTGATGGCCGAGGGGCGGACGAACTCCGCGATCGCCCGCCAGCTGGTGGTGAGCGACGGCGCCGTCGAGAAGCACGTCAGCAACATCTTCCTGAAGCTGGGGCTCTCCCCCAGCGACGGGGACCACCGCCGTGTGCTTGCCGTATTGACCTATCTCAACTCATAGTCAACCGCCGCCGAAAACCTGACACTCTGTCAGATGGCGGCGTGTCGCGAGGAGTTTCGCAGCGCGTCACGAGGGAGTGGATGTAGGACAGAAGGACCAGCGGGGAGTGTCTGACGATCAGCATCCGGGGGGCTAACAGAACATGGCAAACCAGGGCATCACAGCGTCTCAAAAGTGCGTCCAGCATCTGAGCGGCCCAGGGAAGGCGACCCTTACCGACGTAGGGTTGACCTTGGAGCGACCGGTGAGCCGGCCGCAGCCCAGCCGCCTCGAAGGAGGTCCAGTTCAGTGACCAGCCAGGTCAGTAGCCCAGCCGAGCACGCAGACGAGGCTGACGGGGCCGGCGAGGCCCTGGTGGGGGGGCCGCGCAGACCCGCCGGCGACAAGGAAGTACGCCATCTGGACCGGGTGATCATCCGCTTCGCGGGTGACTCCGGTGACGGTATGCAGCTGACAGGTGACCGTTTCACGTCGGAGACGGCGTCCTTCGGGAACGACCTGTCGACGCTGCCGAACTTCCCCGCCGAGATCCGGGCCCCCGCAGGCACCCTGCCGGGTGTCTCCTCGTTCCAGCTGCACTTCGCCGACCACGACATCCTCACCCCGGGCGACGCGCCGAACGTCCTGGTCGCCATGAACCCGGCGGCCCTCAAGGCGAACATCGGCGACGTACCCCCCGGCGGCGAGATCATCGTCAATACGGATGAATTCGCCAAGCGGGCCATGGCCAAGGTCGGGTACGACACGTCCCCCCTGGAGGACGGCTCGCTGGACGGCTACCGCGTCCATCCCGTGCCGCTGACCACACTGACGATCGAGGCGCTCAAGGAGTTCGGCCTCTCCCGCAAGGAGGCCGAGCGGAGCAAGAACATGTTCGCGCTGGGTCTGCTGTCGTGGATGTACCACCGGCCGACCGAGGGCACCGAGCGGTTCCTGCGGCAGAAGTTCGCGAAGAAGCCGCAGATCGCCGAGGCGAACGTGGCCGCCTTCCGCGCGGGCTGGAACTTCGGCGAGACCACCGAGGACTTCGCGGTCTCCTACGAGGTCGCCCCCGCCACCGCCGCCTTCCCCACCGGCACGTACCGCAACATCTCCGGGAACCTCGCCCTGTCCTACGGGCTGATCTCCGCGTCCCGCCAGGCGGACCTGCCGCTCTACCTGGGCTCGTACCCGATCACCCCCGCCTCGGACATCCTGCACGAGCTGTCCAAGCACAAGAACTTCGGCGTGCGGACCTTCCAGGCCGAGGACGAGATCGCCGGCATCGGGGCGGCCCTCGGCGCCGCCTTCGGCGGCTCCCTCGCCGTCACCACCACCTCCGGCCCCGGTGTCGCGCTGAAGTCCGAGACCATCGGCCTGGCCGTCTCCCTGGAGCTGCCGCTGCTCGTCGTGGACATCCAGCGCGGCGGCCCCTCGACCGGACTGCCGACCAAGACCGAGCAGGCCGACCTGCTCCAGGCGATGTACGGCCGCAACGGCGAGGCGCCCGTGCCGATCGTGGCGCCGAAGACCCCGGCGGACTGCTTCGACGCGGCCCTGGAGGCGGCCCGGATCGCCCTGACCTACCGCACCCCGGTGTTCCTGCTCTCGGACGGCTATCTCGCCAACGGCTCCGAGCCCTGGCGGATCCCCGACGTGGACAGCCTGCCCGACCTGCGGACGCAGTTCGCCACCGGGCCCAACCACACGCTGGCCGACGGCACCGAGGCATTCTGGCCCTACAAGCGCGACCCGCAGACCCTCGCCCGGCCGTGGGCCGTGCCCGGCACCCCCGGACTCGAACACCGCATCGGCGGGATCGAGAAGCAGGACGGCACCGGCAACATCTCCTACGACCCGGCCAACCACGACCTCATGGTCCGCACCCGCCAGGCCAAGGTCGACGGCATCGAGGTGCCCGACCTCGACGTCGACGACCCGGACGGCGCCGGCATGCTCGTCCTCGGCTGGGGATCGACGTACGGGCCCATCACCGCCGCCGTACGCCGGCTGCGCCGCGCGGGCATCCCCGTCGCCCAGGCCCATCTGCGCCACCTCAACCCGTTCCCGGCCAACCTCGGGGAGGTCCTCGGCCGCTACGACAAGGTCGTGGTGCCAGAGATGAACCTCGGCCAGCTCGCCACCCTGATCCGGGCGAAGTACCTCGTCGACGCGCACAGCTACAACCAGGTCAACGGCATGCCGTTCAAGGCCGAGCAGCTCGCCGCGGCTCTCAAGGAGGCCATCGATGACTGAGTCACTCCTCTCCCTGGTGCCCAAGGCCGAGGCGAAGCAGTCCATGAAGGACTTCAAGTCGGACCAGGAGGTGCGCTGGTGCCCGGGGTGCGGTGACTACGCCGTCCTCGCGGCCGTGCAGGGCTTCATGCCCGAGCTGGGCCTCGCCAAGGAGAACATCGTCTTCGTCTCCGGCATCGGCTGCTCCTCCCGCTTCCCGTACTACATGAACACCTACGGGATGCACTCCATTCACGGCCGCGCGCCGGCCATCGCCACGGGCCTGGCGTCCTCCCGCCGCGACCTGTCCATCTGGGTCGTCACCGGCGACGGCGACGCCCTGTCCATCGGCGGGAACCACCTCATCCACGCCCTGCGGCGCAACGTCAACCTCAAGATCCTGCTCTTCAACAACCGGATCTACGGGCTGACCAAGGGGCAGTACTCCCCCACCTCCGAGGTCGGGAAGATCACCAAGTCGACCCCGATGGGCTCGCTCGACGCGCCCTTCAACCCGGTCTCCCTGGCGCTCGGCGCCGAGGCGTCCTTCGTCGCCCGGACCGTCGACTCCGACCGCAAGCACCTCACCGAGGTCCTGCGGCAGGCCGCCGACCACCCCGGCACCGCCCTCGTCGAGATCTACCAGAACTGCAACATCTTCAACGACGGCGCCTTCGAGGTCCTCAAGGACAAGGAGCAGGCGCAGGATGCCGTGATCCGGCTGGAGCACGGGCAGCCGATCCGGTTCGGCGCCGACGGCGCCAAGGGAGTGGTCCGCGACCCCGCCACCGGCGATCTCCAGGTCGTCCCGGTCACCCCCGCCAACGAGGCGAGCGTGCTGGTCCACGACGCCCACAGCGCCAGCCCCACAACCGCCTTCGCGCTCTCCCGGCTCGCCGACCCCGACACGCTCCACCACACCCCCATCGGGGTGTTCCGCAGTGTCGTACGGCCCGTGTACGACACGCTCATGGCCGACCAGCTCGACACCGCCGTGGAACAGAACGGCAAGGGCGACCTCGCCGCCCTGCTCGCCGGCAACGACACCTGGACGGTCGTCGGCTAGCGGTCTTCCCGAGGGCTCGTCGGGCACGCCGCCCGGCGGGCCCTCACTTCTTCTCCGCCGCCGCCTTGTACTGCCCCAGGAACCGGGGCACGCCCCGCTGGATCCGGTGCATGAACAGCCCCGACTCGTGCTGGAACAGCATGCTGTTGGTGCCGCTGAAGGCGATCGTCTTCGCGAGACCCTGATACGTCATGGTGCGCAGCCTGCGGCGCAGCGCGCCCCGGTCGGCCACCAGTCCGTCGGCGGTCAGCAGCCGCATCCCCTCGGCCGCGTACAGCACGGCGTCGTACGCCTCCAGCGCGAAACGCTCGATCCCGGCCGTCGCCGGCAGCCGCCAGCGGGTGCGGTACGCGGCGGTGAACTGCCTGGCGGAGGGGAGCGCCGCCGGATCGGTGTAGGTCGTGCCGAAGAGCCACCCCTCGCCGGCCGCCCCCGCCACCGCCGTGAACTCCGGGCTCAGGGCGTACTCGGCGGCCCCGCACAGCCCCGTGAACCCCTGCGCCCGCAGGGCCTTGGCGCACAGGGCGGCCCGGCGTGGGGAGTCGCCCGCGTACACCACCGCGTCCGGGGAGGTGGCGAGCGCGGCGCGGACCGCCGGGGCGAAGTCGTCGGTGCCGGCGTCGACCGGGTGGGAGGTGACCGTGCCCTCGGACGGCGGCGCGGTCTTCATGGTCTTCGCGATCCGCCAGCTGTACGTGCCACCCGCCCTGTCCTCGACGATCGCGGTCCGCCGGGCCTTGCGCTTGGTCATGTAGTAGACGAGCGGGACGGTGAGCATGTCGTGGCCGGGGCGCAGCTCGAAGTAGGTGGGGCCGTCGGTCTGTCCGTCGATGTCGATCTGGTTGACGCCCGCCACGAGGTTCATCAGGACCAGCAGGTGTTTGTGGTACTCGGCGGCGGTGGCGGTGACCGTCTGGGCCGTGGCCGGTCCGAGGACCGCCAGGACCGCGCGGTCCTGGGCGAAGGCGCGGGCCGCCGCGAGGGCCCGTCCGGGGTCGCCGCCGTCGTCGCGGACCTTCAGCGCCAGGTCGAAGGGCCGGTCCTGGCGGGAGTTGAAGGTCTCGACCGCGAGCCGTGCGCCGCGTTCCTGCGCCGTGCCGTCCGCCCGGCGCGGTCCGCTCAGGTCGGTCTGGACGCCGATGGCGTACGTGGAGCGCGGGCCCCCTCCGCCGCCCGCGCCGGCACCGGCCGGCGGGCGGTTCACCAGCCAGGCGGTCACGCCTCCGGCGGCGACGACGGCGGCCGCAGAGCCCAGCACGAGCAGCCGCCGCCGTGAGGGCGGGCCGCCGCCCGTGCCGGGGTCGACGATGACGGTCTGCTCCAGGACCGGCAGGTCGAGCACGCGGGTGGAGCGGTGGGCGATCAGCGAGGAGACGGCGGGCGGCAGCCAGTCCCCGGCGGGCCCCTCGGGCCGGTCCGGGACGGCGCCGAGGGAGGCGCGCACCTCGTGGGCGGTGGGGCGGGCCGCCGGGTCCTTGGCGAGGCAGGCCCGGATCAGGCCGAGCAGCGGCCGCGGTACGCCGTCGAGGTCGGCCTCCTCGTGGACGGTGCGGTAGACGACCGCGGCGACCGTGCCCGTACCGAAGGGCCGTCGTCCCGTGGCCGCGTGGGCGAGGACGCAGCCGAGCGAGAAGACGTCGCTGGGCGGGCCGACCTCGCCCGCTCCGGCGGCGCGGGCCTGTTCCGGGGAGAGGTAGCCGGGCGAGCCGATCATCGCGTCGGTGGCGGTCAGGGCGGTCGCCCCGGCGGCCCGGGCGATCCCGAAGTCGATCAGGCGCGGGCCGTCGAGGGCGAGGAGGACGTTGCCGGGTTTGACGTCCCGGTGGACGAGTCCGGCCTCGTGCAGGGCGGCCAGTGCCTCGGCGAGCCGTACGCCCAGGGCGCGGACGGCCTCCTCGGGCAGCGCGCCGTACAGCCCGACCGCCTCGGCCAGCGAGGGCCCGGGGACGAACTCGGTGGCCAGCCAGGGCTCCCGGGCCTCCGGGTCGGCGCCGATGACCCGGACCACCCAGCGGCCACTGATCCGTTCGGCGATCCGCGCCTCGCGGCGGAAGCGGGCCCGGAAGCCGGGGTCGGCGGCGTGTTCGGCACGGATGAGCTTGAGCGCGACGAGGGCGCCGCCGCCGGAGCGGGCGAGGTAGACGACGCCCATGCCACCCGCGCCGAGCCGGCGAAGGAGCCGGAACCCGGCGATCACCGACGGGTCGGCCGTACGCAGGGGCTGCACGCGTCACGTCCGCCGGGTGGTGGGCGGCCCGGCGGGGGCGAATTCGAGCGGCTTGTAGCGGCCGCCCTCCACGACGTACATGAAGGTGCCCACGCCGCGCAGGTCGCCCGTCTCGTGGTCGAAGACATAACCGCCCATGACTCCCTCGTACTTCACCTTGCGCAACACGGGGGTGAGGGTGGTGCGGTCGGGGCGCTTGCCGCCCTTGGCGGCCTTCACCACCTCCTGGATCAGGAGGTTGACGACGTCGTAGGCCTCACCCGCGTAGTACGCGGGGCCGGTGCCGTACGTCGCGCGGTGCGCGGCGACGAAGGCCGCGGCTTCCTTCCTGGTCGTGGGGTCGACGGCGGGTGCGCCGAGGATCCAGCCCTCGGCCGCCTCCCCGGCCTCCTTGAGGAACTGGGGTCCGAAGACGTGCTGGCCGGCCACCTTCATGCCGGTGAAGCCGAGGTCCTTCAGAGCGCGGGCGGCGAGGACGGCGCTGGGGGTGAGTCCGCAGTGGACGTACGCGTCGATGCCGTCGGCCGTCATCCGGGCGAGCACGGACTTGTAGTCGGTGAGGCCGCCGGGGACCACCCGGGGGTACGGGACGATCTCGCCTTGGCGGAAGGCGAAGTTGGCGCCGCCGATGTACTGCCAGGCGTAGGTGTCGTCGGTGCGTTCCTGGAGGATGCCGGGCCGGCGGCTGCGGGTCTTGGCCTGGACGTAGTAGGCGAGGTACATGCCCGCGAAGGGGTGCGGCGGGCAGGCCCGCAGGATGGTGCGCCCTTGGCTCTCGCTATTGCTGGTGAGCAGGTTGAGCCCGGCGGAAACCGTGATCAGCGGGACGCGGGCCTCGTCGTAGACGGGGAGCGCCTCCTGCGAGGTGTAGTCGGAGGTGGAGCCGAGCACGCCGAGGACGTCGGGGTCGGTGGTGAGGCGGCGGGCGGCGGCGGCCGCGCGGTAGCGGTCGCCGGCGTCGTCGGAGACTTTCAGTTCGAGGGTGAAGGGCTTGTCGGCGCGGGCGTTGAAGCGGTCGACCGCGAGGCGGGCGCCGCGTTCCTGGGCGATGCCGAGGTCCTTGGCGGGCCCGGTCAGGTCGGCCTGGACGCCGATGATCCAGCGCTGCTTCTTCGGCGGCGGCGCGGTCTTCGTACCGCCGTCGTCCTTCAGGGCGGTCCAGATGCCGACCCCCGCGGCGGCGGCGAGCGCCACCGACCCGCCGATCAGGAGGAACTTCCGTCTGCCGACGGCCTGGGTGCCTTCGCCGGCGTGCGTGGGCTCGATGTCGGGCAGGGCGAGCATGCGGGCGGAGCGTTCGGCGATGGTCCGGACGACGGGGGCGGGCAGCCAGTCGGCGGCCGTGTCGGGGGTGTCCTCGGTGAGGAGGGCGGTGACCTGCTCGGCGGTGGGCCGGTCGGCGGGGTTCTTGGCGAGGCAGGCCCGCAGCGGATCGAGGAGTGCCTCGGGCACGCCGACCAGGTCGGGTTCGTCGTGGACGGTGCGGTACAGCAGGGCGTCGACGGCGCCCGAGCCGAAGGGCGGGCGGCCGGTCGCCGCGAAGGCGAGCAGGCAGCCGAGCGCGAAGACGTCGCTGGCCGGGCCGATCTCGTCGGCGCGGGCCTCGGCCTGTTCGGGAGCGAGGAAGCCGGGGGTGCCGACGACCATGTCGGTGGCGGTGAGCGCGGTCTCCTCGGCGGTCCGGGCGATGCCGAAGTCGATCAGGCGCGGGCCGTCGACGGCGAGCAGGACGTTGCCGGGTTTCACGTCGCGGTGGACGAGACCCGCGGCGTGTACGGCGGCGAGGGCGCGGGCGATCGCCCCGCCGGTGATCCGTACGCTGCGGGCCGGCAGCGGACCATGGGCCCGTACGGCCTCGCCGAGCGAGGGGCCGGGGACGAAGGCGGTGGCCAGCCAGGGCTTGGGGGCCTCCGGGTCGGCGCCGGTGACGGGGACGGCCCAGGGGCTGGAGACCCGGCGGGCGGCCTCGACCTCGCGCCGGAAGCGGGTGCGGAAGTCGGGCTGGTCGGCCTGGTCGGCGTGGGTGACCTTCACCGCGGCGAGTTCACCGCCGTCCGTACGGCCGAGGTAGACGACGCCCATGCCGCCCGCGCCGAGCCGGCCGAGGAGGCGGTAGGCGGCGATCACGGAGGGGTCGGAGGCGAGGAGCGGCTGGACGGCGCCGGGTTCACGCTCGGGCGGAAGCGGCGGCGGGGGCGGGGGCGGGGTGGCGCCGGGAGTGGGCGCGGGCGGGGACGCGTCGGGCTCGCGCTCGGGCGGCGGCGGAGGTGGGGCGGCAGGGCTCATGACTGGGCCTCCAGCTGGGTCTCTGCCCGCTCGACCATGGTGACCAGGGCCTGGACCTGGGCGTGGTCGATCTCCTTCTCGACGTGGCCGGGGGCGCCCTTGGCGACGACGGCGACCGTGACCTGGGAGACCCGGGACTGGTACCAGGCGTATTTCTGGGGCCCGTCGAAGGCGTCGCTGTGGTACTTGCCGCCTTCGCCGAGCGAGTCGGCCGCGGTGTAGTTGCCACCGACTCCGAAGGGGTTGCCGAGCGAGATGAGGCCGCTGATGCGCTCGCCGTCGCGCAGCCGCTGGGCGGGGCAGCGCAGCGCCTCCTCCAGCGTCTGGGCCATCTCCCAGTCGGCGTCGGTCACGGTGCGGTGGACGGTGACGGTGGCCGAGACCCGCAGCGGGCCCTTGCCGGCCGCGGCGGGGATCTCGCTGTAGGCGGTGACGCTGTGGAGCACGGTCGCGGGGCGGGTGCCGGTCTCCCAGGTGCACTGTGCGCTCAGGACGGGCCAGTAGCCGGGGGCGCTGTGGTGCGGGCGGCGTGCCACGTAGTCGGGGCCCCAGGACTCCGGGCCCGCGACGATGGCGAGGGCGAGCCGCCGGGCGTCGGCCTCGGTGCGGGGCGCGCGGGCGGGGTCGGGGGTGAAGTCCAGCCGCCTCGGGGTGGGGTTCGTGGTCGGGCTCGCGCTCGGCCGGGCGGAGGCGCTCGGAGCCGGCGAACTCTTCGGTCGGGCGTCGTCATTGCCGCCCGGCCCGGAGCCGGTACAGCCGGTGAGGATCAGTCCGCCCGCCAGTAAGGCGCAGCAGGAGCGCAGCACTCTTCCGTATCCGTACGTCACAGGTCCCCCACGCACGCTCACACTTTCCCCGAGTGGTGACCAGATCGTACGCGCCTGGGGGTCAACGGGCGCTGGTTACCGGGGCATTGGGATCAATTGGTGACGCTGGCCGCGCGCGCCCGGTCGTCCGCTCGGGCGGCCTGCACGGGGGGACCCGGCGCTCGGTCAGGTCTGGAGGGTCTGGGCGAGGGAACACTTTCCAAAAGTTAGCGCCACACGTACGGTAAGTGGAGCACGCAAGGCCAAACCACGGAAACAGAACCGAACGGGAGCACCCCACCATGAGCATCGTCGTCACCGGAGCCACCGGACAGCTCGGCCGTCTCGTCGTCGACGAGCTGCTCGCCACCGTCCCCGCCGACCGCGTCGCCGCCGTCGTCCGGGACAAGGAGAAGGCCGCCGCCCTCGCCGAGCGCGGGGTCGAGCTGCGCGTCGCCGACTACTCCCGGCCCGAGACGCTGGCCGACGCCTTCGAGGCCGGCGACCGGGTCCTGCTGATCTCCGGCAGCGAGGTCGGGCAGCGGGTGGCGCAGCACGCCGCCGTGATCGCCGCGGCCAAGGCGGCGGGCGTCGCCCAGCTCGCGTACACCGGCGTCCTCGGCGGCCCGGAGGCCGACTTCCGCCTCGCCGACGAGCACAAGGAGACCGAGCGGCTGATCCTGGAGTCCGGCCTGCCGTACACCTTCCTGCGCAACGGCTGGTACACCGAGAACTACACCGAGCACCTCGCCCCGGTCCTCCAGCACGGCGCCGTCGTCGCCAGCGCGGGCGAGGGCCGGGTGGCCTCCGCGCCGCGCGCCGACTACGCGGCCGCCGCGGCGGCCGTACTGACCGGCGAGGGCCATCTCCACCAGGTCTACGAGCTGAGCGGCGACACCGCCTGGTCCTTCGCCGAGTACGCGGCCGAGGTCGCGCGGCTCTCCGGCAAGGAGATCGCCTACCAGGACGTACCGGCCCAGACCCATCTGTCGGTCCTCACCGGCGCGGGCGTCCCCGAGGCCTTCGCGGAGATCCTCGTCGACGTGGACGCCGCCGTACGCCGCGGCGCGCTGGCCCGGCGCAGCGGCGACCTGACCCGGCTGATCGGCCGCCCGACCACCCCGCTCGCCGAGACGATCGAGGCGGCGCTGCGGACCGCCTGACCCGCCCCGGTCGTGACCGTGGGCCGCCGTCGGGCCGTCCGACCGCCGCCCGGTCATGACCGTATTGCGGTACGGACATGACAGCCCGCCCTGTGCGGCGCTACCTTCGACAGGACAGGCGCGCGGCACAGGGCAGGAGGTTCGGTGAAGACACAAGGAGAGACCCGGGCAGGGTTGTTGTACGGGATCGGTGCCTACGGAATGTGGGGCCTGGTCCCGCTCTTCTGGCCGCTCCTCAAGCCCGCCGGGGCCATCGAGATCCTCGCCCACCGGATGGTCTGGTCCCTCGCCCTCGTGGGCCTCGTGCTGCTCGCGCTGCGCCGCTGGGGCTGGGTGCGGGAGCTGCTGCGCAGCCCCGCCAAGCTCGGCCTGATAGCCCTCGCCGCGGCCGTGATCACGGTCAACTGGGGCGTCTACATCTGGTCCGTGAACACCGGCCGGGTCGTCGAGGCGTCGCTCGGCTACTTCATCAATCCGCTCGTCACGATCGCGATGGGCGTCGTGCTCCTGAAGGAGCGGCTGCGGCCGGCCCAGTGGGCCGCCGTCGGCATCGGCTTCGCGGCCGTGCTGGTGCTCGCCGTCGGGTACGGGCAGCCGCCCTGGATCTCGCTGACGCTGGCCCTGTCCTTCGCCATCTACGGCCTGGTGAAGAAGAAGGTCAACATCGGCGGCCTGGAGTCGCTGGCCGCGGAGACCGCGATCCAGTTCCTGCCCGCGCTCGCCTACCTGCTGTGGCTCGGCGCCCAGGGCTCGATCACCTTCGGCACCGAGGGCCCGGGCCACGCGGCCCTGCTCGCCGCGACCGGCCTGGTCACGGCCGCGCCCCTGGTCTGCTTCGGCGCGGCGGCGATCCGGGTCCCGCTGTCCACGCTGGGCCTGCTCCAGTACCTGGCCCCGGTCTTCCAGTTCCTCCTCGGCGTCGTCTACTTCCACGAGGCGATGCCGCCCGAGCGCTGGGCCGGCTTCTCCCTGGTCTGGCTCGCCCTCACCCTCCTGACCTGGGACGCCCTCCGCACGGCCCGCCGCGGCCGCACAGAGGCGGCCCGCCTGGCCGCCGAGGCGGCGACGGCCGGGGCGGCGAAGCCACGGACGGAGGCACGGGCACCGGAGGTCAAGGCGCGCTAAGACTGGACCCGCAATTCACCAGAAGGTGAGCTGTGGACTGCACGCGGGGCACTCTTAGCGCGCCTCCCGGTCTGCCAGGCAGATCCGCGGCACGGCACCGGAGCGGGCGCGGTACTCGTGGATGGCCTCGATCATGTCGCGTGCGGCCAGGGCCAGGTGGCGTGCGTACGACCACGGCCCGAGCGCGCCGCCTGCGGGGCCGTCCGCCTTGAGCTGCTGCCAGGTCTCCACGACGGCGGCGGCGCGCGGTGAACGCTCCGCCGCGGGAATCTCTTCGACACCGAGGACCATCGTCGCGAACTCCACCGCCTCGGCGACACGGTCGGCGAGTGTCGACTTGGAAGTACGCGCCAGGGAGCCGATCCGCCATGGCCTGGGCACGGTCCCAGTAACGCCAGGCGGTCCCGGTGTCGCCGCGTAGGGCGGCGGTGTATCCGGCCTCGAAGGTGAGCGCTCCTGCAACCGCGAGTACATCGTCGTGGGCGTCGGGCAACAGCGGCTCCAGATAGGCGAGCGTCTCCGAGCACACGGAGTCCGCGGCGTCGAAGTGGTTCGGCCCCGAGTCGCGGTGAGCCTGCGCCATCAGCCACGCGGACACACCCATGACGTGGGGGTCCTCGGACTGCTGGGCGGCGACCATGCTGCGCTCGGCCACCCGCCAGAGGAGGCCGACGTCCGGCTGGTAGGCCAGGAAGAACTGCGACAGCGCGTAGACCTCCGCGAGGACGGCTTGGGCGGAGCGCCGGCCTGAGGGGGTCTCGGCTCGTTTGACGGCCACCTGTGCGTCGCGGATCAGGTCGGGCAGCAGAACACCGATGACCTCACGGTGGTTCGGTGACGCGTGACGGGCCGACCACGCGCGGGCCAGACGGGCGGCGAGGTGTTCCGCGGCGGGGGCAGGCCGGTCCGCCAGATGGGGGAAGGCGTTGACGGCCTCCCGCACGGCGGCGAGCCGTGGATGCCCTGGGCCGACGAACAGCTCGGCGCGCATGTCCGGGCGTCCCGTCAGATCGGCGAGGTCACGCACCCGGAGCGCCTCCGCGACGGCGAGTACGGTTTCGATGCCGGGTGGCTGGAGCTGACCGTTCTCCACCCGCTTCACCCAGGACAGTGATCGTCCGAGCAGTCCGGCCATCACCGTGCGGCTCATTCCGCGTCGCTCGCGGAGGATCTGCATTCTCTGCCCGAACACCAGCGGGTTGGCGAACGGGTCCGGGGTAGCGTCAGATGACACGGCCTCGCCCCTCTCCGATCAGCTCGACGCTGCCAGCCTAGGAGGCGCCGCCTATCCTGTGGGGCCTTTGGACAGACGGATGGCCCCTCCCGCCCAGACCGAGGGCGGGAGGGACACGTCCGGTCCGCGTCCGAGGCCCGCTACGCCGCCGTGCGTTCCGGGACGGGCTCCACCGACGGGGCGACCGGCTCGGCCGGGCGGGGGCGGGTGCGCAGGCCCATGGCCGTGAGGAGGGCGCCGAGGAGGACCATGGCCACCGGAACCACCAGGGCCGCGCGGAAGGCGGTCATCGGGTCGGAGGTCGCGCTCAGGCCGTAGACCGCGGTGACGGCCGAGATGCCGACCGCCGAGCCGAACTGGGTGGCGGTGGTGAGCAGGCCGCTGGCCAGGCCCTGTTCCTCCTCGTCGACGCCGTCGGTCGCGGCGATGGTGAGGGGGCCGTACACGACGGCGAAGGCCAGGCCGTTGAGTACCAGCAGCGGGAACATCGCCGCGTACGTCCAGTCCGAGCCGATCCGCAGGAACACGACGTACGTGACGGCCGCGAGGACGAAGCCGCCGAAGGCGACCTTGGCGTTGCCGAAGCGGTTGACCAGGCGCGGGGTGAGGGTGGGGGCGAGGATCGCGTCCACGCCCATCACGATCAGCGCGAGCGCCGTCTCGAAGGACGACCAGCCGCGCAGCTCCTGAAGGTAGAGCGTGACCACGAACTGGAAGCCGAAGAAGGCTCCGACGAAGAGCATCATGCCGAGGTCGGCGCGGACGGTCGCGGCCTTGCGCAGGAAGCCGAGCCGCACGAGCGGGTTCTTCGCGCGCCGCTCGATGGCGACGAACAGGCCGGTGAGCAGCAGCCCCGCGGCGAACGCGCCGACCGTCAGCTCCCAGGAGGCCAGACCGTGTTCGAGCCGGACGATGCCAAAGGCGAGCAGGAGCATCGCGCCCGACGCGGTCACCGCGCCGCCCAGGTCGAAGCCGCCCGCGCCGGGGGCGGGCCGGGCCTCGGCTGGGAGGAGCTTGAACGCGGCCAGCAGGACAGCGCCCGCGAGGATCACCGGAGCGAAGAAGACCCAGCGCCAGCCGAGTTGGGTGAGCAGTCCGCCGATGACCAGGCCGAGCGAGAAGCCGCCCGCCGCGGTGCCGGCGAAGACCAGCAGGGCCTTGTTGCGCTCGGGCCCCTCCGCGTACGAGGTCGTGATGATCGACATCGCGGCCGGGGTCATGAAGGCGGCCGCCACGCCGGTGACGAACCGGGCCACGATCAGCATCCAGCCCTCGGTGGCGAAGCCGCCGAGCCCGGAGAAGAGCATGAAGACGGTGAGCCAGGTCAGGAACATCCGGCGGCGGCCGAGAAGGTCGGCCGCGCGGCCGCCGAGGAGGGTGAAGCCGGCGTAGCCGAGGACGTACGCGCTCAGCACCCAGACCGCCGTCCCGGTCGGCAACCCCAGGTCGGATCTGATCGAGGGCACGGCCACGGCGAGCATGGCCACGTCGATGCCCTCCAGGAAGATCGTGCCGCAGAGGACGAGGAGGAGCGCCCAGGCGCGTGCGGACAGGGTCGGGTTCTGGGGCATGGGTGTCTCCGTGAAAGGGCGTACAGGAATGGGGGGGTTACCCGACCGCCGGTCGGTTCTCTCTTGTAACCACCTGCATCCTGCGGCACCATCGGGAGGCATGGAAGAAGGCACTTTGAAGGAACCGAGTCACTGCGAAGGCACCTATGGGGAGGGCCTGTACGGCGACACCGACCCCTTCCAGTGGGACACCCGGGAGGACTGCGAGGTCCGCCAGATCCTCGACCGGGTGGCGGACAAGTGGTCCTTGCTGGTCATCGCGCTGCTCGACCGCCGCCGTCTGCGCTTCACGGAGCTGCGCCGGGAGATCGACGGCATCAGCCAGCGCATGCTGACGGTGACCCTGCGTCAGCTGGAGCGCGACGGTCTGGTGAAGCGGACCGTGCACCCGGTGGTGCCGCCGCGGGTGGAGTACGAACTCACCCCGCTCGGCGGCACGCTGCACACGACGATCCGCTCGCTGGTGACCTGGACCGAGGTCCACCAGAACGAGATCGCGGCGGCGCGTGCGCGGTACGACCAGCGCGAGGCGGCGGAAGCGGCGCTGGCCACGGCCTGAAAGGCCGGCCTCGGTGACCCGCAGGGCACGCGATCCGGTCGTTGTCCGCCTGCGGCGCCCCCTCTGACCAGGCGTCACACAGCCCCGGTGCGCAGCCGCGTACCGGGGCTTTCGCATGAACGTCCGGTAAACGGACTTGCCTGACCGGTTTCCGCCCTTGACGGTAAGTCAAACTCTCCCTGAACATTCAGCACGCACACCGCGCACTGCACACGTACAGCTCCAACGCCCCGCGACACCGCCGTCGTGGGGCGTCTCGCACGTTCCGTCCCATCCCCGTACGGAATTCCGGAGCCCCCACATGACACTCTCCGTTCCGAGACGTTCCGCGGCCATAGCGGCGCTCGCCCTCGCCGGGCTGATAGCCACGGCCGCCCCCGCCGCCACCGCAGCACCGGCCGCCCCGGTGGCCACCACAGCCGCCACGACCACCGCCGCCGCGCCCGACATCCCGCTCGCCAACGTCAAGGCGCACCTCAACGACTTCCAGTCCATCGCCACTGCCAACGGCGGCAACCGCGCCCACGGCCGCGCCGGCTACAAGGCGTCGATCGACTTCGTGAAGGCCAAGCTGGACGCGGCCGGGTTCACCACCACCGTCCAGCAGTTCACCACCAGCGGCGCCACCGGCTACAACCTGATCGCCGACTGGCCCGGCGGCGACGCCAACCAGATCGTCATGGCCGGCGCCCACCTCGACTCGGTCTCCTCGGGGCCCGGGATCAACGACAACGCCTCCGGCTCGGCGGCGGTCCTGGAGACCGCGCTCGCCGTCTCCCGCGCGCAGTTCAAGCCCGCGAAGCACCTGCGGTTCGCCTGGTGGGGCGCGGAGGAGCTGGGCCTGGTCGGGTCGAAGTACTACGTGAACAACCTGCCGACCACCGAGCGGTCAAAGATCTCCGGCTATCTCAACTTCGACATGATCGGCTCGTCGAACGCGGGCTACTTCGTCTACGACGACGACCCGACGATCGAGAAGACGTTCAAGGACTACTTCGCCGGCATCGGCGTCGCCACCGAGATCGAGACCGAGGGCGACGGCCGCTCCGACCACGCCTCGTTCAAGAACGTCGGCATCCCGGTCGGCGGTCTGTTCACCGGCGCGAGCCGTACGAAGACCAGCGCCCAGGCCCAGAAGTGGGGCGGCACCGCCGGGCAGGCCTTCGACCGCTGCTACCACTCCTCGTGCGACACGACGGCGCAGATCAACGACACCGCCCTGGACCGCAACAGCGACGCGATCGCCCACGCCATCTGGTCCCTGTCGGCCGGCACCACCCAGCCGCCCGGTGAGACGTACGAGAACACCGCCGACGTCGCCATCCCGGACAACGGCGCGGCCGTCACCTCCACGGTCACCGTCTCCGGGCGTACGGGCAACGCCCCGGCCACCCTCAAGGTCGGCGTCGACATCATCCACACCTGGCGCGGTGACGTGGTCGTCGACCTCGTGGCGCCGGACGGGACCGTCTACCCGCTGAAGCCGTTCAGCTCAGGCGACTCGGCCGACAACATCCAGACGACGTACACCGTGAACGCCTCCAGCGAGGTCGCCAACGGTGCCTGGAAGCTGCGCGCCCAGGACAAGGCGGCCCAGGACACCGGCTACATCAACGCCTTCCGCCTCACCTTCTGAGGCCTTCTGAGGCCTTCTGAGCCGGAGGCATCCCACAAAAACCCGCGGGGCCCCGCCGTGCCGGAGGAGGCGCGGCCGGGCCCCGCGCTCAACGCGTGGCCGATCCGGGCTACTTGCCCGCGTCGGCGGCCTTCACCAGCGCGTCCTTGGTGACCGCGCCGACGTAGACGGTGCCGTCGTCGGTGAGGAGGGCGTTGACCAGGCGCGTCTTGAAGACCGTGCCCGAGCCGAACTTCCCGCTCACCTTGTCGCCGAGGGCGTTGAGGAACGCGTCGGCCTCCGGCGGCAGTTCGCCCTTCTCCGGCATCTTGGCGGCGCCTTCGGCGCCCGGGGCCTTGATCCGGGCGATCGTGGTCCAGCCCTCGCCGAGGACGTTCAGGCCGCCGCCCTTGAGCTCCGCCAGGCCCTCGGGGGCCTTCTCGGCCTCGCGGGCCGCCTGCGCGCCGTCGTCCTCGGTGACCTTCGCGCCCTTGGGCGGCGTGAAGTCGAAGGTGGAGGCGGCCGGCTTGGCGTAGTCGATCTTGGTGAAGCCCGCGTCGACCACCGGCTTGCCGCCGTCCGTCGACTTGAGGGTGAACTTCAGCGGCACACCCTTCTCGGCATCCACCGCCACCTTGATCGACTCGATCGTCGAGCCGCTCTGCTTGGGCTTGATCACCAGCTGGTACGCGTCACGGCCGGCCACCCGCGCCGTGCCGTCGACCGTCACCGACGTCGTCCCGTCGACGGCCTTCAGGGCCTCGTCGGCGAGGTCCTTCGGGGTGGAGGGCAGCTTCCCGGGCAGCTCCCTGCCCGCGTCACCCTTGCCGCCCTTCGCGCCGTCCTTGCCCGGGCCCGCGGGCTCCTTGGCGTGGTAGACCTCGTTCGACTTGCTGTCGTACGCCCAGACCTCGTCGCCGTTGTGGATCAGGCTGTACTCGTCGCCCTCGCCCAGCAGGGCCAGCCGCTGCCGGTCCGGGCCGTCGGCGGCCACCCGCAGCGTGTGCGTACCGGAGGTGAGCTCG
Organism: Streptomyces sp. NPDC039465; assembly: GCF_055639315.1. NCBI lineage: Bacteria > Bacillati > Actinomycetota > Actinomycetes > Kitasatosporales > Streptomycetaceae > Streptomyces > Streptomyces sp. NPDC039465. The sequence continues at coordinate 117,745 of NZ_JBVKAP010000005.1, read as the reverse complement.
GTGAGCTTGTCCTGCGGGGCCGCGGACGAGGAGGAGCCCGCCGGGCCGCCGGCCAGGCCGCCGAGGCCCGCGAGCGAGGGCAGCCCCAGGTCCGTGCTGATCTTCACCGTGCCGGAGAGCTGCTGGACGTCCGACGCGGCGATCTTCTCAATGAGTTCCTGTGCGCTGATCTTCGGCAGCTCGGGGTCGCCGGACGCGGCCAGTGCCGGGACGAGCCCGATGGTCGCCGCGGCCACCGAGGCCACCGCGACGGGGACGACGTAGCGCGCCGCCTTGCGGCGCCCCGCCTCCGTGGTGTGCGTGCTGTCGTTCGGTGCCATCGTGTGCCCTACCTCCGTGGTCGATGACATCCATCTCACCAAAGCGGGCGGGCGGAAGCGTCAGCCCCCGGAAGCAACTTCACGTACTGCTTCGGGATGACCCGACCCTGAGACGCCTCCGCTGCAGGGCCAGGGCGCCCGGGTGGCAGGCCCGGTCAGCCCGCGCGGTGCACCACCGCGTCACACAGCTCCTCCAGCGCCGCCTTCGCGTACCCGTCGGGCATCGGCGCCAGCAGCGCCCGCGCCTCCTCCGCGTACCGCACGGTGTCCCGGCGGGCCTGCTCCAGGGCCGGGTGCACCCGCAGCCGGCGCAGGGCCTCCGCGTGCCGGGCGTCGTCGCTCAGATCGCCGTCGAGGAGCTCGACGAGCGCCACGTCCTCGGGACGGCCGTGAGCCTCCGCCTGGGCCCGCAGGTAGAGCACCGGCAGCGTCGCAATGCCCTCGCGCAGGTCGGTGCCCGGGGTCTTGCCGGACTCGTGGGAGTCGGAGGCGATGTCCAGGACGTCGTCGGCGAGCTGGAAGGCGACGCCGAGCCGCTCGCCGTACTGGGTGAGCACGTCGACGATCCGCTCGTCCGCGCCGGACATCATCGCGCCGAACCGGCAGGAGACGGCGACCAGCGAGCCCGTCTTGCCGGCGAGGACCTCGAGGTAGTGGTCGACCGGGTCCCGTCCGTCACGCGGCCCAGCCGTCTCCAGGATCTGGCCGGTCACCAGACGTTCGAACGCCTCGGCCTGGATCCGGACCGCGTCGGGGCCAAGATCCGCCAGGATGTGCGAGGCCCGCGCGAAGAGGAAGTCACCCGTCAGGACGGCCACCGAGTTGCCCCAGCGGCTGTTGGCGCTGGGCGCGCCCCGTCGTACGTCCGCCTCGTCCATGACGTCGTCGTGGTACAGCGTCGCCAGGTGGGTCAGCTCGACCACCACGGCCGAGGGCACGACACCCGGCGCGTAGGGGTCGCCGAACTGGGCGGCGAGCATCACGAGCAGCGGACGGAAGCGCTTGCCCCCGGCGCGCAGCAGGTGTTGCGCGGCCTCGGTGATGAAGGGGACACCACTCTTGGTGGCATCGAGCAGCCCTGCCTCGACAGCTGCCAATCCGGTCTGGACATCGGCCTCAAGAGCCTGGTCCCGCACGCTCAGCCCGAACGGCCCGACGACGGTCACGAGGGGATCTCCTGTCTGCTGACGATCACACGGATTGTCGATGTGTCGCTGGATTCACTCAAGTCAGCGTATCCGGTCGCCTTTCGATCACCATGGGCGCCTTCCCGCCTCCACCGGTATGTTCGTGATCAACTCATACGACCAGGAGTAAGGCTTTTGTCCCGAACAGCGACCGACGCCGAAGCGAACGGCGGGCAGCCTCCGCCCGACGTGGCCCCGGGCTCGGCCGCCTCCGTCTCGGCCGCCGCGATCGGCCTGACGCCGGGCCTGTCGCAGTACGTCCTGGGCCGGCGTCACCTGACCGGACCAAAGCACGCCGCCGAATTCCCCGTCCACTGAGGTCCCGCCATGCGCATTCGCACCGACTTCCCGTACGAGACCACCCGCGAGGACCTGCGCATCCCCCTGCCCGACGGCACCCTGCTCTACGCGCGCGCGTGGCGGCCGGTCACCAAGGAGCCCGTCCCGGCGCTCCTGGAGTACCTCCCCTGCCGGCTGAGCGACTGGACCGCGCCCCGCGACTGGCAGCGCCACCCTTGGTACGCGGGCCACGGCTACGCCTCCGTCCGCGTCGACGTACGCGGCCACGGAAACAGCGAGGGCAGGCCCGGCGACGAGTACGACGCCCTGGAGCTGGCCGACGGCGTCGCGGTGGTGAACTGGCTCGCCGGGCAGCCCTGGTGCAGCGGCAAGGTGGGCATGTTCGGGACCTCCTGGGGCGGCTCCAACTCGCTCCAGATCGCCGCGCTCGCCCCCGAGCCGCTGAAGGCCGTGGTCACGGTCTGCTCGACCGACGACCGCTACGACAACGACGTCCACTACCTGGGCGGCTCGGTCCTCGCCGTGGACATGCACGCCTGGGCGGCGACCATGCTGGCGTTCACCGCCCGGCCCCCGGACCCGCAGTTCGCCGGCCCCGGCTGGCGCGAGATGTGGCTGACACGGCTCGCCGCCGTGGACCCGCTCATCCACACCTGGCTCGCCCACCAGACGCGCGACGCCTACTGGAAGCACGGCAGCGTCTGCGAGGACCACTCCGCGATCCGGGCCGCCGTGCTGGCCGTGGGCGGCTGGCACGACCCGTACCGCGACACGGTCCTGCGGCTCGTCGAGCACCTCCCCCACGACCGGGTACGGGGACTGATCGGCCCCTGGTCCCCGCAGTACCCGGACCGGGGCCTGGCGTCGGGACCGGCGATCGGGTTCCTCCAGGAGACGCTCAGATGGTGGGACCACCATCTCAAGGGGCGCGACACGGGCATCATGTCCGAGCCGCTCCTGAGGTCCTGGATCAGCGACTCGCACCCGCCGGCGACGGTGTACGACGAGCTGCCCGGCCGCTGGGTCGGCGACGAAGCCTGGCCCTCGCCCCACGTCACCCCGCTCACCTACGCGCTCCAGGGCCCGCCCGTCCGCGTCCGCTCCCCACAGCGGACCGGCCTGGACGCCGGCCGTTTCCTCCCCTTCGGCAACGACGCCGACCTGCCCCCTGACCAGCGCACCGAGGACGCCCTCTCGGCCTGCTTCGACTTCCCCGTCCCCGAGGGCGCGCCCGTGCGGATCCTCGGCCGCCCGCGCGTGCGCCTGGCGCTCACACCGCACGCCCGGACGGGGCAGATCGTCGCCCGGCTCTGCGACGTGGCGCCGGACGGCTCGTCCACCCTGGTCACCCGCGGCGCCCTGAACCTCGCCGCCCGCCACGGCCGGGACCGGGCCGAGCCGTGCCGGCCCGGCCAGAGCGAAGAGGTCACCTTCGACCTGAGCGGCATCGGCCACTCCTTCCCGCCCGGCCACCGCATCCGGCTCGCCCTCTCCTCCGCGTACTGGCCCTGGATCTGGCCCCAGCCGGACGCCGAGGGATTCACCCTCGCCCCGACCGCCTGCGCGCTGACGCTGCCCGTCCGAGCCGCCGGCGACCAGGAGGCCGCGATCGCCTTCGAGGAGCCCGAGCAGTCCGCGCCGCTCGGCGTCAGCTACCCGGCCACCCTCGACGAGCCGCGTCCCGAGCGGCTGGTCGTCCGGGACGTGGCGAAGGGCCTGTGGCGCCTGGAGGTCGACCCGCGCTACGGCGGCACCCGGGTCTATCCGGACGGCCTCGAATTCACCGAGGAGGCTCTGGAGTCGTACACGATCCAGGAGGACGACCCGCTCTCCGCCCGCACCCGCTCCGAGTGGACGATCCGGCTGCACCGCCCCGAGCTGGCCTGGGACGTACGGATCGAGACCCGCTCGGAGATCTCCTGCACCGCCGACGCCTTCCTGACCTCGAACGAGCTGGTGTGCAAGGAGGGCCGGGAGGTGGTCTTCCACCGCACCTGGGAGAAGCGGATTCCCCGTACGGCCGGGTGAGGCGACCCACTTCCAGGGGCTCTGCCGCCACCCGGTGCGGCCGACGTAACGTGTCCCTCACACCCGTGGAAAGCGAGGCAGGCACCGATGTCCGAGCAGAGCCCGCTCGACCTGGCCGAGGGCGACCCCTTCGGCCCGCACAACCTTCCGTACGGCGTCTTCTCCACCGCCGACGAGCCGGGACGGCGCCGGCTCGGCGTCCGCATCGGCGGTCATGTGCTGGACGCCGGGGCCGCGGCGCACGCCCTGGGCTCCCCGTACGCCACACTGCTCGCACAGCCCAGCCTGAACCCGCTGCTGGCCGCCGGGCGCACCGCCTGGCGCGATGTGCGCCGTGCGCTCACGGCGTGGGTGACCGTGCCCGCGCACCGCCCGGACATAGAGCCGCTGCTGCACCCGCTGGACGCGGTCACCCTGCACCTGCCGTACGAGGTCTCCGACTACGTCGACTTCTACGCGAGCGAGCACCACGCCACCAACGTCGGCCACATCTTCCGCCCCGACGGCGAGCCGCTCACCCCCAACTGGAAGCACCTGCCGATCGGTTACCACGGCCGCGCCGGTACGGTCGTGGTCTCCGGCACGGAGGTCGTACGCCCCTCGGGCCAGCGCAAGGCCCCCACGGACCCGGCGCCCGTCTTCGGCCCGTCGGTCAAGCTCGACATCGAGGCGGAGGTCGGCTTCCTCGTCGGCACCCCCTCCGAGCTGGGCAGGCCGGTCGCCCTCGGCGACTTCCGCGACCACGTCTTCGGGCTGACGCTGCTCAACGACTGGTCCGCGCGGGACATCCAGGCCTGGGAGTACGTGCCGCTCGGCCCGTTCCTCGGCAAGTCCTTCGCCACCTCCGTCTCCGCGTGGGTGACCCCGCTGGAGGCCCTGGACGCCGCCCGGATCGACCCACCGGTGCGCGACTTCCCGCTGCTGCCGTACCTGGACGACTCCGGCGACGACGAGCCCGGCGGCTTCGACCTGCGGATCACCGTCCGGATCAACGGCGAGGTGGTCTCCGAGCCGCCGTTCTCCACGATGTACTGGACGGCCGCCCAGCAGCTCGCCCATATGACGGTCAACGGCGCCTCGCTGCGCACGGGCGACCTGTACGGCTCCGGCACGGTCTCCGGCCCCGACGTCCACCAGCGCGGCTCACTCCTCGAGCTGACGTGGAACGGCCGCGACGCGCTTGAACTGCCCACCGGCAAGCGGACGTTCCTGGAGGACGGTGACGAGGTCACCCTCACCGCCTGGGCGCCCGGCCCGGACGGCACCAAGGTCGCACTGGGTGAGGTGACCGGCCGGATCGCGCCGGCCGCCGGCTGATCCACCGGCCATGCGTCAGGGCCCGGCCCCCGAGGGGGCCGGGCCCTGTGCGTGCGGGCGGCGGGGTCAGCGGACGAAGACGCTCGCCTGGCCCGCCAGATCGAGGAAGTACTGCGGCGCGAGACCGAGGACCAGGGTCACCGCCACCCCCACCCCGATCGTCGTCATCGTCAGCGGCGACGGCACGGCGACCGTCGGGCCGTCCGCCTTCGGCTCGCTGAAGAACATCAGCACGATGACCCGGATGTAGAAGAACGCGGCCACCGCCGAGGAGAGCACACCGACCACCACCAGGGCTCCGGCGCCGCCCTCCGCCGCGGCCTTGAAGACCGCGAACTTGCCGGCGAAGCCGGAGGTCAGCGGGATACCGGCGAAGGCGAGCAGGAACACCGCGAAGACCGCCGCGACCAGCGGCGAACGCCGCCCGAGTCCGGCCCACTTGGACAGGTGCGTGGCCTCGCCGCCCGCGTCCCGGACGAGCGTGACGACCGCGAACGCGCCGATCGTCACGAAGGAGTACGCGCCCAGGTAGAACAGCACCGAGGAGACCCCGTCGGGGGTGGCCGCGATGACGCCGGCGAGCAGGAAGCCGGCGTGGGCGATCGAGGAGTAGGCGAGCAGCCGCTTGATGTCGGTCTGGGTGATGGCGACGATCGCCCCGCCCAGCATGGTGACGATGGCGACGGCCCACATGACCGGGCGCCAGTCCCATGTGAGGCCCGGCAGCACCACGTACAGCAGGCGCAGCATCGCGCCGAACGCGGCGACCTTGGTGGCGGCGGCCATGAAGCCGGTCACCGGGGTCGGGGCGCCCTGGTAGACGTCCGGGGTCCACATGTGGAACGGCACCGCGCCCACCTTGAACAGCAGGCCCGTCAGCACCATCGCGAAGCCGATGAGCAGCAGCGCGTCGTTGCCCATGGTGGCGGCGAGCGCCGGGTCGATCGCGGTGACGTTCCCGTCGACGACGTCGGCGATCGTGGCGTACGAGACGGAGCCCGCGTAGCCGTAGAGCAGGGCGATGCCGAAGAGCAGGAACGCGGACGAGAAGGCGCCGAGGAGGAAGTACTTGACCGCGGCCTCCTGCGACATCATCCGCTTGCGGCGGGCGACGGCGCACAGCAGGTAGAGCGGGAGCGAGAAGACCTCCAGGGCGACGAAGAGCGTCAGGAGGTCGTTGGCCGCGGGGAAGACCAGCATGCCCGCGACGGCGAAGAGCGCCAGCGGGAACACCTCGGTGGTGGTGAACCCGGCCTTGACGGCGGCCTTCTCCTGCTCGCTGCCCGGTACGGCGGCGGCCTCGGCGGCGAAGGAGTCGACGCGGTGGCCGTGGTCGGCCGGGTCGAGGCGGCGCTCGGCGAAGGTGAAGACCGCGACGATCGAGGCCAGCAGGATCGTGCCCTGGAGGAAGAGGGCGGGCCCGTCGACGGCGATGGCGCCCATCGCGGCGATCTGCGCCTTGGTGGAGCCGTATCCACCGGCCGCGAGGCCCACGACGGCGGCGAAGCCGGCGGCCAGCGCGACCACGGTCAGGAAGACCTGGGTGTGGTAGCGCCCGCGGCGCGGCACGAAGGCCTCGACGAGGACGCTGAGGACGGCCGCGCCGACGACGATGAGGACGGGTGCCAGCTGGGCGTACTCGATCTTCGGTGCGGTGATCTTGCCGATCGGTTCGGCGGCTGTCGTCCACAGGCTGTGGACAGCTGTTGCGCTCACTTGGCCGCCTCCACCTCGGGCCGGGGGTCCTTCTGCTGTACGTCGGACATGGTGTGCCGTACGGCCGGATTGACGATGTCCGTCAGCGGCTTGGGATAGACGCCGAGGAAGATCAACAGGGCGATCAGCGGGACGATCACGGTCAGCTCACGCGGCCGCAGGTCCGGCAGGGACCGCACCTCCTCCTTCACCGGGCCGGTCATCGTCCGCTGGTACAGCACCAGGGTGTAGAGCGCGGCGAGCACGATGCCCGTGGTGGCGACGATGCCGGCCACCGGGTAGCGGGCGTACGTGCCGACCAGGACGAGGAACTCGCTGACGAACGGCGCGAGTCCGGGCAGCGACAGCGTCGCCAGACCGCCGATCAGGAACGTGCCGGCGAGCACCGGCGCGACCTTCTGCACCCCGCCGTAGTCGGCGATGAGCCGCGAGCCGCGCCGCGAGATCAGGAATCCGGCGACCAGCATCAGCGCGGCCGTCGAGATGCCGTGGTTGACCATGTAGAGCGTCGCGCCGCTCTGGCCCTGGCTGGTCATCGCGAAGATGCCCAGGATGATGAAGCCGAAGTGGGAGATCGAGGCGTAGGCGACCAGCCGCTTGATGTCCCGCTGGCCGACCGCGAGCAGCGCGCCGTAGACGATGCTGATCAGCGCGAGCACGATGATCGCGGGCGTGGCCCATGTGCTGGCCTCGGGGAAGAGCTGGAGGCAGAAGCGGAGCATCGCGAACGTGCCGACCTTGTCGACCACGGCCGTGATGAGCACGGCGACCGGTGCGGTCGCCTCGCCCATGGCGTTGGGCAGCCAGGTGTGCAGCGGCCACAGCGGCGCCTTCACCGCGAAGGCGAAGAAGAAGCCGAGGAACAGCCACCGTTCGGTGCTGGTCGCCATCTCCAGCTGCCCGTTCGCCCGAGCCTGGGCGATCTCGGTGAGGGAGAAGTTCCCCGCGACGACGTACAGGCCGATCACCGCGGCCAGCATGATCAGGCCGCCGACCAGGTTGTAGAGCAGGAACTTGACCGCCGCGTACGACCGCTGGGCCGCCGCGTTCTCGTCCGAGCCCGCGTGGGCGCGGTCCCCGAAGCCGCCGATGAGGAAGTACATCGGGATGAGCATGGCCTCGAAGAGGATGTAGAAGAGGAAGACGTCGGTGGCCTCGAAGGAGAGGATCACCATCGCCTCGACCATCAGGATCAGGGCGAAGAAGCCCTGGGTCGGCCGCCAGCGGCTGCTCTTCGTCTCCAGGGGGTCGGCGTCGTGCCAGCCGGCCAGGATCACGAACGGGATCAGCAGCGCGGTGAGCGCGATGAGCGCCACCCCGATGCCGTCGACCCCGAGCTCGTACCGGACCCCGAACTCCTTGATCCAGGCGTGGGATTCGGTGAGCTGGTAGCGGTCGCCGCCGGGCTCGAACCGTACGGCGACGGTCGCGGCGAGGACCAGCGTGGCGAGCGAGAAGAGCAGCGCCAGCCACTTGGCGGCGGTACGGCGGGCGGCGGGGACGGCGGCGGTGAGGATCGCACCGATCGCCGGGACCGCCGCCGTCACCGTAAGGAGCGGGAAGGACATGAATTACACCGCCCTCATCAGCAGGGTCGCGGCGATCAGCACCGCAGTACCTCCGAACATCGAGACCGCGTAACTGCGGGCGTAGCCGTTCTGCAGCTTGCGCAGCCGGCCGGAGAGGCCCCCGACCGAGGCCGCGGTGCCGTTGACCACCCCGTCGACCAGGGAGTGGTCGACGTACACGAGGGAGCGGGTGAGGTGCTCGCCGCCGCGGACCAGGACGATGTGGTTGAAGTCGTCCTGGAGCAGGTCGCGTCGGGCCGCCCGGGTGAGCAGCGAGCCGCGCGGGGCGGTGACCGGGACGGGCCGGCGCCCGTACTGGAGGTAGGCGAGGGAGACGCCGATCACCATGACCGCGACGGTGGCGGAGGTGATGGCTCCGGCGCTGATCGGCGGGTGGCCGTGCTCGAAGTCGGTCACCGGCTTCAGCCAGTTCACGAACCGGTCGCCGATGCCGAAGATGCCGCCCGCGAACACCGACCCGAAGGCCAGCAGGATCATCGGGATCGTCATGGACTTCGGCGACTCGTGCGGGTGCGGCATCTCACCGGGCTTCGCCTCGACGCCGGGCTCGATGCCGGGCGCCGTGGCCGGGTCGGGCGCGGGCTGCCAGCGCTTCTCGCCGAAGAACGTCAGGATCATCACGCGGGTCATGTAGTACGCGGTGATGGCCGCGCCCAGCAGGGCGACCGCGCCGAGGATCCAGCCCTCGGTGCCGCCCTTGGCGAACGCCGCCTCGATGATCTTGTCCTTGGAGAAGAAGCCGGACAGGCCCGGGAAGCCGATGATCGCGAGGTAGCCGAGACCGAAGGTGGCGAAGGTGATCGGCATGTACTTCCGCAGGCCGCCGTACTTCCTCATGTCGACCTCGTCGTTCATGCCGTGCATGACCGAACCCGCGCCGAGGAAGAGCCCGGCCTTGAAGAAGCCGTGGGTCACCAGGTGCATGATCGCGAAGGCGTAGCCGATCGGGCCGAGCCCGGCGGCCAGGATCATGTAGCCGATCTGCGACATCGTCGAGCCGGCCAGCGCCTTCTTGATGTCGTCCTTGGCGCAACCGACGATCGCACCGAACAGGAGCGTGACCGCGCCGACCACCACGACCGCGAGCTGCGCGTCGGGGGCGCCGTTGAAGATCGCCCCGGAGCGGGTGATCAGATACACGCCGGCGGTGACCATCGTGGCGGCGTGGATGAGGGCCGAGACCGGGGTCGGGCCCTCCATCGCGTCCCCGAGCCAGGACTGCAGCGGCACCTGGGCCGACTTGCCGCAGGCGGCGAGCAGCAGCATCAGACCGATCGCGGTCAGCATGGCCTCGGATGTGTCGCCCGTGGACGCGAGGACCGGCCCGAAGGCAAAGGTCCCGAAGGTGGTGAACATCAGCATGATCGCGATGGACAGGCCCATGTCGCCGACCCGGTTGACCAGGAAGGCCTTCTTCGCGGCGGTCGCCGCCGAGGGCTTGTGCTGCCAGAAGCCGATGAGCAGGTACGAGGCGAGACCGACGCCCTCCCACCCGACGTACAGCAGCAGGTAGTTGTCGGCGAGGACCAGGAGGAGCATCGCCGCGAGGAAGAGGTTCAGATAGCCGAAGAAGCGGCGCCGGCGCTCGTCGTGCTCCATGTACCCGACCGAATACAGGTGGATCAGCGAGCCGACGCCGGTGATGAGCAGGACGAAGGTCATCGACAGCTGGTCGAGCTGGAAGGCGATGTCCGCCTGGAAGCCCTCGACCGGGATCCAGCTGTAGAGCGTCGAGCGGAGCGTCCGCTCCTCGGCGCCGCGGCCGAGCATGTCGGTGAAGAGGACGAGGCCGATGACGAAGGAGGCCGCCGCGAGCAGCGTGCCGATCCAGTGCCCGGTCTTGTCCAGTCTCCGCCCGCCGCACAGCAGGACGGCGGCTCCGAGGAGAGGCGCCGCGACGAGCAGCGCGATCAGGTTCTCAGCGTTTTCCACGGTTCAGCCCCTCACAGCTTCATCAGGCTGGCGTCGTCGACCGAGGCCGAGTGGCGGGCACGGAACAGCGACACGATGATCGCGAGCCCGACCACGACCTCGGCGGCGGCGACGACCATCGTGAAGAAGGCGATGATCTGGCCGTCGAGATTGCCGTGCATCCGGGAGAAGGCGACGAACGCGAGGTTGCAGGCGTTGAGCATCAGCTCGACGCACATGAAGACCACGATCGCGTTCCGCCTGATCAGCACCCCGGCCGCGCCGATGGTGAACAACAGAGCCGCGAGATACAGGTAGTTGACCGGATTCACCGCGAGGCCTCCTCTTCGTCCCGGTCCCGGCCGAGGCGCTCGCGCGAGCGCCGCTCCAGTGCCTTGAGGTCTTCGATCGCCTCGCTGGACACGTCCCGGATCTGGCCGCGCTTGCGCAGGGTGTTCATCACGGTCAGCTCGGCGGGGGTGCCGTCGGGCAGCAGACCGGCGATGTCCACGGCGTTGTGCCGGGCGTAGACACCGGGCGCGGGCAGCGGTGGCACGTGCGTGCCCTCGCGTACGCGCTGCTGGGACAGCTCGCGCTGGGTGCGCGCCCGCTCGGTGCGCTCCCGGTGGGTGAGCACCATCGCGCCGACCGCGGCGGTGATCAGCAGGGCGCCGGTGATCTCGAACGCGAAGACGTACGTGGTGAAGATCCGGCGGGCAATGCCCTCGACGTTGCCGCCGGCGTTGGCCGCGCCCAGGCCGGTGAAGGTGGTCAGCGAGGCGTTGCCGATACCGGCGGCGAGCAGGATGCCGAAGCCGAGCGCACAGGCCGCAGCCCACCAGCGCTGCCCCTTGAGGGTCTCCTTCAGCGAGTCCGCGGCGGTGACACCGACCAGCATGACGACGAAGAGGAAGAGCATCATGATCGCGCCGGTGTAGACGACGATCTGGACGACGCCCAGGAAGTACGCGCCGTTGGCCAGGTAGAAGACCGCGAGGATGATCATGGTCCCGGCGAGGCAGAGGGCGCTGTGCACCGCCTTGCGCATCAGGATCGTGCACAGGGCGCCGATGACGGCGACCGTCCCCAGGACCCAGAACTGCACGGCCTCGCCGGTCGAGGTGGCGGAGGCGGCGAGGGTGATCGCGCTCATGCGTCGACCTCCTCGCCCTTCTCGCCCTTGCTCGTCGCGACCTGCTGAACCGTGCCGGCCGCGGCCTCGGTGACCAGCCCCCGGTAGTAGTCCTGCTCGTCCATGCCGGGGAAGATCGCGTGCGGGGTGTCGACCATGCCCTCGTCGAGACCGGCGAGGAGCTGCTCCTTGGTGTAGATGAGGTTCTCGCGGGAGCTGTCGGCGAGTTCGAAGTCGTTCGTCATCGTCAGCGCGCGCGTGGGGCAGGCCTCGATGCACAGGCCGCACAGGATGCAGCGGGCGTAGTTGATCTGGTACACCCGGCCGTAGCGCTCCCCCGGGGAGTAGCGCTCCTCGTCGGTGTTGTCCGCGCCCTCCACGTAGATGGCGTCGGCCGGGCAGGCCCAGGCGCACAGCTCGCAGCCGACGCACTTCTCGAGCCCGTCCGGGTGCCGGTTGAGCTGATGCCGACCGTGGAATCGCGGGGCCGTCGTCTTCTGCTGCTCCGGGTACTGCTCGGTCATCCGCTTCTTGAACATGGCCTTGAAGGTCACGCCGAAGCCGGCAACCGGGTTCTGGAAATCAGACACCGTCCGTCTCCTTTCCATCACTCGCAGTAGCAGTATCGGGGGCGCCACTGCCAATCAGCTCGCGCTGGTGGCGCGGCCGCCGGCGCGGGACCGGCGGCAGGCTCTGACCGGGCAGCGGCGGTACGGGAAAGCCGCCGGCCATCGGGTCGAAGGCGGCCGGCGGGGTGTCCGCGGGCGCGGCCTTCTTCGCCTTCTTGTCGCGGAAGACATCGGCGACGAAGGAGATCACCAGGACCGTGAGGACGGCTCCGGCGACGTAGAGCACGATGTCCTGGAAGGCGTAGTTCTCGTTGCGCAGCGCCCGTACGGTCGCCACCAGCATCAGCCAGACCAGGGAGACCGGGATGAGGACCTTCCAGCCGAGCTTCATCAGCTGGTCGTAGCGGACGCGGGGCAGCGTGCCGCGCAGCCAGATGAAGAAGAACAGCAGCAGCTGGACCTTGAGGACGAACCAGAGCATCGGCCACCAGCCGTGGTTCGCGCCCTCCCAGAAGGTGGAGAGGGGGTACGGGGCGCGCCAGCCGCCGAGGAAGAGGGTGACCGAGACGGCGGAGACGGTGACCATGTTGACGTACTCGGCCAGCATGAACATCGCGAACTTGATGGAGCTGTACTCGGTGTTGAAGCCGCCGACGAGGTCGCCCTCGGACTCCGGCATGTCGAAGGGGGCGCGGTTGGTCTCGCCGACCATCGTGACGATGTAGATGATGAAGGAGACCGGCAGCAGCAGCACGAACCAGCGTTCCTGCTGCGCCTCGACGATGGCCGAGGTCGACATCGACCCGGAGTAGAGGAAGACCGAGGCGAACGCGGCTCCCATCGCGATCTCGTAGGAGATCATCTGGGCGCAGGAGCGCAGGCCGCCGAGGAGCGGGTACGTCGAGCCGGACGACCAGCCGGCCAGCACGATGCCGTAGATGCCGACGGAGGCGATCGCGAGGACGTAGAGCATCGCGATCGGCAGGTCGGTGAGCTGCATCGTGGTGCGGTGGCCGAAGATCGAGACCTCGTTGCCGGCCGGGCCGAACGGGATCACCGCGATCGCCATGAAGGCGGGGATCGCGGCGACGATCGGGGCGAGGACGTACACCACCTTGTCCGCGCGCTTGACGATCACGTCCTCCTTGAGCATCAGCTTGACGCCGTCCGCGAGGGACTGGAGGAGGCCCCAGGGGCCGTGCCGGTTGGGGCCGATGCGCAGCTGCATCCAGGCGACGACCTTGCGCTCCCACACGATGGAGAAGAGCACGGTCACCATCAGGAAGGCGAAGCAGAAGACCGCCTTGATCAGCACGAGCCACCAGGGGTCGCGGCCGAACATGGACAGGTCCTCCGCGGCGAGGACGCCGTACGGGACCTCGGCGACGTGGGTGAGGGCGGTCATGCGCGCACCTCCGGTACGGGGGCGGCCGGGGCGGCGCCCGGCCTGACGACGTGGACGGGTGCGTCGCCGCACGGACGGGTCCGGCGGGCGGCCGGGGCCACGAGGCGGGCGGTCATGCCTCCACCTCCGTCGTGGCCTTCGCGCCGATCCGGACCACGTCACCGGGGCGTGCCCCGAGGTCGGACAGCACGCCGCCGCCGACCGAGTTCAGCGGGAGCCAGACCACCCGGTCGGGCATCTCGGTGACCTGGAGCGGCAGTTCGACCGAGCCGGCCGGGCCGCTGACCGCGAGGGTGTCGCCGTCCTTGACGCCGGTCTCGGCGGCGGTGGCGGCGGAGAGCCGGGCGGTCGCGGCGTGCCGGGTGCCGGCCAGGGCCGCGTCGCCCTCCTGGAGGCGGCCCTGGTCGAGCAGGAGCCGGTGGCCGGCGAGGACCGCCTCGCCCTCGGCGGGGCGGGGCGGCTGCTGGCCCGGCTCCACGGGCTCGGCGGCCCGTACGCCGCCCCAGGCACCGAGCCGGTCCATCTCCTGGCGCAGGGACCTGAGGTCCGGCAGCCCGAAGTGGACGTCCATCGCGTCGGCGAGCATGTGCAGCACACGGGCGTCGGACGGGGCGAGCGGGCGGGTCATGTGCTCGGGCTTGAGCGCCGCCTCGAAGAGCCGGGCCCTGCCCTCCCAGTTGAGGAACGTGCCGGACTTCTCGGCGACCGCGGCGACCGGCAGGACCACGTCGGCGCGGTCGGTGACCTCGCCGGGCCGCAGCTCCAGGGAGACCACGAAGGCCGCGTCGAGCGCCTCACGCGCGCGTGCCGGGTCGGGCAGGTCCGCGACCTCCACCCCGGCGACGAGCAGCGCGCCCAGTTCGCCGGTGGCCGCGGCCTCGACGATCTGGCCGGTGTCGCGGCCGTAGCGGTGCGGGAGTTCGGCGATCCGCCAGGCGGTGGCGGTCTCCTCACGCGCGCGGGGATCGGTGGCGGGGCGGCCGCCGGGCAGCAGCGACGGCAGCGCGCCCGCCCAGGCCGCGCCGCGCTCGCCGGCCCGGCGCGGGATCCACACCAGTGCGGCGCCGGTCGCGTTCGCGGCCCGTACGGCGGCGGTGAGGGCACCCGGTACGCCGGCCAGCCGCTCGCCGACGACGAGGACCGCGCCGGGCCGCCGCAGCGCCTCGGCGGCGTCCGCGCCGGGGCCCTCCAGGCCGGTGCCGGCGGCCAGGGCGTCCAGCCATTCGGTCTCGGTGCCGGGCGCGGCGGGCAGCAGGGTGCCGCCCGCCTTCTCCAGGCCGCGGGTGGCGAAGGCGGCGAGACCGTAGGTCCTCTGGCCCTTCTTGCGCCAGGCCTTGCGCAGCCGCAGGAAGACGCCGGGCGCCTCCTCCTCGGACTCGATCCCGGCGAGCAGGACGGCCGGCGCGTTCTCCAGGGCGGTGTACGTGACGCCGGAACCGTCGAGGTCGAGGCCGTGTCCGGCGACCCGGGCCGCGAGGAAGTCGGCCTCCTCGCTGGAGTGCACCCGGGCCCGGAAGTCGACGTCGTTGGTGTCGAGGGCGACCCGGGCGAACTTGGCGTACGCGTAGGAGTCCTCGACGGTCAGCCGGCCGCCGGTGAGCACGCCCGTACGGCCGCGGATCAGTCCGCGGGCGGCCGCCTCCAGCGCCTCGGGCCAGCTCGCCGGTGCCAGGACGCCGTCCGCGCCGCGGACCAGCGGGGTGGTGAGCCGGTCGCGCGCTTGCGCGTAGCGGAAGCCGAAGCGGCCCTTGTCGCAGATCCACTCCTCGTTGACCTGCGGGTCGTCGGCGGCGAGCCGGCGCATGACCTTGCCGCGGCGGTGGTCGGTGCGGGTGGCGCAGCCGCCCGCGCAGTGCTCGCAGACGCTGGGCGAGGAGACCAGGTCGAAGGGGCGGGAGCGGAAGCGG
This sequence comes from Streptomyces sp. NPDC039465, assembly GCF_055639315.1. Taxonomy (NCBI): domain Bacteria; kingdom Bacillati; phylum Actinomycetota; class Actinomycetes; order Kitasatosporales; family Streptomycetaceae; genus Streptomyces; species Streptomyces sp. NPDC039465. The sequence goes on along the minus strand of NZ_JBVKAP010000005.1, from coordinate 102,364 downwards.
TACGCCGCCGAGGTCAGAGCGCCGACCGGGCAGATCTGAATGGTGTTGCCGGAGAAGTACGACTCGAACGGGTCGCCCTCGCCGGTGCCGACCTGCTGGAGCGCGCCCCGCTCCAGGAGTTCGATCATCGGGTCGCCGGCGACCTGGTTGGAGAAGCGGGTGCAGCGGGCGCACAGCACGCACCGCTCGCGGTCGAGCAGCACCTGTGTCGAGATGGGTACCGGCTTCTCGAACGTCCGCTTGCGGCCCTCGAAGCGGGACTCGGCCTGGCCGTGGGAGAGGGCCTGGTTCTGCAGCGGGCACTCGCCGCCCTTGTCGCAGACGGGGCAGTCCAGCGGGTGGTTGATGAGCAGCAGCTCCATCACGCCGTGCTGGGCCTTCTCGGCGACCGGGGAGGTCAGCTGCGACTTGACCACCATGCCGTCGGTGCAGGTGATGGTGCAGGAGGCCATCGGCTTGCGCTGGCCCTCGACCTCGACGATGCACTGGCGGCAGGCGCCGGCCGGGTCGAGGAGCGGGTGGTCGCAGAAGCGGGGGATCTCGATGCCGAGCTGTTCGGCGGCGCGGATGACGAGCGTCCCCTTGGGGACGGTGGTCTCGATGCCGTCGATGGTCAGCGTGACGAGGTCCTCGGGCTTCGCCGCCGCCGCGCCGCCGCCGGCGGGACCGGACGTGGTGACGGTCATGCGTTCACCTCCACATGGGTGTCGGCCCAGGCGGTCGACTTGGCGGGATCGAAGGGGCAGCCACGCCCGGAGATGTGCTGCTCGTACTCCTCGCGGAAGTACTTCAGCGAGGAGAAGATCGGGGACGCGGCGCCGTCGCCGAGGGCGCAGAACGACTTGCCGTTGATGTTGTCGGCGATGTCGTTGAGCTTGTCGAGGTCGGACATGTGCCCCCGGCCCGCCTCGATGTCGCGCAGCAACTGCACCAGCCAGTAGGTGCCTTCACGGCACGGGGTGCATTTGCCGCAGGACTCGTGGGCGTAGAACTCCGTCCAGCGGGTGACGGCCCGCACGACGCAGGTGGTCTCGTCGAAGCACTGGAGGGCCTTGGTGCCGAGCATGGAACCGGCGGCGCCGACGCCCTCGTAGTCGAGCGGGACGTCGAGGTGTTCGTCGGTGAACATCGGGGTGGAGGAGCCGCCGGGGGTCCAGAACTTCAGCCGGTGGCCGGAGCGCATCCCGCCGCTCATGTCGAGGAGCTGGCGCAGGGTGATGCCGAGCGGGCCCTCGTACTGGCCGGGGTGGGCGACATGGCCGCTGAGCGAGTAGAGCGTGAAGCCGGGGGACTTCTCGCTGCCCATCGACCGGAACCACTCCTTGCCCCGGCTCAGGATCGCGGGAACCGACGCGATGGACTCGACGTTGTTCACCACGGTGGGGCAGGCGTACAGACCGGCGACCGCGGGGAAGGGGGGACGCAGCCGGGGCTGGCCGCGCCGGCCTTCCAGCGAGTCCAGCAGTGCGGTCTCCTCACCGCAGATGTACGCGCCCGCGCCCGCGTGCACGGTCAGTTCGAGGTCGAGACCGCTGCCGAGGATGTCCCTGCCGAGGTAGCCGGCTTCATACGCCTCGCGTACGGCCTCGTGCAGGCGCCGCAGGACGGGGACGACCTCGCCGCGCAGATAGATGAAGGCGTGCTGGGAGCGGATCGCGTAGCAGGCGATCACGATCCCCTCGATGAGGGAGTGCGGGTTGGCGAAGAGGAGCGGGATGTCCTTGCAGGTCCCGGGCTCCGACTCGTCGGCGTTGACCACGAGGTAGTGCGGCTTGCCGTCGCCCTGGGGAATGAACTGCCACTTCATTCCGGTGGGGAAGCCGGCGCCGCCGCGGCCGCGCAGACCGGAGTCCTTGACGTAGGCGATCACCTCGTCCGGGGTCATGGCGAGGGCCTTCTTCAGTCCCTCGTAGCCGTCGTGGCGCTGGTAGGTGTCGAGGGTCCAGGAGTCGGGCTGGTCCCAGAACGCGGAGAGGACCGGGGCCAGCAGCTTCTCCGGGCTGCTGTTGTTGATCTCGGCTGCCAACGTCATTCCTCCCCCACCTCGGTTCCGTTGTCGCGTGGTTCGCTGTCGCGGGCCTCGGCGCGCGGGTGGACGACCCGGGGGGCGAGGGGTTCGCCCTTGGCGAGCTTGAGCCCGACCAGGGAGGCGGGGCCCGCGCCGCCGGTCGCCTCGACGGCGCCGGGGCGCTCGTCGGGGAAGCCGGCCAGGATCCGCGCGGTCTGCTTGTACGTGCACAGCGGGGCGCCGCGGGTCGGTTCGACGGGGCGGCCCGCGCGCAGGTCGTCGACGAGCTGCTTGGCGGACTCGGGGGTCTGGTTGTCGAAGAACTCCCAGTTGACCATCACCACGGGGGCGAAGTCGCAGGCCGCGTTGCACTCGATGTGTTCGAGGGTGACCTTGCCGTCGGCGGTCGTCTCGTTGTTTCCGACGGCGAGGTGCTCCTTCAGCTCCTCGAAGATGGCGTCGCCGCCCATGACCGCGCACAGCGTGTTGGTGCAGACCCCGACCTGGTAGTCGCCCGAGGGCCTGCGCCGGTACATCGTGTAGAAGGTGACGACGGCGGTGACCTCGGCCGTGGTGAGGTCCAGCATCTCGGCGCAGAAGCGGATGCCGGTCCGGGAGACGTACCCCTCCTCCGACTGGACCAGGTGCAGCAGGGGCAGCAGCGCGGAGCGGCTGGAGGGGTAGCGGGCGATGACGTCCTTGGCGTCGGCCTCCAGCCGCGCGCGGACGTCCGCCGGGAAGTCGGGTGCGGGCAGCTGGGGCATCCCGAGACTGGTGTGTCCGTCCGTCATCGGTCGACGCCTCCCATCACGGGGTCGATGGAGGCGACGGCGACGATGACGTCGGCGACCTGGCCGCCCTCGCACATCGCCGCCATGGCCTGAAGGTTGGTGAAGGACGGGTCGCGGAAGTGGACCCGGTAGGGGCGGGTGCCGCCGTCGGAGACGACATGCACGCCGAGCTCGCCCTTGGGCGACTCGACGGCGGCGTACACCTGGCCGGGCGGGACCCGGAAGCCCTCGGTGACCAGCTTGAAGTGGTGGATCAGGGCCTCCATGGAGGTGCCCATGATCTTCTTGATGTGGTCGAGGGAGTTGCCGAGGCCGTCCGGGCCGAGCGCGAGCTGCGCGGGCCAGGCGATCTTCTTGTCGGCGACCATGACCGGGCCGGGCTCCAGCCGGTCCAGGCACTGCTCGACGATCCGCAGCGACTGGCGCATCTCCTCCAGGCGGACGAGGAAGCGGCCGTAGGCGTCGCAGCTGTCGGCGGTGGGCACGTCGAACTCGTAGTTCTCGTAGCCGCAGTACGGGTCGGTCTTGCGCAGGTCGTGCGGGAGACCCGCCGAGCGCAGGATCGGGCCGGTGGCGCCCAGCGCCATGCAGCCGGTGAGGTCGAGGTAGCCGACGTCCTGCATACGGGCCTTGAAGATGGGGTTGCCGGTGGCGAGCTTGTCGTACTCCGGCAGGTTCTTCCTCATGGTCTTCACGAACTCGCGCACCGCGTCGACCGCGCCGGGCGGGAGGTCCTGGGCGAGGCCGCCGGGGCGGATGAAGGCGTGGTTCATCCGCAGGCCGGTGATCAGTTCGTACAGGTCCAGGATCAGCTCGCGGTCCCGGAAGCCGTAGATCATGATCGTGGTGGCCCCGAGCTCCATGCCGCCGGTGGCGATGCACACCAGGTGCGAGGAGAGCCGGTTGAGCTCCATCAGCAGGACGCGGATGACGGTGGCGCGGTCCGGGATCTGGTCGGTGATGCCGAGCAGCTTCTCCACGCCCAGGCAGTACGCCGTCTCGTTGTAGAACGAGGTGAGGTAGTCCATGCGCGTGACGAAGGTGGTGCCCTGCGTCCAGTTGCGGAATTCGAGGTTCTTCTCGATGCCGGTGTGGAGGTAGCCGATGCCGCAGCGGGCCTCGGTGACCGTCTCGCCGTCGATCTCCAGGATGAGCCGGAGCACGCCGTGCGTGGACGGGTGCTGCGGTCCCATGTTGACGACGATCCGCTCGTCGTCGGCCTTGGCCGCGGACTGGACGACCTCGTCCCAGTCGCCGCCGGTGACCGTGTAGACGGTCCCCTCGGTCGTCTCGCGGGAAGAAGCAGAAGGAGTGGTCACGAGTACGACCTCCGCTGGTCCGGAGCCGGGATCTGGGCGCCCTTGTACTCGACGGGGATCCCGCCGAGGGGATAGTCCTTGCGCTGCGGGAAGCCCTGCCAGTCGTCCGGCATCATGATCCGCGTGAGGGCCGGGTGGCCGTCGAAGATCAGACCGAAGAAGTCGTAGGTCTCCCGCTCGTGCCAGTCGTTGGTCGGATAGACCGCGACGAGCGACGGGACGTGCGGGTCGCTGTCCGGGGCGGCGACCTCCAGGCGGATCAGCCGGCCGTGGGTGAGCGAGCGCAGGTGGTAGACGGCGTGCAGCTCGCGGCCCTTGTCGCCGAGGTAGTGGACGCCGGAAACGCCCGTACACAGCTCGAAGCGGAGGGCGGGGTCGTCCCGCAGGGTCCGGGCGACCCGCACGAGGTGCTCGCGCGCGATGTGGAAGGTGAGCTCGCCGCGGTCGACGACGGTCTTCTCGATCGCGTTCTCGGGGACGAGCCCCTGCTCCTCAAGGGCGCCCTCGAGCTCGTCGGCGACCTCGTCGAACCAGCCGCCGTACGGACGGACGGCGGGCCCGGGCAGCCGGACGGAGCGGACGAGGCCGCCGTAGCCGGAGGTGTCGCCGCCGTTGTTGGCGCCGAACATCCCGCGCTGAAGGCGGACCTCCTCGCCGTGGTCCCCGCGCTGACCGGGAAGGTTCTGCGCGCTGAGGTCCTTCTCGGGATTGGGCGTCTCGTCGCTCACCGTGTCACCTCGCTCGCTTCTTCGCCCGCGCTGGGGGTACCGCCCGCCGAAGGCAGGGGGAGCAGAGGCGCTGCATTCGTCGTCATCTGCGGCCCGGCGGCCGCGCGTGCGTCGCTCACCGCAGCAGCCCCTTCATCTCAATGGTGGGCAGGGCCTTCAGCGCCGCTTCCTCCGCCTCCCGGGCCGCTTCCCTGGCGTTCACGCCGAGCTTGGAGCCCTGGATCTTCTGGTGGAGCTTGAGAATCGCGTCGATCAGCATCTCCGGGCGCGGCGGGCAGCCCGGCAAATAGATGTCAACAGGGACAATGTGATCAACACCCTGCACAATTGCGTAATTGTTGAACATTCCGCCGGAAGATGCGCAAACCCCCATGGAGATCACCCACTTGGGGCTCGGCATCTGGTCATAGACCTGGCGCAGGACGGGCGCCATCTTCTGGCTCACCCGGCCCGCCACGATCATCAGGTCGGCCTGGCGCGGTGAGCCGCGGAAGACCTCCATACCGAAGCGCGCCAGGTCGTAGCGGCCGGCGCCGGTGGTCATCATCTCGATGGCGCAGCAGGCGAGGCCGAAGGTCGCGGGGAAGACGGACGCCTTGCGCACCCAGCCCGCGGCTTGTTCGACCGTCGTCAGCAGAAAGCCGCTCGGCAGTTTCTCTTCGAGTCCCATGAGTGTGCCTCTCAGCCCCTCAGTCCCATTCCAGGCCGCCGCGCCGCCACACGTACGCGTAGGCGACGAAGACGGTGAGCACGAAGAGCAGCATCTCCACGAGCCCGAAAAGCCCCAGGGCGTCGAAGGTGACAGCCCAGGGATAGAGGAAGACGATCTCGATGTCGAAGACGATGAAGAGCATCGCCGTCAGGTAGTACTTGATCGGAAAGCGGCCGCCTCCGGCCGGTGTGGGTGTCGGCTCGATACCGCACTCATAGGCCTCGAGCTTGGCCCGGTTGTACCGCTTCGGACCGATAAGCGTGGCCATGACCACGGAGAAGATCGCAAACCCTGCGCCGAGGGCACCGAGCACGAGGATGGGCGCGTACGCATTCACGCTCCTCGCTCCTTCCAGTCGTCCTTGACCGTTGGACCGCACCAGGCATGTCGCGTGCCACCTCGCGAAGATCGTGCACATGTGAGGCAGTTCACAAGCCCGACGCGGTGCATCCTATGCCTGTCGGTCTGTGATCTGCGACACGGGGTACCGGACGTAGTTTGTGATCTCCACCACCCGACGAAGGATCATGAAGTCGGATGAGCGGTGATCTTCATACGTGAAGTACCCAGGCGCTTACCAGACGTGACATTCGGGGGTGTTACCGCTGGTCGGGGCGGTGTTGCCCTACCAAGAGATGTGGGCTACAGGCAAATTCGCATGGGAGCCCGCCGGGTGATAGAGGGCTCTCCTCACTCATGCGAGGGGCCCGGCGGACGGAGGTGGACGCGTGCGCGCGTTCACGAGACCCCGGGGCCCGGGCGGGGCGGGGCGGGCCGTGGCCATTCTGTGACCTGCGCCACGTGCGCCCACCGCCCTCAAGAACAGGGCTTGGCCATCCGTGTGAAGCAGTGGTAAGCGCGGCTCAATTCGGACCTTTCGCGGAAAACCCGTGATCAAGGCCCTGAAGGGGCGTGCCCGAATTGCCCGTTACGGCGTCAATAAGGGCGCCAGAGAAGCGGATTAGATGGTTCCGGACGTAACTGTGGCGCAACACACGTTTCTTGAAGGGAACCGCACCGCCCTGATAGCGGTTGTTCTCATGTCCCACACCGCTCACATACCCAGCCACCGGAAGCCCCGCCGCAGCGCCTCGAAGCTCGCGCTCCGGGCCGGAGTTGCCGGTGGCGTCCTCAGCACCATCGCGGTGGCCGGTGCTGCCGGGCCGGCGAATGCCGAGCCGGTGACCGAGACCATCGAGATGCCCGTCCTCGGCTTCGACCAGGACGCGGCGAGCACCGTCGCCGCCTCCGTGGCCGCGTCGGCCGAGGCGACCCAGCAGGTCGCCCTGGACCAGGACCTGCTGGCCCTGGAGAACGCCGCCGCCGCCAAGGCCGCCGCCGAGGCCAAGAAGGCCAAGGCCGAGGCCGACCGCAAGGCCGAGGCCGAGAAGAAGGCCGAGGAGAAGGCCCGCGCCGAGGCGCAGGAGCGCGCCTCCCGGTCCTCCGAGCGCACGACGCTCTCGGCGTCCTCCGGCTCCTCCTCCGACGACTCCGTCAACGAGACCGTGGCCTCCGGCTCCGCCGCCGCCGTGGTGGCGTTCGCCCGCGCCCAGGTCGGCGACGCGTACGTGATGGGCAGCACCGGCCCCAACTCGTGGGACTGCTCCGGGCTCGTCCAGGCCGCCTACCGCCAGGCCGGCATCGACCTGCCGCGGGTCTCCGGCGACCAGTCCAGCCGCGGCCAGTCGGTCTCGCTGGACAACCTCCAGCCCGGCGACATCCTCTACTGGGGCAGCCGCAGCAACTCGTACCACGTGGCGATCTACGTGGGCGGCGGCAAGTTCGTCGGCGCGCAGAACCCGAGCACCGGTGTCGTCGAGCGCTCGCTCGACTACGACCGCCCCTCCGGCGCGGTCCGGGTCCTCTGATCCGGTCCCTCACACCATGACGAAGGGCCGTCACTCCTCGGGGGAGCGACGGCCCTTCGTCCGTGGCGGCTACCGGCCGCGGAACGCCTCGATCAGGCGGGCGTAGCTGTCGCCGCCGTGCCCGGCCGCCACCGCGCCCTTCATCAGCTCCAGGTGCAGCCGGGGCAGCCGGGAGTCGATGCCCCGGTCCTCGCCCGCGTGCAGCAGATGCCCGATGGCGGCGACCTGGACGTCGATGGTGGCGTCGTCGCCGGGGTAGACGCCGGTGTCGATCTGGTCGGCGTACCCGGTCATGAACCACGAGACGGTCCGCAGCCAGCGGTTGGCGACCTCCGTGAACTCCTTGGCGGGCACGCCGTCCGCGCCGACCAGGGCGGTGGCGTGCAGCCAGCCGCCGAAGACCGACCACATCAGGCCGAGGAGTCCGGCGTCGTAGAGCGAGGCGAGGCCCGCGTCGGCGCCGAGGTCGACCGGGTCGCCGAGCACGGCCAGGGCGTCACGGTGCGCGGCCAGCACCTCGGGGGCGCCGCTGTAGAGGATCATGTTGGCGCTGTCGCCGATGCCGGGCGGGGTCGTCATGACGGCGCCGTCCAGGTACGCGAAGCCGTGGCCGGCCGCCCAGGCGGCCTCCTCGCGGGCCTGCTCGGGCGAGCCCGTGGTCAGGTTGACCACCGCCCGGCCGGACAGCGCCGCGACCACCGGGGCCAGCAGGTCGCGTACGGCGGGGTAGTCGAGGACGCAGACGACGACCAGCTCGCTCGCGGCGACGGCCTCGCCGACCGTCGCCGCGCGTACGGCGCCCCGCTCGACGAGCGCGTCGGCCTTCTCGGGCGTGCGGTTCCAGACGGTGGTGGGGTGCCCGGCGGCGAGGAAGGCCGCGGCGAGCGCCGATCCCATCTGCCCCAGCCCGATGACGGTGACCTTTTCGCGTGCCATGTCCCTTGACTCCCTTTATCCAACGGTTCCTTGCGCAAGATCCACGCTCTCAGGGAGGCGAGGGCCGATGACAGTGGCAGGACTGCCCATCCACGCAAAATTCCTGCCGTAGGGTCGGGCCATGAGCGCTGGAACCGTCGCCGTCGCCGTCGTCCAGGATGAGGGCGCCGCCCCTGGGATGCCCCTCTGGGAGCTGTACGAACTGTCGATCGCGTGCGCCGTCTTCGGCATCCCGCACCCGCTCGCCGACCCGTGGTACGAGCTGCGCCTGTGCGGCCTGGGGGCACCTGCCACCGGGCCCGGCTTCTTCCTGCGTACGGAACACGGCCTGGACGCTCTCGTGGGCGCGGACACGGTCATCGTGCCGTCCGTCCCGGACTCCGTCGTCGAGGAGGGCCACGAGGTCCCCGCGGAGCTCGTGGCGGCGCTGCGCGAGGCCGCCGCGGCCGGGGCCCGGATGGTGTCCCTGTGCACGGGCGCCTTCGCGCTGGCCGCCGCCGGGCTCCTGGACGGGCGCCGGGCCACCGCCCACTGGCAGCACACGGCCCAACTGGCCGCGCGCCATCCGAAAGTGATCGTGGACGACTCGGTGCTCTACACCGACGAGGACAACGTCCTCACCAGCGCCGGTGCCACCGCCGCCCTGGACCTGTGCCTGCATCTGGTCCGCCGCGACCTCGGCGCGTCCGTCGCCAACCAGCTGGCCCGCAGCATGGTCGTACCGGCGCACCGCACCGGCGGGCAGGCGCAGTTCATCGCGGCGCCGCTGCCGCCGAGCGACGACGACAGCCTCGGGCCCGTCCTGCAGTGGGCCACCGAGCACCTGGACGAGCCGCTGACGGTGGAGGAGCTGGCCCGCCGGGCGCGGCTGAGCACCCGCACCTTCCACCGCCGGCTCCAGGAGGCCACCGGCACCACCCCGCTCCAGTGGCTGCTCCAGCAGCGGGTGGCGCGGGCCCAGGCGCTGCTGGAGTCCACCGATCTGCCGGTGGAGCGGATCGGCGGACTCAGCGGGCTCGGCACGGCGGCGAACCTGCGCCACCACTTCACCCGCAGCGTCGGGGTCTCCCCGACGCACTACCGGCAGAGCTTCCGGGGGCCGCTCAGGCCTTCGGGGCGACCTTCGACAGGCCATTGATGATGCGGTCCATCGCGTCGCCGCCGGTCGGGTCGGTCAGGTTGGCGAGCATCTTCAGCGTGAACTTCATCAGGACCGGGTGGGTCAGACCGCGCTGCGTCGCGATCTTCATGATCTTCGGGTTGCCGATGATCTTCACAAAGGCGCGGCCCAGCGTGTAGTACCCGCCGTAGGTGTCCTTGAGGATCTTCGGGTAGTTGTGCAGCGCCAGTTCACGCTGGGCCGGGGTGGCCCGGGCGTGCGCCTGCACGATGACGTCGGCGGCGATCTGGCCGGACTCCATGGCGTACGCGATGCCCTCGCCGTTGAACGGGTTGACCAGGCCGCCCGCGTCACCGACCAGGAGCAGGCCCTTGGTGTAGTGCGGCTGGCGGTTGAACGCCATCGGCAGGGCCGCGCCGCGGATCGGCGTCGTCATGTTGTCCGGGGTGAAGCCCCAGTCCTCCGGCATGGAGGCGCACCACGCCTTGAGGACCTCGCGCCAGTCCAGCTCGCGGAAGGCGGAGGAGGAGTTGAGGATGCCGAGGCCGACGTTGGACGTGCCGTCGCCCATGCCGAAGATCCAGCCGTAGCCGGGCAGCAGCCGGTCCTGCGGGCCGCGCCGGTCCCACAGCTCCAGCCAGGACTCCAGGTAGTCGTCGTCGTGGCGGGGCGAGGTGAAGTACGTACGGACGGCGACGCCCATCGGGCGGTCCTCGCGCCGGTGCAGGCCCATGGCGAGCGACAGCCGGGTGGAGTTGCCGTCGGCGGCGACGACGAGCGGCGCGTGGAAGGTCACTTCACGCTTCTCGTCGCCGAGCTTGGCGTGCACGCCGGTGATCCGGCCGGTGCGGTCGTCGACGATCGGCGCGCCCACGTTGCACTGCTCGTACAGCCGCGCGCCGCCCTTCTGGGCCTGCCGGGCCAGCTGCTCATCGAAGTCGTCGCGCTTGCGGACCAGGCCGTAGTCCGGGTACGAGGCGAGGTCGGGCCAGTCCAGTTGGAGCCGGACACCACCGCCGATGATCCGCAGGCCCTTGTTCCGCAGCCAGCCGGCCTCTTCGGAGATGTCGATGCCCATCGCCACGAGCTGCTTGGTGGCGCGCGGGGTCAGTCCGTCGCCGCAGACCTTCTCGCGGGGGAAGGCGGTCTTCTCCAGGAGCAGGACGTCGAGCCCGGCCTTGGCGAGGTAGTACGCGGTCGTGGAGCCGGCCGGGCCTGCCCCGACGACGATCACATCCGCGGTGTGTTCGGAGAGGGGCTCGGTCACGTCGGGTCTCCCGAAGGCTCGATAAGGGGTGCCCAATCGGCACGGAACATGTGCAGTCTATGCAGCGAGAGAGATCATGAATCGGAAGGGCCGCCTGATGACCAGCACGACGACTTCACCTTCCCGGCCGCTGCCCGCCGTAGGGCTGCGTGTCCCCACCGACGAGGACGCCCACGCCTGGCACCGCGTCTTCGACGACCCGGACGTCATGGAGTTCCAGGGCGGCCCGGCCGAACTCTCCGTCTACGAGGAGTTCACCGCCCGCCAGCGGCTGCACGACGCCCGGTTGGGCTTCTGCCTGTGGACGCTGCTCGACGCGGACGGCGAGGTCGTCGGCTTCACCGGCGCCCAGCCCTGGCCCGAGGAGAAGGCCTGGGGCCCGGTCGGCGAGATAGAGATCGGCTGGCGTCTTGGGCGCGCGCACTGGGGCCGCGGGTATGCGACGGCGGCCGCGGCCGCGACGGTCGAGCGGGTCAGGGCGGCGGGCCTGACCCAGGTCTGCGCGATGATCGACGCCCGCAACGCCCGCTCGGTTGCGGTGGCGGAGCGCCTCGGCATGCGGCTGGCGGAGGAACTGCGCACCCCCGGCGGGAATCCGGCCCTGCGGTACGTCCTGGACCTTTGAGGCGTCGGCTTCCAGGACATCAGGTCAGAAGACGGACAGGCCGGTGAGGGTGGTGAAGCGGTCCAGCGCCGCGACGCCCGCCACGGAGTTCCCGCGCGCGTCAAGGCCCGGGCTCCACACGGCGAGCGTGCAGGTGCCGGGCACGACGGCGACGATCCCGCCGCCGACACCGCTCTTGCCGGGCAGCCCGACACGGTAGGCGAACTCCCCTGCCGCGTCGTACGTCCCGCAGGTCAGCATCACGGCGTTGATCTGCTTGGCCTCGCTGCGGGTCAGCAGCCGTGAGCCGTCGGCGCGCAGCCCGTGCCGGGACAGGAACCGGGCGGCCAGGGCGAGGTCGGCGCAGCTCATCTCGATCGAGCACTGCCAGAAGTAGTGGTCGAGGAGGGCGGGCACGGGGTTGTCGATGTTGCCGTACGAGGCCATGAAGTGGGCCACGGCGGCGTTGCGGTCGCCGTGGTCGTGCTCGGAGGCGGCGACCTCGGCGTCGAAGCCGACGTCGGGGTTGCCGCTCTCCTGCTGGAGGAAGGTCAGCAGTTCGCTGCTCGCGTCGCCGGTCAGGGTCTGCAGCCGGTCGGTGACGACGAGCGCGCCCGCGTTGATGAACGGATTGCGCGGGATGCCGTTCTCGTACTCCAGCTGCACCAGCGAGTTGAAGGGGTTGCCGGAGGGCTCCCGGCCCACCCGGTCCCAGACGCTGTCGCCGCCCTCGGCCAGGGCGAGGGCGAGCGCGAAGACCTTGGTGATGGACTGGGTCGAGAACGGCACCTGCCAGTCCCCGACCCCGTACACCGTGCCGTCCAGGTCGGCGAGGGCCATCCCGAACCGCCGCGGATCGACGCCGGCGAGGGCCGGGATGTACGCGGCGGGCGTACCGCTGCCGACCAGCGGGGCGACGTCCTCGGCGATCCGCTCCAGCACCGACTGGTAGTCCACTACGCGTCCTTGAAACCCCGGTGCATGGCGACGACCCCGCCGGTCAGGTTGCGCCAGGCCACCTTCGACCAGCCGGCCTTCCGCAGCAGCCCGGCCAGCGAGGGCTGGTCCGGCCAGGACTGGATGGACTCGGCGAGGTAGACGTAGGCGTCCGGGTTGGAGCAGACCGTACGGGCCACCGGCGGCAGCGCGCGCATCAGGTACTCCTCGTAGACCGTCCGGAACGGCGCCCAGGTCGGGTGCGAGAACTCGCAGATCACCACGCGCCCGCCGGGCTTGGTCACCCGATACAGCTCGCGCAGCGCCCCTTCCGTGTCCTGGACGTTGCGCAGGCCGAAGGAGATCGTCACCGCGTCGAAGACACCGTCACGGAAGGGCAGCTTCGTGGCGTCGCCGGCCGTCAGCGGCAGCCACGCGTGGCGCTTCTTGCCCTCCCGGAGCATGCCGAGGGAGAAGTCGCACGGCACGACGTACGCCCCGGTCGCCGCGAACGGCAGGGAGGACGTACCCGTACCCGCCGCCAGGTCCAGGACCTTCTCGGCCGGGCGGGCGCCGACCGCCTTGGCGACCTCCTTGCGCCACCGCCGGGCCTGGCCGAGCGAGATGACATCGTTGGTGAGGTCGTACTTGGCCGCGACGTCGTCGAACATCGAGGCGACTTCGTGCGGCTGCTTGTCCAGGGATGCTCGGGTCACCCAGCCATTGTGGCAGCCGCCCCTCGGGGACTCCCGGGAGCCCTGTCCGCCGAAATTGCCTTTCAACCTTTTCCAGCGCCCCGGACTCAAGGAGGGGTGACAGTCAGGCCTGACGTCGGACACCAAGAGATGGACACAGAAGGGGGCTCGATGCCCGCACCGCACGGCTCGGACGGATTCGAGGAGTTCGCCCGCGCCGGTCAGCAGCGGCTGTACCGCACGGCGTATCTGCTCTGCGGCGACGCGGAGACCGCCCGTGATCTCACCCAGACCACCCTCGCCAAGCTGTTCCAGCACTGGCGGAAGGTGGCGGCGGCCGATCATCCGCACGCCTACGCGAAGACGGTACTGACCCGTACCTTCCTCGCCGAGCGGCGGCGCCGGCTGCGCGACCTGCTGGCGTTCACCACGACCGGCGGGCTCGCTCCGGCCCCCGTGGCGGCCCACGCCGATCTGCGGGTCACGCTGCTCGCCGCGCTCGCGGAGCTGCCGCCACGGGCCCGCGCGATGGTCGTCCTGCGGTACTGGGAGGACCTGAGCGTGGAGACCGTCGCCTCGCTCCTGCGCTGCAGCGAGGCGACGGTCAAGAGCCAGTGCTCCCGCTCGCTCGCCCGGCTGCGCGAACGCCTCGGCGAAGCCCATCTCTACGCCACCGACCACCACGCCACCGGAAGCTGAGGCCCACCGTGGACGACGAAACGATCGTCAAGGACGCCATGGACCGCACGACCGACGACCTGCCGCCCCTGCCCGACCTCGTACCGCTCGCGATCCGCCAGGGCCGCGGGCGCATCGCCCGTACCCGGCTGGCCGTGGTCGCGGGCAGCTTCGCCACCGTGACGGCGGCGGCGCTCGGGCTGACCCTGCTGCCCGGCGCGGGCTCCGAGGCGACGACGCCCGCCGCGCCGCCGGCCGCGTCGCCCTCGCCCTCCGCGTACCGCACACCGGTCACCCTGGAGCCGACGCCCGGCCAGAAGCCGCCGGAGCAGGTGGCCGACGCGGAGCGGCAGCGTCTGGCCGACTTCCAGCAGCGGGCGGCGGCCCTCCTCGACGAGCTGCTGCCGGACTCCGTCACGGACGTCCGGCCGGTGGCGGACCATGTGCGGCAGTACCGCATCACCGCGGGCGGGCGAACCTTCCCGCTGCTCCTGTCCGTACGGCCCTCCGACGAACAGCAACAGCCCTGCCCGACCGTCCAGGACAAGCGGATGACGTGCTCGGTCGTGGACCTCGGCGGCGGGCGCAGCGCCCAGGCCCTGACGATGGCGATGGACGGGCCCGGCACGTTCGGCTCGGAGGTGTCCCTGCGCCACGGCCGCAGCCGGGTTTCGCTCTCCGTGACCCCGTCCGAGCAGACGAAGACACAGCCGGCCGTCTCGAGTCCGGTCACCACCGACGCGCTGCTCACCGTCCTGCGGGACGCGCGCTTCACGGACCTGCTCACGTACGCGGACGAGCATCCGGTCCAGAAGAAGGACACCTCGGTCGTCGGAGGCTGACGGCAGGCCGGTGGCGCGCCCAGGTCACCGCCTGCGGTGCACCAGCCGCCCTGCCAGCACCGTCGCCACACAGCAGGCCGCGCCCCGCTCCAGCAGGGCCGCCTCGTCGGGCGCGTCGAAGACCGCGAAGTCGGCGCGCCCGCCGACGGCCAGCGGCCGCTGGATCGAGCCGGCCAGGTCGTAGCCCTCGACGAACGGGTCCAGGCTCGGGCCTTCCAGGAGGATGCCCGGGCCGCCGAGGTACGAGACCGCCTCCAGGCCCACGCGGGCCACCGGAGCCGCGAGGAGCGGATCGCCGGCCCTGATGGCGACCGCGGTGGTGCCGTGCCGCAGCATCTGCTGAAGTCCCCGCCGCACACTGCCCGCCCGGCGGCCCGGGTCCCGCTCCAGCTCCGCCGCCAGGTCACCGAGGGACTCCGGCCGCAGCATCTCGGTGCCGAGCTCGCCGGCCTCGCGGGGGTCGGGGAAGTAGCAGCGCCTGAGCAGCCAGACCGCGTGCCACTGGCGCAGCCCGGGGGTGAGCACCCCGGGCCACTCCCTCACCCGGGCCGCCGGATGGGCGGCCGTCAGCTCGCCGCGCGGCCCGAAGGCCGCGATCCGGTCGCCGTCGACGAGGACCGCCCCGCCGGGCACCGGCTCGGCACCCACCGGCAGCAGCAGGTCCGCCGTGTGAAGTGTCAGCAAGGCGGGGTCAGTTGGCGCTGAGGAGCTTCAGCTCCGGGTGGGCCGTGCCGCCCTCGATCGCCGTGGAGGAGATGTGCGAGACCACGCGTTCGTCGACCGGGTCGTTCGCCGGGTCGTCGTGCACGACGATGTGCTCGTAGGTGGTCGTGCGCTGCGCCGGGACGCGGTCCGCCTTGCGGATCAGGTCCATGATCTCCTGGCGGTTGGAGCGGTGCTTGGCACCGGCCGAGGAGACGACGTTCTCCTCCAGCATGATCGAGCCCAGGTCGTCGGCGCCGTAGTGCAGCGCCAGCTGGCCGGCCTCCTTGCCGACGGTCAGCCAGGAGCCCTGGATATGGGCGACGTTGTCCAGGAACAGCCGGGCGATCGCGATCATCCGCAGGTACTCGAAGACCGTGGCCTGCGTGCGGCCCTTGAGGTGGTTGTTCTCGGGCTGGTACGTGTACGGGATGAAGGCCCGGAAGCCGCCCGTCCGGTCCTGCACGTCACGGATCATGCGCAGGTGCTCGATGCGCTCGGCGTTCGTCTCGCCGGTGCCCATCAGCATCGTGGAGGTGGACTCCACGCCCAGCCGGTGGGCGATCTCCATGATCTCCAGCCAGCGCTCGCCGCTCTCCTTGAGCGGGGCGATGGCCTTGCGCGGCCGCTCGGGCAGCAGCTCGGCGCCGGCGCCGGCGAAGGAGTCCAGACCGGCCGCGTGGATCCGGCGGATCGCGTCCTCGGCCGACACCCCGGAGATACGGGCCATGTGCTCGACCTCGGACGCGCCGAGGGAGTGGATGACCAGCTGCGGGAACGCCTTCTTGATGGCGGAGAAGTGCTCTTCGTAGTACTCGACGCCGTAGTCGGGGTGGTGGCCGCCCTGGAACATGATCTGGGTGCCGCCCAGTTCGACGGTCTCCGCGCAGCGGCGCAGGATGTCGTCGAGGTCGCGGCTCCAGCCCTTCTTGGTGTCCTTGGGGGCCGCGTAGAAGGCGCAGAACTTGCAGGCCGTCACACAGACGTTGGTGTAGTTGATGTTGCGCTCGATGATGTACGTCGCGATGTGCTCCGTACCGGCGTACCGGCGGCGGCGTACGGCGTCGGCGGCCGCGCCCAGGGCGTGCAGCGGGGCGTGGCGGTAGAGGTCGAGGGCCTCTTCGGGGGTGATCCGCCCACCCTCGGCGGCGCGGTCAAGGACGGACTGAAGGTCGGCCTTCTCGGTCACCGGATGTACCTTTCGGCGGGTCTGCGGACGGTCCGAACCAGCCTACGCCAGCCCCTTCGGTCCTTTTCGGGCCCCCTCACCGGGACCGTTCCAGTGTCGCCCGCGGGTTGCCGGCGCGTGCCTCGTCGGAGGTGTACGTCAGCTTGCCACCGGTCAGTGCCAGCTTCACGGTGTGCTTGTCGCCGGTGCAGGTGTTGCCCGCCTTGTCGCTGGCGGTGCCTTCCGCGACCAGCTCCCGCTCGGTGACCTCGCGCAGGACGAGGTTGTCCTCGCAGGAGAAGTTGCCGAGCGCGTCGAACTGGTTGACCGTGCCGACCTTCTGACCCGTACTGCCCCGGGTGAGGACGACGGTGAAGGTGCCCGCCTGGAGTTCGCTGCCCGCGAGGGTCACCTTGAAGGGGCCCTTCCAGGTGCCGATGTACGCGGCGGGTACGGCGCCGGGCTTCTCTGCGGTGTCGGTCTTGGTGGCGGCCGGGGGCGGGGTCGAGCCGGTGCCGCCCGCCCTGTTCGCGTCCGTGCGGCCGGGCAGCAGGTCGAAGAGGAACAGGCCGCCGAGCGTCACCGCCGCCATCGACCCGGCGACGGCGAGCGCGACGGTGCAGCTGAGCCGCCGGCCCTGGCGGGGCCCGCGCTCCGAGCTGGTGGTGAGGGAGACCGACACCCGGCCGTGCCCCTGGGCGGTGTCCTCGCCGGCACGGGGCGCGGGGACGGGCCCGTACGGCCCCGGATCGGTCAGGTACGGCCCGGTGGCCGCCGCACCGCTCGTCGGCGGGCCGGAGGCGTACTGCCCCGAGGTGTACGGGTCCGCGGGCTCCACGGGCGGGCCGAAGACCCCGATCGCCGGGCTGGTGAACGGCACCGGCCCGGAGGCGGACGGTTCGGCCGCGGCCGGTTCCAGGTCGAGGAGGCGGACGGCGTCCAGGCTGACCTGTTCCACCAGCGGTCCGGGCAGCCAGCCGCCCTGGATCACCGCGGCGGCGCCGCCGGGCGCGAGGACGCGGGCGATCTCCTCGGTCGCGGGCCGCGCGGCCGGGTCCTTGGCGAGGCAGCGCACCACCAGCTCCCGCAGCTCGCCGCCGAGCAGCCCGGCCTCCCCGAGCTCCGGCTCCTCGTGGACGACCTTGTAGAGCAGCGCCGCGGACGAGTCGCCGGGGAAGGGGGCGCCGCCGGTGGCGGCGTAGGCGAGGACCGCGCCGAGCGAGAAGACGTCGGCGGCGGCGGTCGCGTCGGTGCCGAGGATCTGCTCGGGGGCCATGTAGCCCGGGGAGCCGACGGAGACGCCGGTGGAGGTGAGCGAGGCGGTGCCCTCGGTGGCGCGGGCGATGCCGAAGTCGATGAGCCGGGGGCCGTCCAGGGCCAGCAGCACGTTGGACGGCTTCACGTCGCGGTGGACGAGCCCCAGGGCGTGGACGGCGGTCAGCGCCTCGGCGAGCCCGGCGCCCAGGGCCCGTACCGTCGGCTCGGGCAGCGGGCCGTGCTCGGTGACGGCCTGGCTCAGCGGCGGTCCGGCGACATAGCCGGTGGCCACCCAGGGCACGGGCGCGTCCGGGTCGGCGTCCAGGACGGGCGCGGTCCAGGCACCGCCGACGCGCCGGGCGGCGGCCACCTCGCGGCGGAACCGGGCCCGGAACTGCTCGTCCAGCGCGAAATGCGGATGGACGACCTTCACGGCGACCGTACGGCCGCCCTCGCTGCGGGCGAGGTAGACGCGGCCCATGCCGCCCGCCCCGAGCCTGCCGAGCAGCCTGTAGGCGCCGATGGTCCGCGGTTCGCCGGCTTCCAGCGGCTGCATGTGCTTCCCCCTGCTCCCGCTCCTGAGTCAGTTCAGCAGCGTAGAGCCCCGCGTGGGGCGGATCACGGGGATTGGTCGCCCGGCCGGGCCAACCGATCCGGGCCGCCGCCACTCTTCGGTTCCGTAATCACCCCCCTTGTCCTGGAACCCCGACTCGGAGTCACTGCCATGAAACGCCTCACCAAGGCCCTCATAGCCACCGTCGCCCTCGGCTCTGTCGTGCTGGTCTCGGGCTGTTCGGGCGAGGGGGACCCGGTCTCCTTCGACGGCCCGAGCGTCTCGCCGCCCGCGCCCGGCAAGCCCCCGACGGGCAAGGCGAAGGAGGCCGCCGCCAAGACGGTGATGCCCACCGGCCCCAAGGCCGACTTCCGCACCCAGAACACCCTCGACGACGGCACCAAGATCGGTGTCACGACGCTGCGCGGCGAGAAGTCCGGCTTCACGGGCAAGGTCTGGGTCTGGGCGCCCAAGCAGTATTTCGACCCGAAGTACGCGAACAGCGGATTCCCCGTCCTGATCGCCCTGCCGGGCGGAAACGGCTATCCCAACAACTACTGGATGGGTACGGACCTGAAGCTGCAGAGCAGCATCAGCCGGTGGGCGGAGGAGGGAAAGAGCCTTCCGTTCATCGTCGTGATGCCTGTTCTCAACCCGGACGCCGACCACTACTACGACGGCAGTGATATTCCGGGGCAGCCCAAAATGGGCACCTGGATGGCCGAGGACGTCCCGGATTTCGTACGAGCGAATTTCCGTACGTTCGCCGCGCGGGACGGCTGGGCCTTCATGGGTTCGTCGTCCGGCGGCTTCGTGGGCCTCAAGTCCGTGCTGAAGCACCCCGACAAGTTCAAGGCGGTCATCGCCTCGGGCCCGGACACCGTGCCGGACTCGCCGCTCTGGGCGGGCCATGAGGCCGAGAAGCAGGCCAACAACCCGGAGAAGCTGGCCAAGGCGCTCGCCGCCACCCCGGGCGGCAAGGACAAGGACGTCTACGTGGCCTTCCAGATCGGCACGAAGGAAGGCGGCCTGTCCAATCTGAAGAAGTTCATGAAGAACTACACCAAGGGCCCGGTGAAGACCCGCCTCCAGGTCATCGAGGACGGCTCGCACAACGCCCGTACGTATGTGAAGGGCATGGGGGACGGCTCGATCGAGTGGATCAGCAAGCAGATGCAGGCCCCGATCCCCGCGTCGTAGCCCCGGTCAGGGAGTCATCGCGCCGAGCAGTTCGACCCGTACGTCTGCGGGGTAGCCCGTCGTCGGACCGGTCCGGCGGGCGAACTCCCGTACGCCGGCGAGCTGCTCGGCGCCGAAGCGGAAGTCCAGGGTGGTGAAGTAGCGCTCCAGGAGCTCCGCGTCGAAGGACTCCCAGCGGGCCGCCTGCTCGGAGACCTTGGTGACCTCCTCCAGGGAGAGGTCCCGCGAGGCGAGGAACGCCTCGTGGACCTTCCGTACGACCTCCGGCTCACGTGCCAGATAGTCCTTGCGGGCGGCCCACACGGCGAAGACGAACGGCAGCCCGGTCCACTCCTTCCACATCAGCCCCAGGTCATGGACCTGGAGGCCGAGCCGGGGCGCGTCGTGCAGCGAGGCGCGCAGCGCCGCGTCGCCGATCAGCACGGCCGCCTCGGCCTCCTGCATCATCAGGCCGAGGTCGGGCGGGCACGTGTAGTAGTCGGGTGTCACGCCGTACCGCTCGGCGAGCAGCAGCTGCGCGAGACGTACGGACGTGCGCGAGGTGGAGCCCAGTGCGATCCGCGCCCGGTCCAGGTCCTCCAGCGGGCGCTGGGAGACGATCACGCAGGACATGACCGGGCCGTCGCAGCCGACCGCGATGTCGGGGAAGGCCACGAGATCGTCGGAGTTGCGCAGGTACTCCACGAGGGTGACCGGGCCGATGTCGAGATCTCCGGCGATCAGCCGCTCGCTCAGCTTCTCCGGGGAGTCCTTGGTCAGCTCCAGGTCGAGCAGCGTCCCGGTGCGGGCCAGGCCCCAGTAGAGGGGCAGGCAGTTCAGGAACTGGATGTGGCCGACCCTGGGCCGGGTCCTGGCTCCGCCGACGGTGAAAGATTTGTCCACATCGTGAGGCTAGACCCCGCGAGGGCCCCGACATCGTTGGGGGGCCTGCGATCCGCGGTTGTCCGGCGTTCGCACGATCTTCGCCGGCACATCGTCAGCGCATCAAGGGTGCATCAAACGTACGGGTGACGTGATCTTTCCCTCTACCGCTTCCGACACCCTGCGTGCTACGCTCAACGCAAGTTGCAGTTTGGTTTCCCTTGCAGTACAGAGCCTGCGGAGCATGTGACCCGCAGGCTTTTGTAGTTTTCAGACTTGTTTCAGGTTCTGGAGCAGGGCAACCCTTTGGCCCAAGGAGGGCTTATGGCTACCGGAACCGTCAAGTGGTTCAACGCTGAAAAGGGCTTCGGCTTCATCGCCCAGGACGGCGGCGGCCCGGATGTCTTCGTCCACTACTCCGCGATCAACGCGTCCGGGTTCCGCTCCCTCGAGGAGAACCAGGTCGTGAACTTCGACGTCACGCAGGGCCCGAAGGGTCCGCAGGCGGAGAACGTCACCCCGGCCTAAGGTGCCCGGGTCGGCGATCGTCAGCTGATAGCAGTACCCAAGGAGCCCCGTCCACGCCTCGTGCGCGGAACGGGGCTCCTGCCTTTTGTTTTGCGGGATTCTCCCGGTCGCGCGCCTTGGGTTGTGTGGCCTTGGTTGCGGGGGACGCGCCGGTCGCTGGATGATCCTGGGCGTGATGGGGGCACGCCGGTCGCGCCGGTTATCCGTGTGGTTGGTCGTGGTCGGCGCCGCGGCCGTCGTCGGGGCGACCGTCTGGGTCGCCTCCCATCTGAAAGCCGGGCAGTCCGCGACGGACGTCGCCACCCTGGTCGGCGTGCCGATCGGCCTGACCGGCCTCGTCGTCGCCCTCATCAGCCTCCGCGCCACCCTGGCCACCCTCGGCCAGCCCGCCGACGCGGCCGCCGCCGCCCGGTCCGCGGCGACCACGCTCGCCGGACAGATCCGGGCCGCCGAGGCCGAGCAGTGGAAACGGCTGGTCGGCGGCGATGTCGAGCGGATCAATCTGCACTACAGCCTGCATGCGAACGCCGACCCCGCGGCGGCGCTCGCCCCCACACCGGCCGGCCGGCTCTACACGAAACCGGACGGCGCGGCCGGCGCGCCGCTGCCGGACATCACCGCCTTCTACCGCGGCACCCGGCCCGCCCGCCTGGTCGTCACCGGGGCGCCCGGCGCCGGGAAGACCGTGCTCGCCCTGGAGCTGATACTGGGGCTGCTGAAGAGCCGGGCCGACACCGACCCCGTACCCGTGCGGCTCTCCCTCGCCGAGTGGGACATGCACGCGCTGCCCCGCCTGAAGGACTTCGTCGCCGACCATCTCGTCCACGCCCTCGACTGGCACCCCAAAAGGGCCCGCCAGCTCATCGACCACGGCATGGTCCTGCCGGTCCTCGACGGCCTCGACGAGATGGACGCCACCCTCAGCCACGCGGGCACCGCCCTCCTGGACGCCGACGGCCACCCGCTGCCCGACCCGGCCGCGCCCCGCGCCCGGGCCGCCCTGGACCGGCTCAACGCCTACCAGGACGCCACCGACCGCGGCCCGCTCGTCGTGACCTGCCGCAGCGCCCACTACGACGCCCTCCCGGAGGAGGACCGGCTGCGCACGGCCGCCCAGGTCCGGGTGGACGCCGTCGGCCGCGACGACGCCGCCGCGTACCTGGAGCGCCGCAGCGCGGGCTCCCCCCGCTGGCAGCCCCTGCTCCGGCATCTGCGAACCGACCCGGCCGGGACGCTCGCCCAGTCGCTGTCCACGCCGTGGCGGCTCTCCCTCACCGCCGTCGTCTACCGCCGCCAGGGCGACCCGGGCGAGCTGCTGCACCACGCCACCCCGGCGGACCTCGACGACCACCTGCTGGCCCGGCTCATCCCGGCGGCCACCGACCTGGCGCCGAACCCGCGGGGCTACAAGGCGAAGGACGTGCACCGCTGGCTCGCGTATCTGAACAAGGCGACCCTGCCGGACCCGGCCACCGCGGGGCCCGGCGCGGCGATGGGCACGGATCTGGTGCTGCACCGGCTGTGGTCGCTGGAGGGCCGCAGGGACGTACGGATCATGGACGGGCTGATGACCGCGCTCCTCGTGATGGCGCCGGTGCTGGCGCTGCGGATCGCCCTGACCCCGGACGCCTTCTGGCAGCTGAACCCGGACATCGAGGTCCCGTACCTCGCCTCACGCGTCCTGCTGTTCACCGCCATCGCCGCCCTCGTAGTGGCGTTCGGCCGCTCCGGTCCCGCCACCGAGTCGCCCCGGCGCACCCACTGGGAGCGGCTGCGGACCGCCGAGGGGCTCGGCCAGGTCTCCGTCGGGCTCCTGCTGGGCGCCGTGGCCGGAGCCTTCGTCGGCGTCCTCTCCGTCCTCGCGGACGCGGTGAACGGCGATCTGGAGCTCTCCCTCAGAACGACCCTGCTGATCGGGATCGTGCCGGGGACGGTCAGCGGCATGCTGCTCGCCCTGGGGGGCGCGCTGAGCCACAACCCCTCGGAGATGTCCGGACCGCGCGGCCTGATCCGCGACGACACCCGCAACGCCCTCGCCGTGGCGCTGCCGTACGGAGTGGGGCTCGGCGCGCTGAGCACGGCCGCCCATGGGGCCGCCGTGGGCGTCTCGCTCGGCATGGCCGCGCTCGTGGGGCTGGTGCTCGCGGTCGGGGCCGCCTCCCGGCGGTACGCCGTGTTCCTGTTCTGCGCCGCCCCGCGGCTGCCGCTGCGGCTCGGCGCGTTCATGGACTGGGCTTGCGAGGCCGGGCTGCTGCGGCTGTCCGGTCCGGCGTACCAGTTCCGGCACCGGGAGCTCCAGGCCTGGCTGGCCCGCAACCCCAGCCCGCCCTGACCGCTCATGTTCCCGAAGGCCCGTACGAGCTCCTCGATCCGGTCGGCGTACCGCCGCCTCTCCCGTACGGTGTCGCGCAGGGCGGTGTACGAGACCGTGGTCCCCTTGCCACGCAGGGCCGCCCGCCCCACCGGCATGACGGGAAACGTCACCCCCGCTGACCTCCGCGCTCATCCCCGCTACCGTCGATGACCATGGCGAGGCGGACGATCACCGTGCACCATGTGCGGGCCGTGCTGCGCGGGGCCCGGCGGCGGGGCCTGGACACAGCGCCGCTGCTCCAGGCCGCCGGCATCCCCCCGCTGCTCCTCGGCGACGACCGGGCGCGGGTGACCCCCGATCAGTTCGCGCTGCTGTTCCGCGCGTTGTACCGCGCCACGGACGACGAGTTCCTCGGCCTCGGCTCCGCGCCCAGCCGGCCCGGCACGTTCGCGATGATGTGTCACGCCTCGCTGGGCTGCCGGGACCTCGGCGCGGCGATCGCCCGCGGCACCGACTTCTACCGGCTGTTCCCCGGCGGGCCCGATCTGAGCCTGCGACGGCAGGGCTCGGAGGCGCTGTTCGTCATACGCAACGACCTGCGGCGGGACGAGGACCGCTTCCTCGCCGAGTGTCTGGTCATCATCTGGCACCGGCTGTGCAGCTGGCTGGTGGGCCGCCGGATCCCGCTGCTGCGCGCCGGATTCGGCTATCCGCCGCCGCCGCACAAGGACGAGTACGAGGAGCTGTTCGGCTGTCCGGTCCACTTCGGCGCCCCGGTCACCGGGGCCGCGTTCGAGGCGCACTGGCTGGCGGCGCCGCTGGTACGGGACGAGGAGGAGCTGGCCGGTATGCTGCGGCGCTCGCCGTTCGAACTGCTGAGCCGCCGCGCGTACGGCACGACGACGGGCGAGCAGGTCCACCGGGCACTGGCCCAGGCGCTGCGGGCCTCGCCCCGGCTGCCGTCCCTGGGCGATCTCGCGGCCCGGCTCGCGGTCAGCCCGGCCACGCTGCGCCGCCGGCTCCAGGAGGAGGGCACCTCGTACCAGCGGCTCAAGGACACGGTCCGGCGGGACGCGGCGATCGCCGGCCTGGCGGAGGGCCGCGAACCGATCGCGGCGATCGCGGCGCGGCTCGGCTTCTCCGAGGACACGTCCTTCCACCGGGCGTTCCGCCGCTGGACGGGGACGACACCGGGGGCGTACCGGGGGCGGTGAAGGGGGCCGCGCGCACGAGCACACGGGGCCCCTTCGGTCACACCGCGTCAGGCTGCCAGATGACCCGGTCGGCGTAGACGTGGGCGGTGGGCGACAGGCGGTACGAGCCGACCCCGGCGGCCTCGGCGAGCACCCAGCCCTTCCCCTGGTAGGCGGTGGGGGCACCCTCTCGGGGCACCGCGCACCGGCCGGTGTCCGTGACGACGGTCCGCCTCGCCGGCACGTCCAGGGTGTGGGTGCCCGGCCCGTTCGGACAGGGGTGGAACTCCTGGCTTCGTACGTACTCCAGGCGGACCCTGACCGTCGCCTTGCTTCCGCCCTGGTTGGTGACCTTGAGGGCGAAGGAGACGCGCTCGGCCTCGACGCGCGTACACACCCTCCAGACCACCGCTCCCGGTCCCGCGAACGGGGCACTGCAGCGGCTGTCCTCGCCCAGGGTCCCCTTCTCCAGCCCCGGTGACTCCGCAGGGGCCGGGCCGCCGGGGGCGGCAGAGGTCACGTCGGCCGGTGGCCGAGGAGTGTTGCTTTCCGGGGAGGTCGTGGCCTTCTTCTCGCCGTCGGGCTCCATCACGGCCGTGGTGACGACGACCGCCGTGACGGCGGCGACCGCCGCGAGCGCGGCGCTCAAGGAACTCTTGAGCCATCCGGGCCGGTCGCGCCTCGGCCGCGTGCGGCTCCCGGCCGCCGGAGTCGGCTCCGCGCCACGGTCGAGCTCGCCCTCGGTGCCGGGCCCGAGAGGGAGGCCTGCGCCCTCGACGTCGTCGGCGAACCCCTCACTCGCGGGGGCCTGCAGACAGGCACCGGCCCTCTTCCTCCACCCCTTGTGTTCCATCAGCTGCCTCTGCAGATGGTCCACCCTTTCGGCCAGCCGCATCAGATCGGCGGCGTCAGGGCCGGGCAGTCGCAGGACCCGTACGACGTCCCGGGTCAGTGCCACGCCCGGCAGCGCCGCCTGGCCCTTCCAGATCTGCTCACGACCGCTCAGCCACCTCGAGACCCGTCCCTGGTCGATGCCCAACCCGTTGACGAGCACTTTCTGCGGCCGCCCGTCGAGCGCACCCCTGACCTTCTGGGACCAGGCGTCGAGGGCATCGGCGAAATCCCCCGCCAGCTCCTCGAACGCCCCGCCCTGCTCCTCTTCCACCTCGGACACCCCTCGCCTGATTGCACTTCAACGCTGAAACCGCTGGTCATGAGCGGTGCAAGGTGCGCTGCATCATGCACCGCGCCGACGCCCCTGGCTCCGCCCAACTCCCCCCGGCACTCTCGATTGTGACGGCGCGCCGATCATGCCGCGCCGTAACCCACGAGCCCCTGAAGCGCGAGAGGAACACACCGTGATTCGAACGAAGGTTCGCACCGGCCGTATCGGGTCGACCCTCCTGGCCGCGGCACTGCTCGGCGTCGCGACGCCCACCCTGCTGCCCGCGAGCGAGGCACAGGCCGCCCCGACCGGCCGGGTGTGCCTGTTCCAGGACAAGGAGGGCGCCAACGGCGCCGGTCACGTGGCCTGGGCTGTCCGTAACCCCCAGAACACCGGCCACTGGATCTGGGGCGCGACGGAGGGCGTCGGCGGCGCCTCCTACATCCGGCCCGGCGCGCCGAACGGCAGCTGGATCAAGGGCGGTACGTGGACGCAGCTCCGCGGCAGCATCAGCCTGGCCCGCTACGACGCCTACCGGTGCATCAACACCGCCGGCGGCAACCTCCAGGCCGCCCAGCGAACGTACAGCCAGATGAAGGCGAACGGCTACGCCGTGCTGACCAACAACTGCCTCACCAAGTCGCTCGCGATCTTCCGCAGCTACAGCCCTGCCCTGACCAGCACCTACCTGCCCGACGGCAAGAACAAGGCGCCCAACTACTACTTCACGACCTCGCTGAACAACTCCCGGGGCTGGGAAGCGGCCCGCAGCTACTGACCGGCCCGGCCTGTCAGCGATCTGCGACGTCATCGAACCGAACCACGAAAGGAACGACCACCATGTGCCAGCGATGCAAGGGCGACGGCAAGTGCACCACCTGCGGCGGCTCCGGATACAACTTCGGCGCCAAGTGCGGCAGCTGCCGGGGAAGCGGCGACTGCAAGGCGTGTGACGGCCGCGGCTGAGCACCCCTGAACCGGGGCGGGCAGGGGCTCCGGCTCCTGCCTCTCCGCGATCCCTCACGGCCCGCCGCTCGTCGCGGCGGGCCGTGCCTGCGTACCCCGGTCAGTGAAGCTGAGCATCCCGGTCAGCGCCGTACCTACCGGCCAGTCACTACGGTCTCCCCCATTCCCACCCCCACGTCCGTTGGGAGAGCCGCAATGCGTGTACGCACCCGGGTGCTGGTCTGTCTGGCCGCGCTCGCCCTCTCGGCAGCCCTGCCGCCGGCCACCGCCACCGCCACCGCCACCGCCTCCGCCGAGGAGACCGGTCGGCCCGGCGAGCTCGTCTCCGTGCGGGAGTCCGCCTTCCATCCGCTGCCCGGTCAGCCCACCCTCACCAAGGCCTGGAAGATCCACTACCGCTCGACGAGCGCAACCGGCGCCCCCAACACCGTCTCCGGGACCGTGATCGTCCCGCAGGACGGCCGCACCGGCCCGCGCCCCCTGATCACCTATGCCGTCGGCACCGTCGGACTCGGCGACTCCTGCGCGCCGAGCAACGGCTTCCCCACGGGCACCACCGCGGAGGCCAACCTCATCCAGCAGCTCACCTGGCGCGGCTGGGCCGTCGTCGTCACCGACTACGAGGGCCTCGGCACCCCCGGCGAGCACACCTACACCGCCGGCCGCGCCGCCGGGCACGCCGTCCTCGACGCCGCGCGGGCCGCGATCCGACTGCCCGAGGCGGGCCTGTCGGCGGACCCCCCCCGTCGGGATCATGGGCTATTCGCAGGGCGGTCAGGCCGCTGGCTGGGCGGCGGAGCTGCACGGCTCGTACGCCCCCGAGCTGGCGGTGAAGGGCACGGCCACCGGCGGTGTGCCGGCCCGCCTCGACCGGCTGGCGGCCGTGCACGACGGCTCGTACGGCTCCGGGCTGCTCTTCATGGCGGCCGCCGGGCAGGACGCGGCCTTCCCCGAGCTGAAGCTGGACTCGTATCTGAACCCGGCCGGCAAGGCCCTCATCGGCTTCTTCCGCGACAACTGCGTCGCCGTCGACACGACCGTCGGCTCCTTCAAGAAGATCTCCGACCTGACGCTCCGCAACCCGCTCGAAACGCCGGAGTGGCAGAGGCGGCTGCACGAGTCCGACCTCGGCACCCGCACGCCGGACCACCCGGTGTACCTGTACCACGCGCTCGGCGACGAGCTGATCCCGTACGCACAGGGCAAGCAGCTGCGCGCGGACTGGTGCGGCCGGGGCGTGAACGTGCGCTGGCGCACGATCGTGCTCGGTGAACACGTCTCCGGGGTGATCACGGAGGCGTCGGCGGCCCAGAACTGGCTGGCCGACCGGTTCGCGGGCGAACCCACGACCGGCGACTGCTGACGGGACGGGGGCGGGGCCCGTACGGCGGGAGGCCGTGCGGGTCCGTCCCGTCAGCCCTGAGCCTTGATGTGGTCCATCACCCGCTGGAACTCCACCGTCGGCGAGAAGTCGATGAACTCGCTGTCCTCCAGCGCCTCCGGAACGTGGCCGGGCGCCCAGTAGACCGCCTGCCCGGTCTCGTAGACCTGCTCACCCGACGCGGTCGTCATCTTCACCTTGCCCGAGACGATGTAGGCCCAGTGCGGGCACTGGCACCGGTCGTCGGGCAGGCCCTTGAGCGCGGGCCCCATGTCCGTGCCCTTGGGCAGGGTGATGAACGCGACGCACATGTCTCCGCCGAGCTCCTTCATACGGACTTCCACACCGTCGCCTTCGACCTCGATCGGAGCGTCGGCGCGTGAGGTTGCTGTCATGGCGTACCCCTTCCTCTGGTGGGTGACAGGGCACCCCTTCCAGCTTCGGCCCGGCCACGCCGCGCCGCGACCTCTACGCTGGAACGTATGACCGAGCGCAAACCCCCCGGCGTGAGCTTCGAGTCATTCGTGGACAGGCAGATCCGCGAGGCGGAGCAACGCGGCGACTTCCGGCGGCTGCCCGGCTTCGGCAAACCGCTCGCCGACGACACCGCGCCCTACGACGAACTGTGGTGGATCAAGGGCAAGCTGCACCGCGAGGGCGCGGCCGTGCTGCCGCCCGCGCTGGCCCTGCGCAAGGAGGCCGAGGACGCGGTGGAGGAGATCGCCGGGGCCGGTACGGAGGCGCGGGTACGGCACATCCTGACGACGGTCAACGCGAAGATCGAGGCGGCCCTGAGGCGCCCGCCGCCGGGACCGCCGCTGAACGTCACGCCGTTCGACGTGGAGGCGACGGTGGCGCGGTGGCGGGCGGAGCGGTCTGCGCCGGGGTCTGTGCCGCGGTCTGCGCCGCCCAGGTGAAACGGCCCGGCAGCCGGGCCCGTCCACGGCCGTTCGGCTCCCTTCGGGGCCTCTTCGGTGGCCCACTGGGAGGAGAGCCACCGTGACGAAGAAGTGCCGATGAGGAGTGCTGATGAAGACCGCTGAGCTGCTGACGGACGCGTTCGGCCGCATCCAGGAGGCGGTCCACGCGGCCGTCGAGGGCCTCTCCCCGGACGAACTGGCCACCCGGCTCGACCCGGACGCCAACTCGATCGCCTGGCTGGTGTGGCATCTGACCCGCATCCAGGACGACCACGTCTCCGACGTGGCCGACGAGGAGCAGCTGTGGTTCAGCGACGACTGGGCCGGCCGCTTCGAACTCCCCTTCCCCAAGAAGGCGACGGGCTACGGCCACTCCAGCAAGCAGGTCGCCAAGGTCCGGTCCTCCGAAGACCTCCTGCTCGGCTACTACGACGCCGTCCACGCCCGCAGCCTCACCTACGTCCACGATCTGACCAACGCCGACCTGGACCGCGTCGTGGACGAGGCCTGGTCACCCCCGGTGACCCTGGGAGTCCGCCTGATCAGCGTCATCGCAGAAGACCTCCAACACGCGGGCCAGGCGGCCTTCATCCGCGGCGTCCTGGAGCGGGCCTGAGGGGCGTGGCCCTGCTCCTGACGGGGGGCGGACTCCCCCGCTCAGACCCCCACGGCCCACCGCACGGCAGCCACCCCGCCCAGAACCACCGGAGGCACCGCCCACCACTGCCCCATGACCCGCCGCACGGCGGGCAGAACGGTGATCAGCAGGGCGAGCGCGCTCGCCGCGAGGGTGAGCACACACGACAGGACGATTCCCGCGCGCGCGTCGTCGTCCCAGCTCCCTGAGGGCCGGATCGTCAGTGCGGTGTACAGGAACCACGCGGCGATCAGCTGAAGAACCAGCAGCGGCACGGCAAAGACCCACCGCAGACAGCCTTCGTCCTCGGTCGCTCGGGTTGCTTCGGGGCGGTCCGGCATCAGCGCAGTGCTTCCCTTGCCTCATCGAGGTTGTTGCTGAAGCCCCGACCGTACGCCTGGGCGTCGGACTGATCCCAGTAGGGCCCTCCGTTGTACCGAGCCGCGAGTTCCTGGTACTGGGCCGCCGTCAATTCCTCCGGCGGCACGTGCGCGAAATCGCTTTCCGCCTTGAGCTGCGCCAGGTACTCGGCCGCGATGAAGATGTTCTGCCGGGGGTCCTGAAGGGACTCCTCGACCACAGCCCGCTGTTGTTCGGTGAGGTTCTGGGGGTCGTAGCCAAGTACTTCGGCACCCCTTCGCACCTGAATGGCGATGGGCCCGAACGACGTCTCGTCAGGGCTTCCGCCGAGTCGCCACGGAAGGTTCTCAGGCAGTACGGGGCTCAGTCCCCAGGGAGCTTCGGCCTGTTGGCGGAGGGTGTCCGTGATGTCGTCCAGGAGTCCGGGCTGGCCACCGATCTCCTGCCAGGCGATCCCGGCGACCATGTCCGCGGGCAGGCCGGAGTTCTTGGCCGCCGCTTGGATGATCTCTCTGTTCGTGGCGATCCACTCCCGGCGGTCCTCGCTCGACGAGGGCGGCACCCAGTAGCTTGACCGCGCATCCGGAAGGGAAGCCAGCTGCGTTCGGATGTCGCGGAGCGAGGGCGACACCGGGCTGTCCCCGAACGCGGCGGTGTAACCCTGCTTGGGTGCGCTGCCGGGCAGACGGGTGAGGGGGCTGCCGCTCGCCTCCTGAGCCTCGCGCCGCATGGAGGCCATCGACGCGAAGAAGTCCACACGTTCGACGAAGCCCAGGCGGAACTCAGGCAAGAGCTCATAGGCCTGCTTCAGGCCGTGCACACAGGCGTCGCGGGCTTCCTTCTCCGTCGTCTTCGCAAGGTGGAACTCACTGCCGGCGGCATCGCGCAGCCGGTTGGCACGGTCCATGATGTCGTCGACATCCATGGTGAGCTCCGCGAAGAAGTCGAGGACACCGGTCGTTGCCCGCATGTCCTCCCATTGGCGCATGGGTTCCGCGTTCTGTGCCGCGCGAGTGACCGCCATCCCTTTGGTGCCGATCAGATCGGCGAGAACTGCTTCGTTCGCGGTTCCGTTGGAATAGTGAATCTTGGCGATCCTCAAGGCCCAGGCGTAGGAGCGGAGGGCGCCCGCGGCGCCGGCATAGCCGTCCGCAATGTCCTTCATGAGCTTGCGCGCCTCCCCGAGTCGCGCTGCGTAGTGCTGGCTGCCGTCGCTGTGCTTTAAGTCCTCTTGCGCATCACCCCGCGGACCTCCGCCCTGTCATTGTCCGAAAAGGACATGCGGTTCGGCGACAGAAAATCCACGGCGGACCGCTGCCCACCCCTCCCCCCGGCGGCCGGGGCCGGGTGAGGGCGGGGCCGGGGGGTAGGGGGCCGGGTCACGCGTCGGGGTTCTTGCCCTCGGCCGTCTTCTTGATGCGGTCGATCTGGAGCTTCGCCAGGGCGTTGTAGTCGGGCTCCTTGGTGAACTTGCCGTCGCCCTGGACGTTGATCAGCAGGCTGCCCAGGCGCATGATCACCTCGGTGTCCTCCTCGCCCTTGAACGCCTGGGTCTCCTCCGCGCCCGCGTCGATCTCCAGGTCCTTGGAGCTCGCGCCGGCCTTCTTGCGCTCCTCGGTGACCAGGGCCTTGAAGGTCGCGGTGGCGTCGTCGGGCGTCGCGAAGGCGATGATGCCGAAGTTGATGTCGCCCTCGCCGTCGACGTTGTCGCCCTTGTCGTCCACGACGTCGAACTCGGTCGCGCCGATCGTGGAGAGCCCGCCGCAGTTGGACTCCGTGTGCTCCTCGCACTGGCGCACGGCCCGCTCGCCCGTGGCGATCTCGATGTCGTCGGCCTCGTAGGGCTTCGGGGCGCTGGCCTTGCTGGGGAGCGCCGTGCGGACCATGTCCGGCGTGAACGTGATCGGCGGCTGCTCGTCGGTGCCGCGGAAGGCGTCCATGCCGTCGTCACTGCCGCATGCCGTCAGCGCCGTCACCAGCGCGGCACCCACCGCTATCCCCCGTACTGCCTTGAACACCGTCAACCCCTCTGCTTCGAATGATCACTTGACGTGCACACCTAAGCGCATGGAGGCACCGCACGCCAAATGCATCACTCACTCCTCACCGCCTTCGTACATCGCGTCGATCTCGGCGGCGAAGTCCCGCGCGATCGCCGACCTGCGCAGCTTCAGACTGGGCGTCATATAGCCGCCCAATTCCGTGAAATCGGCGGTCAGGACGGTGAACCGGCGGATCTCCTCCGCCCGCGACACCAGCCTGTTCGCGTCGTCCACCGCCCGCCGCAGCCCCGCCAGCAGGTCCTCGTCCGTCACCAACTCCTGCGGCGACAGCCGCTCCTTGTGCTTCATCCGCCGCCAGTGGGCCAGACCGTCCGGATCGAGGGTGATCAGCGCGGTGACGTACGGGCGGTTGTCGCCGACCACCAGACACTGCGCGACCAGCGGATGCGCGCGCAGCCAGTCCTCCAGCGGGGCCGGGGGCACGTTCTTGCCGGCCGAGGTGATGACGATGTCCTTCTTGCGGCCGTTGATCGTGAGGTGGCCCTCGTCGTCGAGCACGCCCAGGTCGCCGGTGGCCAGCCAGCCCTCCTCCAGGGCGGGCGGTGTCACCTGGCCGCGCTGCGCGTCCCAGTAGCCGCCGAAGACATGGCCGCCGCGCAGCAGCACCTCACCGTCGTCGGCGATCCTGACGCCCGTGCCCGGCAGCGGCAGGCCGACCGTGCCCGCGCGGGGCCGCAGCGGCGGGGTGACGGTCGCGGCCGCGGTGGTCTCCGTCAAGCCGTACCCCTCGTACACCTCGATGCCCGCGCCCGCGAAGAAGGTGGTCAGGCGCGGCCCGAGAGGCGACCCGCCGCAGATCACGTACCGAACCCGGCCCCCGAGGGCGGCCCGGATACGGCGGTAGACCAGCGGGTCGTAGAGCGCGCGGGCGGCCCGTAGCGGGAGCGGGGGTTCGGGGCCTTCGCCGTGGCCGGCCGCCCGGCGCAGCCGCCCGTAGCGCTGGGCGACCCGCGCGGCGCGGTCGAACGACGCGGCCCGCCCCATGCGTTCGGCGGTGGCGCGGCCGGTGTTGTAGACCTTCTCCAGGACGTACGGGATGGCGGCGAGGAAGGTCGGCCGGAAACCGGCGAGATCGGCGAGGAGGTCCCCGGTCTCGATCGACGGCGCGTGCCCGAGCCGGACCCGCGCCCGTAAGCAGCCGATGGCGACCATCCGCCCGAAGACGTGCGCCAGCGGCAGGAACAGCAGCGTGGAGGCCGGCTCCTTGCTGACCGCCCTGAAGACGGGGTGGAGGAGGGCGACGGCGTTGTCGACCTCCGTGAGGAAGTTGCCGTGGCTCAGGGCGCAGCCCTTGGGGCGGCCAGTGGTGCCGGAGGTGTAGATGAGGGTGGCGAGATGCTCGGGGCCGAGCAGGGCGCGGCGCGCGACGACGACCGCGTCCGGGACCCGCGCGCCCGCGCGGCGCAGGCTGTCCAGGGCGCCGGTGGAGAAGACCCACAGATGGGCGAGGCCGGGGAGCTGGCGGCGTTCGACGCTGATCAGCCGGGCCTGTTCGGCGTCCTCGACGACGCAGGCGACGGCGCCGGAGTCCTGGAGGATCCAGCGGGCCTGGAACGCGGACGCGGTGGGGTAGAGGGGGACGGTGACAAGCCCGGCGGCCCAGGCGGCGAAGTCGAGCAGGGTCCACGCGTAGCTCGTACGGGCCATGATGGCGAGCCGGTCGCCGGGGCGCAGGCCCTCGGCGATCAGGCCCTTGGCGACGGCCCGCACGTCGGCCGCGAACTCGGCGGCGCTCATGTCGGCCCAGGAGCCGTCCTCCTGGCGGCGGGCGACGGCGACGGCTTCGGGGTCGGCCCGGGCGTTGTGGAAGGGGATGTCCGCGAGCGAGCCGAGTCTGGGCGGGGGGACGAGCGGCGGTACGGACACCTCCCGCACCCGGCCGCCGGAACGGACGATGCGCGGCTCGGGGGCGGCGGGGAAGCAGTCCGGGGGTCTGTACGGGGACCCGGCCGGGGGTCCCTCCGGGAATCCGGCCGGGGATCTCCCCGGCGGCACGTCCGCGGGTCCCTCCGAGAATCCGGCCCGCGGTCTGTGCGGGGACCCGGCCGGGGGTCCCTCCGGGAATCCGGCCGGGGACCTGTGCGGCGGCACGTCCGGAGATCCCTCCGGGGATCTCCCCGGCGGCCCCTCCGGGGACCCGTCCGGACCGGGGGCTCTGGCGGCGACGGACACGTGCGGCTCCTCGGTCGTCGAAGTGACTTGAGGTCGTACGTCGTTGCGTGCTGAGCGGCGCGGAAACAGGCGCCTCGGCGCCCGTCCTGACTCCGGAGTAAGGCTACGGCCCCGAGCGGCCGTTGGGACCAGATCAGAGGGGAACGGTCAGCTCGGCGACCAGCGCCGCCCGTCCATCAGGTTGCCCAGACCCGCCCACGCGAAGTTCATCAGCGTCGCGGCCGCCTCCTTGGCCGTGATCCCCGGGGTCTCGTTGGCCCAGCCCGCCAGGGACTCCGCCGCGCCGACCAGCGCCTGCGCGAGCCCGGCCACGTCCCGTTCGGCCAGGTCCGGCGCGCGAAGGGGGGCCGTCGCAGTCTCGCGCGCCGTCGCCCCGATGAGGCTGGTCACGAACGCCACGACCTCCCCGCGCAGAGCGACGACCTCCGCGGCGAACGGCTCCCCGGTCGTACGCGCCTGGCGGTGCAGGACCGACCAGCCGTCCGGGTGCTCGGCGGTGTGCGTGAAGAAGGCCGCGAGCCCCGCCCACAGCTGACGGTCCGCCGGCAGCCCCGGCTCGACCGCGCCGCGTACCGCGTCGAGCAGCGCGGCCGCCTCACGCCGGATGCAGGCGGTGAAGAGCTGTTCCTTGGAGTTCAGGTAGAGGTAGACCAACGGCTTCGACACACCGGCGAGTTCGGCGATGTCGTCCATCGAGGCGGCCCGGTAGCCGCGCCTGCCGAAGGTCTGCACGGCGGCGTCCATCATCTGCTGCTCGCGCACCTCGCGCGGCATCCGCTTGGCCTTCGTGGCACCCACCCGTGACATCCTTCCGCCCCTGCCGCCCCTCGCGGACCGTACTGCTCCGCAGTGGTCGCCACCCTACGGCGCCCACCACGCGCGCGTGCCCCCTGCCCGTCGGGGCAGGGGGCACGACCAGGCTGTTCAGGCCGCCGGGCGGGGTCAGGCGGTGGCCGGAACCGTCACCTTCTGCTCGACCTCGCGGGCGTCGAAGTCGTCGACCGGCGACGAGGACGCGGCGTTGTACGCGTCGTGGTCGAGGATCTTCTCGCGGGCGGCGACGACGACCGGGACGAGCGCCTGGCCGGCCACGTTCGTGGCGGTCCGCATCATGTCCAGGATCGGGTCGATCGCCATCAGCAGACCCACACCCTCCAGCGGCAGACCCAGCGTGGAGAGGGTCAGCGTCAGCATGACCGTGGCACCGGTCAGACCGGCGGTGGCGGCGGAGCCGACGACCGAGACGAAGGCGATCAGGAGGTAGTCCTGGATGCCGAGCTGCACGTCGAAGATCTGCGCGATGAAGATCGCGGCGAGCGCCGGGTAGATCGCGGCGCAGCCGTCCATCTTGGTGGTGGCGCCGAACGGGACGGCGAAGGAGGTGTACTCCTTCGGGACGCCGAGGCGCTCGGTGACCTTGACCGTGACCGGCATGGTGCCGACCGAGGAGCGGGAGACGAACGCCAGCTGGATCGCGGGCCAGGCGCCCTTGAAGAACTGGATCGGGTTGACCTTGGCGACCAGTGCGAGCAGCAGCGGGTAGACGCCGAAGAGGACCAGCGCGCAGCCGATGTAGACGTCGGCGGTGAAGGTCGCGTACTTGCCGATCAGGTCCCAGCCGTAGTCGGCGATGGCGAAGCCGATGAGGCCGACGGTACCGATCGGGGCGAGCCGGATGACCCACCACAGGGCCTTCTGCAGCAGCTCCAGGACGGACTCGCTGAAGGTGAGGATCGGCTTGGCCTTCTCGCCGAGCTTCAGCGCGGCGACACCGGCGACGGCGGCCATGAAGACGATCTGCAGGACGTTCAGCTCGGTGAAGGGGGTGATGACGTCCGTCGGGATGATCCCGGTGAGGAAGTCGATCCAGGTGCCTTCCTTCTTCGGCAGCTTGCCGTCCTGCGGCGTGAGGCCGGTGCCGGCGCCCGGGTTGGTGAGCAGGCCGATCGCGAGGCCGATGGCGACCGCGATCAGCGACGTGATCATGAACCAGATCAGGGTCTGGGTCGCCAGCCGGGCGGCGTTGTTGACCTTCCGCAGATTGGTGATCGACACCAGGATCGCGAAGAAGACGAGCGGCGCGACGGCCAGCTTCAGGAGCTGGACGAAGATGTCACCGATCTGGCCGAGGGTGTCCTTCAGCCAGCTGACGTCCTGGCTGCGGGCCAGCCAGCCGAGCAGGACGCCGAGCGCCAGACCGGCCACGATCTGGGCCCAGAAGGGGACCTTGGGTATGCGGGAACCGGAGCCGGACGGCTTCTCGGTCGTGGCGGACGCGGGGTTCGCGGACACGAACACACTCCAGATGTGCGTATCGGGGTCGTACGGGACGGGTGCGGCGCCCGCGCGCTCGAAGGGCGACGCCGCTGCATGATGCCGGGTCTAGACCTCGCGGCAACAGACCGCGGACATACAGCGGCACAGATCGACATGCAGGCGCGCCACGAGCGGGATGCTCACGGCTTCGGGGCGGCGCACTGCTGTCTTCATGCCGAGTACGTTAACACTTGAACTTTGAGAACCTCAAAGCTCTTCTTTGGGTCCGAGGTGGCCGGGAATCACCCCACGGAGGCCGGAAAACGCCGAAACCCCGGGCTCGGTGCGCTCATGCACCGAGCCCGGGGCCCGTACGGATGTGAGGAAGCTTACGCCGCCCTTAAGCGGGGCTCCCGTAGGAGGAGCCCCCTCAGGCGGGGCTTCAGACGCCGTCCTCCTGGGAGCGGCTGGCCTCCAGGCGCGTCTTCGCGCGGTCGACCTTGGTCGCGATCTGCTCGGACATCGCCTCGCGCTGCTTGCGCAGCAGGACGAAGCTGAGTGGAGCGGAGATCACCACGGCGAGCACGAGCACCCACAGGAGGTTGGAGTCGCCGAGCCCGCGGGGCAGCACACCGAGGTAGACCAGGCCCCACAGCGCGACGAAGCAGCCGGCGAAGACGCCGAGGCGCATGAGGGTGTACCGGAGCGTGGCGGCGCCCGTCCCGTTGTCGGACACGTCGGCCCCTTTCTCTTCTGCCGGGTCCCGCTTGCCGGGTTCCGATGGCTTGGATGGTTCGGATCCAGTGAAACACGTACCGAAAGGGATCAATTCAGCGGGAGCAGCATGGTGATGTCGTCGCGGTCGTCGCCCTCGGCCACCCGGATCGCGCCGGGCACCCGCCCGACCTCCTTGTAGCCGCACGCCGCGTAGAAGCGGTCCACACCGGTTCCGCCGCGGCAGGTGAGCCGGATCGCGTCGATGCCGTCGAAGTCCCGGGCGGCGGCCTCGGCGGCGGCCATCAGCTCACGCCCGTACCCCTTGCCCTGGTGGCGGGGGTGGATCATGACCGTGTACAGCCACACCCAGTGCCGCATCAGACGGTGGGTGTTGTACGTGAAGAAGGCCGTGGCGGCCACGGCGCCGTCCTCGTCGTACCCGGCCAGGAGCCGGGTGCGGCCCTCGGTCATCGCCGTGAGGTGCTTGATCCACTCGGGGCGTATGTCGTCGGGGACGACCGGCGGCACGAAGCCGACGGACCCGCCCGCGTTGGAGACGTCGGTCCACAGCGCGACCACGCCCTCGGTGAGGGCGCGGTCGACGGGCGGGTCGAGACGGAAGGTGAGGGACATGCGGGACGGCCCTCGTCAGAGGCGCATCGGCTGCGGCGACTCGCGCAGGGCGGCGTCCGGGCCGGGGTACTCGCGGATGATCTCGTAGCGGGTGTTGCGCTCGACGGGGCGGAAGCCGGCGTCGCGGATCAGGTCGAGCAGGTCCTCGCGGGAGAGCTTGTTCGGCGTGCCGTAGTTGTCGGCGTCGTGCGTGATCTTGTACTCGACGACCGAGCCGTCCATGTCGTCGGCGCCGTGCTGGAGGGCGAGCTGCGCGGTCTGCACGCCGTGCATCACCCAGAAGACCTTG
Organism: Streptomyces sp. NPDC039465; assembly: GCF_055639315.1. NCBI lineage: Bacteria > Bacillati > Actinomycetota > Actinomycetes > Kitasatosporales > Streptomycetaceae > Streptomyces > Streptomyces sp. NPDC039465. Next base: position 64,525 of record NZ_JBVKAP010000005.1, on the reverse strand, counting down.
ACGTGCGGGACGTTGTCGAACAGCAGCCGCGAGACGGCGAAGGTCTTCAGCGCCTCCGCGCCGGTGGCCATCGTCGTGCGCGCCTGGAGCCTGTTGCGGACCTTGCCGTCCTGCATGTCGACGAAGTCGTGCTGGTAGCGCAGCGGGATGAAGACCTGGAAACCGCCGGTCTCGTCCTGGAGTTCACGCAGCCGCAGCACGTGGTCGACGCGGTGCCGGGGCTCCTCGATGTGCCCGTACAGCATCGTGCTCGGGGTCTTCAGACCCTTCTCGTGCGCGAGGCGGTGGATGCGCGACCAGTCCTCCCAGTGGGTGCGGTGGTCGACGATGTGCTGGCGGACCTCCCAGTCGAAGATCTCCGCGCCGCCGCCGGTGAGCGACTCCAGACCGGCTTCGATGAGCTCGTCGAGGATGTCGGAGGCCGACATGCCGGAGATCGTCTCGAAGTGGTGGATCTCGGTGGCGGTGAACGCCTTGAGCGAGACGTTCGGGAGCGCCTTCTTCAGCTCGGAGAGGGAGCGGGGGTAGTAGCGCCAAGGGAGGTTGGGGTGGAGCCCGTTGACGATGTGCAGCTCGGTGAGGTTGTCGTTCTCCATCGCCTTGGCGAGGCGGACGGCCTCCTCGATGCGCATCGTGTACGCGTCCTTCTCGCCCGGCTTGCGCTGGAACGAGCAGTAGGCGCACGACGCGGTGCACACGTTCGTCATGTTGAGGTGGCGGTTGACGTTGAAGTGGACGACGTCGCCGTTCTTACGGGTCCGGACCTCATGGGCCAGGCCGCCGAGCCAGGCCAGGTCGTCGGACGCGTACAGAGCGATGCCGTCCTCGCGGCTCAGCCGCTCTCCGGAACGGACCTTCTGCTCCAGCTCGCGCTTGAGTCCCGCGTCCATCTGCGGCCGCCTCCCATTTTCTGACGAATTCAGGCTCCACCCACCGTACTCTCAGCCCTCCTCGGGCAGATCTCCGACCCGGTTCTCCCACTTGGTGGAGAGCACGATGGTCGTACGGGTCCGGGAGACGCCCTTGGTGCCGGAGAGGCGGCGGATCGTCTTCTCCAGGCCGTCGACGTCGCTGGCCCGGACCTTGAGCATGAACGAGTCGTCACCGGCGATGAACCAGCAGTCCTCGATCTCGGCGAGGTCCTTCAGCCGGCGCGCCACGTCCTCGTGGTCGGCGGCGTCGGAGAGCGAGATGCCAATCAGGGCGGTGACACCGAGACCGAGCGAGGCGGCGTCGACGGTGGCGCGGTAGCCGGTGATGACTCCGGCGGCCTCCAGTCGATTGATGCGGTCGGTGACGGAGGGCCCGGAGAGCCCGACGAGCCGGCCGAGCTCGGCGTACGAGGCCCTGCCGTTCTCCCGCAGAGCCTGGATGAGCTGCCTGTCAACGGCGTCCATATGCCTGAAGCCTTCCATTGTCCAGCAATACCGCGAGTTTAGGTGTAGAATCAAAGGTACACAGGGCCGACACCCTGTGAATCATTCAGTTGATCAAAGACGATCTTTCAGGAGTGACCTCACCGTGTACACGATCGAGATGGCCTACGCCCACATGCGCTCGCTGCAGGAGCTGGCCAACCGCTCGCGTGCCCACCAGCCGGCCGCCGCCCACCGCGTCGACAAGACCCGCAAGCCCGGCCGCTCCAAGAAGCGCTAATCCGCCTGAGAGCCACCCAGCTCTCCCTTCCAGCGGCGGTACAGGCCGTGCGGCACACCTGCCGCGTCGAGCACCCGCCCGGCGACGAAGTCCACCAGATCCTGGATGTGCGTCGCCCCCGCGTAGAACGCCGGAGAGGCGGGCAGCACCACGGCGCCCGCCTCGTCCAGCGTCACCAGATGCCGCAGCGTCTGCCCGTTCAGCGGCGTCTCCCGGACCGCGACGATGAGCGTCCTTCGCTCCTTGAGCATCACGCTCGCGGCCCGCTGGAGCAGATCCTTCGACAGCCCGAGCGCCAGACCCGCCACGGCGGCGGTGGACGCGGGCACGACGATCATCCCCTTGACGGGGTACGAGCCGGAGGACGGCCCGGCGGCGAGGTCCCCGGCCGCCCAGTAGCGCACGTCGCCGACGTCCACCCGGAACGTGTCCGGCTTCCCGTCGGCCCCCCGAGCCAGCCAGTTCGTCAGATCGTCCCGCCAGTGCGCGTCCCGGAAGGCGATCCCCGTCTCGTCGAGCAGCGTCAGCCGCGAGGCCCGCGACACGACGAGATCGACACTCTCCCCCGCCTCCAGCAGCCCCCGCAGAACGGCGGCGGCATAGGGCGTCCCGGACGCCCCCGACACTCCGACGACCCAGGGACGACGCTGCTCTGTAACCGGCTCCACGTCGCCGAGCCTATCCGGCGGCGCGGCGGCGGAACCGAGTAAGGGGCCCCGTCCGTTCCAGGGGTGAACGTATTCACCGCAGGGGGGCTGCGATGACGGGTACGAAAGCCGAGCGGTGGCGCACGGCCGACCGGGCCAGGGCAGCGGCCAAAGTGATGCTGGTCTGGGTCGCGCTGCTGTGGCTCCTCGAGGCGGCCGACATGGCGAGCGGACACGCGCTGGACACCTTCGGGATCGTCCCCCGCGATCCGGACGAGCTCGTGGACGTCGTCCCGAGCGCCTTCATCCACTTCGGCTTCGCCCACGTCGCCGCCAACAGCGTCCCCCTGCTGATCTTCGGCTTCCTCGCCGCGCTCGGCGGTATACGGCACTTCCTCACCGTCTGCGCGGTGATCGTCGTCGCCGACGGCCTGGGCGTCTGGCTGATCTCCCCCTCCCACACGAACACGGCGGGCGCCTCCGGCCTGATCTTCGGCCTCTTCGGCTACCTGGTGGTCCGCGGCTTCGTGGAACGCAAGCCCCTGGGCATCGTGGTCGGCGTCCTGGTCGCGGCGGTCTGGGGCGGCTCGATCCTGCTCGGCATCTCCCCCACGAACACATCGGTGAGCTGGCAGGGCCACCTGGTGGGCCTGGTGGCGGGGGTGTGCGCGGCGTTCCTCTTCCGCGCGACCCGCGGGCGGGGCGCCCTGCCCTCCTGAGGGGGTTGCCCCCGCGATGCCCCTGGTTCTGCCCTCGCGGACCTGGACCGCTCGACCGCGCCGTGAGGAGACTGCGGGGGCACCTGTCGTGACGCCACGCCTTCCGGAGCGGCCATGTTCATGCAACGAGACCGAGGATCAGCCGAGGCGGCGCCGGGCCGCGGCCGCGAGCAGCGGGCGCCCGTGTTCCGGGATCACGTCCATGGACCCGGGCACCCGCAGCACCTCACGCCCGCCGGCCTGCTCGCACTACAGCGCAGCGCCGGCAACGCGGCGGCCGTCCGCGCGCTAGGCCGGCAGCGTGAGATCCAGCGGATGGAAGCCGACGGCGAGCAGGACAGCCAGGCGCGGTACCGGATCCAGATCCAGACGAGCAAGACCGCCCGCACCCACCACCTCGACTACTGGAACCTCGGGTTCGGCCACGCCTGGGTCGCCCTCTACAAGGAGCAGGGCGGACAGGAGACGTGGAAGTCCTACGGCTTCTTCCCCGCCGAGGAGGTCCCCCACAACAAGCCCTTCACCTCGGTCAAGGGGCAGGTCAAGAGGAACCACGACAACCCGGACAACGCGACGTCCAAACTCACCGCGACGCTCACGGAAGAGCAGTACAACAACGCGAGGGAGTTCATCCGGGCGAACGAGGGCCGCTCCTACAACCTGGCCACGTTCAACTGCACCACGTTCGCCCGTGCGGTCTTCCAGGCCGCGACGGGTGAGTCCGCCCCCGGCCTGGGTCTCCCGCTGCTCGAGAACCCGAACACCCTGCAAGACTCGATCAAGCGGCGCAACGACAAGAGCGGCGCACCTCGCAAGGGCGAGAACATCAACGCGGGCGTGGGTTCGAACTCGGACTACGACTCGGACAGCAGTTCCGACGAAAGCTGGAGCAGTCCTCTGGGCGGGTTCCGGCAGATGGGCGCGCCCGAAGATCCGGCTCAGCAGCCCGCGCCGCCGGCCCAACCGACCCCCGGGCGCTTCGAGATCGACTGAGCCGCTCCGCCGGTGCGCGGCCGACGCCACAGCCCGCCCCGGCGGTCAGACGGTCAGACCCCGCACCACCAGGTCGATCAGGGCGCACAGGAAGAGCGAGATGCCGATGAAGCCGTTCGTCGTGAAGAACGCGCGGTTCAGGCGGGACAGGTCGTGCGGCTTCACGATCGTGTGCTCGTAGCAGAACGCCGCCGCCACTATCACCAGACCGGTCCAGAAGAACGCACCCGCCCCGGTGGCCAGGGCGTACCAGGCCAGCAGGGCAGTCGTCACGACGTGGCACCCCCGCGCCCCCCACAGCGCCGCCGGGATCCCGAAGCGGGCCGGGACCGACATGACGCCCTCGGCGCGGTCGGCCTGGACGTCCTGGCAGGCGAAGATCAGGTCGAAGCCGCCGATCCAGACCCCGACCGCGAGCCCGAGGATCACCGCGTCCCACGACCACGAGCCGGTGACCGCGAGCCATGCGCCGATCGGCCCTATGGCCTGCGCCAGACCGAGGATCGCGTGCGGGAAGTTGGTGAAGCGCTTGCCGTACGGATAGACCACCATCGGGATCACGGCGAGCGGCGCGAGCGCCAGGCACAGCGGGTTCAGCAGCGCGGCGGCCCCGAGGAACACGACGACGGCGATCCCCGCCCCCGTCCACGCGGACCGTACCGACACCGCGCCGGTCACCAGCTCGCGGCCGGCCGTACGCGGGTTACGGGCGTCGATCTCGCGGTCGATGATCCGGTTGCAGGCCATCGCGAACGTCCGCAGGCCCACCATGCAGACGGTGACCAGCAGCAGCGTGACCCAGTCGATCCTCCGGTCGGCCTGGAACATCGCCGTCAGCGTGGCGATGTACGCGAAGGGCAGCGCGAAGACCGAGTGCTCGATCATCACGAGCCGCAGGAAGGCCGGCACACCTCCGCTCGCGCGGAGAGGCTGTTTCGCGCTGCCGTCGCCAATAATGGCATCGCCGCTCACAGCCCGTACTCCTTCCAGCGGCGGTCCACCAGCGCCGCCGTCGCCGGGTCGGACTCGACCATGTCCGGCCAGCCGCCGTAGCGGGTGTAGCCCTCCTCGGGCAGCTTCTTCGTCGCGTCGATGCCGGCCTTGCCGCCCCAGAACTGCTGGTACGAGGCGTGGTCCAGGTGGTCCACCGGCCCCTCGACCACCGTCAGGTCGCGGGAGTAGTCCGTATTGCCCAGCGCCCGCCAGGACACTTCGTGCAGGTCGTGGACGTCGCAGTCGGCGTCGACCACGATGATCAGCTTGGTCAGCGACATCATGTGCGCGCCCCAGATGGCGTGCATGACCTTCTGCGCGTGCTTCGGGTACTTCTTGTCGATCGAGACGATCGCGCAGTTGTGGAAGCCGCCCGACTCGGGCAGGTGGTAGTCCACGATGTCCGGCACGATGATCTTCAGGAGCGGAAGGAAGAAGCGTTCCGTCGCGCGGCCCAGCGGGCCGTCCTCGGTCGGCGGGCGGCCCACCACGATCGACTGGAGCAGCGGGCGCTTGCGCATGGTCACGCAGTCGATCTTCAGCGCGGGGAACGGCTCCTGCGGGGTGTAGAAGCCGGTGTGGTCGCCGAAGGGGCCCTCCGGGAGCGTCTCCCCCGGCTCCAGCCAGCCCTCGATGACGACCTCGGCGTTGGCCGGGACCTGGAGCGGCACGGTCTTGCAGTCGACCATCTCGATGCGCTTGCCGGCGACGAACCCGGCGAAGAGGTACTCGTCGATGTCGCCGGGCAGCGGCGCGGTCGACGCGTACGTCACCGCGGGCGGGCAGCCGAAGGCGATCGCGACCGGCAGCCGCTCGCCGCGCTTGGCGGCCACCGCGTAGTGGTTGCGGCTGTCCTTGTGGATCTGCCAATGCATCCCGATGGTGCGCTTGTCGTGCCGCTGGAGGCGGTAGAGCCCGAGGTTGCGTACGCCCGTCTCGGGGTGCTTGGTGTGGGTGAGGCCCAGGTTGAAGAAGGAACCGCCGTCCTTCGGCCACGTGAAGAGGGCCGGAAGCCGGTCCAGGTCGACGTCGTCACCGGTCAGGACCACCTCCTGGACCGGGGCGTCCTTGATCTTCTTCGGCGGCACATGGACCATCGAGCCCAGCTTGCCGAACGCCTCCCGGACGCCGACGAACCCCTGCGGCAGCTCCGGCTTGAGCAGCCCGCCGATCTTCTCGCTGATCTCGCCGTACGACGTGAGACCCAGCGCCTTCAGGAGCCGGCGGTCGGTGCCGAAGACGTTCATCGCCAGCGGCATCGCGGAGCCCTTGACGTTCTCGAAGAGGAGGGCGGGACCACCCGCCTTGTTCACTCTGTCGACGATCTCCCCGACCTCCAGGTACGGGTCGACTTCGGCCTTGATGCGCTTGAGGTCGCCTTCGCGCTCCAGGGCCCGGAGCAGCGAGCGGAGATCGTCGTAAGCCATGGGGTCAAGTATCGGTCACGGGCTACGCTGGACCTGTCACCGGGGCCGACGAAGCGTGCCTCGCCATTGCTTCCAGGGGGCTGTCCCACATGCTCAGGGCGCTGATGTACATCCTGCCGCTGGCGCTGACGATCTACGCCTTCATCGACTGCCTCAACACCCCCGAGGACGAGGCCAAGCACCTCCCCAAGATCGCCTGGATCTTCATCATCCTGCTGTTCTGGGTCGTCGGCCCGATCGTCTGGCTCGCGGCCGGCAAGCTGCGCCACGCCCCCGCCGGAGGCCGCACCCCCTCGGAGTGGCACCGCAACCACCGGCACGAGTGGGTCGCCCCCGACGACAACCCCGAGTTCCTGAAGTCCCTCAAGGACGAGAACAAGAAGGACGAGGCCGTCCTCAAGGACTGGGAGGCCGATCTGCGCCGCCGCGAGGAGGAGCTGAAGAAGCGGGAGCAGGACCCCCAGCGCGAACAGGACGGCAAGCGCGAACAGGACGGCGACAAGGGGCAGTGATCGAGCTCCGGCTCCTGGTCACCTTCGAGAAGGTCGCCACCGTCCTCTCCTTCACCCGCGCCGCCGCCGAACTGCGGTACGCCCAGTCCAGCGTGACCAGCCAGGTCCGCACGCTGGAGTCCTCGCTCGGCGTGGAGCTCTTCGAACGCCTCGGCAGCCGCATCCGGCTCACCGAGGCCGGTGAGCGGCTCCTGCCGTACGCCCACCGGATCATCGAACTGTCCGAGGAGGCGCGGGCCGCGGTCGTGGAGACCGAGGAACCGGCCGGCACGATCGCGGTGGGCACGATGGAGTCGCTGACCTCCTACCGGCTGCCGCCGCTCCTGGAGCTCTTCCACCACCGCTATCCGAAGGTCCAGTTGTCGCTGCGCCCCACCCTCGGCGACGAGACCCGGCAGGCGCTGCGCCAGGGGACGTACGACATCGGCTTCCTGATGGAGCCGGAGACGGAGCACCCGGGCCTGGAGAGCGAGGTACTGGCCGAGGAGCCGCTGGTCCTGGTGGCCTCGCCGCGGCATCCGCTGGCGGGGCGTACGGATCTGACACCGGCGGACCTCGCGGCGGCGCAGCTGGTGGGGACCGAGCCGGGATGCCCGTACCGCGACCTGTTCGAGGCGGCGCTGAGCGAGTGGTCCCCGCCGTTCATGGAGTTCGGCACGATCGAGGCGACCAAGCGGGGCGTGGCGGGCGGCCTGGGTATCGCCCTGGTGCCCCGGATCACCGTCTCCGAGGAGTTGGCGTCCGGGACCCTGGTGGAGCTGGACTGGAAGGTGCCCTTCACGCTCTTCACGCAGATCGCGTGGCGGCGGGGGAAGCGGCTTCCGGCGCATGTGCGGCTGTTCGTGGAGCAGGCGCGACGGCTGGTGTCCGAGCAGCAAGGGTGACCTTCAGGCTCGCCAGGACGATCAGCGGGACGCCGAGCGCCTGGACGAGGCCGATGTGGTGCCCGTACACCGCCCAGTCGGCGAACATCGCGACGGCGGGGTAGGTGAAGGCGAGCACGGCGATCTTCGCGGTGGGCAGCTTCTGGTAGGCCGCGTACATCAGGACGTACATCAGCCCCGTATGAACGAGCCCAAGCCCGACAAGCCAGCCCCACCCGGCGCCGACCTCCGACATGGCCCCGAAGTCGGCGAAGGGCAGCAGCAGCGGAAGCCCGACGAGGACCTGGACGAGGGCGACGAGATGCGGCCGGACGCCGGTGATCCGCTTGGTGACGATCGTCGACAGCGCGTAGAGCACGGCGGCGGCGAGCGCGAGCCCGAGACCCCTGAGCGAGGCGGTGTCCCCGGGCCGTATGCCGGACACGAGCACAAGGCCGACGAAGGCCACCCCGAGCCAGCCGAACCTGGCGGCGGTGATCCGCTCCCGGAAGAGGACGGCCCCGAAGACCACGAGGAAGAACGGCTGGGTGTGGTAGACGACGGTGGCGAAGGAGATCGAGGTCGCCTCGTACGCCTCGAACAGGAACACCCAGTTGAAGACGATGAACACCCCACCGAGCGCGGCGAGCCCCAGCTTCCTCGGCGTGAACCCGTGCCCGGTGAAGTACCCCCGGGCGAGGCTGTACACCCCGAGGGCGACGGCCCCGAAGAGGCACCGGAAGAACACCACGTTGAAGGGCGCCGCCCCGGACTCGACGACGAAGATGCCGAGGGTGCCGGAGAGCACCATGGCAAGGGTCAGTTCGACGGTTCCCCTGGTCTCGATTCTCATACCGACGACGCTACGAACGGCCCGGTGGCGGGTCCACGAGCCAGCGGGGCGTCCTCCCGATGGGGCCATCGGCGGAGCCGATGACGTGAGGCGGACCAGTCATCAGCCGCTCGGCGAGGACGATTCCGGACCGATCGTTCGCGCTACGGGTACGGGTGCAACCACGGCAGTTGGGTCATGGTGACGTAGAAGCTGAAGGCTGCGACGAGAGCGGACGTCAACCGGCGCCAACAGCCGAACTCCTTGCGCCGCACGCCACCTATGGCGACGCCCGTCGACAGGAGGGACAGAACCGGTAGGAGCCACCAGACTCTGCCAACGGCCACACATCCGAGCGCCAGAGCCAGCGCGCACAGTCCGAGCCCCCAGAGGAATCCAGCCCAGTTGTACGCCTTGAGGGCCTTGGTCTCCCAGCCCGCCTCCACCTGGGAGAGGTCGTTTCCGGTCACATTTCCAGCGGCAGCCACCTTGGCCTCATGGGGCATCCCTTGAACTGTCTGCGCGTGGGCATACACGACTCCCAGCGTCGCCCCAACGAACAGGAACACGGCAGCCGAGCCGCACACGACTCCGGCCCTGTCCGAGGTCCATGCCGCGAAATGGAGCTGCTTGCCGGTGAATTCGCCATCGAGCGGCACCGCCACCAGCGACATGCTGACAGCCGCCAGGAGTGATGTGACGACAGGAACACTTGAGCCCATCGCACCGAAAATGTTGGGATAGCTCTTGACCTCGGTCACGGCAACCTCACATGAGCGGATGTCCGCATTGCGGGCAGTCAGTGACCTGGTGATTGTCTGAGATGTGGTGCTGTTGCTGCGTGTTCGAGCATCCCTTGTACGGGACCCCCTGGATCTCGTGCATATTGTGCGGCATGTCGCAATAGAGCGTCACGGCACTCGCGGAAGGAAGGTCGGACAGGCGAGACAGAAAGCGGATGTTCGCCACCCATTCGGTCACACGGTTGATGCCGTATGCAATATCAGGCCGACCATCATCGTCGGCGTGAAATCCGTGGATGAAGTAGTTTCCGTCGTCGCCCACCCAAGCTGCCGTAGGGATTGCGTACTCCTGCAGATAGGGCTCGATTTGTTCGACAAATCCTCGGGTGAAGTCCTCGACCGAGGACGGGCCGTCAACCTGCCCGAAGAACATGCCCACCGTTCCTCCTCCACTCGTCTCCCGCCGGCTCACTGCACAGCCCTCACCGCACCAGAAAGGCCCACACGGCCGTGCGGGGCAACCCAGTGAAGCCATCTGGCTCAGCGATGGGCCGCATGAACGGCGCACCCGGTCCGGAGAACGCGGGGGACCCTCACGGCGCTGAAGGAGTGGGCGGCGCGCCGCGACCGCCGGCGCGCCGCCGACCGGCAGATCACGGGAGCGCGCCGCATCGTGCCCCTCACGCCCGGAGTCGACGCCGCACACATCGCCCCCGACGCGCCGCGCCTCCTACTCGAACTCGACGACACCGGCACGTGGGTCCCGGTCGGTGTCGCCGCGAACGCCGGCGAGGCAGCCGCCTTCCTGGACGCCCACCGCTAGGGCTTGTCAGGCCGATCACGGCACTGGCTAGGGTGTGCGAGCGGGTCGAAAGTGAGCGCGAACGAACGACAAGTAAGGCGGGCTCAGCGTGAAGTCCTGGAGTTCTCGGCGTCGAGCTGTCGTTGCCGTGACCGCCCTCGCCCTGGTCCTGGCAACAGCCGGTGGCTGCTTGGCCGTTCTGAACGAGCAGCCCGAGAGCATCGAACGCACGCGGATCGCCGGTACGTGGACCGGCTACGGCGGTGCCCGGGTGGAACTGCACGCGGATGGGCGGTTCGAGATGTCCGGCATTCCCCGCAGCGCCATCACCTTCAGCTTCATCGAGCCTCCCCAGGGCAACGGGAAGCTGTCAGGGAGCGGGACATGGGCGCCCGCGAGAGATGGCGACAGGGTGGACAGCATCCTCCTGCACGTCGACGCCGGCGGGTCGTTCTCCGCAGCGACGGAGACCGAGGAGCTGGGAGTGGCGGCGAGCGGTGAGATCCCGGTGCTCTACTTCTCCACGAGCGCCGACAAGTGGTACGGGTACGAGATCCGCAAGACCGGCACATAATCGGTCAAGCCCTAGTCAGTCGGCGCATGGCAGGGGCAGCCGCACAGGAGGTGGCGGACTTCCGGTACGCCCGTCTCCCGAGGGACCCCGTCCCGACAGCGGTCGTGGCGGCCGACCACACAGCGCGGTGACCGGAATGCCGGCTCGGGATCGGACACGCTCACCGCACCGGCGACCTCCGGTGTCATCCACCAGCCGTCTCCCGCACGATCGCGGTGCGGACCGCCGTGCCCGACGTCGAGGACGCAGACCGCGCCTGCCCACACCGACCGTACAACCTCCGCGACGGCGTACATAGACCGCCGGACCCCGCAGCGGCTCACCGGGCGCCCCCCGCGTGGATGTTCCGCTGATCGACGTCCACCCCGACCGTGGCCAGCCACAACGCCCGTCGGCGCCGCCGCTGTACCGCGGCCAGGTAGGGGCGCTCCAAGGGTGACCGGGCGCCGTCGGGGAGCGTCGTCTGCTCCTGGGCATACGGAGACCGGCGGGCCAGGACCGGTGCCGCAGGATTGCGTGGTCGGCGGTGGCTGCGGGCGGCCGGGCGTGGGCGGTGCCTGCCGGTGGGTGGCAGGGTCAGGATCAGCAGCCACATCAGTAAGCAGACGATAGGGTTCCGCACGTCATCAACTCCCTTGGTAGTTGGTGGCCATGCCCCGGGAGGTCTAGCCACCTCGCCGGGGTCTTCGTGTCACGTGAGCCTACGAGACATGTATAGCTCTGCATAGCTCACCAGTGGTTCGCACAGGTCTTCGATGCTTACGTTGGTCGGGTGACCGACCGAAGCCAGATCCCCGAGTTCGACCCGCAGGGCCCCCAGCTGGTGTACGTCGCGGTGGCCGACCACATCGCCGCCCGTATCGCGGCCGGTGAGCTGACCCCAGGCGCCCGCCTGCCCGCCGAGCGAGACCTCGCCGAGGAGTACGGCGTCGCCTACCTGACAGTCCGTCGCGCGGCCCGGGTCCTGCGCGAGCGAGGCCTGATCCTGACCGTGCACGGCAAGGGCACGTTCGTCGTCGATCCGCTCCCGACGGACGAGAGCCACCAGCAGGTGTGACGCCCCCGGCCCGCCGGGGAAGAGTCCCCTCGTGGACCGAGAACAGGCACGGCGGTGGCTCGACACCGCGCTCGACGAGGCCCGCGCCGGGCTCGCCGAAGGAGGCATCCCCATCGGCGCTGCCCTCTACGCCGCCGACGGGACACTGCTCGGGCGGGGGCGCAATCGGCGCGTGCAGGACGGGGACCCGTCGTCGCACGCGGAGACCGCCGCCTTCCGGGCGGCCGGGCGGCAGCGGTCGTACCGGGGGACGACCATGGTGACGACCCTCTCCCCCTGCTGGTACTGCTCCGGGCTCGTGCGGCAGTTCGGGATCTCGCGGGTGGTCGTCGGGGAGGCGGAGACCTTCCACGGCGGGCACGACTGGCTGGCAGAGCACGGGGTCGAGGTCCTGGTGCTCGATGATCCCGAATGTGTCGACCTCATGCGGGAGTTCGTCGAGAAGCACCCCGCCCTGTGGAACGAGGACATCGGTCATGAGTGAAGCGAGCCTTCCCACCATCGACCTCAGCCGCGATCCCGCCCCGCAGCTGCCCGCCGGCGACCGCGCCCTGCGCGAGGCCGGGTTTCTGCTGGTCACCGGGCACGGCGTCGACCCGGACCTGCGGGCGGCGATCCGGGACGTCGCCCGCAGGTTCTTCCACCTCCCGGCCGCCGTCAAGGAGCCGTACGCCGTGCGCGTCGGCGGGCGCGGGTGGCTCGGGCCGGGGGCCGAGGCGAACGGGTACGCGGAGGGCACGGTCACCCCGCCCGACCTCAAGGAGTCGCTGTCCTTCGCGGCCGACGAGCCGACCGGCGATCCGGCCGTGGACGCCGAATGGTTCCTGCCGAACACCTGGCCCGCCGAGGTGCCCGAGCTGAAACCGCTCATCCGGACGTACCTCGCGCAGATGCGGGCCCTGTCGGACCGGGTTCTCGATCTGCTCGGCGTCGCCCTCGGCGAGGAGCGGGACTTCTTCACCCGGCACACCCGGCACCCCACGTTCGGCTTCAACATCAACTGGTACCCGGGCCGGGAGCGGACGGGCGAGCCGGAGCCGGGCCAGTTCCGGATCGGGCCGCACACCGACTTCGGCACGGTCACGATCCTGGACCGGCAGGCGGGCAAGGGTGGCCTTCAGGTGTTCACCGACGCCGGCGGATGGCAGGACGCGCCCTTCGACCCCGCCGCCTTCACCGTCAACATCGGTGATGTGATGGCCGGTTGGACGGGTGGACGCTGGCGTTCCGGGCGGCACCGGGTGCTCCCGCCGCCCGCCGACGCGCCCGCCGAGGAGCTGATGTCGCTCGTGTACTTCTACGAGTGCGACCCCGGGACCACCATCCACGGGATCGACTCCCACGCCTACCTCCGGGCCCAGCTCGACGCGATCGCCACGGAGTGAGAACGTCCGCGCAACAGAGTCGAAAAGCCTGCCGCTTTCCCAACACACCGTCGATATCCTGGAGTTGACTGTGCCGGGGGTGACGGGGCGTGGACAGAGAGCTGTACGGCCGCGAGGCGGTCTTCCAGGAGGCCGGGCTCGCGGCGCGGCTCATCGGGCTGTCCCCGTACCGCTATGGCCGCACCGCGTACGAACACCCCGACGACCCGCCCGTCACCGTCTTCACCGGCGGCCGCGGCATGGGCAAGACCGCCCTGCTCAAACAGATCCGCAACGCCTACCGCGGCGGCACCCCGCTCGCCCTGATCGACTGCGCCCACATCGAACCGCCCGCCGACCACGGCCCCGGCTGGAACCCGCTCACCGGCGCGCTCGCCGAACTCGCCGTCCAGCTCGCCCCACGCATCCACAGCGCCAAACCCATCCAGTTCCCCCGGCTCTCCCTCGGCCTCGTCGCCGTCGCCTCCATCGGCTGGTCCCAGGAGGACGACGAACGCGCCCGCCGCGACCTCCAGCGCCTCGGCCCGGTCCTCGCCACCGTCGACGCCACCAAAGGCGCCGCCGCCACCTGGGTCACCAAAGTCCTCGCCAAACTCGCCGCCAACGCCGCCGAATCCACCGCCCCGCTCGCCGGACTCCTCGCCGAAGCCACCGTCGAAACCGTCCTCGAAGAGGTCTTCGGCCGCTTCCAGCAGAAGTCCGACGCCTGGTACGGCTCGTACCGCAACGCCGGCGGCCGCGGAAAAGCCGGCCTCCAGCAACTCGCCATCGACTTCGAACAGGGCGGCCGCCGCCGCACCGAGGCCGAGGACTTCCTCGTCGGCGCCCTCGTCGAGGACCTCGGCCGCGCCTACACCGGACTGACCCGCCGCGGCACCCGCCGCGGCCGCCCCCTCGTCCTCCTCGACAACGCCCACCTCCCCCTCGGCCGCCGCCTCGTCGAACCACTCCTGCGCGAACGCGCCACCGGACGCCGCGACCAGATCATCGTCATGGCCTCCTCCCGCGTCCGCGACCACGCCGGACTGCGCCACGCCACCCGCCTGCGGCTGCCCGAGACCGCCCACCGCGCCGCCTGCCCCCGCGGCACCGACATCACCTCCGGCATCCTCGCCGTGGAACTGACCCCGCTCAGCCCCACCCACACCCAGCGCGCCTTCGACCGCCACGACCCCGCCGGCCGCACCCCCGCCGAACTCGCCCGCGCCGTCCACCGCCTCACCGGCGGCCGCCCGCTCGGCGTCACCCTCCTCAGCCGCGCCGCCGGCGAAGCCCCCGCCCGGCTCCGCCCCACCCTCACCCCCGGCGCCCTCCTCGACCTCACCGTTGAACTACGCGAGGACGCCCCGCCCAGGCCCGTCGCCGCCACCCTCCTCGGCGAACTCCTGCCCGGCCTGCGCCCCGACCCGCTCGCCGTCCTCGCCGCCGCCCACGACGAGGAGTCCGCCCGCACCCTCGCCCGGACCCGGCTGCGCGGCGAATCCCTCGACGGCGACCTCGTCCTGCGCGTACGGGACCTGCTCCACGCCGACGACTGGCCCAGCGGACCGAGGCACTTCGTCGGCGACCTGCTGCTGCGCGCCCTGCTGCTGCACCGGCTGCGCTTCCACGACGCCGACCACCCCGCCTACACGGCCTGGCGCGCGGTCCACGAAACCCTCCACGGCCTCTACGGCCCCGACCCCGGCCCGTACCGCCTCCACCAGGACCTCGCGCTCGGCCGCACCGAAGACGCCGTGACCCGGCTACGGCTCGACTTCCCCCAGCCCGACATCGTCGACTGGCTGGGCCGGCTCAAGTTCATCGCCTCCGCGCCCCACCCGCGCGAACAGCACCGCACCGGAGCGGACCCGCGCCGCGCCGTCGCCCTCGGCCAGGACGTGCCGGCGCTGCCCCCCGGCGTCGCGGACGACGCCGCCGAACTCCACCTCTCCCTGCGGCGGCTCCTGCACGCCGTATGGCTGCTGACCGATCCGCTCGCCCTGCCGGACGACGACGTCGTGGAACGGATGGCGCACGAACTGCGCCAGCTCTCCGGACGCCACCGCACCGGCAGCAGTCCGCTGTGGGACGCGGCCACCCACTGGCCGAAGGACATCCGCGCCTGGCGGGGCCTCACCGTGCCGCCCGGCAGCGAGGACGGAGCCTGAGCACCCATGCCCAACCGGCTGCGCTACCGCGTCTTCTACACCGTCCGGCAGAAGGTCGTCACCTCCCTGATCACCCTCGCCCTCGCCGTCGGCGCCACCCTCTACGTCATCGACACCGCCAACAACCCGGAGGACCGTTCCTGCGCCCCCGGCGTGGCCCGCCCCGAGGGCAGCACCGAATGCGTCGGCGTCAACGGCACCGGACACGACTTCGGCGTCCCCGCCCTACGGGACGTCGCCACCGCCATCGCCCGCGAGAACGCCACCCTCGGCAGCGGCGACCACGTCACCGTCGCCATCCTGCTACCGATCACCTCCACCGACGCCGGCATGAGCGGCAAGGTCCTCCACGAGCTCCAGGGCGCCTTCGCCCAGCAGTACCGCGCCAACCACGAATCCAACGACCAGAAGCCCCGCATCCGCCTCGTCCTCGCCAACACCGGCAAGAACAACGCCCACTGGCGCACCACCGTCGACCAGCTGAAGGGAATGACCGGCGCCCCGGACCAGCTGCGCGCCGTCTCCGGCGTCGCCACCAGCTCCACCGAGATACGCGACGCGGTCACCGAACTCACCAAAGCCGGGCTCGCCGTCGTCGGCACCACCATCACCGCCGACGACATCGCCAACGGCCCCGGCCGCAACCACTTCCCCGGCCTCGCCCGGGTCTCCCCCACCAACGGCGACGAGGCCCGCGCCCTCGCCGCATTCGGCAAGGTCGACGCCGCCAAGGCGATCCTCGTCCAGGACACCCGCACCGGCGACCACTACACCGACACCCTCAAGTCCGCGTTCGCCGCCTCCCTCAAGGGCAAGGCACCCTACGAACCGCAGCTGTTCACCTCACCCGCCGACATGACCGAGGAAGGCACCACCGCCAACACCTTCCGCCAGATCACCCACCTCATCTGCGACACCACCGCCGAGACCGTCTTCTTCGCCGGCCGCCACACCCAGCTGCGCCAGTTCATCAACGCGCTGGGCGCCCGCGGCTGCAAGAGCCGCGCCTTCACCGTCCTCACCGGCGACGAGGGCTCCTACCTCGGCGGCGACAAGAAACTCGACCGGGCGGCCCTGCGCGCCAAGGTGACCGTCCGCTACGCCTCGCTCGCCCACCCCGACGCCTGGAAGCCCGTGCCCGGCAGACCCGTCCCCACCACGGGCGGCTCCACCGCCGCGTACGACACCTTCGTCACCACGCTCGCCCGCGCCGCCCGCGCCCCCGCCGGCCCGATCGGCCCCCTCGCGCTGGCCGACGGCCAGTCGATCGTCGCGTACGACGCCATGGCGACGGCCGTCCACGCCATCCGCCAGGCCACCCCGACCGGCAGCACCCTGCCGGAGCTACGCGACGTCGGCGCCCAGTGGCCCCAGGTCAAGGGCTCCCTGCGGGTGGAGGGCGCGAGCGGCTGGATCTGCCTGGACAACTACGGCAACCCGCACAACAAAGCGGTGCCGATCGTGGAGCTCGCCCTCGACGGCAGCCAGCGCTTCGTCCAGATGGCCTGGCCGGAGGGCCACCCCCCGAAGGACAACTGCCTCCCACCGGGAAAGAGCTGACCACACTCGCGCGGAGTCACGGCTCCCAGCGCGGCCAGCGCGCCTCCTCGCGTTCGTACGTCTCGCGCAGCTCGCGCCACCGCTCCGGCGTCCACGTCAGCCAGTCCGTGGGCCGGCCCTCCAGCGCGGACTCCAGCAGCTCGAAGTGGTGGTGCCAGCCCGCCAGGCAGTCCAGGCGCAGCTGGTCGGAGCCCTGGAACTCGTTGGTGAAGCGCAGGACCGTACCGCCGTCCCGGGCCGGTTCCAGATGGAAGCGGATCCGGCCGTGCGGCTCCTCGACGGTGTACTCGGCGACATACTCGGGGTCCCACGCCGTGACCCGGCCGGAAGTCACCGTCTCGCTGTTCAGCCAGCGCAGCGTCACCGCTCCGCCGAGCCGTGGCTCCAGCGGATCGGCCGCCGCGAGCCACTGCGGAAGCCCTTCCGGAGTGGCCACGGCGGCCCACACCCGCACCATCTCGTGCGGCAGGCTCAGCACGTACCGCAGCACATGCGTGTCACCTCGGGTCTCACTCGCACCGCGGGGTATCGCTTCGGCGGCCATACCTCCAGCGTCACGCGAACCGCCCCGGGACGCGAGCCGGGGCTCAGACGCCCGCGTAGGAGTGCATGCTGTTCACGAAGATGTTGACGCCGTAGTAGTTGAAGAGGAAGCAGCCGAAGGCGATCAGCGCGATGTACGCGGCCTTGCGGCCCTTCCAGCCGGCCGTCGCGCGGGCGTGCAGGTACGCGGCGTAGGCGACCCAGGTGATGAAGGCCCAGACCTCCTTGGCGTCCCAGCCCCAGTAGCGGCCCCACGCGTCACCGGCCCAGATCGAGCCCGCGATGATCGTGAACGTCCACAGCGGGAACGTCGCCGCGTTGACCCGGTACGCGAACTTGTCCAGCGTCGCCGCGGACGGCAGCCGCTCGAGGACCGAGCGGGCGAAGGCGCCGGGCTTCCCGCCGTTCGCGATCTTGTTCTCGTAGGAGTCGCGGAAGAGGTAGAGCAGGGTGCCGACGGCCCCCAGGTAGAGCACCGAGCCGCAGAAGATCGCGGTCGAGACGTGGATCCACATCCAGTAGGAGTCGAGCGCGGGAACGAGCTGGTCGCTCTCGGTGTAGAGCACGGTCGTGGCGACGCCCAGGTCCAGCAGGACGGTCGTCACCAGCGGCAGACCGATCCAGCGGACGTTCTTCTTCGCGACCAGGAAGCCGAGGTACACGCCGACCGCCACCGTGGAGAAGGTGGTGGAGAACTCGTACATGTTGCCCCAGGGGGCGCGCTGCACGGACAGCGCCCGGGCGACGACTCCGGCGGCCTCCAGCAGGAACGCGAGCGCGGTGAGCGAGACGGCGATCCGCCCGTACAGGTCGCCCTTGACGGTGCCGCCGGCCGCGCCGGGGCCGTCGGGGACCTCGCGCCGGCCAGCGGCGGCGCGGGTGACCACCTTCGGCTTCTCGAGGACGGCGGTGGAGCCGGCCTGCCCCTTCACCTGGACGGTGACCGGGGCGGCGGCGGTGGCCGCGGGGGCGGTCAGGGCGGCGGCGGTACGGCCCACCTTGCTGCGGCTGCCGAAGACCCACTCGGCGATATGGGCGAGGAAGGCGAGGGTGTAGACGGCCATCGAGGAGTAGATGAGCGTGTTGCTCATCTGCGCCAGGCTCTCGTTGGTCGCGGCGGCGATGATCACTTCTCATGCCCTTCGGCAGGAACGGCTGCTTCGTCGGCTTCGGATTCGTCGGCTTCGGATTCGGATTCTTCTGGGACGTCCGGGGCGGTGGGCGCCTCGGCGTGGAGCGTGAGGGCCAGCTCGCCCAGCTCCTCGGGCAGCCGGGCGGACTCGCTGCGGCCGAGACCGGCCATCTCGACGACGGTCACGCCGTCGGCGCCGCGCACGGCCCGGACCCAGATCCGGCGCCGCTGGATGAAGAGCGAGCCGGCCAGGCCCGCGATCGCGGCGATCGCCCCGGCGAGCGCGAGGCCGTTGCCGGGCTGCTGGGAGATCTGGAAGCTGGCCCACTCCTTGATCTCCTTCTCGAAGGTGATCGAGCCCGCCCCGTCCGGCAGCGTCATGGTCTCGCCGGGGATCAGCCGCTGGGCGACCTGCCCGTTCTCACCGACCGTGAACTGCTTCATCTTGCTGGTGTCCAGCTGGTACACGTTCTGCGGCAGACCGCCGTCGACCCGCAGGTCGCCGGTGTAGCCGGTGACCGCCATCACGGGGAAGTCCAGGGCCGGGAACTGCGAGAACATGTTGCCCTGGCCGGCCCCGGCGAAGGTCGGCACGAAGAACGCCTTGAAGCCGAGCTGGGTCTTCTTGCCGGTCTTCGGGTCGCGGTAGCCGTCCATCACCTTGATCGCGCCGGTGGAGGTGATGTTGTTGTCGATCGGCAGCAGCGGCACGGCGCCCTTGAAGACGACCTTGCCCTTGCCGTCCTTGACGGTGACGACCGGCGCGTAGCCGTGGGCGATCAGATACACCTTCGAACCGTCGACGTTCAGCGGCTCGTTGACCCGGATGACGGCCTTCTTCTGCGCCTCGCCCGGCTTGCCGTAGGTGACGGCGGCCTCGAACGTACGCGGGGTGCCGCGCTGCGGCCCGGACCGCTCGTACGTGCCGGTGAACTTGTCCAGGTCGAAACTGAACGGCACGAGCTCGTCCGTGCTGAACAGCGACCCGGACTTGAAGTCGTCGTACTGCGTGAGCGTGTTGGAGAAGGCGTCGCCCTCGACGATCAGCTTGCCGCCCTCGGACTTGAAGAGCTGTCCGGTGGCGAAGGCGACCAGCATCACGATCAGGGCGATGTGGAAGAGGAGGTTGCCCGCCTCCCGCAGATAGCCCTTCTCGGCGGCGACCGCGTCACCGTCGGCATGGGCGCGGAAGCCCCGCTTCTTCAGCAGCGCGAGGGCCGCCTCGCGGATCTGCTCCGGCTCGGTCTCGCTGCGCCAGGTGGTGTACGCGGGCAGCCGGGTCAGGCGGCCGGGTGCGCCCGGGGGGCGGCCGCGCAGCTGGCCGACGAACTGCCAGCTGCGGGGCACGATGCAGCCGATGAGGGAGACGAACAGCAGGATGTAGATCGCGGAGAACCACACCGAGCCGTAGACGTCGAAGAGCTGGAGCTTCTCGTAGATCGGCGTGAGGGTCTCGTGGGCGTCCTTGAAGGTCTGCACCTTCAGCTCGTCCACGCTGTTCTGCGGGACGAGGGAGCCGGGGATCGCGCCGAGGGAGAGCAGGAACAGCAGGATCAGCGCGACCCGCATGGAGGTCAGCTGCCGCCAGAACCAGCGGATCCAGCCGACGACGCCGAGCGTCGGACCGCCGATCGCGCTCTCCTCGCGGGGCACGGTGGACAGCTGGGCCCCGGCCTCACCGAGATCGTGCGCCCCCTCGGCCTCCGTCCGCGCGTCGCTCTCACTCATGGAAGCCCTGCTCGTGGCAGCCTTGCTCATCGAATCGGCCTTGCTCATTGGTACTCAGATCCCCACCGTGAAGCCGTCGGCCCAGCTCTGCATGGTCTGCACCAGCGTGTCCCACACACCTGTGAGAAGCAGCAGGCCCGTCGCGATCATCATCACTCCGCCGATCCGCATCACCCACGCGTAGTGCTTCTTCACCCAGCTGAAGGCGCCGAGCGCCTTACGGAAGGCGACGGCCGCGACGACGAAGGGCACACCGAGGCCCAGGCAGAAGGCGACCATCAGTATCGCCCCGCGGCCGGCGCTGGCCTCGCTGAAGGCGAGCATGTTCACCGACGTGAGGGTCGGGCCGAAGCAGGGCGACCAGCCGACGCCGAAGAGCACGCCGAGGACCGGCGCGCCGGCGAGTCCGGCGGTCGGCCGCTTGTGGAAGCGGAACTCGCGCTGGGTGATCCAGGGCATCAGGCCCATGAAGAGCAGACCCATGAGGACCATCAGGACACCGGCGACCTTGGAGAGGATCTCCCGGTGGCCCAGGAGGCTCGTGCCGAAGTTGCCGAAGAGGGCGCCGCCGGAGACGAAGACCGCGGTGAAGCCGAGCACGAACAGGCTCGCCCCGGCGACCATCCGGCCGCGGCGGGCCTCGGCCAGGTCGGTGCCGCTGACGCCGGTGACGTAGCTGAGGTAGCCGGGCACGAGCGGCAGCACGCAGGGCGAGAAGAACGAGACCAGACCGCCGAGGACGGCGATCGGCAGCGCGAGCATCATCGCTCCGCTGTAGACGGTCTCGTTGCGGCCGAATTCGTCGGCGGCCGCCGCGGCGAGGGTCAGCACGCGATCACTTCTCCGCGACCAGCGGGTCGATCAGCTGGCGGAGCTTGGTTTCATTGAGGGCCATCAGGGCCCGTCCCGCGATCTTTCCGTCCTTGTCGAGGACGATCGTGGAGGGAATACCGGCCGGATTGAGGCTGCCCTTGGGGAAGCCGTTCACGATCAGCTTTCCGGCCGGGTCGTACAGGCTGGGGTACGTGATGCCGTAGTCCTTCTCGAAGGCGACGGCAGGCTGCTTGTTGGGGTCGCGGGTATTGATCCCGACGAACTCCACGCCCTTGGCCTTGAGCTCCTTGGACACCTTGGCGAAATGCGGCGCCTCGGCCCGGCACGGCGGGCACCACGATCCCCAGAGGTTCAAGACGACGACCTTGCCCTTGAGGTCGGCGACATCGAGCGGCTTGCCGTCGAGGGTCTCGCCGGCAAGCTTGTTGGGGGCCTTGCGCTCGCCCTTGGCGACGGTCTCGACACCGCCCGTACTGGCGACGAAGTTGGTGTCTCCGCCTCCGCCGGACTTGCCGTTGCTGTCCGAGCTGCAGGCCGTCAGGGCAAGGGCGGCCGAGAGGGCTCCGACGGCGAGCAGGGTGCGTCGGGGGGCGCGGCTAAGGCTCATGTGAAAAGTTTCGCATGGGCGTTCCACGGATCTTGGCCGCCCCCCTCGGTGCCCGTAAAGCCCCTTGTCAAGCACGACTAAACGGCGCGCAGGAAGCCGTTCCAGCCGCCGGCCGGTGTTTGTCCGACGTCGAGCGTACGGAGCTTGGCGAGGATCTTCGGGTCCTGTACGTCCAGCCAGTCGACGAACTGCCGGAACGAGACCAGCCTCACATCCTTCTTCCCGGCCATGCCCTTCAGGGCCTCCTCGACGGCGTCCATGTAGATGCCGCCGTTCCACTGTTCGAAGTGGTTGCCGATGAAGAGCGGCGCGCGATTGGACTCGTACGCGCGCGTGAATCCGGCGAGATACGCCTCGGTGGCCTGCTTGCGCCAGCCCGGAAAACGCGAGGGCATGCCCTGGGTCGAATTCTTGGACTGATTGGCGAGCATGTTGTAGTCCATCGAGAGCACCTCGAAGGAGTGGCCGGGGAAGGGGACGGCCTGCAGCGGCAGGTCCCAGATGCCCTGGCGTTTGCCGGGCCAGCGCTGGAGGCCGCCGGGCGAGCTGGCGTCGTAGCGCCAGCCGAGCTTCTTGGCGGTGGGCAGCAGCTTGTCCTGGCCGAGCAGGCAGGGGGTGCGGGCGCCGACGAGTTCCTTGCGGTAGTCGAAGGGGAGCGGGTCGAGGTCGCGCCAGCCGGTGCTGGTCTTCCACTCGGTGACAAACTTCACCGCCTGGTCGATCTCGCTCTGCCAGTCGGCGGAGGACCAGTTGCCGACGGAGCCGCGGCCGCCGCAGAAGTGGCCGTTGAAGTGCGTGCCTATCTCATGGCCGTCGAGCCAGGCCTCGCGGACGCAGGCGAGCGTCCGCTTGATGTTCTCGTCCTTGAGGTAGCCGATGTCGGAGGCGCCTATGCCGTTGTTCGGCGGGCGGTAGAGGGTCTTCTTCGACTCGGGCAGGAGGTAGAGCCCGGAGAGGAAGAACGTCATCGCGGCGCCGTGGTCCTTGGCGAGCTTCAGGAAGCGGGGGAAGAGGCCGTTGCCGACCTCGCCGGCGCCGTCCCAGGAGAAGACCACGAACTGCGGGGGTGTCTGGCCCGGTTCGAGCGGGACGGGCCGCTCGGGCTGGTGCGGCTGCTTGCCGGTGTCGGCGGTGGAACCGTCCCCGAGGGGTCGGCCGTCCGAAGAGGGAGAGGGGCTCGTCCGGTCACCCTTGCCTTGACCAGTTTGCCCGGATCCTCCCTTTTCGCCCTTATCTGTGGAGATGCAGCCCGCGATCCCGATCGCGGCCGCGGCTCCAGCACCCGCACCGAGCAGGCCCCTTCGACTGATCCCGCGCATATCGTCCCCATTCGCGATTTGTCATTCAAACCGGCAATAGGTGAGATGCGGGAACGGACCTACAGGTTCCGGATATAAGAACAAACTTTCAGGGGCGGCCGTATGACATCCCGTCAACGACCGCCCCTGAATGAAGTTGGGCCCCTCGGACCCCACGGCCCCGCGGGCCCCGCGCCGCTCAGGCGCCGAAGGCCTTCGCCCTCCCCTTCACGGGCTTCGCACCCGCCAGCAGATGCGGCGGCACCAGATCACGCGCCGGCTCGCTGTACCCCACCGACACGATCTTGTTGCCCTCGTACGTGAACGTCGTCAGCGACGCCAGCGTGCACTGCCGCCGACGCGGGTCGTGCCACAGCCGCCGCCGCTCCACGAAACTGCGCACGATCCAGATCGGCAGCTGATGACTGACACAGACCGCCTCGCGCCCACGGGCCGCGTCCCGCGCCGCGTCCAGCGCACCCATCATCCGCACGACCTGCTCGACGTACGGCTCGCCCCACGACGGCCGGAACGGATTGGTCAGATGCTTCCAATTGCCCGGCTTGCGCAGCGCGCCGTCCCCGACCCCGAAGGTCTTCCCCTCGAAGACGTTCCCGGCCTCGATCAGCCGCTCGTCGGTGTCCACGGTCAACCCGTGCGCCTTCGCGATCGGCGCCGCGGTCTCCTGCGCCCGCTCCAGCGGCGAGGCGTTCACATACGTGATGTCGCGGTCCGCCAGATGCTCGGCCACCCGGTCGGCCATCTGCCGGCCGAGCTCGGACAGGTGGTAACCCGCCCGCCGCCCGTACAGGACGCCGTCCGGGTTGTGCACCTCGCCATGGCGCATCAGATGCACGACGGTGATGTCACTGCCGCTCATGCGGTGGCCTCCGCCGCGGCACGAGCGGCGGCGGGCAGCGCGCCGGCGATCTTCTCGACGGCCCGCTCGTCGTGCGCGGTCGACACGAACCACGACTCGAACGCCGACGGCGGCAGATACACACCGTTCGACAGCATCGAGTGGAAGAAGGCGGTGAAGCGGAACGACTCCTGCCGCTTGGCGTCGTCGTAGTTCACGACCTCGTCCTCGGTGAAGAAGACCGAGAACATGTTGGACGCCCTCTGCAGCCGGTGCGCGACGCCCTCCTTGCTCAGCGCCTCCGTCACCAGCCCCTGGATCTGCGCCGACACCGCGTTCACCTTCTCGTACGCGGCCTCGTCCAGCAGCCGCAGCTGCGCCAGACCCGCCGCCGTGGCGACCGGGTTCCCCGACAGCGTGCCCGCCTGGTAGACCGGGCCCGCCGGAGCCAGATGCGCCATGACATCCGCCCGGCCACCGAAGGCCGCGGCCGGGAAGCCACCGCCCATGACCTTGCCGAAGGTCATCAGATCCGGCTTCACCCCGTCCACGCCGTACCAGCCCGCACGCGACGTACGGAAACCCGTCATCACCTCGTCCGAGATGAACAGCGCGCCGTTCTCGGCACAGATCTCCTTCAGACCGGCGTTGAACCCGTCCTGCGGCGGCACCACACCCATGTTGCCCGGCGACGCCTCCGTGATCACACAGGCGATCTCCCCCGGATGCGCGGCGAAGGCGGCCCGCACGGCCTCCAGGTCGTTGTACGGCAGCACCACCGTGTCCCCGGCCTGCGCACCGGTCACCCCGGGCGTGTCGGGCAGCGCGAACGTGGCCAGACCCGAACCGGCCGCGGCCAGCAGCGCGTCCACATGCCCGTGGTAGCAGCCGGCGAACTTGATCACCTTGGCGCGCCCGGTGAACCCGCGCGCCAGCCGGATCGCGGACATCGTCGCCTCGGTACCGGACGACACCAGTCGGACCTGCTCGACCGGCTCAATCCGTCCGACGATCTCCTCGGCCAGCTCGACCTCGCCCTGCCCGGGCGTACCGAAAGACGTGCCGCGCGCCACGGCGGTCTGGACGGCGGCGATCACCTCGGGGTGGGAATGGCCGAGGATCATCGGCCCCCACGAGCAGACGAGGTCGACATACTCACGGCCGTCGGCATCGGTGAGGTACGGACCGGTGCCGGACACCATGAACCGGGGCGTACCGCCCACGGCCCGGAAGGCACGCACCGGTGAGTTCACGCCGCCGGGCGTCACGAGGGACGCGCGGTCGAAAAGCGTCTGTGAGACTGGGGCTTCGTATGAATACGGCACTTTGGTCCTGACCTGCGAGTACGGATTGACGGCCGCAGAACGGCGACGGCATGGGCTTCCGGTACGCCCGCCTCTCACGACGGGGCGGCCGGCCTCCGCGTCTGCGAAAATGAGGCGTCATAGGGAAAGCTCATGAATCCATGGTGTCAGAGGCCAGGACGTTCTTGCGGACAGGTGTTTCACTGCACGAGCGTGGGGGAGGTCACTGTCACGATGATCGGGTTGCGCGGCGGGGGCCGTGTTGCCTAAAAAGCAGTCGGGTGGAGATATGCATCGCGGTGGCGGACTGGGCGAGGGGACCGACGACCTGGGTCCCGAGCCTGCCCGGCGGGGGAAGCACCGACGACGGACGGACGAGCCCACGGGAAGCAGGAGTGGCCGGTTGGGCGTGACCTACAAATACTTCGGAGCCCCCGACGGCGCCACCGCGGCCCGCGTCCCGATCTCGATGCGCCCCGAGGAACTGGGCGGCGACGAGCTCGGCATGGGCGGCATGTTCACCAAGATCAAGCCCGAGACCATAGCCGCGATGGTCCTCACGGGCATCCAGGGCATGCCCCTGCACCGCGTCCCGCCCCTGGAACTGGTCGTCCTCCACCCCGACTACGCCGTCGTCAAACTCCCCATGACGGTCGTCGACCCCCTGCGCGACATCGGCGAGGAATCGGTCGGCGCGGCCGCCTTCATCTGGTCCACGGTCCCCGACCGCGGCGGCCCCCGCGACGCCTTCAACGTCTACCAGCTCCTCCACGAGTGGCAGGACTTCTCCGTCCGCCTCCACGAGGCGGGCCACCAGCCGTACTGCCTGGTCTGGCCCTGACCCGCGGCGCCGGGCAGGAGCGCGCCACGCGGGGTGCCGGGCCGCGCGTACCCGGCGGTAGTCGGGAAAAGTGGTGCGGAGAAAAAGCCCGGGGCGTGTCGAGAACGCGCCGTCGGCTCCGACGTCTCCGGTGAGAGTCGCCCGCACGGGGCGACGGCGCATCCCAAGGGAGCGAAGCCATGAAGTACCTCGTGATGGTGCAGGGCGCCCAGGCGGACTACGACGCGATGAACGGAAAGGGCTCCGCGCACAGCCCCGCCTGGAGCGAGAAGGACCTGGAGGCGATGTTCGCCTTCATGGGCGAGATCAACAACGACCTCGCCGAGACCGGGGAACTCGTCGACGGGCAGGGACTCGTCGAACCGGCGCGGACCCGCTTCGTCAGCCTCGACGCCGACGGACGGCCGGTCGTCACGGACGGGCCGTACGGGGAGACCAAGGAAGTGCTGGCCGGATACTGGGTGCTCGACTGCGACAGCCTGGAACGGGTCACGGAGATCGCGGCGCGGGTCGCACGGTGCCCGGTGCC
The DNA here is from genome assembly GCF_055639315.1 of Streptomyces sp. NPDC039465. Taxonomy (NCBI): domain Bacteria; kingdom Bacillati; phylum Actinomycetota; class Actinomycetes; order Kitasatosporales; family Streptomycetaceae; genus Streptomyces; species Streptomyces sp. NPDC039465. The sequence continues at coordinate 37,937 of NZ_JBVKAP010000005.1, read as the reverse complement.
GGAGGGAAGCACGGACTACCCGGTGGTGATCCGGCCGATCGACGAGTCGGGTCGCGGCGAGGTCTGACCGATGACGGCTGACCGATGACCGACGGCCGATGACCGATGACCGATGGCGGACGGGCGCTGACCGATGACGGATGTCCGATGGCGGATGACGGATGACGGACGGGCGCTGACAGATACGCGACGCTGACAGTCGACATCTGTCATCCACCCTCCGACATCCCGGATCCGCCCCATGCCGAACGACCGCCTCCACCAGGTCGAGGACCTGCTGCGTCTGCACGCGCCGCAGGTCCTCGGCGCGCTCGTGCGCCGGTACGGGCACTTCGACGCCGCCGAGGACGCCGTACAGGAAGCCCTGCTCGCCGCCGCGCGGCAGTGGCCGTCGGCCGGGGTGCCGGACAACCCCCGCGGCTGGCTGATCAAGGTCGCCTCGCGCCGGCTCGCGGACGCGCTGCGCGCCGAGGACGCGCGGCGGCGACGCGAGGAGACGGCGCTGCGGCTCACACCCCGCGACGCGTTCACCGCGCCCGCGCCGGGCGAGAACCGGGGCCCCTCCGAGGACGACACCCTGACGCTGCTCTTCCTGTGCTGTCACCCCGAGCTGACCCCGGCCGCGCAGGTCGCGCTGACCCTGCGCGCCGTCGGCGGGCTGACCACGGCGGAGATCGCCCGTGCGCATCTGGTGCCGGAGGCGACGATGGCGCAGCGGATCAGCCGGGCGAAGGCGCGGCTGCGCGGTGAGCCGTTCCGGCAGCCCGGCCCGGAGGACCGGGACCAGCGGCTGGCGGCCGTGCTCCAAGTGCTGTACCTGATCTTCAACGAGGGCTATACGGCGACGTCGGGGCGGGCTCTGCACCGGGACGATCTGGCCCGTGAGGCGATCCGGCTGACCCGGGCCGTACGTCGGCTGCTGCCGCGGGAGGGGGCGGTGACGGGGCTGCTGGCGCTGATGCTGCTGACCGAGGCGCGCAGCGGCGCGCGGACAGGGCCGGACGGTGAGCTGGTGCCGCTGGACGAGCAGGACCGTTCGCGCTGGGACCGGGCGGCGATCGCGGAGGGGACGGCGCTGGTGGAGGAGGCGCTGTCGGAAGGGCCGGCGGGGGCGTATCAGTTGCAGGCGGCGATCGCGGCGCTGCACGACGAGGCGGGGCGGGCCGAGGACACGGACTGGCCGCAGATCCTCGCGCTGTACGACCTGCTGGTGGAGCGGGCGCCGGGGCCGATGGCGGAGCTGGGGCGGGCGGTGGCGGTGGCGATGGTGCACGGGCCGCGGGCGGGGCTCGCCGAGGTGGCGCGGCTGGAGGGGCGGCTTGCGGAGCATCACCGGCTGGCGGCGGTGCGGGCGCATCTGCTGGAGCGGGCCGGTGACCGGGAGGCGGCGCGGGAGGCGTATGAGGTGGCGGCGGCGCGCACGCTCAGTGTGCCGGAGGCGCGTTATCTGCGGCGGCGGGCGGCGCGGCTGGGCTGACGCCCCGTCAGAGGCGGGCATGATGACAGGCAGACAAACCGGACAATCCTATCTGGGAGGGTGTCAGCCGTGTTCACCGAGCATCGCGCACAGGACGAGCACATGCAGATCGGCGAGGTCGCCGCGCGGACCGAGATGTCGCTGCGCACCATCCGCCTCTACGAGGACAGCGGTCTGGCCGTTCCGTCGGCCCGTTCGCAGGGTGGTTTCCCGCTCTACACCGAGAGCGATGTGGCCCGGCTGATGCTGATCCGCCGGATGAAGCCGCTGGGTTTCGCCCTCGACGAGACCCGGGAGCTGCTGGCGGCGATGGACCGGCTCGACTGCGGTGCGGAGCTCGACCCGGACGAGCGGGAGGTGCTGCTCGGCCGGGTCGAGCGGTACGAGCGGGCCGCCGCCCAGCGGGTGGCGGATCTGCGGGCGCAGCTGGCGAGGGCGGAGGAGTTCGCGGACGCGTTGCGGGCGAGGCTCCTCGCTCCGGCCGTACGCGGCTAGTTGTCGGCCGGGGCGGTTTGGAGGGCCGCGGCGACGGTGTGGAAGAAGTGGGCGTGCGCGGTGGGGCTCGGCGGGGTTTCCGGGTTCCAGGGCGTCACGCGCGCGTGGGCGGTCAGGGCGCTCCAGGCGGGGTAGGCGGTCAGCGCGTCGGTCTGGACGGCGTTGGCGCGGCTGTCGAGGAGGACGAGGCCGGGGCGGAGGTCGGCGGCCCGGTCCCAGTCGGTGGTGAGCCAGCTCGCGCCGGCGCCGGGTCCTGGTTCGGCGAGCGGGACGCCGAGGGCCAGCAGGTGGGCCAGTTCGGGCCAGGCGTGCGGGCGGGCCAGATGGACCTGGTCGGGGCCCGCGCCGGAGAGCGCGAGGACACGTACGGAGGGGTTGGCCGCGGCTGCGGCGCGTACGGCCTGTTCGCCGGCGTCGAGGTCTCGCGCGCGGGGGGCCGCGGCATCGTGGCCGCCCAGCGCGGCGGCCAGTTCGCCGAAGCGGTCCAGGATGTCCCCGAGGGGCAGTTCGGCCCCGACGGAGAGGGTCAGGAGGGGGACGCCGAGACGTTCGGCGGTGGCCTCGTCGAGGGCGTAGGCGCTTTTGCCGTCGTACGTGACGTCGACGACGAGGTCGGGCCGTACGGCGTCCAGCTCGTCGTCCCGAAGGGCCCGCCCGGGCCCCAGATAGGGGACGCCGGCCTCGGTCAGAGTCCCGGCCTTGACCGGGTCGGGCGCGGAGCCGTCGTGGCCGGAGCCGTACACCGCCACCGGCCGTATGCCCGCGTCCTCGAGGGCGGCTCCGGCCCTTACGTAGGCCGCCACCCGCTCCGGCTTGCGCCGCAGCCATAATGCCGTGCCCCTGTCGTCCGTGAATTCCCATGGTCCGGCGTGTGTCACGCGCTGCTCCCTCCCGGCGGGGCCACTGCTTTTTCGGACACCTTGGTGCGGTTCGGCGGACCGCACAAGGGCGCAGGCGTGCGCCCCCTGGTGGTGGAGGCGCACGCGGGCCCGGCTGTCAGACCCCCGCCCTAGAGTGCGGACATGGAGATCACCCTGGGAACGGTACGGATCGAGCCGTGGTCGGATTCCGAGCAGGACTTCGCGCTGCTCCAGGCCGTCAACGCACCGGAGTTGATGGACCATCTCGGTGGCCCGGAGTCGGACGAGCGGCTGGTCGAGCGCCACCGGCGGTACGTGAAGCTGAGCGCGGACCGGACGTGGGCGGGGCGGATGTACCGGGTGGTGCTGCTCCCGGAGGAGGCCGTGGTGGGCACCATCGGGTTCTGGGAGCAGACCTGGGACGGGGAGGCGGTGTACGAGACGGGGTGGACGGTGCTGCCGGGGTTCCAGGGCCGGGGGATAGCGACGGCGGCGACGCGGGCGGTGGTCGAGGCGGCCCGGGCGGCGGCGAAGCACCCGTACCTGCACGCGTTCCCGTCGGTGGACAACGCCGCGTCGAACGGCGTGTGCCGCAAGGCCGGGTTCACGCTGCGCGGTGAGCGGGTCTTCGAGTATCCGCCGGGGAATCCCCTGCGCTGCCACGACTGGCGGCTCGACCTGGGTACCACGGTGTCCACCGGCCCCGCGGTGTCTAGGTGAGCTTCTTGTCGAAGTTGAAGGCGGCGATGGTGAGGTGTTCGCGGTGGTAGAAGCGGTGCGCGTCGGTGCGGTGGGTTCCGGAGTCCAGGTTGAGGTGGTGGCAGCCGGCCGCGCGGGCGTGGGTTTCGAGGTGGGCGAGGAGGTGGTGGCCGACGCCGGTGGAGCGGGCGTGGGCGGCGGTGACGAGGTCGTCGACGTAGAGCTTGCGGATCTGGCTGGTGTTGTCGACGATCCGCCAGCCGGCCGCGCCGACGCAGCTGCCGTCGTCGGCGTACGCGGCGGTGAACCGGAGCCCCTGGGGGTGGCCCTTGGCGTAGATGTCGCGGAAGAGGTCGTCGGTGAGGTGGGGGCGTAGTTCGCGCAGGACCGGCAGGAGGTCGTCGTGGAGGCGGGGGTCGCCGGGCTCAAGGTCGATGATCTTCATATCGGCACGCTACCGGGGTATCCCCTGCTGCCGCAGGTGAGTTGACGGGCGGGACACCGGCGTGGGGGTGCGCCGCCCCAATTGCCTGGCTGGCGCGGCGCGGTCGATGACATGCTGACGGCGTGAACGGACCGGAGATCCAGATCAGTTTCGCTCCCGACCTGCACCTGTTCGTACCGGCGGACCGCCGCGGCGGGCGCACCGCCCTGAGGACCGACGGCGCGTCCACGCTCGGCCATGTCGTCGAGTCGCTGGGCGTACCGCTGACGGAGGCGGGCCGGCTCCTCGTCGACGGCCGTGCGGTGGCCGTCTCGCACATTCCGGCGGCGGGCGAGAGCGTCGAGGTGTACGGCGTCGAGCGGCCGCAGCAGGTGCCGGGCGCCCCGCTGCGTTTCCTCCTGGACGTCCATCTGGGCACGCTGGCACGGCGGTTGCGGCTGCTCGGTGTGGACGCGGCGTACGAGAGCGAGGACATCGGCGACCCGGCGCTCGCGGCGCTCTCCGCCAAGGAGCGGCGCGTGATGCTGTCCCGGGACCGGGGGCTGCTGCGCCGCCGTGAGCTGTGGGCGGGGGCGTACGTGTACAGCGACCGCCCCGACGACCAGCTGCGTGACGTCCTGGAGCGGTTCGCGCCGCGCCTGGCGCCGTGGACCCGCTGCACGGCGTGCAACGGAGAGCTGGCGGACGCCGACAAGGACTCCGTACGGGGGCAGTTGCACCAGGGCACCGAGCGTTCGTACGACGTGTTCGCGCAGTGCGCGGCGTGCGGGCGCGTCTACTGGCGGGGGGCGCACCACGCCCGGCTGGAGGCGATCGTCGAGGACGCGCTGCGCGAGTTCGGCGACGCGCAGGTCTGACCGGCCGGCCCCGGAGTTCGGTGGCGTCAGGCGAGTATGTGGCGGAGATAGGCCTGCGGGTCGGCGAGGTAGCGGCGCCAGTGGTCGACGAGGGCGAGCTCCTTCCAAGCCACGCGGCGCATGCCGTACGGGCCGATCTCGATGATGTCCGCGCCGGGCAGGGCGGTGAGCAGCGGGGAGTGGGTGGCGCAGATGATCTGGCCGCCCTTCTTGACCAACTGGTCGATGTGGCCGAGCAGTTCGAGGCAGGAGGCGAAGGAGAGGGCGGCTTCGGGCTCGTCCATCACGTAGAGGCCGGGCTGGAGGAACTTCCCCCGGAACGCGGCGAGGAAGCCTTCGCCGTGGCTGACCTGGTCAGGGGCGAAGCCTTCCCGGTCGAGGGCGTCGAGGGCGGTCTCGGCCCGCAGGAAGAAGCCTTTGCGTGCGGCGCGGTTGCCGAGCATGCGGCGGCCGCGGGGGGCCGCGTCGAAGCGTATGCGCTCTCCGAGGGCGGACTTGCCGCGCTGGGTGGCGTAGCGCCAGTCGAGAGAGCCGCCCCAGGAGTCCAGCCCGAAGCCTTCGGCCAGGGCTTCGGCGAGGGTGGACTTGCCGGAGCCGTTCTCGCCGACGAGGAAGGTGACGGGGGCGGTGAAGTGCAGCCCTTCGGTGAGGAGCTGGCGCACGCAGGGCACCGACCAGGGCCACTCCTCCTGGGCGTCCTCCGGGTCGTACGGCGACAGATGGGCGTATGCGCGTTCGACGATCACCTGTCGAGTGTCGCAGCGGGGTCTGACAATCCGGTCGAGCCCGGTCGGGACGGACGGGCCGCGGGGGCGGCGTCAGAAGACGTACGGGTCGCCGGTCGCCGGGACGAGAACCTCGTGGCGGTGGTTGGCCGGGTCCCGGTCGGTCGCGCCGCCGTTCCACACGGTGTCGATGCGCACGGTCACCTCGTGCGGGGCGCCGGTGGACCGTAGGTCGAGGGCGAGTTCGCGCTGCGCACCGTCCACGGTCAGGGCGCCCGTGCCGCACAGGAGCGCCCGGTCGCCGGCCCGCAGGCAGCCGGGCGGCAGCTGCTGGTCGGGGGCGAGGGGCTGGGAGAACTCCAGCCGCACGGTCAGGTCGGCGAGGGCGGCCGGGCCGTGGTTGCGGCTGGTGAGCCAGACGCCGAGCCGCCCGTCCCAGAGGGAGGCGTGCCCGTGGTGGGCGACGTCGGCCTCGGGGGCGATGGCCGGGTCGGTCCGGTCGGTCCGGTCGGTCCGGTCGGCGGGCGCGGCGCCGGCCGCGGTGGTCGTCACCGTCACGGCGGCGACGGCCGCCGCGAGGAAAGCACTACGCAGGACACTCATGCCCTGAAGATACCGACCCCATCCCATTTCTTCGCATATTTCCTGATGAACTGTCAGCCCGCGCGGCGCGACCTCCCGACCCGCCGTCCGCCGAGCGCGCCTATCCTGACCGCATATCGACCACACGCGCGAGGAGCACGCCATGACTGCCGCCGGGAACAGGATCGCCGTCGTCACCGGAGCGAGCAGCGGCATCGGCGCCGCGACCGCCCGGCAGCTCGCCGCGGCCGGCTACCGCGTGGTCCTCACCGCCCGCCGCAAGGACCGCATCGAGGCCCTGGCCGCCGAGATCAACGAAGCCGGCCACCAGGCCACCGCCTACGCCCTCGACGTCACCGACCGCGAGGCCGTACAGGCCTTCGCCTCCGCCTTCCGCACGATCGCCGTACTGGTCAACAACGCCGGCGGCGCGCTCGGCGCGGACCCCGTGGCCACCGGCGACCCGGACGACTGGCGCCAGATGTACGAGACGAACGTCATCGGCACCCTGCACGTCACCCAGGCCCTGCTCCCCGCCCTCACCGCGAGCGGCGACGGCACGGTCGTGATCCTCTCCTCCACGGCGGCCCACGCCACCTACGAAGGCGGCGCCGGTTACGTCGCCGCCAAGAACGGCGCCCGCGTCCTCGCCGAGACCCTCCGCCTGGAGATCGTCGGCACCCCGGTCCGGGTGATCGAGGTCGCCCCCGGCATGGTCAAGACCGAGGAGTTCGCGACGACCCGCTTCCGCGGCGACGCGGAGAAGGCCGCGAAGGTCTACGCGGGCGTGGCGGAGCCCCTCACCGCGGACGACGTCGCCGACACGATCACCTGGGCCGTCACCCGCCCGCCCCACGTCAACATCGACCTCCTGGTGGTCCGCCCTCGCGCCCAGGCCTCGAACACGAAGGTCCACCGCGAGCTGTGATCCGTACGCGGGAAGGGGCCGCCCCGGCCGGGGCGGCCCCTTTCTCCATGAGACCTGTGGGCGTCAGCCCTTCACGCAGATGACCTGCTTCAGCTGCGCGACCACCTCGACCAGGTCCCGCTGCTGCTCCATCACCTTCTCGATCGGCTTGTACGCACCCGGGATCTCATCCACGACGCCGGCGTCCTTACGGCACTCCACACCCCGCGTCTGCTCCTCCAGGTCCCGCACCGTGAAGCGCCGCTTCGCTTCACTCCGGCTCATCTTCCGGCCCGCGCCGTGCGAGGCCGAGTTGAAGGAAGCCTGGTTGCCGAGACCCTTCACGATGTACGAACTGGTGCCCATCGAGCCCGGGATGATCCCGTAGTCGCCGGAGCCGGCCCGGATCGCGCCCTTGCGGGTGACCAGCAGGTCCATGCCTTCGTACCGCTCCTCCGCCACGTAGTTGTGATGGCAGGAGATGATCGGATCGAAGCTGACCTTGGCCTTGCGGAACTCCCGGCGGACGACCTCCTGGAAGAGAGCCATCATGACGGCGCGGTTGTACTTCGCGTACTCCTGTGCCCAGAAGAGGTCGTTCCGGTAGGCCGCCATCTGCGGGGTGTCCGACACGAAGACCGCCAGATCGCGGTCCACGAGCCCCTGGTTGTGCGGCAGCTTCTGCGCCTCGCCGATGTGGTACTCGGCGAGTTCCTTGCCGATGTTCCGCGACCCGGAGTGCAGCATCAACCAAACAGAACCGGTCAAATCAATACAAAACTCGACATAGTGGTTGCCGGCTCCTAGCGTTCCCATCTGCTTTTCGGCCCGTTCATGACGGAACTTGACCGACTCCGCAATCCCGTCGAACCGCGCCCACAGGTCGTCCCACCCCGCCCTCGGGAACTGGTACAGCCGCGTCGGATCCACCATCTCCCGGTGCATCCCCCGCCCCACCGGAATCGCCTGCTCGATCTTCGACCGCAGCCGCGACAGATCCTCCGGCAGGTCGTTCACCGTCAGCGACGTCTTCACCGCCGACATCCCGCAGCCGATGTCCACCCCGACCGCCGCCGGGCACACCGCGCCGTGCATCGCGATCACCGAGCCGACCGTCGCGCCCTTGCCGTAATGCACGTCCGGCATCACGGCCAGGCCCTTGATCCACGGCAGCGTCGCCGCGTTTCGCAGCTGCTGCATGGCCCCGTCGTCGACCGCGGCGGGATCGGTCCACATCCGGATGGGCACCTTCGCGCCCGGTATCTCTACGTACGACATACTTCCTCAATTCCCCCGAAAAGCCTGATAACGCAAAAACCGGCTCCAAGGTCCGCATAGGTGACGACGGACCGGCATCGACGGCTGCGCGTGCGATACACATTGTGTCCACCGGCCGCCATCCGACGGCAACGAGTTTTTGGGCAGAAGGGAGCCTGGGACCGTGCAGCGAAAGGCGTACGCACCCGGTCTGGCGGCACTCGCCGCGGCGTTCACCGCCGGCGTCACCGGCTGCAGTGCCGGGGCGGGGACCGACGGCTCCGCGATCGATGCCAAAGCCGGGCCAGTCGCCCCCGCCGCGGCCCCCGGCAAGTACCGCACACTGTTCGAGCCCTGTGGCTCGGTCCAGCGGACCACCCTCAGCGACCTGCTTCCCGGCGCCGCCGGGCTGCCCGAGGACCAGCAGGCGCGGATCTACCGGGGCGCGGCGGCCGTCACGTACGACACCGACCGCCGGGTCGGCTGCACGTGGAAGGCGGACTCTCCCGACGCCTCCCACCAGCTGAAGCTCGACTTCGAGCGGGTGGTCTCCTACGACGCCGCCGTCAGCGACGACGACCGTGCGCAGGCCGTATACGCGCGTAAGCAGGTCGCGGCCGCTCTGCCCGCGCCGGCGAGCTCGGCGGCGAACACGCCCGCCGCTCCCTCGGGCACGCCCTCCGGGGCCCCCGCGAAGGCGAGTACGGCTCCTTCCGCGCCGGCCTCCTCCCCGTCGGGGACCGGGACCGGGCTCGGTCTGGAGCCGCGGGTGCTGGAGGGGCTCGGTGACGCAGCGTTTCTGAACGATGTACTGGCCGGGGCGGGATCGGGCGCGCAGCAGCGCACGGTCAGCGTGGTGTTCCGCACATCGAACGTGATCGTGACCGTCGAGTACGTGGCGCAGCCGACGGCCCCCACGGGGCTCCCGGACAGCAAGGAACTGCAGGACAAAGCGCAGGGTCTGGCCCGGAGCCTGGCCGAGCGCTTCAACGAGTAGGCCCGGCCGGTCGGCCGGCGGTCGGCGGCCGAGGCGGCCGCGGGCCACGTAACGTGTCCGGACAGAACCGACGACGCCCGGCGGCGCCGGGCGACGACAGCAGAAGAACGCGACGCCGCACGGCACCGGACGACCCGAAGCGACCAAGCACCCGAGTGACGACTGAAGGAACCATGCACCGATCAGCCCCGCGACTCACCCGCATACTCGCCTGCGCGGCCGTCCCCGTGATGCTCGCCGTGGCCGGCTGCTCGTCGGACTCCGACGGCAAGGACGGTCAGGCCTCCGGGGGGAAGGCCCCTTCGGCCGCCGCGTCGTCCGCCGCTCCCGGTGGCGGTGTCACGGAGAAGCCGAAGCCGAGTGTCGCCCCGGCGAAGTACGCCAAGCTGCCCTCGGCCTGTCAGGCGATCGCCGCCAAGACGATCGAGGACCTGGTGCCGAAGGTGAAGACGAAGGCGGGCACGCCGGGCAAGTCGAGCAATCCGGCCAACCGCGGTGGCTGCTCCTGGAACGGTCTGGAGGACAAGGGCGTCGACGGGTCGCAGTACCGCTGGCTCGATGTGTCGCTCTTCCGTTACAACTCCGACCCGGTGCTGGGCAGCGGTGACCAGCGTGCCAAGGAGAGCGCCGAGAAGGAGATCGCCAAGTTGAAGGCGACTCCGGGCGCGTCGGAGATGCGGACGTCGCCGGCGAACGGCATCGGGGACGAGGCGACCGCGGTGGCGTACGACACGAAGAAGACGGATGAGGAGTTCAAGTACGCGACGATCGTGGCGCGTACGGCCAACGCCGTGGTGGTGCTCTCGTTCAACGGCGCCGGGTACGCCGGTGACGGCGCTCCGGGTGAGAAGGCGATGATGGAGGGTGCGACGAAGGCGGCGAAGGAGGCGGTCGCGGCGATCGCGGCCGCCAACAAGTAGCGCCGAGGAGCGGCATAAGGGCGCAAGACGCCCAACGTCCGGCGTGCGGCAGGCTTTTGCGGAGCCCGTCCCTCCCCCCGAGGGTCGGGCTCCGTACACGTGTGCCACGCTGTGCTCGCTGGATGTCGACAACGGGAGGGGATCGCGGGTGGCCGCGACGCAGCTGACACGCACGCACCGGATACTCATCGGCGTCGTGGTCGCGGGAGCTTTGATCATCGCCGCGATCGGTTTCGCGGGGTCGTACTCCGCTGTGCGTGATCTCGCGGAGAAGAAGGGCTTCGGCGACTTCTCCCTGGTCTTCCCCATCGGTATTGATGCCGGTATCTGTGTGCTGCTGGCGCTGGACCTGCTGCTGACGTGGATGCGGATCCCCTTCCCGCTGCTGCGTCAGACGGCGTGGCTGCTGACGGCGGCGACGATCGCGTTCAACGGTGCGGCCGCGTGGCCCGACCCGCTGGGTGTGGGGATGCACGCGGTGATTCCGGTGCTGTTCGTGGTGTCGGTCGAGGCGGCGCGGCATGCGGTCGGGCGGATCGCCGATATCACGGCGGACAAGCACATGGAGGGTGTGCGGCTGACCCGCTGGCTGTTGTCGCCGGTGCCGACGTTTCGGCTGTGGCGGCGGATGAAGCTGTGGGAGCTGCGTTCGTACGAGCAGGTCATCAAGCTGGAGCAGGATCGGCTGATCTATCAGGCGCGGTTGCAGGCGCGGTTCGGGCGGGCGTGGCGGCGCAAGGCGCCGGTGGAGGCGTTGATGCCGTTGCGGCTGGCGAAGTACGGGGTGCCGCTGGCCGAGACGGCTCCGGCGGGGCTGGCGGCGGCGGGGATCGAGCCGGTGCTGTTGCCGCCGAATCCGGCGGCGGCGCGGGATACTCAGGACGCGCCGGCTCTGCAGGCGGGGCAGTCGGGGGCGGAGGCTTCGGGGCGGCGTGAGGCCGGTCATGAGCTTCCGGGGGGTCCGCAGGCGCAGCCGCACCCCGAGGAGGGGGAGGACGTGGTGGTGAATCACGAGTCTCCGTGGTTCCAGGCGCCGCAGATGCCGCAGGTGGCGTACGAGGGGCAGTACGCCCCGACGTACGTGGAGGGTCTGGAGCCGACGCCGGTGATGATCCCGGCGGGGCCTGAGGATGTGCCGGGGGCGCAGGAGGCGGCTCAGGCCACGATTCCGGGGCCGCGGATGGAGGCGGGTCCGGTGTCGCAGGCGGACGCGGACGAGTTCGCGGAGCTGGCGTATCCGGTGTACCGCGACTATGTGCATCAGCATGGTGCGTTCCCGAGCAATGAGCAGCTCGACATCATCCTTGTCGATGTCCATGGGATACAGCATCCGCTCAGTGCCACGCTGCTGCGGCGGCTGACGCCGATGTTCCGGCAGCGGTTCGAGTCGGAGCTGGAGGCGGACCACATCGCGTGAGCCTGCCGGTGCCGGGCGGTGGGCGGGCCTGGGGGTGGGGTCAGGCCTTGGCGGCGCGCTTTTTGGTGGTTTCGCTGTAGAGGGCGAGTGCGATGCCGAGGACGGCGAGGGCGATGTAGCCGGGGGTGGGGATGTCCCACCATTTCTGGAGCAGGCCCCAGGGTCCGTCTCCGAAGAGCCGTCCGCCGGCGCCGAGGACCCCTTGGACGCCGAGGACCCAGCCGATGATGGCGATCAGTTCGTTCTTCATGTCTCCACGGTCCCCCGTGGGCGGTGTGGTTTCGTCGTGCGCACGGCCGAATGGCAGGTAGTCCGAAGGATGCATTCGTGGTTGTACGGGGGATGCGAAAAGGGGCCGTCACCGGGTGGTGGCGGCCCCTTTCGCGCGTTGGCGGGGGTTATGCGGCGCCGAGGAGCGTGCGCACGCGGTCCGCGCCGACGGCGAGGAGCAGGGTGGGCAGGCGCGGTCCGGTCTCGCGGCTGACGAGGAGCTTGTAGAGCAGGGCGAAGAAGGAGCGCTGGGCGACCTTCAGCTCGGGGGTGGGCTTGGCTTCGGGGTCGAGGCCGGCCATCACCTTCGGTACGCCGTAGACGAGGGTGGTGAGGCCGTCGAGGGACCAGTGGGTGTCGAGGCCTTCGAGGAGGAGTCGCAGGGAGGTGCGGGCCTCGTCGTCGAGGGAGTCGAGGAGTTCGGTGTCGGGCTCGTCGCGGACGATGGTGCGCTGGTCGGCCGGGACCTGGGTGGTGATCCAGTTCTCGGCGCGGTCCAGGCGGGGGCGGACTTCGTCGAGGCTGGTGACCGGGTTGTCCGGGTCGAGGTCGGTGAGGATGCGCAGAGTCTGCTCGTCGTGTCCGGTGGTGATGTCCATGACGGAGGCGAGTGTGCGGTACGGGAGCGGGCGCGGGGTGCGCGGGAGCTCGCCGGCGGCGGTGCGGGCGGCGCGGGAGTAGGCGGCGGCGTCGGCGGGCAGGACGGTGCCGTCCTGGACCTTGGCCTCCAGCTTGTCCCATTCGTCGTAGAGCCGCTGGATCTCCTGGTCGAAGGCGATCTTGAACGACTGGTTGGGCTTGCGGCGGGCGTAGAGCCAGCGCAGCAGCGGCGCTTCCATGATCTTCAGGGCATCGGCGGGGGTGGGGACGCCGCCGCGGGAGGAGGACATCTTGGCCATGCCGGAGATGCCGACGAAGGCATACATGGGTCCGATGGGCTGGACGCCGTCGAAGATCTCGCGGACGATCTGGCCGCCGACGACGAAGGAGGAGCCGGGTGAAGAGTGGTCGACGCCGGAGGGCTCGAAGATGACGCCTTCGTAGGCCCAGCGCATGGGCCAGTCGACCTTCCAGACCAGCTTGCCGCGGTTGAACTCGTTCAGCGCGACGGTCTCGCCGAAGCCGCAGGCGGTGCAGGTGTAGACGAGTTCGGTGGTGTCGTCGTCGTAGGAGACGACGGTGGTGAGGTCCTTCTCGCAGCGGCCGCAGTAGGGCTTGTACGGGAAGTAGCCAGCGGCGCCCTGGGAGCCGTCGTCCTCGGCGGCGGCGCCGGAGCCTTCGGCGGCCTCGAGCTCGGCTTCGTCGACGGGCTTCTGCGACTTCTTCGCGGGGGCCTTCTTGGTGCGGTACTGGTCGAGGATGGCGTCGATGTCGGCGCGGTGCTTCATGGCGTGCAGGATCTGCTCGCGGTAGGCGCCGGCGGTGTACTGCTCGGTCTGGCTGATCGGGTCGTACTCGACGCCGAGCTCGGCCAGGGACTCGACCATGGCGGCCTTGAAGTGCTCGGCCCAGTTCGGGTGCGGGGAGCCGGCCGGGGCGGGTACGGAGGTCAGGGGCTTGCCGATGTGCTCGGCCCAGGACTCGTCGACGCCCTGGACGCCGCCCGGCACCTTGCGGTAGCGGTCGTAGTCGTCCCAGGAGATGAGGTGGCGGACCTCGTATCCGCGGCGGCGGATCTCGTCGGCGACCAGGTGCGGGGTCATGACCTCGCGGAGGTTGCCGAGGTGGATGGGGCCGGAGGGGGAGAGTCCGGAGGCGACGACGACCGGTTTGCCAGGCGCACGTCGCTCCGACTCGGCGATGACCTCGTCCGCGAAACGGGAGACCCAGTCGGTCTCGGTGCTGCTCTGAGCCACGGTCGGCACGTCCTTGAGTGATCGGGATTCTCGAAGCTTGTGTACGTCATTCTCCCAGACGGAAGGAGTCCTCCGAAGGTTGTCCACAGTGGGGTGATCCACGTCGGGGAGTTGCCCGGCGAGTTGTCCACAGGCCGGGAAAACACCTTGCTGGCCCGTGGGACACTTGACAAGCGATATACACCGACGACTGATCTACAGGAACGGAAGCTCATGGCCTCGGTCCCTTCCCTCGCTTCGACCGTTGAGCAGCGCCTCGCGGCGGCCCTCTCGGCAGCTCTGCCGGAGGCCGGTGCCGCCGACCCTCTGCTGCGACGTAGCGACCGGGCCGACTTCCAGGCGAACGGCATCCTGGCGCTGGCGAAGAAGGCGAAGGCGAACCCCCGGGAGCTGGCGGCGAAGGTTGTCGAGGGGATCGGGACGGGTGAGCTGCTGAAGGAGATCGAGGTCTCGGGCCCCGGCTTCCTGAACATCACGGTCTCGGACCGGGCGATCGTGGAGACGCTGGCCGCGCGGTACGCGGACGGTGACCGGCTGGGTGTCGGGTATGCCGAGCAGCCGGGTACGACGGTGATCGACTACGCGCAGCCGAATGTGGCGAAGGAGATGCACGTCGGGCACCTGCGGTCGGCGGTGATCGGTGATGCGATGACCCGGATCCTGGAGTTCAGCGGTGAGCAGGTCGTCCGGCGCCATCACATCGGTGACTGGGGCACGCAGTTCGGCATGCTCATCCAGTATCTGATCGAGCACCCGCACGAGCTGGACCACGACTCCGGCGAGGAGGTCTCCGGCGAGGAGGCCATGTCCAATCTGAACCGGCTGTACAAGGCGTCGCGGGCGCTGTTCGACTCCGACGAGGAGTTCAAGGCGCGTTCGCGTGACCGGGTGGTGGCCCTGCAGTCCGGTGACGAGCAGACGCGTGCGCTGTGGCAGCGGTTCGTGGACGAGTCGAAGATCTACTTCTACTCGGTCTTCGACAAGCTGGACATGGAGATCCGCGACCCGGACGTGATCGGTGAGTCCGGGTACAACGACATGCTGGACGAGACGTGCCGGCTCCTGGAGGAGTCGGGTGTGGCCGTGCGGTCGGAGGGTGCGCTGTGCGTGTTCTTCGACGATGTGAAGGGTCCGGACGGCAAGCCGACCCCGCTGATCGTGAAGAAGTCGAACGGCGGGTATGGCTACGCGGCCACCGACCTGTCGGCGGTCCGGGACCGGGTGCGGAACCTGAAGGCGTCGACGCTGCTGTATGTGGTGGACGCGCGGCAGTCGCTGCACTTCCGGATGGTGTTCGAGACCGCGCGTCGGGCGGGCTGGCTGAACGACGAGGTCAAGGCCGTCCAGCTGGCGTTCGGCACGGTCCTCGGCAAGGACGGCAAGCCGTTCAAGACCCGTGAGGGCGAGACGGTGCGGCTGGTGGACCTGCTGGACGAGGCGGTCGACCGGGCGACGGCGGTGGTGCGGGAGAAGGCCGAGAAGGTGGGCCTGAGCGAGCAGGAGATCGTCGAGAACGGCCGGTATGTCGGGATCGGCGCGGTGAAGTACGCCGACCTGTCGACGTCCGCCGCCCGGGACTACAAGTTCGATCTGGACCAGATGGTGTCGCTGAACGGCGACACATCCGTCTACCTGCAGTACGCGTACGCCCGTATCCAGTCGATCCTGCGCAAGGCGGGCGGCGCCCGGCCGGTGGCGCACCCGGAGCTGGAGCTTGCTGCGGCGGAGCGGGCGCTGGGGCTGCACCTGGACGGCTTCGGTGAGCTGCTCGCGGATGTCGCCGCGGAGTACGCCCCGCACAAGCTGGCGGCGTATCTGTACCAGCTGGCGTCGCACCTGACGACGTTCTACGACCAGTGCCAGGTGCTGAGCGCGGACAACGCGCCGGAGGTCGTGGAGAACCGGCTGTTCCTGGTGGACCTGACGGCCCGGACGCTGCATCAGGGCATGGCGCTGCTGGGCATCCGTACGCCCGAGCGTCTCTGACGCCTTCCGGCTTCGGTGGGGGTGTGTCCGGCGGTCGCGCCGGGCGCACCCCCTCGGCTTTTCCCCGGCTTCTCCTCGGCTTTTCCCTCGGCTTTCACCTCAGGGGGTGGGAGGTGCGGCCGGACACCTCGTCGATCTCCTTGTGTGCCTTCTGCAGGAGCTGGGAAGCGAGTTCCATGAGGGCGCGCGCCCCGGCGATCTCCTCCCCGACGCGCAGCTGTTCGGGGTCGGAGGGGTGGCGGTTGGCGGTGCCGTGGGAGCGGAATTCGGTGCCGTCGGCGAGTCTGACCATGGCGGCCGCCCGTGTCCTGTCGCCCTCTTCCTTGAATTCCATGTCGATGTGCCATCCGACGATTGTCTGCATGAGGGACCACCTCCAGCGGTACTCCTTCCAGGGTGCGCCGGGAGCCCGCAGATCACCACAGCGCACCCGCGCCCCCATTACTTACCAATAGGTAAGTACCCCACTAAATAGTCGGTACTTGTCGGCCTCACCGCGTGGGGCAAAGATCGACTCATGCCTGAGAACACGCCCGAGAACACGCCTGAGAACACGCCCGAGACGACCCTCGCCGCCCCGACCGACGTCTCCGTCCTCGGTCTCGGCCTGATGGGCACCGCCCTCGCCGCCACGCTGCTGTCCGCCGGCCACCGCCTCACCGTCTGGAACCGCACCGCCGCCAAGACCGGCCCGCTGACCGCGCAGGGCGCGCTCCCGGCCGGCTCCCCGGCCGAGGCGGTCGCGGCGAGCCCGCTGGTGATCGTCTGCCTGTCGACCAACGACAGCGTCACCGAGACGCTCGCCGGCCTCGACCTGACCGGCAAGACCCTGGTGAACCTCACCAACGGCACTCCGGAGCAGGCCCGTTCGATCGCCGGGTGGGCGACGAAGGCGGGCGCCGCGTACATCGACGGCGGGATCATGGCGGTCCCGCAGATGATCGGGGGCCCGGCCGCGTACGTCCTCTACAGCGGTGACGAGGAGGCCTACGAGGCACACCGGCCGACGCTGGCGACCTTCGGCGGCACGCGCTGGGTCGGTACGGATCCGGGCCGCGCGGCCCTGCACGACCTGGCGCTGCTGACCGGTATGTACGGCATGTTCCTGGGGGTCGCCCAGGCCTTCGCCCTGATCCGCTCGGAGTCCATCCCGGCCGCCGAGTTCGCCGGACCGCTCCAGGAGTGGATCACGGCGATGCTCGGGGCCGTACCGGACCTGGCCACGGCGATCGACACGGAGCAGCATCTGACCGATGTGTCGAACCTCGCCATGAACCGGGAGGTCCTGCCCAACTTCACGGACACCTTCCGCGCCCAGGGCGTCGACCCCGGCTTCTTCGTCCTCCTCGCGCCGCTGCTGGACCGCGCGGTGGAGGAGGGCCACGGAGCCGACGGCCTGTCCCGTCTGGTGACGATGCTGGGGCAGTGACCTGGGGGCCCTAGACCCGGCCGCCGCAGATCACGTCGTACGGCCTGCCGATGCCGATCGTCAGCTGCATGGGGTCGTCGGTGCCGGCCGGGCACTGCTCCTTCTCCTTGACGAGGGCGAGGACCTTGAGGACGCCGCTGCCGCCGGAGGCGCAGGGCACCTCCTGGGCCTGCGAGGTCACACAGTCGCCCTTCACCAACTGGCCGCCGCCGGCGCCCGCGTCGCCGGGGTGGTCACCGGAGAGATTGCGTCCGCAGACGGTGTTGGTGGGGATGCCGCCACCCTTGCCGCTGCCGCCGTAGGAGACCTTGACCTGGACGATCAGGTCGGTGCCGGGCGGGCACTGGACGGAGTCGGCGAGGAAGCTCGCCTCCTTGATCTCCAGGGCCTTGAAGGTCGCGCCGGAGTCGTCGCAGTCGAGGGCCTTGATCCCGTCGGGCCGGTCTTCCGGGTCGGGTCCGCCACAGTCACCGACCTTCCAGGAGGCGGCCTTGCCGCCGGAGGAGCCCGACGAGCCCGATGACGACGACGATGACGAGGACGAGTCGTCGCCGAACAGCTGGGACGCGCCGTAGCCGAGGCCGAGGATCACGGCGAGTGTCAGCAGGGCCGAGAGGCACCCTGCGCTCCTGCGGGCGGGCGGTGGTGTGGGGCCTTGAGTGACCATGGTGCTCCTCCTCCTGGGGCCGGACGACGGGCGACGCACGGACGGGGACGCGGCATGAACACCTCACGGTTGCGGCCGATGACGGTTCGTGACCCGCGCCCCCACCCGCACCCCCGGCCCCGCCCCCGCACCGCACCGCCCGCGCCTCCGGACTGTCGCAAAAGCCCCACGACACCACCGCCCCCAGCCCTCACACTCGTGCCCATGCTGTGTCACCACGCATGTCCCGAGGGCACCTGGGAGTCGGTCTTCTCCTTACCCGACCGGCGTCTGTGGCCGGGGGTCCGCTGCTACCGCGGCTTCCGGTTCGCACTCCCCCAGCCCCGCCGCCGCCTTGAGGTCCCGAACGGTTCCGTGACGCTGATGCTGGGCTTCGGGTCCCGCCTGGACCTCCATGGAGCCACGGAAACGGGCTCGTACCACTCCCTGCTGGCCGGTCTGCGGACCGGGCCGGTGATCGGGGAACACGACGGCCGCCTGCACGGCGTGGAGATCATCCTCTCGCCGTGGGCGGCCTTCGCGCTGTTCGGGGCCGCGCTCGCGGACACCCCCCGGTAACGCCGCCGACCCCACCGACATCCTCGGCCCGCGCGTCCGCAGGCTCACCGAGCGGCTCGCCGAGACCCCGACCTGGCCCGAGCGGTTCGCCCGGCTCGACGCCACGCTGCTGCGCTGGTCGGCCACGGGCCGGCCGCACGCCCCCCAGGTGGCCTGGGCCTGGGAGGAGTTGCGCCGCACCGGCGGCACCGCGCCGCTCGACGCGCTCGCCGCCCGCTCCGGCTGGAGCAAACGCCAGTTCCACCACCACTTCGTCCAGCAGATCGGTACGACACCGAAGACCGCCGCCCGGATCCACCGCCTCGGCCGCGCCCTGCGGCTGCTCGCCACCGACCTGTCGTACGCGCGGACCGCGGCGGCCTGCGGATTCTTCGACCAGACCCATCTCAACCGGGAGTTCACGGCGATGACCGGGCTGACGCCGGGCCGCTTCCGCGCCGACCGTACGAGCGGCGCGGGCGCCCCCGGCGAGCAGGACCGGCTGCGCGGCGAGGTCACGAGCGTGCTGCTGCCCCACCCGGCCTGAGGCCGACGGCGGACCCGCTCCGAGGCCGTGGCGGCGCTTCCCGAGGTGCGCAGGCCACCCGGAGCACCCACCCGGACCACCCGCAGGACCCAGGCCCCAAGGCCGCAGATTTCTCCAATACGCCGCCCCACCCCCGTGCCACGCTCACCCCTCGACCGCACCCGACAGCGCCCAACCGCTCCACACAAGGGGGACCCATGCGTTTCTGTGTGCTCGGGCCGATCATCGTCCACGACGGGCCGCGCCGCGTCACACCCCGCGGCGGCAAACAGCACGCGCTCCTCGCCGTACTCCTCGCCCGCGCGGGCTCCGTGCTCTCCAGGGACGCCCTCATCGACGCCCTCTGGGCACCCACACCCCCGCCGTCCGCCGCCGACATGCTGCGCTGGCACATCCACAAACTCCGCCGCCTCCTCGGCGAGGCCCGCGTCCTCACCTGCCCCACCGGCTATCTGCTCCACCCCGGCCCGGACGAGATCGACGCCCAGCGGTTCGAGGCGGCCTGCTCCCGCGCCCGCCGCCTCCTCGACGAGGACGCCGCCCACGACGCCGGTACGGTCCTTCAGGACGCGCTCGCCCTGTGGCACGGCCCGGCCTACGGCGAACTCGACATCCCCCTGGTCCGCGGCGAGACGCTCCGCCTCCACGAACTCCGCCTCGCCGCCTGCGAGCTGCTCGCCCACGCCGACCTCGCCACCAGCCAGGACACCACCGCCGCGGCCCGGCTGCGCCCCCTGGTCGCCGACCACCCCTTCCGCGAACGCTTCCGCGCCCAGCTGATGGTGGCGCTCTACCGCTCCGGCCGGCGCGCCGAGGCCCTGGACGTCTTCCACGACGGCCGCCGCCTCCTCGACGAGGAACTGGGCCTCGGCCCGGGCCCCGAACTGCTGCGCCTCCAGCAGTCCATCCTCACCGGGCAGAACGTCCCGGCCGCCACCTGAGATTCAGGCGACGGCCGGGACCAGCGACCTCTCCCGTACCACCGAGCTGCCGGGGACTAGCAGTTGCGCACCTTGTACACCGGCGTCCAGCTGCCGACCTTGTCGTAGCTACGGGCGCCGGGCGTCGTGTAGATCAGCGTCCCGGAGCTGTTGTACATCTTGGCGCGGGTACCGGACGACTGGTTGTTGTCCCAGGACCCGTCCCCGCTCCACGGGATGTTGTAGCTGCCGCAGGTGTACATGTTGATCTGGCTGCCGGTGAAGTTTGTCCCGCTGTACGCGCAGAAGCGCAGGTACTGGCAGGCCGCCAGGGTCCCGACCGGGTCGCTGAGATCACGCGCGTACATCTCGCCCGGCACGACGACCGTCAGTTCCCCACCCGGGAACGCGATCTTGTTCGGCGCGGTCTGCACCCCGCCCGTGCGCTGCTTGTACGCGTCCACCTGGGCCTGGAGCCCCTCGGCCTGCCCGGCGCTCAGCCCGGCGCTCCTGGCCTGCGCCTGGAACCCGGGCGTGGTCGCGGCGCCCGCGGCACCCGCGGTGGCGAGCCCGCCGACGAGGACGACGAAGATTCCCGCGAGCGCGGTGACGAGCCGAGCGATCCCCCGGAAAGTGCGTTGCTGTGTCACAGAAGTGCCTTCCCTCTCTCGAACTGCCGAATGGTGCGGTCCGAACAGAGGGAAGGCTCTCAGCGGCGCGTTGTACGCCCGTTGTGGCGGTGTTGTGCCCCCGTTGTGCGCGGGGCCTCGGCGCCTCTCGGCGTCAGAGCTTCTGAGCCACCTCGGTCGCCCAGTAGGTGAGGATCATCTGCGCACCGGCGCGCCGGATCCCGGTCAGGGTCTCCAGGATCGCCCGGTCCCGCTCGATCCAGCCCTTCTCGGCGGCGGCCTCGATCATCGCGTACTCACCGCTGATCTGGTACGCGGCGACGGGGACGTCCACGGCCTCGGCGACCTTCGCCAGCACGTCCAGGTACGGGCCCGCGGGCTTGACCATGACCATGTCGGCGCCCTCCTCGAGGTCGAGGGCGAGCTCCCGCATCGACTCCCGGAGGTTGGCGGGGTCCTGCTGGTACGTCTTGCGGTCGCCCGTCAGCGAGGAGCCGACGGCTTCCCGGAAGGGGCCGTAGAAGGCGGAGGAGTACTTCGCGGTGTAGGCGAGGATCGACACGTCCTCCTTGCCGATGGTGTCCAGGGCGTCCCGGATGACACCGACCTGGCCGTCCATCATCCCGGAGGGGCCCACGACATGGACGCCCGCGTCGGCCTGGACCTGTGCCATCTCGGCGTACCGCTCCAGCGTGGCGTCGTTGTCGACGCGTCCGTCGGCGTCCAGGACACCGCAGTGCCCGTGGTCGGTGTACTCGTCCAGGCACAGGTCCGACATGATCACGAGCTCGTCGCCGACCTCGGCCTTCACGTCCCGGATCGCGACCTGGAGGATCCCGTCGGGGTCCGTCCCCGCGGTCCCGGCCGCGTCCTTCTTCGCGTCCTCCGGCACGCCGAACAGCATGATCCCGGAGACTCCGGCCGACACGGCCTCCACGGCCGCCTTCCGCAGGGTGTCCCGGGTGTGCTGCACGACACCGGGCATCGCGGCGATCGGTACCGGCTCGCTGATCCCCTCCCGTACGAACGCGGGAAGGATCAGATCGGCCGCGTGCAGCCGCGTCTCGGCGACCATGCGCCGCATGGCGTACGTCGTCCGCAGCCGCCGCGGCCGCGCACCGGGAAAGGATCCGTACGAGTTCATACGCTCGAGGCTACGCCCGCGTGAGGGGTGCACTTACCGACACCTTGTTGCCCGGGCGGACGGCGTAACGCACCGGGGTGCGGGACCCCAGAAGGCCCCGCACCCCGATCAACGCGTCACTACGTCGTACGCCGACGCCGCGCGCCCGGCCTGCGCTCGCTCGGCCGTGTCACCGGATCCCCCGCCTCCAGCGCCGCCTCGCGGCGGCGGATGCCGAAGTCCGCCAGCGCCTCCGCCAGCTTGTGGACCGACGGCTCGGGCGACAGGACGTCGACCCGCAGGCCGTGCTCCTCCGCCGTCTTCGCGGTCGCCGGGCCGATGCAGGCGATGACCGTCACGTTGTGCGGCTTGCCGGCGATGCCGACCAGGTTGCGCACCGTGGAGGAGGAGGTGAACAGAACGGCGTCGAAGCCACCGCCCTTGATCGCCTCGCGGGTGTCCGCCGGCGGCGGCGAGGCCCGTACGGTCCGGTAGGCGGTGACGTCGTCGACCTCCCACCCGAGCTCGATCAGGCCCGCGACCAGCGTCTCCGTGGCGATGTCGGCGCGCGGCAGGAACACCCGGTCGATCGGGTCGAAGACCGGGTCGTAGGGCGGCCAGTCCTCCAGGAGGCCCGCCGCGGACTGCTCCCCGCTGGGCACCAGGTCGGGCTTGACGCCGAAGTCGATCAGTGCGGCGGCGGTCTGCTCGCCGACCGCGGCGACCTTGATGCCCGCGAAGGCACGGGCGTCGAGCCCGTACTCCTCGAACTTCTCCCGGACCGCCTTGACGGCGTTGACCGAGGTGAAGGCGATCCATTCGTAGCGGCCCGTCACCAGGCCCTTGACCGCGCGCTCCATCTGCTGGGGCGTGCGCGGCGGCTCGACGGCGATGGTCGGGACCTCGTGCGGCACGGCCCCGTACGACCGCAGCTGGTCGGAGAGCGACGCCGCCTGCTCCTTCGTCCGCGGGACGAGGACGCGCCACCCGAACAGCGGCTTCGACTCGAACCACGACAGCTGGTCGCGCTGGGCGGCGAGGCTGCGCTCCCCGACCACGGCTATCACGGGCTGGTGCCCGTCCGGGGACGGCAGCACCTTCCCCTGCTTGAAGACCTGCGCGATGGTGCCGAGCGTCGCGGTCCAGGTCCGCTGCCGGGTGGTCGTACCGGCCACGGTCACCGTGAGCGGGGTGTCCGGCTTACGGCCTGCCGCCACCAGCTCTCCGGCGGCCGCGGCGACCGCGTCCAGGGTGGTCGAGACGACGACGGTCCCGTCGGAGGCGCCGACCTCGGTCCAGCAGCGGTCGCTGGCCGTGCGGGCGTCGACGAAGCGCACGTCGGTGCCCTCGGCGTCCCGCAGCGGCACACCCGCGTAGGCGGGGACGCCCACCGCGGTGGCGACACCGGGCACGACCTCGAAGGCGATGCCCTCGGCGGCGCAGGCGAGCATCTCGGCGCCGGCGTTGCCGTCGAGGCCGGGGTCGCCGGTCACCGCACGGACGACCCGCTTGCCGCCCCGCGCGGCCTCCATGACAAGATTGGCCGCGTCCCTCAACACAGGGACACCGGCGGCCTTTGACGCATCGTCAACAACCGTCAGCTCAGGCGTGCTCACGCCTGGGCGTGCATGGACGCGTACGACGTCGAGGACATCCGGCTCGGCGATCAGCACGTCCGCGCCCGCGAGCGCCTCGACGGCGCGCAGCGTCAGCAGTCCGGGGTCGCCCGGTCCGGCGCCCAGGAACGTGACGTGCCCGTGTGCGGGGTACGTCGGGGTAGCAGTGGTGGGGCTGGTGGGGCTCAAAGTGCTCGCTCCCCCATAAGACCGGCCGCACCCTTGGCGAGCATCTCGGACGCGAGTTCGCGACCGAGCGCGATGGCGTCGCCGTGCGACGTGGGTACGGGACCGGTGGTGGACAGCTGCACCAGCGTGGAGCCGTCGGTCGTGCCGACGACGCCGCGCAGGCGCATTTCGGTGACAACCTGTCCGTCGGCCAGCAGGTCGGCCAGCGCACCCACAGGTGCGCTGCAGCCGGCCTCCAGGGCGGCGAGCAGGGATCGCTCGGCGGTCACGGCGGCCCGGGTGTGCGGGTCGTCGAGCTCGGCGAGCGCGGCGATGAGGGCGGCGTCGGAGGCCACACACTCGATCGCCAGGGCCCCCTGGCCGGGGGCGGGCAGGACGGAGTCGACCGACAGGTAGTCGAGCGACAGGGAGCCGGTGAGCTCCGCCGCCGTGCCGATGCGGTTGATTCCGGCCGCGGCGAGTACCACCGCGTCCAGTTCACCGCTGTGTACGTAGCCGATCCGGGTGTCGATGTTGCCCCGGATGGGCACGGTCTCGATCCGCAGGCCGTGGCTGCGCGCGTACGCGTTGAGCTGGGCCATGCGCCGCGGCGAGCCGGTGCCGATCCGGGCGCCCTGGGGCAGCCGGTCGAGCGTCAGGCCCTCGCGGGCGATCAGTACGTCGCGCGGGTCCTCGCGCTTGGGGATCGCGGCCAGTGCCAGCTCGGGGTGCTGGGTGGTCGGCAGGTCCTTCAGCGAGTGCACGGCGAAGTCGACCTCGCCCGCGAGCAGCGCGTCGCGCAGGGCGGCGACGAACACACCGGTGCCGCCGATCTGTGCGAGATGCTCACGGGAGGTGTCCCCGTACGTGGTGATCTCCACGAGCTCGACGGGCCGTCCGGTCAGCTGCCGTACGGCGTCGGCCACCTGCCCGGACTGGGCCATGGCCAGCTTGCTGCGCCTGGTCCCGAGCCTCAGTGCCCTCTCGGTCATACTCGCCCTCGGTTCTTGACATCGGCGTCATTCAGGTCGGCCCGGGAGACGGAGGCGACCGCCTCCGGGTCGAGGTCGAAGAGTGTCCGCAGCGCGTCGGCGTACCCGGCGCCGCCGGGCTCGCTGGCCAGCTGCTTGACCCGCACGGTCGGGGCGTGCAGGAGCTTGTCGACGACGCGGCGCACGGTCTGGGTGATTTCGGCGCGCTGGCGGTCGTCGAGGTCGGGGAGGCGGCCTTCGAGGCGGGCGACCTCGCCCGCGACGACGTCGGCGGCCATGGTGCGCAGGGCGACGACGGTCGGGGTGATGTGCGCGGCGCGCTGGGCGGCGCCGAAGGCGGCGACCTCGTCGGAGACGATGGAGCGGACCTGGTCGACGTCGGCGGCCATCGGCGCGTCGGCGGAGGCCTCGGCGAGGGACTCGATGTCGACGAGCCGGACGCCGGCCATGCGGTGGGCGGCGGCGTCGATGTCGCGGGGCATGGCCAGGTCGAGCAGGGCGAGGGGGGCCGTACGGCCGCGCATGGCGGTCTCGACGGCCTCGCCGGTCAGGACGAGGCCGGTGGCGCCGGTGCAGGAGACGACGACGTCGGCACGTGTCAGCTCGTCGCCGACGGCGGCCATCTCGACGGCCCGGGCGGCCACGCCGGTGGAGCCGGGCTCGGTGAGGATCTGTACGAGCCGCTCGGCGCGGGCGGCCGTGCGGTTGGCGATCACGATCTCGGAGACCCCGACACGCGCGAGCGTGGCGGCGGCCAGCGAGGACATCGAACCGGCGCCGATGACCAGGGCCTTCTTGCCCTTGGCCCATTCGGCGACGTCGGCGCAGTCTGTGCCGTCTACGAGCCGCTCAAGTCCGAAGGTGACGAGCGACTGTCCGGCGCGGTCGATGCCGGTCTCGCTGTGGGCGCGCTTGCCGACCCGCAGGGCCTGCTGGAAGAGGTCGTTCAGGAGCCGCCCGGCGGTGTGCAGTTCCTGGCCGAGGGCGAGGGCGTCCTTGATCTGGCCGAGGATCTGGCCCTCGCCGACGACCATGGAGTCCAGACCGCAGGCCACCGAGAAGAGGTGGTGGACGGCCCGGTCCTCGTAGTGCACATAGAGATACGGAGTGAGCTCTTCCAGGCCGACGCCGCTGTGCTGGGCGAGCAGCGTGGACAGCTCGGCGACACCGGCGTGGAACTTGTCCACGTCGGCGTAGAGCTCGATGCGGTTGCAGGTGGCCAGGACGGTGCCCTCGGCGGCCGGTTCGGCGGCGAGGGTGTCCTGGAGCAGCTTGGCCTGGGTGTCCGGGGCGAGCGAGGCGCGCTCGAGGACACTGACGGGGGCGCTGCGGTGGCTGAGACCGACGACGAGGAGGCTCATGCCGGCATCACGGCGGGGATGTCCCCGTCGGGTCCCTTCCGGTTGGCGCCGGGGGCGGCGCCGCGGACGGCGGGGGGTACGGCGGCCTCGGCGGCGCCCGCTTCCTCGCCGGCCTTGCGCTGCTCGTGGAAGGCGAGGATCTGCAGCTCGATGGAGAGGTCGACCTTGCGCACGTCGACGCCGTCCGGCACGGCGAGCACGGTCGGCGCGAAGTTGAGGATCGAGGTGACTCCGGCGTTCACGAGCCGGTCGCAGACCTGCTGGGCCACGCCGGCCGGGGTGGCGATGACGCCGATGGAGACGCCGTCCTCTTCGATGATCTTCTCGAGGTCGTCGCTGTGCTGGACGGGGATCCCGGCGACCGGCTTGCCGGTCATGGCGGGGTCGGCGTCGATCAGGGCCGCGACGCGGAAGCCGCGGGAGGCGAAGCCGCCGTAGCCGGCGAGCGCCGCGCCGAGGTTACCGATACCGACGATGACGACGGGCCAGTCCTGGGTGAGGCCGAGCTCGCGGGAGATCTGGTAGACGAGGTACTCGACGTCGTAGCCGACGCCGCGGGTCCCGTACGAGCCGAGGTAGCTGAAGTCTTTGCGGAGCTTGGCGGAGTTGACCCCCGCGGCGGCCGCGAGTTCCTCGGAGGAGACCGTGGGTACGGATCGCTCCGAGAGCGCGGTCAGGGCGCGCAGATACAGCGGAAGCCGGGCGACGGTAGCCTCAGGGATTCCTCGGCTACGGGTCGCCGGTCGGTGAGTTCGGCCAGTTGCCACGGTGCTCCTGCGGGATGAGCGAGGCTGGCGGCCATGTGTCCCAGGACCGCCCCGTCGAATGCAGGCTATGTCTTTGTGAACGCGTGCACAAAGATGGTGTCCGGTTTGTCCGGGCAAAGTGACCGGGGTCACGCGGCGGGTTCGCGCCAACAGGGAACCAAGGACCGCGTCAGCCCGTTGAAGAGCCGAAGGGGGCAAAGCCGTACACACTCCTCACAGATACGCCCCCGAATCCCAGCAAAACGTCCTCGATGGTAACCGCCTTTCGGGTCATGCCCCCAGTTCACGCCTGAGGCGGGCCGGGTCCACCCGCCAGAAGGTGTGCTGCTCGCCGTCGACCAGGACGACCGGAATCTGCTCCCAGTAGGCCCGGTACAGCTCCTCGTCCTGGGTGATGTCCTTCTCCTCCCAGACGGCTCCGGTCTCGGCGCAGACCTCCTCGATCACGACGCGCGCGTCGTCACACAGATGGCAGCCGGGCTTGCCGAGGAGCGTCACCGTCCGCGGCCCCGCGGGGCGGTCGGTCGCCGCTGTCTTCTTCTTCATGCGCCACACCATGCCGACCATTCTGCGCCCAGGGCCGACGGGCTCCCCTTATCTCCAGCTTGCTCCGGATAAGCCGGTTTAACAGCGTGGTCGCGGAGAGTTCACGCGACGGCATCCCCAGCGGTCGGGAAGGACCGAACAGACTGGCTATGCTCACGCTATGGCCGCACTGGGATGGCTCACCCCCCGTAGGCGCTCCGCCACCGCGCGCAGCGTGCTGGCAGGCGAGGCCGCCGCCGAGGCGGCGCGTAAGACGTCGCAGGAGCTCCAGGACCTCCAGGAGACCGCCGCCCGGCCGGAGCCGGCAGCGGAACCGGCCTTCCCCGTGGTCGGCGACGTCCACGCGGCCGCCTTCTTCGACCTGGACAACACCGTCATGCAGGGCGCCGCGATCTTCCACTTCGGCCGTGGCCTGTACAAGCGGAAGTTCTTCCAGCGCCGCGAGCTGGCCCGGTTCGCCTGGCAGCAGGCGTGGTTCCGGCTGGCCGGCGTCGAGGACCCCGAGCACATGCAGGACGCCCGCGACAGCGCCCTGTCCATCGTCAAGGGACACCGCGTCTCCGAGCTGATGTCGATCGGCGAGGAGATCTACGACGAGTACATGGCCGACCGCATCTGGCCCGGCACCCGCGCCCTCGCCCAGGCGCACCTCGACGCGGGCCAGAAGGTCTGGCTGGTCACGGCCGCCCCGGTGGAGACGGCCACGATCATCGCCCGCCGCCTGGGCCTGACCGGCGCGCTGGGCACCGTCGCCGAGTCCGTCGACGGCGTCTACACCGGCAAGCTCGTCGGCGAACCGCTGCACGGCCCCGCCAAGGCCGAGGCGGTCCGCGCCCTGGCTGCGGCCGAGGGCCTGGACCTGGCCCGCTGCGCCGCCTACAGCGACTCGCACAACGACATCCCGATGCTCTCGCTGGTCGGGCACCCATACGCGATCAACCCCGACACCAAGCTGCGCAAGTACGCCCGGGCCCGTGAATGGCGGCTGCGCGACTACCGCACCGGCCGCAAGGCGGCCAAGGTCGGCATCCCGGCGGCCGCGGGCGTCGGCGCGCTCGCGGGCGGCACGGCGGCCGCGGTCGCCCTGCACCGCCGCCGTCGCTGACCGTCCGCCTTCACCACAGGCCGACGCACCCCGCCGCGCGCCTCGGCACCCCGGGGCGCGGCGGGGTCACCCGTACGTGGTCGAACACCGCCGCACGCGACTGCGGACAGCCATTCCCCTCGTCCTACCCAGGCGTGGTGTGCGTCAGTCGCGCCTCTACCACTCGGGCACAACAGATCAGCCGGGTATGCAGATCGCGAAGTAATCCGATCAATAACCGATCAGCAAGTGCGACTTGATACGTCGTCAAGAGGTAACAGAAGCGACGGAATCGATGATTTGAGCAACTGGGTGTAGCGCTGCCTGTACGAAGCGTTATTCTCCTCAGACGCATGCCGGAACCCACACGTCGCCACGACGGGTGAACGGTCCCGTACTGCACGTGATGGAAGCTCTGCCTCTGGGAGTCCCGTGTACCCACACGTCGGGGTTGACGCCTCGGGCCTGGCTACGCTGCGCGCAACGGTCCTCGACCACCTGCGCGGCTTCGTCCCCACCGCGTACGCCGTCCCCGCCTTCGCCGCGCCTGTACCGGCCGGTCCCTGCTATGCCCTCGCCGACGGCGGTGCCGCGGTCGGCAGACGCGGTGGCCGGGGCGGGTCCGGCACCTCGACCACCGCCCGCCGTCCCACCGCGGACAGTGACAGCGCGCGCATGATGGACCTCGTCGAGCGCGCCCAGGCGGGCGAGGCCGAGGCCTTCGGCCGGCTGTACGACCAGTACAGCGACACCGTCTACCGCTACATCTACTACCGCGTGGGCGGCAAGGCGACGGCGGAGGATCTCACCAGCGAGACCTTCCTGCGCGCCCTGCGCCGCATCTCCACCTTCACCTGGCAGGGCCGCGACTTCGGCGCCTGGCTGGTCACGATCGCCCGCAACCTGGTCGCCGACCACTTCAAGTCGAGCCGCTTCCGGCTGGAGGTCACCACCGGCGAGATGCTCGACGCCAACGAGGTCGAGCGCAGCCCGGAGGACTCCGTCCTGGAGTCCCTCTCCAACGCCGCCCTCCTCGAAGCGGTCCGCCGCCTCAACCCCCAGCAGCAGGAGTGCGTCACACTCCGCTTCCTGCAGGGCCTCTCGGTCGCCGAGACCGCCCGTGTGATGGGAAAGAACGAGGGCGCCATCAAGACCCTCCAGTACCGGGCCGTGCGCACCCTGGCACGGCTCCTCCCGGACGACGCCCGCTGACCCCAACTCACCGTCGGTGACGCCTCGATGACGCACTGGTCCGATCATCTTTCGCGCGTAACCCAAGTGCCGCGCCGCTCGTTGTGCGGGATGCAGGCTCCCTGTGGTCACGTCTTGTCCACTGCCACTCACTCGATCGTGTGGATGTGCTCAAGACATGCAACCTTCCGGATCCCCCGGGGAGTCGACCGTGACGACGAGAGGAGGTGCCGCCAGTGATCGCGAACGTATCGGCGCACCGGCGGGCGAACGCCTTCGCCCAGTCCCTGGAGGATCGGACGCCCCAGGGCACGGCGGCCGAGCAGACCGACGCGACGGCCGAACCGGCCGAGCGGACGAGGCTGTTGGCCCTGGCGACCGGTCTCGGCGAGCTGCCGAAACCGGAAATGGACCCCGAGGTCAAGGTGGTGCAACGAGCCCAGCTCGTGGCCGCCATGGAAGCGATGCTCGCGGAAGGGGGTGCGTCCGCGGGACCTACGGTGCCGGAGCAGCGGACGGCCGGGCGGGGTGCCCACCGGGCCTCCCCGCTGCGGAAGTTGCGCCCCCGCTCCCGCTGGTCGAAAGGGCTGGCGGCCGGCGGTCTCACCGTCGGTGTGGCCGCCGGTGCCTTCAGCGGAGTGGCCGCTGCCAGTTCCGACGCCCTTCCCGGTGACTCCCTCTACCCGCTGAAGCGGGGCATGGAGGACATCAAGCTGGGAATGGCCGACGACGACGCGGACCGCGGCGGGATCTATCTCAACCAGGCGTCCACCCGGCTCAGCGAGGCCCGCAGGCTCATGGAGCGGGGCCGCGCCGGTGACCTCGACCAGGACCACGAATACCTGGGCGAGATCCGACGTGCACTCAACGGCATGCAGCACGACGCCTCCGAAGGCCACCGGCTGCTCCGCCAGGCGCATCAACGCGACGGGACCCTCGGCCCGATCGCCACGCTGAACTCCTTCGCCGAGGCCCACCGCACGACCTGGGCCGGGCTGCGCGACCGGCTGCCCGTGCAACTGGCCGACGTCGGCAACAAGGTGAGTTCGGTCTTCGACGCCATAGACCAAGAGGTCGACCCGCTCCGGTCCCAGCTTCCGGTCCTGCCGGAGAAGACCGCCGGCGGTGGCAGCGGCGTCCCGGGCGCCACCCGGGACGCGACCGGCAGCGGTACGGGACGGCAGTCCCCCTCCGCACCGGTAGGCCCGTCCGTCGAAGGGACCCAACCCCGTCCCTCCGGCTCCGGTTCGAGCAGCCCGGCGGACGACGGACTGCTCGGCGGCGACACGGGCGGCCTGCTCGACCGGCCTGCCCCGGGCACGCCCTCGGTCCCCACGGGCCAGGAACCGCTGCCACCGGCGCCGGACGTCACGATCCCGCCGGTGCTGCCAGGGCTCATCGGCGGCCTCGGCATCGACGGCGAGGACATGAAGGACTGACGCGAAGTGGGGTGCTCTCCCGGCCGGGAGAGCACCCCACCGTCAGAAGAAGACCGACCTCCGCTGCACCAGCAGCTTGTAGAGCGTGTGCTGGATCTGCTCGCGGACCTGGTCCGTCAGATTGAACATCAGCATCGGGTCCTCCGCCGCCTCCGGCGGATAGCCGTCCGTCGGGATCGGCTCACCGAACTGGATCGTCCACTTCGTCGGCAGCGGCACCGCCCCGAGCGGCCCCAGCCACGGGAAGGTCGGCGTCAGCGGGAAGTACGGGAAGCCCAGCACCCGCGCCAGCGTCTTGGCATTGCCGAGCATCGGGTAGATCTCCTCCGCGCCGACGATCGAGCACGGCACGATCGGCGCCCCGGCCCGCAGCGCCGTCGAGACGAAACCGCCGCGCCCGAAACGCTGGAGCTTGTAGCGCTCGCTGAACGGCTTCCCGATGCCCTTGAAGCCCTCCGGCATCACACCGACGACTTCACCGCGGGTCAGCAGCCGCTCCGCGTCCTCCGCGCACGCCAGCGTGTGACCGGCCTTGCGCGCCAGCTCGTTGACCACCGGCAGCATGAAGACCAGGTCCGCCGCGAGCAGCCGCAGATGCCGGCCCGCCTGATGGTTGTCGTGGACGGCGACCTGCATCATCAGCCCGTCCAGCGGCAGCGTCCCCGAGTGGTTGGCCACGACCAGCGCCCCGCCCTTGGACGGGATGTTCTCGATGCCCTTCACCTCGACCCGGAAGTACTTGTCGTACAGGGGCCGCAGCAGCGACATCAGGACCTGGTCGGTGAGCTCCTCGTCGTAGCCGAACTCGTCGACCTCGTAGTCGCCCGTGACACGCCGCCGCAGGAACGCCAGGCCCCCGGCGAGCCGCTTCTCCCAGCCGCCGCCCCCAGCGGGCGCCTGGGCCCCCGCGGCGGGCTGCGACGCGTCCTGGAGGGCCGGCTCGGCGCTCTGCTGCCCTGGCAGCGGGCTCACGGGCGCGACGGGATCGCCCTTGCGCCTGCCGCCCGCCCCGGGCCGCCGGCGCGAGGAACGCGGCGCACCCGCGCGCGACCTGTCGTCGTCGAACGGAATGACCTTGGCGTCCGCCATCGTGCCCGCGCTCCTTATTCGGCGCTCTGTGTGCTCTGAGTGGTGTGGGTCGCCCGCCCGAGGTCGGCCGGACGGGAGGCGGCCGTACGGCGGGTTACCAGCGGCGAGGCCGCGATCCGGTCGACCGTCGCCGCCAGGGCCTCCGGCGGCAGCAGGCCCGGCCCGCGGCTGCGCGCGAAGTCCGCGAAGGTCTCCGCGGTCGTGTACGAGGGGGTGAAGCCGAGGGTCTCGCGCATCTGCACCGTGCTGACCACCCGGCCGTGGGTGAGCAGACGGATCTGCTCGGGCGAGAAGTCCGTCATCCCGACCGTCCGCAGCGCCGAACCGACCCAGGTGACCGCCGGCAGCAGGACGGGCACGGTCGGCCGCCCCAGCCGCCGCGAGCACTGCGAGAGCAGCAGCACGCCGTCGCCGGCGATGTTGAAGGTGCCGCTGTTCAGCGTGGCGCGGCGCGGCTCGTGGGCGGCGAGGCGCAGGACGTTGATGACGTCGTCCTCGTGGACGAACTGGAGCCGGGGGTCGTAACCGAAGACGGTCGGCATGACCGGCAGTGAGAAGTAGTCGGCGAGCGGGGAGTCCGCGCAGGGCCCGAGGATGTTCGCGAAGCGCAGCACGCACACCGCGACGTCGGGCCGGCGCCGGGCGAAGCCCCGGACGTAGCCCTCGACCTCGACGGCGTCCTTGGCGAACCCTCCGCTCGGCAGCGACTTGGGCGGGGTGGTCTCGGTGAAGACGGCCGGGTCGCGGGGCGCGGAGCCGTAGACGCTCGTGCTGGACTTCACCACCAGCCGCTTGACGCCCGGACACTTCTGGCAGGCACCGAGCAGCTGCATGGTGCCGATGACGTTGGTCTCCTTGACCACGGCGCGGCCGCCGGCGCCGAGCGGGGTGCCGGTGACGTCCATGTGGACGACGGTGTCGACGTCGTACTCGGCCAGGACCTTGGCGATGGTGGGCTGGCGGATGTCCGCGCGGACGAAATCGGCGCCGCCGAGATGGCGCTCGGGCGTCACGGCGTCCACACCGATGACCCGGTCGACCTCCGGATCCCGCAGGATGCGCCGTACGAATCGGCCGCCGAGCGTACGGGCCACTCCGGTGACGAGCACGACTTTGCCCAAGATCAGCGCCTTCCCTTCGGTCCCGTAAGGGTCACCGTAGCGGGTGGATGTTGCGCTGACATGACTGTGCGGGCCTCTTGGCGGGACTTTGCGCCCCTTTGCCGCCCTGGGCCCGCGAGCGGGGCCCGGATCCCCGATGACCGGCAGGGGTCACCGGAATGCGCCACGGGCCCCCCACCGGATGGTGGGAGGCCCGTGAATGCCACACGTACAGCTGTCGCTTACTTCTTGTTGCGACGCTGAACGCGGGTGCGCTTGAGCAGCTTGCGGTGCTTCTTCTTGGCCATCCGCTTACGCCGCTTCTTGATAACAGAGCCCACGACTACCCTCGCTCACTTCTCGGAACACCCCCGCATCAGCGGGGATCTCGGTGCGGGGCGTCTGGGCCCACACGACCTACGTCGGCCTAGCCTACCGGGCCGAGCGCCGAGCTTGTAATCCGGGGGCGAGAGGGGCTCCCGGCTATGCGGTCTCCACCCCCACAAAAGACTCTCGGAGGTACTCGTGCACCGCTTGCTCCGGGACCCGGAAGGACCTGCCCACCCTGATCGCCGGCAGATGACCACTGTGCACCAATCGGTACACGGTCATCTTCGACACGCGCATCACCGAGGCGACTTCCGCCACGGTCAGGAACTTGACCTCGTTGAGAGGCCTCTCGCCAGCAGCCATGACCCACCTGTACCTTCCGCACACGACGCCCACCGGCTTCCCCTCCGGTGACTCTTCGTCGCTGTGCGCTCACGCTCCAGACTAGGGGCGGGTGGTACGAGTGGGGAAGAGGAGCAGCCATCGGCCGTTTACTGTGACAGACACGCTCGATTGAGTACATAGCGAGTAAGCGGTCGGTAGTAATCAGACCGCACAGCGTCATCAAGCGGAACGGCGACAGACACCCGCCCCTCCGCCTCCCCGACGAACAGCGCCGGATCGTCCGTATCGGCGACGCCGATGGCCTCAATACCCAGCTGACCTGCCCCGCAGACCCAGCCATGGTCCCCGACGACCAGCTCCGGCAGCGGCCAGCCACCGTCCAGGACGCCCTCCAGAGCGGTCCTAACCGGCAGCGGTGAGTGGGTGTGCGCCCCGGTCTCGCGCCGGGCGCTCGGAGGGCCGGGTTCCCGGACGAGTGCGACTCCCCGTACGTAGTCGAGGTTGTACGTGCGTAGCCCGAACCGGGTCGTTATGTCGACACATCTCCCCTGCGCGGGTGTGAGAACAAGACATCCCGCCGCCGACAAAGCGTCTGCAAGATCGGCGTAGAAACCGAGCAGCCGGTGCGGATGCCCGGTTCCGAACAGCACCGGTCCACGCCGCGCGGCCACCTCCGCCAGCCGCTCCGCGAACGCGTCGAGCGCGCTCAACGTCCGCTCGGGATCGATGACATCCGGCCCGGAGACATGCCCCGGGTCGTCCGAGACCCCGCACTTGTCGGCCATCAGGGCCATCACGTCCCGCTCGCCCCACCCCCATTCGGGGTCGAGCCCGAGCGTGACCCGCGGATCGCGCGCGGCGAAGAGCCGGTAGCTCCGCAGGCTCTCCTCTCGCGAGGTGGCGACGGTCCCGGCCAGCCTGGCCGCCAGCAAGTGCGCGCGCAGCGCACCGGTGCTCAACACCCTCCGATGCTGCCGGAGCACGGGCGGCGGTGGGCCGGAACCCGCGCCGCACCGCACAGTTGGCGTAATGCCACCGGCCCGGCGGCGGCGGACCCCACGACAGCCCTACGACAGCCTTACGGCAGCAGCCCGCGCAGCGGGAACGCCGCCCGGCGGGTCGCCAGCACCGCCTGGTCCAGGCGGTCGGCCGGGTCGTAGCCCCCCTCCCACTCCCGCCAGGTCACCGGCCACCTCCCGTCCGTCATCCGCCGGGGCGCCGGCTGCCGCGTCCGCGCGTACACCTCGTCGCGCCAGGACTCCGGGATCATGGACGCCGGCTCCACCTGCCGGTGCCCGGCGATCCCGACCAGATGCGTCCACGACCGCGGTACGACATCCACCACCGCGTACCCGCCCCCGCCCAGCGCCACCCACCGCCCGTCGGCGTACTCGTGGGCGAGGGAGTGGCAGGCCAGCTGCACGGCGCGCTGCGCGTCCAGCGACACCGCCAGATGCGCCAGCGGGTCCTCGAAGTGGGTGTCGGCGCCGTGCTGGGTCACCAGCACCTGGGGCCGGAAGTCGGCCAGCAGCTCCGGTACGACGGCGTGGAAGGCCCGCAGCCAGCCCGCGTCGCCGGTCCCGGCCGGCAGCGCCACGTTCACCGCGCCGCCCTCGGCGGGGCCCGTCGCCCCGGTCTCCTCGGGCCAGCCCGTCTGCGGGAACAGCGTCCGCGGGTGCTCGTGCAGCGACACGGTGAGGACCCTGGGGTCCTCCCAGAACGCCGCCTGCACCCCGTCGCCGTGGTGGACGTCCACGTCCACGTACGCGACCCGCTCCGCGCCCAGCTCCAGGAGCCGGGCGATGGCGATCGCCGCGTCGTTGTAGATGCAGAACCCCGACGCCGACCCGGGCATGGCGTGGTGCAGCCCGCCCGCGAAGTTCACGGCGTGCTGGGCCTCGCCCCGCCAGACGGCCTCCGCGGCCCCGACCGACTGCCCGGCGATCAGCGCGGACACCTCGTGCATCCCCGCGAACGCCGGATCGTCGACCGTCCCCAGGCCGTACGCCTGCTGAGCCGCCGCCGGGTCCGCCGAGGCGGCCTTCACGGCGTCGACGTAGTCCTGGCGGTGCACGAGCCGGAGCGTGGAGTCCCCGGCCGGCTTGGCAGCCACCACCTCGACGGCCCGGTCGAGCTCGTAGGCCCGTACGAGCCCCATGGTCAGCGCCAGCCTGACCGGGTCCATCGGGTGGCTGGGACCGAAGTCGTACCCCGTGACAGCTTCATCCCACATCAACAGTGCGCGGCCGCTCATGCCCGCCACCGTATCGGGCCGGTTGAACGCCGAACGACGTGGCGTACACCACGGTCACCAACACCAACACCATCGGCACGAGCATCGCCCCGCGGTAGCTCCAGGCGTCCCCGAGCGCCCCGACGAGCGGCGACCCGATCAGGAAGCCGACGTAGTTGAAGACATTCAGCCGCGCCACGGCCGCGTCACTGTCCCCGGGGAAGAGCCGCCCGGCCGCCGCGAAGGTCTGCGGCACGAGCACGCTCAGCCCCAGCCCGAGCACCGTGAACCCGACCATCCCCACCCAGGCCCCCGGCGCCACGGCCACGACCGCGAACCCGACCGCCGCCAGCACGGCCCCGCCGCGCACGACGACCGCGGCACCCAGCCGCCGTACACCGAAGTCCCCGACGGCCCGCCCGAGCAGCGTCGTCACCATGTACGCGTTGTAGGGGACGGTCGCCAGCTCCTCCGAGCTGCCGAGCACGTCCTGCAGATACTTCGCGCTCCAGTTCGCGACGGTGGAGTCCCCTATGTACGCGAAGGTCATGACGAGACACAGCGGCAGCAGCAGCTTGAACGACACCCCGGCGCCAGACTGACGCCCCTGTGCGGAGGGATGGGGCGAACCGTCCACGTACCAGCGGCTGGCCGCCAGCACGGCCGGTACGAGGACGGCGACGACGGGCAGATACGACACGAACAGCGCGAGATCCCAGTGCGCCCCCGCCCACGCGAGGGACGCCCCGGCGATCCCACCGAGGCTGTACGCGGCGTGGAAGCCGAGCATGATGCTGCGCCCGTACGACCGCTGGAGGCTCACCCCCAGCATGTTCATGGCGGCGTCCAGGGCACCGACGGCCAGACCGAACACCCCGAGCGCCACGGCCACGTGCCAGAGCTCGGTGCCGGCCCCGACGCCGAGCAGCGCGAGCAGCACGAGCGGCTGGGCCCACCGCAGGACCGCACTGGGCGCGATCCGCCGCACGGCCTTCTCGGTGAGGACGCTCGCCACGCCGGCCAGGATCGGCACGGCGGCCAGGAAGGCGGGCAGCAGTGCGTCGGATATCCCGTACCGGTCCTGAATGGCGGGGATGCGCGTCACGAGCAGCGCGAAGGTCACCCCTTGCACGAAGAAGCTGCCCGCCAGGGCGCCTCGCCCCCGCCGCAACCGCGCGTCTGTCATGCCCACCGTCATGGCGGCACAGCGTAAGCCGCTCCTCTACCCATGGGTAGGTGGATCACACGGTCAATGTCCGGCGGGTTGGGGCCTGGAGAGGAGGTCGAGGAGGTCCGCCATCTCGGTGAAGTGCCCGCGCGCGCCGGGGAGTCGGTCGGCGGGCGTCATGGCCGTGAAGCCGTACACGTCCATCCGGGCGGCGTGCGCGGCCTGTACCCCCAGCCGGCTGTCCTCGACGACGACGCACCGCTCGGGCGCGACCCCCATACGGGCGGCCGCGTGCAGGAAGAGATCCGGCGCGGGCTTCCCCCGTCCGACGTCCTCGGCGCTGAAGATGTTCTCGTCCCGAAACCACCGGTCGAGCCCGGTCTTGCGGTGCCCGACCCGGATCCGCTCATGGCTCCCGGAGGACGCGACGCAGTATGGCACCCCGTCGGCCACGAGCTTGTCGAGTACGTCGGTCACGCCCGGCACAGCCTCCAACTCACGCTCGAACGCGGCGAAGGTGCGGGCGTGCAGGATGGAGTCGAACTCCTCCGGCAGCCGCTGCCCGGTCCGCTCCCCGATCAGATCGTGCACGCGGTGCACGGCGGCGCCCATGTAGTCACGGAGGGAGTCCTCGTACGTGGTGGGGTGCCCGAGCTCGGTGAGATATCCGGCGAGGATGGTATTGGCAAGGGGCTCACTGTCGACGAGGACACCGTCGTTGTCGAAGATGACCAGTTCATAGCGCATTCAGCCACCCTAGACGCCGCATTTTCGAGATGGGTGGTGAACGCAGAAAAGCCCCGCACCATAAGGTGCGGGGCTTTCCCACAATGATTGTTCGGCGGCGTCCTACTCTCCCACAGGGTCCCCCCTGCAGTACCATCGGCGCTGAAAGGCTTAGCTTCC